>NZ_JBBHKP020000001.1:237500-1065000 GCF_037482385.2 Variovorax sp. AB1(2024) | reverse complement strand
TCTGCCAATATTAGGGCTTACCCTAGTACGATTCCACTTTATCTTTCTGATGTTTATCATTCACAAGACTGATGGATGTCAACTTTCGCACGCTCGACCTCAACCTGCTTCGCGTCTTCGACGAGGTGATGGCAGAGCGCAACCTCACGCGCGCTGCCCGCAATCTGTCGATCACGCAGCCTGCGGTGAGCAACGCGTTGCGGCGCCTGCGCGATGTACTGGGGGATGAACTGGTGCGCCGCTCCGGCGCCGGCGTAGAGCCCACGCCACGGGCCCTGGCTCTCTGGCCGACGGTGCGCGACGCGCTTCGCCAGCTTCAGCACACGCTGGCGCCCGGCGAATTCGATGCCGCCACGGCCGACACAACCTTCCTGCTGGCCATGGCCGACGCAACCGCGGCCGAGCTCATCCCGGGCCTCGTGCAGATCGCCGAGAAAGAAGCGCCCGCCATCTCGCTGCGCGTGCTGCCGCTGACCACGCGCGACCCGCGCCGCATGCTCGAGCTCGAAGAAGTCGACATGGCCGTCGGCTACTTTCCGGCCGTGATCGCCAGCCTCGCGGCGCGTGGCCAATCAGGCGTCGGGGTTGCGTTCGAGACCCAGCGGCTCTACCTGGGCCAATATGTATGCGTGATGCGCCGGGGCCATCCGCTGGCGGATGCGCCCCTAACGCTCGACGACTACTGCGCGGCGCGGCACCTTCTGGTGAGTTTTTCTGGGCGGCCTTACGGCTTCATCGACCAGACGCTGGGCGCCATGGGGCGCGAGCGGCGCATCGTGGTGACGGTGAACCAGTTCTTCACCGCAGGCCGTGTGGTGGCCAATTCAGACTTGCTGACCGTGCTGCCGCGTCACTTCGTGACAGTCACCGGCATCGACGACCAACTGGTACTGCGCGACCTGCCCTTCGACCAGCCGCCGGTGCACGTGGATGCCATCTGGCACCGGCGCGCCCAGCACGGGCATTCGCACGAGTGGCTGCGCACGGCGCTGTTGCGCTCGGCAGCAGCGGCTTTCGCCGGATCGGTCCTCGGGCAGAGGGTGCCCGACTGACCTGCCAGCCCGTCGACCGCTCAGCGGACGACGCTGAGCCAGGCCGAGGCGGCGGCGCGCAGTTCCTGCGCGTGGTGGGCTCCGCGACCGGCGCGAATGTCGGCGCTTTCCATCAGTGCTGCGGCGTGGCTGGCCGGGGCGTTGACGGTCGAGGAGCGAAAGAAACGTGCCACTTGGGCGATGAGGCTGAACATGGTGTTGCGCGGCTTGTGGCCGTGCTCTGAGTGGTTGATGTACCAAGAATAAGGGTTATCCCTAGGTTTTCAACCCAGACCTTATGCACTTCATGCATGGGTCAATTCCCCTAGACTGGTTCGACGATGAAGTTGCAACTGTTGTCCGACCTTCACCTGGAATCCCATCCCCGCTTCCATGCCGAGCCCGTTCCGGGCGCCGACATGCTGATCCTGGCGGGGGACATCGGCTCCTACCAGCAAGGCTCCCGCCTGACCGACACCGACTTCGGGCTGGGCCGCTTCTCTCCCCGCAACGGCTGGCCGACGCCCGTGATCTACGTGCCGGGCAACCACGAGTACGACAACGCCGACTTCGACGAAACCCACGAACGCCTGCGCACCCTGTGCGAAGAGCTCGACATCCTCTGGCTCGAGCGCGAAACCCGCGTCATCGACGGCATCCGCTTCGTCGGCACCACGCTCTGGGCCGACTTCGACGCACTGGCCACCCCTGCCGACAGCCTCGCCGAAGCACTCAAGAAACGGGGCAAGGCAATGCGCGCGGCCGATTTCTACCTTGAAAAAGCGGCCACCATGCGTAACGGCCAGTTGTTCCTCGCCGGCCAGCTGCGGGAGCAGTCGCTCGCATGCCAGGCCTGGCTCGAACAGGCACTGGCCGAGCCTTTCGACGGCACCACGGTCGCCATTACGCATTTCGCACCCAGCCTCGACAGCGGCGATCCGCGCTACGGGCTGACTCCCGGCACCGCCGGTTTCTGCAATGCGCTCGACGAACTGCTCCCCCACGCCAGGCTGTGGTTGCACGGCCACCTGCACTGCCCGTCGGATTACATGAAGAACGGCTGCCGCGTCGTGGCCAATCCGCTGGGCTACGCGCGCAACGGCGAGCAGGAAGGCTTCAGGCCCCACCTGTTGATAGACATCCGCTGATGAAAAAGCGCGCGGCAGCCCGCGCGTGCTGTAACGGCCGGCAACGCACTGGCCGCACCCGCTGTGTAGACTGCCAGAGGCCCACCCATCCACCCGGAGGAGAGCGCCATGACGCAACAGCAACAGCAACAACAACGTCGGACTTTCCTTCAACAGTCGGCCGGCCTCGCAGCCGCCACCGGCATGCTCTCCTTCTGGCCCAAGGCATCGGCCCAGGCGCCCGAGACGGGCGGCAAGGCGATGGGCCAGTCGTCGATGGCCGAGCTGTCGCGCCGCCTCGCAGCCGGCTCGGTCAGCAGCAGCCAGTTGGTGGAAGAGGCGCTCGCGGCCATCCAGAACCCCGCCGGCGAAGGCGCGCGCGCCTTCATCCGCGTACACGCCGATTCGGCTCGCGCCGCCGCAGCCCGGCTCGACGCCGACCGCAAGGCAGGCCGCCCCGCCGCCTCTCACATCTCAGGCATCCCCATATCGCTCAAGGACCTGTTCGACGAAGCCGGCGTCACCACGCTCGGCGGCTCGACCGTGCTGGCCGGCCAGCCGCCGGCAGCGCGCGACGCCATCGTGGTCGAGCGGCTGCGGCGCGCCGGCGCGATCATCGTCGGACGCACCAACACGGTCGAGTTCGCCTACACGGGCCTGGGCATCAACCCGCACTACGGCACGCCGAAGAATGTCTACGACCGTGCCGTCGGCCGCATCCCGGGTGGATCGACATCGGGTGGCGCGATCTCGGTGGCCGACGGCATGGCGGCCGGCGCCATCGGCACCGACACCGGCGGCTCGCTGCGCATTCCCTCGGCGCTCAACGGGCTCGTGGGCTTCAAGCCGACGCAGCGGCGCATTCCGCTCGACGGCGTGCTGCCGCTGTCGACCTCCTTCGATTCCGCCGGGCCGATCGCCTGGACGGTGGAAGACTGCGCCCTGCTCGACGCCGTGATGGCTGGCGAACTGCCACGCCCGATCCGCGTGCCGCCGCTGCGCGGCCTGCGCTTCGCGGTGCCCAGGACCTTCTTCCAGGATGAGCTGTCGCCGGCAGTGGCCGCGGCGTTCGCGGCGGCGCTGTCGAAGCTTTCCGCCGCCGGGGCCACGGTCACCGAACTGCCGATGGCCGAGTTCGCGAAGGCGCCCGCCATCAACCCGCGCGGCATGATCACCGCCGCCGAGGCCTTCACCTGGCACCGCGAATTCATCAAGACCGGCGCCGCCAAGTACGACCCGCGCGTGCTGGCCCGCATCAGGACCGGCGAGACCATCACCGCGCCCGACTACCTGCAGCTGCAGGCGCTGCGCCGCCAGTTCATCCGCTCGATCAACACCGCGGCCGCCGGTTACGACGCGATGCTGATGCCGACCACGCCAGACACCGCGCCGACCATTGCCGAGGTGCTGAAGGACGACGAAACCTACTACCGCATCAACGGCCGCATGCTGCGCAACCCGTCGGTGGTGAACCTGTTCGACGGCTGCGCGCTTTCCGTGCCTTGCCACGAGGCGGGCAGCGCGCCGGTCGGGCTGATGATCGCCGGCATCGGCAACACGGACCACCGCTTGCTGGCGGTCGGCTGGGCCGTCGAGGCCGCGGTGACGCCGCGCCGAGTGCTCAGCAGCTGAGCAGCCGAGCCGAGCCTTCAGCGCGAGGCCAGGCCCTCGAAGCAGGTGGCGAGCACCAGCTCGACGATCTGCTCGTCGGTCTGCAGCCCGCCGGCCTTGAGGAAGCCCAGCACCGGATCGCAGGCCCGCGCGAACAGCGTGTAGAGCACGGCGAGGGCCGGCAGCTTCGGGTTCAGCGAACCGTCGGCCTGCGCGGCCTGGATCCAGCCGCCGAGCTGGTCGCTGATGGTCACCAGGCGGTCGAGGTAGGCGCGGTTGTTCATCAGCGCGGCGCGCAGGGTCGAGTTCTGGTGCGGCAGCGACGGCATCTCGCCGGCCAGCTGAACCTGCATCGACCAACGCACCACGGCGCGCAGCTTGGCGATCGGCTTGTCCTCCGGCGGCACCGAGGCAAGGAACTCCATGGTGCGCTGCATGATGCGCACCATGGCCGCGGCGGCAAGGTCTTCCTTGCTGGGAAAGTGCTTGTAGAGACTGGCCTTGGCGATGCCGACCGCGGCAGCCACCTCGTCGACCGTCATCGATTCGAACCCCTTTTCGGCCAGCAACCGGTTCGCGGTCTGCACGATGGCCTCCTCGCGGGCCTGGAGCATCTGTTCCTTGAACGAGGTCTTGGCGGGGGAAACGGCATTCATGCCGGAAATTCTAGTCTTGTGCGTCGCCAATCAGACGACATGCCCGCCGAAATACCAGCCAGTCTTTTACAGACTGAACAGTAGCTCAGGTGTTGCGCCCCTTGGAGACAAGCCGGATCCCCGGCATCAGCTCGGCCGCCAGCTCGGGCCGTTCCAGCGCGTAGTCGAGATTCATGCGCGCGATTTCGACGTGCTCCTCGCCCAGCGCCTGGGCACGCGAGCCCTGTCCGCGTTCGATGGCCTGCACCATCGCGTGGTGCGTGCGGTGCGCTTGGCGCATCCACTGCTGGCCCTCTTCCATCGACGACTGCATCGGCAGCATCGCGCTGGGCGCGGCGAATGGCTGGCCGCCGAGCATGTCCATCACCCGCTTGAGCGCGAGGTTGCCGCAGCCTTCGAGGATCAGCTTGTGGAAGCGGTCGTTCATTTCGACGTAGGCCGCGTAGTCGTCCAGATCCATGCTGGGCTTGTTGACCGCGCGGTCGCCGGCGTCCAGGCAATCCTTGAGGTCGCGCAGCAGCTGGCGCGGCGCGCCGTCCTCGGCCAGCAGGCGGGCGGCAAAGCCTTCGATCACGCCGCGCACGCGGATGGCGTCGGCCACTTCCTGGGAGGTGAAGCGGCGCATCTGGTAGCCGCCGGAAGGCGACTGCTCGATCAGCCCTTCGTGCTCCAGGCTGGCCAGCGCCAGCCGCACCGGGGTGCGCGATGCCTCGAGCTTCTCGGCCAGCGGGATCTCGGCCAGCCGCTCTCCGGGCACGAATTCGCCCTTGAGGATCATGTCGCGCAACTGCACGAGGACGCGGGATTGTTGGGAGTCCATCGGCGAATTCTAGGAGACGCACCTGACACTGCACGCAGCATATTTGCGCTGGCTCGGTTGTTGCATGCACTTCATGTAAACAAGTGTCAAAAACCGACGTTACGCTCAGCGTTTACCCTGATTTTTGGCGTTTCATGCCCCATTCCGGGGCGAAACCGCAGATGGAAGTTTGACCGGAATCCGGGATCACCAAGACAATGCATACAGTTGCATGCAATGCCTGCAGATCCCTTCCACAGCCCCCAAAGATGGAGCCCGCACGATGATCAGCGCCGAGCAGAACGATTTCATCACCCGCGTCGGACCCGACGCTCCCGCCGGCAAGCTGCTGCGCCGCTACTGGCAGCCGGTGGCACTGGCCGACGAGCTCGCCGGCCCGCGACCGGTGAAGCCGGTGAAGCTCATGGGGCAGGACTTCGTCCTGTTCCGTGACGAAAGCGGCCAGCTCGGCATGCTCGACCGCGACTGCCCGCACCGCGGCGCCGACCTCGCCTTCGGCCGGCTCGAGAACGGCGGCCTGCGCTGCGCCTTCCACGGCTGGCTGTTCGACGCCAAGGGCAACTGCCTCGAAACCCCCGCCGAGCCCGCCACCAGCAAGCTGTGCAGCCGCATCAAGCAGTCGGCCTATCCGGTGGTCGAGAAGGCCGGAACGATCTTCGCGTACATCGGCGAGGGCGAGCCCCCCGCGTTTCCCGACTTCGACTGCTTCGTCGCGCCCGACAGCCACACCTTCGCGTTCAAGGGCCTGTTCGAGTGCAACTGGCTGCAGGCGCTCGAAGTGGGCATCGACCCCGCGCACGCCTCGTACCTGCACCGCTTCTTCGAGGACGAGGACACCTCCGGCAGCTACGGCAAGCAATTCCGCGGGGCTTCGGCCGACTCCGACATGCCCATCACCAAGGTGCTGCGCGAGTACGACCGCCCCGACATCAGCGTCGAGCCGACCGACTACGGCTTCCGCCTGAAGGCGCTGCGCAAGCTGAGCGAAGACACCACCCACGTGCGCGTGACCAACGTGGTGTTCCCGCAGGCCTTCGTGATTCCGATGAGCGCCGAGATGACCATCTCGCAATGGCACGTGCCCGTGGACGACACGCACTGCTACTGGTATGCCATCTTCACCAGCTTCACCGGCCCGGTCGACAAGCAGCAGATGCGAGACCAGCGCCTGAAGCTCTACGAGCTGCCCGACTACACCTCGCGCAAGAACAAGCGCAACGACTACGGCTACAGCATCGAAGAGCAGCTGACCGAGACCTACACCGGCATGGGCGACGACATCAACGTGCACGACCAGTGGGCGGTGGAGTCGCAGGGCGCCATCCAGGACCGCACGCGCGAGCACCTCGGCAGCACCGACAAGGGCATCGTCGCCTATCGCCGCCTGCTGGTGAAGGCCATCGAGGCCACGCTGGCCGGCGAAAGCGCGCCGATGCTCATCGACGCCGAACAGGCCAGCGCGATGACCGGGCCGCCCTCCATCGACGGCATCGGCCGCAACGTCAGCGACGAAGCCGCTACCGAGGCCTACTGGCAGGAGGCCGACCGGGCACGCCGGATGAAGTCCGACTGGGCCTCGGCACGGCTCGCCGCCTGAAGCCCGCGCCATGAGCAGCATCAGCAGCAACAAATTCGTCGACCGCTTCGGTCTCTGGTCCGACGACCAGCATGCGCAGGCCAGGGAACTGGTGCGCCGCATCGACAGCGGCGAGGTCGATCTCGTGCGCTTCGCCTGGCCCGACCAGCACGGCATCCTGCGCGGCAAGACGCTGGTCGCCAGCGAGGCGCGCTCCGCCCTCTGGGAAGGCGTGAACCTCACCTCCACCCTGCTGGCCAAGGACACCTCGCACAAGACCGTGTTCCCGGTGTTCACACAGGGCGGCGGCTTCGCCATCGAGGGCCTGCAGGGCGGCGCCGACTTCACCATCGTGGCCGACCCCGCCACCTTCAAGGTGCTGCCGTGGTCGCCGCGCACCGGCTGGGTGATGTGCGACGCCTACATGGCCGACGGCAAGCCCTGCCCCTTCGCCACGCGGCAGATCCTGCAGCGCGCGGTGCGCCAGCTCGACGAGCTGGGGCTGGACTTCATCGCCGGCCTGGAAGTGGAGTTCCACGTCTTCAGGCTCGACGACGCGCGCATGGGCCTGGCCGACTCGGGCCAGCCCGGCGAACCGCCGCGCGTGTCGCTGCTGTCGCACGGCCACCAGTACCTGACCGAGCTGCGCTACGACCGCGTCGACACGCTGATGGAGCTGCTGCGCTCGCAACTGCTGGCGCTCGGCCTGCCGCTGCGCTCGCTGGAAATCGAGTTCGGCCCGAGCCAGTTCGAGCTGACTTTCGGCCCCACCGCCGGCGTGATGCCCGCCGACACCATGGTGCTGCTGCGCAGCGCCATCAAGCAGATCTGCCAGCGCAACGGCCTGCACGCCACCTTCATGTGTCGCCCGAAGATCCCGAACGTGATGTCCAGCGGCTGGCACCTGCACCAGTCGCTGCGCCGCAAGAGCGACGGCGTGAATGCCTTCATGCCCGAGACCGAGGGCCAGACGCTCAGCGAGATCGGCATGCACTACCTCGGCGGCCTCAAGGCGCACGCCTGCGGCGCGGCCGCGCTCGCGAGCCCCACCATCAACGGCTACCGGCGCTACCGCCCCTTCTCGCTAGCGCCCGACCGCGCGATCTGGGCAAGAGACAACCGCGGCGCGATGCTGCGCGTGCTCGGCGGCATGGGGCAGAGCGCCTCGCGCATCGAGAACCGCGTGGGCGAGCCGACGGCCAATCCGTACCTGTACCTCGCGTCGCAGCTCTTCTCGGGACTGGACGGCATCCGCCACAAGACCGACCCCGGGCCCTCGGCCGATGCGCCGTACGAAACCCCGGCGGAGCAGCTGCCGCGCTCGCTCGGCGACGCCCTCGCCTGCCTGCGCCGCGACGAGATGCTCAACGCGCAGATGGGCAAGACCTTCGTCGACTACCTCTGCCACATCAAGGAAGCGGAAATCGCCCGCTTCAACCTCGAAGTCTCGGAGTGGGAACACCGCGAGTACTTCGACATGTTCTGAACGAGCCCCAAGAACAACAATGCCCACGATCCACTACATCCTCAAGGACGGCACCACGCGCGACGTCGACGCCAAGGTCGGCGCCAGCGTGATGGAAACCGCCATTCGCGCCAACGTGCGCGGCATCGACGCCGAGTGCGGCGGCTGCTGCTCCTGCGCCACCTGCCACGTCTACGTGGACGACGCCTTCATCGACCTGCTGCCGCCGCCCGACGACATGGAAAGCGCGCTGCTCGACGCCGTCGCGTCCGAGCGCAGGCCCGGCTCGCGCCTGAGCTGCCAGCTCGGCATCACCGCGGCCTTCGATGGCCTCACGGTGCGCGTGCCCGATACGCAGGTCTGACAGGCAGCTCGGGCATCATCGCCCGCTTTGCACATCCGGTTACACGACAGCGGCGCCCCGAGGGGGCGCATCCATTCCACCTGAAAGGCGTTTTCAAATGACGGCAATGACGATGACCAAGAGAACCATCCTCTCGACCCTGCTGCTGGCGAGCTTCGGCGTGCTGGGCACGACCGCCGCGCAGGCGGCCGACGAGCCCCTGCGCATCGGCCTGATCGCGACCTACTCCGGACCCTATGCCGACTACGGCCGCCAGTTCGACGCCGGCATCGCGCTCTACCTGAAGGAGCACGGCGGCAAGATGGGCGGCCGAACGGTCGAGATCATCAAGAAGGACACCGCCGGCCCCGCGCCCGACGCCGCCAAGCGCATCGCGCAGGAACTGATCGTGCGCGACAAGGTGAGCGTGCTCACCGGCCTGGACTTCAGCCCCAACGCCTACGCCGTGGGCGCCATCGCCACGCAGGCCAAGATCCCGACCATCGTGATGAACGCCGCCTCCTCGGCCATCACCACCAGCTCGCCCTACGTGGCGCGCCTGTCGTTCACCGTGCAGCAGGTCACCGACCCGATGGCGCGCTACATGCTCAAGGAAGGCATCAAGGACGCCTACACCGTGGTCGCCGACTACGCTTCGGGCGTCGACGCCGAGACCGCGTTCAAGAAGACCTTCACCGCCGGCGGCGGCAAGGTGTCGGGCGAAGTGCGCACGCCGATGAACAACCCCGACTTCTCGGCCTACGTGCAGCGCATCAAGGACGCCAAGCCCCAGGCCGTGTTCTTCTTCTTTCCCTCGGGCGTGATGCCGCCGGCCTTCCTGAAGGTCTGGAAGGAACGCGGCATGGAGCAGGCCGGCATCAAGCTCTACGCCACCGGCGAAGCCACCGACGACAGCTACCTCGACGCCACCGGCGACGTGGCGCTGGGCCTGGTCACCAGCCACCACTACTCGTTCGCGCACCCCTCGCCCAAGAACCAGAAGTTCGTGCGCGATTTCGCCGCCGACAACGGCGCCAAGCTGCGCCCCAGCTACTTCGCCGTGACCGCCTACGACGCCATGGCCGCCATCGACCTCGCGCTGGCCAAGACCAAGGGCGACACCGGCGGCGACAAGTTCATGGAGGCGCTGAAGGGCCTGAGCTTCGAGAGCCCGCGCGGCCCGATCGAGATCGACCCGGCCACGCGCGACATCGTGCAGACCGTCTACATCCGAAAGACCGAGCGCGTGAACGGCCAGCTGGTGAACGTCGAATTCGACAAGTTCGACCGCGTGAAGGACCCGGCGAAGGAAGCCGCGGCCAAGTAAACGCAAAGAACAGAAGCCAGCATTCAGCCAGCGAGCGGGAAATTCATGGGCATCGTGATCTTCGACGGAGTGGCCTACGGCATGCTCCTGTTCCTCATCGGCGTGGGCCTGTCCATCACGATGGGGCTCATGAATTTCGTCAACCTCGCGCACGGCAGCTTCGCGATGGTCGGCGGCTATGTGGCCGCCGTGCTGATGAACCACTTCGGGCTCGGTTTCGGCCTCTCGCTGGCGGCGGCCTTCGTCGCGGCGGCGCTGGTGGGCGCGGTGCTGGAGTTCGTGTTCTACCGCCGGCTGTACCGCGCGCATCCGCTCGACCAGGTGCTGCTGTCGATCGGCGTGGTGTTCGTGTCGATCGCCGCGTTCACCTATTTCTTCGGCCCGACGATGCAGCCCTTCACGCTGCCCGCGGCGCTCGACGGCCAGGTGTCGCTGCTGGGCCTGGAGGTGGGCCGCTACCGGCTGTTCCTGATCGCCTGCGGCGCGGCGGTGCTCGTCGCCCTGCTGCTGGGCCTGGGCAAGACCCGCTACGGCGCGATGGTGCGCGCGGCGGTGGACAACCAGCGCGTGGCCGGCGGCACCGGCATCCACGTGCAGCGCCTGTTCTTCCTGACCTTCTCGCTGGGCTGCGGCCTCGCCGGCCTGGGCGGTGCGCTGAGCCTGGGCATGCTGGGGCTGGAGCCTTCGTTCCCGCTCAAGTACCTCGTGTACTTCCTGATGGTGGTGTGCGTGGGCGGCGCCGGCACCGTCACCGGGCCGTTCATCGCGGCGCTGCTGGTCGGCATCGTCGACGTGGCGGGCAAGTACTACCTGCCCGAAGCCGGCGCCTTTCTCATCTACGTCTTCATGATCGTCATGCTGCTGGTGCGCCCGAACGGCATCGTCGCCAAGAAGGGGCTCGCATGAAAGCCCTGACCGTCTCTCCCGCGCAGTTGCGCGCCGCGGAAGCCGTCTTCTGGATCGCGCTCGCGTCGAGCTTCTTCCTGCTGCCCGACAAGCTCACGCTGATGAGCCAGATCATGATCTTCGGCCTGTTCGCGGTGTCGCTCGACATGGCGCTGGGCTACGCGGGCATCCTCACCGTCGGCCATGCCGCGTTCTTCGGCGCTGGCGCCTACGCGGCCGGGCTGCTCGCCAAGTACGGCTGGAGCGAGCCCTTCACCGGCCTCGCGTTCGCACTGGTCGTCAGCGGCCTGCTGGGCTATGCACTGAGCTACTTGGTGGTGCGCGGCGCCGACCTCACGCGGCTGATGATCACCATCGGCGTGTGCGTGCTGCTGTTCGAGGTGGCCAACCGGCTCTCGGGCATCACCGGCGGCACCGACGGGCTGCAGGGCGTGGTCATCGCGCCGGTGCTCGGCATGTTCGACTTCGACCTCTACGGCAAGACCGCCTTCTGCTACGCCTTCGGCGTGGTGTTCGCGATGTTCCTGCTGGTGCGGCTGGTGCTGCGCTCGCCTTTCGGGCTGGCGCTGCGCGGCATCCACGACAGCCGCAAGCGCATGCTGGCCATCGGCTCGCCGGTGGAAGCGCGTCTGCGCATGGCCTACGCCTTCTCGGCCGCGGTGGCCGGCGTGGCGGGCGCGCTGCTGGCGCAGACCACGCAGTTCGTCGGCATCGAGTCGATCGGCTTCAACCGCTCGGCCGAGGTGCTCATCATCCTGGTGCTGGGCGGCACCGGCCGGCTGTACGGCGGCATGATCGGCGCCATCGTCTACATGCTGGTGCACGACTGGTTCGCGGACATGAATCCGCAGTACTGGATGTTCTGGCTCGGCATCTTCCTGATCGCGGCGGTCATGCTGGGGCGCGGCGGCATCATGGGCGCGCTGTCGCGCTTCGTCCGCACGGGGAAGGCGCGATGAGCCCGGCAACCAAGACGCACACCCTGCGCACCCAGGGCCTGGGCATCCGCTTCGGCGAATTCCAGGCGGTGAGCGACGTGAATCTCTCGCTCGAGCCCGGCGCGCGGCAAGCGCTGATCGGCCCCAACGGCGCGGGAAAGACCACGCTCATTAAC
The DNA here is from genome assembly GCF_037482385.2 of Variovorax sp. AB1(2024). Classification (NCBI taxonomy): domain Bacteria; kingdom Pseudomonadati; phylum Pseudomonadota; class Betaproteobacteria; order Burkholderiales; family Comamonadaceae; genus Variovorax; species Variovorax sp. AB1(2024). The sequence goes on along the minus strand of NZ_JBBHKP020000001.1, from coordinate 1,053,024 downwards.
CTGCTCACCGGCGTGTTCAAGCCCACGAGCGGATCGATCCACATGGGCGAGCACGACCTCACCCGCCTGTCCGCCGACAAGCGCGCGCGCATGGGCCTGTCGCGCACTTTCCAGATCAACACGCTGTTCCCCAGCCTCACGCCGCTGCTGTCGGTGGTGCTGGCGATCAGCGAGCGCGAGGGGCTGGGCGCCACCTGGTGGCGGCCGCTGAAGGGTTGCACCAAGGTGTTCGACGAGGCGCACTCGCTGCTGGGCATATTCAGGCTCGACAGCCTGGCCGACGTGCCGGTGTCCGAGCTGGCCTACGGCAAGCAGCGCCTGCTCGAGATCGCGCTGGCGCTGGCCGCCAAGCCCCGCATCCTGCTGCTCGACGAGCCCGCGGCCGGCGTGCCGCAGGACGAGAGCGGCGAGCTGTTCGAGGTCATCGCGGCGCTGCCGCAGGACATCAGCGTGCTGTTCATCGAGCACGACATGAAGCTCGTCTTCCGCTTCTCGCGCCGCATCTCGGTGCTGGTCGGCGGACGCATCCTCACCGAGGGAACGCCCTCGGAAATCAGCGCCGACCCGCGCGTTCGCGAGGTCTACCTGGGAAGTTCGCACCACCATGCCTGAAGCACTCGCCTTCGACCGCGTCACCGCCGGCTACGGCAATGCGGTCGTGCTCGACCGACTCGATTTTTCCGTGCAGCAGGGCGAGAGCCTCGCCATCCTCGGGCGCAACGGCGTGGGCAAGACCACGCTGCTCGAAACGCTGATGGGCAACACCCGCGTGATGCAGGGCGCGATCCGCTGGCAGGGCGCGGACATCACGCGCTGGCCCTCGCACCAGCGCGTGCGCGCCGGACTGGGCTGGGTGCCGCAGGAGCGCGAGGTGTTTCCGTCGCTCACCGTGGAAGAAAACCTCACGGTGATCTCGCGGCTCGGCGGATGGAACCTGAAGCGCGTCTACGACTTCTTCCCGCGCCTGCGCGAGCGGCGCGGCAACTACGGCAACCAGCTCTCGGGCGGCGAGCAGCAGATGCTCGCCATCGGCCGCGCGCTGATGACCAACCCCAGGCTGCTGCTGCTCGACGAGCCGATGGAAGGCCTCGCGCCGATCATCGTGGAAGAACTGGCGGCCGCCATCCGCCGGCTGTGCGAATCGGAAGGGCTGGCCTCGATCGTGGTCGAGCAGCACCCGGTGCTGGCGCTGGAGATGACGCACAAGGCCATCGTGCTGGAGCGCGGCACCGTGGTGCACGCGGGGCCGAGCAGCGAACTGGCGTCGGACCAGGAGCTGCTCGAGGGTTTGCTGGGCGTCGGGGTCTAGCTCAGCATCTGGCCGCGGCTGCCGATCACCGCCACGTCCACGAACTGGCCGCCTTCGCGGTTGGTGCGGCCGTAGTTGATCTTCACCCCGCCCAGGTCGAAGCTCTCGATGCTGGCCAGCCCCGACATCACCGACGCGCGCGTCAGCGAGCCACCGGCGCGGCGCATGCCCTCGGCCAGCACGGCGGCATTGATGTAGCCCTCCAGGCTGGTGAGCGAGAACTCCTTGATGCCGCTGGCCACCATGTCGGCCTGGTAGCGGCGCACGATCTCGAACCGGGTCGAATACGGCGAAGGCACCACGATCACGAAGCCCAGGCCCTTGGCCAGATCGCCCATGGCCGACAACGCACTGGCCGTGATCGACAGGCCGTAGGCCGAGCTGCTGTTGCCCGCCTCGCGCAGCGCCTTCAGGAACACCGGCGCGGTGCCGGCCAGCCCGACCACCACCACCTGCGGCTTGGCCTTGGCGATGGCTTCGGCGGCTGGCCCTACTTCCATGCTGGTGGTGTTGGGCGTGGTCGCGATCACCGCCGGCTCCAGCTTGGCCTTGGCCAGCGCGGCCTTGAAGGCCGCCAGCACCGACTGCCCCAGCGGATCGTTCGAATGCACGAGGCCGATGCGGCTCTGGCCCAGCACGGCGGCGGTGCTCACGAGCTTGTCGACTTCCTGGTCGTAGTTGGCACGCACCCAGAAGGTGTTGGGCGAGTTCTTCTTGCGCAGCGCAATGGTGCCGGTGATGGGGCCCACCACGGCCATGCCGGGCACCGCGTCCATCACCTCGGCGGTCTGGCGCGTGCCCAGCGGGTGCACCAGCGCGAGCACGGAACTGTCTTTCTCGAAGGCCAGCGCGTTGGCCTTGGCCACTTCGGGCTTGAAGGTGTCGTCGGCCATCACGAGCTCGACCTTGGTGCCGTTGATGCCGCCCGCCTTGTTCAGCGCCGCGAAGAAGGCGCTCGAACCCTGGTAGAGCCCCTGGCCGTTGGCCTTCTCGACGCTGCTGTTGTCGAAGGTGGTCCCGACGCGAACCGCCTTGTTCTGCGCCAGGGCCGGGAATCCCAGGCCTGCTGCGGCGGCGGTTGCTGCCAGTCCGGTCAGCGCACGCCGACGGCTGGTGGAAAGCGGCGCAATCGACTCGCGCGGCACGGGAACGGTCATGGTCGAAGTCTCCGGATGGGGATGTTTTGGTGACAAAAACTCACACTCTTTCGAGGAATGTAACGCACCTTCCCTCAATCCGGAATGACACGACGGCGGCTTCGCTAGAGCAATTCCTCGCCCACGATGGGCAGCAGCAGCCAGTTCTTGAAGCGCAGCCAGAGGAACTCGCCAGGCTCGTCCTCGTGCACGATGTCGCCGCCGGCATCGTCGTATTCCAGCCACTGCACGCGGCGGCCGTCCGGCCCGAGGCGCAGGCGGTAGCCGAGGTTGACGCGCTCGCCGCCCATGAGCCTGTCGTAGTCCTTCACCAGCTCGGGACTGTCGATGACCAGCCCCATCTCGGTGTTGACCGCCGCCGAGCGGTGGTCGAGGTTCATCGAGCCGACGAAGAAGCGTTCGTCGTCCACCACCGCGAGCTTGGCGTGCAGCCGGCTGATCGACTTGCCGAAATCGCCGAAGCGCCCCGAGCGCCCGGTCAGCGTGGGCGCGATCTCGTAGATGGTGACGCCGATCTTGAGCATGTCGGCGCGGTAGCGCTCGTAGCCTGCGTAGGCCAGCGGCTCGTCGGTCGCGCCCAGCGAGTTGGTGACCACCGTGATGCGCCCGCCGCGCTGGATGGCCGCCTTCATCATCGCCATGCCGCGCGCGCCCGGAATGAAATACGGCGAGCCGATCTTCACCTCGCGCTTGGCCGAATTGATGACGCCCAGCGCGCCCTCGGTCACGCTGCCTTCGTAGGCTGCGTCGGGCTTGCGCGTGATTTTCTCGGGGTCGTCCACGAACAGCGTCGACGGCGCCCAGTAGCGCTCCACGTTGCCGGCAATGAGCTGCTGCCCCACCGGCGACTTGTCGAGCACGTCGCGCTGGTGCATGGCCACGTCGGGCACCGCCGTGCGCGCGATGGCGTCGAAACGCTTCTGCGCCTCTTCCACCGGCATGCGCAGCGGCGCGATCTGCTCGATGGGGCGCACGTGCTCGCTGTTCCAGTAGCGGTCGAAGCCGGCGGACATCTGGCGCACCACCGGGCCGCTGGACAGCACGTCCATGTCGATGAAATTGGCGGCCGTGCTGCGCATGAAGTACTCGTTGGCGATGTTGCGGCCGCCCGACACCGCGAAGCTGTTGTCGGCCACCAGCAGCTTGTTGTGCATGCGGTGGTTGATGCGGCCGAAGTCGGTCAGCGACAACAGCAGCCGCGTCGCCAGCGAATCGGCGCGCGAGGGCAGCGGGTTGAACAGCCGCACCTCGATGTTCGGGAACGCCGACAGCGTGCTGAACACCTCGTCCTCGCCCGCCGTGTAGAGGTCGTCCACCAGCAGGCGCACGCGCACGCCGCGCGCGGCGGCCTCGCGCAGCTCCTTGAGGAACAGCAGGCCGACATCGTCTTTCTGGATCAGGTAGTACTGCACGTCGAGCGACTTCTCGGCGTGCCGCGCGAGCGAGATGCGCGCGTCGAACGCGAAGGCCGCCTCCGGCAGCAGCCGGAAGCCAGACAGCGACGTGGATCCGCCCGGCGTGCCCCGGGCCGCGAGCTGCGCCAGTTCGGTCTGCGCCACGTCCGCGGCCGTGAAGGCAGTGGCCACGGGCATCGGCTTGCCCGGCGGGAGGCTCACGCAGCCGGCAAGCCAGAGGGAGGCCGCGCCCAGTGCCAGGGCGGCAAGTCGGCGGAGGTTGGCAGCACGCATGGGCCGAACTGTAGCTCGCGGCGGCCCGGCGTGTTCAGCGCCCTATGATCGACCCGCACAAAAGGGAAAAGAAGCGTGCTCAACGGCTTGTGGCTGGGTTTCTTCGGGGTGGCGGCGCTGGCCGCGCTGGGGCGCTGGCTCGTCGGCGGCGACCCGACGGTGTTCGCGGCGCTGGTCGAAAGCCTGTTCGCGATGGCGCGGCTCGCGGTCGAGGTGATGGTGCTGCTTTTCGGCACGCTCACGCTGTGGCTGGGCTTCCTGCGCATCGCCGAGGCGGCGGGGCTGGTGGGCTGGCTGGCGCGGCTTTTGGGGCCGCTCTTCCGGCGCCTGATGCCGGGCGTGCCGGCCGGGCACCCGGCGCTCGGCCTCATCACCATGAACTTCGCCGCCAACGCGCTCGGGCTTGACAACGCCGCCACGCCCATCGGCCTGAAGGCCATGCGCGAACTGCAGCGGCTCAACCCCGACCCGGTGACGGCCACCAACGCGCAGATCCTGTTCCTGGTGCTGAACGCCTCGTCGCTCACGCTGCTGCCCGTGACCATCTTCATGTACCGCACGCAGCAGGGCGCGAGCGACCCCACGCTGGTGTTCCTGCCGATACTGCTGGCCACCAGCGCCTCGACGCTGGTCGGGCTGCTGTCGGTGGCGGTGGTGCAGCGCCTGCGGCTGTGGGACCCGGTGGTGCTGGCCTACCTGTTGCCCGGCGCGCTGCTGCTGGGCGGCTTCATGGCGCTGCTGGGCACGCTGTCGGCGGCGGCCATCGCGTCGCTGTCGTCGCTGCTGGGCAACCTCACGCTGTTCGGCGTGATCGTGTTGTTCCTGCTGGCCGGGGCAATCCGGCGCATCAAGGTGTACGAGTGCTTCATCGAAGGCGCGAAGGAGGGCTTCGACATTGCGAAGAACCTGCTGCCGTACCTGGTCGCGATGCTGTGCGCGATCGGCGTGCTGCGTGCCTCGGGCGCGCTCGACTTCGCATTGAACGGACTGCGCTGGCTGGTGACGGCGGGCGGCTTCGACGCGCGCTTCGTCGACGCCATGCCCACGGCGCTGGTCAAGCCTTTCTCGGGCAGCGCGGCGCGCGCGATGCTGATCGAGACCATGAAGAGCCAAGGCGTCGACAGCTTCCCGGCGCTGGTGGCCGCCACCATCCAGGGCAGCACCGAGACCACTTTCTACGTGCTGGCGGTGTACTTCGGTGCGGTCGGCATCCAGCGCACGCGGCATGCGGTGTCTTGTGCGCTGCTTGCCGAGCTGGCCGGGATGATTGCTGCTGTCGCTGTCTGCTATTGGTTCTTTGGGTAGGTTTGGCGCCGATTCAGGGCGCGCGCACGCCGACGGGGTGAGCGTTGGACAGAGCAGTCGTTGATCGGCCGAACACAAGCAGCGTGCCCTGTGCACAGGACACCGGGTGCTCCCCGCAGCGAAATAAAGGAGGAGGCCGCAGGCCGGGGGACATTCGCGGAGGGGAGTACCCGGTGGCCTGTGCACTCGCCCTGAACAACGAACAGCGAACTACCGCCGCGGCTCCACCACAGGAAACATGGGCTCGAAGGTATCGAGCATCGACATCAGCTCGGCCAGCTTGGAGCGATCCCCTTCGATCTTCACTTTCCCGGTCAACACGGCAGCCGGAAAGCTCGTCTCCTTCAGCGTCACCGCATCGAGCGTGGCCCGGCTCAATGTCACCGTCGCATCCGCGCCCGGCTGCTGTCCCGCGATGTGCGTCAAAGCAGAGTTCTCCAGCGTCAACACGAACTGCTGGTTCGAATCGGTGAAGTTCCAGTTGATGACCAGCTTCTTGCCCTCCGCCTTGGCCGCGTCGAGCCGAACGCCCAGGAAATCGAAGAACAGGTCGTTGCTCACCGCCTTGAGCGTGTCAGCGTTCGCGCTGCTGCCGATCGAAATCTTAGGCACGCCATTGCGCAGCTCCATCGCGCCCACCAGGTAGGCGCTGCGCCAGGTGCCGGCCTCCGACTGATAGCCCAGCTGCTCCAGCGCATCGGCGCCCAGTTCGCGGGCCGCGCGGTTCGACGGGTCCGCGTATACCACCTGGTTCATCGCGCTGGCCACCCAGCGGAACTCGCCCTTGCGGAAATCGTCGCGCGCACGCGCGATCACCGCGTCGGCGCCGCCCATGTACTCGATCGTCTTCTTCGCATACGCCACCGGCGGCAGCGGATCCAGGTTGGCGGGGTTGGCGTCGTACCAGCCCAGGTACTTCTGGTAGACCGCCTTGGCGTTGTGGCGCAGCGTGCCGTAGTAGCCGCGCGCCGACCACTCCTGCGACAGACTCGCGGGCATGCGCAGCGTCTCGGCGATGTCGGCCGCGGTGTAGCCCTGGTTCAGCAGGCGCAGCGACTGGTCGTTGATGAACTTGTACATGTCGCGCTGCTTCTTCAGCAGGTCGACGATGCGGTCCTGCCCGAAGGTGGGCCAATGGTGCTGCGCGATCAGCACGTCGGCCTTGCCGCCGAAGGCCACGCGCGCCTCGTCGATGTACTTCGACCACAGGTTGCCGTCGCGCACCTCGGCGCCGCGGATCGTGTACAGGTTGTGCATGTTGTGCGTCACGTCTTCCGCCATGTTCAGCACGCGGAACTGCGGCAGGTACATGAGCATTTCCGAAGGCGCCTCGGAGCCCGGCACCAGGTGGAACACGAACTCCACGCCGTCGATGGTGCGCGCCTCGGTCGGCTTGCCGATGCTGGCCGTGGGCGCGATCAGCGTGACCGTGCCGCGCGCCAGCGCCTTGCCCAGCCCCGTGTCGACCTGCCCGCGCACGCCCGGCGGCAGCAGCGAGCCGAACTGGTACTGCGAGCGCCGGCTCATCGCGTTGCCCGCGAGGATGTTCTCGGCCACCGCGGTTTCCATGAAGCCGGCGGGCGCCAGCACCTGCACCTTGCCGGCCGCCACGTCGGCCTCGGTGGTCACGCCCTTCACGCCGCCGAAGTGGTCGGCATGGCCGTGCGAATAGATCACCGTGCCCACCGGCTTCCTCGGCCGGTGCTGGTAGTACAGGTCGAGCGCGGCGCGCGCGGTCTCGGCGGTGAGCAGCGGGTCGATGACGATCAGCGAGCTGTCGCCTTCGACGATGGTCATGTTCGCCAGGTCGAAGCCGCGCACCTGGTAGACCCGGTCCGTCACCTGGAACAGCCCGTGCATGGCGTTCAGCTGTGCCTGCCGCCACAGGCTGGGGTTGACGGTGTCCGCGGGCACGTCGGCCTTGAGGAAGTCGTAGGGCTTCATGCTCCACGCCGGGCGCGGGCCGGCGCCGGGCACCAGCGCGTCGGGCACGGTGGCGATGAAGCCGCGCATGGCGTCTTCGAAGTCGCGGCGATCGGCGAAGGGCAGCGTCTTCGCCATGTCGGCGTTGGCCTGCAGCGTGGAAGGCTCGGGCGGCTTGGGGGCCGTCTGCGCGGAAACCGGCGGGGCACCCAGCAAGCAGGCCAGCGCGACGAACCCGGCTGTACGGGAAAGGGAGGAAATCATGGCGCGATTCTCCGAACCGCTGAAAGCATTGGCAAATGCAAAATACGAGGTCTGATCTTCAGGAATTTGCAAAATGCAGCTGCGCCAGCTCCAGCATCTCGTCGCCCTCGCGGACCAGGGCAGCTTCGGCCGTGCGGCCCAGGCCGTGCACCTGTCGCAGCCCGCGCTCTCGCGCAGCATCGACACCCTCGAAGAAGGCCTGCAGGCCCGCCTGATCGACCGCGCCTACGGCACCGTGCGCTTCACCCAGGCCGGCGAGCTGGTGCTGGCCCGCGCCCGCGAGCTGCTGGCCGATGCCGCGCAGATCGAGCGCGACGTGCTGCAGCTCGAAGGCCTGGCCATCGGCAGCCTCGCGGTGGGCCTCGGGCCGTTCGCGGCCGGCACGCTGGGGCGCATGGCCCTGTCGCTCATGACCCAGCGCCATCCGCAACTGCTGATGCGCATGGAAGTGGCCGACACGGCCAGCCTGTGCGAGCGCCTGCATCGCCGACAGCTCGACCTGTTCATCGCCGACACGCGCGACCTGAACAAGCAGCCCGGCTTGAAGCTGGCGCGGCTGCCCGACGTGCCGGTGTCGTTCTTCGTGCGGCCGAAGCATCCGCTGCTGAGGCTGAAGCAGGTCACGCTCGAGAGCCTCATGGACTATCCCGTGGCCGGCCCGCAGTTGCCGGCCGAGGTGGCGGCGCAGTTCGACCGGCAGGCCAGGCACGGCAAAGGCGGCAAGAGCGTCAAGGGCGGCGACCGCAGCCTGTTCAACGTGAGCTGCGACGACGCAGGCACGCTGCGGCACCTAGCGCTCACGGCCAACGCTGCCATCCTTGCGCCGCTGGCGCCCGCGCCGGGGCACGAGACCGGCGCGCTGGTGCCGCTGCCGGTGGCCGGCCTCACGGGCATGCAAACGCATTACAGCCTCGTGACGCTCGCAGGGCGTACCCTCTCGCCTGCGGCCACCGCCTATTCCCGGTTGGTGACCGAGTTGATGAGCCCCGCCAAGCAGCCCCCGGGTCGCTGAGCCAAAATGGCCTTCTGCCCTCCAAGCCCTCGCAGCCTTTTTCAGTGACCACTCTCCGCCGGGCCCAGCCGCCCTCCTTTTCTCCCGACGAGTTTCGTGAAGCGCTCGGCATGTTCGCCACCGGCGTCACCATCGTCACCGCCCGGGCGGCCGACGGCACGCTGGTCGGCCTCACGGCCAACTCCTTCAATTCCGTCTCGCTCGCGCCGCCGCTGGTGCTGTGGAGCCTGGCGCGCGCGGCCGGATCGATGCCCGCGCTCAGCGCCGGTTCGCACTACACCGTCAACATCCTGGCGGCCAGCCAGAAGGCGCTGGCCGAACGCTTCGCCACCAAGAACATCGACCGCTGGGCCGACGTGGCCTTCACCGAAGGCCTGGGCGGTGCGCCCGTGCTGGCCGGCGCCGCCGCGAGCTTCGAGTGCTTCAACCGCAGCCGCTACGACGAAGGCGACCATGTGATCTTCGTCGGCGAAGTGGAGCGCTGCACGCACGACATCGGCGCCTCGCCGCTGCTGTTCCACGGCGGGCGCTTCTACACGGAACACCCCTTGTGACCCTGCGCCCTGCGCTGATGGCCATCCTGCTTCTCGCAGCGCAGGCCGGCATGGCGCAGGAAGCGGGCGGGCCGCTCAAGCAGAACTGGTTCGACGACCCGTTCTTCCAGGTGTCGGCGGGCCTGCCGGCCTGCCCAATGCCCGAGGGGCCGTTCTATACCGCCGAAGAACGCCGCGTGCAAACCCATTCGCGGCTGGAACGCGGCACCAGCTGCTGGCTGGCCGGCAAGTGCACCGACAGCAACGCCTACCGCTACGACAAGCCGCTGGCGCCCAAGGTGCGCGCCGCGCTGCGGGCGGTGCCCGGCGTGGACAAGGGCAGCGTGTGGGTGATGATCCAGCGGCGCTGGGTGTACCTGCAGGGCTGCGTGCCCAACGCCGCGCTGGCAAAAAGACTGGAGCGCACCGCCCGCGCCCTGCCCGACGTCGAGGCCGTGGTGCCCGACCTGATGGTGGGCACGCGCGGCAAGCCGCCCTACCCGCTGGCCGCGCAGTGACAGGCCCGGGGCGCTAGAGCGCCGACTCGTGCCAGTGCCGCAGCAGCAGCCGGCCGATGGCGCTCACCGCCAGGAAGAACACGAAGCCCAGCAGCGTCGCCGCGATCACCTCGGCGAACAGCAGCGCGGTGTACATGCGCCCCTGCGCGAACACGATCTGCACGCCCAGGCCGCCTTCGGCATTGCCCGAGCCGATGATGAACTCGCCCACGATGGCGCCGATCACCGACAGCCCCGCCGAGATGCGCAGCCCCGCGAAGATGTGCGGCAGCGCGCCCGGCAGCCGCAGTTTCCAGAACGACACCAGCCCGCCCGCGCGGTGCAGCGCGAACAGCTCCGCCAGGTTGCGCGAGGTCGAACGCAGGCCCAGCATCGTGTTGTTGATGATAGGGAACAGCGACATGATGAAGCTCACGATCACCACCGACAGCTCGTTGTAGCCGAACCAGAGCACGATGAGCGGCGCGATCGCCACCACCGGCACGGTCTGCAGCAGCACCGCATACGGATACAGGCTGCGCTCCAGCAGCCGCGACTGCGCCAGCACGGCCGCACCCGCGATGCCGAGCACGATGGCCATTGCATAGCCCAGCAGCGCCTCCTTCAGCGTCGACAGCGTGGCGCCGATCAGCACGCCGGCGTTCTCCGCCGTGGCGGCCGCCACTTCCTGCGGCGACGGCAGCAGGTAGCCCTTGCCCTGGTAGACGGTGGCGCTCAGCAGCCACCAGAGGCCGATGGCCAGCAGCGCGACCACCAGCACCGGGGCGGCGTTGCGCACGAAGGCTGCGGCGGGGGAAGAAATGGATCCTTGCGTCATCGCCTCCTCCTCATGCCAAGGCCTGTGCGTGGTGCTGCGCGCGCAGCACCGCCGTCACCTGCCCGGTCAGCGCCGCGAAGCCCGCGCTGGCGCGCAGCTCCGGCGCGCGCGGGAATTCGAAAGGCACGTCGATCACGTCGAGGATGCGCCCCGGCCGCGGCGACATCACCACCACCCGGTTCGACAGGTACACCGCCTCATGCACGTTGTGCGTCACCAGCACGCCGGTGAAGCCGGCCTGGCGCCACAGCGACGACAGCTCTTCCTGCAGCACGTCGCGCGTGAGTTCGTCGACCGCGGCCAGCGGCTCGTCGAGCAGCAGCAGCCCCGGCCGCAAGGCCAGCGCGCGCGCCAGCGACAGCCGCATGCGCATGCCGCCCGAAAGCTGGTGCGGGTACGACTTCTCGAAGCCGGCAAGCCCCACCAGCTTCAGCGCCTCGGCCGCGCGGGGCCGGTAGCTGGCCGGCGCGTGGCCTTCGAGCTCCATCAGCAGCTGCGCGTTGCGCTCCACCGTGCGCCAGGGCAGCAGCGCGGCCTCCTGGAACACGAAGGCGGTCTCCATGCCATCGGGCCGGGTGCAGCGCCCGGTGCTCGGCTCCACGAGCCCCGCCATGATGCGCAGCAGGGTCGACTTGCCGCAGCCCGAAGGCCCGACGATGGAAACGAACTCGCCCGGGCGCAGCGCGAAGTCGACCGTGCCCAGCGCCAGCAACCCGCCATCCTTGCGCGTGTCGAAGCGCTTCGACACGCCCTCCAGCCCGACGGCCGCGCCGCTCATGGGGCGCAGCCCGGCACCAGCGTGCGGTCGTAGCCCTGCTTCGCGTCGAAGTTCGCCGGCAGGAAATTCACGCTGCGCAGCTGGCCCGCCAGCTCGTTCCAGCGCGCGTCGCTCATGCAGCCGATGCGGCCCAGGTCGTGGGAGATCAGCGTCTCGATCATTTCCTTGTTGGCCGCATCGTAGATCTCGGGCGTCATCTGCTTGTTCATGCCGGTGATCAGCGGCTTGAGCCCCTGCGGGTTGCGCACGTAGTTGGCCCAGCCCTTCTGCACCGCCGCGATGGTGGCCTTCACCAGCGCGGGGTTCTTGCGGATCATGTCGTCGGTGGTGAAGAGCACGTCGTACGGCCGGTAGCCCAGCGACGCCAGCGTGATCTGCTGCACCTGCACGCCGGCCGCGGCCATGCGCGCGGGCAGGAAGAGCGAGTAGCCCTGCTGCACCATCTTCGGGTCGTTGCGGAACAGGCTGAGGTCGCCGCTCACCGGGATCTCGCGCGTGCCCGCGAGCTTGTACTGCTTCTTCGTCCACTCCCAGTAGGCGTTGCCGAGGTTCACCGCGAAGGTGCGGCCCTGCAGGTCGGTGATGGACTTCACCGCCGGGTCGGCGTGGTAGACCAGCGTGTAGGGCACGTAGTCGAGGTGCGCGAACACCGCGCGCACCGGCGCGCCGCGCAGGCGGGCCAGCAGCACGTCGTCGGCGTTGCCGATGCCGAACTCGGCCTGGCCCGAGGCCACCTGCGGAATGGTCTGGATCTTCGGGCCGCCCTGCAGCACGCTGATCTCGATGCCGGCCTCCTTGCCGAGCTTGTCCTGCTGGGCCTGCCAGTAGCCGGCCTGGTCGGGCTGGGCGAACCAGTTGCTGAGGATGCGCACCGGCTTGGGTGCATCCGCGGCCTGTGCGGAAAGAGGCAGCACCGCCGCCAGCGCCAGCGGGATTGCGATACGAAGGGCGGAAGAAATCATGATGCGGACACCTTGAGCCAGGGAAGTTGCGCCGCCGTGTAGCGGAAGGTCTGGAACACGCTGTTCTGCCGGCCGGGCACGTATTTGCGCGCGGCTTCGTCGGGGTATTCGGCGAACCAGGGAATCACGTACTCCCACACCACCTCGCCGGCCGGCGTGACCTCGAACAGGCGCCCGGTGGCCGACTCGGTGACGTGCGTGTTGCCGTTGGGCAGTCGCTGCGCGCTGCCCATGTAGGCGGTGTAGAACGCGTTGACCAGTTCGTCCGCGTACTGCCACACGACCTCGTTGGAGGCCGGGTCGATTTCGAGGACGCGGGAGAACGCCACATGCTTGCCGGTGCGGAAGTTGCCGTTGTCGAAAGCAAGAATGTTGCCGTTGTCCAGAGCGACCGGCGCATGCTGGTGCGACAGCACCGACGGCGGAATGTGCAGCTTCACGCCGCCCGTGGCGCGGTCGACGCCCACGATGCCCGAGGTGGTGCGCAGGCTCATGAGCACCAGCCCCTCGCGCGTCACGTCCAGGCCGTTCACCAGCGGCCAGTGGGTGCGGCCGAAGCCGGGGTGGATGGGGAAGTCTTCCGGCTTCAGGTGCTCCCAGGCCTTCCATTCCCACACCAGCTTGCCGTCACGGTCGACCTCGCGGATCACGTCGCCGTACATCGTCTCGTCGGGGCCGTGCGCCGTGCCGCCGGGCACGCGCTCGGCAAATCCGGGCGGCACGGGGGCGCAGCCTGCGTACAGCAGGTGGCCGTTGGCCAGCCAGCGGGCGTCGTGGTGGTGCGTCGGATCCTGGTAGCGCCAGACGATCTCGCCCGCGGGCGTGGCCTCGTAGAAATCGCCGCCGTGCCACAGCGACCAGGCGCCGTAGATCTCGGGCGAATCGGCGTGGTTGCCGTTGTAGCCGAGGTTGCCGTTGGGCAGGATCACGGCCGCGCGGCCCGGGCGCACCGGCATCTTCCACTGGTGCGCGACGCGGCCCTCGATGTCGATCAGGTAGACGTTGCCGTCGTCGGTCTGCGGCGCGATCAGGGTATAGCCGCCGGCGCTGAGCGCCGGGTCGTGGGCGATCAGGCCGACGCCGCGGCGGCGCTGGGTGATCTGGTCTACGGTGGTGGTGGGCACGGAACGAACCTCGGGGAGATTGAAGAATGGCGCGAATGTAGGCCGCATCGCCCGTCAGGAAAATCTGTTTGTTTTGTACGGTGCGTATGGAAATTCCATACACTCTCCGGCCATGCGCGCCATCTCTCAGACCTTCCGCTGTTTCGACGAAGTGGCCCGCCGCGGCTCGGTGCGCAAGGCCGCCGAGGCGCTGCACCTCACGGCGGCCGCCGTACACCAGCAGGTGCTCAACCTCGAGGAACAGGTGGGCACGCCGCTGTTCGACCGGCTGCCGCGCGGCATGCAGCTCACCACGGCCGGCGAGATCATGGTGGCCGCCGTGCGGCGCGGCCAGCGCGACTTCGACAACGCCCTGGCCCAGGTGGAAGACCTGCGGTCGCTGCGGCGCGGGCACATCAACCTGGCGGTGTCGCATTCGTCGGCCGAGCAGCTGGTGCCCGAGGTCATCGAGGCCGCCATGAAGCACTACCCCGGCGTGACCTACAGCGTGCGCTCGGGCAGCGGCGAGAACATCCTGAAGTGGGTGGCCAACGGCGAGTCGGACATCGGCTTCTGCCTGCGCCGCAAGCCGCCGCCCGGCGTGGAAGAGATCCGCGCGTTCCCGCAGCACCTGGGCCTGGTCACGCCGCCGGGCCATCCGCTCACGGCGGCCAGCAAGCTGCCGCGCCTGCGCGACTGCCTCGATCACCCGCTGATCCTCATGACGCCCGACACCGAGCTGCGCGCCATGGTCGACCAGATCGACCACCGCGAGCACCGCAAGGTGCGCCCGCTGGTGGAGACCAGCTCGGTCGCGATGGTGCGGCGCCTGGTGGCCGGCGGCACCGGCATCGGCTTTCTCATTCCAGAGAACGTGGCCGAGGACGTGGAGCGCGGCACGCTGGTGTGGACCGGCCTGACCGACGCGGGCGCGCGCTCGTTCAGCTGCCTCTACCAGCGCGCCGGCCAGACCACGGCGGTGGCCATGGGCATGTTCCTGCAGTTCCTGGAAGCCGCGCTGCTGGCCATCGAGAAGCGCTTCGAGCGGCAGGCGCCGCTGCCGTCGCTGAACGGCTTCGCGCAGTAAAAACGCCGGCGCGATACGATCATCGGACGAATTACGCGGCTTTTTTTCAGCCGCGACCGACCGACAGCAGCGAATGATCCAGCGCAAGACCCACCTCGACTCCCTCGCCATCGGCCTCCTGATCGCCTGCTGCGCGTTCTGGGGACTCCAGCAGATCCTCATCAAGACCACCGTGGCCGAGGTGCCGCCGATGTGGCAGGCCTCGATCCGCATGGTGGGCGCCACCGCGCTGCTGTGGCTGTGGTGCGTGTGGCGGGGCGTGCCGCTGTTCGAGCGCGACGGCACGCTGTGGCCGGGGCTGCTGGCCGGGCTGCTGTTCTCGGGCGAGTTCGCGGGCATCTACCTGGGGCTGCAGAACACCAGCGCGTCGCGGCTCACGGTGTTCCTCTACACCGCGCCCTTCTGGGTGTCGCTGCTGCTGCCGCGCTGGGTGCCGGCCGAGCGGCTGCGCGGCTTCCAGTGGCTGGGCCTGTTCATCGCGTTCTCGGGCGTGGTGCTGGCCTTCAGCGAGGGCTTCGGCCACATGAGTTCGTCGCAGCTGGTGGGCGACGCCATGGGCCTCGCGGCCGGCGCCCTGTGGGGCCTGACCACGCTCACGCTGCGCACCACCAAACTGGCCACGGCCAGCGCCGAGAAGACGCTGTTCTACCAGGTGGCGGTCACCGCGGCGATGTGCCCGCTGCTGTCACTGGCGCTCGGCGAGCACTGGGGCTTCGCCTATTCAGCCGGCGCCTGGACCTCCATCGGCCTGCAGACCGTGATCGGCGCCTTCGCGAGCTACCTCACCTGGATGTGGCTGCTGCGGCACTACCCGGCCACGCAGATGTCGTCCTTCACCTTCCTCACGCCGCTGTTCGCGCTGGTATTCGGCGTGGTGGTGCTCAAGGAGCCGCTCACGGTGCAGCTGATCGTGGCGCTGATCGGCGTGGCGCTGGGCATCGTGCTGGTGAACCGGCGGCCTGCGGTACAACGCGCCGCATGAACGGCAACACCATGAACTTCCAGCCGGTGCTCGACGAGATCGTCGCCACCCTGCGCCCGCAGATCGACCAGGGTTGCCCCGGCGGCACCGTGGCCAGCTACATCCCGGCGCTGGCGCGCATCGACGCGCGGCAGTTCGGCATCGCGCTGCGCACCTGCGACGGCATCGAGGCAGGCGCGGGCGACTTCGAGACGCCCTTCTCCATCCAGAGCGTGTCCAAGCTCTTCACGCTCACGCTGGCCATGCAGCGCATGGGCGACGCGCTGTGGGAGCGCATCGGCCGCGAGCCCTCGGGCAATCCGTTCAACTCGCTGGTGCAGCTGGAGAACGAACAGGGCAAGCCGCGCAACCCGTTCATCAATGCCGGCGCCATCGCGGTGGCCGACCGGCTGGTGAGCCAGGCCAAGGCCGGCGGCGGCAGCGCCAAGGCCGACATCCTCGCGCTCATGGCCAACCTGTGCGGCGAGCCCATCGCCTTCGACGACGAGGTGGCGCAGTCCGAAGCCGACACGGGCTTTCGCAACTTCGCGCTGGCCAACTTCATGAAGAGCTTCGGCAAGATCGACAACGACGTCGCCACCGTGCTCGACACCTACTTCCACCAGTGCGCGCTGCGCATGAGCTGCCGCCAGCTGGCGCGCGCCGCCGCCTTCCTGTGCCGCGACGGCGCGCACCCGGTCGACGGCCAGCCCGATATCACCGGCGAGCGGCAGACCCGCCGCATCAACGCGCTGATGCTCACCTGCGGCACCTACGACGCGGCCGGCGACGTGGCCTTCTCCATCGGCCTGCCCTGCAAGAGCGGCGTGGGCGGCGGCATCGTGGCCGTGGTGCCCGACAAGCTCACGCTGTGCGTCTGGTCGCCGGCGCTCGATGCCACCGGCAATTCGCTGCTGGGCATGAAGGCGCTGGAGCTGTTCGTGGCGCGCACGGGGCTGTCGGTGTTCTGATCGACGTTGCGCCTCAGGCCGCGGCCGCCACCGGCGCCGTCGCCAGGCAGCCCATGCCCTCGAGCGATGCCTCGACCGCCTCGTCGAGCGGCGTGTGCGGCTCGCGGCCCAGGAAGGCCACCAGCTTCGCGTTGTCCATGCCCACGGGCGTTTGCCACAGGTAGCGCATCTCGCGCATTTCACGGAAGGTGGCGACGAAGGGCGAAGCCAGCGTCAGCAGCCACCACGGAAAGGCCGACACCCGCGCCTCGGTGCCCGTGCGGCGCATCACCGCCTTGCGGATGGCGCCGCTCATGCGCGTGCCGTCGGCGTCCCAGTGGCCGGCCATGTGGAAGCGCGCGAAGGGTTCGAGCCGGTCGCGCCGCGCCAGCAGCTCGACCATGGTGCGCGCCACGTCCGGCAGGTACGACCACTGGTGGCCGATGCCGGCGCGGCCGGGGTAGCTCACCGCCTTGACCGGCTGCCCGGCCTTCACCAGCCCCTGAGAGAACCAGTTGTTGCCGGCCCGGGGGCCGAAGAAATCGCCGGCGCGCACGATCAGCACGCGGGCGCCCTCGCGGCTCGCGTCTTCGAGGCGCTTCTCCATCTCGACGCGGATCGCGCCCTTGCGGGTGGCCGGATGCTGCGGCGATGTTTCGGCCAGCAGCGGAAAGGCGTCGGGGCCGAAGTTGTAGACCGTGCCCGGCAGCACGATGGTCGCGCCCTCGGCCTTGGCGGCGTCGATGGTGTTGTCGAGCATCGGCAGCACCAGCTGCGACCAGTTGCGGTAGCCCGGCGGGTTGACCGCATGCACGATGACCGAACAGCCCCTCGCGGCCTGCCGCACGGCCTGCGCGTCCATCGCGTCGCCGGCCAGCCAGGTGATGCCGTCGCGCTTTCCTTCGCTCGCGCCGCGCTTCAGTGCGCGCACCTCCCAGCCCGCGTCGCGCAGCTGGCGGGCCACCTCGCCGCCGATGCCGCCCGTCGCGCCAAGGACCAGAACCGTGTTGTCGTTGCCGTGTGCCATGGAATGCTCCAGAACAGTTGTCGATGGATGAATTCTGGAACCGGGCCGGTTCGATTGGAATTGCCGAACATGAGCCAGCAGCTATACATTTATGCATGACTTCGAACATCGGCTGGGAGCTCTACCGCTCCTTCCTCGGCGTGCTGCGTGAGGGCTCTCTCTCGGGCGCGGCGCGCGCGCTGGGCATCACCCAGCCCACGGCCGGACGCCACGTGGCGGCGCTCGAGGAAGCGCTGGGCGTGGTGCTCTTCACCCGCTCGCAGGTCGGCCTGCTGCCCACCGAAGTGGCGCTGGCGTTGCGCACGCATGCCGAGGCCATGGAAAGCACCGCCGCATCGCTGCAGCGCGCCGCCAGCAGCCAGGGCGAAGGCGTGCGCGGCGTGGTGCGGGTGTCGGCCAGCGAGGTGATCGGCGTCGAGGTGCTGCCGCCCATCGTGGCGCAGCTGCGCGAGGCGCATCCGGCGCTGAAGGTCGAGCTGGTGCTGACCAACCGCGTGCAGGACCTGCTGCGGCGCGAGGCCGACATCGCCGTGCGCATGGTGCGCCCCCGGCAGGAGCAGCTGGTGGCGCGCCGCATCGGAAACATCGAGCTCGGCTTCCATGCGCACCGCGACTACCTCGCGCGCCACGGCACGCCGCGCCGGTTCGAGGAACTGGCCGGCCACGCGGTCATCGGCTACGACCAGCCCTCGGCCTTCGTGCGCAACGCGGGCAAGTCGCTGCCGGGCTACAGCCGCGACAGCTTCTCGCTGCGCACCGACAGCGACCTCGGGCAACTGGCGCTCATACGCGCCGGCGCGGGCATCGGCGTGTGCCAGGTCGGCCTGGCGCGGCGCACCGAGGCGCTGGTGCGGCTGATGCCGCGCGCCATGGCGCTCAAGCTCGACACCTGGGTCACCATGCACGAGGACCTGCGCAACAGCCCGCGCTGCCGCGCCGCCTTCGACGCATTGGCCGAGGGACTGCAACAGTACGTTGACGGCCAGGAAGACGCCGGCGCGCGGGGGAAAATGGCCCGCGCAAGCAAACAGGCCTCCGAATGACAGAACCATCGAACGAATCCGACACCCTCCCCCTGCAGGAAGCCCGCCTCTGGCGCGACGACACCTGGACCGCCCGCGTCATCAAGAACGAGGAAGACGACGGCTGGGCCGTCGAGATGACCCGCCACGGCGACCCCGAGCCGGCCCTGGTCGGCCCCTGGACCATGGGCCGCGACAAGAAGAACCCCAAGCCGCTGGACGGCCCCGCCTTCTCCACGCTGGTGAAGACCGCCGCCGAAGTGATCCGCCGCCACGAGCAGCAGCTGCACGCCACGCTCAACAAGAGCGTGACGGTCACAGCGCGCAACGACCAGCGCGTGCGCGTGGCGCTGGCCATCGTGCCCGACGAGGACAACCCCTCGGCCACGCTCAGCGCCTACGACGACGCCGACGACGCCGAGCTCGCCAGCGTGAGCGTGTCGCCCGCCTTCAGGCTCACGGCCGCAAGCGCCAGCGCATGGATCGAGTCGGGCTACGCGCGCCCGCGCTGAGCGCGAATAACACATGAATCGCGATTTCGCCAATTAGCGAAACAGCGTATGTTCATGCCGGGGTGAGTTGAGAAGAATCCGCCCCAACGAGCAATCGTTACCAGTCATACGACACCCGCTGCCAGTGCTGCCAGCGAGGCGTCGGGCAATAAAGCCCGAATCGGTTTCACCACCGGTTCGGGCTTTTTTGTTTTCTCGGCCGCAAGGAAACTTTTCGAAACGGATGCGCTGCATCCGGTGGCGAAGCCTTGCCCAAAGAAAACGCACTGGCAGCCGAACGCCCGTTTGCAGGGCCGCGCCGCGGGAGGAGACACCCAATGCGCGGTTCCGAAGGTCGGATCTTCCTGATGACTCGCACAAACACAAAGGAATTTGACATGACGAACGCTTTCAACCGCCGCCAGATCATGAAGACCGGCGGCTCGATGATCGTGCTGGGCGCCGCGGGCGGCGTGGCCGGCATCGCATCGGCGCAGGACGGCGGCACCGTGAAACTCGGCCTGCTGCATTCGCTCTCGGGCACCATCGCCATCGCCGAGGCCTCGCTGGTCGATGCCGAGAAGCTCGCCATCGAGGAGATCAACGCGTCCGGCGGCGTGATGGGCAAGAAGATCGAGGCCGTGGTGGAAGACGGCGCCAGCGAGAACCCGGTGTTCGCCGAGAAGGCGCGCAAGCTGCTGGAGCGCGACAAGGTGGCCGCCATCATCGGCTGCTACACATCGGCCTCGCGCAAGGCGCTGCTGCCGGTGCTCAACCAGGCCAAGGGCCTGCTGTTCTACCCGACCTACTACGAAGGCCAGGAGCAGGACAAGCGCGTGTTCTATCCCTCGCAGGAGGCCACGCAGTCGGTGATCGCGGCGGTCGAGTGGATGGCGCGCGAGAAGGGCAAGAGCTTCTTCCTGGTGGGCTCCGACTACATCTACCCGCGCACCTGCAACAAGATCGCCAAGCCCGCCATCGCCAAGGCCGGCGGCAAGGTGCTCGGCGAGGAGTACGCGCCGCTGGGCCACACCGAGTTCTCGTCGATCATCAACAAGATCAAGGCGGCCAAGCCCGACTGCATCTACAGCACCGTGGTGGGCGGCTCCAACGTGGCCTTCTACAAGCAGCTGCGCGCGGCGGGACTGGACGGCGCCAGGCAGGTGCTGCTGTCCACCGTGGTGTCGGAAAACGAGATCGACGGGATCGGCAAGGACAACGCGGCCGGCTACTACGCCTGCATGGGCTACTTCCAGAGCATCAAGTCGCCGGCCAACGAGAAGTTCGTGAAGGCCTTCAAGGCCAAGTACGGGCAGGACCGCGTGATCGGCGACCCGATGGAGGTGGCCTACAACAGCGTCTACCTGTGGAAGCTGGCGGTGGAGAAGGCCAAGTCCTTCGACGTCGACAAGGTCACGGCGGCAGCGGCGGGCGTGGAGATAGAAGCGCCCGAAGGCACGGTGCGCGTGCACGCCACCAACCACCACGTGTGGAAGAAGGTGCGCGTGGGCCGCGCCCGGCCCGACGGGCAGTTCGACATCGTGTGGGAATCGCCCCAGCTCGTCGAGCCCAACCCCTTCCCGAAGGTCTGAACGCGATGAACTTCGACATCGCGGTGATGCAGGTGTTCAACGGCGTGAGCCTGTTCACCATCCTGCTGCTGATGGCGATCGGGCTGGCCATCGTGTTCGGCCTGATGGGCGTCATCAACATGGCGCACGGCGAGCTGATGGCCCTGGGCGCCTACATGACCTACCTGGCCGCGCGCTTCTTCGAGCACTTCGCGCCGGGCTTCATGGACCTGTACCTGTTCGCCGCGATTCCGTTCGCGTTCGCGGTGACCTTCGCGTTCGGCTATGTGCTGGAGCGCGGCTTCATCCGCTTCTTCTACGACCGCCCGCTGGACACCCTGCTCGCGACCTGGGGCCTGAGCCTGATGCTGCAGCAGGCCTACCGCTCGATCTTCGGCGCGCAGGAGGTGAGCGTGCCGCTGGCCTCGTGGCTCGCCGGGGCGTGGGAGCCGACGCCGGGCATACAGCTGCCGCTCACGCGCATCTTCATCGTGGGGCTCACGGCCCTGGTCGCGACCGGCGTGTACCTGCTGCTGTACCGCACGCCGTGGGGGCTCAAGGTGCGCGCGGTGACGCAGAACCGCGCCATTGCCGGCGCGGTGGGCATCGACACGCACCGGGTGGACGCCATGACCTTCGCGCTGGGCTCGGGCCTGGCGGGCATCGCGGGCGCGGTGTTCACCATGATCGGCTCGACCAACCCGGGCACGGGGCAGCTCTACATCGTCGACTCGTTCATCGTGGTGGTGTTCGGCGGCGTGCAGAGCCTGGTGGGCACCGCCCTCTCGGGCTTCTCCATCGCGCAGTCGCAGACCTGGCTGGAGTACCTCATGAGCGGCTCGATGGCCAAGGCGACGATCCTGCTGCTGGTGATCGTGGTGCTGTACTTCCGGCCCAACGGGCTGTTCGCCACGCGGTCGAGGAGCTGAGGGCATGTTGTCGAAACTCTCTCCCCAACGCAGGCGCGACATCGGCGCGATGGCCGCGGTGCTCCTGCTGCTGGCCGTGGTGCTGCCTGCCGCACTCGATCCCTTCCGGCTCAACCTCGTGAGCAAATACCTGGCCTTCGCCTTCGTCGCGGTCGGCGTGGTGCTGACCTGGGGCTACGGCGGCGTGCTGAGCCTGGGCCAGGGCATGTTCTTCGGCCTGGGCGGCTACATGATGGCGATGTTCCTCAAGCTCGAAGCCTCGGCGCCCGAGCTGCCGGACTTCATGGTGTGGAGCAGCGTCGACCAGCTGCCTTCGTGGTGGGTTCCGTTCCACTCGCTGGGCTGGACCGTCGTGGGCATCCTCGCCGTTCCCGCGGTGCTGGCTTACGTGTTCTCCTACGCCATCTTCAAGCGGCGGGTGAGCGGCGTGTACTTCGCGATCGTCACGCTGTCGCTGGCGCTCACGCTCACCGTGGTGGTCATCGGCCAGCAGGGCGACACCGGCGGCGCCAACGGCATCACCGATTTCCGCACGCTGCTGGGCCTGGACATCGCGGGCGACGACGCCAAGCGCACGATGTATTTCGTCGAGGTGCTGGCGATCGCGCTGGTGATGGCGGTGTCGCTCGTCATCGTGCGCAGCCGCTTCGGCAAGATCCTCATCGCCATCCGCGACCGGGAAGACCGCGTGCGCTTCAGCGGCTACAACACGGCGCACATGAAGGCCTTCGTGTTCGCGGTGGCCGCGGTGCTGTCTTCCATCGGCGGGGCCTTCTACAGCCTGCAGGTGGGGTTGATCGCCCCGGGCGTGATCGGCGTGGTGGCCTCGGTGGAGATGGTGATCTACGCGGCGGTGGGCGGCCGGCTGTCGATACCGGGTGCTGTCGTCGGCGCGCTGCTGATCGGCTTTCTCAAGTCGTACCTGTCCGAGACCTTCCCGGAAGGCTGGCTGTACTTCCTGGGCGCCGTGTTCATCCTCGTGGTGTGGGCCATGCCCGAGGGGCTCGCGGGCCTGGGCGCGAGGCTGCTGCGCCGGCGCGGCGCGGAGGCCACGCCATGAACGCGACCATGACCATGCCCAACGGCGGCCTGCCGCAGGCCGCCTCGGCGGTGCCGCCTTCGAACGAGCAGATCCTGCGCGTCGAAGACCTGACCGTGTCCTTCGACGGCTTCAAGGCGGTGGACGGCCTGAGCCTTGCGGTCGAGCGCAACGAGCTGCGCGTGATCATCGGGCCGAACGGCGCGGGCAAGACCACGCTGCTCGACATGATCTGCGGCAAGACCCGCCCGAGCGCGGGCCGCGTGCTGTTCAACGGCCAGGACCTCGGCCGGCTGAACGAGTACGAGATCGTGCGTGCCGGCGTGGGCCGCAAGTTCCAGACGCCCTCGGTCTACGAAGACCTCACGGTGCTGGAGAACTTCGAGATCTCGCTGCCGCGCATGCACGGCCTGCTGCAGTCGCTGGCCTTTCGCCGTACGGCCGCGCTGCGCGAGCGCATCGACGCGATGGCGGCCGACGTGTTCCTGCTCGACCAGCTCGAGCGCCGCGCGGGCCAGCTCAGCCACGGCCAGAAGCAGTGGCTGGAGATCGGCATGCTGCTGATGCAGGAGCCCGAGCTTCTTCTGCTCGACGAGCCCGTGGCCGGCATGAGCCCGCGCGAGCGCGAGCAGACCGGCGACCTGCTGCGGCGCATCTCGGTGGGCAAGTCGGTGGTGGTGATCGAGCACGACATGGACTTCGTCAAGCGCATCGCCCACCGCGTGACCGTGCTGCACCAGGGCCGGCTGCTGAGCGAGGGGACGGCCGCCGAAGTGCAGTCCGACCCGCGCGTGATCGACGTGTACCTGGGCCATTGAGCACAAGGAGAAACACAGATGCTCGAAGTCTCCGAACTCGACGTCGCCTATGGCGAGTCGCACGTCATCCGCGATGTGTCCCTGCGCGTCGCGCCCGGCGAGGCGGTGGCCATCATGGGCCGCAACGGAATGGGCAAGACCACGCTGCTGAAGTCGCTCATCGGCCTGCTGCCTGCGCGCGGCGGCAGCATCCGCCTGGGCGGCGCCGACATCACGAAGCTGCCGAGCTACCAGCGCGTGGCGCAGGGCCTGGCCTTCGTGCCGCAGGGGCGCATGGTGTTCCCGTTCCTCACGGTGGAGCAGAACATCCTCTCTGGCGCCGCGAAGTCCGGCCACCGCACGGTGCCCGACTACCTCTACCGCTTCTTCCCCGTGCTCAAGGACATGAAGCAGCGCAAGGCCGGCAACCTCTCGGGCGGCCAGCAGCAGATGCTGGCGATTGCGCGCGCGCTCATCTCCGAGCCCAAGCTGCTGATCCTCGACGAGCCGACCGAGGGCATCCAGCCTTCGATCATCAAGGAGATCGCGCAGACGCTGAACGTGCTGCGCGCCGAGCGCGGCTTCGCCATCGTGGTGTCGGAGCAGGTGCTGAGCTTCGCGCTCGACCTGGCCGACCGCTTTCTCGTCATCGACCGCGGGCGCCTCGTGCACGACGAGGCGCGCGCAACGCTCGACCAGGACAAGGTCAGGTCTTTCCTGACCGTGTGAGAGCCCTTCCCTTTTTTCTTCAACCCCTCTTTCAGGAGCAGCGTCATGAGACATGGTGATATTTCGAGCAGCAACGATTGCGTGGGTGTCGCGGTCGTCAACTACAAGATGCCCCGCCTGCACACCAAGGCCGAGGTGCTGGACAACGCCCGCAAGATCGGCGAGATGCTGGTCGGCATGAAGAAGGGCCTGCCGGGCATGGACCTGGTGGTGTTCCCCGAATATTCCACCCACGGGATCATGTACGACGCCAAGGAGATGTACGACACGGCCGCCACCGTGCCCGGCGAGGAAACCGCCATCTTCGCCGACGCCTGCCGCCGCGCCAACGTGTGGGGCGTGTTCTCGCTGACCGGCGAGCGCCACGAGGAGCATCCGAACAAGGCGCCCTACAACACGCTGATCCTCATGAACAACCAGGGCGAGATCGTCCAGAAGTACCGCAAGATCATGCCGTGGGTGCCCATCGAGGGCTGGTATCCGGGCGACTGCACCTACGTGAGCGAAGGCCCCAAGGGCATGAAGATCAGCCTGATCATCTGCGACGACGGCAACTACCCCGAGATCTGGCGCGACTGCGCGATGCGCGGCGCAGAACTCATCATCCGCTGCCAGGGCTACATGTACCCGGCCAAGGAGCAGCAGATCATGGTGTCGAAGGCCATGGCCTTCATGAACAACACCTACGTGGCGGTGGCCAACGCGGCGGGCTTCGACGGCGTGTACTCGTACTTCGGACACTCCGCGCTCATCGGCTTCGACGGCCGCACGCTCGGCGAATGCGGCGAGGAAGAGATGGGCATCAACTACGCCGAGCTTTCCATGGGCCTGATCCGCGACGCGCGCAAGAACGGCCAGTCGCAGAACCACCTGTTCAAGCTGGTGCACCGCGGCTACACCGGCACCATCAACTCCGGCGACGGTGACAAGGGCGTGGCGGCCTGCCCGTACAACTTCTACACCCAGTGGATCAACGACCCCGAGGGCACGCGCGAGATGGTGGAGTCGTTCACGCGCAGCACGGTGGGCACGCCCGAATGCCCGATCGAAGGCATTCCGAACGAGCCGGCCAAGCACCGATGAACGCGGCGGTTCCCGATCCGCTGGTCGCCTACCGCATCGAGGCCGAGCCCTTCTACCGCCCTGCCGGCAACGAGGTGGCGCTCTACCGGCAGGCGTACCGCCACCGCATGCCGCTGATCCTGAAAGGCCCGACCGGCTGCGGCAAGACGCGCTTCGTGGAGCACATGGCGTGGTCGCTGGGCCGGCCGCTGGTGACGCTGGCCTGCAACGAGGACATGACGGCCTCGGACCTCGTCGGGCGCTACCTGCTCGACGCCAACGGCACCGCCTGGCACGACGGGCCGCTGACGCTGGCGGTGCGGCACGGCGGCATCTGTTATCTCGACGAAGTGGTGGAGGCGCGGCAGGACACCACGGTGGTGATCCACCCGCTGACGGATGCGCGGCGCATATTGCCGCTCGACAAGAAGGGCGAGCTGGTGCACGCGCACCCCGATTTCCAGCTGGTGGTGTCGTACAACCCCGGCTACCAGAGCAGCGCGAAGGACATGAAGCCATCGACGCGCCAGCGCTTCGCGGCGCTGGAGTTCGACTACCCCGGCAGCGCGCTGGAGGCGAAGATCGTCGCGCACGAGGCCGGCGTCGAACCCGGGCTCGCCGCGAAGCTGGTGGCCATCGCGCGCTGCTCGCGCGAGCTGAAGCACCGCGGGCTCGACGAAGGCGTGTCGACGCGCATGCTGATCTACGCGGGCGTGCTGATACGCGACGGCGTGACGCCGCGCGAGAGCTGCGAGATGACGATGACGCGCGCATTGACCGACGACCCCGACATGGCAAGCGCGCTGCAGGGCTTCGTCGAGGCGCAGTTCGGATGAACGACGCGTACGGCGGCCTCGGTGCGCTGTCGCTGCTGGCGCGCGGCCTGGCGGGCGTCGACGTGGAAGTGCAGGCGCTGACTGGCGCGGGCACGCGCGCCGTGCTCACGGGCCGCAAGCTGCTGCTGCCCGAAGGCACAGGCGAGCCGGGCCTTCGCCGCGCCATGCTCGCGCATGCGGTCGCGCACCTGCGGCACTCGCGGCCCGCGCGCCCGGCACACGGACTCAAGCCGATGGGCATCGCCGTGGTCTCTGCCATCGAGGACGCGCGCGTGGAGCGCCTGCTGTGGCGCGACTTCCCCGGCCTGCACGGCTGGTTCGCCGCATCGCTGCCGCCCGCGTCCGACCCGCTCGACCTGCGCTTCGCAGCACTCGTCTCCCGGATGGACCGCCTGCTGCTGCTGCCCGACGCGATCGACGACAACCACTGGGTGAACAAGGCACGCCGCCTGTTCGACGAGACCGCCGCCAGCGCGGGCCTGGAGGACTACGACGCCTTCCGCGCCATCGCGTCGATCCTCGCCAACGACCTGGGCCAGATGCGCGTGCGCTTCGAGCCCCAGCACTACGCCGTGCCCGCGCCCTGGCGCGACGACAACAGCTACCTGTGGGAATTCGCCGAGACGGAGACCGCGCCCGACGAAGCCATCGCGCTGCAACAGGCAGGCGCACGGCCGCCACCGCCTTCCGATGCACCGGACGAAGGCAGCGGCCCGCCTACTTCCGATGCGGCGGACGACATCGAACTCGGCCGCTACACATACCCCGAATGGGACCGCAAGCTCGAGCGACTGCGCCCCGACTGGTGCACGGTGATCGAAAAGCTGCCGGCGTGGCAGGGCCTGCTGCCGGGGCGCGAGCAGGCCGCGCCCGGCAACGGGCGCATCGCCCCGCTCGCCTTGCCCCGCGCGCGCCACCTCGACCGCACGCACCGCCTGCGCCGCCAGTGGGAAGGCGACGACATCGACCTGAACGCGGCCATCGAAGTGCTGGTCGACCGGAGCCTTCGGCTGCGGCCCGATGCGCGGCTTTTCATGCGCCCGGGCAAGGGCCCGCGCCCGTCGAGCGTGCTGGTGCTGCTCGACCTGTCGGCCTCGGCCAACGACCCGGGGCCGCACGCAGCCTCGCTGCTCGACATCGAGAAGCAGGCCGCGCTGCTGCTGGCCGCGTCGAACGCGCGCGGCATCGACCGGCTGGCGATCCACGGCTTCTCGTCGAACACGCGCGCCGAGGTGTACTACTACCGCCTGCTCGAAGCCGGCCGTCCGCTCGACGCACCGACGAGCGCCATGATCGGCGCGCTGCGCGGGCGCTACTCGACCCGCATGGGCGCTGCGCTGCGCCACGCCGCCGCGCTGATGCAAGCCGAGCCGCCCGGCCAGCGCGCGGTGCTGCTGGTGACCGACGGCGCGCCTTCCGACATCGACGTGCACGATCCGCAATACCTGATCGAAGACGCCCGCCAGGCCGTCGCCGAGGCCCGCGACGCCGGCGTGCGCGCCGCCTGCATCGCGGTGGACGGGGCGGCCGACGCCTATGTGCGGCGCATCTTCGGCTGGCGCAACTATTGCATCGCCGACGACGCGCGCAGCCTGCCGGTGCGCCTCGCGCGCATGAGCGCACGCCTTGCCGCGGCCCACTGACTGAAGACTATGATGATTCGACACCCCAGGAGACTTCAGCGTGGCTGACAAGGACCCCATACGCGTCGGCATCCTCTATTCGGAAACCGGCGTCACATCGACCATCGGACTCTCGCAGCTGCAGGGCGCGTTGCTCGGCATCGAGGAGATCAACGCGGCAGGCGGCGTGGACGGCCGCGAGATCGTGGCGGTGCGCTACGACCCGCAGTCCAACCCCGCGCGCTACGCCCAGCTTGCGGAAAAGCTGATCGTGCAGGACCGCGTGAACGTGATCTTCGGCTGCTACATGTCGAGCAGCCGCAAGGCGGTGATACCGGTCATAGAGAAGTGGAACAAGCTGCTGTTCTACCCCACGCTGTACGAGGGCTTCGAGTACTCGGGCAACGTGATCTACACCGGCGCGGCGCCCAACCAGAACAGCGTGCAGCTGGCGGAGTTCATGACCACGAACTTCGGCGCGCGGGTGTACCTGATCGGCTCCGACTACATCTACCCCTACGAGTCGAACCGCATCATGGGCGAGCTGGTGATGCAGCGCCCCGGCAGCGAGAAGCTGGGCGAGCGCTACGTGGCGCTGGACGCCGGCGAGCGAGACTACCGGGCCATCATGGACGACATCCGCGACAAGCGGCCCGACTTCATCTTCTCGACGGTGGTGGGCGACTCCACCGCGAGCCTGTACCGCGCGTATGCCGAGGCGGGCTTCGACCCGAAGACGATGCCGATCGCCAGCCTCACGACTTCGGAGGCGGAGATCTCTCAGATGGGCCACGGCGTGGCGACGGGGCATTTCACGGCGGCGCCGTATTTCCAGTCGATCGACTCGGCCGCGAACCGGCGCTGCCTGGCGATGCTGCGCGCGCGCTTCGGCGACGGCTGCGTGCCCAACCTGTGCTGGGAGGCTTCGTATTTCCAGATGCACATTTTTGCGAACGCCTACCGGCAGGCGGGGAGCGACGGCATCGCGGAGATTCTTCCGTACATCCTGGGCAGCGAGTTCGATGCGCCGCAGGGGCTGGTGAAGATCGACCCGGCCAACCATCACACATGCCTGTACCCACGCATCGGGCGGGTCGACGCGCACGGGCAGTTCACCATCGTGCGGCAGGCGACGCGGGCGGTGTACCCGGATCCTTATCTGGTCACCCACTCGCTGGGCGACTGGACGGCCAAGCTGGATACGCTGGAGATCTAGGATGAACTTCAGTTCCTCCATTTGTTGCTCCAGGAGGCATTCGGGGCGCGCTCACGCCGACGGGGTACCTTGCTCCGCGAATGTCCCCCGGCCTGCGGCCTCCTCCTTTATTTCGCTGCGCAAGGCACCCCATCGGCGTGATCGTCGGACAGAGCGCTGGTTGATCAACTGCGAACCAGCAGCGTGCCCTGTGCACAGGACACCGGGTGCTCCCCGCAGCGAAATAAAGGAGGAGGGGCGCAGCCCCGGGGGACATTCGCGGAGGGGAGCACCCGGCGGCCTGTGCACACACCCCGAACAAAAGAAGGCCTGAAAGTGGAAGGCACAGCCCCCAAACGGCACACCCTGCGCGTCACGCCGCCGCAGCTGAAAGAGCTGCGCCTGCTGAAGATCGCCGTGATCCACCCCGACGACAACGACGGCCGCCAACTCACGCAACAGCTGCAACGCATCGGCTGCCAGGTGCAGGCCTTCTGGCCGCCCGTGCAAGTCCTGCCCGAAGGCATCGACGTCGCCTTCATGGCGGTGCAGCCCGACTTCATCAACATGCGCTTCGAATGGACCAAGAGCGAAGACGCGCCGGCCATCATCGCGGTCGTCACCTACGAGAACCCGACCATCATCGAGGCCGTGCTGGAAATCGGCGCCAAGGCAGTTTTGCCTTCGCCGGTGCGTTCGTTCGGTCTGTTCTCGGCGCTGGTGGTGGCGCGCGAGGCGCACAAGGAGGCACGCTCGCTCGCCAAGCGGCTGCGCAAGGTCGAAGCCAAGCTGCTGGGCCAGCGCCGCATCGCCGAAGCCAAGGCCATCCTCATGAAGACGCACGACGTGTCCGAGGGCCAGGCCTACGACCTGATCCGCGACCAGGCCATGAGCAAGCGCACCACCACCGAAGAAATAGCGACCGCCATCGTCAACGCCAACGAGATCCTCTCGCTGGGCATGCGCCCCAAGCCCGACGCGGGCTGATCCACCAGGTTCGGCTCAGGCCTGGCGGAAGGCCGTCAGCACCTTCAGCACGCTCAGCGTGGCGCCGTCGAGCGCCGC
This sequence comes from Variovorax sp. AB1(2024), assembly GCF_037482385.2. NCBI lineage: Bacteria > Pseudomonadati > Pseudomonadota > Betaproteobacteria > Burkholderiales > Comamonadaceae > Variovorax > Variovorax sp. AB1(2024). The sequence goes on along the minus strand of NZ_JBBHKP020000001.1, from coordinate 1,023,272 downwards.
GTGCTGGCGGTGCGCGATGCCCACGCGCCGCGTGAGCCTGGGGCTCACCGGCAGGATCTGCATGCGGTCGCCGCGCACGTTGTCGGTGCTCTGCTGCAGCGGCAGCAACGCCGCGCCATAGCCGGCCGCCACCAGGCTGCGGATGGCGGCGTCGTAGTTGAGCTCGATGCGCGCACGCGGCGCAAAACCCGCCTCGGCAAACCACTCCATCGTGAGCCGGTACATGTGCGTGGTGGCTTCGTTGAAGATCAGCGGCTGCGCCGCCAGCCAGGCCGGCGTGACGCGCTTCGGCGCCTTCCAGCGCGGGGGCACGAAGGCCATCATGGGCTGTTCGCACCACGGCGTGACGACGATGCCGCGCACCGGCGGCTGCGGAATCGCGACCAGCCCGATGTCGAGCGTGCCGGCGGCCAGCCGCTCCATGGCCTCGTAGGAGCCGCGGATGCTCACCTCCACGTCGATGCCCGAATGCTCCGCGCCCAGCGCCTCCAGCACCTGCGGCAGCAGGTCGACCAGCACGCCGGTGGAGGTGCCCAGCCTCACCCGGCCGGTGCGGCCCTCGGCCTGGCGCTTGACGGCTTCCACGGCGTCGTCGGTGTCGCGCAGCAGCTTGCGCCCGCGCTCGACCAGTGCGGCGCCGGCGGCGGTCGGCGTGATGCGGCGGTTGCCGCGCACCACCAGCGGCGCCTCCAGCCGCGACTCGAGTTCGCTGATGTGCAGGCTCACCGTCGGCTGCGCCAGGTGCAGCGCCTTGGCCGCGGCCGAGAAGGTGCCGAGGTCGACGATGGCGATGAGGGTGCGCAGTTGGTCGAGGTTGAGTTGTCGCATCGGGTCGCCGTGTTGGGGGTGAAGGATCGCGCCATCAGCAAAGCTGATTGCAAGCCTCAGGATTCTCAACTTCCACAATATCACGCACCGCCGGAAGATGAGCGCTCCCAACCAAGGAGCCCATCGTGACCGCGCCGAAGCCATCGACTTTTCACCAACGCCTGATCCATGCCCTGCGCGGCTGGCGCCGCCGCGTGGTGAATCGCCGCCGCGCGCGCGCCGACATGCGGCACCTGGCCGGCATGAGCGAGCACGAGCTGCGTGACCTGGGCATCGGGCGCAGCGAAGTGCCGGAGCTGCTGGACCGCCACCGCTACTGAGCCGCTGCGGCGCTTTTTCTTCAGGTATCGCGCCGGTTTTGAGGTTCAATCCGGGGCGTGCCCAAGCCCTCTCTTCTCTCCATCGAACTCACTTCGCCGCAGTCGGTCAATGGCCGGCGCGCGGCTTTCCAGTCGCTCTGGCTGCTGGTGCGCATGCAGCACGCCCACGAAGCCGGCACCGGCGTCGTGCGGCTGGCCGACCTGCGCGGCGAAGTCTCCGACGCCAGCACGCTGCGCATGGTCGTGAGCCGCGCGTTCCGCGACTTCAAGGCCTGGAACATCGAGGTCGGCTGGGGCGAAGACACGCTGCGCGAGCCGCGCTTCCTGAATGCCGAGCGGCGCAGCCAGGGCCCGTTCTGGCTGCCGTCCGCCGAAGCCAGGCGCGTGCGCGTGCTGGTGGAAGGCCGCGCGGCCACCGCCGCCGAGGTGGCGTCGTTCCTCGGCTTGCGCGCGCGCAAGTCGCAGGCCGCGGCCGGCTCGCCGCCGCCCGACGCGGTGCACCTGCAGGACGCGGCCTTCTGGAAGCAGCTGGTCGCCTCCCAGCAGGCGGCGCGGCAGGGCCGGCTGATGGCGCCGGTGGCCGGCATGAACGCCGGCGATGCGAGTGCCAGCGGCCAGCCGGCCAGCGCGCTCGAATCGATACGCCTGGCCGGCACGCTGGCCGCCACCGATTTCCAGCGCGCGCTGGTCACGCTCAACGAGGCCATGCTGTGGCGCCGGCTCGGCGACAACGAGCAGGCACGGCGCCGGCTGCAGGCGCTGAAGAAGCAGCGGCTGGCGCATCACGTGGCGGGCAACGACTACCTCGGCGCGATGGAATGCATCGTCGCCGCATGGTGCGCCTACACCGCGCGCGACCTGCCGCTGGCGCAGTCGCTGCTGGGCGGCATGGCCGACGACGCGGCGCGCGGGCTGGTGCTGCGGCACCACCCCGACGTGCGCTTCGAGTGGTGCAACCTGTGGGCGCTGGTGTGCCGCTCGCGCGCGCTCGGGCTCTCGGCCGACGACAAGCCGGCCGCCGCGGCGCTCGCCGAAGAGTCGCTGCGCCGCTTCGGCGAGGCGCTGGCGGCGGCGTTCGAGTCGCATTCCTTCGACGCGGCGCAGCACGTGGCCGCCAACATGGGCATGGCCGCATGGCTGTTCGACCGCGTGGGCCTGTCGGACCTGCCCGCGCTCGCGCAGGACGGCAACACCGACACCACCCGCCGCGCAGTGCAGTGGATCGCCTTCTCCGAATGGCTGTGCGGCCACACCGACGGCCAGGGCCGCTCGGCGTGGAACGCGATCTACCTGATGCGCATCGCGCGCGGCCACTGCCGGCCCGAGAAACAGCCCACGCTTGCGCAGTTCCGCGCGCAGAAGCCGCTGGACCCGGCCGCCATGTCGAAGCTCGCGGGCCCGCTGGCCGATGCCTTCGACGCGACGAACTGGCCCGCGCGCTGGGTGCAGGTGGCGCAGGCGCGGCTGGCCGACCACCAGGCCGGCCGTCGCCGCTACCCGGGCCTGCAGCATTGCAGCCTGCTGTTCGAGCACGCCTGGTACGCCGCGCATGCCGGCGAACTGAAGGCCGCGGAGCAATCGCTCGCCCTGCTGCGCGAGGCGCTGCCGCAGCTGGTGCCGAGCGACCGCGCCTACTTCACCGAATCGTGGAACGACACGCTGCCGGCCGAACTGGTGCTGGAGGCAAAGCCGCCGCGCCGGCCGGCTGCGCGAAAGAAAAACGCGTCCTAGACTTCGGGGTCCGACCATGCCCGACAACTCCCACGAACCCATCGACCTGGCCGCGCACCGCGAGCGCCGCGCCCGGCAGCAGCAACAGCGTGCCGCGGAGCAGGCCACGCGCGACGCGGCCTCGGCGTCCGCGTCCGAACCGGGCCCCGGCGAAGTGCCCTGCATCCGCTGCGGCGAGCCGATCTTCGGCTACGTGCTGCGCTGCCCCTATTGCGGCGTGCATTTCAGCGGCCGTGCCGAAGACTTCGCGCCCAGGGAAGGCATGTCGCGGCGCGCGAAGGCGCTGGTCGTTCTGGTTGCCGTGGCGCTGCTGCTGGCAGGCCTGAGCGACGACATCGCCGCCCTGTGGTGGCGCATGAAGTAAGTCGCTTCGCCGCCCGTCAGCGCGGTGCGGCGGTCGACTGGCGCACCACCAGTTCCGGGCGCAGCACCACGGTCGATGCCGACATCGATCGGCCGTCGATCTCGTCGAACAGCATCTCCGCCGCGCGCCAGCCCAGTTCGCGGTGCGGCAGGCGGATGGTGGTGAGCGGCGGGTCGACCATGTCGACCAGCGGCATGTCGTTGTGGCCGGTGATGGAAATGTCCTTGGGAACACGCAGGCCGGCCGCGCGCAGCGCGTCGTAGGCGCCCAGCGCGACGAGGTCGTTGCAGCACACCACCGCCTGCGGGGCCGCGCCGGCATCGAGCATCTGCTTCATGGCCAGCGCGCCGGCCTCGCGGCTGTAGCTCGCGCACTCGACCACGCGGAAGGGCTTCATGCGGTGGTCGCGCAGGGCCTGCTCCACGCCCAGCCGCCGGCCCACGCCGGTCGGGATGGTCTGCGGCCCCGCCAGGTGCGCGATGCGCTTGTGGCCGAGCGCCACCAGGTGGTCGACCGCGAGCTTCATCGCCAGCCGGTCGTCGCTGACCACGGCCGGCAGGCGACCGGTTTCGTCGGCGCGGTTGACCAGCACGGCCGTCATGCCGGCCTTGGCGACGAAGTCGACCAGCGGGTCGTCGCGCGTGGCGGTGGCCATGACCACGCCGTCGACGCGCTGCGCGAGCATGCGCTCGAGCACCGGCCGCGCCAATGCCGGGTCGGCCACGTTGGTGACGAACACGAAGTACCCGCGCGCCGCCGCGCTGGCCTCGATGCCCTGCAGGATCGGCGGGAACACCGCGTTGGTGATGTCGGGCACCAGCACGCCGATGGTGTGGGTGCGGCCCGTGCGCAGCGCCGAGGCCGCGCGGTTGGGCCGGTAGCCCAGGCGCTGCGCCGCCTCCTCGACCACGCGCAGCACCTCGTCGCTGATGAGCGAGCGTTTCTCGGGGCTGAGCGCGCGCGAGACGGTGGACACATGCACGCCGGCGGCACGCGCGACGTCGCGGATGGTGACGGTGCCGGAAGAAGGGGCAGTAGGCGGGCTGGTGCTCATTGGTGCAAACGATTGTCGCAAAGGCGGCCGGCCTCGGGTGTCAATGCTTCCCTCAGGGTCTGCCGGAAACCTCCATTTTACTTTTCGGCAAATCTGGCTAATATCGTGCAAACGATTGCACAAATCCACCATGAACATCGCCACCTCCCCCGACTCGGTGCTGGGCCATGTGCTCGACGCCATGAAGCACACGCCCGACCCGCGGCTTCGCACAGTGATGGAAGCGGTCACGCGCCACCTGCACGCGCTGGTGCAGGAAGTGAAACTGACGGAAGACGAGTTCGAGCAGGCGCTCGAATTCATCGTCGCCATCGGCCATGCCACGGGCGAGACCAAGAACGAAGTGGTGCTGGCGGCGGACATCCTGGGTGTGTCGACCGTGGTCGCGCTGCAGAACAACCAGGACCCGCACGGCGAATCGCCTGCCGCGCTGCTCGGGCCGTTCTGGCGGGCGAATGCACCGGCCTGCGCGCCGGGCGACAACATCGCGCGCTCGGGCACGCCCGGCACGCCGCTCGAAGTGACGGGCACGGTGCGCGACCACCAGGGCCGGCCGGTGGCCGGCGCCACGGTCGACGTGTGGCAGGCCTCGCCCGTCGGCCTCTATGAAAACCAGGACCCGTCGCAGGAGGACATGAACCTGCGCGGCCGCTTCACCACCGACGCCGAAGGGCGCTTCCATTTCCGCAGCGTGCGCCCGGCCGGCTACCCGGTGCCGACCGACGGGCCCTGCGGCGTGCTGCTGCGCGCGCAGCAGCGCCACCCCAACCGCCCCGCGCACCTGCACTTCATGGTGAGCAAGCCCGGCCACAAGGTGCTGATCACGCAGGTCTTCGCGGACGACGACGAGAACCTGGAAAGCGACCCGACCTTCGGCGTGACGCGCAGGCTGATCGGGCGCTTCGCGCTGGCGCCCGATGGCAAGAGCGCGTCGATGCACCACGACTTCGAACTCGAACCCGGCGAAATGAAATTCCCGCGCCCCCCGATTCCCTGAACCAACTCCCCCCTATCGATATGAGCTTCGATCCTGTCTCCAGACTCGACGGCAAGGTCGCCGTCATCACCGGCGGCCTGGGCGCCATCGGCTATGCCACGGCCACGCGCCTGGCCGCGCTCGGCGCCACCTGCGTGCTGCTGCACCGCAAGGGCGACGACGCGGCGGCGCGCGCGGCCGCCCTGCCCTCGGCCAACGGCCAGCGCCATGCGGCGATCCGCGCCGACATCGTCGACTCGGCGAGCCTCGTGGCCGCCGCGGCCGAGGTGCAGGCCACGCACGGGCGCTGCGACATCCTCGTCAACAGCGCGGGCCACACGCAGCCGGTGCCGGCCGCCGACCTGGACGCGCTGACCGACGAGCTCATCGACGACATCGTGCGCGCCAACTTCCGCGGCGTGTTCGCCACCATCCGCGCCTTCGCGCCGATGCTCAAGGCCAGCGGCGACGCGCTGGTGGCCAACATCTCGTCCATCGCGGGCTTCACGGGCGTGGGCAGCAACCTGGCCTACGTGGCGGCCAAGGCCGGGCTCGACGTGGTCGGCGACGCGCTGGCCAAGGCGCTGGCACCCGCCGTGCGCGTGGTGTCGGTGTCGCCGGGCGCGGTGGAGTCGGGCTTCGTGCCCGGGCGCGGCGCGGAGTTCGCCAGCAAGATGGCCAGCACCACGCCGCTCGGCCGCATCGGCAAGCCAGACGACGTGGCGGCCACGGTCGAGGCGCTGGCCACCACCCTGCGCTTCGTCACGGGCACGCGCATCGTGGTCGACGGAGGACGCCACCTGTGAGCGCCGCCAAGACACTCATCACCTGCGCCGTCACGGGCAATCTCGTGAAGCCGGAGCAGACGCCGCACCTGCCGATCACGCCGGTGCAGATCGCCGACGAATGCCTGGCCGCCGCCGAGGCCGGCGCGGCCCAGGTGCACATCCATGTGCGCCATCCGGAAACCGGCAAGCCGTCGATGGAGGTGGAGCTGTACCGCGAGGTGGTGGATCGCATCCGCCGCAGCAACCGCGAGCTGATCGTCAACCTCACGACCGGCCCGGGCGGGCGCTTCATCCCGAGCGAGGACGACCCGAAGATCGCCGCGCCCGGCACCACGCTGCTGCCGCCGGAGAAGCGCGTGGAGCACATCGCGCTCATCAGGCCCGACGTGTGTTCGCTCGACCTGAACACCATGAACTCCGGCCCCGACGTGGTCATCAACACGCCGAAGAACGTGCGCCGCATGGCGAAGGTGATGCGCGAGGCCGGCGTGAAGCCGGAGCTGGAAATCTTCGATTCGGGTGACATCAACCTGGCGCTGGACCTGATCGCGGACGGCACGCTCGACGGCCCGGCCATGTGGACCTTCGTGCTCGGCGTGAAATACGGCTTTGCGCCCACGCCCGAGACGCTGCTCTACGCGCGCAACATGCTGCCGCGCGGCGCCTTCTGGAGCGCCTTCGGCATCGGCCGCATGGAGTTCCCGATCGTCGCGCAGTCGTGGCTGCTGGGCGGCCATGTGCGCGTGGGCATGGAAGACAACATCTACCTCGAGAAAGGCGTGCTCGCCGAGAGCAACGCGCAACTGGTGGCGAAGGCGCGCGACATCCTCGTGAGCCTTGGCGGCGAAGTGGCCAACCCGCGTGAGGCGCGCGCGATGCTGGGGCTGGCGAATGCCTGAGGTACGTTGTTCGGGGCGCGCTCACGCCGACGGGGTGCCTTGCTCCGCGAATGTCCCCCGCCCTTCGGGCTCCTCCTTTATTTCGCTGCGCAAGGCACCCCGCCGGCGTGAGCGTTGGACAGAGCAGTCGTTGATCGGCCGAGCACCAGCAGCGTGCCCTGTGCACAGGACACCGGGTGCTCCCCGCAGCGAAATAAAGGAGGAGGGGCGCAGCCCCGGGGGACATTCGCGGAGGGGAGTACCCGGTGGCCTGTGCACGCGCCCCGAACAAGAGCGCCCAAGAAAACCCCAGAAACCCCAGCAAGCAGGAAAACAGAAATGAACGTCGCTGCCATGCACACGACCCACACATCCCGCGCATTGCGCGTGGACGAAAAAGCCGCCACCCTCGACGCGCTGCATCTGCACGCCACGCCGCAGGCCGAACCCACACCGCCCCCGGGCCACGCCGTCGTGCGCGTCGAGGCCGCCGCAGTGAACCCCAGCGACGTCAAGGCGACGCTCGGCATCATGCCGCAGGCCGTGTGGCCCAGAACCCCCGGCCGCGACTTCGCGGGCACCGTCGTCGGCGGCCCTTCCGAATGGATCGGGCGCGAAGTCTACGGCTCCGGCGGCGACATCGGCATCACCCGCGACGGCTCGCACGGCCGCTATCTCGTGCTGCCCGAACAGGCGCTGCGCGCCAAGCCCCGCGGCATCTCGATGGACGAGGCCGGCGCCGTGGGCGTGCCCTTCGTCACCGCGTATGAAGGCTTTCGGCGCAGCGGCATGCCCCAGGCCGGGCAGACCGTGCTGGTGCTCGGCGCCAACGGCAAGGTCGGGCAGGCGGCAGTGCAACTGGCGTCGCAGGCCGGCGCGCGCGTGATCGCGGTGCAGCGGCACGCCGGGCCTTACGCGGGCTTTGCGAACGGACCCGTGGACCTCATCGACGCCCGCCACCACACCGACGTGGCCGCACGGGTGCGTGAACTCACCGACGGGCGCGGTGCGCACATCGTCTACAACACCGTGGGCAGCGCCTACTTCGAGGCCGCCAACAAGGCCATGGCCAAGGGCGCGACGCAGATCTTCATCGCCACGCACGACCGCGCCGTGCCCTTCGACATCTTCGCGTTCTACCGCGGCATGCACACCTTCGTGGGCATCGATTCGCTGGCGATGGACTGCATCGCCAGCACCGCGCAGCTCGACGCCATGCGCGATGGCTTCGAGCGCGGCACGCTGAAGCCCTTTCCGGTCGCGCGCCACTTCACGCTCGACGAAGCCATGGACGCCTACCGCCTGGTGCTGTCGGGCAGCACCGACCGCGTCGTGCTGCGGCCCTGAAGAACCGCCCCCTACTGGAGCACATCCCATGCACGTGACCCGTTTCAGCGAGGCGCCGCACTACGAGGCGCCCAACCATTTCGACATGCGCTGCCTGCGCCTGCAAGGCAAGGAAGCAGGCCCCTCCACGCAGATGTGGATGGGCATGAGCCAGATCCTGCCCGGCGGCCGCACGGGCCTGGACGGCTCGCCGATGGAAAAGCTCTACCTCGTGCTCGAAGGCCGGCTTCACGTGGTCGGCGAAATCGACGGGGCGCACCAGGAAGAAGTGCTCGAGCAGTACGACAGCTGCCGCTTCGCACCCGGTGAAAAGCGCCAGCTGGAGAACCGCACCAACCGGCCGGTGCTGGTCGCGCTGGTGATGCCCAACGCGCCGCCGCCGTAGCAGCTCTTTCGTCGGTCGGTCAGTCATTCATCGCTCAACCAAATAAATCAACGGAGACAAGACGCATGAAGAAGACACTCAACTGGAGCCGCCGGCGCACGCTGGCCGTGGCGGCGACTCTCGCGGCCTGCGCGCTCACCGGCACCCACGCGCAGGGCCCGTGGCCCGGCACGCAGCCGGTCAGGCTGGTCGTGCCGTTCACGGCGGGCAGCGGCACCGACATCGTCGCGCGCCTGGTGGCAGAGAAGCTGGGGCCCGCCCTGGGCACCAGCGTGATCGTGGACAACAAGCCCGGCGCGGGCGGCACGCTGGGCGCGGCCATCACGGCCAAGTCGCCGGCCGACGGCTACACGCTGCTGGTGCATTCGGCCGGCCACCTCGTGAACCCGTGGATCTACAAGGGCCTGTCGTACGACACGCTCAAAGACTTCACCGGCATCACGCCGATGGCCAGCCTGCCCAACGTGCTGGTGACGGCGCCCTCGCACTTCACCGACGTGAAAGACCTGGTGGCCAAGGTGAAGGCCAAGCCGGGCGGCTTCAACTACGGCTCCGCTGGCAACGGCTCGGCCACGCACATGAACGCCGAGGTGTTCCGCCTCGCGGCCGGCATCGACGCGCAGCACGTGCCCTTCCGCGGCACGCCCGAGGCCATGACCGAGGTGATGGCCGGGCGCGTCGACTGGTTCTTCGCGCCGATGGTGTCTGCGCTGCCGCTCATCAAGACCGGCAAGCTGCAGGCACTGGCGGTGGGCACGGGCAAGCGCTCGTCGGCATTGCCCGATGCGCCCACGACGGTGGAGGCCGGCGTGCCCGGCTCGGAATACCTGTTCTGGGTCGGACTGTTCGCGCCCGCGAAGACGCCGCAGCCGGTGGTCGACCGGCTGCAGGCAGAGGTCGCGAAGATCATGGTGTCGCCCGAACTGAAGGAGCGGCTGGAGAAGCTGGGCGCCGAGCCCTTCACGATGTCGTCGGCGCAGTTCAACAAGTTCATCGTCGACGAGACGGCAAAAGCCCAGCAGGTCGTGAAAGCCGCAAGCATCAAGGTCGACTGACATGACACCACGCACACTCTTCACGGCAGCCGCCCTCGCCGCCAGCCTGCTGCTGCCCGTCGCCGCGCAGGCGCAACCGGCGGACCTCGTCGTCACCAACGCGAAGATCGTCACGCTCGACAAAGCCGGCAGCACCGCGCAGGCGCTCGCTGTGCGGGACGGGCGCATCCTGGCCGTCGGCAACGCCGCGCAGGTGCGCGCGCTGTCGGGCCCCGCCACGCGCACGGTGGACGCGGGCGGACGCACCGTCATTCCCGGCCTCATCGACTCGCACATGCACGCGGTGCGCGCCGCGCTGAGCTATTCGACCGAGGTCAACTGGATCGGCGCCGGCACCATCGCGGAGGCCATGGCGCGCCTGCGCACCGCAGCGGCCAATGCGCGCCCCGGCGGCTGGCTGATCGTGGCCGGCGGCTGGACCGAGCAGCAGTTCGCAGAACGCCGCCGTCCCACGCTGGCCGAACTGCAGGAGGCCGCGCCGAACAATCCGGTGTACGTGCAGCTGTTCTACGAAGCGGTGGTGATGACGCCCAAGGCGCTCGAGGCGCTGGGCGTTCCCGCCGGCACGCTGCCCGCGGGCATGAAGCCGTCGCCCGACGGCGCGCCGGGCTGGATGACCGGCGACATCGTCGGCATCTCGGCGCTGTTCGACAAGCTGCCCAAGCCGACCTACGACGACAACGTGGCCGGCACGCGCGCCTTCTTCACCGAGCTGAACCGGCTCGGCATCACCGGACTGGTGGACCCGGGCGGCTTCAGCATCGCGCCCTCGCAGTACGCGGCGCTGTTCGAGCTGTGGCGCGAGAAGGCGCTGACGCTGCGCGTGGCCTACAGCGTGTTCGCGCAGAAGCCCGGCGCCGAGCTGCAGGAGTTTCGCGACCTCACCCAGATGCTGCCGATGGGCTTCGGCGACGACATGCTCAAGTTCAACGGCCTGGGCGAGCGCGTGACGCTCGCGATGTACAACAACAACTTCCCCGACGAAGCGGCGAAGGCGAAGTTCTACGAGCTCGTCAAGTGGGCGGCGCAGCGCAGGCTGGCCGTCACCATCCACTGGCAGGAGAACGGTTCGGTCGACCATCTGCTCGGGCTGTACGAGAAGCTGAACGCCGAGGTGCCGATCAAGGATTTGCGCTGGTCCATCGCGCACCTGGACGACGCCTCGCCCGAGACGCTCGCGCGCATGAAGGCGCTGGGCATCGGCTGGACGATGCAGGACGCGATGTACTTCCAGGGCGACCGCGCGCTCGCCGTGCGCGGCGACGCGGCAAGGCGCATGCCGCCCATCGGCACCGCGCTGCGTGCCGGCGTGAACGTGGGCGCGGGCACCGACGCGCACCGCGTGGCCTCGTACAACCCCTTCGTCGCGCTGCAATGGATGCTCGACGGCAAGACGGTGAGCGGCAAGGCCATGCGCGGCCCCGACGAAACGCCCTCGCGCGAAGAAGCACTGCGCCTGTACACGGCGGGCAGCGCATGGTTCAGCTTCGACGAGAACCGGCGCGGCACGCTGGAGGTCGGCAAGATGGCGGACTTCGCGGTGCTCGACCAGGACTTTCTCAGCGTGCCGCTGGAGCGCATCGGCAAGACCACGTCGCTGATGACGGTGGTGGGCGGGCGCGTGGTGTACGCGGCGCGGCCGTTCGATGCGGCGGCAGTGCCGGTGGCGTCGGCGCGCTGACTTCCGTCAGGTGCCGAGCGCCAGTCGCACCCGCTCGCGCAGCGCGGGCAGCACGTCGCTCTCGAACCACGGGTGGTGCTTGAACCAGCCGGTGTTGCGCGGCGACGGATGCGGCAACGGAATGAAGCGCGGCGCGTAGTCAGCGAAGGCCTCGACCGTGTCGGTCACGTTGGCGCGCGCGGTCTTGCCGAGGAAGTGGCGCTGCGCGTACTGGCCGATGAGCAGCGTCAGCTCGATGTGCGGCATCCGCGCGAGCAGCTTGCCGTGCCACAGCGCGGCGCACTCGCGGCGCGGCGGCAGGTCGCCGCTGGTTCCGCGGCCGGGGTAGCAGTAGCCCATGGGCATGAGCGCGATGCGCGCGGGGTCGTAGAAGACGGCACGGTCCACGCCGAGCCAGCGCCGCAGCTGCTCGCCGCTCTTGTCGTCCCATGGCACGCCGGTCTTGTGCACCGTGAGGCTGGGCGCCTGCCCGACGAGCAGCAGCCGCGCGCTCGCGCCGGCCTGCACCACGGGACGCGGCCCGAGCGGCAGGTGCACCGCGCATGCGCGGCAGGCACGCACCTCGGCGAGCAGCGCATCCACCGCGTCAGCCGGCGAACGGGCGGAAGAAGGCGTTGAGTTCGCTGCCCGCCGCGGCGTCCGCGAAGCCGTCGAAGCGGCCTTCGTCGGCGAGCGTGCGCGCGGCGCGCATGAAGCCGCCCCAGGCCGCGCGCGCCATGCCGCCGCCCACGCTGACGCGGCGCACGCCGAGCTCGGAGATGTCCACCATGCTCAGCTCGCTGGTTCCGCCGACCAGCAGGTTGACCGGCTTGGGCGCCACGGCCGCGACCACCGCCGCGATCTGCTCTCGGGTCTTGATGCCCGGCGCGTAGAGGCAGTCGGCGCCCGCGTCCGAATACGCCTTGAGCCGCGCGATGGCGTCGTCCAGATCGGGCCGGCCGGCGAAGAAGTTCTCCGCGCGGCCGATGAGCAATACGTCGGCGCCCGAGGCGTCGATGGCCTGGCGCGCGGCGCGCATGCGCTCGGCCGCCACTTCAATGGGAAAGAGCGGGTCGGCCGCGTTGCCGGTCGAGTCCTCGATCGACAGGCCCGCCACACCGGTCTCGATGGCCAGGCGCACGCTCTCAGCGACGCCTTGGGCGTCGGCGGCGAAGCCGTTCTCGAAGTCGGCGTTCACCGGCAGGTCGGTGGCCGCCACCAGCTCGCGCAGGTGGTCGAGCACCTGCGCGCGCGACAGCGCCCCGTCGGCCTGTCCGCGCGACCACGCGAAGCCGGAGCTGGTGGTGGCCAGCGCCTTGAAGCCCAGGCCTTCGAGGTAGCGCGCGCTGCCCGTGTCCCAGGGGTTCGGAATCACGAAGCAGCCTTTTTCGTGGAGGGCGCGGAAGTCGGCGCGCTTTTCGGCGACGGAGCGGGTCATGGGGCCTCGGCTTTCTGCATTGCACAGTGAGCCGGCCATTCTGACGCAGGCTCGGTCAGCACTCCACCACGTTCACCGCAAGCCCCCCCAGCGAAGTCTCCTTGTAGGTGGACTTCATGTCTTCGCCGGTCTGCTTCATGGTGCGGATCACCGCGTCGAGCGACACATAGTGGCTGCCGTCGCCGCGCAGCGCCATGCGCGCCGCGTTGATGGCCTTCACCGCGCCCATCGCATTGCGCTCCACGCAGGGGATCTGCACCATGCCGCCGACCGGGTCGCAGGTCAGGCCCAGGTTGTGTTCCATGCCGATCTCGGCGGCGTTCTCGACCTGCGCCGGCGTGGCGCCGAGCACCGCGGCCAGCGCGCCGGCAGCCATGGAGCAGGCCACGCCCACTTCGCCCTGGCAGCCGACCTCGGCGCCCGAGATGGAGGCGTTGGCCTTGTAGAGCATGCCGATGGCCGCGGCGGTGAGCAGGAAGTCGACGATGCCTTCATCGCCCGCCTGCTGCACGAAGCGCTGGTAGTAGTGCATGACGGCCGGCACCACGCCCGCCGCGCCGTTGGTGGGCGCGGTGACCACGCGGCCGCCGGCGGCGTTCTCCTCGTTCACCGCCATCGCGAAGGCATTGACCCAATCCATCACCGCGAGCGGATCGGCCGCGCCGGCCTGCGCCAGCAGTTCGCGGTTCAGCTCCGGCGCGCGGCGGCGCATGCGCAGCGGGCCGGGCAGCGCTTGCGCGGCCAGCGGGTTGTCGATGCCGAAGCCGCGCTGCACGCACTGCTGCATCACGCCCCAGATGCGCAGCAGCCCGGCGCGCACTTCGGCCTCGGGCCGCCAGACGCATTCGTTGCGCATGACCAGCGCAGCCACCGACAGGCCGGTGGCGCGGCATTGCGCCATGAGTTCGTCGCCCGTGGAAAAGGGATGCGGCACGGCGGACGCGGCGGCCACCGTCTCGGCCACGGCCTGCCCGCCCTCGACGACGAAGCCGCCGCCGACCGAGAAATACGTGCCCTCGGCCAGCACGGCGCCTTCGGCCGAGAACGCGGTGAAGCGCATGGCGTTGGGGTGCTCGGGCAGCGACTCTTCGCCGCGAAAGGCGATGTCGCGCACGCGGTCGAAGGCAATGGATTTGCGGCCGAGCAGGTCGAGCCGCCCGGTGCGGCGCAGCGCCTCCAGCCGGGGCTGCACGGTCTCGGGCCGCACGGTGTCGGGCGCGTCGCCGAAGAGCCCGAGGATCACGCCCTGGTCGGTGGCGTGCCCGGGCCCGGTGGCACCGAGCGAGCCGAACAGGTCGGCATGCAGCCGCGCCACCTGCGCCAGCACGCCCTGCCGCTCGAGCGACCGGGCGAACATGAGCGCGGCGCGCATCGGCCCCACGGTGTGGGAGCTCGACGGGCCGATGCCGATCTTGAAGATGTCGAAGGCGGAGAGCATCAGCGCATCATGCCCTCATCCCCTGATGCAGGAAGCTGCTGCCTGACCAGCGCCACCCAGTAGGCCGCGCCCAGCGGCAGGATGTTGTCGTTGAAGTCGTAGTACGGGTTGTGCACGTTCGGGTCGTTCGGGCCTTCCCCTGCGCCGATGCCGATGTAGGCGCCCGGGCGCTTCTGCAGCATGAAGGCGAAGTCTTCCGAGCCCATGGCCGGCGGGATGTCGGTCTTGACCTGCGCGCGCTCGACCAGGCTGGCTGCGGCGGCCACGGCGGCATCGGTCTCGGCGGGCGTGTTGACCACGCCGGGGTAGCCGCGGCGGTAGTCGAGCGCCACCTTCGCGCCGTGCGTGGCGGCCACGCCGTCGCAGATCTGCTGCATGGCGGCCTGGGTCTTGTCCTGGATGGCGGCGTCGAGCGTGCGCACGGTGCCGCGCAGCACCACGGTCTCGGGAATCACGTTCCAGGTGTCGCCGCCGTGGATCTGCGTGACGCTGACCACGGCCGAGTCGGTCGCGCCGGTGCGGCGGCTCACGATGGTCTGCAATGCATTGACGAGCTGGGCCGAGACCACCACCGAGTCGATGCCGGTCTCTGGCATGGCGCCGTGGCTGCCCTTGCCGGTAATGACGATCTCGAAGGTGTCGAGGAAGGCCGTCATCGTGCCCTTGCGGATCGCGAACTGTCCGCGCGGCAGGCCCGGGAAGTTGTGCATGCCGTAGACGGCGTCGGCCGGGAACCGGTCGAACAGGCCCTCCTCCACCATCACGCGGCCGCCGCCTTCGTTCTCTTCGGCGGGCTGGAACACGAAGTGCACCGTGCCCTTGAAGGGCTTGTGGCGCGACAGGTGCTCGGCGGCGCCCAGCAGCATGGCGGTGTGGCCGTCGTGGCCGCAGGCGTGCATCTTGCCGGCGCACTTGGAGGCGTGCGCCTGCGTGCCCAGTTCCTGCATGTTGAGCGCATCGAGGTCGGCGCGCAGCGCGATGCTCGGGCCTTCGCCGTTCTTCAGCGTGCCGACCACGCCGGTGCCGGCCAGGCCGCGGTGCACCGGCAGGCCCATCAGCATCAGCGCGTTGGCGACGACGTTGGCGGTGCGGTGTTCCTCGAAGGCGGTCTCGGGGTTGGCGTGGATGTCGCGACGCCAGCTGAGCATGCGGGCGCGGGTGTCTTCGGCGATTTCGGGGTCGCGGTACATGGCGTGGGTCTCTCGTGGGGTTGTCGGGGTCAATGGAAGAATTCGGCGATCAAGGTCGCACCCAGGAAGGTGCCGGCCGTGGCGGTGAGCGACACCACCACGATGCGCCAGCCCAACTGGCGGAACACCGGCAGGTCCTTCGCGACCGAGAAGCCGGCCAGCGCCAGCACCGGCGTGGTGAAGGCCAGGAAGTTGAGCTTGGCGGTGATGGCGATCAGCGCGTCGGAAAACGGAAACAGCCCCGGAATGCCCGCCAGCGTGGCCACCACCGACAGCACCAGCACCATCGGCAGGCGCGGCACCAGCCGCTTGATGCCCTCGACCACCAGCGCGATCAGCACCACCGCCGCCATGCCTTCGAGCGACACCAGCACCGGCACCTTGTAGGTCAGCGAATTGCCGATGAGCACGCCGCCGCCCACCACCGTCCAGGCGATGAGCGTGTCGCGCAGCGACGTGGCGCCGCCGTGCGCCATGCTGACTTGCGACACCGCGCCCGTGCCCGCCGCGTCCTGCGCGCCGCGCTTCGAGAAGCGGCCCAGCACCGGCTCCAGCTTGCCGTAGAGCCACGAGCACAGCGGCAGCGACAGGAACAGCGTGAAGTAGAAGCCGGCCACGGTGGTCAGCAGGTTCGAGGCGGCCGCAATGGCGGTGAGCTGCGGCAGCATCTCGGCCGGCTGCTGCGCGGCGATGGCGCCCAGCGCGGCGGCCATCAGGCTGCCCGAGCCCACGCCGGCGCCCATGGCCAGCGAACGCGGATCGAAGATGTGCAGGCTGGCGATGAAGCCCGCCAGCACCGCGATGAAGAGCGCGCCCAGCACGGTGCCGGTGATGTACTCGGCCAGCACGCCGCGGCCTTCGGGCGAGGCCATGCCGTACTTCTCGCCGATGATCACCAGGTTGCCCTCGCGGCCCACCGAGAAGGTCGCGCCCACGGCCTCGCGCTTGATGCCCAGCAGCAGCGCCAGCGGCAGGCCCAGCGCCAGGGTGCCGAGCGCATGGCCGAACTCCTGGAACAGCAGCGCCCAGCCGGCCTGCCTGACCTGCGGCAGCGCGGCGCCCACCGTGAGGCCGAGCTTCACCACGAACAGCAGCAGGCCGGCGTTCAGCAGGCCGCCGGCCAGCGACTGCTCGGCCGTGGCCACGCGCACCGCGCCCGGCAGGCGGCGCTGCGCAATGCCCCACACGGCCGCGATCAGCAGCGCCCACAGCATCGGCAGCAGCGCCACCTTGCCGGGGCCGACGCTGAACTGCACCGGGCCGATGAGTTCGGCCGCGGCCACGATGGCCAGCGTGACGAGCACGAGCTTGAGTTTTCCGGAGGCGCTGGAGCGTACGGGTGCGGCAAGAACGGAGGCGGCAGAGGTCATGGGTGGGGCTTCTTCTGGCGGAATGCGGGCGAGTTTCCGCGTCCGGCTCTATTGCATCAATGACCGCAAATAGGGATATTCGATGCATTGAATGCAACACTCGCCACGAACTTCAGGAGACCGGGCCATGGACGACAAGCTCGACACGCGCCGCGTGCGCTACTTCATGCAGGTGCTCGACAGCGGTTCGGTGCGCGGTGCCGCCGACGTGCTGGACATGGACCCCTCGGCCGTCAGCCGCGCCATCGGCATCCTCGAGCAGGAGTGCGGCGTGCCGCTGCTGGAGCGCCACGGACGCGGCGTGGTGGCCACCGACGCGGGCGAGATGCTGGCCGGCTACGTGCGGCGCCAGAACAGCCAGAAGCAGCACCTCATGGCGCAGATGGACAGCATCCGCAAGATCGAGCGCGGGCACATCGACATCGTGGCGGGCGAGGGCTACGTCGACTGGCTCATGCGCCACAGCCTGCGCGACTTCATGACCACGCACCCGAAGATCACCATCGAGCTGGACGTGGCCAGCACCGACGAGATCGTGCGCCGCGTGGTCGAGGAGCGCGCCCACATCGGCATGCTGTTCCAGCCACCGAAGGACGACCGGCTCACCTCGCACCAGTCGCACCCGCAGCCCATCCAGGCGATGGTGCTGCGCTCGCATCCGCTCGCGCAGCTGGGCCGGCCGCTCAAGCTGGCCGACCTGCTGCCCTACCCCGGCGCCACGCTGCACCGCCACTTCGGCGTGCGCCAGCACATCGAGGCGGCGGAGGTCAGCGAGGGCGTGCGGCTGCCCGCGCTGCTGACCACCACCTCGTTCAGCGCGCTCGGCCATTTCGTGTCGGCCGGGCTGGGCTACACGCTGGGCACGCGCATCTCGCTCACGCCCAACGCCAACAGCCCCGAACTGGTGGAGCTGCCCATGAAGAACCCGCTGCTGTCGCAGGGGCGCTCGCACATCGTGTCGCGCCACGGCCGCATGCTGTCGCCGGCCGCGGCCGAATTGCTGCGCCGCGTGGTGGCCGACATGCGGGTCTATGCCGACGACACGCCCGCCAAGGAAAGACGCACGGCCGCGCGGGCCAGAAGCACCCCGGCCTGAAAGGGATGATCCGCCGCATTGCGCACATCGCCGCTTCGGTGTTCTGATCGGACCACATGTCCTACGTCATTGCACTCTTCATCCACCTGCTGTGCGCCGCCTTCTGGGTCGGCGGGATGGCGACCATGCACTTCGCGGTGCGCCCCTCGGCCGTCGCCACGCTGGAGCCGCCGCTGCGGCTGCGCATGATGGCCGCGACGCTGCGGCGCTTCTTCGTCGGGGTGGATGCGTCGGTCACGCTGCTGTTCGTGTCCGGCGTGGGAATGATCATGGCGGCAGGCGGCTTTCGCGGCCTGCACTGGCGCATCGAGGCCATGATGAGCATCGCGATCGTGATGGCCGCGATCTACGTCTACATCCGCGCCTCGGTGTTCCGGGCCATGCGGCGCGCGGTGGAAGAAAGCGCGTGGCCGGTGGCTGCCGCGCGGCTGGATACCGTGCGCAAGCTGGTGACGCTGAACCTGGTGCTGGGCGTGGCGGTGTTCGCGGTGGCGACCATCGGGCGCGCGGGCTGACGAAGGGCGTCAGGCGATTGCGGCCGCAGGCGCCGGAAGGCGCACCGGGCTCGCCGTGCCTGCGCCGTTTTTTTCAGACCACGCCGGCCGACCGCAGGGCGTCGAAGCGGGCGTCGTCGATGCCCATCTCCGCCAGCACCTCGCGCGTGTGCTGGCCCAGCGCGGGCGGCGCGTGGCGCAGCACGGGCGGCGTGGCCGACAGGCGCAGCGGACTCGCCACGCCGGTGATGCTGGCGATGCCGTCGCCCGCGTCGCGCGGCAGCGTGACCTTGAGGCCACGCGCCTGCACCTGCGCGTCGTCGAAGGCCTGCGCGATGTCGTTGATAGGGCCGCAGGGCACGGCCTTGTCCTCGAGCAGCGTGACCCACGCTGCCGTGGTGCGGGTGCGCGTGAGTTCTTCCATCATCGGGATCAGCACGCCGCGGTGCTTCACGCGAAGGGTGTTGGTGGCAAAGCGCGCGTCGCTCGCCCATTCCGGATGGCCCGCCGCTTCGCAGAAGCGCGCGAACTGGCCGTTGTTGCCGATGGCCAGCAGCATCGCGCCGTCCTGCGTCGGAAAGTCCTGGTAGGGCGCGAGGCTCGGGTGCGTATTGCCCTGGCGCCCGGGCGCCTTGCCGGTGTTGAGGAAGGCGCTGGCCTGGTTGGCGAGGATGGCCATGCCCACGTCGAGCAGCGCCATGTCGATGTGCTGGCCTTGGCCGGTGCGGTCGCGCACCTGCAGCGCCGCGAGGATCGCGGTGCTGGCGTAGACGCCGGTGAACAGGTCGGTCAGCGCCACGCCCACGCGCAGCGGGCCGCCGCCGGGCACGTCGTCGGGGCGGCCGGTGATGCTCATCATTCCGGTCATGGCCTGGATCATCAGGTCGTAGCCGGCGCGCTCCGCATAGGGGCCGTCGTGGCCGAAGCCGGTCACGCTGCAGTAGATGAGGCGCGGGTTGGCCGCGCGCAGGCTTTCCTGGTCGAGGCCGTATTGCTTCAGCCCGCCGGTCTTGAAGTTCTCCACCACGATGTCGGCCTGCGCCGCCATCTGCCTGAGCAGCGCCTGCCCGTCGGGCGTGGCCATGTCGACCGTGACCGAGCGCTTGTTGCGGTTGCAGGCGGTGAAGTAGCTGGCCTGGTCGGTGTCGTTGCCGTCGGCGTCCTTGATGAAGGGCGGGCCCCAGGTGCGCGTGTCGTCGCCGACGCCGGGGCGCTCGATCTTGACGACGTCGGCGCCCAGGTCCGCCAGGATCTGCGTGCACCACGGGCCCGCGAGCACGCGGGACAGATCGAGGACCTTGATGCCGTCGAGTGCTGCGGGCTTGTTGCTCATGCGTTCGATCAGTTCGCGAACGCCGCGATGCCGGTGATGGCGCGGCCCAGGATCAGCGCGTGGATGTCGTGCGTGCCTTCGTAGGTGTTGACCACTTCCAGGTTCACCAGGTGGCGTGCCACGCCGAATTCGTCGCTGATGCCGTTGCCGCCCATCATGTCGCGCGCCATGCGGGCGATGTCCAGCGACTTGCCGCAGTTGTTGCGCTTCATGATCGAGGTGATTTCGACGGCGGCAATGCCCTCGTCCTTCATGCGGCCCAGGCGCAGGCTGCCTTGCAGGCCCAGCGTGATCTCGGTCTGCATGTCGGCCAGCTTCTTCTGGATGAGCTGGTTGGCGGCCAGCGGGCGGCCGAACTGCTTGCGGTCCAGCGTGTACTGGCGGGCGCGGTGCCAGCAGTCTTCGGCGGCGCCCAGGGCACCCCACGAGATGCCGTAGCGGGCGCTGTTCAGGCAGGTGAAGGGGCCCTTGAGGCCCTGCACTTCGGGGAAGGCGTTCTCTTCGGGGCAGAACACGCCGTCCATCACGATCTCGCCGGTGATGCTGGCGCGCAGGCCGACCTTGCCGTGGATGGCGGGGGCGCTCAGGCCCTTCATGCCCTTCTCGAGCACGAAGCCGCGGATGGGGCCGACCGTGCCGCTTTCGCTGACTTCCTTGGCCCACACCACGAACACGTCGGCGATGGGCGAGTTGCTGATCCACATCTTCGAGCCGCTGAGCGAGTAGCCGCCCGGCACCTTCTTGGCGCGCGTGGCCATGCTGCCGGGGTCGGAGCCGTGGTCGGGCTCGGTCAGGCCGAAGCAGCCGATCCATTCGCCGGTGGCGAGCTTGGGCAGGAACTTCTGCTTCTGCGCTTCGGTGCCGAATTCGAAGATCGGCACCATCACCAGCGAGCTCTGCACGCTGGCCATCGAGCGGTAGCCCGAATCGACGCGCTCGACTTCGCGGGCGATCAGGCCGTAGGCCACGTAGTTGAGGCCGGGGCCGCCGTATTGCTCGGGGATGGTCGGGCCGAGCAGGCCGAGCGCGCCCATCTCGCGGAAGATGGCCGGGTCGGTCTCGCCGGTGCGGAAGCCTTCAGTGACGCGGGGCGCCAGGCGCTCCTGGCAGTAGGCGTTGGCCGCGTCGCGGATCATGCGTTCTTCGTCGGTCAGTTGCTGGTCGAGAAGAAGGGGGTCATCCCAGTGGAATTGCGCTTTGGCGGCCATGTGGCTGTCTCCGGAGAAGGGGGAAGAAAACAAAAAGAGGGGGATCGGTCGATCCTAGCCACGCGCAAGCCATGACGCAAACGAGGATTCCTCACCCAGATATGCGTTTGTAGAATGTCTTGCAAGATGTTCGGGCAGCGTCTTCATTGGCGAGCGCTGCGTTCCATTCATACTTTCCAGGCATACATGCATGCGCCGCAAGATCCCGCCCCTGCAGACCCTGGTGTGCTTCGACGCCGCCGCGCGCCACGAGAGCTACACGCGCGCCGCGCAGGAGCTGGCCCTCACGCAGAGCGCGGTGTCGCGCCAGATCGGCACGCTCGAAGCCTTCCTGGGCGTGGCGCTGTTCCGCCGCACACGGCACGGCGTGGCGCTCACCGCCAGCGGCGCGGCCTATGCGCGGCAGACGGCCAAGCGCCTCGAGGCCATGGAGCGCGACACGCTCGACGCGATGGCCCACCAGGGCGAAGGCGGCTCGCTCTCGCTGGCGGCCGTGCCCACCTTCGCCACCCGCTGGCTCATGCCGCGCCTGAAAGGTTTCGCGGCGCTGCAGCCCGACGTGGTGGTGCACATCGAGACACGCACCCGTCCCTTCCTGTTCGCGGATGCCGAGTTCGACGCCGCGCTCTACGCTGGCACGCCCGCGCAGGTCGAGAACTGGGCCGGCACGCATGCGCTGCTGCTGATGCACGAAGACGTGGTGCCGGTGTGCAGCCCCGCCCTGCTGCCGCGCGGCAAGGCCGTGACGCCGGCTGCCATCGCGAAGATGCCGCTGCTGCAGCAGAGCACCCGGCCCGACGGCTGGCGCCAGTGGTTCGACGCGCAGCAGATCGACGCACCCAACGCGCGCGGCGGACCGCGCTACGAGCTGTTCTCCATCCTCGCGGCCGCAGCGTCCCATGGCCTCGGCGTGGCGCTGATGCCGACGATGCTGGTGGCCGACGAACTGGCGCGCGGCGAGCTTGTCGTCGCATGCGCGCGGCCCCTGTCGGGCGAGCGCAACTACTACCTCGTCACGCCCGAGCGCGCCGACCAGCGGCCGCTCTTGAAGTTCTTCAGCGACTGGCTGCTCGGGCAGGCGCGGCAAGGGTGAGCGGCGGCGCGCCGGGCAGGTCGACGAGCGCTTGCGGCATCACGGCGGTGCTCATGGGGTGTTCCCGCCCAGCACTTGTTCCGGTGCAATCTTCTTCGGCGGCGAAATGCGCCGCGGCCTGAACGGCCCCGCGACCTTCTCCAGCCACGGATCGCACACGGCACGGAGTTGAGGATCGATCTTGAACTGCGGATCGCGCGCGTCGAACAGAACCGACTTCTTCGCCTGCGCCCGCACCAGCGCGAAGGCGTCTTTCTCGGAGCGGCTGTTGTCGAACATGAGCGTCATGTTCGCGATCTGCGCCGCATGCCCGACCGCCGCCTGCGTGCGGGGAAAGCGCTCGATGAGCTTCCTGCGGTCCACGTCGTGGCCGCCCTGCTGCTTGCGGGTGCTCACGCGAAAGACGGACATGTCGACCGACACCAGGCCGACGAAGAGCAGCACGACGAAATAGCCCGCCTGCTGCATCGCGCGGATGTCGTCCGCCTTGGATTCGTGGCCGCCGCCGGGCAGCGGCTTCCAGTGCGAGAAAACCGTCTCGAACGCGAAGGGCATGCGCTGGTCCATCACCAGGCTCTTGAAGGCGCGCACGCCTTCCTGCGACAGGATCTGCCACTTCAGGTCGTCGTCGCGCAGCTGCTGGGCCCAGGGCGGGATATGCCCGGTACGGGGGTCGGCGTCCGGCAGGATCGACATCATCATGCGATCGGCGTTGATGAGCGGCATGCGCAGCGACGCAGCCAGGCGCGAGTACCACAGCGTGGACTTGCCGGAGCCGTTGTGGCCGGCAAGAACGAAGGCCACCGGGCGCGGCCCCTGCGTCTGCTCGAGCAGCTTCTCGAGACCGGGTGGGCGGCGGCTCACGCCTTGCTCGCGCGGAACCTGCCGTCGACCAGCCGGCCGATCACCTGGGTACCGTCGGCGGACTCGCGGATGACCTTGGTCGGGTCCTGCGGGTAGGCGTAGTAGGCGAATATCCTGGCTGCGTTGGGTCCGCGAAAGACCACCGCCCTGTCGATGCCGGGCTTGTTGAGCGCACGGGCCGCCTTCTTCAGCAGCACCGTGGTGTTGTCCTCGGGGCGCACTGCCGGCCGCGCCGCCTTGCCGACCTTCACCAGCGCCATGCCGCGCCCCAGCGTCGCAACCGAGCGGCCCTGCACCAGTTGCCCCGTGGCGCTCGCACGCGCGGTCGTCGTCTTTTCTCTTGCCATGGCCGGATGATCGCTCAAAAACGGCGGCACGGCGCATGCCGCGGACCCGTGTCCGGAAACGGCGAGCGCAGGCAGTGCCGAAGCCGGAAACTCCGCGCATGACAAGCCCCGCCTCTCTCGTCGCAGCGCTCGACTGGCCCCGCATCGAAACCGAGCTCGCCAACCGCGGCTGCGCAACCACCGGCGTGCTGTTCACGTCGCAGGAGTGCGCCGCGCTCACGGCGATGTACGACCGGCCCGCCCACTTCCGCAGCCGCGTCGTCATGCAGCGCCACGGCTTCGGCCAGGGCGAGTACCAGTACTTCGCGAACCCGCTGCCGCCCAAGCTGGCCGCTTGGCGCGGCGCGCTGTACGAACGCCTCGCGCCGCTGGCCAACGCCTGGGCCGCCGCGATGGGCCAGCCCGCCGACTACCCGCCGGACCACGCCGCCTATCTCGCGCGCTGCCACGCAGCCGGCCAGTCGCGCCCCACTCCGCTGCTGCTGCGCTACCAGGAAGGCGACTACAACTGCCTGCACCAGGACCTCTACGGCGACCTGCAGTTTCCGCTGCAGCTCACGGTGCTGCTGAGCCGGCCGGGCGAAGACTTCACCGGCGGCGAGTTCGTGCTGACCGAGCAGCGCCCGCGCATGCAGTCGCGCGCCGAAGTCGTCTCGCTCGCGCTGGGCGAGGCGGTGATCTTCGCGGTCAACCAGCGGCCCGTGGTGGGCACGCGCGGCAGCTACCGCGTGACCATGCGCCACGGCGTGAGCCGCCTGCGCTCGGGCCGCAGGCACACGCTGGGCATCATCTTCCACGACGCGCGCTGAACGAGGGCTTTCCCGCACGGTCGTTCTACTTGTAGGGCGCGGCCGCATTCCCAGCCAAGACCGGCGAAAATCGCCACCGCATCAGGCACCCGCCAGGATCTCCGACACCAACGATCGGGGCCGCGGACTCGCCGGATGCCGATCCGCGCCTTCGTGGCGCGGGTGTGTTCGAGTGGTCGTCAGGGAGCTGTATGAACAAGAACTCGTCCGGGAATCCGGGTGTGGCGGGAAAGCCGCCTTTCGAATCCGCCGCCGCGGCACCGCCATCGAAGCGCTCGCGGCGCTTCAGGGTGGACGTGGGCACCATCGTCAGCGCGGTGGCGCTCACGCAGTCGCTGCTGCTGGTGTCGCTGGGCTATTGGGGGTCGCAGCGGCTGGTCTCGCGCATCGGCACTTCCGCGCACAAGGCCAACCACGACCGCACCGAGGACAAGGTGCTGGCCTTCCTGCAGAAGGCCGAGTCGGTGATCGACGCGGCGGGCAGCGCCCCCAGCCTGCGGCCCGCGGGCGAGCAGTCCGAGAGAACTTCGGAGCTGCTGTGGACGCTGCTGGCGCAATCGCCCGAGCTCGACAGCATCTACGTGGCCAACGAAGCCGGCCAGATGCTGATGGCGCTGCGCTACCCCACGCCCGCCATGCGCCACATAGAGCGCGGCCCGCAGTTCACCACCGAGACCTGGCACTACAAGCCGCCGCCCTCGGCCGAAGCCGACGTGCAGGACCGCTACGCCACGCGGCGCGTCGAGACCCTGCACAGCCGCTACGACCCGACGCAGCGCAGCTGGTATGTGCAGGCCCGCAAGGCACAGGGGCCGGTATGGACGCAGCCCTATGTGTTTGCCGCCGCGCAGGAACTGGGCGTGACCTACGCACTGCCAGGCAAGCGGCGCTACGCCGAGGGCGGCACGCAGGCGCTGGTGGTGGCGGGCGACGTGTCGCTGGGGCGCCTGTCGGGGTTCGTGCAGCAATTCAGCAGCAGCATCGGCCACGGCGAAAGCGCCCTCCTGAGCGCCGACTTCCGCGTGCTGGCGCGCAGCGATCATCCGGGCGTGCTCCACAAGCTGGAGCTCCCGTCGGGCGTGCTCGGCGCGCTGCATGCCCACATGCTGGCCGACGGCACCGCGGGCAGCCGCCACGACACCGAGTTTTCGTTCACGCACGAAGGGCGCAACTATCTGGTGCAGACCTCGTCCATTCCCAGCACGGGCTGGCAGCTGGTGAGCTGGGTGCCCGAAGACGTCCTGCTGGGCGACCTGCGGCATGCCGTGCTGCTGAGCCTGCTGCTCGCGCTGGCCTTCCTGGCGGTGGCGCTGTTCATGTCGCTCAAGCTGTCGAAGCTGGTGACATCGCCGGTGGAGAACCTCTCGCACATCGCGCGGCGCATCGGCCTGCTGGAGCTGGACAACCTGCCGCGCGAGCCCAGCCGCGTGCTCGAGATCCAGCACCTGGACCAGGCGCTGGACGATTCCGCGCGCAGCCTCAAGGCCTTCAGCAAGTTCGTGCCGGTGGATGTCATCAACCAGCTGGTCGCCGACGGCCATGCACTCGCGCCCAACGGCTCGCCGCGCCGGGTGACGGTGATGTTCAGCGACGTGGAGGGTTTCACCTCGATCTCGGAGTCGCTCGACACCGACGTGCTGGTGGGCATGCTGACCGAGTACTTCAACCTCGCGACGGCGGTGTTCGCGCGGCACGGCGGCATGGTCGACAAGTTCATCGGCGACGGCATCATGGTGCTGTGGGGCGCGCCCGCCGACCTGCCCGACGCCGAGTACAGGGCCTGCATGGCGGCCCTCGAGCTGCACGTGGAAATGGACGAACTCAACCGCCGGTGGGTTGAACAGGGCCTGCCCGAGTTCCGCACGCGCGTGGGCATTCACACGGGCATGGTGATCGCGGGAGTGCTGGGCTCGAACGACCGGCTGTCGTACACCGCGTTCGGCGACGTGATCAACGTGGCGAGCCGCATCGAGGGCATCAACAAGCAGCTGGGCACGCAGGTGCTGATGTCGGAGGTGACGTTCGCGGGCCTGCAGGGCCGGCTGCACACGCGCCGCATCGAGGAGCTCGTGGAGCTGCGCGGCCGGCAGACGCGCATGGTGCTCTACGAGCTGATGACTTCGTAGCGGCCCGCTCTAGCGCGGCGCCTGGGTGACGCGCACCAGCACCAGGTTGGCGCTGGTGCCGTTGCCCTGCGTGAGCACCGAATACTGCGTGTCGTTGATGAACAGCAGCTGGTCGCCGCGCGAGATGCGCGCCGACACGGCATAGCGCATGCGCGGATCGATGCGGGCCGCGTCCACCTTCAGCTCGTAGGCGAACGGCGGCTGCCTGCCGTCGGCCTTGAAGCGCTGCTCGGCCAGCACGGTAGAGGGCGCGTCCATGCGCGACACGTCGAGCAGCTGCACCACGATCTCGGCCGCTGGGTCGAGCGCGATGCGCTCGCGATAGGCGACGGTGCCGGTCACGCGCAACTGCGAGGCTCCAGCAGCCGCGCCGGACGACGAGGGCGCCGCGCAGGCACCCAGCAAAGAAGCGCCTGCCACGGCGGAAAACATGAGGAGGCCGGTACGTCTTTTCATCCGCCCATTATGCGGAGGCACGCTCCGCGGCGAAGGCCACATACCACTCGAGGCTTCCGGGGTTTGCCATCGCTTCGCGGTTGACCACCTTCTCCAGCGGCTGCCCCAGCAGCAGCTTCTTGATCGGCAGCTCCTGCTTCTTGCCGGATAGCGTGCGCGGAATCTCGCCCACCTGGAAGATGTCGTTGGGCACGAAGCGCGGCGACAGCGACGTCTTGATGGCGTTGTTCAGCCGCGCGCGCATGGCATCGTCGAGCGCCACGCCAGGGCGCAGCACCACGAACAGCGGCATGTAGCTGTCGCGGCCCAGGTACTCCAGGTCGACCACCATCGAGTCGAGCACCTCGGGCAGGCCCTCGACCGCGCTGTAGATTTCGCTGGTGCCCATGCGCAGGCCCTGGCGGTTGATGGTGGCGTCGCTGCGGCCGTAGATGATGCAGCCGCCGTCGGCGCCGATCCTGATCCAGTCGCCGTGGCGCCATACGCCGGGGTAGGTGTCGAAGTAGCTCGACAGGTAGCGCGCGTTGCCCTCGTCGCCCCAGAAGTACAGCGGCATCGACGGAATGGGCTGGGTGCACACCAGCTCGCCCACCTCGCCGATGACGGGCTGGCCGTCGTCGTTCCAGGCTTCCACGGCATGGCCGAGTTCGCGGCATTGCATCTGTCCCGGCACTTCGGGCAGGTCGCGGTTGCCGCCGACGAAGGCGCCGCAGAAGTCGGTGCCGCCGGAGATGTTGCACCACCACACGTCGGGGGAGCCCGCGTCGAGGATCTGCCGCGAGCCCCAGCGCTGAACTTCCTCGGGCAGCGGCGAGCCGGTGCTGCCGAGCGCGCGTACGGCCGACAGGTCGCCGCAGTCCTTGGCCACGAGGCCGGCCTTCATGCAGTTGGTGAAGTAGGCCGCGCCGGCGCCGAAGAAGGTGACCTTGTGCCGCGCCACGAAGCGCCACAGCACGCTCCAGTCGGGCTTCTCCTTGCTGCCCGCCGGGTTGCCGTCGTAGATGCAGATGGTGGCGCCGAAGGCCATGCCCGAGAGCTGCGAGTTCCACATGACCCAGCCGGTGGAGCTGTACCAGTGGTAGCGCTCGCCGAGGTTGTTGGCGCCGTAGCTCGCGCCCACGTCGTTGTGCAGGCCGCAGGCGTGCATGGTGAGGATGATGCCGCCCTGCCCGTGCACGATGGGCTTGGGCAGCCCGGTGGTGCCGCTGGAATAGACGATCCAGATCGGATGGTCGAAGGGCAGCCATTCGGGTTCGAAGGCGTTGACCTCGTCGTCGTAGCGGCCGACGGCGCGCGACCAGTCGATGTCGTGCGGCACTGCGTTGGCGGCGAAGGGCGACTTCACCAGCACCAGCTTCTTCACGCTGGGCAGCTGGCCGCGCAGCTCCCGCAGCACCGCGCTGCGGTCGAGCGGCTTGCCGCCGTAGTGCACGCCGTCCACCGCGATCAGCACCTTGGGCTCGATCTGGCGGAAGCGGTCGGCCACGGCGGCGGTGCCCATGTCGGGCGCGCACACGCTCCAGATCGCCCCGATGCTGGAGCACGCCAGGAAGGCGACCATGGTCTCGGGCACGTTGGGCAGGTAGGCCGCGACGCGGTCGCCGCGGCGCACGCCCAGCGCCCTGAGCGTGAGCGCGACCGACGCGACCTGGCGGCGCATCTCGGGCCAGGACATCTCGCGCACGTCGCCGCGTTCGTTGTCGCTCACGATCGCGGGCATGCCGGCCGCGTGCGCCGCATCGACGTGGCGCAGCACCTCGCGCGCGTAGTTGACCTGGGCGCCGGGGAACCACTGCGCGCCGGGCATGCGGCGCTCGGCCAGCACGGTGGCGCCGGGCGCGAGCGGCGTGGGGGACTGGATGGCGGCGTAGTCCCAGATGCTGCGCCAGAAGGCGTCGAGCTCGGTCACGGACCAGCGCCACAGCGCGTCGTAGCTGTCGAAGGAGAGGCCGCGCTTCTCGCGCAGCCAGTTCTGATAGAGGCGGATCTGGGGAATGTTGGGGGCGGGCATCCTGCAAGCGTAGCGCTGCGAACGACCGTGCTCAATCGGGGTTGACCTCAGGGTTTGTACGTGTGTTCAAGTTTTTTGTACAAGCGTTCAATACGCCCCGATGAGCACCCGCACACCGACCCACAGGCGCGGCGCCTCGCGCGCCGCGGCACCTGCCGCCGCCGAGACTGCCCGCCCCGACCGCAAGCACGCCATCCTGCTGGCGGCCGAGAAGCTTTTTGCGCGGCACGGCTACCACGTGGTCACCATCCGCCAGATCGCCGAGGAAGCCGGCGTGCCGCTGGCGCTCGTGGGCTACTACTACGGCCAGAAGCACGAGCTGTTTCACGCCATCTTCGAACACTGGGGCCACACCATCGAGGAGCGGCTCGCCGGCCTGGCCGCCCTGACCCTCGACCCCGAAGACGTGCGCACGCTGCCGCGCATCATCGAAGCCTTCACCGCGCCGGTGCTGGCGCTGCGCGCGAGCGCCGAGGGCGAGTACTACGCGCTGCTGGTGGCGCGCGAGCTGTACCACGCGACCGAGGAAGCCGACCGCGTGCTGCGCGGCTACTTCGACCCGCTGGCCGAGGCCTACATCGACGCGCTGCACATCGCACTGCCGCACGCCTCGCGCAGCCAGGTCGCCTGGGGCTACCAGTTCGCGCTGGGCTCGCTGCTGCACCACCTGAACGACAGCCGCATCGAACGGCTCTCGCGCGGCGAGAACAAGCGCGCCGACGCGGCCGTGGCGCCGATGCTCGTGAACTTCATCGTCGGCGGCCTGCGCGCCGCGCTGCCTCGCCCGAAGGCGGCCAGGAATCCATCCACGAAAACCATCCCACGGAGACAGAAGACATGATGACGAAGACCCCGGTGAAACGGCGCACCCTGTTGTTGTCGGCGCTCGCTGCCGCATCGGCCGCCGCCGCGCTGCCCGCGCTCGCGCAGTCCGCCACGAAGATCGTGTTCGGCTACACGGCCGTGACCGACTTCGCATCGGTGTTCGTGGCGGCCGAAGAGGGCTACTTCAAGAAGCGCAGCCTCGATGTCGAGCTCAAGTTCATTCCGCTGAACTCGACCATTCCGGCCGCGCTGCAGTCCGACTCGCTGCAGATCGGCGGGCCCACGCCGTCGGTGTTCCTGCAGGCGGTGGACGGCGGCCTCGACCTGGTGCTGGTGGCCGGCGGCGGGCTCACCTCGAAGACCATCACCGGCTTCGGCCTGGTGGCGCGCGCCGGCTCGGGCATCAAGAGCGCGCAGGACTGCGTGGGCAAGAAGATCGGCGTGCCGGGCCTGGGCGCCTTCCTGCACGTGACCTTCCGCGCATGGCTGAAGGACAGCGGCGTGGACTACCGCAAGGTCAACTTCGTGGAGGCTGCGTTTCCGCAGCATGCCGACCTGCTGCGAGGCGGATCGGTCGACGCGGTGGTGTCCGCCGACCCGTTCATGAGCCGCATCACCGAAAGCGGCGCAGGCTACGTGGCCTCGTACTACTCCACCTTCCTGCCCGAGAACAACCAGACCATCGTGCATGCGGCCAAGCGCGAATGGGTGGCGAAGAACCCGGCGGCGGCGCGCGCGTTCCGCGAGGCGCTGGTGGAAGCGGCCGCGTTCATGCAGCAGCCGAAGAACGACGCGAAGGTGCGCGCGGCCATCGGCAAGTACATCAAGCTGCCGCCCGAGGTGCTGGCCAAGGTGCAAGTTTCGCCGCCCGGCCCCGTGGTGACCGAGAAGCAGCTCGCCTACTGGACCGGGCTCATGAAGGAGCAGGACATGCTCAAGACGAACATCGACGTGGCGAAGCTGGTGGCCAAGTGATCTCGGCGCCCGCCCCTGTCACCGCGCGCGCCGCGCTGTCGGCGAGCGCATTCGATTCGCCAACCGGCCCCGCGATGCAAGCCACTCCCTTCCTGCGCTTCGACGGCGTGACCATCCGCCTCGGCGGCCGAGAGATCCTGTCGCCCACCTCGTTCGACGTGGCGCGCGGCGAATTCGTCTGCATCGTCGGCCCCAGCGGCTGCGGCAAGACCACGCTGCTGCGCGCGGCCAGCGGCCTCGTCACTGCCAGCGCGGGCGAGGTGCGGCGCAACGGCGTGAAGATGACCGAGCCCTCGCGCGAGGTGGCCTTCGTGTTCCAGGACTACGGCCGCGCGCTGCTGCCCTGGCGCACGGTGGAAGGCAACGTGAGCCTGGCGTTGGAAGCCGCCGGCGTGCCGACGGCCGAGCGCGCGCCGCGCATTGCCGATGTGCTGGGCAAGGTCGGCCTGGCCAGGCATGCGCACAAGTTCCCGGTGCAGCTGTCGGGCGGCATGCAGCAACGCGCGCAGATTGCCCGCTGCCTCGCGCAGAAGCCCGAGCTGATGATGATGGACGAGCCCTTCGGCGCGCTGGACGCGCTGACGCGGCAGAGCCTGCAGGACGAGCTGGCACGGCTGGTGCGCGACGACGGGCTCACGGTGCTGTTCGTCACGCACGACCTGGAAGAGGCCATCTACCTCGGCGACCGCGTGATCGCGCTGCAGGCCAACCCAGGTCCGGGCCGGCCCAGCCTCGCGCGGATGATCGACGTGAAGATCCCGCGTCCGCGCGACCAGCTCACGACCAAGGAGCATCCGGAGTACCTGCGCTTGCGGCGCGAACTCTTCGCCTTCATCGAGCAGGGCCATGACTGAGCGCGGCTTCTTTCGCTGGCTGCGGCCGTGGGTGTTTCCTGCGCTGCTGATCGGCCTCTTCGAGTGGTATGCGCGCCGCGCGGCTGCCCTGGGCAGCGATTCGCTCGCGCCGCCGAGTGCCGCGGCCAAGGCTTTCGCCGGCGCGGCGATGGACGGCTCGCTCTGGCAGGCCACCGGCTTCACGCTGGGCACCGCCGCGCTGGGCCTGCTGCTGGGCGCGGTGCTCGGCATTGCGCTGGGCCTGGTGCTCGGGCTCTCGCGCCGAGCGGCGCAGCTCGGGTCGATGTCCATCGAGGTGCTGCGCCCGGTGCCTTCGGTCGCGCTGATTCCGCTCGCGATGCTGGGCTTCGGCTTCGGCGTGCGCATGGAGCTGGCCATCGTCGCCTTTGCCACTTTCTGGCCGCTGCTGGTGCTGGTGCAGGCGGCGGTGCAGCAGGTCGAGCCCCGGCTGCTCGAGGTAAGCCGCGTGCTGGGGCTGTCGGCGCGCGAGCGGGCCTTCAAGATCGTGCTGCCCGCCATCGTGCCGCGCCTGTTCGTCGCGCTGCGGCTGGGCGTGGCGGTGGCGCTGGTGGTGGCCGTGACGGTGGAGATCGCGGCCAACCCCAACGGCATGGGCTACGCGATGATGATCGCGCAGCAGAGCTTCGACCCCGCGCTGATGCTCGCCTGGCTGGGCTGGATCGGCGTGGTGGGCTTTGCAATCAATGCCGGCATGCTGCTGTTGCAGCGCATGGTGGCGCGGCGGATGGGAGTGCAGCCATGAATGGCCGCGCGCATCTGAATCGCCTCGGCTCGCTCGGCGTGCTGCTCGCGCTGGTCGGGCTGTGGTGGGTGGCCAGCAACGCGGGCTGGGTCAGCCGCGTGTTCCTGCCCACGCCGCAGGCCACGTTCGCAAGCCTGCTCGAAGGGCTGAATCTCTCGGGCACCGGCGGCAACGGCGAACTGCTCGGCTTCACGCAGGCCACGGTGGGCCGGATGATCGAAGGCTGGCTGCTGGCCTCGCTGTTCGGCGTGCTGCTGGGCGCGGCCATCGGCGTGTCGCCCTCGGTGCGCGCCTGGGTGCAGCCGACGCTGGAGTTCATACGCCCCCTCCCCGCTTCCGCGCTGCTGCCGCTGGCGATTTCCATCTTCGGCCTGAACCCCGGCATGGTGCTCTTCGTGGTCGCCTTCGGCGCGATGTGGCCGGTGCTGCTGGCAACGGTGCACGGCTTCGCTGCGGTGGAGCCGCGCCTGTCGGAAGTGGCGCGCTGCCTGCAGATGTCGCGCGCGGCGTACATCTGGAAGATGGGCCTGCCCAATGCCATGCCCGACATCCTGGCCGGCATGCGCCTGGCGCTGACCATTGCGCTCATCGTCGCGGTGGTGGGCGAAATGATCGCCTCGCAAAGCGGCCTGGGCCAGGCCATCCTGCTGGCGGCGCGCGCTTTCCGCGCCAGCGACCTGTTCGCGGGCATCGTGCTGCTGGGGCTCATCGGCTTCGCGAGCAATGCGCTGCTGGCCTTTGCCGAACAACGCCTGCTGCGCTGGCAGCACCCCTGATTCCTTCGTCTTCCAACACCAACATCAACACACCGCAAGGAGTTCCCATGCCACGCAAATTCGTCGACCTGTCGATCTTCCTGGAGAACGACGTGCTGTCCGACCCGCCGGCCTTCGCGCCCAAGATCCAGTACTTCACGCACGAGCAGACCTACGAGCAGATCGAGCCTTTCTTTCCGGGCCTGAAGAAGGAAGACCTGCCCGACGGCGAGGGCTGGGCGGTGGAACTGGTGCAGCTGTCCACGCACAACGGCACGCACCTCGATGCGCCCTATCACTTCCACTCGACCATGGACAAGGCGCTGGGCGAGAAGAAGCCCGCCATCGCCATCCACGACGTGCCGCTCGAGTGGTGCTTCCAGCCCGGCGTGAAGCTCGACTTCCGGCATTTCGCCGACGGCTACGTGGTGACCGCCGCGGACGTCGAGGCCGAGCTCAAGCGCATCGGCCACACGCTGAGCCCGCTGGAGATCGTGGTGGTCAACACGCGCGCCGGTTCGCGCTACGGCAACCCCGACTACGTGTCGGCCGGCGCGGGCATGGGCTATGAAGCGACCATGTACCTGCTGGAGCGCGGTGTGCGCCTCACCGGCACCGACGCATGGAGCTGGGACGCCCCCTTCGTGCACACCGCCAAGAAGTACGGCGAGACGCAAGACGCCTCGCTGATCTGGGAAGGCCACAAGGCCGGCCGCGACATCGGCTACTGCCACATCGAGAAGCTGCACAACCTGGAGGCGCTGCCGCCTACCGGCTTCTTCATCAGCTGCTTTCCGCACAAGATCCGCGGTGCGTCGGCGGGCTGGACCCGCGCGGTCGCGATCTTCGACGACGCGCTGATGGCTTCGGTGTGAGGGCCCGTTCATGAGCATTGCACTCAACCACACGCACGACGTTCATGCGCGCAGCTGGGTCGAATCCGCCAATGCGGCGGGCAGCGACTTTCCCATACAGAACCTGCCGCATGCGGTGTTCCGCCGCGCGGGAAGCAGCGAGGCTTTTCGCGGCGGCGTCGCCGTCGGCGACCAGGTGCTGGACCTCGCTGCGCTGGCCACGCGCGAGCAGCTCGAGGGCCTCGCGCTGCATGCGGCACGCGCGGCCGCGCAGCCTGCGCTGAACGACTTCTTCGCGCTTGGCGCCGCCGCATGGAAGGCGCTGCGCCATGCGCTCTTCGACCTCCTGAAGAACGATGCGCCGGTTGCCACGGTGCAGGCGGTGCGCGAATGCCTCGTGCCGCAGGCCGATGCCGAATACACCGTGCCCGCGCGCATCGGCGACTACACCGACTTCTACACCTCCATCGATCACGCGCTAAACATCAGCCGCCTGATGAACCCCGACGGCGACGTGACACCCAACTTCCGCTGGATCCCCACGGCGTACCACGGGCGGGTGTCGACCATCGGCGTGAGCGGCCAGCGCTTTCATCGGCCGATGGGCCAGGCGATGGCGCCCGGCGCGAAGGCGCCCACGTACCAGGCCTGCGCGCGGCTCGACTACGAGCTGGAGCTGGGCGTGTGGATCGGCACCGGCAATGCGCAGGGCGAGCCCATTGCACTGGAGCGCGCGGAGGAGCACATCTTCGGCATCTGCCTGCTCAACGACTGGTCGGCGCGCGACATCCAGTTCTGGGAGATGGCGCCGCTCGGGCCGTTCCTCGCGAAGAATTTCGCGACCACGATCTCGCCGTGGATCGTGACGATGGAAGCGCTCGCGCCCTACCGGCAAGCGTGGACACGGCCGGCCGACGAGCCCCAGCCGCTTGCCTATCTGGAGAACGCGGCGAACCGCGAGAGTGGCGCGCTCGACATCCGCCTGGAGGTCTGGCTCGAGAGCGAGAAAGCGCGCAAGGAGAAGACAGGGCCATCGCGCCTCTCGTCCACCAGCTTCAGGCACCAGTACTGGAGCGTGGCGCAGATGGTGACGCACCACACCATGGGCGGCTGCAGCCTGAACCCCGGCGACCTGTTCGGCAGCGGCACGATCTCCGGGCCGGGCCCCGGCGAGGCCGGCGCGATCATCGAGCTGACGCGCGCGGCGCAGAGCCCGGTGACGCTGGCCAACGGCGAGCAGCGCGGCTTTCTCGAAGACGGCGACGCTGTGCTGCTGCGCGGCTGGTGCGAGAAGCCGGGGCATGCGCGCATCGGGTTCGGGGAGAGCCGGGGGATGGTGCTGCCGGCCAGAGGTTGACGGCCCGGTAAATACTCTTTACAGTCCGCCTCCTTCGAAACGCACACCTCCACCGAAACTTCATCGTGAACGCCGCATCGGTCATCGCCAACATCCGCCGCATCGTCTGCCCCGCATCGGGCGGCACATTCGCGTACGGCATCGACCATGCGACGAACCTGCAGCAGGCAGGCGAACACACACCACCGGGCGGGGGCAGCGCATAGCGCACATCTCTTCGACACTCTTTCACAAGAGGCCCGGACACCGAATGGTTCCGGGCCTTTTTCTTTTTTTGCGTCACCGTCAGTTCATCATCAATCAACCACAGGGAGAAAAAACCATGCGCAAGCTTGTCACCGTCCGCACTGTCGATGCCGTTCGCCCCATCCCCGGGGCCGACGCGATCGAATGCGCCATCGTCGAAGGCTGGACCGTCGTCACCAAGAAGGGGGAGTTCGCCGCCGGCGACCGGGGCGTCTTCTTCGAGATCGACGCGTTCCTGCCGCTCGACGATCCGCGCTTCGCCTTTCTCGAGAAGTCGGCCATCACCTGGAACGGCAAGCGCGGCGTACGGCTTCGCACGATGAAGCTGCGCGGGCAGATCTCGCAAGGGCTGATCCTGCCGCTGTCGCGATTCGCCGAGATCGACGCGCTCGCGCTGGCCGATCCGGCGCTTCGCCAACGCGACTGGGCCGAGCTGTTCGGCGTCGGCAAGTGGGAGCCGGTGATTCCGGCGTGCCTGTCGGGCGATGTGGAAGGCGCATTTCCGGCGTTCATCGCCAAGACCGACCAGGAGCGCATCCAGAACCTGCCCGAGGTGCTCGCGGCCCATGACGGGCAGTCGTTCGAGGTCACGGTCAAGCTCGACGGCTCGAGCATGACCGTGTTCCACAACGCAGGCGCGCTCGGTGTGTGCGGACGCAACTGGCAGCTTCGCGAAACCCCAGGCAACAGCCTGTGGCGCGTGGCGCGGCAAGACCGCCTGCTCGAAGCGCTGGCCACGCTGGGCCGCAACCTCGCGTTGCAGGGCGAGATCGTCGGCGAGGGCATCCAGGGCAACCCGGAGAAGCTGCGCGGGCAGGCGGTCCACGTGTTCGATGTGTTCGACATCGACCGGGGCACTTACTGCGGGATGGAAGAGCGCAACGCCGTCATCGACGTGCTTCGCGTGCTGGGGGCGACGGTTCGCACCGTGCCGCTGCTCGAAGTGACCACGCTCGAACGCTTCGGCGGCTCGACCGCCGAGGTGCTGGCGTATGCCGAGGGGCCGTCGCTGAACCCGGACACCCAGCGGGAAGGTGTGGTGTTCAAGCGGCTGGACGGCGGGCTGTCGTTCAAGGCGATCTCGAACAGCTACCTGCTGAAGCACTCGGATCGTTGAACGAAAAGGCAAGCCGACAGGAAAGGCTTGCCGCAACGAAAAAAGGCCACCCGTATGGGTGGCCTTTTTCGGCAATGTTGGAGCGGGAGAAGAGTCTCGAACTCTCGACCTCAACCTTGGCAAGGTTGCGCTCTACCAACTGAGCTACTCCCGCGTCGAGCCTCAGATTATAGGGTGATTTTCGACGGGTTTTTCCGAATCCGGGAAAAAAGTTCTTTCAGGCCCCGAACACCAGCGACCGGTGCATCGACACGCCGGCCATCAACCCGTCCGCAGACGCCAGCGTGGCGTTGGAAAACGCCATCGCAAGATCGCCCGCCGCGTAGACGCCGGGCACCGTCGACATCTTCATGGCATCGACGCGCAGCACCTGGCCCATCGGGCCGTCGTCGAAGGCGCAGCCGAGCTGTTCGGCCAGCGGGCTGGCAGGCCGCGTGTGCGGCGCCACGAACAGCGCCTCGACCGGCACGAGCCTGCCGTCTTCGAGGCGCACGCCGGCCAGGCCCGTCGCCTCGCCTTCCAGCCCGGCAATACGCCCCGGCTCGACAGTCACGCCGCGCGACTGCAGCCTGGCGCGAACCTCCGCATCGGGGCCCTTGCTGCCGTTCAGGAAGAGCGTGGTCGGACCCCATTCGGCGATCAGCAATGCATGGTCCGGCGGGCCGCCGGCGTGGAACAGCAGGCCCAGCTGGCGCTCGCCGAACTCGTAGCCGTGGCAGTAAGGACAGTGCAGCACGCTCTTGCCCCAGCGCTGGCCGATTCCGGGAATGTCGGGCAGTCCGTCCTGCACGCCGAACGACAGCAGCAGCTTGCGGGTCGACAGCTGCGCGCCGTCGGCCACAGACACGGTGAAGCCGCCGGAGTCGTCGGCCTCGGCGGCCGCCACGCTGCCCTGAACAAAATCGACCGACGGATACGCGAGCAATTTCGCGCGCGCATCGGCGACCATCTTCAGCGGCGGCGTGCCGTCCTGCCCGAAGAAGCCGTGCGACGCAGCGGCAAAGCGGTTGCGCGGCGCGCCCGCGTCGACCACGCATACCTTCCTGCGTGCGCGGGCCAGTTGCATCGCGGCGGAAAGGCCGGCAAAGCTGCCGCCCACCACCAGAACGTCATAGCGCATGTTCAATGTCCTTTGAAGTGAAGCCGCCGCCCGTCATGCGGCGATGAAAGTCCCTGGAAAGATCGGCCAGCGTGATGCTGTTGAAACGCCTGAGCAGCAGCGCCTCGGCCTCATCGCACACGCCGTCGAGCGCGGCATTCACCGCCTGCTCGACAATGCAGCCCGGGCTCTCTGTGCGGTTGCCCACGGCCAGCAGCGCAGGCGCGCCGACGGCGTTGTGCACGTCGCCCAGCGTGACCGCCGAGAGCGAGCAAGACAGCACCCACCCGCCGCCGTGCCCCTTGGCCGAACTCACGAAACCCGCTTGCCGCAGGCCGGCCATGAGCCGGCGGATGACGACCGGGTTGGTGTGCATCGCGACCGCGAGCAACTCGGAGGTGACCGGCCCCTCCATCTCGGCCATGTGCAGCAGCACATGGAGAACGCCTGAAAGCTTGCTGTCTCTTTTCATGCAACATTATGAGTTGCGTGTTTTTAACATGACGAGCCCTGGGGTCTTGGGGCGCCGCGCAAACGTTCGAGCCCCCGATCCCGCCGACAGCCATGTCCCACACGCGTGGGCGACTGTGGCGCACATGGCGACAGACGACGGCCCGGCCATGGTTGCACCCGGATCGATCGAACCTCGGTCGCTCCTTGATTCGTGACCATGCTACGAAAGGAACAGTCACCCATGAAGCAACAACAACACAACCGCATCCTCATCGGCGCCGTGCTCGCAGGCCTGCTGGCCATCGGCGGAACGGCCCAGGCGCAAGGCGTCGGGGTCGGCGTGGGCGTCAATGCCGACGTGAACGCATCCGGTTCAGGCACAGGCGGCAACGCTGGCACAGCTGCCGGCGCCAATACAGGAGCGAAGGCCAATGCCGGGAGCACGGCAGGCGGTGCGGGCAATGCCGTGGGTGGCGTGCTGGGCGGTGCAACGGGCGCTGTCGGCGGTGCCACGAACGCGGTGGGCGGTGTGACCAACACCGTGGGCGGCACGCTCAATGGCGCGACCGGCGCCGTGGGCTCGGCCGGCAGTGCAGTGAAGGCGCCCGCGGCGGGCGTGAAGGCGAACGGCAAGGCCCAGGGTTCGGGCGCGGTCGACCTCAAGAAGTAAGGTAAGCCAGAGCCACCCGAAGTGGAAGGCCCGCGGCGCTTGATTGCGCGGCGGGCCTTTTTGTTCGTCTGTAGAAAACCTCAGTCGATCGGCTTCAGCCTGAACAGGCTGGTGACTTCCACATCAAGCACCAGCATCTCGCGCTGGTTGAACAGCCGCCAGCGCCAGCGCAGGATGCCGAGCGTGGGCCGCTTCTCGGAGCGGCGCGCCTCGATCACGTCGGCCACCAGCCGAAGCGCGTCACCGGGCCGCACGGGGTTGGGCCAGCGCACGCGCTCGAGCCCTGGCGATGCGAAAGACTCCGAGCCCGCCAGCACCGCGTCGACCACCAGCCGCATCGCGATGGAGCAGGTGTGCCAACCGCTCGCGATCAGCCCGCCGAAAGGGCTTTCTGCGGCGGCTTCGGCGTCTGTGTGAAACCACTGCGGATCGTAGGCCCGCGCGAACTGCACGAGTTCGGCTTCGGTGAGCACATAGGGCCCGGCCTCGATGACCTGGCCCGCATGGAAGTCGGCGAACTGCATCCGCCGCAGCTTAGTAGGTTTCGAGGTGCAGGCGGCCTTCGCGCTTCAAGGCGGCGCCGACGGTGTCCCAGTCAAGCCCCGCTTCCTTCGCCACGTCGCGCAGTGCCAGCACCACGCCCTCTTCCATGCTCTTCAGGCCGCACACGTAGAAGTGGCTGGCACCGTCCTTCAGCAACGCGGCCAGGTCGGCGGCGCGCTCGCGCATCAGGTCCTGCACGTAGCGCTTGGGTTGGCCCGGCGTGCGCGAGAACGCCAGGTTGATGTCGATGAAGTCCTTGGGCAGCGACTGCAGCGGGCCGAAGTACGGCAGCTCCTGCTGCGTGCGCGCGCCGAAGAACAGCATAAGCTTGCCGCCCTCGAACTTGCCGCTCTTGCGCAGCCGGCGACGCCACTCGGTCATGGCGCGCATGGGCGCGCTGCCGGTGCCGGTGCAGATCATCACGATGTGCGACTTGGGGTGGTTCGGCATCAGGAAGGACGAGCCGAAGGGCCCGACCACCTGCACCGTGTCGCCCACCTTCAGGTCGCACACGTAGTTGGAGCACACGCCGCGCACCGGTTCGCCTTCGTGGTCTTCGGTCACGCGCTTCACGGTGAGCGACACGTTGTTGTAGCCGGGCCGCTCGCCGTTGCGCGGGCTGGCCACCGAATACTGGCGCGCATGGTGGCGCTTGCCGATGGCGTCGATGCCCGGCGGCACGATGCCGATCGACTGGCCTTCGAGCACCGGGAACGGCACCACGCCGAAGTCCAGCACGATGTGGTGGGTCTCGCTGTCGAAGCCCGCCTCGGTGCAGTTGAAGTTGCCGACCACGGTGGCGGTCGTCGGGGTCTTCGGCGGGAACAGGTTGGTGTACGCATGCGCGGCCGACCAGGGCGGCACGCTGGCGCCGTACTGCGCCGAATTGAAGACCGGCTCCACCGACTCGACGGCCGCCTGGGCCTGCGTCTGCGCGGGCAACGCGGCGGCGGGGTCGCCGGCCGCATCGGCGGACACGCCTGCGGCTTCGAGCTCCTCAGGGGAAAGTTCGTCGGGAAGCGACTCCCAGGTGAACTGTTCCTCGATCGAATAGGCGCGCACCACCGGCATGGTGCGCCAGTTGTCGATCGAGCCCGTCGGGCACGGCGAGATGCACGCCATGCAGCCGTTGCAGGTGTCCGCGCGCACGACGTAGTTGTTGTCGTCGTGCGTGATCGCGTTCACGGGGCAGATGGCCTCGCAGGTGTTGCAGCGGATGCAGATCTCGGGGTCGATCAGGTGCTGCTTGATGACTCCGGCTTCAACGGCCATGTCCATGTTGTTCTCTCCTGAAAGCCCTCCCCTTTCGGGGGAGGGTCGGGTGGGGGCTTGCGGCGCTTGTCGTAGTCGCGCCGCTGGCCCCCATCCCAGCCTTCCCCCAGAGGAGGAAGGAGCAATACCGAAATACCTCGATCAACCGAAACGCACGTACTCGAAATCCACCGGCTGCCGGTTGATGCCCATCACCGGCGGGGAGATCCAGCCTGCGAACTTGCCCGGCTCCACCACGCGGCCCATCAACGATGCCACGAAAGCGAAGTCTTCGGAACTCGGCAGCCATTCGTCGCGCTTGGCGGCCCATTCCACCTCGTTCACCACGCGGCCGTCCGGCGACATCTTGATGCCCGCGAGCGCGCCGATCTGGCGGTTGAAAGCCTTGTGCGGCACGCTCAGGCGGGTCGGGATGCCGGCCTTCTCGAGCACCTTGTTCCAGCGGTTCACGCCGGCCACCGAATCCTTGATGAAGTCGTCGCGCAGCACCTCGTTCAGCGCGTTGAGCATCGGCACGTCCTTCTCGACGAGCTGGCCGTCCTTCACTTCCAGCACCTTGTAGGTCTGGCCCTTGAGCACGTGGTCGTCGTCGCGCTTGCCTTCTTCATAGCGGCCCTTGAGGCCCGAGCTGTAGAAGATGGCGGCATTGCTCGACTGGTCGGCGCCGAACAGGTCGATGGTCACGCTGTAGTGGAAGTTCAGGTAGCGCTGGATGGTGCCCAGGTCGATAGCGCCGGCCGCGCGCACCTTCTGCGCGTCGTCGGTCTTCAGCTCGTTCATGACCTGCGCGGTGCGCGCGATGACGCGCGACACGCCGCTCTCGCCCACGAACATGTGGTGCGCCTCTTCGGTCAGCATGAACTTCGTGGTGCGCGCGAGCGGGTCGAACGCGCTCTCGGCCAGCGCGGCCAGCTGGAACTTGCCGTCGCGGTCGGTGAAGTAGGTGAACATGAAGAACGCGAGCCAGTCGGGCGTCTTCTCGTTGAAGGCGCCCAGGATGCGCGGGTTGTTGTCGTCACCCGAGGTGCGCTGCAGCAGCGCGTCGGCCTCTTCGCGGCCGTCGCGGCCGAAGTGCTTCTGCAGCAGGTAGACCATGGCCCACAGGTGGCGGCCTTCTTCCACGTTGATCTGGAACAGGTTGCGCAGGTCGTACATGCTGGGCGCGGTCAGGCCCAGGTGGCGCTGCTGCTCGACCGATGCCGGCTCGGTGTCGCCCTGCGTCACGATGATGCGGCGCAGGT
Organism: Variovorax sp. AB1(2024); assembly: GCF_037482385.2. Classification (NCBI taxonomy): domain Bacteria; kingdom Pseudomonadati; phylum Pseudomonadota; class Betaproteobacteria; order Burkholderiales; family Comamonadaceae; genus Variovorax; species Variovorax sp. AB1(2024). The sequence continues at coordinate 981,589 of NZ_JBBHKP020000001.1, read as the reverse complement.
TGGCGCGGTGCTCGCCGGGCACGTCCTGCCAGGCCTTCTCGCCCTTGTGGTCGCCGAAGTGGATCTCGCGGTTGGCGTCGCCCGGGTTCAGGAAGATGCCCCAGCGGTAGTCGCGCATCTTCACGTGGCCGAACTGGGCCCAGCCCTGCGGATCGACGCTCACGGCCGTGCGCAGGTACACCTCGTGGTTGGTCGAGCCCTCGGGGCCCACGTCGTCCCACCAGTTGATGAAGTTGGGCTGCCAGCCTTCGAGCGCGCGCTGCAGCGTGCGGTCTTCGCCGAGGTTGACGTTGTTGGGGATCTTCTCGCTGTAGTTGATCGTGCTCATCGTTGTTCCTTGGGTTGTACGGACTGCGCTATCAGACGCGATTCATGTCGAAGCCGGCCTTCTGGCCGGTGCCGTAGACCTTCAGCGCGCCCTTTTCGCCGACGGCGTTGGGGCGGTTGAAGATCCAGTTCTGCCAGGCGGTGAGCCGGCCGAAGATGCGGGTGGCCATGTTCTCCTTGCTCGCGAAGCGCAGGTTGGCTTCGAGGCCGGTGAGCGCATCGGGCGACATGGCGGCGCGCTCCTCGATGGCGATGCGGATCTCGTCGTCCCAGTCGATGTCGTCGGGCGCGGCAGTGACCAGACCGAGCTTCAGGGCCTCGTCGGCATCGAGCGGCTTGCCGGCTGCGGCGCGGGCGGCTTCGAGCGGCGTGGCCTCTTCATAGAAGCGGCGCTGCAGGCGGCTCTGGTCGTTCACCATCGGGAAGAAGCCGAAGTTGAATTCGCCCAGTGTGAGCTTGGGCGCGCGCTCGGCGTCGTCGGGCAGCGCGAGCATGTAGGTGCGGTCGGCGGCAAAGGCCAGTTCGGCCAGCGTGCCGGCGAAGCAGGAACCGGCTTCGACCAGCGCGAACAGGCTGCGCGACGACACGTCCAGGCGCGCCAGCGTGCGGCGCAGCGCGCCGATGGTTTCGCGCACCAGCCAGTGGTCCTTGTTGGCGAACATCACCGCGTCCGACGCGAGCACCGCGGCGGCGTCGCCCTCGGTCTTGAGCAACCAGGTGCCGACGTCGAGTTCGTTCGTGCGCAGGTTGAGGATGGCGTCGTCGAGTTCGCGGCACATCGCCAGCGGCCACCAGGCGGCGCCCGCCGCTTCGATGGCTGCCACGTCGGCCGGCTGCGTGCCGGTCGGCGCCTTCACCGTGATGGTGGCGGTGCGCTTGCTGCGGTCGATCTGCACGTTGACGTGCGAATAGGCAATGCCGTCGGCGCTGTCGGTGCGTTCGAGGCGGGTCAGGGCCACACCCTTGCCGCCGGCGGGGCGGTCGCTGCCCGCGGCGAGCTGCGAAGCACGGTCCTGCACGGCGGCCGCGAACTGCGCGGGCTTGGCCACGGCATCGACCAGGCGCCAGTCGACCGCGCGCTGGCCGCGCACGCCTTCGACGCTGGTGCAGAAGATGTCGGCGAGGTCATGGCGCACATGGCGCTTGTCGGTCACGCGGGTCAGGCCGCCGGTGCCGGGCAGCACGCCGAGCAGCGGCACCTCGGGCAGCGACACGGCGGAGGAGCGGTCGTCCACCAGCAGGATCTCGTCGCAGGCCAGCGCCAGTTCGTAGCCGCCGCCGGCGCAGGCGCCGTTCACGGCCGCGAGGAACTTCAGGCCCGAGTGCTTCGACGAGTCTTCGATGCCGTTGCGCGTCTCGTTGGTGAACTTGCAGAAGTTGACCTTCCAGGCGTGGCTGGAGACACCCAGCATGAAGATGTTGGCGCCCGAGCAGAAGATGCGGTCCTTGCCGCTGGTGACGATGACGCTGCGCACTTCAGGATGCTCGAAGCGCACGCGGTTGAGCGCGTCGTTCAGCTCGATGTCCACGCCCAGGTCGTAGCTGTTGAGCTTGAGCTTGTAGCCGGGGCGGATGCCCGCGTCTTCCGCGATGTCGAGCACGAGGCGCGCAATGGCGCCGTCGAAGCTGAGGGACCAGTGGCGGTATTGGCCGGGCTCGGTGCGGTAGTCGACGCGCGGGGGCGCCTGGAGCGTGGTGGTATCTGTCATGCGGAAGTCTCCTGTGGGGCAGTGTTCGGAAACCGTGAACAGGAAAGATAATGCACTTTACTGCTCCGATGACATGCATCATGCTGCATGCAAAGAAGCAAGTCAATGCCTGCTGCACTTTTTTTCAGATTTCGGGCTGGTTGGGTTCGGGGTGCGTGCCCAGGCCACCGGGTACTCCCCTCCGCGAATGTCCCCCGGGCTTCGCCCTCCTCCTTTATTTCGCTGCGGGGAGCACCCGGCGCCCTGTGCACGACGAGCGCTGCTCTTGTGCTGGCTGGTCAACAAGTGCTCTGGACGCTCACGACGGCGGGGTGCCTTGCGCAGCGAAATAAAGGGGGAGCCCGAAGGGCGGAGGACATTCGCGGAGCAAGGTACCCCGTCGGCGTGAGCGCGCCCCGAACAAGAGCCTGGAGATTCAGGCGCCCAGACCCATCGACTGCCGAGCCACCGCCCGCAGCGCCTGGAAACTCTGCGACAAAGTCCTGCCGCTGGTGTCTACCGACAGATCGGCCTTCGAATAGAAGGCGGCCCGGCCGTTCAGGATGCGGCGCAGGTCTTCCATCGCTTCCTTGCTGGCCGCCATCGGGCGGGTGTCGCCCTGCGCGGCCACACGGCCCATGTGCTCCTCGGGCGCGGCCTGCAGCCATACCGTGGTGCAGTGCGCGAGCAGTTCGTTGAAAGTAGCCGGGTCCGAGACGATGCCGCCGGGCGTGGCGATCACCACCTCGCTGTAGATCTGCACCGCCTCCTCGAGCGCGCGGCGCTCATAGCGGCGGTATGCGTTGGTGCCGTACAGGTCGTGAATCTCGCGCACGCTGCAGCCGGCGAGCTTCTCGATCTCGCGGCTCAGTTCGATGAAGGGAATCTCCAGGTCTTCGGCCAGCATCTGGCCCAGCGTCGACTTGCCCGCACCGCGCAGGCCCACCAGCGCGATGCGGCGGTGCCGCGCCGGGTCGACGGAGGCGGTGCCCAGCAGCTCGCCGAGCGCCACGCGCACGCGGCGCAGGTCGGCTTCGCTGCGGTTCTCCAGCAGCTCGCGGATCAGCAGCCACTCCGGCGAGCTGGTCGTGACGTCGCCCACCAGTTCGGCCAGCGAGCAATGCAGCGCTCCCGCCACCTGCTGCAGCACCAGGATCGACGCGTTGCCGATGCCGTACTCGAGGTTGGCCAGGTGCCGCTCCGACACGTCGGCCGACAGCGCCACCGCCTTGCGCGTGAGGCCGCGTTGCGCGCGCAGGTTGCGCACGCGGTCGCCCAATGCCGCCAGCAACGGATTCTTGGCCTCCCCGGCCGGCGCCGCGCCGTTGCCGCCGGCGGCGCTTTCGGGCGCGGTGGCCAGCACCGCGTCTACATGCTCGTTCATGCAATTCCTCGTTCTTCGCCGGGATTGTGCGCGCTCAGGGTAAACACCATAGATGCACTATATTGCTTGACACTCATTGTCTCGATGCTTATTGTTCGGCCACAAGCAAGATACTGCACACGCAGCATTCCTGCAAGGTAGTTCATAAGTTCGAGGCCCCACGATGTCCGACCGCAACACACCCGCCACCGGCAAGGAAGCATTTCACCAGCTGATTGCCGGCCTGACCGCCGAAATCGCCGGCAAGCCGCTCGACAGCGCGCTCGACCAGTGGCTCAACGCCAACCATGGCGCGGGAAGCGCCAGCTTCGAGGCGCTGCGCCAGGCCTGCATCGGCGGCGTGGCCGAAGGCTGGCTCTGCGAGCGCGAAGGCGGCGGCATCAAGTACGGCCGCGTCTTCAAGGCCGAAGACGCGCTGCACCGCTTCTCGGTCGACGTGGTCGACATGCAGGACATCGCCGGCCCGCACCACACGCATCCCAACGGCGAGATCGACCTGATCATGCCGCTCGACGACCACCCCGCCACCTTCGACGGGCGGCCCGCCGGCTGGTGCGTCTACGGCCCGGGCACCGCGCATCGCCCGACCGTGGCCCAGGGCCGCGCGCTCGTCCTGTATCTCTTGCCCGAAGGGCAGATCAAGTTCACCGCATGAAGTACTCCCCCAGGCTTGCCCACTTCGTGTGGCCGCCTACCCCCTCGCCGGGGGCAACACCAGCGGCCCGGCAAAGCCGGTTCCGCGGTGTTCCCCGAATCTGCCCACGTTGAGACCCATCGAATGACCGAGCTTCTTTCCAACTACGTCGCCGGCCGCTGGCAAAGCGGCTCGGGCGCAGGCACGCCGCTGTTCGACCCGGTGCTCGGCACCGAGCTCGCGCGCGTCGACGCCACCGGCCTCGACCTGCCCGCCGCCTTTGCCTTTGCACGTGAACAGGGCGGCAATGCGCTGCGCGCCCTCACCTACCGCCAGCGCGCGGAGCTGCTCGCCGCCGTCGTGAAAGTGCTGCAGGCCAACCGAGACGCCTACTACGAGATCGCCACCGCCAACTCCGGCACGGTGAAGAACGACTCGGCCGTCGACATCGACGGCGCGATCTTCACGCTCGGCCAGTATGCGAAGTGGGGCAATGCGCTCGGCGACGTGCGTGCGCTGCGCGACGGCGAGGCGGTCAAGCTCGGCAAGGAGCCGGTGTTCCAGTCGCAGCACCTGCAGGTGCCGACGCATGGCGTGGCGCTGTTCATCAACGCCTTCAACTTCCCGTCGTGGGGCCTGTGGGAAAAGGCCGCGCCCGCGCTGCTGTCGGGCGTGCCGGTGATCGTGAAGCCGGCCACCGCCACTGCCTGGCTCACGCAGCGCATGGTGCGCGACGTGGTCGATGCGGGCGTGCTGCCCGCCGGTGCGCTGTCCATCGTCTGCGGCAGTTCGGCCGGCCTGATGGATGCCCTGCAGCCTTTCGACGTGGCCTCGTTCACCGGCTCGGCCGAGACGGCCGCGGTGATCCGCTCGCACCCCGCCGTGGCCGAGCGCTCGGTGCGCGTGAACATCGAGGCCGACAGCCTCAACAGCGCCCTGCTGCTGCCCGGCGCCGCACCCGGCAGCGAAGCCTTCAACCTGCTGGTGCGCGAAGTGGTGCGCGAGATGACGGTCAAGTCGGGCCAGAAATGCACCGCCATCCGCCGCATCCTGGTGCCGGCCGGGTTGTACGACGCGGCGGCCGAAGCCATCGGCGCCAAACTCGCGGGCATCACCGTCGGCAATCCGCGCAACGAGAGCGTGCGCATGGGCTCGCTGGTGAGCCGCGCGCAGCTGAACGCGGTGCGCGAAGGCCTCGACGCGCTGGCCGCGCAGACCACGGTGCTGCACGACGGCCGCGACAAGCCGCTGGTCGATTCGGATCCGGCCGTGGCCGCGTGCATCGGCCCCGTGCTGCTCGGCGCGCGCGATGCCGACGCGGCGCAGCGCGTGCACGACGTGGAAGTGTTCGGCCCCGTCGCCACGCTGCTGCCCTACCGCGATCTCGCGCACGGCATCGCGCTCGCGCACCGCGGCCAGGGCTCGCTGGTCACATCGCTATATGGCAGCGACGACGCGGCCCTGGCGCAGGCTGCGCTTGCAGTGGCGCCCAGCCACGGCCGCGTGCACGTCATCACCCCCGAAGTGGCGCAGGCCCACACCGGCCACGGCAACGTGATGCCGATGTCGCTGCACGGCGGCCCCGGCCGCGCGGGCGGCGGCGCCGAACTCGGCGGGCTGCGCGCTCTCGATTTCTATCACCGCCGCAGCGCGGTGCAGGCGAGCCCCGGCGTCATCGCCGCGCTCGGCCTCTAGAACAAGAACACACGGCCGAAGGAGACAAGACATGACCCTGCCCACACGATTCAACTTCGCCGAGCACCTGTTCGCGCTCAACCGCGGCCGCGCGGCGCGCACCGCCTACATCGACGACCGCGGCGCGCTGAGCTACGGCCAGCTCGAGGAACGCGCGCGCCGGCTGGCCGCCGCGCTCAAGGCCGCCGGCATCCGGCGCGAAGAGCGCGTGCTGCTGCTGATGCTCGACGGCAACGACTGGCCGGTGAGCTTCCTCGGCTGCCTGTATGCGGGCATCGTGCCGGTCGCCGTCAACACGCTGCTCACGCCAGACGACTACGCCTACATGCTCGACCACAGCCGCGCGCAGGCGGTGCTGGTGTCGGGCGCGCTGCTGCCGACGCTGCAGGAAGCCATGGCACGCGGCGGGCATGAAGTGCAGGCGATGCTGGTGTCGCAGCCGACCGGCCCGCTGCCGGACAACGCGCAGGAGTTCGATGCAGCGCTCGCCGCCGCCGAGCCCCTGGCATCGCCGGTGACCACGGCCTCCGACGACCCGGGCTTCTGGCTGTATTCCTCCGGCTCCACCGGCAAGCCCAAGGGCACGGTGCACACGCACGCCAACCTGTGGTGGACGGCGGAGCTGTACGGCAAGCCGGTGCTCGGGCTCACCGAAGACGACGTGTGCTTCTCGGCCGCCAAGATGTACTTCGCCTACGGCCTGGGCAATGCGCTGACCTTCCCGCTCTCGGTGGGCGCGACCGTGGTGCTGATGGCCGAGCGGCCCACACCCGACGCCACCTTCCGCCGCTGGGTGGAACACAAGCCCACCGTGTTCTTCGGCGCCCCCACCGGCTTCGCGGGCATGCTCGCCTCGCCGAAGCTGCCCGCGCGCGAAGCAGTGGCGCTGCGCATGTGCTCCTCGGCCGGCGAAGCATTGCCAGGAGAGATCGCGCAGCGCTTCAAGGCGCAGTTCGGCTGCGAGATCATCGACGGCATCGGCTCGACCGAGATGCTGCACATCTTCATCTCCAACCGGCCCGGCGACATCCGCTACGGCACCACCGGCAAGCCGGTGGACGGCTACGAGGTCGAGCTGCGCGGCGAGGACGGGCGCCCCGTGCCCGACGGCGAGGTGGGCGACCTCTATATCCGCGGCCCCAGCTCCGCGCTGATGTACTGGACCAACCGCGAGAAGTCGCGCGAGACCTTCCAGGGCGGCTGGACCAAGAGCGGCGACAAGTACACGCGCGATGCCGACGGCTACTTCACCTATGCCGGGCGCAGCGACGACATGCTCAAGGTCAGCGGCATCTATGTGTCGCCATTCGAGGTCGAGGCCACGCTGATGCAGCACCCCTCGGTGCTCGAGGCCGCCGTCATCGGCAAGGAAGACGCCGAAGGGCTGACGAAGACCAAGGCCTTCGTGGTGCTGAAGGACGGCGCCGCGGCCAGCGAGGAAGAGCTCAAGGCCTTCGTGAAGGAACGCCTCGCGCCTTACAAGTACCCGCGCTTCCTGGAGTTCGTGAGCGAGTTGCCGAAGACGGCGACGGGGAAGATCCAGCGGTTCAGGTTGCGTGAGAAGGAAAAGCAGGCGTGACGGGCGCGCTGTTTCTGTCTTGCTCCCTCCCCTCCCGGGGGAGGGCTGGGGTGGGGGCAAGCGGCCTTCGCAAAAGCCCCGCCTCTGCCTGCGCCGCGCGCCCCCATCCCAGCCTTCCCCCGGAAGGGGAAGGAGCAATGCGATGAGCCCCTCCCCCTTCGCCACCATCACCTGGCGCGACAGCACCGTGCAGATCGAGTGCGCCTGGATCGCCCCCGAAAAAACCGACGCCCCGCTCATCGTCTTCCTCCACGAAGGCCTCGGCTCCGTCGCCATGTGGAAGGACTTCCCCGCGCAAGTCTGCGAAGCCGCCAACGCGCGAGGCCTGGTGTTCTCGCGCCCCGGCTATGGCCGCTCGACCCCGCGCGCCGACGACGAAACCTGGGACGTCGACTTCATGCACCGCCAGGCGCACGAAGTGCTGCCCGCGCTCTTCGCCGCATTGAAGCTCGATGGCGAAAAGCCCTGGCTCTTCGGCCACAGCGACGGCGGTTCGATATCGCTGCTGTACGCCTCGCGTTTTCCCGACAAGGTCGAAGGCCTGGTGGTGCTCGCGCCGCACATCTTCGTGGAAGACAAGACCATCGCGAACATCGAGATCGCGCGCACCGCCTACCTGGAAACCGACCTGCCGAAGAAGCTCGGCCGCTACCACGACAGCGCCGACTCGGCCTTCTGGGGCTGGAACCGCATCTGGCTGCATCCGCCATTCCGCGACTGGAACATCGAGGCCGAGCTCGGCGCCATCCGCTGCCCCGTGCTCGCCGTGCAGGGCATCGACGACGAATACGGCACGCTGGCGCAGATCCGCGGCATCGCGGCGCGCGCCGGTGGTAGTTGCGAGCTGCTCGAAATCCCTGAATGCGGGCATTCCCCGCATCGCGATCAGCCGGATCGTGTCATCGTCGCCACCGCTTCTTTCATCACCAAAAACAGGAGACAAACACCATGACCAACATTCGCACCGCACGCCTCGCGCTGACGGCACTCGCTTTCGCCGCCGCCCTCTGCGGCACCGCCGGCGCCCAGGGCACGGGCAAGCTCAAGGTCGGCCTGATGCTGCCGTACAGCGGCACCTACACCGCGCTGGGCGTGGCCATCGAGAACGGCTTCAAGCTGTACGTGGACGAGCAAGGCGGCAAGCTCGCGGGCCGCGAGATCGAGTACTTCAAGGTCGACGACGAGTCCGACCCCGCCAAGGCCACCGACAACGTCAACAAGCTCATCAAGCGCGACAACGTCGACGTGATCGTCGGCACCGTGCACTCCGGCGTGGCCATGGCCATGGCGAAGGCCGCGAAGGAAAGCGGCACCGTGCTGATCGTGCCCAACGCCGGCGCCGACGCGGTGACCGGCCCGATGTGCGCGCCCAACATCTTCCGCAGCTCGTTCAGCAACTGGCAGCCGGCCTACGCCATGGGCGAAGTGGCGGCCAAGCAGCAGGGCAAGAAGAAGGCGATGACCATCACCTGGAAGTACGCGGCCGGCGACGAGTCGGTCAACGGCTTCAAGGAAGGCTTCGAGAAGAACGGCGGCAAGGTCGACAAGCAGCTCACGCTGCCCTTCCCCAACGTCGAGTTCCAGGCGCTGCTGACCGAGATCGCGGCGGCCAAGCCCGATGCGGTGTACGCCTTCTTCGCGGGCGGCGGCGCGGTGAAGTTCGTCAAGGACTACCAGGCCGCCGGCCTGAACAAGACCATTCCGCTGTACGGCCCCGGCTTCCTGACCGACGGCACGCTCGACGCGCAGGGCGACTCGGCGCAAGGCATGCTGACCACGCTGCACTACGCCGACGGCCTGAACACCCCGCGCGACAACGCTTTCCGCACCGCCTACGCCAAGTCGTTCAAGCTGCAGCCCGACGTGTATGCGGTGCAAGGCTACGACGCCGCGCAGATGCTGGGCGTGGGCCTGAACGCCACCAAGGGCGACATCTCGAAGAAGGCCGAGTTCGCCGCCGCGGTCGAGAAAGCGAAGATCGACAGCCCGCGCGGCGCGTTCACCGTGAGCAAGTCGCACAACCCGGTGCAGGACATCTACCTGCGCAAGGTGGACGGCAAGGAGAACAAGCTGGTGAGCACGGCCATCAAGGGTCTCGCAGACCCGGCCCGCGGCTGCAGGATGTGAATAGGCACACCCCCAGGCTTCGCGCACTTCGTGTCGCTGCGCCTACCCCCTTGCAGGGGGCGACACCTGCGGCCCGGCAAAGCCGGTTCCGCGGTGTCTCGCGCACTGCATCCTTCCTCAACGATTCCGCCCTGAGAGAAACTCCAACGTGGATTTCGGCACCTTCCTGGTCCAGTGTCTGAACTCGGTTCAGTACGGACTCCTCCTCTTCCTCGTGGCCTCGGGGCTGACGCTGATCTTCGGGATCATGGGCGTCATCAACCTCGCCCACGGCAGCTTCTACATGATCGGCGCGTACATGGCGTTCTCGCTCGCGCCGGTGTTCGGTGACCAGTTCCTGCTGATGCTGGTTGCCGGCGTGGTGCTGGCGGCCGTGTTCGGCTACCTGCTGGAGTGGGCCTTCTTCAGCTACCTCTACCAGCGCGACCACCTGCAGCAGGTGCTGATGACCTACGGGCTCATCCTGGTTTTCGAGGAGCTGCGCTCCATCTTCGTGGGCAACGACGTGCATGGCGTGAAGGTGCCCGCATGGCTCGACGGCAGCTTCGCGCTGGGCAGCGTCATGAGCTATCCGTGGTATCGCCTGTTCGCATCGGCCGCCTGCATCGTGCTGGCCGTGGGGCTGTATTTCGTGGTCAACCGCACGCGGCTGGGCATGATGATCCGCGCTGGCGCGAGCAACCGCGACATGGTGCGCGGCCTGGGCATCGACGTGAAGCGCCTGTACCGCATCGTGTTCGCGGCCGGCGTGGCGCTGGCGGCGCTGGCCGGCATGATCGCCGCGCCCATGTCCTCGGTGTATCCGAACATGGGCGCGAGCGTGCTCATCATCTGCTTCGTGCTGGTGGTGATCGGCGGCATCGGCTCCATCACCGGCGCGCTGGTGGCCTCGCTGCTGGTGGGCTTCGTCGACACCTTCGGCAAGGTGTTCTTCGCGGACCTGAGCGGCATCGGCATCTACCTGCTGATGGCGATCGTGCTGATCTGGAAGCCCGAGGGGCTGATGGGGAGGCGGCCATGAAGCGCGGCGCCTTCCTCCTGCCCGTGGCCTGCGCGATCGCCATCGGCATCGCCGGTCCTTTCATGGGTAACTACGCATCGGACTTCGTCGTGAAGATCATGATCCTGTCGATCTTCGCGCTCAGCCTGGAACTGCTGGTCGGCATGACCGGCCTGGTGAGCCTGGGCCATGCGGCGTTCTACGGCATCGGCGCCTACGTCACCGTGCTGGCGTCGGGCAGCGAAGGCGGCAACTTCGCGCTGCTGCTGCCGCTGGCCATGGGCGCGGCGGCGCTGTATGCGCTGTTCGTCGGCGCGCTGAGCCTGCGCACGCGCGGGGTGTACTTCATCATGGTGACGCTGGCCTTCGCGCAGATGGCCTTCTTCGTGTTCCACGACACCAAGGTCGGCGGCGGCAGCGACGGCATCTACATGTACGTGCGGCCCGCCATCGGCGCGCTCGACATGGAGAACCGTACCGTGCTGTTCTACGTGGTGCTGGCGTCGCTGGTGTTCACCTACGGGCTGCTGGCCCTGATTCGCCGCTCGCGCTTCGGTGCGGCGCTGGCGGGCATCCGCGTGAACGAGCAGCGCATGCGCGCGGCGGGGTTCTCGGTGTACGGCTACAAGCTCGCGGCCTTCGTGCTGGCGGGTGCGCTGGCCGGGCTCGCGGGCTTCCTGCTGGCCTCGCGCGACGGCGTGGTCAACCCCGAGCTGATGGCATGGCACAACTCGGGCGAGGTGCTGCTGATGGTGATTCTCGGCGGCCTCGGCCATCTGCGCGGCGCGGTGATCGGCGCCATCGCGTTCACGCTGCTCAAGGAAATTTTCTCGACGCATGCCGTGATGGGTCCGCTGGCCGACCACTGGCAGCTGACGCTGGGGCTGACGATCATCGTGTTCGTAGCGCTGCTGCCCAAGGGCCTGATCGGCCTGGTGCAGCGCCTGTCGCCGAAGGGGGCCGCATGACCCCGCGTTTCTCCCTCCCCTCCCGGGGGAGGGCCGGGGTGGGGGCACGCGGCCTCCAACGCCGCGCAGCATCAAAGGCCGCATGCCCCCATCCCAACCTTCCCCCGGAAGGGGAAGGAGCAAGACCATGAACGCACTGCTCTCCGTCGAAAAACTCACGCGCCGCTTCGGCGGCCTCACCGCCGTCAACGCCGTCACGCTCGACCTGCACGTCGGCGAAGTGCACGCCGTGATCGGCACCAACGGCGCGGGCAAGTCGACGCTGATCAACATGCTCTCCGGCGAGATCGAAGCCTCCGAAGGCCGCATCGCGCTCGACGGCGTGGACATCACCGGCCGCGCCCAGGCGAAGCGCGCGCGCGACGGCGTGGGCCGCAGCTACCAGCGCACGACCATCTTCCCGGAGTTCAGCGTGCACGAGAACTGCCGGCTCGCCGCTCAGGCCGCCACGCCGAAACCATGGGCGTTCTGGCAATCGTCGCAAAGCTGCGCCGCCAGCACCGCATCGGCCGACGCGGCACTGGAAGCGGCAGGCCTCGCCCACGAGGCGCACCGCATCGCCGGCACCATGAGCCACGGCGCGCAACGGCAGCTCGAAGTGGCCATGTGCCTGGCCACCAAGCCGCGCGTGCTGCTGCTCGACGAACCGCTCGCCGGCATGGGTGCCGAGGAAACCGACCGCATGCTCACGCTGCTCGCGCGGCTGAAGGCCACACATGCCATCCTGCTGGTGGAGCACGACATGGACGCGGTGTTCCGCATCGCCGACCGCATCACCGTGATGGTGAACGGCACGGTCATCGCCACGGGCAACCCCGCGGAGATCCGCGAGAACCCCGAAGTGCGCACCGCCTATCTCGGCGAGGAGCAACACTGATGCTGATCGTGCGAGACCTCAACACCTACTACGGCAACAGCCACATCCTGCGCGGCGTGCATGCCGGCATTCCGGCGGCCACCTCGGTCGGCCTGCTCGGGCGCAACGGCATGGGCAAGACCACGCTGATCCGCACGATGATGGGCTACGTGCGCCCCGCTTCGGGCGAAGTGCAGGTCGACGGCCGCACCGTCACCGGCCTGCCGCCCGAGAAGATGGCGCGGCTGGGCATCGGCTACGTGCCAGAGGGGCGCGGCATCTTCCCCAACCTGTCGGTGCGCGAGAACCTCGTGATGAGCGAGCGCGCCGGCATCGACGGCCGCCGCGAATGGACCTTCGACCGCGTCATGGCGACCTTCCCGCGCCTGTCGGAGCGGCTGTCGCACGGCGGCCAGCAGCTGTCGGGCGGCGAGCAGCAGATGCTGTCGATCGGCCGCGCGCTCATGACCAACCCGCGCCTGCTGATCCTCGACGAAGCCACCGAAGGCCTGGCGCCGCTGATCGTGGCCGAGATCTGGCGCGTGATCGGCGAGATCCGCGCCACCGGCATCGCCACGCTGATCGTCGACCGCGACTACCGCAAGGTGCTGGCGCATACCGACCTGGCGGTGGTGATGGAGAAGGGGCAGATCGTGCGGCACGGGGCTTCGGCGGATCTGCTGGCCGAGCCGCATGCGCTGGAGGAACTGCTGGGGGTGTGAAGCCCGACGCCGACCCCTTGCGTTGTGAGAGGGAGTAACACGTCCGTTCCACCGGGTTTCACCTCTCCACTGCGACAGTGCGACAGCCGAATGATGTGCGGCTGCCCACCCAGGCACAGCGAGGTTGACCATGGCTTCCCTGCAATCGCGTCACATCGACAACGTCTACTCCATCGCCACCGGCGCGGCGCTCGCCGACCCGGCGCAGAGCCTGGTCCACAAGTCGTGGGCGCGCTGCGTGCGCGACCATGGGCTCGATCCGTCGAAGCCGAGCCCCGCGCGCATACTTCCGGCGCAGGAGGTGCGCGCGCACCAGCAGCAGCTCGAACACTTCCTGCGCGCCGCCCGCGCGGGCATGGAAGACATCTACCGCCGCGTGGCCGACCTGGGCTACATGGTGCTGCTGACGGATGCCGAGGGCATCACGGTCGACTACATCGGCCACCCCGCGTGGGACGACCAGCTGCGCAAGGCCGGCCTGTACCTGGGCGCCGACTGGAACGAGGCCCACGCCGGCACCTGCGGCGTGGGCACCTGCCTGGTCGAGCGCCAGCCGATGACCTGCCACCAGACCGAGCACTTCGACGCCACGCACATCGCGCTCACCTGCACCACCGCGCCGCTGTTCGATCACAGCGGCAAGCTCACGGCCATCCTCGACGTGTCGGCGCTGCGCTCGCCCGAAGCGCGCGAGAGCCAGCACCTGGTGCGCCACCTGGTGTCGATGTATGCGCGGATGATCGAAGACGCCGATTTCCTGCGCCACTTCCGCGGCCACTGGATCCTGCGGCTGGGCAGCGCCTACGGGCTGGTCGACGTGGCGGGCGAGGTGATGCTGGCCTTCGACGATGGCGGCACGCTGGCGGGCGCCAACGGCGGCGCGCGGCAGGCCTTTGCGGGGCATGCGCTGAGCGGCGCGGTGTCGGAACTGCTGCATATGCCGATGGATGCGATCTGGCGCATCGGCAACGGCGGTGCTGCGTCGGCACTGATGCCCTTCGCGCACACGGTGCTGCTGCCGGGCGGGGGCGAATATCACGCGTCGCTGATCGCGCCGCGCGTGCGCAGGGCGTCGGCGCCGGCCGCAGCCGGCGCGCCGAGTCCCCGGCCTTCCGACAGGTTGCCGCCACTGGAGCGCATCGCCGGTGACGACCCAGCGATGCAGAAGCTGCTCGCCCAGGCGCGCAGGCTGGTGGACCGAGGCATCCACGTGCTGGTCGAAGGCGAGACCGGCAGCGGCAAGGAAGTGCTTGCGCGTGCGCTTCACGGCGCGAGCAGCCGCGCGGCGATGCCCTTCGTGGCGGTGAACTGCGCGGCCATTCCCGATTCGCTGATCGAGAGCGAGCTGTTCGGCTACACGCCCGGCAGCTTCACGGGAGGCCGCGCCAAGGGCATGAAGGGACTGATCGCGCAGGCCGACAGGGGCACGCTGTTCCTCGACGAAATCGGCGACATGCCGATGGCGCTGCAGACGCGGCTGTTGCGCGTGCTGTCCGAAGGCGAGGTGCTGCCGCTGGGGGCCGAATCGCCGCAGCGGGTAGACATTGCGGTGGTCGCGGCCACGCACCGGCACCTGCCCGACCTGGTGGCCTCGGGGCGGTTTCGCGAAGACCTGTATTACCGGCTGTGCGGTGCGGTGCTGAAGCTGCCGCCGCTGCGCGAGCGCGGCGATAGGCGCTACCTGATCGAGGGGATGTTCAACGAGGAGGCTGCGGCGATGTCTTCGCCGGCGCGCTTGTCGGAAGAGGCAATGCGGCAGCTGCTCGCGCATGACTGGCCAGGAAATCTGCGGGAGTTGCGCAATGTGCTGCGGCTGGCGTTGGCGCTGTGCAGCGGTGCGAGCGTGAGCGCGCAGGATCTGCAACTGCAGCAGGAAGATGCAGAGGCTGCCGTCCATGCCGATATGGCGCCCGATGAAGACGCCGCCGCCGAAACCGGACGGCTGATCGATGCGCTGAAGCGCCACCGCTGGCACGTCGCCCGCGCGGCCGACGAACTCGGCATGAGCCGCGCGACCGCCTATCGACACATGAAGCGGCTGGGCATCGTGGCGCCGCGGCGCGGATAGGGACGCGCCTCAGTCCGCAGGTAGCGGACGAACTCGGCGTGGACGATGCCGTCGATCACGTCAGCCTGCAGCAGTTGCCCGTCGATTCGGATCATGCCTCGCCAGGCATGCGCATGGAAAAAGCCCGCGAAGCCTTGGATGGCCTGGCGGGCTTCACTCATGGCCTTGCCGGCCGGGTCTCGACCTGCTACTGGATGAGCCCGATGTGCAGGAAGCCGGCGCGGGCCGATGGGCTGCGCGCACCGATCAGCAGTTCCAGGCTCTTCGAGCGCATGGAGAAGAACGCGTCAGGACCTGATGCCGCCGAGCGGATGCCGTAAGGCGACGCGGCGCCGACTGCCGCAACCGTGAGGCCCAGGAGATTCGTGGTCGCGTCGGTCATGGCGAGTTGGTAGCTCGTCGTAGAGACGATCGACATGTCCATCGTGCCGCTTGTCGACCAGCCGGCAAAACTGCTGAAAGCCACGTATTGCGGCGCCGCCGGCACGCCGATGGCCAGCACCTGGCCACCAGTGGCGGGAGATGTGCCCGCGCTCAGATAGATCTTCTCGCCTTCGAAAATGGCGATGCCAAAGCGGCCCAGAAGTGTTCCGTCCGCAGGGTTCTTCAGCGACCAGAGACCGCTTTCGGCATCGGCATCCGCTTCGACCTTGCTGGTCACCAAGCTTGCCGGCGGGCAATCTTCGATTCTGTAGATGATCTGGTCGACGCACTGCTTCATCACTGTCCCGCCGCCAGAGATCTGGATTTGAGCAATTGCGGATTCGCGGGCAGATGCCGTGACCTCGATGCGCGCACGGTCGTAGGTACCGTCGAGCCTGCTTTGCGTCGTCAGAAGAGCCCGGGTCGCCACCAGTGGTGCGGCCATGTAAGACACGGGCGCCGAGAATGGCTTGGCGAACGGGAACGCACCGACGATGTTGTCCCCCAGGCCCCACAGCGCGGACGTATTCGTGCCGGTGATGCGATTGCTCTGTACCTTCCAGTCGTTGACGAGCGTCGACGGGGAAGGCGGCGTCAGGGTGCCGCTGGTGGTATCTCCAGCCGCATCCGTCATGCTGTAGGTGGCCTTGTCGAAGTCGATGCTCAGTTTCTGCCGAGAGCCGTTCGCTGCGAACACCATGTAGTCGCCATTGCGATAGTCGCCCGTCTGAACGACGAAGCTCAGTTCCTTCGAGCGATTTTCCGAAGC
This sequence comes from Variovorax sp. AB1(2024), assembly GCF_037482385.2. NCBI lineage: Bacteria > Pseudomonadati > Pseudomonadota > Betaproteobacteria > Burkholderiales > Comamonadaceae > Variovorax > Variovorax sp. AB1(2024). The sequence goes on along the minus strand of NZ_JBBHKP020000001.1, from coordinate 965,349 downwards.
ACTCGCCACGAGCTTGTAGGCGCCGGTCTTCGTCTTGTCTGGATTGGCGAGTCGCGAAACCCACTCGGTGGCAGTGGTGTCGACATCCGTGCGAGTCACGACACCGGTACCGGCATCGCCGGTCCACGCGACGTTGTCGCTAGCTCTGACGACGACTCGTTGGCCGGGAAGCACGCTGTACTTGCCACTGCCGTCAGGCGTTGCTGCCGTACCGGCGATCTCGACCGTGAGTTTCAATTCAGCTGCCGCCGGCGTTTGCGGTGCCGGTGCCGGTGCTGGTGCCGGCGCAACGGCGATCGGCAGCAGTGGGACGCCGCCTCCTCCTCCGCCCCCACCACCGCCGCAACCGGCAAGACCCACCACCATGGCCGCGGTGAACGCGGTGCCAATGCTTCTCCTCATCTCTCTGTCCCTCTGGATTTGTATTGATCGATGCACTCCGGCGACGCCGGGGCGCTTCGAATTTAGCGATAACCTTTGTTTAAGAAGATAAAAGGCCTATGGAAAGTCGGATTGGCGCCACATTTGTTCGGCCGGATTCGGGTCGCCCTCATAAAAAATAGTGCCAAAGTGCTCTTTGCCTGAATGAATTCGTCTCGACGTGTCGCGGGGCAGTCGCAGTCCAAACGAGACGGGATGTGCGCCGTGAGACAAAACGCAGTCCAAGTCATTGATTCCCCGTGACTCCCCACGCGGCATGAAAGCTGCGCAATGGAAGCCGCGCCGCCCAGATGGCGCCGCACATCCATCAACGACGCTACGGAGACACGCAATGACAGACACCATCACCGCCCCCACCCGGGCTGCGGCCCAATGGCTCGCCGACTTCGCCGCCGCGCTCGCGCAGGGCGACATCGACACAGCCGTCGCGCTCTTCGAGCCCGACAGCTTCTGGCGCGACCTCGTCGCCTTCACCTGGAACATCCGCACGCAGGAAGGACCGGCTGCGATCCGCGCAATGCTGCAGGCGCGGCTGGCCGACACGCAGCCCACGGCCTTCGCCTTGGAGGGCGAAGCGACCGAGGCCGACGGCGTGGTCGACGCGTGGTTCACCTTCGAGACGCGCGTGGCGCGCGGCCGTGGCCACCTGCGGCTTCGCAACGGCAAGGCCTGGACGCTGCTCACCACCATGACCGAGCTGAAGGGCTTCGAGGAAAAGACGGGTGAGAACCGCGTCAAGGGCGCGGAGCACGGCGTGCACAAGGGCCGCAAGAACTGGCTGGAGAAGCGCCGCGACGAAGAGGCGGCGCTCGGCTATACCGAGCAGCCCGAGGTGGTGGTCATCGGCGGCGGCCAGGGCGGCATCGCGCTCGGGGCCCGGCTGCGCCGGCTGGGCGTGCCGACCATCATCGTGGAGCGCAACGCGAAGGCCGGAGACTCCTGGCGCAAGCGCTACAAGTCGCTGTGCCTGCACGACCCGGTCTGGTACGACCACCTGCCCTACATGCCCTTCCCCGACGACTGGCCGGTGTTCGCTCCCAAGGACAAGATCGGCGACTGGCTGGAGATGTACACGAAGATCATGGAGCTGAACTACTGGAGCTCCACCACCGCGAAGAAGGCGCGCTTCGACGAGGCCACGCAGCGCTGGGAAGTGACTGTGGAGCGCGAGGGCAAGCCGGTGGTGCTGCGGCCGAAGCAGCTGGTGTTCGCGCTCGGCGTGTCGGGCTATCCGAACGTGCCGAAGGTGGCGGGCGCTGAGAACTTCAAGGGCGACCAGCACCATTCCAGCCAGCATCCGGGGCCCGAAGCCTACGCGGGCAAGAAGTGCGTGGTGCTGGGCTCCAACAACTCGGCGCACGACATCTGCGCGGCGCTGTGGGAGCACGGCGCCGACGTGACGATGATCCAGCGCTCGTCCACGCACATCGCGCCTTCGCAGTCGCTGATGGAACTGGCGCTGGGCGGGCTGTACTCGGAGCAGGCGGTGAAGAACGGCATCGACCACCACAAGGGCGACCTGATCTTCGCGTCGGTGCCCTACAGGATCATGCACACCTTCCACATCCCGGTGTACGAGGAGATGAAGAAGCGCGACGCCGACCTGTATGCGCGGCTGGAGAAGGCGGGCTTCCTGCTGGATTTCGGCGTCGACGGCTCGGGCCTGTTCATGAAGTACCTGCGGCGCGGCTCGGGCTACTACATCGACGTGGGCGCCTCGGAGCTGGTGGCCAACGGCAGCATCCACCTGAAGAGCGGCGTGAACATCGAGCGGGTGAACGAACACTCGGTGACGCTGACCGACGGCACCGAACTGCCGGCCGACCTCCTGGTGTACGCCACCGGCTACGGCTCGATGAACGGCTGGCTCGCCGACCTGATCTCGCCGGAGATCGCCGACAAGGTCGGCAAATGCTGGGGCCTGGGCTCCGACACGCCCAAAGACCCGGGGCCGTGGGAAGGCGAGCTGCGCAACATGTGGAAGCCCACGCAGGTCGACAACCTGTGGTTCCACGGCGGCAACCTGCACCAGTCGCGGCACTACTCGCAGTTCCTGGCGCTGCAGCTGAAGGCGCGCATGGAAGGGATCGACACGCCGGTGTACGAACGGGCGCCGTCGCACCACACGCGGTGAGTCAGTCCGTCACTCGCTGATGAAGCGGCGCAGCCCTTCGAGGTCGATCACGGTGATCCCGCCGTACTCGATGCGAAGAAAGCCCGCTTCCTTCAGCCGGTTCAGCGCCGCGTTGCAGCGCTGGCGCGACACGCCCGACAGGTTCGCGATCTCCTCCTGCGAGGTCTGCAGGTGCGGCTCGCTGCCCGGATGCAGCCACGGATGGAACAGCCCGGCCAGCGCGCGCGCCACCTGGCTGTCGGCATCGAGCAGGCGGTGCGCCGCATAGCTGCCCATGAACCAGTGCAGCCGCTCGTTGATCTGCTGCAGCAGGAAGTGGTCGAAGCCGCGCTGCGTGCGGTGCAGCCACTCGAAGGTCTCCAGCGGCAGCTGCGCCACGCGGCTGGGCCGCAGCGCGATGATGTCGGCCGAACGCGGCAGCGCGCGCAGCAGCGTGCCTTCGCCGAACCAGCTGCCCACCGACAGTCCGCCCAGCGTCACCGAGCGCCCGTCGCTCGAGGTGATCGACCACTTGAGCAGCCCTTCGAGCGTGCCGTACCAGTGCGCCGGCGTGTCGCCGCGCCGGCAGAGCGCGGCACCGGGCGCCACCTCGACCTCGCGCATCTCGTCGAGCACGCGCTCTCCGGCGGCCACGTCGAGCAGCGGAAACCACGCCGAGCCCTGCAGCAGTTGCGGGATGGTCAGCGACGCGTGCTGAAGCGGTTGCTTGTTCGTGGACATGGACGGCTCTGGAGGCTCACTGCGCCAGGGGATCAGGGCAAGTCCTTGATGCGCTGCAGCTCGGCCTGCGCTTCGCGCAGCTTGTCTTCGCGCCGCGCAACCTTGTCGGCGTCGCCCTTGCGCCGGGCTTCCCGCAGTTCGCGCTCGCGCTGCGCCACCTTGCGCTCCTGGCTGCGCACGCGTTGCTGGTGATCGGCGGCCAGCCCGGCGTCGCTGCAGTTGCGGCGCACTTCGGCCAGCGCGCGTTCCAGGCCGCGAACGCGCTGGGTCTGGCCGTCGGCCTTGGCCGCGTCGATGTCGCGCGAGATGGCGTCGCGCTTGGCCGCGCAGGTGGCGCTGGGCCCCGGTTGCGCCATCGTCATGCCCGATGTCGCCAGTGCGGCGGCGGCCACGAGAACGAGAGGCAGGAATTTCATGGGCGCTGCTCCTTGCTGCATGAGTGTGTGGAAGGCAGTGGCGACTTTAGCCGCTGGCGCAGGTAAACCCTGAGCCCGAATGTCGTCGCGATGACTGAGTGCAAACGCGCCTCAAAAAATAATGGCGCGCCCCCATGAAAGACACCAGGAGCCACCGACCATGTCGAAGCGCAAAGTGATCGTGACCATCGCCCCCACCGGCGGCATGGCGCACAAGTCGCAGAACCCCAACCTGCCCACGCAGCCCGCCGAGATCGCGGCCGACGTGCTGCGCTGCTGGAACGCCGGCGCCAGCGTGGTGGCCATCCACGCCCGCCGCCCCGACGACGGCGCCACCTGCAATGCCGACGTGTACCGCGACATCAACAGCCGCATCCGCGCGGGCGGCAGCGACATCGTCATCAACAACTCCACCGGCGGCGGCGTGCACGGCGACATGGTGAAGCCGCTGGCGGGCGACCGCTGGGAGATTGCCTGGGAAGAACGCATCAAGGGCATGGATGCCGGCGCCGAGATGTGCACGCTCGACGCGACCACGCTCAACCTGAGCTTCGAGGGCAAGCAGATCCTGATGGACACGCCCATCACCCGCGGCCGCGAGCTGGCCGCCGGCATGAAGGCGCGCGGCATCAAGCCCGAGTGGGAGGTGTTCAGCCCCACGCACATCCTGCAGGACACGACCACGCTGATCCAGGAAGGCCACGACGACGAGCCCTACTTCATCAACCTGGTGATGAACGTGCACCGCAACTTCCAGAATGCGATGCCGTATTCGCCGCGCTTCCTGCAGATGATGGTCGACACCCTGCCCAAGGGCAGCATCTTCTGCGTGAGCGGCATCGGCCCCTCGCAGCTCGAGGCCAACGTGGCGGCGCTGCTGCTGGGCGGGCATGCGCGCGTGGGGCTGGAAGACAACCTCTACTTCCGCCAGGGCGAGCTGGCCACCAACGTGCAGCTCACCGAGCGCATCGTGCGGGTGATCCGCGAGCTCGACATGGAAGTGGCAACCCCTGCGGAGGCGCGCCAGATGATGGGCCTGCCGCGCACGGGCACGCCGCGGCCCGAGTTCGCATTGGGCTGAGCGACAAACAAAAGAACAACGAACGGAGACAAGAGCACATGAACACTTCCCGCACCGCACTGGCCCTGGCGCTCGGCACGGCATTCGCCGCAGGCGCCTCGGCACAGGTGTCAGACGACGTGATCCGCATCGGCTTCATCAGCGACATGTCGGGCATCTACCGCGACTACGACGGCCCGGCCGGCGCCGAGGCCATCCGCATGGCCATCGCGGACATGGGCGGCGCCATCGGCGGCAAGAAGATCGAGCTGGTCACGGCCGACCACCAGAACAAGCCCGACATCGCCGCCGCCAAGGCGCGCGAATGGTTCGACGTGCAGAAGGTCGACATGCTGATCGGCGGCGTCAACTCGGGCGCGGCCATTGCCATGGCCGGCGTGGCCGCGGACAAGAAGAAGCCGTACTTCGTGGTGGGCTCGGGCGCGTCGAGCCTCACCAACGAGTACTGCTCGCCCTACACGGTGCACTACGCCTACGACACGGTGGCCATGGCGCGCGGCACCGCGAGCGCGGTGGTCAAGGCCGGCGGCAAGAGCTGGTACTTCGTGGCGGCCGACTACGCCTTCGGCGCGGCGCTGCAGAACGACGCGACCAAGACCGTGCTGGCCAGCGGCGGCACGGTGGCGGGCTCGGTCAAGCACCCGCTGGGCGCGAGCGATTTCTCGTCCTTCATGCTGCAGGCGCAGAACTCGAAGGCGCAGGTGCTGGCCCTGGCCAACGCGGGCGGCGACACGGTGAACGCCATCAAGTCGGCGGCGGAGTTCGGCCTCGGCAAGAACATGAAGCTGGCGGGCATGATCATCACCATCAACGACGTGCATGCGCTGGGCTTGAAGGCTTCGCAGGGCATGTACCTCACCGACAGCTGGTACTGGAACCAGAGCCCCGAGTCGCGCGAGTGGTCGCGCCGCTTCTTCGACAAGCACAAGCGCATGCCCTCCTCCTTCCATGCCGGCGACTACTCGGCCGCGCTGCAGTACCTGCAGGCGGTGAAGGCCGCGGGCAGCGACGATGCCGACAAGGTGATGGCGCAACTGCGCAAGACGAAGTTCAACGACATGTTCGTCAAGGGCGGCTGGCTGCGAGACGACGGGCTGATGGTGCACGACATGCACCTGATGCAGGTGAAGACCCCGGCCGAGTCGAAGGAGCCGTGGGACTATTACAAGGTGGTCGAGCCGATCCGCGGCGAGGCCGCATGGACGACCAAGGCGGAGAGCCGCTGCACGCGGTGGAAATCGACATGAGCACATCCCTGGACGTGAAGCGCGTGGCGGTGGTCGGCACCGGCGTGATCGGTGCGAGCTGGGCCGCGTACTTTCTGGCGCACGGGCTCGACGTGAACGCGACCGATCCGTCGCCCGGCGCCGAGGAGCGGCTGCGCGCGGCGGTGGCGCAGCACTGGCCCACGCTGGAGCGCTTCGGCCTGGCGCCGGGCGCGTCGGTCGACCGGCTGCGCTTTCACGACAGCCTGGAAGACGCCGTGTCGGTGGCCGACTTCGTGCAGGAGAACGGTCCCGAGCGCATGGATTTCAAGATCGACCTGTTCCGACGCATGGACGCCGCGGCGCCGCCGGAGACCATCCTCGCATCGAGTTCGTCGGGCCTGGCGATCAGCGGCGTGCAGTCGGGTTGCGCGCATCCGCAGCGCGTGGTGCTGGGGCATCCGTTCAACCCGCCGCACCTGATTCCGCTGGTGGAGGTGATCGGCGGCGCGCAGACGTCGGCCGAGGTCATCGAGCGCACGATGGCGTTCTATGCGGCCATCGGCAAGCGGCCGATCCATGTGAAGCGCGAGGTCAAGGGCCACATCGCGAACCGGCTGCAGGCTGCGCTGTGGCGCGAAGCTTTTCATCTGGTCGATGAGGGTGTGGCGAGCGTGGCCGACATCGACACGGCCATTGCGCACGGCCCCGGCCTGCGCTGGGCGGTGATGGGTCCGTTCATGAATCTGCATCTGTCGGGTGGCGCGGGCGGCATCGAGCATGTGCTGGCGCATCTGGGCGGACCGATCGAGGACTGGTGGAAGGACCTGGGCGAGCCGTCGATGACGGCGCAGCTGAAGCAGAAGGTGAAGGAAGGTGCGGACGAGGCGCTGGGGCAACGCCGCACGGCGGACCTTGAAGCGGTGCGCGACAACCTGCTGTTAGACCTGATTCGCGCGAAGGCTGATAGCGGCAAGCTTGAATAGGTCGGGGCCTTGCTTGGCTCTTGTCGTGCTGTGAGCGGCTTGTTCGGGGCGCGCTCACGCCGACGGGGTACCTTGCTCCGCGAATGTCTCCCGGGCTTCGCCCTCCTCCTTTATTTCGCTGCGCAAGGCACCCCATCGGCGTGATCGTTGTACAGAGCGGTCGTTGATCGGCCAGTACGAGAGCCGCGCTCGTTGTGCACAGGGCACCGGGTACTCCCCGCAGCGAAATAAAGGAGGAGGCCGAAGGCCGGGGGACATTCGCGGAGGGGAGTACCCGGTGCCCTGTGCACGCACCACGAACAACCCGGAACACAAAAAATGACCGATTTCCTGAACGACGAAAACCTGATCGCCCCACCCCGCACGGTACGCATCGACTTCGACGACGGCTCGTTCGCGTTGCGCTCGCCGGTGGCGCTGAGGCCGTATGCGCGCTGCATCGGCGAATGGATCGAACGCTGGGCGCGCGAGACACCCGACGCGCTGGCCCTCGCCGAGCGCGAGGAGGCCGGCGAAGGCTGGCGCAAGCTCGACTACCGTGCATTGCGACAGGCAGTCGGCGCGGTCGCGCAGGCGCTGCTCGACATGAAGCTGCCGGCGAACCAGCCGGTCGTGATCCTCTCGGACAACGCCATCGACCACGCGGTGCTGATGCTCGCGGCCATGCACGTGGGCCGTACCGCGTGCTCGCTTTCCAGCGCCTACTCGCGCATGGCCAAAGACCCGTCGCGGCTGCACGGCATGCTGCAGGCGCTGAAGCCGGCACTCATCTATGCATCGGACGCCAGGGTCTACGGCGGCTCGCTCGCGGGCTGCGGCGTGGAGGCGGCCACGGTGTTCAGCCGCAATGCCGGTGCGCATCCGGGTGCCATCGCGTTCGAGCAGTTGCTCGCGGCGCAAGAAACGCCCGCCGTCATGCAGGCCTTTGCCAACGTGCTGCCCGACACGCATGCCAAGTACCTGCTGACCTCCGGCTCCACCGGCAAGCCCAAGGTGGTCATCAACACGCAACGCATGCTGTGCGCCAACCAGCAGATGATGGCGCAGACATGGCGCTTCCTCGCGCAGGAGGCGCCGGTGCTGGTCGACTGGCTGCCCTGGAGCCACACCTTCGGCGGCAACCACAACCTGCACATGGTGCTGTGCCACGGCGGCGCGCTCTACATCGACGAAGGCCGGCCCGCGCCGGGCCTGATCGAGAAGACGGTGCGCAACCTGCGCGAGGTGAAGCCCACGCTGCTGTTCAACGTGCCGCGCGGCTTCGACATGCTGCTGCCTTTTCTCGAAGCCGACGACGCGCTGGCCGCCGAGGTGTTCTCGCGGCTGCGGCTCGCGTTCTACGCGGCGGCGGCGCTCGCGCCCTCCACATGGCAGCGGCTCGAAGCCGTGGCGAGGCGCGTGCGGCCCACGCGGCCGCTGTGGCTCACCACTTCCTGGGGCGCGACGGAGACTTCGCCCGCCATCACCTCCGCGCACTGGAAGCTCGACGGCGCCGGCTGCATCGGCGCGCCGCTGCCGGGGCTGGAGCTGAAGTTCGTGCCCAACGGCGAGAAGCTGGAGATGCGCGTCAAGGGCGTCTCGGTGTTCCCCGGCTATCGCGACGCGCCGCGCGAAACCGCCGATGCCTTCGACGCAGAAGGCTACTACCGCATCGGCGATGCCGGCTATCTCGCGAACCCGGCGCAGCCCGCGCAGGGCGTGATCTTCAACGGCCGCGTGGCGGAAGACTTCAAACTCTCCAGCGGCACCTGGGTGTCGGTGGGCACGCTGCGCGTGAAGCTGGTGTCGATGCTCGCGCCGCATGCGCAGGACGTGGTGCTCACCGGCCACGACCGCGACGAGATCGGCATGCTGGTGTTCACGAGCCCGCAAGGCGCCGCGTTGCCGCCGGAAGCCATGGACGAGCGCATCGCCAGCGTGCTGCGTTCGCTGCGCGACGAAGGCGCGGGCTCCTCGCAGTGCCCGGCCTGCGCGCTGGTGCTGGCCGAGCCGCCGAGCCTCGATGCGGGCGAGATCACCGACAAGGGCTACATCAACCAGCGCGCGGTGCTGACGCGGCGCGCGGCCGAGGTGGAAAGGCTGCACGCTCGCGGACCCGCGGGCGATGCGCGCGTGGTACGGCTCGACTTCTGATTGCCCGGTGAAGGCAGAGGCAGGTGCTCCGCGGGTCATGAAGTAAGGCGTGGTGCAGTTCGACGAACTGCGCGCTGAAAAGCTACGGCAGCGCCAACCACTTGCGCCACAAGACCAGCGCCTTGTCCTGGTAGCGGCGGGTGGCGGCGAGCAGCTCGGCGCGCGGCGCGGGCGACATGAGTTCGGCCGGCAGCAGCGGATCGCGGATGAGGTGCGCGATCACGGCGCGCCCCAGCAGCAGCGACTCGCGCATGGCCACTTCGAGCCGCTGGGTGCGCAACCGTTTCTCGCTGCGCTCCAGGCCCGCCTGCAGGCGGCGGCAATCGGCCGCAAGAGCGCGCACGTTCCACAGCTTGCGCGCGGCGGCCTGCGCGGCATCGTCCAGGTCGGCCAGCCGGAACACCAGCGCGCTCGGCGACAGCCCCAGGGCTGCAAGCTGCACGCGCTCGCCCTCCAGCCCGCCCGCGAGGTTGTCGGGCCGGATGTGCAGCCCCGGCCGCAGCGCCGCAAAGCCGCGCAGCGAGAGCGCCAGGGCGTGGTGGCGCCAGGCCGTCTTGTCGGCGCGCGGCACGCCGGCGTCGTGCACGGCGAGCCAGTCGCCGCGCCATGCGACGGTCTGCGCCTGCTTGTGACGCCAGTCGTCGACCGCGCGCGACAGCGCCGGGCCATCGCGGTTGAGCGCGTAGCTGCCTCGCTCGCCGCGCGCGATCTTGCCCTCGGCCGCGAGCCGCGTCAGGCCCACGCGCAGCGTCGACTCCCCGATGCCCATGAGCTCGCCCGCGCGGCACAGCGCCTGCGAACTCAGCGTGCCGCCGTCGGCCACCAGCAGGTCGAGGATCAGCTCCGGGGCGCTGGGGATGGCCACCGGCACATTACATACTTTGTCCATGATTGCGAAAGAGAGAAATATTTCCTAGGATGCAGCCGAGCGATCGCTAATGTAATTTAGCCCTAAAGGATGCACACATGGCCATGCAGTACGTGACGTACGACGTGGAGCGCACGGTCTGCACCATCACGCTGAACCGTCCGGAAAAGCGCAATGCGGTCGACGGCGTCGTGGCCGCCGGACTGCGCCAGGCCTTCGAGCGTTTCGAGGCCGACGACGCGCTTCGCGTTGCGGTGCTGGCCGGCGCGGGCGGCAACTTCTGCGCGGGCGCCGACCTCTCGGCCGTGGGCGACCCGGCCCGGCGCAACGAGCTCGACCCCGAAGGCGGCGGCAGCGGGCCGATGGGGCCGACGCGCATGGCGCTGTCGAAGCCGCTCATCGCGGCGGTGAACGGCTATGCGGTGGCGGGCGGCCTCGAACTCGCGCTGCTGGCCGACCTGCGCGTGGCCGACGACGACGCGGTGTTCGGCGTGTTCTGCCGCCGCTGGGGCGTGCCGCTGATCGACGGCGGCACGGTACGGCTGCCGCGCATCGTGGGCATGGGGCGCGCGCTCGACATGATTCTCTCGGGCCGTCCGGTAGGCGCGGCCGAGGCGCTGGCGATGGGCCTGGTCAACCGGGTGACGCCGCCCGGCGGCGCGCTGGCCGCCGCGCAGGAACTGGCCCACCAGCTTGCCGCCTTCCCGCAGCAATGCATGCTGGCCGACCGCCGCTCCGCCTACGGGCAGTGGGACATGCCGCTGGCCGAAGCGCTGCGCCGCGAAGGCGCGCAAGGCGTGCCGATGGTCTTTGCCGAGGGCGAAACCGGCGCCGCGCGTTTTGCCGGCGGCGCGGGCCGCCACGGCGAGTTCGGGCGCTGAAGCCCTCAGCGCCCCGGCGCGGGCCTGGACGGCTTCGGCTTCGGCTTGTTGCCGCCGAACATCTTCTCCACCTGCTGCCCTATGCGCGCGCCGATGGCCGTGCCCACGCCCGGCAGCACCGCGCTGCCGATGGCCGCGCCGGTGAGCGCGGCACCTGTCAGCGAGAGCTCGGGGTCGCTCACAGTGCCGCCTATCTTGAGCGGCACGCCGACCACGCCGTCGACCAGGTCCACCGCGATCTCGCCGTCGAGCTTGCGGTTGAACAGCTTCAGGCTGCCGCTTGCGGTGAGCACGCCCGAGCGGGCCTTGAGGTTGGAGTACTGCAGCACCACGCCGTTGTCGGTGCCCTGGGTGTCGAGCGTGCCCGTGAGCTCGTCCAGTTGCGTGCGGCCGCCGCGGCTGATGCCGGCGGTGCTCACCGCCTTGGCCACGTCCAGCTTGGTGAGCGTGGCGGGCTGCACCGAGAAGGTGGTGCGGGTGTGCAGGTTGCGGACCAGCGCGCTCACCTCCTCGGCGCTGCCCGCCTCGGCCACCAGCGTGGAATGGCCGGAGACCTTGCCGGCCACCGAAGTGCGGCGGTCGAAGGCCTGCACCAGGCTTTCGATGTCGACCTGGCGCGGGTCGAGCTCGGCCGACACGCGCAGCTTGCCGTTGGCCAGGGTCTCGAAGCGCGCGACGCCGTTCAAGGTGCCGCCGCCCACGTCGATGCGGGTGCGCCAGCGGTCCTGCCCCGCTTCGCGGTCCAGCCGCAGGCGCGCAGGCGGCAAGGGCGACGCCAGGCCGGCGCGCTCCACCCGGGCCTGGCGCGGGCGCCACTGGGGGTCGAAGACGATGTCGCCGTCGTAGGCCAGCGCGATGTCGCGCCGGTCGATCCAGGTCAGGTCGCGCCAGCGCACCCGTTCCACAGGCACCGGTGCCAGGGTCCACGGTGCCGGCAGCGCCACGGGCGCCGCGCCCTCGGCGGGCTTGGGCCCCTTGCCGCGAAAGGCCCGCACCGACGCGCTGGGCAGCACCAGGCTTTCGATCTCGACATCGTCCAGCGCAATGACGCGGTGCAGCAGCGGAGCCAGCTTGAGCCGCAGTGTGACCTGCCGCAGGGTGATGGGCCGGGGTTGCCCGGTGGCGACGTCGGACAGCACCAGCATGGGCATCGGCAGCAGCGACCAGTGGGCGCTGCCTATCTTCAGCGGCACGCCGAAGCGCTGCTCGAAGCCTTCGGCGATCTTCGCGGCCACCTCGTCGTCGGTGGGCAGCTTCGCGCGCACCACCAGAACCAGGGCGCCGACGCCGATCACCAGGACGGCGGCAATGCCGAGGAGCCAGCGGCGGACGGAGTGCTTCATCGATCCAAGTTAACACGCAAAGGCGACTGCCGTTGTCAGCCGCCGTCGCTATAGTTTTAGCCACCTACTACAGGAAAGAAGAACCGAATGCGTATCTGGAAAAAAGAAATCTCCGTCGAGGAGCTGACCCGCAACCACGTCGGCACCGCCGTCTCGACGCTGGGCATGGAGTTCCTGGAGGTGGGCGACGACTTCATCCGCGCCCGCTGCCCGGTCGACGAGCGCACCCGCCAGCCCTACGGCATCCTGCACGGCGGCGTGTCGGTGGTGCTGGCCGAAACGCTGGGTTCCTGCGGCGCCCACTACTCCGCCCCCGAAGGCGACCGCGCGGTGGGGCTGGACATCAACGCGAACCACATCCGCTCGGTCACCAGCGGCTGGGTCATCGGCACGGCGCGGCCGGTGCACCGGGGCCGCACCACGCAGGTCTGGCAGATCGACCTGACCAACGAAGCGGGCGAGCTGACCTGCGTCTCGCGCATCACGATGGCGGTGCTGCAGCCGCGCTGAGGGCGGCGGTCTTCTTTCTCCGGCGCAGGGTGCGTGCCGGTGTTCAGGGCGGGGTTCATCACCCACAATCACGCCCCGGGAAAGCCGGGACGTCCCGGCCACCGAGCACCACACCCAACAAGAGGAGATAGAAGAATGTTCAACTGGACTGAACGGCCTGCGTCCGCACTGGCCAACGGCGCGGTCATCGCGCCCGACGAGCGGCTGCCCTGGCTGCAGACCGGCGCCATGGGCGTGCAGCACGTCATCGCCATGTTCGGCGCCACGGTGCTGGCGCCGATCCTGATGGGCTTCAGCCCCAACATCGCGATCCTGATGAGCGGCATCGGCACGCTCATCTTCTATTTCGTGACCGGCGGCAAGGTGCCCAGCTACCTGGGGTCGAGCTTCGCCTTCATCGGCGTGGTGATCGCGGCCAGCGGCTACGCGGGCAAGGGACCCAACGCCAACATCGCGGTGGCGCTGGGGGGCATCGTGGCCTGCGGGGTGGTTTACATCCTGATCGGGGCCATCGTGCAGGCCGTGGGCACGGGCTGGATCGAGCGCTTCATGCCGCCGGTGGTCACTGGCGCGGTGGTGGCGGTGATCGGGCTCAACCTGGCGGGCGTGCCGATCAAGAACATGGCGGCCAGCAACTTCGATTCGTGGATGCAGGCCGTGACCTTCCTGTGCGTCGGGCTGGTGGCGGTGTTCACGCGCGGCATGCTGCAGCGCCTGCTGATCCTGGTCGGGCTGATCCTGGCCACGCTGGTCTACGCGGTGCTGACCAACGGCATGGGGCTGGGCAAGCCTGTCGACCTGAGCGGCATCGCCAACGCGGCCTGGGTCGGCCTGCCGACCTTCACCGCGCCGGTGTTCACGGCCAACGCGATGCTGCTGATCGCCCCGGTGGCGATCATCCTGGTGGCGGAGAACCTCGGCCACCTGAAGGCGGTGACGGCCATGACCGGGCGCAACCTGGACGCCTACATGGGCCGCGCCTTCATCGGCGACGGCATCGCCACCGTGGTGAGCGGCAGCGCCGGCGGCACGGGCGTGACCACCTACGCCGAGAACATCGGCGTGATGGCCGCCACGCGCATCTACTCCACCGCAGTGTTCGTGGTGGCGGCGCTCATTGCGCTGGTGCTGGGCTTCAGCCCGAAGTTCGGCGCGCTGATCCAGGCGATTCCGCTGCCGGTGATGGGCGGCGTGAGCATCGTGGTGTTCGGCTTGATCGCCATTGCCGGCGCCAAGATCTGGGTCGACAACAAGGTGGACTTCTCGCAGAACAAGAACCTGATCGTGGCGGCCATCACGCTGATCATCGGCACCGGCGACTTCACGCTGAAGTTCGGCGACTTCGCCCTGGGCGGCATCGGGACCGCCACCTTCGGCGCGATCATCCTGTACGCGCTGCTGGGCCGCACGAAGAACTGAGCGCACGAAGCGTGGACCGGGGGGCCTGGTGTAACGCCCGGTCACCCGGGTTTGGCTGGCGCCCGTTAGACTCCAACGCTTTTCGCACCGACGTTTTCCAATGGCCGATGTCTCCGCCGCGCGCACCAAGGCGGTTTTCGAATTCAAGAGCGCCACGCTGCCGCTGATCGCAGTGATCCTCAAGACGTCCGACCTGGACGTGCTGGCCGAGGCGCTCGACGCCCAGCTGGCGGATTCGCCCGATTTCTTCGAGCAGGAGCCGGTGGTGATCGACCTCTCGCTGCTGCAGGAAGCACAGGGCGAGAGCGGCGAGGCCGCCGGCGACATCGACTTCGCCGCCCTGCGCAGCCTGCTGGCGCGCCACCAGACCCAGCCCATCGCGGTGCGCGGCGGCAATGCCGCCCAGCACGCCGCGGCGCGCGCCGCCGGCCTGTCGGTGGCGGCCATGCCTGCCGCGCCGGCGCCGCGCGCCCCCGCCCCGCCGGCCGAACCGCCCGCGTCCGAAGCCCCGCAGATCGTGCGCGAAGTGCCGGTGCCGGCCAACGGCACGCTGCTGATCGACAAGCCGCTGCGCTCGGGCCAGCAGGTCTACGCCCGCGGCGGCGACGTGGTGGTGACGGCGGTGGTGAGCTTCGGTGCCGAGGTCATCGCCGACGGCAACGTGCACGTGTACGCGCCGCTGCGCGGCAAGGCCATTGCCGGCGCGCGCGGCAACACCGAGGCCCGGATCTTCTCGACCTGCATGGAAGCCCAGCTGGTGGCCATCGCCGGCATCTACCGGACCAACGAAGTGGCGCTGCCCGACTCGGTGCTGGGAAAATCGGCCCAGGTGCGCCTGGACGGCAAAAAAATAGCGATCGACCCCATTCCCTGAGCCCCTGCTGGCTCACGGAACGCGGCGACCCTGACAACCAACAACTGAATCGAAACAAGAAGGAATGGCCATGGCCAAAATTGTGGTGGTGACTTCGGGCAAGGGCGGCGTCGGCAAGACGACCACCAGCGCCAGCTTCGCATCCGGACTCGCGCTCGCGGGCAAGAAGACGGCGGTGATCGACTTCGACGTGGGCCTGCGCAACCTGGACCTGATCATGGGCTGCGAACGCCGCGTGGTGTACGACCTGATCAACGTCATCCAGGGCGAAGCCAACCTGAGCCAGGCCCTCATCAAGGACAAGCAGTGCGACAACCTGTTCGTGCTGGCCGCCTCGCAGACGCGCGACAAGGAAGCGCTCACGCAGGAAGGCGTCGAGAAGGTGCTCGCCGACCTCGCCGCGATGGACTTCGAGTACATCGTCTGCGACTCGCCCGCCGGCATCGAGACCGGCGCCATGATGGCGATGCACTTCGCCGACGAGGCGCTGGTGGTCACCAACCCCGAGGTGTCCTCGGTGCGCGACTCGGACCGCATCCTGGGCATGCTCAGCAGCAAGACCAAGCGCGCCAAGGACGGCGGCGACCCCATCAAGGAGCACCTGCTCATCACCCGCTACAACCCGAACCGCGTGGCGGGCGGGCAGATGCTGTCGCTGGAAGACATCCAGGACATCCTGCGCATCAAGCTGATCGGCGTGATTCCCGAGTCGGAGAGCGTGCTGCACGCTTCCAACCAGGGCGTGCCGGCGATCCACGACAAGGAAACCGACGTGGCGCAGGCCTACAGCGACGTGGTGGCGCGCTTCCTGGGCGAAGAGAAGCCGATGCGCTTCGTCGACGCCGAGAAGCCCGGCTTCTTCAAGCGGATTTTCGGAGGCAAGTAGGCCATGTCCTTTCTCTCGTTCCTGCTGGGCGAAAAGAAGAAGACTGCCAGCGTCGCGAAGGAGCGGCTGCAGATCATCCTCGCCCACGAGCGGTCCAGCCTCAGCGGCAAGAAGCGGCCCGACTACCTGCCCGAACTCCAGCGCGAGCTGGTGGCGGTGATTTCCAAGTACGTGTCGATCAACGCGGAAGACATCAAGGTGCACCTGGAGACCCAGGACAACCTCGAAGTGCTCGACATCAAGATCGAGCTGCCCGACCCTGCGCCGGCGCCCGCGCGCTGAGCGCAAAGAAGCGAAAGCGCACGGACGGGTCCTGCAGGACCCGTTCGGCCAGCGCGCGTTCCCACGCCAGGTAGTCGGCCCAGGCCGCATCGCGGCGCGGGCCGAAGACGCGCATCACCGAGCCCCAGTCGTCGTCGAAGGGGGTGAGCAGCCGGGACGGCACCAAATCGGTCGAAAGCGGCCGTCCTGAAGCCTCCCAGCCCTGCGTTCCACCCTGGAGCCAGCTGAACACCGCCCCTGAATCCTGCTGCCAGCGCTGGTGCGCGTCGCGCGCCACGCGGGCCGCGGCCATGCCGTCGGGCGAGGTGAAGACCAGCGTGCGCCCGGGAACGGCATGGGCGGCAAGCGGCGCGAGCGAGGCCGGCAGCATGTAGAGCGCGCCGGGCAGATGGCCGCGTTCGTAATCGAGGCTCGGGCCCACGTCGACCACGGTGACAGCGCCGTTGCTGCGCAGACGGGCC
The DNA here is from genome assembly GCF_037482385.2 of Variovorax sp. AB1(2024). NCBI lineage: Bacteria > Pseudomonadati > Pseudomonadota > Betaproteobacteria > Burkholderiales > Comamonadaceae > Variovorax > Variovorax sp. AB1(2024). The sequence continues at coordinate 948,709 of NZ_JBBHKP020000001.1, read as the reverse complement.
AATGCCTCGGGGGTGAGCGGAGCCGGGGCATCCTTGAGCGACATGGCGGGCGCGGGCGGCGCCTGATCGGGTGCCAGCTCGCCATCGAAGACGTAGACCTCGGCCTGGTTGAGCTGGGTGAGCCAGAAGCTCGTGACGGCGGCGCGCAACCGGTGGGCCTGGTCGTCGAGCAGCACGATGCGCGCGCCGCGCGTAGCGACGAGGTTCTCGAAGTGCATCAGCAGTTGCCCGCCTGGCACCTGCCGCACGCCGGTGCCTGAGAAGGCCGGATCGGCGGCGGGACGCACGTCGAATACGTAGAGGGTGCGTGCATCGTCGTCGCGCCAGCGGGCGAGCCGCGCGGCATCGGCCAGGGGCAGCCCGAAACGCTCGATCAGGTCGTCGGCGATCCGGCGCAGCACGTCGGGAGATTCGGGCGGCAGTTCGTCGTCGGGGGCGGCGTTCTGCACGGTCGGTGCGCCTTGCAGGCCCCAGGCCATGACGCCGTCTTCGACGAACACCGCGTCGGGCGCACGGCCCAGCAGCCGCAGCGTGGTGGCGCCGACGATGCCGCGCGTGCGGCTGAAGCAGTTGATGGCCCAGAGGTGGTCGGCCCCGCTCGGCTCGAAGCGCCGCAGGGCCAGTTCGGTGCCCGCATGGTTGCGCGCGCCGGGCAGCGAGAGAAACCTGAACTCGGCCTGCGGCCGCGCGTCGACGAGCGTGGTCGGCCGGCCTTCGCGCTGGCGTTCCCGCAGCGCCTCGACGGGCAGGCCCGGCGTGCCGTAGTGCAGCCGGGCGCGGTCGCCGAAGGCCTTGACCAGCGTGCCGTAGCCGTCGATGGCGGGCAGGCCCTCGGACAGCCAGCGCTGCAGGCCGCCTTCGAGGTTTCGCACGTCGGTGTAGCCCAGCCGGGCGAGCACGGCTGCGGCGGCCTGGCCCACGCCGTCGGTTGCGCCGTGGTCGTCGTAGAGCACGACGGGGGTGGTGCGGCGCGGCACCAGCACCTCGATCTGCAGCTCGAAGCCGCTGAAGGGCACGTTGCGCGCGAGGTTGGGGTGCCGCTCGACGAAGAAGCGGGTTTCGCGCACGTCGAGCAGTGCGAGTTCTGCGGCTGGCTCTGCCAGGAGCAGGGCTTGCAGTTCTGTCGGGACGATGGTCTTTGTGATGCTGCTCATTGAGGCTCTGGTTTTTTCGGGGCGCGTGCACAGGCCACCGGGTACTCCCCTCCGCGAATGTCCCCCGGGCTTCGCCCTCCTCCTTTATTTCGCTGCGGGGAGCACCCGGCGCCCTGTGCACATGGACGCAGCGCTCATGCGAGCCGATCGACAAGTGCTCTGAACGATCACGACGGCGGGGTGCTCTGCGCAGCGAAATAAAGGAGGAGGCCGCAGGCCGGGGGACATTCGCGGAGCAAGGTACCCCGTCGGCGTGAGCGCACCCCGAACAATAGATTTCAGTTCGGCTGATTACCAGCCCGCTTCACGAGTGACGCCAACGCACGCGGGAGCGCGGAGAAAGCGCTCTAGCTTAGGCCTCGCCCCTGGCCGCGCGGAACGAAGTTTCGCGACCATGCTTATGCGAAAAGCGCGCATGCAAGACGCCGCTTGCTACCTAGCATCGCAGTCCTTCCCATCATGACTTCGACCGCCGTACCGAACCCCGCCAGGACCACACCCGTGCGCCGCCACTGGTGGTGGCACTACGAAGTGCCCACCCTGCTGCTGGCCGCCGCGCTGTACGTTGCCTGGGCCGCGCTGCTGTGGTGGCACGCGGCGCTGCCGGGCTGGGCCCTGTTCGTGGCCGGGGGCTTTCTCGCGCAGCTGCATTCCTCGCTGCAGCACGAGAGCATCCACGCGATGCGCCACCTGCCCCGGTGGCTGCGCCATGCGGTGGTGTGGCCGCCGCTGAACCTGTGGCTGCCCTACCCGTTCTACAACCGCGGGCACAGCTCGCACCACGTCAACTACCACCTCACGCACCCCGAGCGCGACAACGAAAGCGCCTACCACTCGGCACCCGCGTGGGCGGCCTACGGGCCGGCGTGGCGGTGCATCTACATGGCGAACCAGACGATCGCCTTCCGCGTGGTGCTGGGGCCGTTTCTCCGGCTCTGGAAGCTGGTCGGCTTCGAAACGGGCCAGGTGCTGTCGGGCAATTTCTCGAGGCTGCCGACATGGGGCTGGCATGCACTGAGCGTGGCGCCGGTGCTGTACTGCGTGACCGCGGTCTGCGGCATGGGCCTGGGCGAGTACCTGCTGTACTTCGTGTATCCCGGCATGATGCTGGGCTCGCTGCGCACCTTCACCGAACACCGCTGGGCCGACACGCCGCACGAGCGCGTGGCCATCGTGGAGTCGAACCTCGTGTTCGGGCTGCTGTACCTCTTCAACAACCTGCACCACGTGCACCACCGCGCGCCGACCATGCCCTGGTACGAGATCCCGGTGTACTTCCGCAAGCACCGCGCGGCGGTGCTGGAGGCGAACGGCAACTTCTACTACCGGGGCTACGGGGAGATCGTGCGGCGGCACCTGTTCAGGCCGGTGTTCACGCCGGTTCACCCGGCCTGGTAGCACGCCGCCTTCAATCGGGCGCCGTCACGAAGCGAGCGACCCGCGCCAGCACCTCGGCCTCCTTGAGGATGCGGCGATGGCCCCAGCCCTGCGTTTCCATCAACTGCGCGCGGCCGATCGCATCGCGGTAGGCCTCGGCGTCGGCAAAGCGGTTCACGCGGTCGTCCCTGTCGTGCACGATCAACGTGCGCTGCGAGATGCGCGGCCCCACGGCGGCGGGCTCCAGCTGGGGCATCAGGACGCCTTCGCGCGCCTCGAACAGCCGCTGCATCGCCAGGCGCGTGGTTTCGCTGAGCCCGAAGGTGTGCGCGAAATAGCGCGTGTATTCGCGTGGCGATGCGGGCGGCGCGAGCAGCACGAGCCGCTCTGCCGGCAAGCCCCGCGACGCCGCGAGCGCAAGGCCGTTGGCACCCAGCGAATGCGCGACGGCCGCGCGCAGCGCATGGCCGTCGGCCGCGAGCCGCGCCGCGACATACGCAATGGCCCGCGCGAACTGCGGCGAGTTGCTCATCGTGCCGGCGCTGCGGCCGTGCGCCGGCAGCTCGAGCAGCACGGGCCGCAGGCCGGCATCGGCCACGGCCTGCGCGAGCGGCAGCATCTGCCCCGCATGGCCGCCCCAGCCGTGCACCAGCAGCACCACGGGCGCCGACTCGGCCCCCGAGTCCTGCGCGGCCAGGTGATAAATGCCGACGCTCGCGTCCTCGAAAGCCCAGCCCTCGCGCCGCCACTCGGCACCCGGCCCCTGCGCCCGGTACAGCCACTTGGGCGGCAGCGGCGTGCCGAACAGGCGGTAAGCGGCACGCACGCCCAGCGCGGGCCACAGCCGTTGCGACGTGGTCAGGCCGAAGCGCAGCGTGCGCATCACGCGTCCCGGCCGATAGTAGTTCGACTGCGCGGCATGGCCGGCGGCGGAGGTTGTGGAAGTGCCTGTCATGGCGGGAGCTCCTTCGGCTGCGGGGGTCAGTACCAGACCCAGTCACGGTTGCTGCGGGGCAGGCTGCACAGGGTGTCGCGCACGCAACGGGCACCGGTGACGAGCGCATAGGCGGCGAGGACGAGGGCAATGATCAGCATGATGCTTCTCCTTTTTATCGCACGGCTGTGCGAAATATTGGCAAATGAGGACATCGGGAATCCGCCTGCGTCTCGAGCAGCTCAGGCGCGATAGCTGGAAAGAATGCGCCGCCAGGAGTGCGTGGCGCGGTCGGCGGCCTGCGGGTCGCGCAGGAAGCGCGCGTCGTGCAGCTGGGTCATCATCACGCCGTTGAGCTCGCTCACGAGCTGCGCAGGGTCGGTGTCGGCCTTGAGTTCGCCGGTCTCGACAGCCTGCAGCACGGTGCGGCGCAGCGCGGCGCGCCAGCGCGTGATCTCGTCGAACAGCAGGTCGCGCAGCTCGCCTTCGCGGTCGTCGAACTCGAAGGCGCCGGCCATGTAGAGGCAGCCAGTGTGCATTTCGACGTCGCGGGTGCGGGCGATCCAGCGCGCGACGATCTCTTCGAGCCGGGGCAGGCCCTTGGGCTTCTGCATGGCGGGCACGAACACGTCGGCCAGGAAGCCGCGGCCGTATTCCTCGATGACGGCCTTCTGCAGCGCCTCGCGCGAACCCACGCGCGAGAACACGCCGCTCTTCGACAGGCCCAGCCGGCTGGCCACGGCCTGCAGCGTGATCGCTTCCAGGCCTTCGGCCAGCGCAAGGTTCATCGCAGCGCCGACGATGGCGGCGCGGGTGAGTTCGCTTTTCTGGGTCTTGGCGTCCATGCGGCAAACTTTAGCACAGCCGTGCGAAAACTCAAGCCGGGGCTCTCGAAGCAGCTCTGGGAGCCTTAAAGATGTTTTGCTCATGTGAAACCAACAAACGCATCGTTCCCCGAATAAGCAGTTCTGCCGAGAATCTCCGGTCGGCTCCAACCGGGGCCCCCGACACTCTTGCGCGCCAGATGAACTTCCAACAACTGCGCTCGGTACGCGAGGCCGTTCGTTGCGGCTTCAACCTGACCGAAGTCGCCCACACCCTTCACACTTCGCAGCCCGGCGTGAGCCGGCAGATCCGCGAGCTCGAGGAAGAGCTCGGCATCGAGCTGTTCGTGCGCGCCGGCAAGCGGCTTACCGGCCTCACCGAGCCCGGCGGGCATGTGCTGCCGATCATCGAGCGCATGCTGATGGAGAGCAGCAACCTCAAGCACGCGGGCCAGGAATTCATCGCGCAGCAAAGCGGGCTGCTGTCGGTGGCGGCCACGCACTCGCAGGCGCGCTATGCGATGCCGGTGGCGGTGCAGGAATTCCGCGCGCAGTTCCCGAACGTGAAGCTGCACCTGCACCAGGGCTCGCCCAAGCAGATCGCGCAGATGCTGCTCGACGGCGAGGCCGACGTGGGCATCGCCACCGAGGCGCTGGGCGACTATCCGCAACTGGTCGCCCTGCCCTGCTACCGCTGGACGCACTCGGTGATCGTCCCGCCGGGGCATCCGCTGCTCGACGCGCCGCTCACGCTCGATGCGCTCACGCGCTATCCGCTCATCACCTACGACACCGGCTTCACCGGCCGTTCGCGCATCGACGAGGCCTTCGAGCAGCGCGGGCTGGAGCCCAACATCGTGCTGGCCGCGATGGATGCCGACGTCATCAAGACCTACGTGCAACTGGGCCTGGGCGTGGGCATCGTGGCCGGCGTGGCCTACGAAGCCGAGCGCGACACCCAGTTGCGCGCGCTCGACGCGGGGCGGCTCTTCGGCATCAACCTCACCAAGCTCGCTGTAAGGCGGGGCACCTACCTGCGCAAGTACGTGTATGCCTTCATCGAATCGTTCGCGCCCACGCTGACGCGGGCGGTGGTCGAAAAGGCCCTGGGAGACGAGGCCAAAGCCTCGCACTACGAAATCTAGAGCCTGTCCAGTGGCGTTTGGGGGGTGTGTACCGGGGACGACAGAAAGGTTAAAAAAGAAGAATGCAGCTTCACACAGGCGGCGTACATTCGGGTTAATTCCCTGGCTTCCTGGAAACGGATCAGCAATGGCATCGACCCCGCAGCAGCAGCAACAGCAAACAAGGGCCGCCCTCAAGGCCGCCGATGCCGCGGAGCGGCGCGAACGGCTCAGACGGGCCCTGCCCGCCACGGTCGAATTGCTGCAGAGCCGCCAGGCCGACCGCATCGACGACGCCGACATCGATGCGTACGTGAGCCTCAACTGGCTCGAATGGCACGGCGGCGGGCTGCGCCTGACCATCACGGGCCGCAACGTCTGCGCCCAATCGGCACCTACCGCGCTGGTCTGAAAAAAACGCCGCAAGCCTTGCGGCCTGCGGCGTGGTTTCTGCAGTGCTGTTTCGCCCAATGGCCGAAACAGCGTCTGTTTACTGGCCTGCGATGATGTTCGCGATCACGCCGGTGGCAATGGCAGCGAGCACGAAGTCTCCGCCCACGCCCACCCACTGGTATCCACGGGGCGGCTGCTGCAGCCGGTAGGCACGCCAGTCCTGCACCACGTAGTTGCGGCCACGGTACTCGGGCGGCACGCGGCCACCACGGCGCCATTCGGCGTGCGGTTGCGGGAAGCCGCGGCGATCGAACTGGCGGCCGTCACGGAAGTCCTGGTTGCCGCGGTAGCCCGGCGGGCCGCCACGGTGATCGAAATTGGGGCCACGGTGATCGAAGTTGGGACCACGCTGTTCGAAGCGTCCGTCGCCAGGGCCGGGACGGCCGTCGAAGCGTCGATCCTGCGCGACGGCGCTGCCGGCGGCCATGCACATTGCCAGTGCCGCTGCGGCAACGGCCATGCTCTTTGACTTGATGTTCATCTGGAATCCTCCATGCGTTGATGAGACGAGTCCATTGTGTGCCCCGCATGTGTCCGCAACGACCGCTTCAGGTCGCAGTCAGGTGAAATCAGGTAAGCGCTGGTATCCGCGCGGGGCCTTGTCCTTCACGCGGTCCAGCGGCGGCAGGTCGAGTTCGATCAACGCGCCATGGGTGCGGGCAAGATCGAAGGCGCCGGTCGATTGCGGCCGGTCTGTGTGCAGCACCAGCGCATAGGGCCCTTCTCCGCGCGCGGCGATGCGCTGCGTGAGCGTGTCGCTGCCTTCACCCGCGTGTGCCGCGTTCTCGCGTGGGGACGACAGCACCAGCACGCTGCCGCCCAGCACGATGACCGCCACGCGCACGTTGCTGCCCGGCAGCGCCACGGGGTTGCCGATGTGCGTGCCAGCATCTTCAGCGTCAGTGCCCAGCAAGGCGCGGTAGCGCGCCAGCGTCGCATCGAGGTCGCGCACCGCAACGGCCAGGCTCGCCACGCCGAGCGCGCCGTTCGCATGCACGCGCACCTTGCCCTCGGGCACGCGCAACGCGCGCGGCGTGAGGTCGCCGCACAGGAAAGGCAGGTCGGCCGAGGGCGCACGCGCCGTCTGCCAGCGCAGGCGTTCGCCGTCGGGCCGCACGCGGCCGCCGTCGAGAGGACCTTCCAGCACCAGGCCGCGCTCCTTCGCGCCAGCGACCGTGGCCGCGGTGTCGCGCGGCAGCAGCGCGAAGTCGACGATGCCCTCGCCGTGCTTCTGCAGCAGCTGCCACCAGCGTTCGCCGGGAGAAGCTTCGCGCCATGCGATCAGCTCGAAGTAGCTGCCGTCGCCGAAAACCACCAGCGCGTTGTGGGTGGCGCGGCCCGGATGGTCACCGCCGCGCAGCACGTGGAAGCCGAGTGCGCCGTAGTCGGCGATGGTGCGTTCGAGGTCGTGCACCGCAATGACGATGTGGTCGAGTTTCAATGGCATGTGTGGGTTCTCTTTGGGAGCTTTCGCTGGATCAGGAGGCGGTGCGCGCCGCGCCGTCGCCGCCAAGGTAGGCATCGCGTATGCGCGCGTCGGCCAGCAGCTCTTTCGCCGGGCCCGAGAGCACGATGCGCCCGGTCTGCAGCACGTAGCCGTGGTGCGCGATCTGCAGCGCGAGGCTCGCGTTCTGTTCGACCATGAACACCGACACGCCCTGTGCGTTGATGCGCGCGATGAGCTCCAGCACCTTGTCGACGTACAGCGGCGACAGGCCCATGGTCGGCTCGTCCATGCAGATGAGCCGTGGCCGGCCCATGAGCGCGCGCGCCATCGCCACCATCTGCTGTTCGCCGCCCGACAATGTGCCGGCCTGGAACTCGATACGCTCGGCCACGCGCGGGAACAACTCGAGCATGCGTTCGAGGTCTTCGGCCACGGCCTTGCGGTCGCTGCGCGCATAGGCGCCCATCAGCAGGTTCTCGCGCACGGTCATCGCGGGGAACAGCCTGCGCGCCTCCGGCACCGAGCCGATGCCCTTGCGGATGATCTGCGGCGTGCTCAGCCCGAGCGTGGAGGCGCCGTTGAAATTGACTTCGCCCGAGCGCGGCTTGAGCAGCCCCAGCACGATCTTCATGGTGGTCGACTTGCCGCTGGCGTTGCCGCCGAGCAGGCTGACGATCTGGCCCTTGCGCACTTCGATGTCGAGGTCGAAGTGGGCCTGCACCGGGCCGTAGAAGCTGTTGATCTTCTTCAGCTGCAGCAGCGGCTTGTTCGATTCGCCTGGAGCCGGCGCGGCGGAGCGCTCCGGCAGCCCCTCGTCACCCCGGCCATCTCCCCAGAGAGGCGAAGGCGAAAGGCCCGTGCGTGCGACGGTGGCGATCATGCGGGCACCGCCTCTGCAGCACCCACATGGCGATGGCCGAGATACGCCTCGATCACCGCCGGGTCGTTGCGTACTTCATCGGGCAACCCTTCGGCGATCTTGCGGCCGTCGTCGAGCACGGCGACACGGTCGGAGAGCTGCATCACGAGGTCGAGCTTGTGCTCGATCAGCAGGATGGCCTGGCCCCGCGCCTTGAGGCTGCGAATGATCTCCAGCATCTCGGCGGTCTCGCTCTCGTTCATGCCGGCGGTGGGCTCGTCGAGCAGCAGCAGGCGCGGCCGAAGCGCGAGCGCGCGCGCAATCTCCACACGGCGGCGGTTGGCATAAGAGAGGCTGTAGGCCGGATGGTCGATGCGCGGCGCCAGCCGTTCGCCGAACAGCGCGATGATTTCGCGCGCTTCTTCGCGCAGCGCGTCTTCCTCGCGGCGCACGGCGGCGGGCTGCACCAGCGCCAGCGCAAGCTCGGCCAATGCGCCCAGGCCCGGCACGCCGCCCGCGCGCGGTTTCACGGCACGCAGCCGTGTGTGCGCACCGACCAGCACGTTGTCGAGCACAGAGAGGTTCGCGAACACACGCCCATGCTGGAAGGTGCGCGCCAGGCCGCGCTGCGCGAGCTGCTGCGCGGGCAGGCCGGTGATGTCTTCACCGTCGAACAGCACCCGGCCTTCATCGGGCCTGTCGAGGCCGGTCACCAGGTTGAACAGCGTGGTCTTGCCCGCGCCGTTGGGGCCGATCACGCTCAGCAGTTCGCCTTCGCCCACATGCAGGTCGACGGTATCGACGGCGGTGAGGCCGCCGAAGCGGCGCACCAGGCCGCGTATCTCAAGCAGCGACGGCATCGGCGGCCTTCGCCTTCGAGTTCACGAGCTTCACCTCGGCGCGGATGGCCTGCGGGTTGCGCAGCAGGTTCAGGATCGGGCAGTTGCGTTCGACCGCCTCGAACAGCGCGTCGATGTCTTCGCGGCTCGCGGGCGAATCGATGTGCACCGTGCAGCCGATCTCGTGCGGCCAGATGGGCGTCTTTTCATGGCCCGGCTTGCCGCCGCGCGGATCGATGATGCCGGTCACCTCCACCTCGAGGCTTTCGAGCGGCACCTGGCGTTCGGCCGCCTGGATCAGGAAGATGTGCGTGACGCAGGTGCCCAGCACGCCCAGCTGCAGCTCGGGCGAACTGGGGCCGAGGTTGTAGCCCGCGAAGTCGGGCGGGCTGTCGCTGATGACCTGGTGGTCGCGGATGCGCAGGCGGCGCACGCCGCTGCGGCCTTCGGCCTTCACGCTGGCCTTGAGTTGCACGGGCTGCGCCGTGCCGGCCTCGACAGCGGCATTGCGTGCGAGCACGGCGGCGCGTTTCTCGGCGAGGTAGTCGTTCAGGTGGCTCATGGTGTGGTGTTCTTTCAGACAGTGCCCAGCAGGCCTTGCGGGCGAAAACGAATCAGCAGGAGCAGCGCGACGCCGTAGATCAGCATGCGGTACTCGGCCGTCACGCGGAACAGCTCCGGCAGGCTCACGAGCGCGACCGCGCCCAGCAGCGCGCCGCTGATGTTCCCGAGGCCGCCGAGGATCACCATCGTCAGCGCGAGGATCGAGATCTGCGAGCCGAAGGTCTCGTGGTTGATGTACGAATACATGTGCGCGGTGAAGGCGCCGCTCACGCCGGCCGCGAAGCCGCCGAAGCCGAAGGCCAGCGCCTTGTAGCGGTCGGGGCTCACGCCGTAGGCGCGCGCCGCCACTTCGTCTTCGCGCACGGCGCGGAAGGTGCGGCCCAGGTGCGAACGCAACAGGCGCCACTGCAGCAGCGCAAGAAGCACCATCGCACCGAAGGAAGCCCAGTAGATGGCCTGGTTCGACGAAGCGTCGCGCCCGAACAGCGACAGCGGCGGAATGCCCGACACGCCGATGGGCCCGTGCGTGAGGCTCTCCCAGTTGAGGATGGTGAGCGCCACGATCTCGCCGATGCCCAGCGTGGCGATCGACACGTAGTGGCCGCGCAGCCTGAAGGCCGGGAAGATGAGCGCGGTGCCGATCAGCGAAGTGAGGATGCCCGCCGCCACGATGCCCGTGCCTACCGGCAGGTGCAGGTCGAGCACCAGCAGCGACGACGCATACGCGCCGATGGCCAGCAGCCCCGCATGGCCGAGCGAGATCTGCCCGATGGTGCCGGCCACCAAGGTGAGGCTCAGCGCCAGCGCACCGTAGAGCCATGCGTTGGTGAGCGTCTGCAGCAGGTACGGCGAAGGATCGAAGAGCGGCAATGCCACGGCCGCCGCGAACACCGCGGCGAGCACGCGGCGCGGTATGTGCCACGGCTTGCTCGGCGCGATGAAGGTGCCGGTCAGCGGCTCGGGCGGCAGCGCGCGCTTGCGCCCGAACAGGCCGTTCGGCTTCCACACCAGGATGACCAGCAGCAGCGCGAAGGCGAAGAGGTTGCGGTACGGCGTGCCGAGGATGGCCACGCCATAGCTTTCGATCAACCCCAGCAGCAGGCTGCCGACGATGGCCCCCGGCACGTTGCCCACGCCGCCGACCACGGTGGCGACCACGCCCTTGAGCGTGGCCTGGAAGCTCATCGCCGGGCTGATGTTGTTGTAGTACATGCCCACCAGCAGGCCCGAGAGCCCGCCCAGCGCCGCGGCGATGGCGAACACGGTCTGGTTCACGCGGTCGACGTCCACGCCCATTTGTTGCGCCGCGTCGCGGTCTTGCGCGGTGGCGCGCACGGCCCAGCCGAGTTTCGTGAAACGCAGGAAGACGAACAGCACGGCCGCGCTCGCGAGGCCGATGCCCGCAATGAGGATGTCGAGCGCGCCGATGGTGCCGGTGCCGATCTGCAGCCGCCAGTCGGGCAGCTGCGTGGGCAGCGAGCGCGGGTCGGGGCTGAACACCAGCTGCACGAGGATGTCGAGCACGAAGCTGATGCCGATGGTGGCCAGCAGCGGCGCAATGCGAGCCGCACCCTGCAGCGGCCGCAGGCCCACGCGCTCGATCAGCATGCCGAGCGCGCCGGAGCCCAGCACCACCAGCACGATGGTCACGGGCAGCGGCGTGTGCAGGTAGGTGATCGACGCCCAGCCGATGTACGCGCCCACCGTGTACACCGAGCCGTGCGCGAAGTTGATGAGGTGCGATACACCGAAGATCAACGCGAGCCCGACCGCCAGCAACGCGTAGATGTTGCCGATGATCAGGCCGTTGACCGTGTAGTCGAAGAAGGAGGTGAAGCTCATCGACTACCTGGCCGCGGCAAGCGCTGCCTTCTCGTCCAGCTGCGCCCACCTGCCGTCCTTCACGACAAGATTCACGCTCTTCACGCCGATGATCCGCCGCGTCTGCGCATCGAAGCTGGCCTTGCCGAAGATCACGCTCGGCACGTCCTTGATCTTGTAGAACGCGTCGCGCACGGCCTTGCGATCGGCATTCGCGCCGGCCTGGCGCAGCGCGGCGGCGGCGTACACCACGGCGTCGTAGGCGTAGGCATTGAACGCGTCGGGCTCCTTGCCGTACCTGGCGCGGAAGCTCTTCACGAAGTCCTGCACCTCGGTGCGCGGCTCGTCCGGATAGAAAGCGGTGTTGGTGAAGATGCCGTTCACCGCCGCGCCGCCCAGCTCGATGAACTTCGGCGAATACACCGAGCCCACCGCGGCGATGGGCTGCCTGAGCCCCACGCTGCGTACCTGGCCCGCGATGAGCGCGCCGTCGGGGTAGTAGGAGATGAGCACCAGCCCGTCGGGGTTGGCGTCGCGCACGCGCACCAGCGTCGAGCGGAAGTCCTTCTCGTCGGGCTGGTAGCCCTCGGCGATGGCGACCTGCGCGCCGCGCTCCTGGGCGGCCTTCACGAGCACGTCCTTGCTGGTGCGGCCCCAGTCGGTGTTGAGGTAGAGCACCGCGATGCGCTTGAAGCCCAGCGTCTTCACCGCGAGTTCGGCCAGCAGCGGCTGCGCGTCGGCCTGGCTGATGGAAGGACTCCAGATGTAGTCGCCGCCCTTGGTGAAGTCGGGGTGCGAGTTGGTGAAGCCCAGCTGCACCAGGCCCGCGCGCTGGTAGATGGGTGATGCCGCCATCGAGGCCGGGCTGGAGAAGTCGCCGAGCTCGATGAGCACGCGCTTGTCGTTCACCAGCTTCTGCGCGATGGCCACCGACTGGCGCGGGTCGCTCTGGCTGTCCTCGAAGTTGTAGGCCAGCGGACGTCCATGGATGCCGCCCTGCGCATTGATGTGCTCCAGCGCAAGATCGAAGCCGGCCTTCCACTGCGCGCCGTACTGCGCGTTCTGCCCGGTGAGCGGACCGCTCACGCCGAACCACACGGGATCGCCCGTGGCGGGCGCGGCCAGGGCGGCGAGCGGCGCGGCCAGCAAGGCAGCGGAAAGAACGGCCACATGGCGCAGGAAGCGGTGGCGGGAAAGCAGCGGCATGGTGTCGGGCCCCGGTCGGTGATGAAGAATGAAGATGCAGGGCCGCGATTCTTCGCCTGCCCCCTTCGCCGGGGAACGAACAAAAACGGGGAGGCTTATGCGCTTTCCGAGAAAAGGGGCAAGCGCCACGGCAGCTCGCGGCGGCGATTAAGCTGCGCGCAGCATGAAGCGAAGACACCTCCTCCACCTGCTGGCCGGCGTGCCCGCCGTGGCAGCACTGGCTGCCTGCGGCAAGCGCAAGGCATCCTCCAACGCATTGAAGCCAGGCGCCCGGGTGCTGGCGCTGGGCGACAGCCTGACCTTCGGCTACGGCGCGCCGACCGACGCGTCATGGCCCGTGAAGCTGGGCGAGATCACGGGCTGGCAGATCGACAACGAGGGCGTCAACGGGGACACCTCGGCGGGCGCGCTGCAGCGGCTGCCAGGGCTGCTGAATGGCTCGAGCTACGACGCGATCCTGATCGGCATCGGCGGCAACGACATGCTGCGCGGTGTGTCAGCTGCGGCCACGCGCGACAACCTGGCGGCGCTGATCGACTTGGCACGCGCGCACACGCCGCATGTCGCGGTGCTGGCCACGCCGGCACCCGACGCGGTGCGCGCGTTCGTCGGCTCGCTCAGCGATGCGCCGTTCTATGAAGAGGTGGCGAAGTCGGGGCAGGCGCTGCTGCTTGCCAATGTGTATTCGAGCGTGCTGTCGGATGCATCGCTGCGCTCCGACCGCATCCATGCCAATGCACGAGGCTATGAAAAGGTCGCGCAGCTGCTGGCGGACCAGTTGAAGGCCGCGGGCTGGCGCTGATCAGGCGGCGTCGTTCAGAAGATCGACGTAGGCGCCCTGCACCAGCTGGTCGGTGCCCACGCCCAGTCGCGCCATGAGCGCATGCGCCTGCGCGATGCCGGCTTCGGCGGACTCGCCCTCTTCCAGCACCACTTCGAGCTCGAGGAATTCGCCGAGGCCTTCGACGCGGTCGAGGTGCACGCGTGTGCGGCCCACGATGAACAGCCGGCGCTGCTTGCGCACGCGGCCCGCCTGCCCCCATGCGAGCGTGAGCGATTCGCGCAGCACGTCGGGCGTGGTGCAGGGCGTGATCAGGTAGAACGATTCCTTGGGGCCCGCGCTGTTGGCGCGGCGGTAGAAGATCAGCTCGGCGCGGTCGGGCTCGAAGGTGCGCAGCTTGAGGCGGTCGGCGCTGTCGTTGCAGCGGAAGAAGGTGTCGTCCTGTGCGATCTCTGTGGGGCCCTTGTCGGCCAGTGTTTCGGCGATGGCTGCCACGCGTTCGATGCTTTCGATGCGGGCCTTGTTCTCGATGTTTCTTGCCATTGGTTTTGTGCCTTCGGGTTTTGGTCCGGTGGTGCGTGCGAATGGCACCGGGTGCTCCCCTCCGCGAATGTCCCCCGGGGCTGCGCCCCTCCTCCTTTATTTCGCTGCGGGGAGCACCCGGTGCCACTCGCACTTGGGCGCGGCGTTGGTGTTGGCCGCACGAGCGCTGCGTCCATCGATCACGACGGCGGGGTGCCTTGCGCAGCGAAATAAAGGAGGAGGCCGCAGGCCGGGGGACATTCGCGGAGCAAGGTACCCCGTCGGCGTGATCGCTCCCCGAACTGGATCAGTGCTCAGCGATCAAGGCGCGCTGCCCTGAGGCCCCACAGGCGGTGGCGCGGCACGGCCACTGGAACCCGGCGAAAGCTTGCGTCCAAAGGCCTCGCCGACGTTGCGCACCGGACGGCTGGCTTTTTCAGATACGTTGTTGACGCCGCGCCTGGTGGCTGCGTCTGCACGGTCGATGCCCCGGCCCGCCGCGTTGGTGCCGCGCTGCACGCTGCCCACCACCTTGCCGCCGCGCGACGGCTGCTTGAGCGTGTGGGCGCGCTGTGCCTTGGGCGGGTTGTCGGCGCTCTGGGCCTGCGCGGCGACAGGCAGCCAGAGCGCGGCGGCCATCGCCACGGCGAACGATGCACTGACGGTGTTCGGGAATTTCATGGGGCCTCCTTGTTGTCTGCGTCTTCCGATGCTTGCGCTGCAGCAGCACGCGCCATGCGCTCGCTCTTCCAGTAGACGTCGTCGCCGCCGTTCATGCGGTTGAGCACGCGCGCGAGCACGAAGAGCAGGTCGCTGAGCCGGTTGAGGTACTGGCGCAGCGCATCGTTGAGCTCGGCCGTGGCGCCCAGCGCCACCACCGCGCGTTCGGCTCTTCGCGCCACCGTGCGGCACACATGCGCGAGCGAGGCCGCGCGGGTGCCGGCCGGCAGGATGAATTCGGCCAGCCGCGGCAGCGCGGCGTTGTGCTCCGCCAGGGCGTTGTCCAGCTGCAGCAGCGCATCGGCCTTCAGCAACGTGAAACCCGGCATCGAGAGCTCGCCGCCAAGGTTGAAGAGCTGGTGCTGCACATCGACCAGCAGCTCGCGCACGGGCTCCGGCATGGGCTCGCACAGCAGCACGCCGATGTGCGAGTTGAGTTCGTCCACGTCGCCCATCGCGTGCACGCGCAGGTGATCCTTGGGCACGCGCGTGTTGTCGCCGAGGCCGGTGGTGCCGTCGTCACCGGTGCGGGTGGCGATCTGGGAAAGTCGGTTGCCCATGGGCGCTCCTGCTGTTGTTACGCGACGCTCGATGCGTCGATCTTGCCGGTCGTGCCTGCAGAGGTAGTGAATGAGGCTGCGCATGGTGCGCATGCGCTGAGGGTTGTGGGGTTCATGTTTTTTCCGAAGCGCATTATGGTGCTCGCTCCGTAAAATGACCGATCCCCCTCACCCCTCGCAGGAGACGCCCCGATGAACGCCCCGACCCAAACCTCGCACCTGCTGCCGGAGCTTCATCTGCGCGACGTTCCCGCCAGCCTGATCGACGGGCTGAAGGCCCGCTTCGGCACCAACTGTTCCACGGCGCTGGCGGTTCGCACGCAGCACGGTCGCGACGAGTCTTCGTTCGACGCCCCGCCGCCCTCGGCCGTGGTGTTCGCCGAAAGCACGCAGGACGTGGCCGACGCGGTGAAGCTGGCCAGCGAGCACAGCGTGCCGGTCATTCCCTTCGGCGTGGGCTCCTCGCTCGAAGGCCACCTGCTCGCGGTGCAGGGCGGCATCAGCATCGACGTGTCGCGCATGAACCGCGTGCTGTCGGTCAACGCCGACGACCTCACGGTGACGGTGCAGCCGGGCGTCACGCGTAAGCAGCTCAACGAAGAGATCAAGAGCACGGGCCTGTTCTTCCCCATCGACCCCGGCGCCGACGCCTCCATCGGCGGCATGACGGCCACGCGCGCCAGCGGCACGAACGCGGTGCGCTACGGCACCATGCGCGAGAACGTGCTGGCGCTCGAAGTGGTCACCGCCGCCGGCGAAGTCATCCGCACCGGCACGCGCGCGAAGAAGTCTTCCGCCGGCTACGACCTCACGCGCCTCATGGTGGGCAGCGAAGGCACGCTGGGCGTGGTCACCGAGATCACGCTGCGCATCTATCCGCTGCCCGAGGCGGTGTCCGCCGCGATCTGCTCCTTCCCGAGCATCGAGGCCGCGGTGCGCACGACCATCGAGACCATCCAACTGGGCGTGCCGATCGCTCGCGTGGAGCTGATCGACGTCAACACCGTGCGCATGGTGAATGCCTACGCCAAGCTGAACCTGCGCGAAGAGCCGATGCTGCTGATGGAGTTCCACGGCTCGCCCGCCGGCGTGAAGGAGCAGGCCGAGACGGTGCAGGAGCTGGCCAGCGGCCACGGCGGCAATGCCTTCGAATGGGCCAGCACGCCGGAAGAACGCACGCGCCTGTGGACCGCGCGGCACAACAGCTATTTCGCGGCGGTGCAGTCGCGCCCGGGCTGCCGCGTGATCTCGACCGACACCTGCGTGCCGATCTCGCGGCTGGCCGACTGCCTGCTCGACTCGGTGGCCGAGGCCGATGCCAGCGGCATCCCCTACTTCCTGGTCGGCCACGTCGGCGACGGCAACTTCCACTTCGGCTACCTGCTCGACCCGAACATCCCCGAAGAGCGCGTGAAGGCCGAGGAGCTGAACCATGCGCTGGTGAGCCGCGCGCTGGCGCTGGAAGGCACCTGCACCGGCGAGCACGGCGTGGGGCTGCACAAGATGGACTTCCTGGTCACCGAAGCGGGCGCGGGCGCGATCGACATGATGCGCACCATCAAGCGCGCGCTCGACCCGAAGAACATCATGAATCCCGGGAAGATCTTCAGCCTCTGACACAGCCCGCGCGCCGGTTTGCGGCGTTCCACGAAAAAGCCCGGTGGCTCGCGAGAGCCCCGGGCTTTTTTTCGAATCGCGCGAGGCGAGCGAGCAAGCGATCAGTTGCTGCTGTTGCTGCGGCGGCGCGTGGGCGCCGGCTTCTCGGCCGGCACGTAGGTCTGCGACGGCGCGGCGCCGCCGTCCACGCCCAAGCGGCCACCGCCGCCGAGGCCCTGGCCGCGTACCGTCTGCGCCTTGTAGTTGCGCAGCGAGCGGACCATCTGGTTGAAGGCGTCCATGAAGGCGGCGGCAATCACCTTGCCCTGCGCCGTGTTGGTGTAGCCGCCGAGGTTGCCGCCCGCGCTGCGGCCGGCGAGCGCGCCGAAGGCGCCGAAATCGGTCTTGGAGGCGCTGCCTTCCGCAGCCGCGACCTGCACGCCGGAGCGGTTGTCGATGAGCGTCAGCAGCGCGCTGGCTTCCTTGGTCTGCATGCTGCCGCCGAGCTGCGCGAGCGCGCGGCCACGGCCGCCACCCACCAGGCCGCCAAGCGCGCCACCGATGCCGCCGGCGTCGCTGTTGCTGAACACGATCTCGGGCGACAGGCCGTAGTCGGAGGCCACCATCTGGCCGCGGCCGAAGTTGCTGCCGCCGCGCATTTCGCCCGACTGCTGCAGCGCGCGTTCACGCGTCATGGCGTTCATGCCGGCCGCGCCGCGCTCGACCACGATGAAGCAGTTCGACTGTTGCACCAGCAGGCGCAGCAGGTTGGCGGTGGGCGGCAGGCGGTACTCGCCGGTAAGGATGGTGTACCAGCCCGCGCTCTGGTTCTCGATCAGCGAGACGGTGCCCAGCGGCGATTCGCAACGCTCGAGCTGGCTGCTTTCGCCGGAGGTCGCGCCGCCGGCCGCGCTGCCGGTGGCCATGGTCTTGGCCGACTGGCTGCCCATCTGCATGTCGGTGGCTGCGCAGCCGGTCAGAAGAAGTGCGCCGACGGCCACGGCCGCGAGCGGGAACCTGGTGAACTTCATGGGGAACTCCCTCGGTTGTCAGAGATTTGGGGTTGAAAAACCAGCGATCGAGGATACGCGCAAAGGATTGCAGGAATCAATCAACCGAATGCAATCAAACGAATGCCCGACGCCAGATTCGCAATCTAGGCTGTTCGGCGGATGCGCTCGATCAGTCCGTTGAGTGCCTCGATGGACCCGAAGTGGATGGCGAGCTCGCCGCTCTCCTCGATCCGGCCGCCGCGCTTGCTGCGCTTCTTGATGCGCACCTCGACTTCGGCGGTCAGCAGGTCGGCCAGTTCTTCTTCCACGCGCTGCAGGTCGCGCGATTTCTCGCCGTCGTTGCTGCGGCGCGAAGGCGTGAGCGTGAACTCGGCAGCCAGCTTCTTCACCAGCGCCTCGGCTTCGCGCACCGACATCTTCTTGGCGGCGATCTGGTTGGCGGCGGTGATCTGCGTGCCGCGGTCGAGCGACAGCAGCGCGCGGGCATGGCCCATGTCGATGTCGCCGGCCATCAGCATCTGCTGCGCGGGCTCGGCCAGGTTCAGCAGGCGCAGCAGATTGCTGGCGGCGCTGCGCGAACGGCCCACGGCCTGCGCGGCCTGCTCGTGCGTAAGCCCGAATTCTGTAACAAGACGTTGCAGACCTTGGGCTTCTTCCAGCGGATTGAGGTCTTCGCGCTGGATGTTCTCGATGAGGGACATCGCCGCCGCGGCCTCGTTGGGCACGTCGCGCACCAGCACCGGCACGCTGTCGAGGCCCGCCAGCTTGGCGGCGCGGAAGCGGCGCTCGCCCGCGATGATTTCGTACTCGGCATTCTTGGCCGCGGCCGATTCGGGGTCGAGCCGGCGCACCAGGATCGGCTGCATGATGCCCTGCACCTTGATGCTCTCGGCCAGCTCGTACAGCGCGCCCTCGTCCATGCGCGTGCGCGGCTGGTAGACGCCTGCGACCATCTGGTCGAGCATGAGCGTGTTCGGATTCTGCGGCGCACGCCGCTCTTCCTGGCCATTGCTGCCGACGCCGTTGTCGGCGGAAGGCGCGGCCGTCGGGCCGAGCAGCGCTTCGAGGCCGCGGCCGAGGCCCTTGGGTTTCTTGGTCGCCATCAGTTTTTTTCTTTCGAGATTTCGTTCAGGAGGTCCCGGCCTTCGGGCCAGTCGCCCAGGCCGGATTCGGCGTTCAGGTGGCCGCGCGCGCCGGCGTCGACGAAGCGCGCGCCCCAGTCGCTCG
The DNA here is from genome assembly GCF_037482385.2 of Variovorax sp. AB1(2024). Taxonomy (NCBI): domain Bacteria; kingdom Pseudomonadati; phylum Pseudomonadota; class Betaproteobacteria; order Burkholderiales; family Comamonadaceae; genus Variovorax; species Variovorax sp. AB1(2024). The sequence goes on along the minus strand of NZ_JBBHKP020000001.1, from coordinate 929,688 downwards.
CCAGTTGGCGCGAGCGCGCGGCTTCGCAGTACGGGTCGTCATTGGCGGCGATCAGCACCGCCGGAAACGGCAGCGGCTGCCGCACGATCGGCGCCCAGCCCGGAATCTGCTGGCGCAGGTCGTCGCGCTCCAGGTCGCCGGGCGCCACCAGCAGCGCGCCGCGCACCTTGTGGGTGTTGCGCGAGTGCGAGGCCCAGGCGGCGACGAGGATGCAGCCGAGGCTGTGCGCGGCAAGGACCACGGGGCCGGGCGATGCCAGCACTTCTTCCTCGAGCCGGATCGACCAGTCACCGCGCAGCGGACGCATCCATTCGTGCTGCTCGACACGATGGTCGCCGTAGACGGATTCCCATCGCGTCTGCCAATGGCCGGGGCCGCTGTTCTGCCATCCGGGCAGCAGCAGGATGCGGGGTGCAGCAGTCATGTGCCGTGCCCTTGCCTCAGGCGTTGTTTTCGCTGGTGGAACCGGACTCCGGCGCGGTGGCCGGTGCCAGCACGTCGGCCGGGATCGGCAGGTCCGGTGCGATGCGCTCCACCGGCGCGATCGGCGGCGCCACCGCGCCCGAGGCGAACGCGCTGGCGGGCGGCATCTTCTCGACCAATTCCTGGGCAAAAGCGATGAACGCCTGGCTGCCGCGCGCGGCGGGGTCGAACACCACGCCGGGCAGACCGTAGCTCGGCGCCTCGGCCAACCGTACGTTGCGGGGAATGACCGTGTCGAACACCTTGTCGCCGAAGTGGGACTTGAGCTGCTCGCTCACCTGCTGCTGCAGCGTGATGCGCGGATCGAACATCACGCGCAGCAGGCCGATGATCTGCAGGTTCTTGTTGAGGTTGGCGTGCACCTGCTTGATGGTGTTGACCAGGTCGGTCAGTCCTTCGAGCGCGAAGTACTCGCACTGCATCGGCACGATCACGCCGTGGGCCGCGCACAGGCCGTTCAGCGTCAGCAGGCTGAGGCTCGGCGGGCAGTCGATCAGCACGAAGTCGTACTCCGCGCCGACCGCGGCCAAGGCGGTACGCAGGCGCTTTTCGCGGCGGTCGAGCGCGACCATCTCGACTTCGGCACCCGCCAGCTCGCGGTTGGCGCCCAGTACGTCGTAGCTGCAACCGCCCTCCACCAGCTTGTCGGACTTGACCCGTGCTTCGGCCACCGAGGCGGATTCGAGCAGCACGTCGTACACCGTCAGCTCCAGCTGGCGCTTGTCGATGCCCGAACCCATGGTCGCATTGCCCTGCGGGTCGAGGTCGATCATCAGCACCCGCTGCCCGACCTTGGCCAAGCCGGCGGCGAGATTGACGGTGGTGGTGGTCTTGCCGACGCCGCCCTTTTGGTTGGCAATGCAGAAAATCTTGGCCATGTCTGTACGAAGGGGTCGATCAGCGGGAAATCGCGAGCTTGATGCCGAAGGCGATCAGGAAGGTGCCGGCCAGCTTCTCGAGCGTGGTGGAGATGCGTGGATTGGCGCGGATGCGCTCGGCCAGGAAGTGCGTAAGCAGCGTGGAAGTCAGGCCGTAGAGGAACGTGAGCACGGCGATGGTGATGGCCATTGCGCCGAAGGTGACCAGGCCCTGGTGACGGGCCGGATCCACGAACAGCGGAAAGAAGGCCATGTAGAACACGATCGCCTTGGGATTCAGCAAGGTGATGGTGAAGGCTTGGCGCAGGAAGTGGCGGGGCTTGATGTTGAGGATGGGTGCGGAGCCCGGCTTGGCCAGCAGCATCTTGATGCCCAGCCAGCCAAGATAGCCGGCGCCCAGCCACTGCACCGCCTTGAACGCGGCAGGATACGCGGCCAGCACCGCCGATACACCGGCGACGGCGGCCCACATCAGGCACTGGTCGCCCAGGATCACCCCGGCCGTTGCTCCCAGGCCGCCCCGGATTCCGCCCTTGCTGGTCGAAGTGATAAGCGCCAGGTTGCCCGGGCCGGGAATCAGGAGGAAAAGGATGATGGCGACGACGAATGCGCCGTAGTCAGCAATGCCGAACATGGGTTTTGCCTCGAAAAAGCGAGCCGGGGAGAGACCAGAGGGGAGGCATCGAGTCTAAGCGAGCACGATGCCGTGAAGGCCGTTCGAGCACCGGCTTTTGCCGGTGTCGGCGTTTCTTTTCGTGAACCGAAGCGCCCGCTCAGGCGGATTCTTTGCGTGCCCAGACAATGCAGCGCTCGGCATCCAGGCCGGGAACCGTCAGTTGTTCCACGTGAAACACTGCAACGCCCTTCGGCAATGCCGCGAGCTCGTCACTCGGCACCTTGCCCTTCATGGCAAGCCATACGGCGCCGGGCGCCATCAGATGCATCGAGCCATTGAAGAAATCAGGCAGCGACGCGAACGCGCGCGAGCTGATGACGTCATAGCTTCCCGCGAGCGACTCGACCCGTGCGTGCAGCCCGCGCAGGTTCGGCAGCTCGAGCTCCGCTGCCACCTGCTGGACGAAAGCGGCCTTCTTGGCCACTGCATCGAGGCAGCTGACGTCGATGTCGGGGCGCATGATCGCGATCACGACACCCGGCAACCCACCGCCCGAACCCACGTCCAGCAACTTGCCCTTCCCTGCCCACTCGCGCTGCAGCGGTGAGATGGCAGCCAGGCTGTCGAGCAGATGGTGCGTGAGTACGCTCGCCGGATCGCGCAGCGCGGTCAGGTTGTAGACCTTGTTCCACTTGAGCATCAAGCTGCCGTAGGCCAGCAGCTGCTCGCCCTGCCGCTCGGACAAGGTCACGCCCATGGCAGCCGCGCCCTTGCGCAGCGTATCGATCGGCGCCGTCATTCGGCGGCAGCTTCCGTGGTGGCTGTATCACGGGCAAAGGCTTTATGGCCGCCCTTGCGCAGATGGATCATCAAGAGCGAGATCGCAGCGGGCGTCACGCCGGAGATGCGCGAGGCCAGTCCCAGCGTCTCCGGGCGGTGCTTGTCGAGCTTCTGCCGCACTTCGAAGCTCAGCGCCTTGACCTGCCCATAGTCGAAGTCGGCCGGCAACTTGAGATTTTCGAAATGCGCGGCACGCTCCACTTCGTCGTGCTGGCGCTCGATGTAGCCGGAGTACTTGGCCGAAATTTCGATCTGCTCGATCTCGGTTTCGCTCAGCGCCACCGGGGCGGCGTACTTGCTACCGTCCAGCGACATCAGCGTCTCGTAGTTCACATCAGGGCGGCGCAGCAGATCGGCCAGGTTGTATTCATGGTCGATGGCCTTGCCCAGCACGCGCTCCGACTCGGAGGCAGGCAGGTTTCGCGGATTCACCCAGATCGACTTGAGCCGCTCTGTTTCACGTGAAACAGCATCGCGCTTGCGGCTGAAAGCATCCCAGCGTGCATCGTCCACCAAGCCCAACTTGCGGCCGGTTTCGGTCAGGCGCATGTCGGCGTTGTCTTCGCGAAGCTGCAGCCGGAACTCGGCACGGCTGGTGAACATGCGGTAGGGCTCGGTCACGCCCTTCGTGATCAGGTCATCGACCAGCACGCCCAAATAGGCTTCATCACGGCGCGGCAGCCAGGCATCTTCGCCCCGGCATTGCAGCGCAGCGTTGATGCCGGCAAACAGGCCCTGGGCCGCCGCCTCTTCGTAGCCGGTCGTGCCGTTGATCTGCCCTGCAAAGAACAGGCCCTTGACCGAACGGGTCTCGAAGCTGCTCTTGAGCTCGCGCGGATCGAAGTAGTCGTACTCGATGGCGTAGCCCGGCCGCAGGATGTGCGCGTTTTCCAGGCCGGGCATCGAGCGCACCAGCTGGTACTGGATGTCGAAAGGCAGGCTGGTCGAGATCCCGTTCGGGTAGTACTCGTTGGTCGTCAGGCCTTCGGGCTCCAGGAAGATCTGGTGGCTTTCCTTGTCGGCGAAGCGATTGATCTTGTCTTCCACGCTCGGGCAATAGCGCGGGCCCACGCCGTCGATCTTGCCGGTGAACATCGGGCTGCGGTCGAAGCCAGAGCGGATGATGTCGTGCGTGCGCGCGTTGGTATGGGTGATCCAGCAAGGCATCTGCCGCGGATGCATGTCCGTACGGCCCATGAAGCTGAACACCGGCATCGGCCCTGCCCCACCCGGCATGCCGTCGCCCGGCTGCTCGGTGCACTTCGAGAAATCGATGCTGCGGCCGTCGAGCCGCGGCGGCGTGCCCGTCTTGAGGCGGCCCTGCGGCAGCTTCAGTTCCTTGAGCCGCGCCGACAAGCTCACCGCCGGCGGATCGCCCGCGCGACCGGCCTGATAGTTGTCGAGGCCGACGTGAATGCGGCCGTCGAGGAAAGTCCCAGCAGTGAGCACCACCGTGCGCGCACGGAAAGCAATGCCCACCTGGGTGACGGCGCCCACCACGCGATCGCCCTCCACCATCAGGTCGTCGACCGCCTGCTGGAACAGGCTCAGGTTTGGCTGGTTCTCCAGGCGATGGCGAATGGCCGCCTTGTAGAGCACGCGGTCGGCCTGCGCACGCGTCGCACGCACGGCCGGGCCCTTGCTCGAATTGAGAATGCGGAACTGGATGCCGGCTTCGTCGGTGGCAATCGCCATCGCGCCGCCGAGCGCATCGACCTCTTTCACCAGGTGGCCCTTCCCGATGCCGCCGATCGACGGGTTGCAGCTCATCTGCCCAAGCGTCTCGATGTTGTGGGAGAGCAGCAGCGTCTTGGCGCCCATGCGCGCGGCGGCGAGCGCGGCTTCGGTGCCGGCGTGGCCACCGCCGACGACGATCACGTCGAATTCTTCGGGGTACAGCATTTGGAATGGGGGCGCACAACTGACGCGTGCGCGGCGCAAAAGGGGCACCGATTTTAATCGCCGGTGCCGTCTCGCGCCCGCTGTGTGGACAAGCTAGAGGGCCATGCCAAATCGGCCCAGATTACCCGCAATAGCTAGATAGTTTGCTATATATTTTATAGCAAACAAGCCCCGTCAGCCGGTGACTTCTTCCACCTGGACCACCGGCACGGGCTTCTCTATGCCCACCAGCTCACCCGAGGGCGGCGGCGGCTTCGGCGGCTCGAGGCTTTCGTCCTGCAGTTCGCGGATCACAAGCTTCTTGTCGGTCATGCGCACGTTGCCGAAGATCGTGCAGAACGCCACGTCCTTCGCGTCGCGTCCCGTGCCCACGCGCACCAGCCGGTCGACAGGTGCCATGCGGGTGGGGTCGAACAGCACCCACTGCCCGCCCAGCCAGGCCTCGAACACGGCGTGGAAATCCTGGGGCGGCTCGTCGAACCACACATAGCCCACCACCAGCCGCGCCGGAATGTTGAGCGCCCGGCAGAAGGTGATGCCCAGGTGCGCGAAGTCGCGGCACACGCCGGCGCGTTCCACGAACACCTCGCGCGCGGTGGTGGTCGAGTCGCTGCTGCCCGGCTCGTAGGCGATGCTTTCGTGGATCCAGTCGACGATCGCCTGCACCCGGCCGATGCCAGGGGGCAGGTCGCCGAAGAGCTGCTGCGCGCAGCGCGACATCAGGTCCGATTCGCAGTAGCGCGTGGGCATCATGTAGTGCAGGACTTCGTCCGGCACCTCGTTCACCGGCACTTCGCGAAGATCGGGCGGCACCACCACATGTGCGCGCTGCACCGTGGCCTTGTAGCTGATCTTCAGCGGGCCGGGCTTCGCATCGAATCGGATGAAGCGATTGCCGCTGCCTTCGTCGCAGAACACCTGCATCTCGGTCGGCGGCTCGATGGTCAGTTCCTCGCTGACCAACGCCTGCGCGCCCGCACGGGCCGCCTCGATGTTGAGGAGCATGTGCGCCGGCGCGACGACCTCGTAGTCGAGCTGCGCGTCGATGTGGGAGATGTGCATGGGTTTCTCTTCAGGTGCGTCGTCGACGCGAACGGTGTTCGGGCAATTGCCAATGAGCCTGCGTCACGAGCAGCACACGCAGCACGCGATGCGCCGGACTCTGCAGAAGCCAGCCCAGCGACCGCGCCTGCGGCCACCGGGGTTTGTTGCGCAGCATGGGTCAGTCCAGCGCTTTCTTCACGGCACCCACCCCCAGGGCGGCAAGCACCACGAACAGCACCGCCAGCACCAGGAACAGGCCGAACAGCAGCTTGGCAATGCCGGCAGCGCCAGCGGCCACGCCACCGAAGCCCAACAGGCCGGCCACCAGGGAGATGACGGCAAAAATGATCGCGTACTTCAACATTCAAGACTCCTTCAGCGGTGCCTTGCCCGCCGTGCGCAGGAGCTTAGAAACCGCCGTGGCGGCGCCCGATAGTCGCCTCGCGCAAGCCGCCGTAGGACAAAAACGCGACGCCGCCAAACCCGCTAGCATCCGCCGTGGTCTCCCAGAACAATCACACCTCGCCAATCCATTGGAGTTATTTCGAATGAAGCTGTATTACTCGCCGGGCGCCTGCTCGCTGTCTCCCCACATCGCCATGCACGAAGCCGGTCTCGCCTTCGAGCCCGTGCTGGCAAGCACCAAGAGCCACAAGCTGCAAGACGGCACCGACTACTACGGCATCAACCCGCTGGGCTACGTGCCGATGCTCGAACTCGACGACGGCACGCGCCTGCGCGAAGGCCCGGCCATCCTGCAGTACATCGCCGACCTGGCCCCCACCAAGAACCTCGCGCCGGCCGCCGGCACCATGCAGCGCTACCGCCTGCAGGAATGGCTGACCTTCATCGGCACCGAGATCCACAAGGGCTTCAGCCCGCTGTTCAACCCGGCCATGCCGGAAGAAGCCAAGAACATCGCCAAGGAAAAGCTGGCCTCGCGCTTCAAGTGGCTCGAAAGCGAGCTGGCCGGCAAGCAATACCTGATGGGCGATACCTTCAGCGTGGCCGACGGCTACCTGTTCACCGTCACCAACTGGTCCAAGCCCACCGGCGTGGATATCTCCGGCTACCCCAACCTGCAGGCCTGGCACGCGCGTGTCGGCGCCCGCCCCGCGGTGCAGGAAGCAATGAAGGCTGAAGGCCTTCTGAAGTAAGCCGAAGAACGCAGAAGAAGCAACACGGCCGGGCGACTCCCAGGGAAAACCCGGCCTGCTTTCAGCCACAAGCCGCATGCCGCGGCTTTTTTTTCGGGCCACTCTCGGGGCATCGCTTCAGAAGAAGACAGAAGCCCCGAAGAAGGAACCGCGCCATGCCCGAAGCCCCTCCCCCCGTCGAACTGCGCGAAGAGATGCGCGGGCCCGTCATGTGGCTCACCATCGAGCGCGAAGAGCGCCGCAACGCCATCAGCGGCGCCGTGCTCGCCGGTCTGGGCGATGCGCTTCGCCGCGCCAACGACGACAGCGCGGTGCGCGCCGTGGTCATCACCGGTGCCGGCACGCGCGCCTTCTGCGCGGGCGCCGACCTGCAGAGCGGCTCTTCCTTCAAGTTCGACTACGCCGCGCCCTACCAGGGCTTCGCCAACCTGTTCCGCCAGGCCCGCCAATCCACCGTGCCGCTGATCGCGCGCGTCAACGGCGCCTGCATGGCCGGCGGCATGGGGCTCATGGCGATGTGCGACATGGCCGTGGCCGGCAGCCATGCCGTATTCGGCCTGCCAGAGGTGAAGGTCGGCCTCTTCCCCGCGCAGGTGCTCAGCGTGCTCGGCGGCCTGCTGCCGCGCCGCGTGCTGGCCGAGATGTGCATCACCGGCGAGCCCATCACCGCCGCGCAGGCGCTCGACCTCGGGCTCGTCAACCGCGTGAGCGACGACGTCGACGAGAGCGTCGACTGGCTGCTCGGCCGCATGCTCGACAAATCGCCCGCCGCCATCCGGCGCGGCCTCTACACCATGAAGAAGATCGAGACCATGGCCTTCGAGGAATCGATGGCCTTCACCGAAAGCCAGATCGGCCTGTTCGCCCTGACCGAGGACGCGGCCGAAGGGCAACTCGCCTTCCGCGAGAAACGCAAGCCACGGTGGAGCGGCCGATGAACGACAACCAACGCATCGTCCGCATCGGCGGCGCCTCGGGCTTCTGGGGCGACAGCAGCGTCGGCGCGCCGCAGCTCGTGCGCAGCGGGCAGATCGACTACCTCGTGTTCGACTACCTGGCCGAACTCACGATGTCGATCCTCGCGGGCGCGCGGCTCAAGAAACCCGAGCTGGGCTACGCGACCGACTTCGTCTCGGTGGCAATGAAAGCGGTGCTGAAGGACGTCGTGAAACAGGGCATCCGCGTGGTGAGCAACGCAGGCGGCGTGAACCCCCAAGGCTGCGCCGACGCATTGGCGGCACTCGCCGCCGAACAAGGCATTGCGCTGAAGATCGCGGTGGTGCGCGGCGACGACGTGTCGCCCCTGCTGCCGCAGCTGCGCCAGCAGCAACCGCCTGTGAGTGAACTGCAGAGCGGCGCCGCGCTGCCGGAACGCGTGCTCACCGCCAACGCCTACCTGGGCGCACGGCCGATACAGGCCGCGCTCGATGCCGGCGCGCAGGTGGTCATCACCGGCCGCTGCGTCGATTCGGCCGTCACGCTGGGCGTGCTCATGCATGAATTCAAATGGCAGCCGGGCGACTTCGACCTGCTCGCCGCCGGCAGCCTCGCCGGCCACATCATCGAATGCGGCTGCCAGGCCACCGGCGGCCTGCACACCGACTGGGACACCGTGCCCGACTGGCCGAACATCGGCTATCCCATCGTGGAATGCAGCGCCGACGGCAGCTTCGTCGTGACCAAGCCCGCGGGCACCGGCGGCAAGCTCACGCCCGCGGTGGTGGGCGAGCAGATGCTCTACGAAATCGGCGACCCCGCCGCCTACCTGCTGCCCGACGTGGTGGCCGATTTCACGCAGGTGCGCATCGCGCAGGCCGGCGAGCACCGGGTGCGCGTGCACGGCGCGCGCGGCCATGCGCCGACCGCGAGCTACAAGGTCAGCGCCACCTACGTCGACGGCTTCAAGACGTCGGCGCAACTCACCATCGTGGGCTTCGACGCGGTGGCCAAGGCCCGGCGCACCGGCGAGGCGATCCTCGCGCGCACGGGCGCGCTGTTCGCGCAGAGCGGCTTCGGTCCCTACAGCGCGACGCATCTCGAGGTGCTGGGCGCGGAGTCGTGCTACGGCCCGCATGCCCAGGCCCTGCAGACACGCGAGGCGGTGCTGCGGCTCGCGGTGACGCATCCGCGCAAGGACGCGCTGGAGCTGTTCGCGCGCGAAGTGGCGCCCGCCGGCACCTCGTGGGCACCGGGCACCACGGGCGCGGGCGGCGGGCGAGCGTCGGTGTCGCCGTCGATACGGCAGTACGCGTTCCTGCTCGACAAATCGATGGTCGAGGCAGGCGTGACCATCGACGGCGAACGCATCGACCTGCCCCGCACCGAAACACCCCCGTCGCCCGCCGCACCCGTCCGACAGCCTGCCAGAGCCGCACAAACGCCGACGACGCGAGCGGAAGACACCGTCGAAGTCCCCCTGATCCGCCTGGCCTGGGCCCGCAGCGGCGACAAGGGCGACACCTCGAACATCGGCGTCATCGCGCGCCACCCCGCACTGCTCGAACTGCTGCGCGAACAGCTGAGCGAGGCGCGCGTCGCCGAGTGGCTTTCCCACCTCGTCAAGGGCCGCGTCACGCGCTACGACGTGCCGGGCATCGGCGCCTTCAACTTCGTCTGCGAACAGGCGCTGGGCGGCGGCGGCATGGCCTCGCTGCGCAACGACCCGCTCGGCAAGGGCATGGGGCAGATCCTGCTCGCCATGCCCCTGCGCGCGAGCCCGGCGTTGCTGGCGCTGCTTGCATAGCATCAATCCGGACAACCGTACGGCAGCAGGGTTGAGGCCGGGCGCTTAGCCTTGCGCCTGTTTCAACTTTGCCTCCAACTACACGATGTCCACCCTCTTCGACCCCGTCCAGGCCGGCGACCTCAAGCTCGCCAACCGTATCGTGATGGCGCCGCTGACGCGCAATCGCTCGCCCAACGCCATTCCGCCCGACATCGCCGCCACCTACTACGCCCAGCGCGCCACCGCCGGCCTGCTCATCACCGAGGCGACCGCCATCAGCCACCAGGGCCAGGGCTACTCCGACGTGCCCGGCCTCTACGGCACCGAGCAGCTCGACGCCTGGAAGCGCGTGACCGACGCCGTGCACGCCAAGGGCGGCAAGATCGTCGTGCAGCTGTGGCACGTGGGCCGCGTCTCGCACACCGAACTGCAACCCGGTGGCGGCAAGCCCGTGGCGCCCTCGGCCATCACCGCCAAGACCAAGACCGTGCTCATCAAGGACGGCGTGCCGACCTTCGTCGAGACCTCCGAGCCGCGCGCGCTCGACGCCGGCGAACTGCCGGGCATCGTGCACGCCTATGCGGTGGCCGCACGCAGCGCGGTCGAGACGGCCGGTTTCGACGGCGTCGAAATCCACGGCGCCAACGGCTACCTGCTCGACCAGTTCCTGAAGGACGGCAGCAACAAGCGCACCGACGACTACGGCGGCAGCATCGAGAACCGCGCCCGCCTGCTGCTGGAGACCACCCGCGCCGTGGTCGACGCGGTCGGCGGCGGCAAGACCGGCATCCGCCTGTCGCCCGTCACGCCCGCCAACGACGCGCACGACAGCGACCCGCAGCCGCTGTTCACCTATGTGGTGAAGCAACTCGCGCAGCTGAACCTGGCCTACATCCACATCATCGAAGGCGCCACCGGCGGCCCGCGCGAAATCGAAGACCGCCCCTTCGACTACGAAGCCCTCAAGGCCGCCTACCGCGAAGCCGGCGGCAAGGGCGCGTGGATGGTCAACAACGGCTACGACCGCCCGCTGGCCGAAGAAGCGGTGAAGGAAGGCGACGACCTCGTGGCCTTCGGCAAGCCCTTCATCTCGAACCCCGACCTGGTGCGCCGCCTGCGCGAGAACGCACCGCTGAACGAACTCGACAAGGCCACCATGTACGGCGGCGGCGCCAAGGGCTACACGGACTACCCGGCGCTGGCCTGAGTCCCGCGGGTCGGTCCTTCCACGGCCCGTGCACTCCGTTGGCGTGCACGGGCCGATTTGCATGTGCGCCCGCCAGCCCGTACGCTTGGCGCTCGCGCCGCGGGCCTTTCGCCTTCTCTCTCTCCCCGCGGCGCGCACATCCATGGCCCACATCGAACACAAACTCGCCGCGCTCGGCCTCGTGCTGCCGCCCACCATCACGCCGCCACCGGGTGTGGTGCTGCCCTTTGCCTTCGTGCGCGTGCTGGGCCGGCGCGCCTTCATCTCGGGCCACGGGCCGCTCAATGCCGACGGCACCATCGCCACGCCGCTCGGCAAGCTGGGCCGCGAGCTCACGGTCGAACAGGGCTATGCGGCCGCGCGGCTCACCGCGCTTGCGATGCTCGGCAGCCTGCAGCGTGCCATCGGCGATCTCGACCGCATCACCGCATGGACGCGGGTGTTCGGCATGGTGGCCTCGGCACCTGGCTTCGACAGGCAGCCGGCCGTGATCAACGGCTTCTCCGACCTGATCCTCGAACTCTTCGGCCCCGAGATCGGCATGCATGCGCGCAGCGCCGTGGGCATGGCGGAACTGCCGTTCAACATCCCTGTGGAGATCGAGGGCGAGGTGGAGTTCGAGCCGTGAATGACGCAAGCTGGACCCTTCGGCGCGCCGATGCGGCCGATGCCGCTTCCATCACCGAATGCGCTGTGGAAGCCTTTCGCCACTACATTCCGCGCCTTGGCCTCACGCCGTTGCCCATGACCAGGGACTACGGACCTGCCATCGAAAATGCGCAGGTCTGGGTCGCGACACAAGACGCACGGACCGTCGCCGCGCTGGTGCTAGACGTCACCGAAGAGGGCTTCCTGATCGACGTGATCGCGGTGCGCCCGCGGCACCAGGGCACGGGCGTCGGCCGCGCGCTGCTGGAGCTGGCGGAACGCGAAGCGCTGCGGCAGGGCCATGATTCGATCCACCTCTTCACCAACGAGAAGATGACCGAGAACCGCGCGCTCTACGAGCGCATCGGGTACGTCGAGTACAAGCGCCTCGCGCTCGAACAACGCACCCGCGTGTTCCTGCGCAAGCCGTTGAGATGAGCATTGCCATGCAGCTCGAACGCATCCATCACGCCGCCATCATCTGCGCCGACTACGCGGTGTCCAGGCACTTCTACACCGAGGTGCTGGGCCTGCGCGTGGTCGCCGAAAACCATCGCGCCGCACGCGATTCATACAAGCTCGACCTGGCCCTGCCCGATGGCTCGCAGATCGAACTCTTCTCCTTTCCCGGCGCGCCGGCGCGCCTCACGCGGCCAGAGGCGCAGGGCCTGCGGCATCTGTCTTTCGAAGTGCACGACGTGCAGGCCGCCGCCGATGAACTCTCGGCGCAGGGCATTGCCGTGGAACCGCTGCGCACCGACGAGTACACCGGCCGTCGCTTCACCTTCTTCGCCGATCCCGACGGCCTGCCGCTGGAGCTCTACGAAGCCGCACCCGCCGAAGCGCTCGATGCGCTGCTGCTGAAACTCGAAGGCGCATTGCACCTGCGCGAGGTGCGCGCAAACGCCGCGCAGCTGGAGGAACTGCTCGACGACGGCTTCCATGAACTCGGCGTGTCTGGCGAAACATGGACGCGGCCCGCCATCATCGAAGCGCTGCGCGACGAGACTTTTTCGCGGCGCACGATGACGGACTTTCGCGTGCTGCGCATGGCGCCCGACGTGGCGCTGGTCACCTACCGCGTGCACCGCGAAGCCATTCCCGAAAGGCCCGCCGCGGATTCACTGCGCAGCTCGCTGTGGCGACGGCGGCATGGCCGCTGGCGCATGGCGTTCCACCAGGGCACGCCGCTCTCGCGCTGAGCGAACGCGCGGCGGAGCGGGTCGGTTCAGGCCACTTCGCCGAACGCCACGCTCACGCGCAGGCCGGTCGGCTCGGCGACTTCGAGCCGCAGCTCGGCGCCCAGCAGCTCCGCGTAGCGCGACACGATCGACAGCCCCAGCCCCGAGCCCTGCCCCAGCTTCTCGCCGGCCGGGCCCTGCGCCCACCGCTGCATCAGGTCGCGCTGCGCTTCGATCGGAATGCCCGGTCCGTCGTCGATCACGCTCAGCGTGCGGCCCGCCAGCTCGACCGTGATGGTGCTCCCGCCATAGCGCAGCGCGTTGTCGATCAGGTTGTCGAGGATGCCCTCCACCAGCGCCTCGTTGGCATACACCACCACGCCGTCGTCGAGGCCGCGCGCGCCGAGGTCCACGCCGCGCGCATCGGCGCGCGCGAGGTGGCGCAGCACCGTCTGCTCGGCCAGCACATCGAGCCGCACCGGTACGCGCTTGAGTTCGGTGCGCGCTTCTTCGGCCAGCGCCAGCGCGAGCAGCTGGTCGATCAGGTGGCTCGCCCGCGCCTGCCGCTCGGACACACGCTCGAGCTGCTCGCGCCACACGTTGGTGTCGTGCTGCGCAAGGCCGTATTCGGCCAGCGCGCGAATGCCCGCCAGCGGCGTGCGCAGCTCGTGCGCCACGTTGCCCACGAACTCGCGCTGCGCCTGCACGCTCTGGCCCAGGCGTTCGAACAGCGAGTTGACCGCATTGCCCAGGCGCTGGAGCTCGCGCGAGGTCTGCGCCACCTGCACCGGCGACAGGTCGTGCACGTCGCGACGGTCGAGCGCGCGCTGCAGGTCGCCCAAAGGCCGCAGGTCACTGCGGATGCCGTACCAGAGCCAGATCGCGAGCAGCACCAGCAGCAGGATCTGCGGTGCCAGCGCATAGCCGAGCAGCTGCCGCACCAGCGCGGTCCGGCTCAGCGTGGTCTGCGCAATGATCACGCGGTAGGGCATGCTGAGGTCGGGCTCGGCGTCATGCTCGAGTACCACCGCGCGCAACGCGCTGCCTTCGTAGTCGATGTCGGAGAAGCGGTAGCGCGAGCCGTCCATAGGCAGCGGCGCGCTCAGGCCGGACTGGCCCGAGATCAGCGTGCCGTCGAGCCGCTGCACCGCGAAGTACACCTTGTCGACCTGGTCGAACAGCACCGTGGCCACTTCGCGCGGGGTCAGCAGCAGCTCGATGCCGCGTTCGCCGGCTTGCACGTTGGCCGACAGCGCATATGCGTCGTCGAGCATGCCGCGGTCGAAGGCCTGCTCCGAAAAATAGTTGGCGATGACCAGCGCGATGACGGCACCCACCATCCACGTGAGCGCCAGCGGCACCAGCACGTTGCGCAGCACGCGCCGCGTGAGCGAAGGCGCGCGCTGCGTGGCCTGCTGCTGTTCTGCGGTCTCGCCGGTCACGCTCGGATCACGCCTCGGCTTCGAGCAGGTAGCCGATGCCGCGCAGCGTGCGGATGCTCGCGCCGGTGCCCTGCAGCTTCTTGCGCAGGCGCGAGATGAAGGCCTCGAGCGCGTTGTCGCCGAGCGATTCGTCGAAGCTCGAGAGCTTGTCGGACAGCGCACGCTTGCTCACGGTGCGGCCGGGCGGGCTCATGAGCTCCCACAGCACTTCGAACTCGCGCGCCGGCAGGTCGAGCGGACCGCTGTTGGTGGAGAAGCGGCGTGCCTTGCGGTCGAGCTTGAGCTGGCCCAGCAGCACGATGTCTTCGGTGCCCTTGGCGCGGCGCACCAGCGCGCGCAGGCGGGCTTCGACTTCGGCCAGGTCGAAGGGCTTGCCGAGGTAGTCGTCGGCGCCGGCGTCGAGGCCGGCAATGCGCTCTTCGGTCCGGCCGCGCGCGGTCAGCACCAGCACCGGCGTGCGGTCGCCGCGCGCGCGTGCCTGGCGCAGCGCGGTGAGGCCGCTGGCCAGCCCGCTGGTGGGGCTGGCAGTGGCCGGCAGGTTGAGGTCGAGCAGCACCGCATCGAAGGGCTGCACGCGCCAGAGATGGTCGGCATCTTCGACGTTGGTCGAAACGTCGACCCGGTGGCCCGCGTCCGCAAGGCTGCGGACCATGACATCGCGCAGAACGGCGTCATCTTCGACAAGCAGAATTCGCATGGTGTTTGAATGGTTGGGGGTAATCTGCCCTTGCGAATGACGGGTCAGCAGCCGGTCAGTCGCTCCAGCGATAAACGCAACATGAGCATACGACAGCAATATGAACCACGGGCCATTTTCATGGCCGGCGCAACACGATGAGTGCGCGCGAACCCTCCGATCAGCTGAGCGTGGTGCCTCCCGAGGTGCAACGCACCGCCGTGGTCCTGCTGCATGGCCTGTGCAGCACGCCTGACGAGTTGCTGACCGTGCAATCGGCACTGCGCAGCCGCGGCTACCCGGTGCATCCGCTGTCGATAGAGGGTTACTCGTTCGATGCCGCCGCGCCGCTGCAGCATGCCGCGCCGTTCGAACGCTGGATCGATGCCATACAGGCCGAGGTCAAGGCGCTGCGCGCGCAGCACGACCGCGTGATGCTCATCGGCATTTCCGCCGGCTCATCACTCGCGCTGGGCGCGGCCATCCGCTGCGGCGCGGACGTCGACGCGCTGGTGCTCATGTCGACCACGCTGCGCTTCGACGGCTGGGCCATTCCGCGCACGCAGTTCCTGCTGCCGCTGGCCTTCTACACGCCGCTGGGTCGGCTGTGGCAATACCGCGAGCGCCCGCCCTACGGCGTGAAGAACGAACGCGTGCGCGCCTGGATCGAGCGCGAGCTGCGCCACCGCAAGGTCTCGCGCGCGGGCAGCTCGGTCATCGGCGTGGGCCACCTGCGCGAGCACGACCGGCTCATCCGCCACGTGCGCCGCAACCTCAACAGCGTGCAATGCGACAACGTGCTCGCACTGCATGCCCAGCAGGACGAAGTGGCCAGCGTGGCCAACCTCGACATCCTCGCGCGCGGCCTGCGGTGCCGCGCATTCCGCACGGTGGTGGTCGCGAACAGCTACCACATGATCACAATCGACAACGACCGTCAACAGGTGGTACGTGAAACAGTGTCGTTTGCCGACGCCGTGGCCCATGGCACGATGCCCGAGCATCCCCTGTACGCCTGATCTGCCTGCCCACGCCTGAAAGGAAAGCATCCCCATGTCTTATTCCGACGCCTCTTCGCCCACCTTCAACAGCATCGCGACGATCCTCGAGACCGACTTCAAGGTCGAGCGCTCGGCCATCTCGCCCGCCACCGCGCTGTCCGACCTCGGCCTCGATTCGCTCGCGCTGATGGAGTTCGTCTTCGCGGTCGAAGACGCCTTCCACCTGCGCATTCCCGAAGACCGCCTCGACCCGCGCGAAGCCGGCATCACGCTGCAGCGCCTGTGCGAAGTGATCGACACGGAAAGCAGCGGCACCGCCACCGCCAGGCCCGCGCAACCGGCCGAAGTCCCGGCATGAGCAGCGGAGCCGCCCACGCCGTGCTCGCCGCTTCGGCAGCGCGCGCCGCATCCGCGCCCGTGCGCGTGAGCGGCCTCGGTTTCATCACGCCCATCGGCCGCACCGTCGAGGACTTCGACGACGCCCTGTTCGCCGGCCGCTCGGCGGTGCGCGCGCAGAAGCTCGAGATCAAGGGCATGGACACGATGGAGCTTGCCGTCGCCGCCTGCGATTTCGAATCGAACGGCGTGCGCAGCACCTCGCGCCTGCCGCTGGACCGCGGCACGGCCATGGCCCTGGCCGCCGCGCAGGACGCCGCCGCCGAAGCCAGGCTCGACCTGGAGACCATCGACCGCGACCGCCTCGGCATCTTCTGGGGCAGCGGCCTGGCCGGCGCCGGCACATTCGACAGCACCACCAGCGCGCTCTACGGCGAACAGCGCCGCATGCGCCCGACGACCGTGCTCACCGTGATGCCCAACGCCGCCGTGGCGGAGCTTGCGCTGCACTTCGGCGCTCGCGGATCGGCCATCGCCTACGCCTGTGCCTGCGCCTCGTCGGCCGTGGCCATCGGCGAAGCCATGCGCGCCATCCGCGGCGGCTGGATCGACGTCGCCATCGTCGGCGGCCATGACGCCATGCTCACGCCCGGCGTGATGGCCAGCTGGCACGCGATGCGCGTGATGGCGCCGCCGCCGGCCGACGCGCCCTCCTCCGCCTGCCGCCCGTTCTCCGGCGACCGCGCGGGCTTTGCCATCGGCGAAGGCGCGGCCGCGCTGGTGCTCGAATCCGAAGCGCACGCCGCCGCCCGCGGCGCCGGTGCCTCGCCCTTCGTGCTCGCCGGCTACGCCACCAACTGCGACGGCACGCACATCACCAACCCCGACACCGCCGGCCAGGTGCGCGCCATGCGCGCCGCGCTGCGCGACGCCGGCATCGAAGCCTGCGACGTGGGCCACATCAACGCCCACGGCACCGCCACATCGGCCGGCGACGCCGCCGAGGCGGCATCGATCCGCGAAGTGTTCGGCAAGGCCACGCCGGTGAGCGCCACCAAGGCCATCCACGGCCACGTGCTCGGCGGCGGCGGCGCCATCGAACTCATCGCGGCGCTGCGCGCGCTGGCCCGGGAGGCACTGCCGCCCATCGCCAACCTGCAGACACCGGACGCCGCCTTCGACCTGGATTTCGTCCAGGGCGAGGCGCGCGAGGCCAAGGGAATCCGCTACGCGCTGTCCAATTCCTTCGCTTTCGGCGGCACGAATGCGGTCATCGTGGCCGGCCGCGCGTCCGAACGCTGAAGATTCGCTGAGCACTTCCTGAAAAATCGAACGCGGTGCATCGGCTGGTCGTCTTCGTCGTGCCCGTGTTCGCGCTGCTCATGGCGTGCGAGTTCGCCTGGGGCTGGCTCAAGCGGCGCAACACCTACCGTTTCAGCGACACGCTCGGCAGCCTGAGCCAGGGCCTGCTTAGCCAGGCGCTCGCGGTCTGCACCCAGCTTTTCCAGATCGGCCTGTACGCGATGGTCTATCCGTTCGTCGCGATCTGGACCCGGCCGGACTTCTGGGACAGCGCCATCGGCTGGATCCTGGCCGTGGTGCTGTTCGACTTCTTCGACTACTGGCTGCACCGCGCGGGCCATGAGTCGGCCGTGTTCTGGGCCGCGCACTCGGTGCACCACCAGAGCCAGCAGTTCAACTTCTCCACCGCGCTGCGGCAGGAAAGCACCGTGGCCTTCCTGGGCTGGGCCTTCTACCTGCCGATGGCGGTGGTCGGCGTGCCGCCCGAGCAGTTCGGCCTTGCGGGGCTGATCGTGCTGGTCTACCAGTTCTGGATCCACACCGAGCACATCGGCAAGCTCGGCTGGTTCGACCGGGTGTTCTCGTCGCCGTCCAACCACCGCGTGCACCACGCGGTGAACGACGGCTACGTCGACCGCAACTACGGCGGCATGCTGGTGATATGGGACCGCATGTTCGGCACCTTCGCCGAAGAAACCGAACGCTGCGTGTACGGCACGCGCAAGGCGCTCGCGAGCTTCGATCCGCTGCGCGCCATCGTCGGCCCCTATGCGCCGCTGCTGCGCGACGCCTGGCACACGCGGCGCTGGCAGGACAAGATCGCCGTGTGGTTCAAGCCGCCGGGCTGGCGGCCGGCCGACGTGGCGGCACGCTTTCCGGAGGCACCGTTTTCCCTGGAAGAAGCCATGCGCATCCACGACCCCCGACTGACGCGTGCGCAGGTCGCTTCGGCCGCGCTCCACTTCTCATGCTGGGTCGGCGTGACGCTGGCATTCCTGTGGCGCGCCGACGACCTGGCCTTCCAGACCGCACTGGCGCTGCTCGCGCTGGCAGTCGGCGGCTTCTGGTCCATCGGCGCGGTGCTCGATTCGAAACTGCGCCTGCGCTGGGCCTGGTGCGCGCAGGCCGCGTTGCTGGCGGTCTCGGCGGTACTGCTCGCCAGCTGAAGGGCGCACCGCGCCCACTGGCTATGCTCGGCGCTTCCATCGCTCCGAAGCAGGCAAGAAAACACCATGCGCAGGCTCGCCACTCCTGAAGACATCGACACCGTCTTCGCCCTCTACATGCACGAGAAGGTCGTGCCCTACCTGGGCTACGACCCGATGCCGCTGGAAGACTTCCGCGACATCTACCGGCAACTGCTCGATGGCCGCGACTTCTTCGTCTACGAGCGCGGCGGACGCATCGCGGGCTTCTATCGCGCCGCGCGCTACCCCGGTCGAGTGCGGCACGTCGCCAGCCTCGGCACGCTCGCGGTCGATCCCGCGTTGCACGGCCAGGGCATTGCGCTGGCCATGGTGACCGACGCCATCGACCGGCTGAAGTCGGCCGGCGTCAAGCGCATCGAGCTCATCGTCGAAAGCGACAACGCGCCGGCGCTGCGCTTCTACGAAAAGCTCGGCTTCGAGCGCGAAGGCACGCTGCGCAAGTTCTACAAGCGCGCCGGCGACGCGCAGGCCATCGACGACCACGTCATGGCGCTGCTCATCGATTGAAAAGGCTGCGTCAGGGCTTCCAGCGCCGCAGCAGCAGCGCATTGGCCATCACGCTCACGCTCGACAGCGCCATCGCCGCGCCGGCCACCACCGGGCTCAGCAGGCCGAAGGCCGCGAGCGGAATGCCGGCCACGTTGTAGGCGAAGGCCCAGAACAGGTTCTGCCGGATCTTCGAGACCGTGCGGCCCGAGAGTTCGAAGGCCTGCGCCACCAGCGCAAGGTCGCCGCGCATCAGCGTGATGCCGGCGGCTTCCATGGCCACGTCGGTGCCGCCACCCGAAGGCGCCATCGCGATGCCGACATCGGCCGCCGCCAGCGCGGGCGCGTCGTTGGCGCCGTCGCCGACCATGGCCACCACGTGTCCGTTCTTTCTCAGGGCGGCGACCTGCGCGGCCTTGTCGGCCGGCAGCACGTCGGCGCGGACATCTCCCGCGGCAATACCCAGCCGCGCCGCCATCGCTTGCGCGGCGCGCAGGTTGTCGCCCGAGATCATCACCACGCGCAGGCCGCGCGCACGCAGGGTGCGAATGGCTTCGGCGGCCTGCGGCTTGGGTTCGTCGGCAAATGCCAGCAGCGCCTGCACATGCGCCGCGCCGGCCTCGTCGAAACGCAGCAGCGCGGAGACCGTTGCGCCCTTGGCCTGCAGGCGATCGACATCCGCCGCTTCGGGCATGGCGTCGAGTTCGCGGCACCAGCGCAGGCTGGCAATGGCCCAGGTGGCGCCGTCCACATCGCCACGCACGCCGCGGCCCGGCATGGCTTGCATCGCGCTCAACGCCGGAGCCTGCAGATTGCGCTGCGCGGCAGCGGCCAGCACCGCCTTCGCGAGCGGATGCTCGCTGCCGCCTTGCAGGCTGGCAGCGACCGCCAGCAACTCGTCTTCTGCCTCGATGGCACCGGCCACCGGCAGCAATTCAGTCAATACGGGACGGCCCAGCGTCAGCGTGCCTGTCTTGTCGAAGGCGACCGTGTCGACGCGGTGGGCGATTTCAAGCGCACGCGCATCCTTGATGAGGATGCCGTGCTTTGCCGCCACCCCGGTGCCGGCCATCACCGCCACCGGCGTCGCGAGACCGAGGGCACACGGGCAAGCGATGACCAGCACCGCCACCGCATGGATGAGTGCCGTCTCGATGCCCGCGCCCGCGAGCAGCCAGCCGGCCAGCGTGACGAGCGCGATCACCAGCACCACCGGCACGAACACGGCCGCGACCTTGTCCACCAGCCGCTGGATCGGCGCCTTCGCGGCCTGCGCGTCTTCGACCAGCCGGATGATGCGCGCGAGCACGCTCTCGGCACCCACCGCGCTCACCTCGATCACCATGCGGCCGTCGCCGTTCACGGCGCCGCCCGTCAATGCATCGCCGGGGCCCTTCGGCACGGGCAGCGGCTCGCCGGTGAGCATCGACTCGTCGACTTCGGACTGCCCCTCGATCACGCGCGCATCGGCCGGCACGCGTTCGCCGGGACGCACCACCAGGTGGTCGCCGACCATCACCTCGGCCAGCGGCACATCGCTTTCCTTTCCACGCGCGCCGACCAGGTGGGCGACCTCGGGGCGCAGCTGCTGCAGCGCACGGATGGCCGACGTGGCCTGGCGCTTGGCGCGCGCCTCGAGCCACTTGCCGAGCAGCACCAGCGTGATCACCACGGCCGAGGCCTCGAAATACAGATGCGGCATTTCTCCGTGGCCGGCATGCTCGCCGGCGGCCGCGCGCCACCACAGCCACAGCGACAACCCGAAGGCCGCGCTGGTGCCCAGCGCCACCAGAAGATCCATGTTGCCGGTGCGCGCCTTCGCGGCATGCCAGCCCGCGCGGTAGAAGCGCGCGCCGAGCCAGAACTGCACCGGCGCAGCAAGCAGCAGCTGCACCCAGGGCGGCAGCATCCAGTCTTGCCCGAACGGGCTGCCGACCATCGGCGCCATCAGCGGAATCGACAGCAGCAGGCCGACTGCAACCGGGCCGAAGCCGTGCCAGGGCGACAGCGCCGCGGCTTCGTCGGCAGCGCTTGCCGCCGCGCGCGGTTCGTAGCCCGCGGCACGCACCGCGCGGCGCACGCGCAGGTCGATGTCGTCGCCCGGCGCCGCCACGATCCGCGCCGATTCGGTCGCGAGGTTCACGCTCACGTCCTGCACGCCGGGTACGTTCTTGAGCGCGCGCTCGACACGCATCACGCATGAAGCGCAGGTCATGCCGCCGACCGAGAGGTCCAGCGTGGTCCGGGGTTGCTGCAGTGAATTTTCCATGTGCCAAGGCTAAAGCCTCACACCGTGGCAAGGTCAAGCGGATATTTTCAGAACCCCTTCGCTGGACATTGACATCGTGAGAGGGTTCAGACTTGCATCCTCTTCCCGATCATTTCAACAGGAGCAAAGACGATGAGCCAGAAATTCCAGGTCACGGGCATGAGCTGCGGCCACTGCGTGAACGCGGTGCAGAACGCCGTGCAGACAGTCGACCCCGAAGCGCAGGTGACGGTGGATCTCCCCACCGGCCACGTCGACGTGCTGAGCGACCAGCCGCGCAAGGACATCGTGGCCGCGATCGAGAACGCGGGCTACGCCGTCCAGCAATGACAGGCCACGTCGCCATCGGCGAAGCGGCGCAGCGCTCCGGCGTGTCAGCCCGCATGGTCCGGCACTACGAAGGCCTGGGCCTGCTGCCGGCGGTGGCACGCACCGAGAGCGGCTACCGCCAGTACGACGACGCCGACATCCACACGCTGCGCTTCATCAAGCGCTCGCGCGACCTCGGCTTCTCGATGGAGGAAATCTCGGAGCTGGTGGGGCTGTGGCACAACCGCCGGCGCGCCAGCGCGAGCGTGAAGCGCATCGCCGAAAGGCACCTCGGCGAACTCGAACAGCGCATTGCCGACATGCAGTCGATGCGAAACACGCTGGCCCACCTGGTCCATTGCTGCCACGGGGACGCGAGGCCCGACTGCCCGATCCTAGACGACCTGGGCAAGGTCTAGAAATCGCTCTCTTCCAGAAACACCGCGGAACCGGCTTTGCCGGGCCGCCGGTGTTGCCCCCGGCGAGGGGGTAGGAGAAGCGACACGAAGTGCGCGAAGCCTGGGGGAGCGCCCCAGTCAAGCGCCCCGCACCAGCGACAGCACCTTGCCCGCATCCAGCGTGCGGGCCTTCTCCTGGATGGCCGGCAGGTACTGCGTCTGCAGGCTCTGCCCTTCCTTCACCACGCCGGAGAACGCGTCCTTCAGCATCTGGGCCGACAGCGTGCGGCCGCCGGCGTAGTAGCGCTTGGCCACATGCCCCAGCGCATAGGTCGAGGCGAAGCTCATCCCCGAACTCACGGCCTGGTTGCCCAGCCCGCGCAACAGCCCGCCGCCCACCTTGCCGAGCAAGCCGCCGAGCAGCTTGCGCCCGGCCTGTTCCAGGTACTGCGAAGTCAGGCCCACGCCGACCGTGGCCAGGAAATCCTTGACGTGGCCGCTGTCCAGCTGGTAGCCGTGCGCCTGGCCGATGCGGTAGACCAGCTTCATCTGCAGCGGAATGATCGCCATCGTCGACAGCGTCTCGGGCAGCAACTCGAGCGCGCCGTTGAGGATGGCGGCGTTCAGGATGGTCTTGTCGAGTTCGGCGCCGTCGGGTGAATTCGCGGCGGTGGCCACCGCCGTTGCCGTCACCGGCACCGCCGCGATTTCTTCCGCCTGCTGCGAGAAACCGGCGGCCGAGGCACCCAGCCCCAGCGAGGTGCGCACGTCCGCCAGGAACATGCGCTCGGAGTCCGACTGCGCGCCGTCGGCATCGCACACGCACACCGCCATCTCGTAGGCGAGCTGCCGCGACTCGGTGCTCTTCAGCTCACCCGCCACCGATGCCAGCGACACCCGCTTCATCAGCACGTCCTGGTAGAGCGTCGGCAGGTTCACGCCGTCGGCCTGGGACAGGCCCTCCGCGATCCGCTTGATCTCGGCGCGTTCGCGTTCGTGCTTTTCGCCGTCGACGAAGGCCGCCAGCAGGCTGAGGGTCACGATGGCCTTTGTTTCAGAAGGTGTCATTTTTGATATTTCGTAATTTGCAATGTGAAGAAGGGCTGTGTTTTTCTTGCCGGCAACGGCGCGGCCTGCTCGGGCACGTTCTCCCCACAAAACTTGAGCAACTCTGTGGATAACGTTGGAGCTTCTGTGTAGGGACGTTGCAAGTTGTTGATTTTCAAAAGGAATCTACAGACTGCCTTATTTTTGCGCAATGGATTACCCTGCCCGAAAAACGTCTTTCGCAGATTTCCGAAGGGGTGTCAAAGGACAACTCTGGGGACAGTTCTGGCACAAGCCATCGGTTATCCACAGCGCTGCCGGGTTACCCAAAGTTGTTCATTTGCCGGGTACAGCCCAAAAGCGCGGCTGCGCACAGTGACACGGGCATGACAAGTCGTTGTCGCATAAAGAGAAAAGCGGCATGTCCACAGAGGTGGGCAACCCTTATCTACTACTACTAATTTGAATAAGAAGAATAAGAAGATGGGAAAGGGACAGGCCTCGCCCGAAAAAAAGGCCGCGAAAGGCCGCGCCGGCCCCGGCGCCTCGGTCGAAAACCGGTCCTCCCGGCGCGCTCCCCCGTCGGTAACATCCGCGGGATGAGCTTCAAACCCCGGATCCTGATCGCCGAAGACGAATCGGGCATCGCCGACACGCTGCAGTACGTCCTGAAAAGCGACGGTTTCACGCCCATCTGGTGCGCCACGGCCGAGGAAGCGATCGCGCAGTTCGCCCGGGAACCACCGGCGCTGGCCATCCTGGACATCGGATTGCCCGATCTCAACGGCTTCGAACTCTTCAAGCGCCTCCAGGCGCTGAATCAGTCGATGGGCGGACCGGAGGTGCCGATGGTCTTCCTGACCGCCCGCAGCGACGAAATAGACCGCGTGGTGGGCCTCGAACTGGGTGCCGACGACTACATCGCCAAGCCGTTCTCCCCGCGTGAACTGGTCGCTCGCGTACGGACGATCCTGCGGCGCAGCGCGCGAAACGCGCCAGGAAGCCCGGGAACGGCTCCGGTGCCGAACCATGGGGTACCCCATCAAATCGGCGCCCACGCGCCTCATGCGGCCGCTCAACCCCCTTCCATGCCGTTTTCGCTGGATGTCGAGCGGATGCAGATCCGGTACTACGGGCGCCTGCTCGAACTCTCGCGCTACGAATACGGCCTGCTGAAATTGCTGGTGCAGCGCCCGGGGCGCGTCTTCACGCGAGACGAACTGCTCGAACTGGTCTGGGACGACTCGAGCGACAGCTTCGACCGCACGGTCGACGCGCACATCAAGACCCTGCGCGCCAAGCTCAAGGCGATTGCGCCGGACGTCGAGCCGATCCGCACCTTGCGCGGCACCGGCTACGCACTGAACGAAGAATTGCCCTCGAAGGCATGAATCCGAGCTTGGGATGCCTTTTCGCGGAATACCGCGGAACCGGCTTTGCCGGGCCGCTGGTATTGCCCCCGGCGAGGGGGTTGGCGGCCACACGAAGTGGGCAAGCCAGGGGGAGTGCCAAGTCGTGACAAGGCGCACGCGGATATTCATCGGCATCCTGCTGATCTACACGGCGGGCATCGCCTTCCTGCTGTACCGCGTGGTCTCGGACATCGACCCGCGCTACCGCGAGTCGGCCGAGGAATCGCTGGTCGAGACCTCGCAGCTGCTGGCCAGCCTGGTCGAGCAGGACGTGATCGCCGGCGCCATCAACACCGCGCGCCTCGAGCCGTTGTTCCGCACCGCCTATGCGCGCGAGTTCTCGGCGCAGATCTACAACCTGCACAAGAGCCAGGTCGAGCTGCGCGTGTACGTGACCGACCGCAACGGCCGCGTGATGTTCGATTCGCTCGGCAGGCATCTCGGCGCCGACTATTCGCAATGGATGGACGTGAGCCGCACGCTGGCCGGCCTGTACGGCGCGCGCACTTCGCGCGACGTCGACGGCGATCCGCGCACCTCGGTCATGTACGTGGGCGCGCCGATCCGCTGGAACAACGAGATCGTCGGCATGGTGAGCGTCGGCAAGCCGGTGCAGAGCTTCGGCCAGTTCGTGGAAGACGCGCGGGCGCGCACGCTGTGGGTGGGCGTGGGCTCGGGGCTCGCGCTGCTGCTGCTGGCGCTGATCGTGTCGGTATGGCTGGTGCGGCCCTTCGGGCTGATCCGCGACTACTGGACCTGGGTGCGCGCGCAGCGCACCCTGAGCCTGTCGCGCATGGTGCGCCGCGCCATCGACGGCGTGCGCAGCGGCTTCAGCGAAATGCGCGACGCATTGACGGGACGCAGCTACGTGGCCGACTACGTGCAGACATTCACGCATGAAGTGAAGAGCCCGCTCTCGGCCATTCGCGGTGCGGCCGAGCTGCTGCAGGAACCGTCGATGCCGCATGCCGAGCGCGAACGCTTCCTGGTGAACATCGAGCGCGAGACACAACGCATCCAGGAAATCGTCGACCGCATGATGGAGCTCACCGCCCTCGAGACACGGCGCGTGCTGGACCGCACCGAGCCGGTCGCGCTGGCTTCGCTGATCGACGACATCGCCATCAGCGCGCAGCCCGCGGCGGCCAAGCGGAACATCAGGCTGCTGGTGAACATCCGCAACGAAGCCAGCACGGAAGGCGACCCGTTCTTGCTGCGCCGCGCGATCAGCAACCTGCTGGACAACGCAATCGATTTTTCACCGCGCGACAGCGAGGTGCTGCTCACGCTGGAGACCACCTCCAGGCTCGCGCGCGTGAGCGTGCGCGACCACGGACCGGGCATTCCGGAGTACGCGCAGGAAAAAGTCTTCCAGAAGTTCTATTCGCTGGCCAGGCCGCACAGCAAGAAGAAAAGCACCGGGCTCGGGCTGGCGTTCGTGAAGGAAATCGCGACCTTGCACCGCGGGCGCATCGAGCTGGGCAACGCGTCGCGCGGCGGTGCGGTGGCGACGCTCACGCTGCCGTTGCTGTCACATCCGGGGCGGAGTCATTGAGCGGTCATAGGCCGGTCAATGCGCGGTAGGCACTGCGCGTCTCCGGACTCACCGCATCGAGCAGTTGCTCATACGAGGTCTGGTGCCGCGCCAGCATGCGCGCCGAAGCCACGGTCTTCGACTTGCAGTACCAGTGGCAGGTGTGCTGCATCAGGAACAGCTCGGCCGACATGGTGAAGGCCTTGGACTTGGGCGTGCGGTTCGACTCGTTGCGCATCACGCCGGCAATGCCGCGCGCGTGGATCAGCAGGGCCTGGCGGAAGTCGAAGCTCGCGGCCGGGAAGATGGTGGTGGCCATCGGGATTCCCACTGGCAGCTTGCTCATGCGCGTGAGTGGTTCGGGCAGGCGCGAAAACTCGGCGGCGAAGCTGTCGAACTGGCCCGCGAGCTTTTCCTCGGTGGAGTCGAGCAGGCTCCAGATCTGCTGGCGGCGTTCGGCGTCGTCCTCGCCGAGGCAGCGCAGGTAGCCCGACGTGAGGCTCTCCATCAGCTTTTCGATCTGGTAGCGGCCGAGGTGGCTGCCCAGCAGTGCGATGCGCTGTCGCTGGTCTCTGGACTTGAGGATGTAGAAGCCGGCGGCAATGAGTGCCACCAGAGTAAGAATTTCCATGGATGCGGGGGAATAAGGGAAAAAGGCGGGAAGCAGCACCGAGTGTAGGCACCGCCATCCCGCCTTTGTTTCTTGCGGCAACGCGCTAGCGGAAGAAATCGAGGATCTTGTTGCGTTCTTCTGGCGGCGGCGGTGCGCCGATGGGCGCGCTCGTGAGTTCCTCCACCGGCGGCGGCGCCTCGGTGCTGTCCAGGCCCAGGCTGGCGACGTTGTGGCCCGGCGTGAAGTCGTCGAAATACAGCTCGCCGTCGATGCGCACCACGCCCGGCGGTTCGGCCGGCTGCGTCACTGGCACGCCCTGCAGCGCCGTCTGCATGTAGCCGGTCCAGATCGGCAGGCTCAGGCTGCCGCCGGTTTCGCCGCGCACGCCGAGCTGCCGCGGCGTGTCGTAGCCGACCCAGGCCACGCCGACCATGGTCGGCTGGAAGCCCGCGAACCAGGTGTCGAAGGAGTCGTTGGTGGTGCCGGTCTTGCCGTAGAGGTCGTCGCGCTTGAGCGTCTGGTAGGCCTTGAAGCCGGTGCCGTTGCGCACCACGCTCTGCAGCAGCGAACTCATGATGAAGGCGTTGCGCTGCGGAATGGCACGGCGCGATTCGTCGAGCACCGGCGGCTCGGTCTCCATCAGGACCTTGCCCTTCATGTCGGTCACCTTGGTCACGAGGTACGGGTTGACGCGGTAGCCGCCGTTGGCGAACACCGAGTAGCCCACCGCCATCTGCATCGGCGTGACCGAGCCTGCGCCCAGGCCCATGGGCAGGTTGGCGGGCTGCTTGTCCTTGTCGAAGCCGAACTTGGTGACCCAGTCTTGCGCGTAGGGTGCGCCGATGGACTGCAGCACGCGCAGCGTCACCAGGTTCTTCGACTTCATGAGCGCGGTGCGCAGCGGCATCGGGCCGTCGTAGGTGCCTTCGAAGTTCTTCGGCTCCCACGGCTGGCCGCCGTTGGCGCTGGCGTCGAAGTACAGCGGCGCGTCGTTCACCACGGTGGCGGGCGTGAAGCCTTTCTCGAGCGCGGCCGAATAGATGAAGGGCTTGAAGCTCGAGCCCGGCTGGCGCCAGGCCTGGGTCACGTGGTTGAACTTGTTCTTGCCGAAATCGAAGCCGCCGACCAGTGCCTTGATGGCGCCCGAGCGCGGGTCCATGCCGATGAAGGCCGCCTCGACCTCGGGCAGCTGCGTGATCTCCCAGGTGTTCTTCGGCGTCTTCGCGACGCGGATCACCGCGCCGCGGCGGATCTTGATGTTCGGCGGCGCCTTGGCCGCGAGGCCCGACTGCGCGGGCTTCAGGCCCTCACCGGTGATCTGGATGGTTTCGCCGTTGGCGCGCACGGCGCTGATTTCCTTCGGACTGGCATCGAGCACCACGGCCGCGATCACGTCGCCGTTGTCGGGGTGTTCGGCCAGCGCGTCGTCCACGGCCTCGTCGATTTCCTTCTGATCGGTTGGCAGATCGACGAACTTCTCGGGACCGCGATAGGCCTGGCGGCGCTCGTAGTCCATGACGCCCTTGCGCAGCGACTTGTAGGCTGCGGCCTGGTCGGCCGCGACCAGCGAGGTGTAGACCTTCAGGCCGCTGGTGTAGATGCTGTCGCCGTACTGCGCGTACATCATCTGCCGCACGGTCTCGGCCACGTACTCCGCATGCAGCCGGTTCGGGTCGGCGGCATCGCGCAGGTGCAGTTCTTCCTTCTTCGCGGCGGCCGCCTGCTCGGCGGTGATGAAGCCGGTTTCCTGCATGCGGTCGATCACATACAGCTGGCGCGCCCGCGCGCGGCGCGGGTTGGCCACGGGGTTGTTGGCGCCGGGCGCCTTCGGCAGGCCGGCCAGCATGGCGGCCTCGGCGATGGTCACGTCCTGCAGCGGCTTGCCGAAGTAGGTCTCGGCGGCGGCGGCGAAACCGTAGGCGCGGTTGCCCAGGTAAATCTGGTTCAGGTAGATCTCGAGGATCTGGTCCTTGGTGAGCTGCTGCTCGAGCCGCAGCGCCAGCAATATCTCGTAGGTCTTGCGGCTCATGGTCCGCTCGGAGCTCAGGTACACGTTGCGCGCGACCTGCATCGTGATGGTGGAGGCGCCCTGCTTGCGCCCGCCCTTCAGGCTGGCGACCGCCGCGCGCACGAAGCCCTTGTAGTCGACGCCGCCGTGGTCGTAGAAGCGCGCGTCTTCCACGGCGAGCACCGCGTCTTTCATGACCTTGGGAATGTCGGCGAACGGCGTGAGGTTGCGGCGCTCTTCACCGAACTCGCCGATCAGCTGGCCTTCGGTCGAGTACACGCGCAGCGGCAGCTTGGGGCGGTAGTCGGACAGTTCGGAGACATCTGGCAGCTTCGGATAGATGGCCACCACGGCCACGATGGCGGCGACCAGCACCACCAGCGCGCCGGAACCCACCACCACCGCGCCCCACTTGGCGATGCGTTTCCAGCGGCGGTTCGGATCGGCCGGCGCGGAACCGTCGTCGGGAGGGGTGGAGCTTGAGCGTTTGGACATAGAAAGGAATTACTGGCTGGCTAGCGAGAAGGTTGGAGCCGCCGCGCGTCGGCGCGTTCCGGCAAAAGGAGATCGGGTGCGCCGCGCTGCGCGGCCTGCAGCGCGCAGTGCATGGCGTCGAAGTACTTGTCGTGGTCGTAGGCGATCAGCAGCAGATCCACCCCGGCGCCGAGGGCGCGGACGGTGGCGTCGCACAGACCGCGGTTGTAGGCCGCGCCCATCGTGAGGTCGTCTGTGACGAGCAGGCCCTGGTAGCCCCACTCGCCCCGAATCACCTGCCGCACGATTCTGCGCGAGAAAGAGACCGGATGTTCCGCGTCGAGTTCCGGAAGGATCACATGGCCCAGCATGATCGCTGCGTCAGATTGTTTCGATACTTCTTGAAATGGTTTCCAGTCATGTGTTGCAAGCCGGGCCGCCGGCGTGTGCAGCACCGCGGCGAAATGGTGCGTGTCCTCGGTCACTCCGGCCAGGCCGGGGAAGTGCTTGAGCGTGCCGCGAATGCCAGCAGATTCAAGGCCTTGCTCGTAAGCGAGCGCCACCTGCGCGGTGATGGCAGGGTCGGCCGAAATGGCACGTTCGTCGATGCGGGTGTGAAGGTCCCATCGGCCCGGCGCGCGGCCCGGGCGCAGGTCGACCACCGGGCTGAAATTGAGTGTGATGCCTAAAGCAGCGAGCGCCCTGCCCTGCCGTGCGCCGTAAGCATGGGCGCGCTGCTTGAGTTCTTCATCGGACACGTCGGCGTCGAGCAGCGTGGCCAGCGCGGGTTGCGGTTCGACCAGCGGGGAGAGCCGAGAGACGGCGCCGCCCTCCTGGTCGGTCGCGACCACCAGCGGCGGCAGCCCGGCTTCGCGGCGCAGCGCCTGCAGGCCGGCGATTTCGTCGCGCAGGTCGGCGGCGTTGCGGCCCTTCACATTACGGCCGGTCACGAAAATGCCGCCGATCAGGCCCTTGCGGACGCGTTCGCGCAACTGCGCCGCATCGTCATAGCCGACGATGAAGCGCGCACCGAGCGCCTGCGCCACGGGGCCCGATGCGGCTTCGACCTCGGCCCGGTGCCGGCGCGACGCGGCTTCGTTGCCCAGGGCAGTGAGCAAGGCCGCGAAGGCCAGGCCCAGCGCCACGGGACGCAGCCTGCCCCGCGCGAACCGCCAAGCGACGGCGATACCCAAGGCGAGCGCGCCCAGCAGCAAACCCAGCTCCCACGCACGCATGAAACGCAGATGCGGATCCTTCAGGTGCCAAGCCCAGAACCACAGCACGGCCAGGAAAACCCAGCCCAGCGCGCCGGCGATGACCCGCAGCGCTCTCATGGCGTGTCGTCGGCACGGCGCGAAAGCGCATACCAGTCGACCTTGCGCGTGACCAGCATCAGCGCGGCCAGCATGCCGAAGATCAGCAATGCGCCGAGCAGCAGTGCATTGCTTTCCGATGCGAGCAGACCGTAGAGCGCACCGTACAGCAGCGCCACGAAAGCGCCGAACGACAACCCGCGCCGCCAGCCCGCCAGCACAGCGCTGAAATACACCGCCAGCAGCACGACGCTGGCTGCGGCGGCACCGGCGTAGGCCATCCAGAACGCGAACTTCTCCGACAGCGCGAGCAGCAGCAGGAAGAACAGCGCGATCGACAGGCCCACCAGGCCGTACTGGACCGGGTGCAGCCGCAGCTTGCGGAACAGCTCGAACATGAAAGCCGCCATCAGCACCATGCCGATGAAGAGCGCGCCGTACTTGCCCGCGCGCGTGCTCATCGAATAGACGTTGATCGGCTGCGCGAGCGAGACGTCGAAGGTCTGCAGCGGACTGATATTGCGGCGCGGCATGTTCATGCCGGCGACCGTGGCGTTCGCGCCGGCCACGTCCGCCGTGTTGCCGTCGGCGGGGCCGCCACGGCCCGAAAGACCGGAACGCACCTGCTCGCGCGCCGAGGTGACGAGCGACGACACACGCCAGTGCGCGTCGAAGCCTTGCGGCGTCACGCTGCGCTCGGCCGCGAGAAAGCGGCCTCCGAAGCTCGGATGGGCCCAGGGCGAGGTGAGATGCGCGGTCGTTTCCTCGGCAATGGGCGCAATGGCCAGGGTGTCCTGCCCGACGAGGCCGATCTTCATTTCGAAGGCGACCGGCGTGCCGGCCTGCCATGCGGCAAGCGCGGCACCGGTGACGGGTGCGTGGATGCCGTCGGCAAACCAGGCGTCGTCGGCCAGGCCGGGCACGCGCTGCCTGAAGCGAAGCGCCTCGCCGGCCATCACCACCGTGGGCGAGCCGTCGAGGCCGCGCAGGTCGCTCACGTTGAAGGCGATGAACGGGGCCTTGAACTCGATCTTCGAATCGGCTTCGCTGTGCGAGATGGCCTTCGGGTCGAAGGCCGCGAAGCCGCCGCCGAGCGTGGCGTTCAGCGTGTAGAACGGGATTTTGAAGATGCCGCGGTAGCGCTCCTGCGGCGCCATCGTGCCTTCGATGTGCAGCTTGTCGGGGAACACCACGTGGGCCATTTCCTTGCTGCGTGGCTCCTGGCCGATCACCTTGCCCTGCGCGTTGCGCAGCGGCTCCATCCAGCGCTCGACATAGGGCACCAGCAGCAGGGGGCCGACCACCGTCTGGCGGCCGGCGTAGGTGGCGGCAAGCTCGCGGCCCGCTTCGCGCTGGCTCTCGCCGCGCTCGCGGTTGATCGAGTCGATCTCCGCGAGCGGAATGCACAGCAGTAACAGCAGGAAGAACAGGCCGGCCACCTTGACCAGCATCGAACTCTGCAGGGCCTTCAACAACTGAAGCATTTTTTTCTCTCCTCGTCGGTATCGGTGAAGCGGCGATGCTCTCCGCGCGACCCGAAGGCCGTGTGAAGCACCTTGCGCGCTTGCCTTCACACAGACTTCACACAGCGGGAAACCGGCTTTTTCGACTTCAAAGAGCCTTCCAACTGGCTTCTCGCGCGGTGTCGACATTCAGTCCCGTGCAAGTTCGCACGGACAAGGACACCGCCATGAACGCCCCCACCACCCCACGCCCCGGCCGCTGGCTCTGGCTCGCCACCGTGAGCCTGGCGACCGTGGGCTTCGTCGCATTGAGCGCGCGCCCGGTGTATGCGCAGGAAGCGCCCGCCGGCCCGCGCCTGAAGACAGAGAGCCCGTATTTCTTCGTCAAGAGCGACGACCCCTCGGTCGACCGCCTGCCCCTGAAGGGCACCGAGGTGGCCGTGAAGATCTCGGGCGTGATCGCCGACGTGACGGTCACGCAGACCTATCGCAACGAAGGCACGCGCGCCATCGAGGCCAAGTATGTTTTCCCCGGTTCGACCAAGGCGGCAGTGAGCGGCCTCAACGTGCGGCTGGCCGACCGGCTCGTCACCGCGCAGATCCGCGAGAAGCAGCAGGCGCAGATCGAATACGACACCGCCAAGAAAGAAGGCAAGACCGCCGCGCTGCTGGAGCAGCACCTGCCCAACGTGTTCCAGATGAACGTCGCCAACATCATGCCGGGCGACGACGTGAAGGTGGAGCTGCGCTACACCGAACTGCTGGTGCCGCAGTCGGGCAACTACGAGTTCGTGTTCCCGACCGTGGTGGGTCCGCGCTACAACAGTCCGCAGTCGGCCAGCGCGCAGGCCAAGTGGGTGGCGCAGCCCACGCTCGCGCAAGGCGCGGCGAGCGGCACCAGCTTCAAGCTCAAGGCCAGCATCGACACGCCGATGGGCCTGAAGGAAATCCGCTCGACCACGCACACCGTCGACGTGAAGAAGAGCGACGAAGACAGGCACGCCGACGTGGTGCTCACCGCCGACGGCCGCCCCGCGGACAACCGCGACTTCGTGCTCGACTACCGCCTGGCCGGCGAAAAGATCGAATCGGGCCTGATGCTCTACAAGGGCCAGGGAGAGAACGCCGAGAACTTCTTCCTCGCGATGGTGGAGCCGCCCAAGGCCGTGGCCGCCAGCGCCATTTCGCCGCGCGACTACATCTTCGTGGTCGACATCTCGGGCTCCATGCACGGCTTTCCGCTCGACACCGCGAAGACGGTGCTCGAGCGCCTGATCGGCGGCCTGCGCCCGAGCGACACCTTCAACGTGCTGCTGTTCTCGGGCAGCAACAAGATGCTCTCGCCCAAGTCGGTGCCGGCCACGCGCGCCAACATCGAGCAGGCGCTGGCCACCATCCAGAACTACGGCGGCAGCGGCAGCACCGAGCTGATTCCGGCGCTCAAGCGCGTGTATGCCGAGCCGAAGGAAGACAAGGTGTCGCGCACCGTGGTGGTCGTGACCGACGGCTACGTGACGGTCGAGCGCGAAGCCTTCGAGCTGGTGCGCAAGAACCTGTCGAAGGCCAACGTGTTCGCCTTCGGCATCGGATCGTCGGTGAACCGCAGCCTGATGGAAGGCATTGCGCGCGCCGGCATGGGCGAGCCTTTCATCATCACCGACCCGATCCAGGCACCCGAGCAGGCGGCGCGTTTTCGCCGCATGGTCGAGTCGCCGGTGCTCACGAACGTGAAGGCGACCTTCGGCGGACTCGACGTGTACGACGTGGAGCCGCAGGCCCTGCCCGACGTGCTCGGCGAACGCCCGGTGATCGTGTTCGGCAAGTGGCGCGCGGATTCGAGCGGGCAGGCAAAAGGCCGCGTGATCATCGAAGGCCAGGGCGCCAGCGGCCCCTATCGGCAGGAAGTGCGCATCGACGAGCGCACCCGCCAGGACACGGCGGCGCTGCGCACGCTGTGGGCGCGCCACCGCATCCAGAGCCTGAGCGACCAGGAAACGCTGGAAGGCGGCACGGCCTTCAAGGACCGCATCACCGAACTGGGCCTGAAGTACAGCCTGCTCACCCAGTACACGAGCTTCATTGCCGTCGACAAGGTGGTGCGCAATGTGGCGCCGCAGAACAGCGTGGACGTGAACCAGCCCTTGCCCCTTCCGCAAGGCGTGAGCGAACTGGCGCTCGGCGCCGAGGTGCCGAGCACGCCCGAACCCGAGACGCTGGGCGCCATCGCGGTCGTGCTGTCGATGCTCGCCATGCTGCGCCGCCGGGCCCGCCGCAACGACGCGCGCCGCTTCACCGCCTGAACGCGCTGGACGCCTGAACCACCAAGAAAGAAAAGAATGTCTCTGGCAGCACTTGCCCATCGCCACCCGCGCATCGTCGACTGGGGCATCCTCATCGACCGCGCACCGGCCGCCGGCTGGCTCGGCCTTCAATGTCTGGCGCTGATGCCGACGTGGGCCTGGATGGTCCAGCGGATGCGCGACGGCTCCGACGATCCGCTGGGCCTGCTGGCGCTGGTCGCACTGGCCGCGCTGACCTGGAACAGCCGGCGCGAGCTGCGCGCCTCGCCGCGGCTGGGCTGGCTCGTGCTTGCCGGCGCGGGCACGGTGCTCGCGACCCTGCTGCGCACCGGGATAGGTGCGCTGCCCGCGCTGCCGCCGCTGGCGGCGGGTCTCGTAGCCGTGCTGGCGCTGGCCTGCGGGCTGCTGGCGTTCCTGCCGCGCAACGTGGGCAGGTTGCCGGTGGCGGGGCTCGCGGTGCTGGCGCTGCCGCTGCTGTCGTCGCTCCAGTTCTATGCGGGCTATCCGCTGCGGGTGGTCACGGCCGAGGCGAGCCGCTGGCTGCTCGCGCCCGGCTTCGAGGTGATGCGCGAAGGCACCAGCCTGATGGTCGACGGCCGCCTCGTGATCGTCGATGCGCCCTGCTCGGGCGTTCAGATGGTCTGGCTCGGCTACTTCACGGCCTGTGCCGTCGCACTTTGGGCGCGCCGCGGCGACCAGGCCTTCCTGCGCCGCCTGCCGATGGTCGGGCTGCTGGTGCTGGCCGGGAACATCGCGCGCAACAGCGTGCTGATCGCCTTCGAAGGCGCCGGCCATCCGCTGGCGGGCTGGGCGCACAACGCGCTGGGCCTGGCGGTGCTCGCCGTCGTGTGCGCCGCCATCGCCCGCCTGATGGTGCCGGAGCGCCACGTGGCCGAACCTGCCGGACAACCCATCCCGGGCCTGATCACCACCCAAGGAGGCCGCCGTGTCGACACCGTTCTTTGAGCGCTGGCTCGCCAACCATTTCATCAACCGCATCGGCCACAAGTCGGCCTTCGCGCTGGCGATGCTGCTGTGCATGCTGTGGTCGGCCGGCGCGGCATTGCGTGCGCCGGCCGAGCCGGCGGCCCTGGCCGCGTCGCACGAATGGCCCCGCCAGTGGGACGGCGTGCCGCTGCGCCCGCTGGCGCTGAGCGACGTGGAGCAGCGCTTC
Organism: Variovorax sp. AB1(2024); assembly: GCF_037482385.2. Classification (NCBI taxonomy): domain Bacteria; kingdom Pseudomonadati; phylum Pseudomonadota; class Betaproteobacteria; order Burkholderiales; family Comamonadaceae; genus Variovorax; species Variovorax sp. AB1(2024). Next base: position 894,242 of record NZ_JBBHKP020000001.1, on the reverse strand, counting down.
GCGGACAGCTTTCCGGGCGCCATCGGCCGCATGACCGACGGCACGCAGACCCTGGTGATGCGCGAGGTGAAGCAGCCCACGCGCATGCTGCATCCGGCGGCCGACTGTTACCGCGCGCTGGGCTACCGCATCGAGCAGGCCCGGCTGGAACGCGATGCGCAGGAGCGCCTGTGGCGCTGTTTTGTTGCGCAACGGCACGGCGCGCAAAAAATCCGTGTTTGCGAGCGCATCGTCGACGCCCGGGGCACGGCTTTCACAGACACTTCAAGCTGGTACTGGGCAGCGGCCAGCGGCCAATCGCATGGACCGTGGCAAGCTGTCACCGTGACCAGACCGATCTGAGAAACGAGCCTGTGAAGAAGACCCTGCGAATTGTGCTTTTCAGCCTGATGGCCCTTGTCATCACGGCGTGTGTTGCTATCTTTTTGATAGTCAAGCTGGCGCTTGCGCCGGCTGCCGGCGAATGGAGCACCACGGTGAAGGCCGGTCCGCTGAATTTCGAGATCGGCGTGCCCACCGCATTGCGCGTGGCCACCTCGCCGTGGTTTGCGCCCTACCTGGACGGGCGTTCGTTCGACACCCGCGCCGGCGCCGTGCGCTTTGCCTGGAAGCCGGCCGGGGAACTGCTCGAGATGCAATGCACGCCCTGCAGCGCCGAGGTGCCGGCGCTCGGCACCCAGCCGATCAGGGTCGAGCGGCTGGTGGCCACCGTCAAGCGCGACGGCAACACCCTCAGCGGCACCTTCGAAGCCACGCCCGAGAGCACCGACACGACCCGGTTGCACGGCCGCTGGGAAGGCAAGCTCTCGCCAAGGAATCTGCAGCTCAGCGCCAAAGTCGAAGACGCGCCCATCGCCCGCTGGTATGCGGTGCTGGTGCCCACGCTGCCCGAATTGCGCAGCGCGCGCATCGGCGGCACGCTGGCGCTGCACGGGCAACTGCAGCTGCCCGAGGCCACGTTCGCGGTGCAGCCGACCATCAGCCAGTTCACCGTCGAGGGACTCGGCACCGAGGCCATGCTCAATGCGCGCACCAGCTGCGGCCCGTCGGCCAGGCTGACCAACGACAGCTGGCTGGCGCGCGCGGTGGTAGCCGCCGAAGACCAGCGCTTCTTCACCCATGCCGGCTACGACCTGACCGAGATCCTCGCGTCGATCGACAACAACCAGAAGCCGGGCCAGACCAAGCGCGGCGGCAGCACCCTCACGCAGCAGCTGGCCAAGCTGCTGGTGACGGGCAGCGACCGCACCGCCGAACGCAAGCTGCGCGAGATGCTCTACGCGGTCGAGATGGAGCAGACGCTGGGCAAGGCCCGCATCCTGCAGCTCTACCTCGACAACGCGCCCTGGGGCGGCAGCATCTGCGGCGCCGAAGCCGCGGCGCGGCGCTACTTCAAGCGCAGCGCGCGCACGCTGGAGCCGGCGCAGGCCGTGTGGCTCGCGGCCATGCTGCACAAGCCGCAGGCCGTGCTCGAGCAGTGGCGGCGCGACGGCCACATCGACGCCGACCGCACCAAGTGGGTTGCCGAAAGCATCCGCGGCATCAGCCGGAACCAGCGCGAGGCACTGCTCAAGAGCGTGGCCGCGGCGAAGTTCACGGCGCCCGAGGCCGTCACGCAATGAACCTCATGAACCCGATTCCAGACACCGACATCGAAGCCATCGAACGCGCCACCGTATCGGCGGTGGCGCCCGACCTGACCGAAGAGCTCGACGGCTGGCTGCTGCCCTTTGCCGAGGGCACGGTCAATCGCGCCAGGTCCGCCGTGCCGCTGCACCGGGGCGCGGTCGATGCGGCCACCCTCGACCGCATAGAAGACCGCTACGAAAGCCGTCAGGCCGTGCCGCTGCTGCGCCTGGCCGACGCGGATTGCTTCGACGGCCTGCGCGCCGAGCTGGAGCGGCGCCACTACGCCAGCGACAACCCGACGCTGGTGCAGCTCGGCTCGACGCCGCGAATGCTGCAGGTGGCCGAGGGCCGCGGCGCGCCGGCCGATGTCGACACGGCGCCCGACGACGCCTGGGCGGCGCTGTTCCTCGGCGAGGGCTTCGATCCGGTGGACGGCGCGCATCGCGTGCGCACCCTCTCGCGCGCCAAGGGCACGCTGTATGCCAGCGTGCGTGAAGGCGGCCGCACCCTGGCCGCCGGCGCGATGGCGTTCGGCCACGGCTGGTGCAGCGTGCACGGCATGCGCACCGACCAGGCGCAGCGCGGCCGGGGACTGGCAGGGCGCGTGCTGGCCGGCCTGGCGCAGGCGGCCATGTCGCGCGGTTTCGAGCGGGTGTTCCTGCAGGTCGATGCGGCGAACCCGCCGGCACTGGCCCTGTACAGGCGCGCGGGGTTCGAAACCCGCTGGCAGTACCGCTACTGGCGGCCGCGGCAATGGGATCGGGCTCCGGGGGGCTGACAGCGCCCCGGGTGGCGCCGGGCGCGCGTTAGTGCCAACATGGGCGCATGACCAACGCCAACCACCACGCCAACCACCCCACCGATCCCGTCGCCACGCCGCGCGGCATCGACCACATCGTGGCCGGTGTTTCCACCAGCGATGGCGACGGCGTGAAGCTCACCCGCGTGCTGCAGCAGCCGCTGCAGAAGCGGCTCGACCCCTACCTCATGCTCGACGCCTTCGGCAGCGACAACCCGGGCGACTACATCGGCGGCTTTCCCAACCATCCGCACCGCGGCTTCGAGACCGTGACCTACATGATCGCGGGCCGCATGCGCCACCGCGACAGCGCCGGCCATGAAGGCCTGCTCGAGAACGGCGGCGTGCAATGGATGACCGCCGGCCGCGGCCTCGTGCACAGCGAACTGCCCGAGCAGGAAGAAGGCCTGATGGAAGGCTTCCAGTTGTGGCTCAACCTGCCCGCCAAGGACAAGATGCGCGAGCCCTGGTATCGCGACATCCAGAGCGAAGAGATCCCCGAATTCACAACCACCGGCGGCGCGCACGTGCGGGTGATCGCGGGTGCGAGCCACGGCATCGAGGGCGCGGTGCGCCGCGAGCACACAGAGCCGCTGTACCTGGACATCACCCTGCCGCCCGGCGCCGAGTTCGCGCAGCCGCTGCCTGACGACCACAACGCGCTGGTCTACGTCTTCCGCGAATCGCTGTGGATCGCCGGCAGCGAGATACCGACGCGCCGCATGGCCATCCTGGCGAACGACGCGGGCAGCGACGGCGTGGTGCTGCGCGCGGGCGCGACCAACCACAGCCCCGCGCGCGCACTGCTGATCGCAGGGAAGCCGCTGCACGAGCCCATCGCGCAGTACGGCCCCTTCGTGATGAACACGCAGGAGCAGGTCAAGCAGGCGGTGCACGACTTCCAGAACGGCAAGCTCGGCTGACGGGCGCCGGGCTGTAGTCGCCCACCTACCGAAAAACGGCATCAGGCGCGGATGCGGCTTGCCGCGCTCGCCGCCTAGATTGCGCCCATGCCCACCAAGACACCCACGATCAGGAAGGGACAGGCGCCCGACAAGCTGCAGCGCGCCCAGTTCCACGACCGCTTCATGCAGCCGTTCCAGGACCCGGCCTTCCAGGCCGAGGCCGCCTCGCTCCAGCGCATCGAGCTGATCGCCTGGGAAGCTTACGAGGAAGGCCGCAAGGCGCCGGTCACGCGCAAGGCCGGGCCCGGCTACGCAGACCCCGACTACGACCTGTCCGTCGACTGGCTCGAAGCCAAGGCCCGCATCGACGCTGCGCAGGCCGCATGGAGCTCGCCGCAGACGCGATCGCGCGTGCTGCTCATCAACGGCTCGCCGCGCAACGACGGCACCTGCCCCGGCGAGGTGTCGAAGACATGGCGCCTCGCGCAGCTCGCACAGGAGGTGCTCGAAGGCAGCGGCATCGAGACCGACATGCTCGACCTGAGCCTCGTCACTTCCGAATACGGGCGGCAGATCCACCCGTGCAAGGCCTGCGCGTCGACCGCCATGCCGCTGTGCCACTGGCCCTGCAGCTGCTACCCCAACCACTCGCTGCGCCAGACCGGCGACTGGATGAACGAGATCTACGAACGCTGGGTGGCCGCGCATGGCGTGGTGCTGCTCACGCCCACGCACTGGTACCAGGCCAGCAGCCCGCTGAAGCTCATGATCGACCGCCTGGTGTGCGCCGACGGCGGCAACCCCGACCCCACCAGCACCCACGGCAAGAAGCCGGAGGAAGCCAAGGCGCTGGAACTCGAGGGCTGGGGCTTTCCCAAGCACCTGGACGGCCGGGCGTATGGCGTAGTGGTGCACGGCGACGTGGCCGGCATCGAAAGCCTGCGCCGCAACCTCTGCGACTGGCTCGACTGGATGGGCCTGATCGACGCCGGCGCGCAGGCGCGGCTGGACCGCTACATCGGCTACTACGAGCCCTACGCCACCAGCCACGACACGCTCGACGCCGACGCCGACATGCAGGAAGAAGTGCGCAACGTGGCGCGTGCCGTCGCACGGGCGGTGGGCGAACTGCGCGCGGGCAAGCTGGAGGCGCCGGACCGGGGCCTGAAGCGTCCGAGGCCCAAGTAGGCCGCGTGCCCCTGGGCGCCACTGGGGCCGGTTCACCATTCTTTACGCAAGCTCACGCCGGACTAACGGTCGCGATACAGAGGTCTTCCACACTTCATCTCACCTGCTGCCCATCGGCGGCGGGCTTCTTGAAAGGAAGCACTTCTCATGATTTCTCTTCGCCAACGCATCGTCTGGGCCAGCCTGCTGGGTTCGGCAGCCCTCGCCTCTTCGGGCGCCTTCGCTCAAGCGCCGGCCGCCCCCACCGCACCCAGCGCCGCGGTGGCCCAGGCCGACACCGCCGCAGCGCCCAAGGCGCAGCACAAGCGCATGGATCCCGCACAGCGCATGGAGCGCATGAAGGAGCACCGTGCCAAGCGCCTCGCTGCCCTGAAGGAAAAGCTCAAGCTGAGCTCGGCCCAGGAAGGCGCATGGAGCGCGTACACCACCGCGACGCAGCCGCCCGCCGGCCCGCGTCCGCACATGGACCGCGCCGAGTTCGCCAAGCTGACCACGCCGCAGCGCCTGGAGCGCATGCAGGCCCGCCAGGCCGAACGCAGCGCCATGTTCGCCAAGCGCGCCGACGCCACGAAGACCTTCTACGCCACGCTCTCGCCTGAGCAGCAGAAGACCTTCGACACCGAGACCGCGCACATGGGCGGCCATCGCTGGCACCGTGGCGGCCCGGACGGCCATCACGGCCAGGCGCCCGCCAAGAGCTGATCGCCGTCGACAAAAAAAAGCCCGCAGCGTGAAAGCGCTGCGGGCTTTTTTTCGTTCTTGAAGCCGCGAGGCTGCGGCCAGGAGGAAATTACTTCGGCGTGCCGGTCTTGTCCGTCGGGTTGGTCACGACGTCCGGGCGCTCGCCCTTCTGGCCGAACTGCGGCTTGACCTTGCGGCCGGTCTGGCTGACTTCGGCGCGCGACATCTCGCCGGTCGGCTGCGGCATGGCGTTGGGCTGGTGGTTGACCGTGGTGGTCGCCTCGCCCTTGGGCACCATGCTGTTGGCGTTGTTGCGGTTCTGCACGCGGGCTTCGGCCTTCACCGATTCGCGCGACGCAGGCATCGTGTTGTCCGGCCGCTGGGGCGGATTGGCGACGCCCGCGGGCGTCATCGTGCTGGCCTGGCCGCCGACCGATGGGTCCGGCTGCGCGGGGATGGACGTGGCCTGGGCCTGGGCGATGCCCGCGGCGCCCAGCAGGGCGGCGAGAACGGTGGCGTGGAAGATGGCTTGCTTCATGGTGTTTGCTCCTTGTGGCTTGTCTGTCTCTGTATCGGTGGATGAAAACGAAGGGCCGTTGCCTCAAGCCCTGGAACCCACCGTAGGAGCCACCAGATTGGTGCGTTGTGGGGGTGTGGCAGGCGTGGCTGTAGGAGCCCGCCGCCCGCGCGCGAAGGGTTCGGAAGAAGGTGGCGCGTTCCTACAGTCGGCGCGCGCCGGGCAACGTACAACCCGGTCAACGATGTCTTCCTCTTCCCCCGGCTCCGCGCCCGTCTCGCTGAAGGTCATGACCGTGAACACCCACAAGGGCTTCACGGCGCTCAACCGCAAGTTCATCCTGCCCGAGCTGCGCGACGCGGTCCGCACCGTGGGCGCGGACGTGGTGTTCCTGCAGGAAGTGCTGGGCACGCATTCGCGCCACTCGCGCAAGGTGAGCAACTGGCCCGAGGCGCCGCACTACGAATTCCTGGCCGACAGCATGTGGCCGCAGTTCGCCTACGGGCGCAACGCGGTGTACCCCAAGGGGCACCACGGCAACGCGGTGCTCTCCAAGTTTCCCATCGTGCATTTCCGCAACCACGACGTATCGGTGAGCGGGCCCGAGAAGCGCGGCCTGCTGCATTGCGTGCTGCGCCTGCCGGCACGGGTGGTCGACGTGCACGTGATCTGCGCGCACCTCGGCCTGGCCGAGGCGCACCGCCAGCAGCAGCTCGAGCTGCTTTGCCACATCGTGCGCGACGAAGTGCCCGCCGACGCGCCGCTGATCGTGGCCGGCGACTTCAACGACTGGCGCGGCCGCGCGCACGCCGTGCTCGAAAAAGGCGCGTCGCTGCGCGAGGTGTTCGTGCATGCCCACGGCCGCGCGGCGCGTACCTTTCCGGCACGTTTTCCGATGCTGCCGCTGGACCGCATCTACGTGCGCAACGCGGGCGTGCATGCGCCCGTGGTGCTGCCGCGCCGGCCCTGGTCGCACCTGTCGGACCACGCCCCGCTGGTGGCGGACATCGATCTTTGAGCACTACTGCCATGAACAACAACAACCATTGGACCGGCGGCAACCGCGTGGAGCTGCTCGAGAACGGCGAGGAGTTCTTCCCGCGCGTGTTCGAGGCCATCCGGCAGGCGAAGCGCGAAGCCATCGTCGAGACCTTCATCCTGTTCGAGGACAAGGTCGGCCTGCAGCTGCACGCCGCCATGCGCGAGGCCGCGCTGCGCGGCGTGAAGGTCGACCTGATGATCGACGGCTTCGGTTCGCCCGACCTGTCGCGCGAGTTCATCGAAGGCCTCACGTCGGCCGGCGTGAAGGTGCGCGTGTTCGACCCCGGCCAGCGGTTTCTGGGCAAGCGGCTCAACGTGTTCCGCCGCATGCACCGCAAGATCGTGGTGATCGACGGGGAGCGCGCCTTCGTCGGCGGCATCAACTATTCGGCGGACCACCTGCTCGACTTCGGCCCCAAGGCCAAGCAGGACTACGCGGTCGAGCTGCACGGGCCGATCGTGGCCGAGATCCACCAGTTCGTGCTGCGCGCCATCGCGCTCGGCGGCAAGGGCGCGGGCTGGTTCCGCCGCCGGCTGCGGCAGGCACCGGCTGTCGAGCACGCGGCGGCCGGCCAGGCCGACGCGATGTTCGTCACGCGCGACAACCGCCGCCACACCAACGACATCGAGCGGCAGTACCGCGCCGCCATCCGTGCGGCGCGCGAGCGCATCGTGATCGCCAACGCATACTTCTTTCCGGGCTACCGGCTCATCAAGGAGCTGCGGCGCGCGGCGCGGCGCGGCGTGGATGTGCGGCTGATACTGCAGGGCGAGCCCGACATGCCGATCGTCAAGACGGCGGCGAGCATGCTCTACCACCACCTGCTGCACGCGGGCGTGCGCATCTACGAGTACTGCGACCGCCCGCTGCACGGCAAGGTCGCGCTCATGGACGACAAGTGGAGCACCGTGGGTTCGAGCAACCTCGATCCGCTGAGCCTTTCGCTCAACCTCGAGTCGAACGTGATCGTGCGCGACCGGGCCTTCAACGGCGTGCTGTGGGAACGGCTGGACCATCTCATGCAGCACAGCTGCAAGAAGATCGACGCGGCCGACCTGGCGAGCGAATGGAGCGGCTGGCGGTTGGTGCGCAGCTTCTTCGTCTTCCACATCCTGCGCTGGTATCCGGCGCTGCTGGGCCGGCTGCCGCGCCACGTGCCGCGCCTGACGCCGGCCGAAGCCATCGAGCTGGCCAGCCGCCGGGACACCGGCACCAGCCAGCCGACCGGCGGCGCAACGCAGACGGAAGCCGCCTGAGCCGCGGCCGGATGCACGCATGAGCACGATGGCCCTGTCCCGGCAGTCCTGGTGGCCCTGGGTACGCCGTGCCGCGGCGTGGGGCTTCTTCGCGCTGATCGCGTGGCTGCTGGTGCGGCAGGCGCGCACCATCGACTGGGACGACGTCCTCGACGCGATCCGCGCGCTGCCCGCCACCACGCTGCTCGCGGCCGGCGCAATCGCGGCCTGCAGCTTCGTGCTCTACAGCACATACGACCTGCTGGGGCGGCACCTCACGCGGCACCGGCTGGGCACCGGCACGGTGATGGGCGTGACCTTCATCAGCTACGCCTTCAATCTCAACCTGGGTTCGCTGGTGGGCGGCGTGGCGTTCCGCTACCGGCTCTATTCGAGGCTGGGGCTGGGCAACGAGACCATCACGCGCGTGCTGGGCTTCAGCATGCTGACCAACTGGATCGGCTACCTGCTCGTGGCGGGCGTCGCCTTCTGCTTCTGGCCGCTGTCATTGCCGCCCGGCTGGAAGATCGGCAACGACGGCCTGCGCATCCTGGGCGCGGCGCTTCTGGTGCTGGCCGCGGCCTATGTGCTGGTGTGCGCCTTTGCAAGGGGCCGCGTGTGGCGCATACGCGGCCATGCGTTCAGGACGCCGGGGCTCGCCATGGCGCTGCTGCAGCTGGCGATGTCGTGCGCCAACTGGTCGCTGATCGGTGGCGTTATCTGGTTCCTGCTGCAGGGCGCGGTCGGCTATCCGCACGTGCTGGCGGTGCTGCTGGTGGCGGCGGTGGCGGGCGTGGTCACGCACGTGCCGGCGGGGCTCGGTGTGCTCGAGGCGGTGTTCGTGGCGCTGCTGGCCCACCAGGTGCCGGAGGCCACGTTGCTCGGCGCCTTGCTGGCCTATCGGGGCCTCTATTACCTGCTGCCGCTGACGGTGGCGACGCTCGGCTATCTCGTGACGGAAGTGCGCGCGCGGCGGCGGCTTCAGAAGCGGTAGGCGTAGCGCAGGCGCAGGAAGGTCTCGCCGGGGTTTGGTTTCTTGATGCCCGCGTTGGAGAAGTGCTGCACGCGCAGCGACACCTCGTGCGCACCTTTCTCGCCGAAGCTGCGGCCGATGCCCAGCACTTCGGTGAACTGGAAAGCGGTGCTGAAGCTGCGGTCGGGCGTGCGGTAGATCCGGTCCATCAGCGTCGCGCCGACGCCGCCTTCGGCGAACCAGGGCGATCCGCCGTCGCCGAAGCGGTAGCGCAGCGTGTAGATGGCGCCGATCTGCGTGTAGCTGCGGCGCCCGTCGTTGTTCAGCCCCGGCGCGCTCCACTGGCTCAGGAAAACATCCCAGTAGCGCGTGAGCGGCCCCTGCTGCACCGCCTGGCCCGGTGCCCACGGCAGCACCATGCCCACCGTGGCCGCGTCGGCATCGCCTTTCTGGCCATGCGCGGCATGGCCGAGGTCGAAGTAGATGCCGCGCGTGTTGTCGTCGAATGCATGGGCCGCCGAGCCCAGCAGCCCGAATGAAGCTGCGAACACGGCGGCCCGGAGGGGCGTGGATGCGTGCAATCTCATGATGTGGTTTTCTTGCGCGGAGAGTGGGATATGACAGCCGGATGATCAATTTCCCGGCGCCTCTGCATCCGTCCAGCGCGTAATTTCCACGTCCGAAAGTAGGACTTGGTCAACAAAACGGACTTCGTCATGTTGCACTGCAGCAATTTCGGCTCGCGAGGCCTATAGTGGTTCGACTTCCTCCAAGCGTTCGCGCGCACAACCCCACCATGTCGTCGTCTCTCACAACCACTCCCGGCCTGGTCCATCCGCTCATGCAGTGGTTCGACCTGGCACTCAAGACCAACGAGATGCTGCTGTCCTCCGGCTCCGTGATCCGCATGCGCACTGAACGCATCGCCAAGGCGGGGCTCGCGCCCAGCCCGGCCGACCTGGCGGAATTCCAGCTCATGGGCCGCGAAAAGCTCGCCGCCGCGAGCGAGTCGGGCATCGCGATGGCGAAGCAGTGGCACAGCAGCCACCTCTCGCTGGCCAGCCGCGTGCTGCAGCAGTGGGTGCAGAGCACCACGGCGTTCTTCTCGCTGGCAGGCAGCGTCACGCCGGCACAGGCGGCGGTGCACGGAGATGCGCTGGTGCAGTCGGCCGCCGGCACGGTGAGCGCGGCGAGCGAACTGTCCGACATGGCGGTGCACATCGCTCGCGAAGGCCTGGAGCCGATTCGCGCGGCCGCCACGTCGAACGCGCGACGCCTGGCAGAGCTCGAATCCAGCCCCGACTGATCGATCGAAGCCGCTCAGGCGGCCGCGGGCACCAGCGTCAGCAGCGTGATCTCGGAGGGCGCGCCAAAGCGCTTCGGCGGGCCCCAGTAGCCGGTGCCCCGGCTCACGTAGACCCACATGTCGTGCAGGCGATGCAGGCCCGCCGTGAAAGGCTGTTGCATCGGCACGAAGAGATTCCACGGAAAGAACTGGCCGCCGTGCGTGTGGCCCGACAGCTGGAGCTGGTAGCCGGCCGCGGCCGCCAGCGGCGCGCTGCGCGGCTGGTGCGCCAGCAGCACGCGGGTGTGCACCAACGGGGGCGCATCGTGCAACGCCAGGTGCGGGTCGCTGGCATGGGCCGCGTCGAAATGCCCGGCGGTGAAGTCGGTCACGCCCGCCAGCACCAGCGCGCTTTCGAACAGCTCTTCATCGGTCTGGGCACCGCGCACATTGCGCGTCTGCAGCACCACATGCTCGTTGAGCAGCACCTTCAGGCCCAGGCGGCGCAACTCGTCGATCCAGGCATGCGCGCCCGCGTAGTACTCGTGGTTGCCGGTGACCACGAAGGTGCCGTGCCGCGCACGGAGCCCGGCCAGCGGCGCGATGTGCTCGCGCAGTTCCGGCACGCTGCCGTCCACCAGGTCGCCGGTGATGGCGATGGTGTCGGCGCCCAGCCGGTTGACCGCCTCCACGATGCGCTGGATGTACCCGCTCCTGATCGTCGGCCCGACATGGATGTCGCTGAGCTGCGCGATCGTGAAGCCCTCGAGCGCCTGCGGCAGGCCGCGGATCGGCACGTCGACACGCTTCACGCTGGCCGTGCGCCGCGCATTCAGAAAACCGATCGCCGACGTGGCCGTGGCCACGGCCAGCACCGCCAGCGCGGTCCATGGGCGCAGCGTGTTCCATTGCACCTGCACGCCGCCCAATGCGCCGGCCAGCCAGGTGAGCAGCAGGCCCGCGTCGCGCACCAGCGTCAGCACGAACATGGAGGAGAACCAGCCCATGCTGATCAGCCCGATCCACTTGACCGCCTCGCCCATCGACGCGTTGCGCTCGATGCGGCGCGACAGGAAAGGCAGCGGAATCGTCACCGCCGAGACCACCAGCGCAAGCAGCGCCAGCGGCCATGCGGGCGTGAGCACGGCGAGCGCGGGCAGCAGGCGCAGCGCAATGTAGACATGGAGCAACGCGGTCAGCGCGCTCAGGGGACGGATCGGCATCGGGGCAATGGGGTCGGGCATCGCCCGGGATACACCATCTGCAAGGCGCATGCCGCGCATTCAAGACGCCCAAGGGCGCCACCACCGCTATTTTTTCTATAGCGAGAGGCGCCCGGATAGCGGGCGTTGTGGCTCACATGGAGCTTGCCAACGCGCGCCGGCGGCATGCGCTGCCGGCGCCCGTTTTCACGCCTTACTGCACCGTGCGCGTGCCGGCCAAAGCCATGTCGGTGCCCGCCGGCCAGACGAAGGTGGCCTTGGCGGAGGCACCCTGCGGCACGCGCAGCTGCTGCTTCAGCACCTGGTTGCCGAGGCGGGCCTCGACCTCGTAGTTGCCCGGGTCGAGCCGGGCCACCATGAACGGGCCGCCCGACACCACGTTGTCGAGCAGCGCCACGCCGCTGCTGTCGCGCACGGTAACGTGCACATTGGCGGCGAAATCGGCGCCCTTGTGGTCCTTGATCGCGAACTCGAAGCTGGCGGGCCAGCGCGGCAGCACAGTTTCCATCAGCTGCGCTTCGTCACTGCCGATGCCGCCGCTCATGTACTCGACGCCGTGCGTCATGTAGATCGGCGGGTTCATCGCGGCCTGCGCCGGCGAGAACGCGCCGAGCAGAACGGCGCCGCAAAGCATCGCGGCCGCCACGGGCCGCATGCGCGATGAAAAGCGGGAGGTCATGGTCTGGGTCCTTTCCTGTTCGTAGTGGCGAGAAACCACAGCGCCACTGTGCGGCGCGCGACTTAGGAAAGGCTGACCGAGGACGCAACGGCCACAGCCGTGCGCCGGTTTTTCAACGGGTGGCCGAGGCGGTCTGCGCCAGCGCCTGCGGCAGCGGCGGCGCGACCGAGGCCATGTCGAAGTTCGACGGCCACACGAACGAAGCGCGCGCCGGCACGCCGGCAATCACCACCAGCGACTGCGTCAGCGTCAGCCCGCCCAGCGTCACGTTCACGTCATAGGCGCCGGGATTCAGGCGCGCGAGCATGTACGGCGCCTGGGAGTCCACGGTCATCACGGCCTGGCCGGTGTACTTCTGGCGCACTTCGACGTGTGCCTTGGCGGGAAAGCCGGGTTGCTGCGCACCCTTGCCGTCGCTCACACCCAGCGCGATGGTCGCGGCCCAGCGGGGCGACACCATTTCCATGAACGCGGCTTCGTCCCGTGTGGTGCCGCCGCTCATGAATTCGATGCCCTGCGCCACCTGGATGGGTGGGTTCGAGAACGCATGGGCCGAAGTGAAGGCCCCGAGGAATGCTGCTGTGCCGCCCAAAACCAGCGCGGCCAGCGGCCGGCGGAGACGCGAAGGGTTCATTGCTGTGTGGTCCTCGATCTTGCGTGACGTGAAATCCGACGAGGATTTTGCTTAGCAAGAGTCGGGCTAGATATAGCGTTTACGAGGAACGATCCTCGGATTGAATGTGAATGCTATTGTTTTCATAGCTGGTGACGCCCGTGTGACGGCCGTGCAAGCCACATTTGCTGACAGACCTCACGCAAACCCTGATGCGACTGTTTCCGGGAGGCCTTGCCGCCGAAGTCCGCCGGGGTGCACGGCAGGTCTATGGCGGTGCATCGCGGCCGGAGATACTGCGGTCCCATGAAGCCCGACGACGACTACGACCCGATGCGCGAACGCCGCGAGGCGATGACCGCGTGGGAGCAGGGCCTGCGGCCGAAGCCGGATCGCCATTGGGCGCTGTGGCTGGCGTTGGCCGTGCTGGCCGTGTACCTGTTCTATATGGGTGCGGAGTGGCTGCTGGCGCAGCAAAGGGCGCAGAAGCAATCCGCCGGGCCGACGATGGCGGTACCACCCGGCATCGCGCCGCCCCCTCAGGATGCCCGCCCCGCGCCCTCCCCGCCCGTGGCCTCCCCTGGCGCGACCGGCCCCGACACCTTCGAGGTGACCAAGTGCCTGACCCCGTCAGGCAAGGCCGCCTACTCCGACGGCCCGTGCCCCGAAGGCTCGCGCGCCACGACGGTCCGGCTGCGGCGCGACGTGAACATCGCCGACGGCATGAGCCCGCAAGCGCGCGAAGCCTCGATCCGCGACAACGCGGCCGTCGCCGCGCAACAGCACCAGTACGAAAGGCAGGTCGCGCAGAACGTGGCGAACGAAATGGGCGAATGCAGCGGCCTTGCCGAACACATCAACTGGATCGACGCGATCGGGCGGCAGCCGCAAGGCGCGTATTCGCAGGATTGGCTGCGGGACGAGCGCAAGCGCACGCGGGACCGGCAGTTCAGGCTGGGGTGTCCTCAGCAGCGGTGAGGTTCAGTTGAATGCGGCGCGATAGCTCACCGGATCGAGCTGGCAGTGTTGTGCCAGATTGCCGACCAAATCGAACATCTTCGGCGCCTTGCGGAACTCGAAGAGCCGATAGAGGTGGAACTGGGTGCTCTCGTGCCTGGAGAGCGCCAACTCGCGCTGGGACACGAAAAACGGCGTATCGCTGCCGAAGCTCGTTGTCTTGACCTCGATATACCGTTCGCGGCCGTCGGTGTCGAAAGACAGCACGTCGTACCCCAGGCCGTCGCCCTTGGAGCTGGAGACGCGATCGATACGTTCCGCAAGTTGCTTTTGTCCGAATTGCGAAAGACGCCAGTGCTCGAAATGCATGACGAACTCTTCGCCGGCGGCACCCAGGGATCGATTGCGCGCCTCGCGCTCCAGGTAGTCGCGCTTGACGCCGACAAAGGCGCTCGGATGCAGCGGCTCGGCTACGCCGTGCTCGCGCCGCGGCGCCTCGGATTTCACCTTGGCGAAGTCGATCGTCGGGGGCTCGATCGCGGGCCGTTCGACGGCCGCCAATGCTGCTTCGTCCAACACCGATTGCCGATCGAGTTGACTCACGACCACGTCGAACAAGAGCGCCTGGTAGTTGGCGCGGCGCTTGTACCCTGACAAAGGCGGCATGCCGAGATCCTGCAACACCGCAGTGATGTTGCAGTGCTTGAACTCGATGGAAGCTTCGCTGCGCTCACTGAGCCTGGACTGCAAAGCGCGGCGATGCTCGGACTTGTTGAAGCGCTGGTCGGCCAACTCCAGCGTCAGCATCTGGAGATGGTCGGCGACGATCGCTTCGACCTCTTCCCTCGACCACTCCATGCTTCAACTATTGGCGGCGACCGGCGTTCTCAGCCGGCTTACACGTCGATATTCGCCGCCCTCAGCGCGTTCTGCTCGATGAACTCCCGGCGCGGCTCCACTTCGTCGCCCATCAGCATCGTGAACACGCGGTCGGCTTCGATCGCGTCGTCGATCTGCACGCGCAGCAGGCGGCGCACGGCGGGGTCCATGGTGGTTTCCCACAGCTGCTCGGGGTTCATCTCGCCCAGGCCCTTGTAGCGCTGGCGCGAGGTGGCGCGTTCGGCTTCGCTGATCAGCCACTTCATGGCCTGGCGGAAGTCGTCGACCTTTTCTTCCTTGGCGCGCTCGCCCTCGCCGCGCTTCACCAGCGCGCCTTCCGGGCTCAGCAGGCCGCGGAAGGTGTTGGCGGCTTCGGCCAGCGCGGCGTAGTCGGCGCCGTGCACGAAGTCCTGCGTGATCACGCTGCTCTTGATGTTGCCGTGATGGCGGCGGCTGATGCGCAGCAGCGGCTTGTCGGTGCGGGCGTCGAACTCGTTGCTCACCTCGGCCGGCACGCCGGTCGTGTTGAGTTCGCGCAGCTTGGCCTGCAGCGCCACGGCCGAAGCCTCGGCGGCGGGCGTGGTGTCGAGGTCGAGCGCCACGCCGTCGGCGATGGCGCGCAGCGCCTCGGCGTCCATGAAGTTGCGCAGGCGTGCGATGACGGCCTCGGCCACCTGGTGCTTGCGCGCCAGTTCGCCCAGGGTGTCGCCGCTGAGCGTGGTCGAGCTGGCACCGCCGGTCTCGATGCGCGCGTCTTTCAGCGCCACCTTGAGCAGGAAGGCGTCGAGCGCGGGGCCGTCCTTCAGGTACTGCTCTTCCTTGCCGACCTTGACCTTGTACAGCGGCGGCTGCGCGATGTAGATGTGGCCGCGCTCCACCAATTCGGGCATCTGGCGGTAGAAGAAGGTGAGCAGCAGCGTGCGGATGTGGGCGCCGTCGACGTCGGCGTCGGTCATGATGATGATGCGGTGGTAGCGCAGCTTGGCGACGTTGAAGTCGTCCGCGCCGCCGCCCGCCGTGGTCGCGCCGGCGCGGCCGATGCCGGTGCCCAGCGCGGTGATCATCGTGAGGATTTCGTTGCTGGTGAGCAGCTTCTCGTAGCGTGCCTTCTCGACGTTCAGGATCTTGCCGCGCAGCGGCAGGATGGCCTGGAACTTCCGGTCGCGGCCCTGCTTGGCGGAACCGCCGGCGGAGTCACCCTCCACCAGGTAGACCTCGCACAGCGCCGGATCCTTTTCCTGGCAGTCGGCCAGCTTGCCGGGCAGGCCCATGCCGTCGAGCACGCCCTTGCGGCGCGTCATTTCGCGGGCCTTGCGGGCGGCTTCGCGGGCACGCGCGGCCTCTACGATCTTGCCGCAGATGATCTTGGCGTCGTTCGGGCGTTCCTGCAGGTAGTCGGTCAGCAGCTTGCCGACGATGTCTTCCACTGGCGCGCGCACTTCGCTGGACACCAGCTTGTCCTTGGTCTGGCTCGAGAACTTGGGCTCGGGCACCTTCACGCTCAGCACGCAGCACAGGCCTTCGCGCATGTCGTCGCCGGTGACTTCGACCTTCGCCTTCTTGGCGAACTCGTTCTCTTCGATGTACTTGTTGATGACGCGGGTCATCGCGGCGCGCAGGCCCGTGAGGTGGGTGCCGCCGTCACGCTGCGGGATGTTGTTGGTGAAGCAGAGGACCTGCTCGTTGTAGCCGCTGTTCCACTGCATCGCCACTTCGACGCCGATGTGCGTGCCGGGAATGCCGCCGTAGGTGTCGGCCGGGCGCTCGCCTTCGGCGTAGAACGAGTTCGGGTGCAGGACGGTCTTGCCCTTGTTGATGAACTCCACGAAGCCGCGCACGCCGCCGGCGCCGGAGAAGTCGTCTTCCTTGCCGGTGCGCTCGTCCTTCAGGCGGATGCGCACGCCGTTGTTCAGGAAGCTCAGCTCGCGCAGGCGCTTGGAGAGGATTTCATAGTGGAAATCGTTGTTCTCCTTGAAGATCTGCGTGTCGGGCAGGAAGTGCACCTCGGTGCCGCGCTTGTCGGTGTCGCCGATGATCTTCATGGGCGAGACTTCGACGCCGTTCACCGTCTCCAGCAGGCGGTTCTGCACGAAGCCGCGGCTGAACTCGAGCTCGTGGATCTTGCCTTCGCGGCGCACCACCAGCCGCAGCATCACGCTGAGCGCGTTCACGCAGCTCACGCCCACGCCGTGCAGGCCGCCCGACACCTTGTAGCTGTTCTGGTTAAATTTGCCGCCGGCGTGCAGTTCGGTCAGCGCGATTTCTGCGGCCGAGCGCTTGGGCTCGTGCTTGTCGTCCATCTTCACGCCGGTCGGGATGCCGCGGCCGTTGTCGGTGACGGAGATCGAGTTGTCGGAGTGGATGGTCACGACGATGTCGTCGCAGTGGCCCGCCAGCGCTTCGTCGATGGAGTTGTCCACCACTTCGAACACCAGGTGGTGCAGGCCGGTGCCGTCGGAGGTGTCGCCGATGTACATGCCGGGGCGCTTGCGCACGGCCTCGAGCCCTTCGAGGATCGTGATCGAGCCTTCGCCGTAGCTGGTGTCGGCTGGGATGTCCTCCGGCGGCACGACCTGGACTTCAGGGGTGTAGACGGGCTCGGTGTGCGGCACTTCGGGCTTGTTTTCTTCAGCACTCATTCGGATATTCCTCTGTCTCTCACGGCATTCACGTGATTTTTCGGGCTCTCAAAAGCTCAATTCGCCGCCTCTTGAAAGCGCAAACCCGCGGGGGGCCGCGGGCTGTGTGCGCAAGGCGCTTCGGTGTCTGTCTGCTAGATACGCATCGGCATCACGACGTACTTGAAGGATGCGTTCTCGGGGATGGTCAACAGCGCCGAACTGTTCGAGTCGGCCAGGTCCAGCTTGACCATGTCCTGGTCCATGTTCGACAGCGCGTCGATCAGGTAGGTCACGTTGAAGCCGATCTCGATGGTGTCGCCACCGTAGTCGATGTCGAGTTCGTCCTGTGCTTCTTCCTGCTCGGCATTGTTCGATGCGATGCGCAGCGTGCCGGGCTCGATGTTCAGGCGCACGCCCTTGAACTTCTCGCTGGTCAGGATGGCGGTGCGCTGCAGGCTGGCCAGGAGCGGCGCGCGGCCCAGGGTGACGGTGTTCTTGTGGTTCTTGGGAATCACGCGGTTGTAGTCGGGGAACTTGCCCTCGACCAGCTTGGTGACGAACTCCATGCCGCCGAAGCTGAACTTGGCCTGGTTGTTCGCGAACTGCATCTCGATGGCGCCTTCGGCGTCGGACAGCAGGCGCTGCATTTCCAGCACGGTCTTGCGCGGAAGAATGACTTCCTGGCGCGGCACTTCGACGTCGAGCGTGGCCGACGAGAACGCCAGGCGGTGGCCGTCGGTGGCCACCAGGCTCAGCTGCTTGCCTTCGGCGACGAACAGGATGCCGTTCAGGTAGTAGCGGATGTCGTGCACGGCCATCGCGAACGAGACCTGCGAGAGCAGGTCCTTCAGCGTCTTCTGCGGCACGCTGAACACGGGGCCGAAATTGGCGGCTTCCTGCACCAGCGGGAAGTCTTCGGCCGGCAAGGATTGCAGCGTGAAACGGCTCTTGCCGCCCTTGAGCACCAGCTTGCTCGCGCTCGATTCGAGGCTCACGGTCTGGTCGGCCGGCATGGTGCGCAGGATGTCGATCAGCTTGCGCGCGCCGATGGTGGTGGTGAAGTTGCCTTCGTCGCCGCCGAGCTCGGCGGTGGTGCGGATCTGGATTTCGAGGTCGCTGGTGGTCAGCTGCAGCTGGCCGCCGGTCTTGCGGATCAGCACGTTCGCCAGGATCGGCAAGGTGTGACGCCGTTCGACGATGCCCGCCACCGACTGCAGCGCGGCGAGGACTTTGTCTTGGTTTGCCTTCAAAACGATCATGTCTTCTTCCTCTTCTCTATCTCTTTGAATCAGCTTGTAAGACGCCATTCTCCGCTGTCGCGATGGGCATCCTGGGTGACATCCGGCTTCAGCCCTTGAGCGTCTGCTCGAGCACGTGGAGCTGCTGGTTGAGTTCGGTGAGCTGCTGGCGCTCGCCCGAAATCTTGCGCACCGCGTGCAGCACCGTCGTGTGATCGCGCCCGCCGAACAGCTCGCCGATTTCCGGCAGGCTCTTCTGCGTGAGCTCCTTGGCCAGGTACATCGCGATCTGCCGTGGCCGCGCGATGCTGGCCGGGCGCTTCTTGCTGTACATGTCGGCGACCTTGATCTTGTAGTAGTCGGCCACCGTCTTCTGGATATTCTCGACGGAGATCTGCCGATTCTGGATCGACAGCAAGTCACGCAGCGCCTCGCGCGCCAGGGCGATCGAGATCTCCTTCTGGTTGAAGCGCGAATAGGCCAGGATCTTGCGCAGCGCGCCTTCGAGCTCGCGCACGTTGGAGCGCACGTTCTTGGCGACGAAGAAGGCCACTTCTTCCGGCATTTCGGCCGATTCGGCGCGCGCCTTGTTGATCAGGATGGCCACGCGCATTTCGAGCTCGGGCGGCTCGATGGCCACCGTGAGGCCCGAATCGAAGCGCGAAACCAGGCGCTCGTGGATGTCGGCCAGCCCCTTCGGGTAGGTGTCGCTGGTCATCACGATGTGCGACTTCTTGGCGAGCAGGGCTTCGAACGCGTTGAAGAATTCTTCCTGCGTGCGGTCCTTGTTGGCGAAGAACTGCACATCGTCGATCAGCAGCAGGTCGAGCGAGTGGTAGCGCTCCTTGAACTCATCGAAAGTCTTGCGCTGATAGGCTTTGACCACATCCGAGACGAATTGCTCGGCGTGGATGTAGAGAACTTTGGAATCCGGCCGGTCTGCCAGCAGCCGGTTACCCACAGCGTGCATCAGGTGGGTCTTGCCCAGGCCGACGCCGCCGTAGATGAAGAGCGGGTTATAGAGATGGCCAGGCATGCCCGCCACGTGCATGGCCGCGGCGCGCGCCATGCGGTTGGCCGTGCCTTCAACGAGGGTGTCGAAAGTGAGGCCCGAATTGAGGCGGTTCTTGAAGCCGGCTGCGGCGGGCTCCTCGCCCGGGCCGGCCACGTCGCGCGGCACGTCGGTTTCGGTCATGACAGCCACGGGCGCCGAGCGCACGGGCGTTTCGCGAGGAGCAAGCGCTAACTCGATGGCAACCGGCTGGCCGTACATCTTCTCGGCCATGGCCGCGATCTTGCCGGCGTACTGGGCCCGGATCCAGTCGAGCTTGAACCGGTTGGCGACGAACACGGTCATGCGCGACAGGTCGTCGGCGACCTGTGCCGTCAGGGGCTTGATCCAGGTGTTGAACTGCTGCTCGGACAGCTCCTGCGCGAGCTGGTCGACGCAGGCCTGCCAGAGGCTTTCGCCGATGCCGTCAGTCGACATGGGCGGGGGAAAAAGTGATGGAACCCTCGGGCATTTCTTGGTATAGGTATTGTGGATATTCTCTGCTGGAAGGCGCCTGGCATTCTAACTTGTCAAAACCTTATCCACACGCTGACCCGGA
Source organism: Variovorax sp. AB1(2024) (assembly GCF_037482385.2). Lineage (NCBI taxonomy): Bacteria > Pseudomonadati > Pseudomonadota > Betaproteobacteria > Burkholderiales > Comamonadaceae > Variovorax > Variovorax sp. AB1(2024). The sequence continues at coordinate 874,168 of NZ_JBBHKP020000001.1, read as the reverse complement.
TGCCGAAAGGCCCGCAAATCCAGTCGAAGATTGTTCGGGCGGCCAATGTTTGCGATAATTGCGGGTTTCCCTGAAAACCTCTTTGCGTTCTTCACCGGCGCCAGGAGTAGGAGTTCAGGGGTATCCCTGGGTCATCCCAATACGCTCCCCCGGCGCCCCGCTGGCTTCTCGTGCTTTTTCAGGCAGAGAGTCCGCGCGAACAGGGAATTAGGAAATCATCATGAAACGCACTTATCAAGCTTCCAAAGTCCGCCGCGCCCGTACCCACGGCTTCCTGGTCCGCATGAAGACCCGCGGCGGCCGTGCCGTCATCAACGCACGCCGCGCCAAGGGCCGCAAGCGCCTGGCCGTCTGACGGCAGCACACCTGCCGTTGCCAGCAGCCGACACGTCAGCGCCAGCTCCCGCGGCCGGTGCGTCCGGCCAGACCGGTAACGACGTGCGCGGCCAGGCTTCCATGCAGCGGCTCAAGACCCGCGCGCAATTCCAGGCCGTCCTCGCAGGTGCCACCGTGGCGCGCACTGCTCATTTCGCATTGCATCGCTGTGCGCTCGATTCCGCATCGGGCGCACAGCCGTTGTTCGCGTCCGACGACGTCTGGCTGGGCGCCATGGTGCCCAAGCGCTGGGCGCGCCGCGCGGTCACGCGCAACGCCATCAAGCGCCAGATCTACGCCGTGAGCACCGCTCAGGGCGTCGCCTTGCCACGTGCCGCGCACGTGGTGCGGCTGCGCGCGGGCTTCGACCGCAAGGAATTCGTGAGCGCCACTTCGGACAAGCTCAAGGCCGCCGTTCGCGCCGAGCTCCAGCAGCTGCTGGCGCGCGCCGCGCGCGCGCCTTCGCCTTCATCGCCAGCCCCATCCGCATCATGAAACGCCTGCTGATCGGCTTCGTGAAGGCCTACCGACTGCTGCTGAGCCCCTGGCTCGGCCAGTCGTGCCGCTTCACGCCGAGCTGCTCGGTGTATTCGATCGAGGCGCTCGAGGTGCACGGCGCGCTCAAGGGCAGCTACCTGACTCTGCACCGCATCGCGCGATGCCAGCCCTGGTGCCAGGGCGGGCACGATCCGGTTCCACCGAAATCACAGCGTCGCACTGACAAGTCAGGATCGCTGTTTTCGTCTCTTCTCTCCTCCGACAAGAAGTCTTCGTCATGAACGATATCCGCCGCACGATACTGTGGGTGATTTTTGGGTTCTCGCTGGTGCTGCTGTGGGACCAATGGCAGGTCTTCAACGGCAACAAGCCGACCTTCCTGCCGTCCAGCAAGCCGGCCGCCACCGCCCCGGCCGCCGGCACGACGCCCGCCGCCACCAATGGCGTGCCCTCCGCGTCCGCCGCCCCTGGCAGCGCAGGTGCCGTGCCGACGTCGGCCACGCCGGCCGCGCCGCGCGAGAAGGTCAACGTCACCACCGACCTGTTCAAGGCCACGATCGACAGCGAAGGCGCCACGGTCAACTACCTCGAGCTGCTGAAGTACGACGAGGCCGACCGCACCAAGCATGTCGTGCTGTTCGAAGACGGCTCGCCCGCCACGCGCTACGTCGCGCAGACCGGCCTGGTGAACCCAGTGGCCGGCGACGCCTTCCCCAACCACCTGACGCAGATGACGCCGAAGGCCGGCCCGCGCGAGATGGCCGACGGCCAGAACACGCTCGAGGTGAGCTTCGAAAGCGCCCCCGTCGGCGGCCTGAAGTACGTCAAGACCTACGTGTTCCACCGCGGCGACTACGCCATCGGCGTGCGCCACGAAGTGGTCAACGTGAGCGACCAGCCGCGCGACGCACTGCTCTACATGCAGCTGCTGCGCCACGGCACCGTGGCCGCCGGCACCATGTTCGGCACCAACACCTTCACCGGTCCGGCCGCGTACACCAACGAGAAGAAGTTCCACAAGCTCGACTTCAAGGACATCGCCAAGGGCAAGATCGAACCGCCGCCGCCGGCCAACGACGGCTGGATCGCGATGGTGCAGCACTACTTCGCGTCGGCCTGGCTGCTCAAGGGCGACCCGGCCAGCGAACAACTGCGCCGCGAATTCCGCGTGAGGGACCTGGGCGACAACCTGTTCACCGTGTCGATGGTGGCCACGCTGCCGAAGATCGCCCCGGGCGCCACGCAGCTCGTGAACAGCGTGCTGTTCGCCGGCCCCGAAGAAGAAAAGAAGCTCGAAAGCATCGCCCCCGGCCTGGACCTGGTGAAGGACTACGGCATCTTCGCGATCATCTCGAAGCCCCTGTACTGGCTGCTCACCCAGCTGCACGGCATCCTGGGCAACTGGGGCTGGTCGATCGTGGCGCTGGTGGTGCTGCTGAAGGCGGCCTTCTACTGGCTCAACGCCAAGGCCTACGCCAGCATGGCCAAGATGAAGGCCATCAACCCCAAGATCATGGAAATGCGCGAGCGGCTGAAGGACAAGCCGCAAGAGATGCAGCAGGAGATGATGCGGATCTACAAGACCGAGAAGGTCAATCCGATGGGCGGCTGCTTCCCCATCGTGATCCAGATCCCGGTGTTCATCGCGCTCTACTGGGTGCTGCTGTCGTCGGTCGAAATGCGCCATGCGCCCTGGATCGGCTGGATCACCGACCTGTCGGCACCGGACCCTTGGTACATCCTGCCGATCGTCATGACGGCCACCTCGCTGTTCCAGACCTGGCTCAACCCGACGCCGCCCGATCCGATGCAGGCCAAGCTGATGTGGATCATGCCGCTCGCGTTCAGCGTGATGTTCATCTTCTTCCCGGCCGGCCTGGTGCTGTACTGGATCACGAACAACGTGCTGTCGATCGCGCAGCAGTGGTTCATCAACAAGCGCCTGGGCGTGCTCGGCACCAAGTAACGGCAGCCGCACGGCAACCAAGCCATCCCACGAAGGGCCGCGTAAGCGGCCCTTTTTGCTGAAAGAATCCGCACCATGCTCGCCCGTACCACCGATCCCATCGTCGCCATCGCCACCGCCTCGGGGCGCGGGGCGGTCGGCATCGTGCGGGTGTCGGGCGCCAGGCTGGCGCCGCTGATCGATGCCATCTGCGGGCGTGCGCTCAAGCCGCGCGAGGCCACCTACCTGCCGTTTCGCGATGCCGACGGCGAGCCGGTCGACCACGGCCTGGCCATCCACTTTCCCTCGCCGAATTCCTTCACCGGCGAAGACGTGCTCGAGCTGCAGGCGCACGGCGGCGCAGTCGTGCTGCAGCTGCTGCTGGCGCGCTGCCTGGAAGCGGCGGCCGAGCCCGACCCGGTCACCGGCCGCCCGCGCCTGCCCGGCCTGCGCGTGGCCGAGCCGGGCGAGTTCAGCCAGCGAGCCTTCCTCAACGGCAAGATCGACCTGGCGCAGGCCGAGGCCATTGCCGACCTGATCGACGCCAGCACCGAAGCGGCCGCGCGCAGTGCCGGGCGTTCGCTGTCGGGTGAGTTCTCGCGCGAGATCCACACGCTGCGCGATGCGCTGATCCACCTGCGCATGCTGGTCGAGGCCACGCTCGACTTTCCGGAGGAAGAGATCGATTTCCTGCAGAAGGCGGATGCGGCCGGGCAGCTGGCGAAGCTGCAGTCGCAACTGGCCGCCGTGCAGCAGCGCGCGCGCCAAGGCGCCTTGCTGCGCGAAGGCATCAAGGTCGTGATCGCGGGGCAGCCCAACGCGGGCAAGAGCTCATTGCTCAACGCACTGGCCGGCGCCGAGCTGGCCATCGTGAGCGCGGTGGCGGGCACCACGCGCGACGTGGTCTCGCAGACCATCCAGATCCACGGCGTGCCGCTGCACGTGGCGGATACGGCCGGCCTGCGCGAGAGCAGCGACGAGGTCGAGCAGATCGGCGTCGCGCGTGCCTGGGGCCAGATCGAAAGCGCGGATGCCGTGCTGTTCCTGCACGACCTGACCCGGGCCGCGTTGCCGGACTACGCGGCCGCCGACGCCGAGATCCTGGCGGGCCTGCGGCGCAAGCTGCCGGCGAGCGTGCCGGTGCTGGATGTCTGGAACAAGCAGGACGCGGCGCCTTCGGCACGGCCCGCAGAAGGCATCGCGCTGTCCGCCAAGACCGGCCTGGGCATCGAGGCCCTGCGCGAACAGCTGCTGGCCATGGCCGGCTGGCAGGCCGTGCCCGAGGGCGTGTACCTGGCGCGCGCACGCCACGTGCAGGCGCTGGCGCAGGTCGAGGCGCACCTGGCACTGGCAGCCAGCCACCTGGCTGCGCAGGCCCAGCTGCTCGATCTGCTGGCCGAGGAACTGCGGCTGGCGCAGAACGCGCTGAACGAGATCACGGGGGAGTTCGGTGCCGATGACCTGCTGGGGGTCATCTTTTCGCGCTTCTGCATTGGCAAATAGCGACAGGCGCCGCAAAAACGTAATCACTTGTAGCCGAATCTGGCGGCCATCGCGGATACTTCGGGACCGATGCGGGGGTTGAGAAAAGCATGTCCATCCAGAATCTGAGCCGCGCCATCGCGGAGAACATGAGCACCGACGCTTTTGCGTTGACGTTCAGCGTCCAGCAATGGGAAACGCTGGCCGGCTACCTGCAGCCCATCGAGACCGCCGTCGGCGACGTGCTGATCGAGCAGGGAACGCCGGACCGCTCGGTGTTCTTCATCGAGAGCGGCGCCATCAGCGTGCACCGCGTCAGCAGCAAGGAGCAGATGCGGCTCGCCGTGCTCACGCCGGGGTCCGTGGTGGGCGAAGGCTCGTTCTTCTCGCGCCTGCCGCACTCCGCCAACGTGGTGGTCACCGGCGCGGGCCGCGTTTGGCGGCTCAACGCGATCCGCTTCGCCGAGATGTCGAACCGCCAGCCCAACCTGGCGCTGGAAATCGCGATGGCGCTGGGCGCGGTGATCGCCAAGCGCATGGCGCACCGCTCCAAGCGCGTCGCCGTGACCTGAGGCCCCGGCGGCCTCTTCGCCAGACTTCCCTTCCAGATGCGGGCGTGCCCGCCAACAGCCCTTTTCGTTCCGGTTCCCGAGAGTAGTCAGTAGTACGCCATGGCCTTGATCTGTCCGGTCTGCAGCACGGAAAACCGTGACGGCGCGAATTTCTGCCGGAGCTGCGGTGCCACGCTGTCCGGCAAGGCCGCGAGGATTCCCCCGCCGCCGAGCCCGGAGCGCGAGTGGGCGACCACCGCTCCGGCCCAGCTGCGCGCACCGACCATACCCGCGCCGCTCTCCGATCCGCGCGAGGCCGAGCCCGGGCGTTCGTTCTTCGGAGGATCGCCCACCCCGCCACCGTCGGACGACCAGGAGACGGTGGTCATGGTCTACGACGACCCCCCACCGCCGCCGCCCGCGCCATCGTCGGGCTTCGAGACGGCGCGGCCGGAAAAGGCCGAGCGCAAGCGCACCCGGGTCAAGGTCCGGCGGCCGGTCGAGCGGCCGCCCCGCAAGCGGGTCATCCTGCTGTGGCTCGGGCTGCTGGCGGTGGCGGTACTGATGATGGTCGCGGGCTGGTACGGCTACGGAACCAGCAAGGCGCCCGCGGCGGTCACCGATCCCGGACCGGCGGCATCGGCACCGCCCGTCGAGCCCGCGACGCCTCCAGCCGAGCCGGCACCACCCACGGCGCAGGCGCCGGCCGCGCCGCAGCCTTCGGCGGCCGAGGCACCTCCCGTCGCCGAAGCCGCACCGCCTGCGGCAAGCACCAGGCCCGCCGCCCGGCCACGAAAGCAGGCGACCGTTGCGGCGCCCGCGCCCGGCGCCGCCGAGACTCCGGCGCCGGCCGTCGCGGCAGCCCCGCCGCCACCGGCACCCGCCCCTCCCGCCCCCGAGCCCCTGGCCCAGTGCGGCGACCGCAACTTCATCGCGCGGGCGCAGTGCATGGCCGCGCAGTGCCTCAAGGCCGAGTACAAGGCCCATTCGCAATGCGAGGCGGTGCGCCGCCAGCAGCGCATCGACGAAGAAAAACGCAACCCGACGCTGATCAATTGAGCTGAGCGGCCCCGGCCGCCTCAGCCCTTCTGCAGCCGCTCGATCGCCACGGCCAGCGCGGTCGGCTTGCCGGACAGCACCAGCGTGTCGCCGTCGGTCAGCACCGTGTCGCCGGCCGGCGTGCGCGGCTGGCCGTCATGGCGGCGAACGCTCGCGACGCGCACGCCCAGCGTCGGCAGCGCCAGCTGCTCCAGCGTCTGGCCGACGGCGCGGGCGCCGGCGTTCAGGGTGAAGCTGTTGAGCCGTTCGTGGTCGACCTCGTCGGCCTTGTCGTCGTCGGCGCCGTGGAAGTAGCCGCGCAGCAGGTTGTAGCGCGCGTCGCGCTGGTCCTGCACCACGCGGATCACGCGCCGCATCGGCACGCCGACCAGCGCCAGCGCATGGCTCGCGAGCATCAGCGAACCCTCGATGGCTTCGGGCACCACCTCGGTGGCGCCGGCGGCCTGCAGCTTCTCGAGGTCGTGGTCGTCCTGCGTGCGCACGATCACCGGCACGTGGGCGGCGTGGGCGCGCGTGTTGGCCAGCACCTTCATGGCGCCCGGCACGTCGAGGTAGGTGACCACCACCGCGCTGGCGCGTGCCAGGCCGGCGGCCATCAGCGCCTGCAGCCGCGCCGCGTCGCCGAACACCACCGAGTCGCCGGCGGCGGCGGCCTGGCGCACGCGGTCGGGGTCGAGGTCGAGCGCCATGTACGGGATGCCTTCGCGCTCCAGGATGCGCGCCAGGTTCTGGCCGCAGCGCCCGTAGCCGCAGATGATCACGTGCTGCGCCGTGTTGATGGTCTTGCGCGCGATGCTCGTCATCTGCAGCGACTGCTGCAGCCAGTCGCTGGCCACCAGCTTCCGCACGATGGCGTTGCTGTACATGATGATGAAAGGCGTCGCCAGCATCGACAGCACCATCGACGCCAGCACCGGATTGGCCAGCCACGACGGCAGCAGGCTGCGCTCCTGCGCCAGCGTCAGCAGCACGAAGCCGAATTCGCCGGCCTGCGCGAGGTAAAGGCCGGTGCGCAGCGACACGCCCGAGGTGGCCCCGAGCACCCTTGCCAGCACCGTCACCAGCCCGAGCTTGAACCCCAGCGGCACAAGCAGCAGCACACCCACCAGCATCCAGCGCTCGACCACGATGTGCCAGTCGAGCGACATGCCCACGGTGATGAAGAACAGCCCCAGCAGCACGTCGTGGAAGGGGCGGATGTCGGTCTCGACCTGGTGCTTGTATTCGGTTTCCGACACCAGCATGCCCGCGATGAACGCGCCCAGCGCCAGGCTCAGGCCGGCCAGCTCGGTGAGCCAGGCGAGCCCCAGCGTCACCAGCAGCACGTTCAGGATGAACAGCTCCTCGCTGCGCCGCCGCGCCACCAGCGTGAGCCACCAGCGCATGACGCGCGGGCCGCCGTAGAGCAGCACGCCGATCAGGAAGGTGGCCTTCAGCAGCGCGAGGCCGAGCGCCTTGGCCAGGGCCTCGGGCGGCGCGCCCAGCGCGGGGATCAGCACCAGCAGCGGCACCACCGCCAGGTCCTGGAACAGCAGCACGCCCATCACGCGCTTGCCGTGTTCGCTCTCGAGCTCCAGCCGCTCGGCCATCAGCTTGACGACGATGGCGGTGCTGCTCATGGTGAGCGCGCCCGACAGCGCCAGCGCGGTCTGCCAGCCGAGCTGCCATGACGGCGGCAGCAGCCGCGCGATCAGCAGCGCGCCGGCCGTGGCGATGGCCATCGTCAGCAGCACCTGCAGCAGGCCGAGCCCGAACACGTGCTTTCGCATCGCGCGCAGCTTGGGCAGGCTGAATTCCAGCCCGATCACGAACATCAGGAACACGACGCCGAATTCGCCCAGGTGCCGGATGCCTTCGGAGTTCTGCGCCAGCGCGAACGCATGCGGGCCGATCAGCACGCCGGCAGACAGGTAGCCCAGCATCGGGGGCAGCTTCAGGGAGCGGCAGGCCACCACGCCGATCACCGCGGCAAGCAGGTACAACAGCGTGAGATCGAACGAAGACATAGGCGCCGATGCTAGAGCAATGTCCGTGCCCCGGGCTTCGCCGGGGCGTGCACGTATATCCCCGGATTGGCCGCCCCGTAAAATCTGCCGATGAGCTCCCGTCCCGTCCCGGCCCCCGTGGTCGACCCCGAAGCGATCCTCTCCCGGGCACGCATCACTTTCGACATCGAAGCCGAAGCCGTCTCCGGCCTGAAGGCCCGCGTCGGGCCGAGCTTCGTCGACGCCGTGCGCAAGATCCTCGAAGTGCGCGGCCGCGTGGTCGTCATGGGCATGGGCAAGAGCGGCCACGTCGGCCGCAAGATCGCCGCCACCCTCGCCTCCACCGGCACGCCCGCGATGTTCGTGCACCCGGCCGAGGCCAGCCACGGCGACCTCGGCATGATCAAGTCGGTCGACTTGGTGCTGGCCATCTCCAACAGCGGCGAAGTCGACGAGCTCACCGTCATCCTGCCGGTCGTCAAGCGCCAGGGCGTGCCCCTGATCGCCATGACCGGCCGCCCCGAGTCCACGCTTGCGCGCCATGCCGACATCGTGATCGACGCCGGCGTCTCCAAGGAAGCCTGCCCGCTCAACCTCGCCCCCACCGCGAGCACCACCGCCCAGATGGCGATGGGCGACGCGCTGGCCGTGGCGCTGCTCGACGCGCGCGGCTTCGGCTCCGAAGACTTCGCGCGCTCGCATCCGGGCGGCGCGCTCGGGCGCAAACTGCTCACCCACGTGAGCGACGTCATGCGCTCCGGCGACGAGGTGCCGCGCGTGCCGCCGTCGGCCACCATCAGCGAGCTGATGCGCGCGATGAGCATCAAGGGCTTCGGCGCCGCCGCGGTGGTCGAGCCCGACGGCCGGGCCTCGGGCATCTTCACCGACGGCGACCTGCGCCGCCTGATCGAAGCCGGCGCCGACCTGCGCAGCCCCAAGGCGGCCGAGGTGATGCACCACAACCCGCGCACCATCCGCGTCGACGCGCTGGCCGTCGAAGCCGCCGAGCTCATGGAGCAATGCGGCATCACCCGGCTGTTCGTGATCGACGGCGCGGGCGTGGTCGTGGGTGCGATCAACACCAACGACCTGATGCGCGCGAAGGTCATCTGATGGCGCTCGAGTTCCAGGCCGAGACCCTGCTCGCCGCGCAGGACGTGCGCATCGTTTTCTTCGACATCGACGGCGTCCTGACCGACGGCGGCGTGTACTTCACCGAGCACGGCGAAACGCTCAAGCGCTTCAGCATCCTCGACGGCTACGGCCTCAAGCTGCTGCGCAAGGCGGGCATCGTGCCCGCGGTGATCACCGGGCGCGATTCCAAGCCGCTGCGCGTGCGGCTCGAGGCGCTGGGCATCGAGCATGTGCGCTACGGCACCGAAGACAAGCTGCCCGCCGCGCAAGCCATGCTCGGCCAGCTGGGCTTCACGTGGGCACAGGCCGCGGCCATCGGCGACGACTGGCCCGACCTGCCGGTGCTCACGCGCGTGGGTTTCGCGGCGGCGCCGGCCAATGCGCATGCCGAGGTGCGCGGCGTTGCCCGCTACGTCACCAAGGCGCGCGGCGGCGAAGGCGCGGCGCGCGAGTTCTGCGACCTGCTTCTCACGGCCTGCGGCCAGTACCGCGCCATGCTCGACGCTGCCCGGGGCCCGAACACATGAACAACGTGAAAAGCGCATGGGGCCTGGTGCGCGGTGTCCTCGACCGCGCCACCATCTACCTGCCGATCATCCTGACGGCGGCCGTCGCGCTCGGCACCTACTGGCTGGTGCGCAATGCGCCCAAGCTGCTCGAGCCCACCGCCAAGGCCGCGCCCACGCATGAACCCGACTACTTCATGCGCGACTTCGTCATCAAGAACTTCCTGCCGAACGGCGACCTGCGCAGCGAGCTGTACGGCGCCGAAGGCCGGCACTACCCCGACACCGACACCATCGAGGTCGACAAGGTGCGCATGCGCTCCATCTCGCCCGAGGGGCTGGTGACGCGCTCCACCGCCAACCGCGGGCTGTCGAATTCGGACGGCAGCGAGCTGCAGCTGTTCGGCAACGCCATCGTCATCCGCGACCCGTCGGTGGGTCCCGACGGCAAGCCCACGCCGCGCCTGGAGTTCCGCGGCGAGTTCCTGCACGCCTTCGTCGACACCGAGCGTGTCACGTCGAACCAGCCGGTCACGCTGATCCGCGACAAGGACCAGTTCACGGGCGACACGCTCGACTACGACAACTTGAGCGGCGTCGCCAACCTCAAGGGCCGGGTGCGCGGCGTGCTGATTCCGTCGGCGGCCGCTGCCGCTCCCGCGCCTGCCAAGAAGCGCTGACAACAAGAAGACCGCGAAAGAAGATCACGCATGACCACCTCGGCCCCGCTCGTCTTCATCACCGGCGCGTCGAGCGGTATCGGCCAGGCCTTGGCCGCGAGCTTCCACGACGCGGGCTACAGGCTGGCGCTGGTGGCCCGGCGCACGGCGGAGATCGAGGCCTGGGCAAAGTCGCGCGGTCTGGGCGCGGACGGCTACCGGGTCTACAAGGCCGACGTGGCGCAGACCGACAGCATCGTGGCCGCCGGCAATGACTGCATCGCGCAGCAGGGGTTGCCCGACGTGGTGATCGCCAACGCGGGCATCAGCATCGGCATCGACACCGCGGAGCGCGCCGACCTCGACGTGCTTTCGCAGACCTTCGCCACCAACAACGTCGGGCTGGCGGCGACCTTCCATCCGTTCGTGCGGGCGATGGTGCAGCGCGGCAGCGGCCGGCTGGTCGGCATCGGCAGCGTTGCATCCATCCGCGGCCTGCCCGGCCACGGGGCCTACTGCGCAAGCAAGGCCGGCGTGGTCGCGTACTGCGAGAGCCTGCGCGGAGAGCTGCACAACAGCGGCGTGAAGGTGGTCACCCTCTGCCCCGGCTATATCGACACGCCGCTGACGCAGGGCAACCGCTACGGCATGCCCTTCCTCATGAAGGCCGAAGACTTTGCCGCCCAGGCGCTGCGTGCCATCGAGTCGGGCACGAGCTACCGCGTCATTCCGTGGCAGATGGGCGTGGTCGCCAAGATCATGCGCATGCTGCCGAATGCCGTGCTCGACCGCGCGGTACAGGGGCGCGGCCGCAAGAAGCGAAGCGGCGAGGCCTGAACCGGCGCGAGGAAAAGCGAGCGGCCAAAGAAAAAGGCTCCGGAAGGAGCCTTTTGTCTTTTCTGTGCGTCGAGGTGCAGGACTCAGTAGCCGCTGTTGCCGCCGCCGTAGCCACCGCCACCACCGCTGCGACCACCGCCGCCACCGCCACGGGGGCCGGCGCCGTAGGGGCTGCGGAAACCGCCGTCGCCACCACCGCCGCCGCCGCCGCCACTGCGGCCACCGCCGCCGTAGCCGCCGCCACCGCCGGAGCGGCCACCGCCGCCACCACCGTAGCCGCCACCACCGCCGCCGCCGTAGCCACCGCCACCACCGCCGCCATAACCACCACCGCCGCCGCCGTAGCCGCCGCCACCGCTACGGGGGGGGCGTGCTTCCATGGGACGTGCTTCGTTGACGACGACGCTGCGGCCGCCCAGGGGCTGGCCGTTCATGCCGTTGATGGCGGCCTGTGCTTCCGCGTCACTGCCCATCTCGACGAAGCCGAAGCCCTTCGAGCGGCCGGTGTCGCGCTCCATCATGACCTTGGCGCTGGTCACTGCGCCGAACTGGCCGAAGGCCTGTTCGAGATCACCGTCGCGCACCGAGTAAGGCAGGTTGCCGACGTACAGTTTGTTGCCCATCAAGGGACTCCTATAAACACATCAAGAAAAGCGATGGAGTCCCGAAAGCATCACTCAAACGAGAGCGTCGAGTCGCGCGAAACTGACCGATCACCGAACTGCCTCCCCACCAAAATGAAGTGGGAGGCTCGTGCATTATGGGTGAAATATCCGAAAAGCAAGCAGGAATTTGCTTCTTGAGGTAGCGCCTGTGAAAACAATCAAAAGCTAGCGCCCGCTTACAAGATCGGGTTAGGCCCTTGGCGCTACAGGTAGAATCTCGCCCGTCATTGGGGAGTAGCCGCCTTCCGATCTGCGAGAGGGGCCCGCGTCAACAGACTTGTCCTGCCCCACAGGACATGGCGCGTGCAGTGAGAAAACACCTGGCGAGACCTTTGACCGTGCAACTTCGGGAATATGGCCGAAGGTGTTGCACGGTCAATTGCGTCCTTCGGCCAAGAAACCCCACGTTCAAAAATGGAAGCTTTTCTCGTTGCAACCGGCGTCGTCGCGCTCGCCGAAATGGGCGACAAGACCCAACTATTGGCCCTGCTGCTCGCAGCCCGTTTCAGGAAACCCTGGCCGATCGTCCTCGGCATCTTCGCCGCCACCATCATCAATCACGCCCTGGCGGGTGCCGTGGGGAACTACATCACGCGCTGGCTCGGACCCGAGGTGCTGCGCTGGATTCTTGGTGGCTCGTTCATCGCGATGGCGGTGTGGATGCTGATTCCCGACAAGCTCGACGAAGACGATGCCCCGGGCGTGTCCAAGTTCGGCGTCTTCGGCACCACCGTGATCGCGTTCTTCCTCGCCGAGATGGGCGACAAGACCCAGATCGCCACCGTCATGCTGGCCGCCCGCTTCACGCAGGACTACTTCTGGGTGGTCGCCGGTACCACGCTGGGCATGATGCTGGCCAACGCGCCGGTGGTGTGGCTGGGCGACAAGATCGTTCGCCGCGTGCCGATCAAGCTCGTGCACGGCATCTCGGCCGCGATCTTCCTGGTGCTGGGCGTGATCATGATCATCGGCTGGTAAGAAAAAAAGAAAAAGGCGGGAGCCCTTCCAGAAACACCGCAGAACCGGCTTCGCCGGGCCGCAGGTGTTGCCCCCGAAGGGGGTTGGCGAAGCGACACGCAGTGCGCGCAGCCTGGGGGATATACTCGCGCTGCGCCGATTTGCTTCAGCTTGCGGGCGCTTTATAAATCCAGCTAAAGACAGGCGCGGCAGACCCGGCTCGTTTTTGGCGAGGCCGGGTTTTTCATTCATGTCGTCGTCACCTCCCTTGGTCGTCACTTCGCAGTCGATGCAGTTCGCGGGCCCGCTGGCCCTGCGCAGCGGCGCATCGATCAGCGACTACACGCTCGCCTACGAAACCTACGGCACCCTGAACGCCGATCGCAGCAACGCGGTGCTGGTGTGCCATGCGCTCAATGCCTCGCACCATGTGGCGGGCGTCTACCAGGGCCAGGCCCGTTCCGAAGGCTGGTGGGACAACATGGTGGGCCCGGGCAAGCCGGTGGACACCGACCGCTTCTTCGTGATCGGCGTCAACAACCTCGGCTCCTGCTTCGGCTCGACCGGCCCGATGCACGTCAACCCCGCCACCGGCCGCGTCTACGGCGCCGACTTCCCGGTGGTCACGGTCGAGGACTGGGTCGACGCGCAGGCCGCGCTGCTCGACGCGCTCGGCATCGAGACGCTCGCCGCCGTCATGGGCGGCAGCCTCGGCGGCATGCAGGCGCTGTCGTGGACCTTGCAGTACCCCGGTCGCGTGCGCCACGCCGTGGTGGTGGCCAGCGCGCCCAACCTCACGGCCGAGAACATCGCCTTCAACGAGGTTGCGCGCCGCGCCATCGTCACCGACCCCGACTTCCACGGCGGCCACTTCTACGAGCACGGCGTGGTGCCCAAGCGCGGCCTGCGCATCGCTCGGATGATCGGCCACATCACCTACCTCAGCGACGACGTGATGAACGCGAAGTTCGGCCGCATCCTGCGCAGCGCCGTCGAAGGCGAGGCCGCGGGGCTCGACTACCGCTACTCCACGCAGGACGTCGAGTTCCAGATCGAAAGCTACCTGCGCTACCAGGGCGACAAGTTCAGCGAGTACTTCGACGCCAACACCTACCTGCTCATCACCCGCGCGCTCGACTACTTCGACCCCGCGCGCAGCCACGGCGGCAAGCTCAGCACCGCGTTCGCCGACGCCACGGCCAAGTTCCTGCTCGTGAGCTTCAAGACCGACTGGCGCTTCTCGCCCGCGCGCAGCCGCGAACTCGTGAAGGCGCTGCTCGACAACCGCCGCAACGTGAGCTATGCCGAGATCGACGCGCCGCACGGCCACGACGCCTTCCTGCTCGACGACGTGCGCTACATGGGCGTGGTGCGCTCGTACTTCGAGCGCGTCGCCAAGGAGACGAGCGCCGCCGGGCCGCCCCAAGGCGCGGGCCCCCTGAAGGGGGTTGGCGCAGCACGCGAAGCGGCAAGCCTGGGGGGGAGTACCACTGCATGAGCGACCTCGAACATCAACGACTGATCGCGCAATTGGTGCCCCAGGGCTCGCGCGTGCTCGACCTCGGCTGCGGCGACGGCGCCCTGCTCGACCTGTTGCAGCGCGAGCGCGGCTGCACCGGCTACGGCGTGGAAATTGCCGACGGCAACGTGCTGCAGTGCGTGCGCCGCGGCGTCGACGTGATCCAGCTCAACCTCGACGAAGGCCTGTCGATGTTCGACGACGCCTCCTTCGACGTGGTGCTGCAGATCGACACGCTGCAGCACCTGCGCAATGCCGAGGTGATGCTGCGCGAGACCGCGCGCGTGGGGCGCATCGGCATCGTCGCCTTTCCCAACTTCGCGCACTGGCCCAACCGCCTGAGCGTGGCGCGCGGCCGCATGCCGGTGACGCGCCGCCTGCCCTACCAGTGGTACGACACGCCCAACATCCGCGTCGGCACCTTCAAGGACTTCGAGGTGCTGGCCGGCAAGAACAACCTGCGCGTGCTCGACGCCTTCGGCCTGCAGGACGGCCGCGACGTGCGCTGGCTGCCCAATGCGCGCGCCGGCACGGCGGTCTTCAAGTTCGAGCGCGGCGGCGGCTGAGCCCCTGATGCCCCTGATGCCCGTAATGGACGTGGACCGCAACGCATGAGCTTCACGCTGGCGCAGCCGGTTCACAGCGAACTGCTCATCAAGAAAAGCCGCTTCATCGGCTGCGTGCAGCCGGTGGCCGACCGCGCGGCCGCGCTGGCCGTGGTGGCGTCATTGCGCGCGGAGCATCCCGCTGCAGCGCACGTGTGCTGGGCCTTGATGGCCGGCGGCCAGTCGGCCGCGAACGACGACGGCGAGCCCGGCGGCACCGCGGGACGGCCGATGCTGGAGGTGCTGCGCCACCAGCAGGTCGAAGGCGCGCTGGCAACCGTGGTGCGCTATTTCGGCGGCGTGAAGCTCGGTGCCGGCGGCCTCGTGCGGGCCTATACCGATGCGGTGGCGCAGGCCCTGCTCGGCGCCACGCTCGTGCCGCTGCTGCGCCAGCGCAGCCTGCGGTGCATCGTGCCCTATGCGCTCGAAGGGCTGGTGCGGCGCGAACTCGCCTCGGCCGGCGCGGTGCTCGAGAGCGTGCAGCACGGCGACGACGTGCGCTTCGCCTTCGCGCTACCCGAACCCGACGCCGATGCGTTCATCGCCCGCCTCGGCGATGCTGCGCAAGGGCGCGTCGCCTGGCCGACGGAGTAACCCGCTTCGCCGGCACCGCGGGCACGGATTCCGGCGCCGTCATCGCAAGAACACCGCGCTGCGCCACGGGCACGGGCACGGCTTCGTCGTTCGGCCCGCGCCGCGCCATCTCGGCCGTCACGATGCCCGTGGGCACCGCCAGCACGCCCCAGCCCAGCAGCATCATCACCGAGGCGATCGCGCGGCCCAGGTCGGTCTTGGGCACGAGGTCGCCGAAGCCCACGGTGGCCATCGTCGAGATGGCCCAGTAGATGGCCACCGGGATGCTCGTGAACCCGTGCTGGGGCCCTTCGACCACGTACATCAGCGTGCCCATCACCAGCACCACCAGCATCACGAAGCCCACGAACACCGTGATCTTGCGCCGGCTCGACGCCACGGCCATCACCAGCGCGCGGTACTCCACCGAGTAGCGCGACAGCTTGAAGATGCGGAACACGCGCAGTAGGCGCAGGATGCGCACGTCGATCAGGTAGGCCAGCTCGGGCGCCAGGGCCACCAGGAAGGTCGGCAGCAGCGCCAGCAGGTCGATCACGCCGTAGAAGCTCAGCGCATAGCGCAGCGGCTTGTTCACGCAGCACAGCCGCGCGATGTACTCCAGCGTGAACAGGATGGTGAACACCCATTCGAGCGCGTTGAACAGCGGGCGCCAGTGCTCGCGGATCGACTGCACGCTGTCCAGGATGACCACCAGCACGCTGGTGACGATGACAGCGATCAGCGCAAGGTCGAACCACAGCCCCGCGCGCGTGTCGGCCTCGAAGATCACCGTGAACAGCGTGCGCCGCCAGCCGTGAGACGGCTTGTCGAACCGCAAGTCGGTGGCGGCGGGTGTGGAGAGGGCTTCGAGAGTCGGGCGGGTCATGAGGGCATTGTCGTGTCGCGGACGACTTATTCAGTTACGCTTCTTGCGCAATGAAGTGCCGCATGCCGTGAGTGCGTTCTTACGATAGTCCCCTTTCTTGAGGAGCTCCCCATTGGCTACACAGTCCCCCTTCTTCGGCAAGCGTGACCGAGACAACGATTCGCTGACTTCCCGCCCCGCTCCGCTCGTCGGCGCAGCCACCAACCTCTCCGGTTCCCCTGTGAATCCCTCGTCGCTGACCGCGCAGCAAGGCGGCCTCAATGCAGCGGCGGCCCCCGTCGCCAAGGAAGGCGGAAGCAAGCTCACCGTCGGCCCCAACATCAAGCTCAAGGGCGTCGAGATCACCGATTGCGACACGCTCGTGGTCGAAGGCCTGGTGGAAGCCACCATGGATTCGCGCCTGATGCAGATCGCCGAACAGGGCGAGTTCAAGGGCTCGGCCGAAATAGACATCGCCGAAATCCGCGGCGTGTTCGACGGCAACCTCACCGTGCGCGAGAAGCTCGTCATCCACTCCACCGGCAAGGTCACCGGCAAGATCCGCTACGGCAAGATCGTGATCGAAGAAGGCGGCCAGCTGTCGGGCGAGATCAGCTTCGGCGCCAAGGGCTGACGCAGTCTCTGGTTCATCCCGCGCCGCCCGGCTTCATTCAGGCCGCCGGCGGCTCCCATCCCAGGCGCTCCAGCAGGGCACCGGCCGCGGCCGGTGCCTTTTCCTTCGCGCCGTTGATGAAGTAGACGAACACGTCGCGCTTCTTCGGTGACACGGCCCAGCCCTGCGCGCGCTCGGCCCAGGTGTCCAGCGCCTTCGGCGCATAGCCGGCCTTGAGCTTGGCGTTGGCCATCATGAGCCGCGCATAGGCGAAGTCGCCCTCGGGCTCCTCGAACGACGGAAACTTCTCGGCGTCGGTGAACACCGTCGACACCTTGTGCTTCTTCGCGAGCGCCTTGTACGCGGGCACCATGAAGCTCTCGTGGCGCACGTCCATCACGTGGCGCAGCACGCGGCTGCCTTCCTTCTTCGGCAGCAGCGAGAGGAAGGCCTCGAAGTCTTCCGCGTCGAACTGCTTGGTCGGCATGAACTGCCACACGATCGGCCCGAGCTTGTCGCCCAGCTCGGCCACGCCGCTGTCGATGAAGCGCTTGATCGAGTCGCCCGCGCCGGACAGCAGCTTGCGGTTGGTCGCGAAGCGCGAGGCCTTGAGCGAGAACATGAAGTCGGCCGGCGTGTCGTCGTGCCACTTGCGGAAGGTCTCGGGCTTGAAGGTGCTGTAGTAGGTGCCGTTGATCTCGATGGAGCTGACCTTGCGGCTCGCGTAGTTCAACTCTTTCGCGTGCGCGAGCCCCTTGGGGTAGAAGTTGTCGCGCCAGGGTTCGTAGGTCCAGCCGCCAATACCCACCTTGATATCTACCTTGATCCGAGTCGATGCTGACTTGCTCACATGGCCTCCGGTTTTGAGATCGCCCGCACTCTACGCGCGCTCGCCTCAAGGCGCAAAATGCATCTTTTCGTCCACCCGCGGAGAACCCACCGATGAACGCCCCCCTGCACCGCGAAATGCCCGCCGGCACGCTCGACGCCGAACGTGCCCTGTCCGACGTCACCGCCCGATGGGACGGCGACATCGTCCGCCAACTCACCGACTACATCGCCATCCCCGCCAAGTCGCCCGGCTTCGACAAGGACTGGTCGGCCAACGGCTACCTCGAAACCGTGCTGCGCAACGCGGCCGCCTGGGTCGAGGCGCAGAAGGTCGAGGGCCTGAAGCTGGAGATCGTGCGGCTCGAGGGCCGCACCCCGGTGCTGTTCTTCGAAGTCCCTGCCACGGGCACCGACATGGACGAGACCGTGCTCATGTACGGCCACCTCGACAAGCAGCCCGAGTTCACCGGCTGGCGCAACGACCTCGGCCCCTGGACGCCCAAGTACGAGAACGGCCTGCTCTACGGCCGCGGCGGCGCCGACGACGGCTATGCGGTGTACGCCAGCATCGCCGCGCTGCAGGCGCTCAAGGCCCAGGGCGCGGCGCATCCGCGCATCGTCGGCCTGATCGAGACCTGCGAGGAAAGCGGCTCCTACGACCTGCTGCCCTACGTCGACGCGCTGCGTCCGCGCCTGGGCAACGTCGAACTGGTGATCTGCCTCGATTCGGGCGCCGGCAACTACGACCAGCTCTGGCTCACCACCTCGCTGCGCGGCATGGCCAGCGGCACGCTCAAGGTCGAGGTGCTGACCGAAGGCATCCACTCGGGCGATGCCTCGGGCCTCGTGCCCTCGAGCTTCCGCATCATGCGGCAGGTGCTCGACCGCCTCGAGGACAGCGCCACCGGCCGCCTGCTGCCCGCGAGCTTCCACTGCGAAGTGCCGCCCGACCGGCTGGCGCAGGCCAAGGCCACCGCCGCCATCCTGGGCGACGAGGTCTACAAGCGCTTCCCGTGGGCGCACTACGACTGCGGCGGCTCGACCATGTTCGCGCTGCCCACCACCACCGACCCGGTCGAGGCCCTGCTCAACCGCACCTGGAAGCCCACGCTGTCGGTCACCGGCGCCGAAGGCTTTCCGGCGCTGAAGGACGCGGGCAACGTGCTGCGCCCCTACACCGCCTTCAAGCTCTCGCTGCGCCTGCCGCCGCTGGTGGATGCGGCCGAGACGGTGCAGACGCTCAAGGCGCTGCTCGAGGACAACGCGCCCTACCAGGCCCGCGTGACCTTCGAGAGCGGCGGCGGCGCCACCGGCTGGAACGCACCGACCATCACGCCGTGGTTCGAGGATGCGCTCAACAAGGCCTCGCGCGCGCACTTCGGCGCGTCGTGCGGCTACATCGGCCAGGGCGGCACCATTCCGCTGATGAACATGCTCAGCGCCGGCTTCCCGAAGGCGCAGATGATGGTCTGCGGCGTGCTCGGCCCCAAGAGCAACGCGCACGGCCCGAACGAGTTCCTGCACGTGCCGTACGCGAAGAAGCTCACGGCCGCCGTGGCCGAGGTGATCGCGGCGCTGCCGGCTGCGCACCGCGCCGCCGCATCGGAGCCGGTGGCGGCTTGAACGACCCCGCGCTGCCTCTGCCGCAGCGCGTGTCGCTGTCCACGCCGGACGGCGAGACGCTCGCCCTGCGCCGCCTGCCGGCGCCCGGGCCGGCGCGCGCCGTGATCGTCGTGGTCCACGGGCTCGGCGAGCATGCGGGCCGCTACCACGCGCTGGCGGAATGCCTGCACGAATGGGGCTTCGCGGTGTGGGCGCACGACCACCACGGGCACGGCGAATCGACCGGTGCGCGCGGCGGCCTGCCGAGCGAACTGCGGCTGGTCGACGACCTCGCGCTGGTGGTCGACGATGCGCGCCGACTGAACCCCGGGCTGCCGCTGGTGCTGCTGGGGCACAGCCTGGGCGGGCTGGTCACGGCGAGCCTGGTGGCGCGCGGGGTGCGGCCGGTCGACGGGCTGGTGCTGTCATCGCCGGGGCTCGACCCCGGCCTGAGCGGCTTCCAGAAGGCACTGCTCGCGGTGCTGCCGCGCATTGCGCCGAACCTGCGCGTGGGCAACGGCCTGGACGACAACTATCTCTCGCACGACACGGCTGTGGTGCAGGCCTACCGCGACGATCCGCTCACGCACGACCGCATCGGCAGCCGGCTCGCGCGCTTCCTGGTGTACGAGGGCGCGACGGTGCAGCAGCGCGCCGCCAACTGGCCCGTGCCCACGTTGCTGCTCTACGCGGGCGACGACCGCCTCGTGAGGCCGTCGGCCAGCCGGGCCTTCGCCGCGGCCGCGGCGGGCGGCAAGGTCGAGGCGCATTGCTTCGACACGCTGTACCACGAGATCTTCAACGAGATCGAAGCCGAGCCGGTCTTCGCTGCCCTGCAGCGCTGGCTCAACCAGCGCTTTCCGCCGCGGGCCTGACGGCACGCTGCAGGTCGCGCTCGACCTCGCTGAAATCGACCGGCGACAAGTCGCCCAGCATGCTGCCGTCGGCGCCGTCGAGCGCCACGGACTGCACGGTCTGCAGCTCGGCGCCGTCGGGGCTGTCCTGCACGAACCAGCCGACGGCCAGCCGCAGTCGGATGCGGCGCCCGCCGGGCACGGGCTTGCCGAAGCTGCCGACCATGCCGCCTTCGCCCACCTCGCGCATCCAGCCGCGCTGTTCCAGGCCCAGCAGCGCACCGTTCGACACCTGGCGGCCGGCCCAGTGCGGGATGTCGCGGCGCGCGCGCAGCGATTCGTCGCGCGCGAAGGTCTGGCGCGCCAGTTGCTCGAAGGGCTGCGCAATGCCGTGGCCGGCCAGCACGCCGGCCCAGGCGGCGGCCAGCGCCGGGTCGAGCCCCGCGATCTCCAGCGGATGCGGGATGCCGATGCGTGCGTTGTCGGCGAGCATGACCGGAGCGCCGTGCAGATCGCTCAGCTCGCCCTCGGCGCCGACGCGGAAGGTGCCGGCCAGCCGGTTCGACGCATCGAACAGGCCCCACACCAGCGACCGGCTGAAGACGCGCAGCACCGGGTGGTTGGCGAAGAAGGGCAGGAATTCGGCGGGCGCCCATCGGCGCCGCGCGCACATGGCGGCTTCGAGGCGCCGCAGCTGCGCGGCGGCCACCGCCTTGGCGAGCTTGCGCAGGTCTTTCAGCTGATTGGCCGCGGCCTGGGCCTTGCCCGCGTCGTCGTTCGCGCCGGGCTTGGGCAGGGTCTTGAGCATCTTGCCGGCGCGGTTGTGCACCACCGGCTCGAAGTCGTGGTCCATGCGTATCTCGAAGCTGCGCGGGCCGAAGTCGAGCGTGAGCCGCGCGCGGCTGTCCAGGCCCAGGTCGGGCACGGTGCGGTCGGCCAGCTGGTCGAGGCTCAGGCCGCGCTGCTCGGCCACCTCGCCCAGCATGCGGTCGGCGCGGGTGCGCAGGTCGTCATGGCGGGTCTGGCGCGAGAGTTCGGCCAGGTGCATCAGGGCGGCGTCGCTGCCGATCTCGCCGAGCATCGCCATCGCGTCGTAGGCGCGCACGCGGTCGAGCGCGGCACGCCATTGGCGCAGCAGGCCGTAGAGCTGGCGCGCGGTCTCGCCGTCGCCCAGGCGGCCCTGCAGCGCGAACATCCAGCGCTCCTTGGCGGGCCGGCCGTTGCCGATCCACCAGGCCAGCAGCGCACGGCCGAAGCGTGCGAGCGAGTCGGGCGTGAGCGCCTCCAGCAGGCTGGCCAGCCCCGGATAGGGCATGTCGGGCTTGCCGAGCATCATCGCCATCAGCACGTCGGGGACGGCGGCCTGCGGCAGCGCCTGGCCGCCCTGTCGGAGGATCAGCCGGGGCAGCGCGGCCAGCGGCAGGGTCTTCGGCAGCACGGGCAGGCTGTCGGGCAGCAGGTCTTCGGGGGCGATGGCCAGCAGCTGCGCCACGGCGTCGGCGGCCTCGGGGCCGTAGGCGGCGGCCTGGTCGCGCACTGCGTCGGCGTGGCCGGCACCGTGCAGCCAGCGCAGCGCGGCCTGCGCGGCTTCATGCGCGGCGCCGGGCTCGCCCAGCGCGATGGGCACGAGGCCGCGAGCGGCCGCATCCGGGTAGCGGGCCAGCCACTCGCCCGCCTCCTGGCGGACCCAGCGGTTGGTGTGGAAGCCCCTGGCGATCCAGCCCGCGAGCGGGTCCCACTCGACGACGGCGGCCAGCTCGAACATCGCGCGCGAGCCCTGCTTGAGCACGCGCTGCAGCCCCGGCAGCGCGGCGGCGCCGAACGCATGCAGGATGGGGCGCACGCGCGAGACGTCGTCCATGTAGTGGGTGGGCGCCGGCCCGTGCGTGAACACCGCGACGGCCAGCGGCTGCGGCAGCAGCCAGAGGTATTCGGCGGCGCCCCAGCGCGCGTCGGGCAGCGGGCCGAAGTCTTCCGGCCCGACCGCCCTGCCGTTCACCAGGACGTCGTCGATCAGCTCCGGGCGCAGGCCCAGCATCCACAGGGCCTTGTGCGCGTTGCCGCCTTCGCGCACATGCGCCGGCGCGTCGGGCTGGTGGCGGGTGAACTCGCCTGCCCATTCGTCGGCGCGCTCGCGCGAGACGCGGACCTCGCGCGCCAGCCAGCCGGACACGTCGCCCGTGGCCTGCAGGTACTGCGGCGGCTGCAGGTTCTGCCAGTGCAGCGACGCGGCCGGCGGCAGGGGCTGCAGCGCCAGGACGGGAATGACGGGCAGCGCCTGCCGGTTCTTCCAGGGCGGGCGCTTGAGCAGCGCGGGCCAGGCGGCCGACGGCGCTTCGGCCACGCCGCCGGAGCCGTCTTCCTGCAGGCGCGCGAGCGTGTCGCGCTGGCTTTCGTCGCAGGCGGCTTCGAGCGGGGCTTGCCAGTCGGGGTTGGCTGCCAGCAGTTCCAGGATCAGCGCGGCACCGGCCTGGTGGCGCGCGGGGTTCGCCGACAGCAGCTCGCGCAGCACGAACAGCGCCCAGCGCGCCGCCTGCTTGACGAGCGCGTTCTTGCAGTCGATCTGCTTGACCTGCGCCACGAAGAAGCGGACCACGGCCTCGTCCTGGATGGCCAGCAGGTCGGCCACTTCTTCCTTGTGCGGAGACGGCTCGAAGAACAGCTCGGCCGCGCCTGCGCCGTGCATCTCCAGCATGCGCAGCCGGGCCGCGCGCGGCGGGTAGAAGCTGGAACGGTGGCGGCGGAAGAAGTCGAGGCTGTCGGCCAGGCTGCGCTCATCGGACAGCAGGCCGCCGCAATGGCCGCATGGCCGGTCGTTGAACTGCGCAAGCGCCTCGCGCATGCTCTTGGACCACCGGACGGTGCCATCGGGCCGCGCTTGCCAACCCTCTACCTTCGATTTGCCACCGCCCGCCATGCCGTCTTACCTCGAATTGATGCGAGCGGCATTGTCGGCCAAGGCCGCTGGGGCGGAAAAAGGGCGAAAAAAAGCGCCCTTGCGGGCGCCGAGTCCGGAGACGGCAGTCTCTCTTTCAGGACTGCTTGCCTTGCAACAGGCCGCTGAGCGAGCCCAGCAGGTCTTCATGGTTGCCGAGCCCTTGCTCCGGCACCTTGCCGTGCGGCGTGAGCTGGTCGATCAGGGCCGGCAGCATGGTGGCGAGCATCGGCAGCAGCGTTTGCGCATTGATGCCCAGCCTGGAAGCGATGTTCGCGATGGTGTCGCTGCCCAGCGCGTTCTGCAGCTGGTCGCCCGTCACCGGCTGGTTCTCTCCCTTGCCGATCCAGGAGCCGATGACGTTGCCGAGGCCAGCCTGCTCGAATTTCGAGACCAGCCCGCCAATGCCGCCCTGCGCTCCGTTGTTGGCGAGCAGGCCGCCCAGTGCACCGGCAAGTCCGCCGAGATCGCCCAGCCCTCCGAGGCCGCCGCCTTGTTGCGGCTGCTGCTGCGCAGCGCCCCCCAGCACTTGACCGAGTACCGAATCGAGCAATCCCATGGCCGTTTCCTTGTTGTGTGACAGAACCGGTGAGCATTGTTAAATGCCGCGGACCCTGAGCTGGAAGCTGCACTTTCACTTTCGAACTGGCAGCGTGACAAATTACTTGGTACGCACCGCCCGTTTGGGCAGCAGCGCGGGGCTGACCCCCTGAACGCCCACCAGCCCCAGCACGGTGGCGAGCGAATTCTGCGCCCCTTTCCATGCATCCGTCATGTCAATGGACTCGCTCAGCGAATGGAATCCCGACGCCTTGCCGCCCCCGCCGATGATGATGGCCGGGATGCCCAGCGAGATCGGCACGTTGGCGTCGGTGCTGCCGCCGCGCAGCGGCGTCCTGTGGCCGAAGGCCGCGTTCGAGCGCACCGCGGCCTCGACGATGACCGAGTCGGGCGGCGTGCGGCCGCCGGGGCGATCGCCGATGAGCTTGACGCTCGCGCTCAGCGTGCTCACGTTCCAGCGCTTGTTTTCCTCCGCCACGGCTTCGTCGACGGCCGCGAGGATCTTCTTCTCGGTCTCCAGCAGCGAGGCCATGTCGTCGGAGCGGATGTCGATGGCCATGCGCGCATCGGGCGCGATGGTGTTCACCGAGGTGCCGCCGCCCACCGTGCCGACCGTGAACGTGGTCTTGGGAAAGCTCGGCGTGCGCACGTCGGCGATCTTTGCGATGGCGCGGCCCATGCCGTGGATGGCGCTCGGCACCTGGCCGAACGCGCCGAAGCTGTGGCCGCCCGGGCCCTGGAACGTGACCTCCCAGCGGTGGCTCGCGGTGCCCAATATCAGCACGCTGCCCGGCGCAGAGGGCTCCAGCCCCACCATGCCGTCGATGTCGAGGTGGTCGCGGAAGATCGCCTTCATGCCGCGCAGGTTGCCCAGTTCTTCCTCGCCGACGTTGGCGACGAACATCAGGTCGCCAACGGTCTGGATCCTGTTGTCGTTCAGCACCTTGAGCCACGACAGCAGCACGGCCAGGCCGCGCGTGTCGTCCGCGATGCCGGGGGCGTGGAGCCGGCCTTCGTGCTCCTTCACCTTCACGTCGGTGCCGGCGGGGAACACGGTGTCGAGGTGGGCCGAGACCAGCAGCACCGGCCCGTTGCCCGTGCCCTTGCGCAGGCCGACCACGTTGCCCTCGGCATCGATCTTCGCGTGCGGCAGGCCCAGCGCCTTCATGCGGGCGAGGAAGGCTTCGGCGCGCTTGTGCTCCTTGAAGGGCGGGGCCTCGATTTCGGTGAGCGCCTTCAGGTCATCGATCGAGCGCTCGTGGTCGGCCTTCACCGCATCCATCAGCTTCTGGATGCGGGGCGAGGCCATCAGCTGGGCATAGGCTTTGTCGACCTCGGGGCCGACCACCACCTGCGCCTGCACGGCGGGCGGATTTTGGGCCAGGGCGCCCTGCGCCGCACAGAGGGCGGCAAGCGCTAGAAAAACGGGACGCAGCGCGCGGGACGGGCGGGGCATGGAAGCAAAAATCCTTCTTTTGTCTTAAAGAAGTAACGATTGTTCCCAAAGTGCTCGGCGTTCGCCTCGCGGAAAACACCGCCTCAATCGGATGAAAGTCCGGCGAGCGACACCAATGCGGCGAGCGCCGCCGTCTCGGCGCGCAGCACGCGCGAACCGAGGGTGATGGGCGCGAAGCCCCGGGCGATGGCTTCCTGTTCCTCGGCGCCGCTCAGGCCGCCTTCGGGGCCGCTGAGCACCAGGACGCCCCGGCCGCCGCCGGCCGGAACCGAGGCGATCCCGCGAGTGCCGTCGGCGAGGCTCAGCACGAGGCGCTCGGCGGCATCGGCGTCCGGCTGCCGTTGCGCGCCGATCCAGGCTGAGAACGCCTGCACCGGATGGATCACAGGCACCCGGTTGCGGCCGCACTGCTCGCAGGCGGCGACGGCGATCGCCTCCCAGTGCGCGCGCTTCTTCTCGGCGCGCTCGCCCGACAGGCGCAGCACGCCGTGGGCGGTGGCCAGCGGCTGGATGCTCGACACGCCCAGTTCGGTGGCCTTCTCGACCAGCCAGTCCATGCGCTCGTTGGCCGGCATGCCGACCGCGAGGTGCACAGCGCGCGATGCTTCCCGCTCCACCGGCTGGTGGGCGCCGACCGTCACCGCGACGTCGCTGCGGCCCATGCGCTCGACGGTGGCCGCGTATTCGCCGCCCGCACCGTCGAACAGCGTGAGCGCGTCGCCGGGCTGCATCCGCAGCACCTGCACATGGCGCGCGGCGCCCGGCGGCAGCGCCAGGCTGGTGCCGGCGCTCAGCGGCACGGAACAGTAAAAACGCGGCATGCTATGGAATCGATAGCTGCGAACGGCCGTTGCGCGGGCGTCACAGGATGGTGCTTTTTCAGTTTTCCTTCAGACACGGCCGTAGGCGAAGCCGGTGATGGCCGAAGTGCCCTCGATTTCGTCGATCACCCGCACCAGCGGCGTCAGTTCCATGTAGCGGCCGGCGGTGGCGCGGATGTAGGCGATGAAGCGCGGCGTGTCCGCCAGGTAGCGGGGCTTGCCGTCGCGCAGCGTGATGCGCGCGAAGATGCCGGCCACCTTCAAATGGCGCTGCAGCCCCATCCATTCGACGGCCCGATAGAAGGCGCCGAAGTCTTCGTCGACCGGCAGGCCGGCCTTGCGCGCGGCGACCCAGTAGCGGATGGTGATGTCGAGCACGAACTCCTCGTCCCAGCTGAGGAAGGCGTCGCGCATCAGGCTGGCGATGTCGTAGGTGATGGGGCCGTAGACCGCATCCTGGAAGTCGAGCACGCCGAGCCTGGGTCCCGAGCCGCCGCCGGGCCGCCCCAAGGCGGCGAGCGCCCCCTCGGGGGGCAGCGAGGACACGCCAGTGCCGAGCGTGGGGGCCACATTCACCATGAGGTTGCGCGGCATGAAGTCGCGGTGCACATAGACGCTGGGCGACGCGAGGTTGCTGTCGACGATCAGCTTGAAGCTGCGCTCCAGGCGCTCCTTGAGCTTGCCCTCGACGGCGATGCCGCGGTGGCGGCCGATGTACCACTCGGGGAACAGGGCGAGTTCGCGCTCCAGCAGCGCCCGGTCATAGGGCGGCAGCACGCCGGGTTTCGAGGCCAGCTGCCAGCGGATGAGCGCGTCGATCGCCTCGTCGTAGAGCGGGCGGCTTGCGTCGGGGCGGGCGGGGTCGAGCACGTCCAGCATGGTCTGGCGGCCCAGGTCGTCGAGCAGCAGGAAGCCGTGGGGCCGGTCCCATTCGAGCACCGTGGGGGCGAGCACGCCGGCCTCGGCCATCAGCTTCGCCACCTGCACGAAGGGGTCGCTGTTTTCCTTGTCCGGCGGTGCGTCCATCACGATGCGCGTGGGCGCGGCCGGATCGGTGGTGTCGATGCGGAAGTAGCGCCGGAAACTCGCGTCCACCGAGGCCAGCCGGACCGTGTCCGGCAACAGGCGCTGGGCGGAGGCGATGCCGTGCAGCCAGCCCTGGAACACTTCGGCCCGTTTCGGATCCGTCCAGGGAATGGGCTCGGCGGGACTTGGGGCCAATGGGGCCGGGGTCGGGGGTGCTGTCATGGATAATCGATTCTACAAATCCGCCTGGCGCGGCAACCACGCTTGGCCGGCTTCCGGCCGAAGCGGGTTGCCGCCGGCACCTGCAACCCGCCGGCCTGCCGCGCCGTCTCCCCCGACGATCCTTCGTTCCGAACCGATGCCTACGACCCAACGCCCTCACGCTTGGCACCTTGTGCGCTCGCTGCCCTCCGCCGGAGAGTCGCGGGCTTTCCTCGGAACGGCCGGGCGGGAGGCGTGATGCGCCGACGCACCACGCTGCCTCGCCCGCGGCGCGCCAGCCCGCCGCTGCCGCTGGCCGTGCTGTCCCTGGCGCTGTTCCAGGCGCAGGGCGCTTCCGCCCAGCAGGCCCCCAGCCTGGACGGGCCGCTCACGCTCAAGCGCACGCCGCTGCTGACGGAAACCATTCCCCCCAACGAGCGCGGCCAGCTGCCCAGCCTGGTCACCGGCGACCGCATTTCCGGCCGCCCCGACCTGGAAACCGTGGTCGAGGGCAACGCCACGCTGCGCCGCGGCGCGCTCGGCATCACCGCCGACCGCCTCGAGTACTACCAGCCCAACGACCTGGCCAAGGCCACCGGCAACGTGCGGGTCAACCAGGGCGGCAACGTCTACGAAGGGCCCGAGCTGCAGCTCAAGCTCGAGACCTTCGAGGGCTTCTTCAACAACGTGCGCTACCAGTTCCTCGCGAACGAGGCGCACGGCGAGGCGCAGCGCATCGACTTCGTCGACGCCAACGTGTCGGTGGCCCGCCAGGCCACCTACACCACCTGCCGCCGCGAAGACTTCCCCGGCTGGATGCCGGCCTGGCTGCTGACCGCGACCACGCTGACCACCGACACCGAGGAGAACGAGGGCGTCGCCAAGAACGCGCGCCTGAGCTTCATGGGCATCACCACGCCGCCCATTCCCAGCGTGAGCTTTCCGCTGTCCAGCGAGCGCAAGAGCGGCCTGCTGCCGCCAACCGTCGGCATCGACAACACCAACGGCATCGAGATCTCGCAGCCGTACTACTGGAACATCGCGCCCAACCGCGACGCGACGATCACGTCGACGATCATGAGCAAGCGCGGCGTCGATTTCAGCAACGAATTCCGCTACCTCGAGAAGGACTACAAGGGCACCGTCCGCCTCGACTTCATGGGCAGCGACCGGCTGGTGGGCCAGCGCTACAACGAACTGCGCAGCAGCCAGCTGCAGCAGCTCATCAGCGGGCAGATCCAGCCGCAGAACCTGGCGCTCGGCAACGGTCCGGGCAGCACCCGGCGCTGGGGCCTCTGGGCCACCCACCACCAGGACTTCGACGCCAAGGCGCTCGGCCTGGATTCGCTGTCGGCCAACATCAGCATCAACCGCGTGAGCGACAACGACTACTGGCGCGACTTCACGCGCACGCCGTCGCTTGCGCAGCGCCAGTTGCCCAACGACGCCTCGCTCAACTGGGCCAAGGGCGACTGGAGCGGCGGCATCCGCGCGCTGCAGTACCAGAACCTGCAGTACAACCTGTCGCCGATCACGCCGGCCTACGACCGGATGCCGCAGATCACCGCCAACTACAACAAGTACGACTGGCACGGCTTCGACGTATCGCTCAACCTCGACTACACGCACTTCCGGGTCAACACGATCCTGAACGGCCAGCCGGGCTACGACGCCAACCAGCAGTCGCAGCCCGATGGCGACCGTGCCATGGCCGTCGCCTCGATCAGCCGGCCCTTCATCACGCCGAGCTCCTTCGTCATTCCGAAGCTGATGCTGAACGCGGCCACCTACAACTACTACCTGCCGCAGACGGACATTCCCAAGCTCACCGTCAACGGCACGCAGTACGTGGGCGGCATCCCCTACAACCCGAACTCGCTGTATTTCTACCCGACCTCCAGCACCCGGACGGTGCCGACCTTCAGCCTCGACAGCGGCCTGATCTTCGAGCGCGACGCCAGCTACTTCGGCCGCGCCTTCCGCCAGACGCTGGAGCCGCGCGCCTACTACGTCTACACGCCGTACCGCAACCAGAACATGCTGCCGAACTACGATTCGGCAGCCAACGACTTCAGCTTCGCGACCATCTACACCGAGAACGCGTTCTCCGGCGGCGACCGGGTCTCGGACACGAATGCGCTCACGCTCGGCGTGACCTCGCGCCTGATCGATCCGTCCACCGGCGTCGAGGCGGCGCGCTTCGGCATCGCGCAGCGCCTGCGCTTCAGCAACCAGAACGTCGTGCTGCCCGGCGGCACGCCGGTGACCGACCGCGCGAGCGACCTGCTGGTCGGCGGCCAGATCAACTGGACGCCGAAGTGGAGCGTGGACACCCTCGTCCAGTACAACCCCGACACGCGCAAGTCCGAGCGCTCCGCCATCAGCGCCCGCTACAACCCCGAGCCGTATCACAACCTCAGTGCCGCCTTCCGCTACCAGGCGCCGAGCACGCCCACCGCAACCGACGGCAGCAAGTCGTTCGACGTGGGCTGGCAGTGGCCGATCAACGACCTGTGGGGCGACAAGGGCAAGAACCTGGGCCCCGGCAAGGGCCAGGGCGGCGGACGCTGGTATGCGGTCGGCCGCCTCAACTACGACCTGGACGGCAAGAAGATCACCGACGGCGTGCTCGGCTTCGAGTACGACGGCTGCTGCTGGATCGGCCGCGTGGTGCTCCAGCGCACCACGACAGGCCTGGTGACGGCGAACACCCGCATCATGTTCCAGCTCGAATTCATCGGCTTCTCCAGCATCGGCTCCAGCCCGATGCAGGCGCTGCGGCAGAACATCCAGCGCTATGAACCCTTGCGCCAACCTGGCGAAGCGCCCAGCCGCTTCACCAACTACGACTGAGACGACTGACTGAGCACGCCATGAAACACTTCCGTTCCATCATCACACTTGGCTGCCTTGCAGCGATGGCCGCAGCGGCGGGCGCGCAAGGCTTCCACTCCGGCATCACGGACATCATGCGCGCCGGCCCGCGCCTGGGCCCGCCGGCGGCCCGCCCCGCGGCGCCCGCCAACACCGCGCCGGTGCAGCGCTCCGCCGAATTCATCGTCGCGCTGGTCAACTCGGAGCCGATCACCAACACCGAGGTGCTGACGCGGGTGGACCGGCTCATCAAGGAAAACCCGGACGCCGAGCGCGTGCCGCGCAACGAACTCACGCGGCTCGTGCTCGAGCGCCTGATTTCCGAGCGCGCCCAGCTGCAGCTGGCCAAGGAAAACGGCATCAAGGTCGACGACGTGGCGATCGACCAGGCCGAGCAGACGGTCGCGCGCCAGAACGAAATCAGCCTGACCGAGCTGCGCCGCCGCGTGATCGCCGAAGGCCTCACGCAAGCGGAGTTCCGCCGCGACCTGCGCGACCAGCTGCTGCTCACGCGGCTGCGCGACCGCGAGGTCGAGTCGAAGGTCAAGATCAGCGATGCCGAGGCCGACGAATACCTGATCGACCAGCGCAACCAGGCCGTCAAGAACGCGGCGCTGCAGAACCTGAACCTGGCGCAGGTGCTCGTCGCCGTGCCCGAGAACGCCACCGACTCCCAGGTGGCCGCGGCCCAGAAGAAGGCGCAGGACATCGCCCAGCGCGCCCGCGCCGGCGAAGACTTCGCCAAACTGGTGCGCGAGAACTCCGATGCACCCGACCGCGCCAACGGCGGCGCCATCGGCATGCGCAGCGCCGACCGCTATCCGCCGCTGTTCGTCGACGCCACGCAATCGACGGCGGTGAACGGCATTGCCGGGCCGGTGCGTTCGAGCGCCGGCTTCCATGTGCTCAAGGTGCTCGCCAAGGCCCAGATCGGCTCGGGCGACGCGACCGTGACCCAGACGCAGGTGCGCCACATCCTGCTGCTCAACGATCCCAAGCGCACCACGGCGCAGGCGGTCGCGCAGCTGGCCGAATTCAAGCGCCGGGTGCAGGCCGGCACGGCCGACTTCGCCGGGCTGGCCCGCGACAACTCGCAGGACGCCAGCGCCAAGGACGGCGGCGAGCTCGGCTGGTCGCGCCCCGGGCAGTTCGTGCCCGAGTTCGAGGAAGCCATGGACCGCCTCGCGCCGGGCGAGATCAGCGATCCGGTGGTGTCGCGCTTCGGCGTGCACCTGATCCAGGTGGAAGGCCGCCGCGACGCCAAGCTCAGTCAGTCCGAGCAGCGCGAAGCCGCGCGCGCCGCGCTGCGCGAAAAGCGTGTCGAGGAAGCATTCTCCACCTGGGTGCAGGAAGTGCGCGCCCGCGCCTACGTCGAATACCGCGATCCGCCGCAGTCCTGATCTGATGGCACATATCGCCAGGAAGCGGTTCGGACAGCATTTCCTGTCCGACGGGGGAATCATCGATGCGATCGTGCGCGAGATCGCGCCGCAGCCCGGCGATGCCATGGTCGAGATCGGACCGGGGCTTGCCGCGCTGACGCAGCCGCTGGTCGAGCGGCTGGGCCGCCTGACGGTGATCGAGCTCGACCGCGACCTCGCCAAGCGGCTGCGCGAGCACGCCCAGCTCGAGGTGATCGAGTCCGATGTGCTGAAGGTCGACTTCGCGGCGCTGGCCGAACGGTTTCCCGGCAAGCCGCTGCGCGTGGTGGGCAACCTGCCCTACAACATCTCCACACCCATCCTTTTCCACCTTCTGGGCTATGCCCACCTGGTGGCCGACCAGCATTTCATGCTGCAGAAGGAAGTGATCGACCGCATGGTGGCGAAGCCCGCCACATCGGACTACAGCCGCCTGAGCGTGATGCTGCAGTGGCGCTACAAGATGGAAGACGTGCTGTTCGTGCCGCCCGAGAGCTTCGATCCGCCGCCGCGCGTGGACAGCGCCGTGGTGCGGATGGTGCCGCTGGCCACGCCGCCGGCGGTCGATGCCGCGCGGCTGGGCGAGATCGTGCAGGTGGCTTTCAGCCAGCGCCGCAAGCTGCTGCGCCATACGCTGGGCAAGTGGCTGCAGGAACACGGCTTCGAGGGCGAGTTCGATGTCCAGCGGCGGGCCGAGGAAGTGCCCGTCGACGAATACGTCGCCCTGGCCCAGGCCGTCGCCCCATGAAAAAAGCCCGCTGAGCGGGCTTTTTCAATTGGGCTGATGCGCTGCCCGTCGCTCGTATTTAAGCGGCGGCGAGCCAGTAACCCGCATTGAAGGGGCTGCTCATGCGCAGGGCAAGCGGCGAAACGTCGACCAGTTTGTCGGTCGGCATTTTTTCGCCGGCCGGCTCGGTGCTGGCGGCGGCCGCTGCGGTTGCGGAGGTGTTGTTCACGTCGATGCCATCGAGGGTTTCAGCGTTCGGCTGAGCCTCGTTCGCCCGTTCTGCTTGGCTGGTGGATGCAGAACGGGCTACAGAAAAGAATAGAAGCAGCGGAACGGGACCTTGCGGTCGCCCCAGTAGTCCGAGGCGTCGCGGAAGATGTCGAGCAGTTGCTCGCGCGCTTCCTTGTCGAACTTGGCGTTGGCCGGGATCTGCTCCAGCACAATGACGAAACCTGGCTGCGGGCCCGATTTATGCAACGGGTCGGTCATGCAGTCGTACAGCGCGTCGAAGTTCTTCCCGAAGTGGGCCGGGAACGTGAACTGCTGTGCGATCAGGTCGAGCACGTCCTGCTTGGTCTGGGCGTTGCCCAGGTTCGCATACAAGAAGTGCTGGCCGGCTGCGTTGGCAGCGTCCTGCAGGTCGTTCACGCGGAACGCGCGGATCGATTGCACGATGTTCGGGCGTACGGCACGAAGGGATAAGGTCATCTCCGCTGGTCTTTCCATAGTCATCATCATTTCTTCGGGGCGCTTTGGTGCGCCGCTCAGGTCGTTTTCATCGCTCATGGTGCAATCCGTCTGAAACTCGCATAGTGGTCCGCCGTGTACCAGCAGGCTTCGGGCGCCGTGCGCTGCTCACCGCCACAGACGATCCGCCGTGCACCACGGTTGCGCGCGCCGGGCGTCTGCACCGTGTACTCGCGGTAGTGGCCGCGGCGTGCCGCTGGCAGGAGGCGTTCGCGGTTGCCAAATACAACGCCGTCCTTCTCATAACGAAACGGGCCGCCGCTGAGGATTGCCTGATAGGTCTGCTGTCCTTGCACCGGCAATTCGGACAGTGCAATCGTTTCCTCGGCGGGCGTTTTTCCTGCGCCGAACCAACCTCGGGCCTCGGCCCCCGTCGTCAACGCCGCCAGCAACAGGCTGGTGAGCGCAAACTTTGTGACAGAGGACGTGATCGAGGCGTAAGCCGCCATGGGGCACCACAAGAAAAGAGCGGGGGGTTCGAATTGGCGATCAACCTCGGGGTTAACCCGCAAATTCAAGCCCGCGAGTGTGCACCACGCTGGCGAAAATAGCAAGCGACTGCCCAAAGTTTGAGCAGTCGCGGGGGCATCGAATGGCGTTTTAAGTTGGCGGCCACTCTCGCCAAACAGCCTATCTTTCGGCGTTTGCGTCAGCCACTGTCAAGGCTGTCATGTTCACGATGCGGCGAACGGTCGCGCTGGCCGTGAGAATGTGCACAGGTTTGGCCGCGCCGAGCAGAACCGGCCCGATCGCGATGTTGCCGCCCGCCGCCGTCTTGAGCAGGTTGTACGAAATATTCGCTGCGTCGATGTTTGGGAAAACCAACAGGTTGGCGTCTCCCGCCAGCGCGCTGTGCGGCATGACGACCGCGCGCTGCTTGCTGTCCAGCGCCACGTCGCCGTGCATTTCGCCGTCCACCTCGAGCCAGGGGGCCTGCACGCGCAGCAGTTCGAGCGTCTTGCGCATCTTGATGGCGCTGGGCTCGTTGCTGGTGCCGAAATTGGAGTGCGACAGCAGCGCCGCCTTCGGCTTCAGGCCGAAGCGCATCATTTCCTCGGCCGCCATCGTCGTGATCTCGGCCAGTTCCTCGGGCGAGGGGTCGTAGTTGACGTGCGTGTCGACCAGGAACACCTGGCGGTCGGGCAGCAGCAGGCCGTTCATGCAGGCGTACACCGGCACGTCCTGCGGGGTGCTCTGGCAGCCGCCGGGGCGCTTGCCGATCACCTGGTCGATGTAGTGCAGGTGGATCAGCGTGGTGCCCCAGGTGCCGCAGA
This sequence comes from Variovorax sp. AB1(2024), assembly GCF_037482385.2. NCBI lineage: Bacteria > Pseudomonadati > Pseudomonadota > Betaproteobacteria > Burkholderiales > Comamonadaceae > Variovorax > Variovorax sp. AB1(2024). Next base: position 840,010 of record NZ_JBBHKP020000001.1, on the reverse strand, counting down.
TCATGCCGTCGACCTCGTCCTTGTGCAGCAGCATCGCGCCGATCAGCGTGAGGCGGCGGCGCATCTCGATCTTGGCGGTCTGCACCGTCTGGCCCTTGCGCTCGGTCATGCGGTGGTAGGTCTGCCAGAAGTCGCGGTAGCGGTGGTCCTGCTCGACGTTGACGATGTCGTAGTCCAGCTCTTCCTTCAGCCGCAGGCCGAATTTCTCGATGCGCTGGGCGATGATGGCCGGGCGGCCGATCAGCGTCGGGCGGGCGATGCCTTCGTCGACCACGATCTGCGCGGCGCGCAGCACGCGCTCTTCCTCGCCTTCGCAGTAGGCCACGCGCTTCTTGGCGGCACGGCGGGCCGTTTCGAAGATCGGCTTCATCGTGGTGCCCGAGGCATAGACGAAGCTCTGCAGCTTGTCGCGGTAGGCGTCCATGTCCTTGATGGGACGCGTGGCCACGCCGCTTTCCTCCGCCGCCTTGGCCACGGCCGGCGCGATCTTCATCATCAGGCGCGGGTCGAAGGGCTTCGGAATCAGGTATTCGGGGCCGAACGACAGCTTTTCACCGACGTAGGCGGCAGCAACGCGCTCGCTCTGCTCGGCCTGCGCCAGGTCCGCAATGGCGTGCACCGCGGCGATTTCCATCTCGTCGGTGATCGTGGTCGCGCCCGAGTCGAGCGCGCCGCGGAAGATGTACGGGAAGCACAGGACGTTGTTGACCTGGTTCGGGTAGTCGGTGCGGCCGGTGGCCATGATCACGTCGTCGCGCACCGCATGGGCGTCTTCGGGCGAGATCTCGGGGTTCGGGTTCGCCAGCGCGAAGATCACCGGCTTGGCGGCCATCTTGGCCACCATTTCGGGCTTCAGCACGCCGCCGGCCGACAGGCCCAGGAACACGTCGGCGCCGGCAATGACCTCCGACAGCTTGCGCGCGTCGGTCTTCTGCATGTATTGGCGCTTGTCGTCGTCCATCAGCTCGGTACGGCCTTCATAGACCACGCCGGCCAGGTCGGTCACGAACACGTTCTCGCGCTTCAGGCCGACCTTGAGCAGCAGGTTCAGGCAGGCCAGCGCCGCGGCGCCCGCGCCCGAGGTCACCAGCTTCACGTCGGCGATGTTCTTGCCCGCCACTTTCAGGCCGTTGACCATGGCCGCCGCCACCGTGATGGCCGTGCCGTGCTGGTCGTCGTGGAAGACCGGGATCTTCATGCGCTTGCGCAGCTCGCGCTCCACGTAGAAGCAGTCCGGTGCCTTGATGTCTTCCAGGTTGATGGCGCCGAAGGTCGGCTCCAGCGACGCGATGATGTCCACCAGCTTGGCCGGGTCCTTCTCGTCGATTTCGATGTCGAACACGTCGACGCCCGCGAATTTCTTGAAGAGAACGCCCTTGCCTTCCATCACCGGCTTGGACGCCAGCGGGCCGATGTCGCCCAGGCCCAGCACGGCGGTGCCGTTGCTGATGACGGCCACGAGGTTGCCGCGGGAGGTGTACTTGAAGGCGTTGGCCGGGTCCTTGACGATTTCCTCGCAGGGGGCGGCCACGCCGGGCGAGTAGGCCAGCGACAGGTCGCGCTGGTTGACCATCTGCTTGGTCGCCGCGATGGCGATCTTGCCGGGGACGGGAAACTCGTGGTACTCGAGGGCGGCACGGCGCAACTCGGCGCGTTTGTCTTCGGGCGTGGGAGTCGATGAGGTCGAAGGGGTCGAATCGGACATGTGCCTGTAGCTCCTGGTGGCGCTTCTTCTGGGGGCGCCGATTGTAGACCTCGCGTCATTGGCGCCCTACGCCGGATGGCCTGTGCGGCCCATGACCAAAGACACGGCTGCGCGGTCAAATCGGTGTGGCAATATGCACAGTTCGGACAAAAACCTGAAAACACCTGAAGAGGAGCGACCATGGCCCTGATGGATTTCATCAAGAAACAGTTCATCGACATCATCCAGTGGACCGAGACCGGCGACGGCACGCTGGCCTGGCGCTTCCCGATGGCGGAGATGGAAATCCAGAACGGGGCATCGCTCACCGTTCGCGAATCCCAGGTGGCGGTTTTCGTCAACGAAGGCAAGGTGGCCGACGTGTTCGGCCCCGGCATGTACAAGCTCACGACGCAGACGCTGCCCGTGCTCACGTACCTGAAGAACTGGGACAAGCTCTTCGAATCCCCCTTCAAGAGCGACGTCTACTTTTTCAGCACCCGCCAGCAGGTCGACCAGAAGTGGGGCACGCCCCAGCCGATCACCATCCGCGACAAGGACTTCGGCGCCGTGCGCCTGCGGGCCTTCGGCAACTACAGCTTCCGCATCGGCGACGCCAAGCTGTTCCACACCGAGATCTCCGGCACGCGCGACATCTACAGCGTGGCCGACCTCGACGGCCAGCTGCGCGGGCTGGTGCTGCAGAACATCAGCAACGCCATCGCTTCCAGCGGCGTGCCCTTCCTCGACCTGGCGGCCAACCAGATCCAGTTCGCGCAGGCGCTGGCCGCGCAGCTGGTGCCCGAATTCGAGAAGATCGGCATCAAGCTCGAGAACATCACGGTCCAGAACGTCTCGCTGCCCGAAGAGCTGCAGAAGATCCTCGACCAGAAGATCGGCATGGGCATGGTCGGCAACGACATGGGCAAGTTCATGCAGTACCAGACGGCGCAGGCCATCCCCAAGTTCGCCGAGGGCGCGGCCAACGGCGGCGGCATTGCCGGCGACGCGATGGGCCTGGGCGCCGGCGTGGCGCTCGGCCAGGTGCTGGCGCAGAACCTCGCGCAGGGCCTGAGCCCCAACGCGGCCGCCCAGGCCGCGGCGACCCAGCAGCAGCCTGCCGTGGCCGTGGTGAGCCCCACCGACGTGATGACCACGCTCGAGAAGCTCGGCGAACTCAAGACCAAGGGCATCCTCACGCAGGAAGAGTTCGACGCCAAGAAGGCCGAGTTGCTCAAGAAGCTGGTCTAACCCGCAGGCTTCGCGCACTTCGTGTCGCTACTCCTTCCCCCTTGCAGGGGGCGATACCTGCGGCCCGGCATAGCCGGTTCCGCGGTATCTCCCGCCTCGTTCGCCGTGTCTTCAGCATCGCTTCATGGCTGAGGAAACCGGCAACCAACGCTACTACCGCGCGCCCTGCCCCGGCTGCGGCGCGCCGGTCGAATTCCGCTCGGCGCAATCGACGCATGCGGTCTGCCCGTACTGCCAGAGCACGGTCGTGCGCCAGGGCGACACGCTCGCGCGCACCGGCAAGATGGCCGAGCTGTTCGACGACTTCAGCCCGCTGCAGCTGTTTGCCGCCGGCCGCATCCAGGACAAGCCGTTCACGCTGATCGGCCGGCTGCAATACACCTACCCGGGCGGGCGCTGGACCGAATGGATCGCCGCGCTCGACGGCGACCGCACCGGCGTGCTCAGCGAGGACAACGGCGCCTACGTCTTCGCGCTGCCCTTCGACCTGCAGCGCGCCGCGCCGCCCTGGAACGAGCTGCGCGTGGGCGCGACCACCGCCTTCGCCGGCCAGAGCTACACCGTCACCTCGAACGAGCAGGTGGCGCTGACTTCCGCGCAGGGCGAGCTGCCGCACCTGCCCGAACTCGGCCGCTCCTTCGCGATGGTCGAGCTGCGCAACGACAAGGGGCTGGTGCTCAGCATCGACTACGGCACCGCCACGCCCACCGCCTACCTCGGCCGCTCGGTTCAGCTCGACGACCTGCAGCTCACCGGCCTGCGCGAGGAATCAGCCAAGGACGAGAAGGGCCGCAGCTTCAACTGTCCCAACTGTGGTTCGCCCGTCACCGTCAACCTGGCGGACAGCAAAAGCATCACCTGCCGTTCGTGCAACAGCATCATCGACCTGACGCAGGGCATCGGCGGTGAGCTCAAGCATGCGACGCAGGACGAGCCCGTGCGCCCGCTCATCGCGCTCGGCAGCATGGGCCAGCTGCAGGGTGCGCAGTGGCAGGTGGTCGGCTTCCAGCACCGCATGGGCACCGAGCCCGGCGACGACGAACAGTTCGGCTGGGACGAGTACCTGCTCTACAACAAGAAGCGCGGCTTCAGCTTCCTGGTCGACGCGGAAGACGGCTGGAGCATGGTCAAGCCGACCACCGGCGCCCCGGTGATGGCCGAGAACGGCAGCACCGCCACCTACCTCAACAAGCGCTACCAGCAGCAGTACGCCTACAACGCCGAGACCACCTATGTGGCGGGCGAGTTCTACTGGCAGGTCGAGCGCGGGCAGAAGACCTTCAACCGCGACTTCGCCAGCGGCCCCGCGCTGCTCTCGATGGAGCGCTCGGCCAACGAGCTCACCTGGTCTTCGGGCATCAAGCTCGACAGCGGCGTGGTGGCCACCGCCTTCAAGCTCGACGCCAAGAAGGACATGTTCAAGCGCGCCGACGCGCTGCCCGTGAGCGCGGCGGCGTCGAAGATGGGCTGCGGCACGATCATCATCATCATCGTCGTGATCATCATCCTGCTGATCATCCTGAGCACCTGCAGCAGCAGTGGCGGTTCGTCGAGCGGCTACCGCAGCTCGGGCGGCTCCTACGGCGGCTACTCGAGTGGCGGCGGGCACAAATGACGAGGAAGATGCGCATGACGCACCCGATGTATCTCATTACTACGACTGGAGGTCCCCATGGGATTTGAATGGCTGAAACCGGGCGTGGTCCTCGGATCGCTCGTGTACGCGCTGATCGGCGTCGTGATCTTCTGGCTCTGCTTCCTGATCATCGACAAGATCACGCCCTATGACCTGTGGGGCGAGATCGTCGAGAAGCAGAACGTGGCGCTGGGCCTCGTCGTGGCGGCAATGAGCCTGGGCATCAGCATCATCGTGGCTGCTGCAATCCATTGAGCGACGCGGCCTTGCCCGCGCGCACCCCGGATGCGCGGGGGCCGCAACCTGTCGAAGTCGCGCTGCTCGCCAGCGTGTTCGTGGTCGCCGCCTGCGGGCTGGTCTACGAACTGAGCGCGGCCGCGCTGAGCTCCTACCTGCTCGGCGACTCGGTGCTGCAGTTCAGCACCATCATCGGCACCTACCTGTTCGCGATGGGCGTGGGCTCCTGGCTCTCGCGCTACTTCGACCGCCAGCTGCCGGCGCACTTCCTTCGCATCGAACTGATGGTCGCGCTGATCGGCGGCGCGCTGCCGGCGATCCTGTTCCTGGCCAACGCCTACGTGCCGGGCGCCTTCCGGCTGCTGCTCTACGGCCTGGTGATGGTGGTCGGCACGCTGGTGGGCCTCGAGATCCCGCTGGTGATGCGCATCCTGAAGCGCAACATCGTGCTCAAGAACCTGGTGTCGCAGGTGCTGACCTTCGACTACCTCGGCGCGCTCGCGGTGTCGGTGGCGTTCCCGCTCATCCTGGTGCCGCAGCTCGGCATGATCCGCACCGGCCTGCTGTTCGGCTTCATGAACGCGGCGGTGGCGGTGTGGGCGCTGTGGCTGTTCCGCCATGAGCTGCGCCGCATCGGCGCGCACGCGCTCGCCTGCTTCCTGTCGCTGGCGGCGCTGCTGGCGGCCTTCGTGTGGGCCGACCACATCACCACGCTGGCGGAAGACAAGTTCTACCAGGACCGCATCGTGTTCAGCGCGACCTCGCCGTACCAGCGCATCGTCGTGACGCGCGGGCTGCTCGGGCACCGCCTGTTCCTGAACGGCAACCTGCAGTTCGCCGAGCGCGACGAGTACCGCTACCACGAGGCGCTGGTGCACCCGGTGATGGCCGCGCAGGGCGCGCCGAAGAAGGTCGCGGTGCTCGGCGGCGGCGACGGCATGGCGGTGCGCGAGATCCTCAAGTACCCCTCGGTCGAGTCGGTCACGCTGGTGGAGCTGGACCCGAACATGACCAGGCTCTTCACCGAGCACGAGACGCTGGCCGCGCTCAACGGCCACTCGCTCTCGTCGCCCAAGGTGAAGATCGTCAACACCGACGCCTTCCAGTGGCTGCAGCAGCCGGGCGGGTCGAGCGCCGCCGGGCCGTCCCAAGGCGCGAGCGCCCCCTCGGGGGGCAGCGAACCACGCGAAGCGGGGAGCGTGGGGGTCGACGACCTTTACGACGTGATCGTGGTCGACTTTCCCGATCCGACCAACTTCGCGATCGGCAAGCTCTACACCAACAGCTTCTACGCGCTGCTCGAAAAGCGCCTGTCGGCCAGCGGCTATGCGGTGATCCAGACCACCTCGCCGCTGGTGGCGCGCAAGAGCTACTGGACCGTGGCGACCACCATCGAGTCGGTCGGCCTGCGCGCCACGCCGTACCACGCGCACGTGCCCAGCTTCGGCGAGTGGGGCTACATCATCGCGAGCCGCCGGCCTTATCGCATGCCCGATGCCTTGCCTGCCGGCCTGCGCTTCCTGTCGCCGTCCACGCTGCCCCTGATGTTCGACTTTCCGCTCGACATGGCGCGCGTGCCGACCGAAGTGAACCGGCTGTCGAACCAGATCCTCGTCACCACCTATGAGCAGGAGTGGGGCAAGGTCATGGCGCACTGAATGATGAACTCCCCCAGGCTTCGCGCACTTCGTGTCGCTTCGCCTTCCCCCTCGCCGGGGGCAACACCTGCGGCCCGGCAGAGCCGGTTCCGCGGTGTTCCTGGAAGGGAGCGGTGCGAATGAAGCGCCGTGGCTTCCTGGGGGCGGCGGGTGCGGCGGGCGCCCTCGCGCTGGCCGGCTGCGAGGCGCCGCCACCGCCCATCGAAGGCGGCTTCACCGGCATCGACGTCGCGCGCGGGCATGCGATGCGCGACGGCGCGCTCAAGAGCGCCGCACCCGCTGTCGTGAAGCGCACGCGCGTAGTGATAGCCGGCGGTGGCGTGGCGGGGCTCGCGGCGGCGCGCGCGCTGCGGCTCGCGGGCGTCGAAGACTTCGCGCTGCTCGAGCTCGAGGACACCGCCGGCGGCAACGCGCGCGGCGGCTTGGTCAACGGCATTGCCTGCCCGCTCGGCGCGCACTACCTGCCGGTGCCGGGAGACGATGCGCGCGAGGTGCAGGACCTGCTCGAGGAACTCGGCCTGCGCCGCCGCGTGGCGGGCCGCTGGGAATACGACGAGCTCAACCTCTGCCACGCCCCGCAGGAGCGGCTGTTCCTGCACGGCGAATGGCAGGATGGCCTGCTGCCCGTGCACGGCGTTGGCGAGAGCACGATGGCGCAGTACCGCAAGTTCGCGCAGCGCATCGACACGCTGCAGCACGCGGCGCATTTCGCCATTCCCACGCTCAAGTTCGCCGTCACGCCCGAGCTGCTGGCGCTCGACGCCATCCCCTTTTCCAATTGGCTCGACAGCGAGGGCTTCAGCGACGCGCAGCTGCGCTGGTACCTCGACTACTGCTGCCGCGACGACTACGGCGCCGGCATCGCGCATGTTTCCGCCTGGGCCGGCATCCACTATTTCGCGAGCCGCCACGGCTTCCACGCGCCCGGCGATCCGAGCGGCAGCGTCAACGATTCGAGGCCCGAGCGCGACGGCATCCTCACCTGGCCCGAAGGCAACGGCTGGCTCACGCGGCAGCTGGCCAGGCCGCTCGGCGAGCGGCTGCACACCGGCCAGGTCGTCACGCGCATCGCCGAGTCGCGCGGCGGCGTCGAGGTCGATGCATGGGACGCGAAGACGAAGTCGCTCGTGCGCTGGCAGGCCGAGCGCTGCATCGTCGCGCTGCCGGTGTTCATTGCCGCCCGCGTGGTCGAGAACCCGCCGCCCGTGCTGGCCAACGCCGCCGCGCATGTGCGCTACGCGCCGTGGCTGGTGGCCAACGTGCACCTGCGCGGCCCGCTGGCCGACAGGCCCGGCGCCGCGCCGAGCTGGGACAACGTGATCTACGGCACGCGCGGCCTCGGCTATGTCGATGCGCGCCACCAGGCGCTCGACCCGACGCCGCGCGGCACCGTGCTCAGCTGGTATCGCCCGCTGGGCCCGAGCAGCCACGACACCGCCGACGGCCGCCGCCTGCTGCTCGACCGCCCATGGACCGGCTGGCGCGACGACCTGCTCGCGGAGCTGTCGCTGCCGCATCCAGACTTGCCCGCGCTTGCCACGCGCATCGAGATCACGCGCTACGGGCATGCCATGTCGATCCCCGGGCCAGGCCTGCTGGCGCAGATCGGGTCGCAGCGCAGCGCACCGGACGAGGCGCATCGCGGCAGCGTCGTCGCGGGGCGGTTGTCGTTCGCGCATGCGGACTGGTCGGGCTACTCCATCTTCGAAGAGGCATTCACGCGTGGCCATGTCGCGGGCACCGGCGCGGCGTCCGCATGATGAGGACGCTGGTGCTCGGCGGGTACGGCAATTTCGGCGCGCGCATCTGCCGGGCGCTGGCCGCAGACGCCGGCATCGAGCTGCTGGTGGCCGGGCGCGATGCGCGGCGCGCCACGGCGTTCGCCGAATCGCTGGGCGGTGGCGCGCGCGGGGTTCGCATCGACGTGCAGGCGCCGGACCTCGCGGACACGCTGCGCCGACTCGGCGTGGCGCTGGCGATCCACACCGCCGGGCCGTTCCAGAACCAGGGCTACGGCGTGCCGCAGGCCGTTGCGGCGGCGGGCGCGCACTACATCGACCTGGCCGACGGCCGCCGCTTCGTGTGCGACTTTCCCGGCGCGCTCGACACCGCGTTCCGCAATGCCGGCCGCACGGGCATCAGCGGCGCCAGCACGGTGCCTGCGCTGTCGTCCGCCGTGGTCGACCATCTGGCGGCGGGCTGGCAAGGCATCCACGGCATCGACATCTGCATCGCGCCCGCGCAAGGCGCGCCGCGCGGCGAAGCCACGCTGGCCGGCGTGCTCGCGTACTGCGGCGAGCCGATCCGCGTCTGGCATGGCGGGCGCTGGACCGAGCAGCCCGGCTGGGCGCACCCGACGAAAGTCGCGTTCGCGCGCATGAAGCCGCGCCGCGGCGCGCTGTGCGACATCCCCGATCTCGAACTCTTTCCCGCGCGCCATGCCGGCGTGCAGTCGGTCATGTTCCGCGCCGCGCTCGAAGTCGGGCGGGCGCAGCAGGCCTTTGCGTTCCTGGCCTTCCTGCGCCGCGTGGGCGTGCTGCCCGCGCCGCAAAAGCTGGCGCCGCTGCTACATTCGGCGGGCCGCGTGTTCGATGCGCTCGGCACTGCGCTGGGCGGCATGGTGGTGCGCGTCGAAGGCACCGACGCATCGGGCCGCACCGCGCGCCGCGCCTGGCACATTGCCGCCGACGACAACCACGGCCCGGAGATCCCCTGCATGGCGGCCATCCTGCTGGCCCGGCGCCTGGCGCGCGGCGACGCACTGCCCGCCGGTGCGCACGCCTGCGCGGGTTTGCTCACGCTGGAGGAATTCGAGCCCGAGTTCGCGCGCTGGGGCATGGTGACGGAAACGGTCGACGAAGCCGCATGACGCGCGCCGAAGCTGACGATCGCCTGCTGCGCCTGAGCCTCGTCGCCGTGTGGCTCTTCACGGCCGTCGCCAGCATCGTCGAGCTGAACGGCCAGAGCCGCGAGGTGCTGGCCGCCGCGGGCATCACTTCGCCGCCGTGGCTGGTGCAACTGCTGATCGGCGGCGGCGCCGCTGCGGACCTCGTCGTCGGCATCGCGTTGTGGCGCTGGCCAGGCCGCGCCAGCTACGGCGCCGCACTCGCCCTGATGCTTGCCATGACGCTAGTGGCGACCGTGCTACAGCCGAGCCTGTGGCTGCACCCGCTCGGCCCGTTGCTCAAGAACCTGCCCATCGCCGCCCTGCTCTGGCATCTTTACCGACGCGCGACGCCATGAACACCTATCTCGTCCTCAAGTGGCTGCATATCGTCTCCAGCGTGCTGATGGTGGGCACCGGACTGGGGTCGGCGTTCTACATGTTCTTCACCAACCGCAGCGGCAGCGTGCCCGCGCAGGCGGTGGTGAGCCGGCTGGTGGTGCGTGCCGACTGGTGGTTCACCACGCCCACCGTCATCATCCAGCCGGCCACGGGTTTCGCGCTCGCGCACATGGCCGGCTGGCCGTTGTCCACGCCGTGGCTCGCGCTCTCGCTGGGGCTGTTCGTGTTCGCGGGCATCTGCTGGCTGCCGGTGGTGTGGCTGCAGATCCGCATGGCGGCCATCGCGGCGCAGGCGCATCGCGAATCGACGCCGCTGCCTCAGATGTATGCGCGCTACCAGCGCTATTGGGAGCTGCTGGGCTATCCGGCCTTCGTGGCGATGGTCATCGTGTTCTACCTGATGGTGAACAAGCCGCAGCTTTCGATCTGAAATGAAAACCCGCTTTTCGCTTCGTCGAATTGCGCGCCCCGAACAAGAGCGCCCCTGACACCGCACCATGAGCCACTGACATGGCCGCGGCGCGGCCCCTGTGCGGTTTTCACGAAGACTTCACACACAGCGCCATTGCTTCACAGATGGTCCGCACACTCGCGGACGCCAACAAAAACACAGTGGGAGCGTCCATGCTGCAAGTCGCCAATCGAAAACTCGCGTCGTTCAGCGACGCGCTCTTCACCGGGCTGGGCCGTGCGCTCGGCCTTCTGCGTCCGGTGGCCCGTGGGCTCGTCGGTTCCTGGCGACCTCCGGGCTGGCTGCGCATCGCGGGCGCATTCCTGCTCTTCGGCCTGCAGTGGCTGCAGCAGCGGCTGGCCTGGGTCGTGTTGCTTCTGCTGCTCGTGCTGGCAGGCTGGATGGCCAGCCCCCATGTGATCAGGTGGTGGCATGGCCTCACGCCCGATCGCGTCGAACCCGTCGTCGCCACCGCGAAGACCGAGCCGCCGCAGCGCACGCAGATCGAACTCGACAGGGGCCCGAACCCCTTCGCCATTGATTTCTCGGCCTCGGTGGCGCCCATTTCGCGCATCGGCCAGGAGGCCACCGGCGTCACCATCGAGCCCGCCATCGCCGGCCGCTGGACGTGGACCAAGCAGAACCGGCTCGAATTCCTGCCCGCGCAAGATTGGCCCGTCGGCCAGCCGTACAAGGTGCAGATCACCAACAGCGCACTCGCGCCGCACATCGAGATGGCCGTGCGCAAGTACGAGTTCACCTCGCCAGAATTCACCGCGCAGATCAACGCCGCCGAGTTCTATCAAGACCCGGTGCAGGCCAACGTGCGCCGCGCGCTCTTTCAGGTGCACTTCTCGCACCCCGTGAACACGGCCGAGTTCGAGAAGCGCTTGGTGCTGACCTACGACCAGCCCTGCAGCTCCTCTTTCTTCAGCGTGGGCAAGTGCGCGAGCGAGAAGTTCACGGTCAGCTATGACAAGCTGCGCCTCAACGCCACCCTGCAATCAGAGCCGCTGCCGATCCCCGAGAAGACTCGCCCGGCGATCCTCAGCCTCACCTCCGGCACCGTCGCGCAGAAGGGCGGCCCGGCGCTGCGTGCCGACATGTCCCGCGCGGTCGACATCCCCGGCCTCTTCAGCCTGAGCATCGCCAGCATCGAACCCACCATCGTCACCGGCGAGAACGGCGAGCCCGAGCACGTGATGCACGTCACCGCCTCCATGCCCGTGCACGAGCGCGAAATGGCGCGCGTGGTGCAAGCCTGGCTGCTGCCCGCGACCGAAGACGCCAAGGGCGAATCCGAAGAAAAGTTCGACTGGTCCGCCGATCCGTCGAAGCTCACCGACGCCGTGCTGCGCCGCGCCAGGAAGATCAACCTGCAGCCCATCGCCAGCGAGCGCGAAGTGACCGAGATGGTCAGCTTCCGCATGCCGCAGGCCGAGGGCGGCCGCTATCTGCTGGTGCGCGTGGCCAAGGGCCTGAAGACGCCCGGCGGCTACCAGCTCGGCGCCGCGCGGCAAGACGTGCGCCTGCTCAAGACCTTCGCGCCCGAGCTCACCATCATGAGCCAGGGCTCGCTGCTCGCACTCTCGGGCGAGCGCAAGCTGCCGATCCTGGTGCGCGACCTGCCGGGCATCCGCCTCGAAATCGGCCGCCTGCTGCCACAGCAGTTGCAGCACCTGGTGACGCAGACCAGCGGCGACTTCGCGCATCCGCAGTTCTACGGCGGCCTGCAGTCGGACAACCTCGTCGACCGCTTCCAGAAGGAGATCCCGCTCACCATTCCCGCCGGCAAGGCGCACTACGAAACCGTCGACTTCGCCGAGTACCTGCGCAACGACGTGGCCGACCGGCGAGGCGTGTTCCTGCTCAAGGTGCAGGGCTACGACCCCAAGGCCAAGAAGAAGCCCGAGGGCGACGAGCAGCAGGCCCAGCCTGAAGACGAACAGCAACAGGAGGGACAGTCGTCGGACGAAGAAAGCAATGGCGAAGGCGGCAGTCCCGAGCAGCAGCTCGACCAGCGCCTCGTGCTCGTCACAGACCTGGGCATCGTCGCCAAGAAGTCGCTCGACGGCACGCGCGACGTGTTCGTGCAGAGCATCGCCAACGGCCAGCCGGTGGCCGGCGCACTGGTCGAGGTGTGGGGCCGCAACGGCATGATCGTCGCGTCGCAGGCCACGGATGCGACGGGCGCCGCCAAGCTGCCCAACCTCGCCGGCTACCAGCGCGAGAAAGCGCCTGTGGTGCTGGTCGTGCGCAAGGACGGCGACCTGAGCTTCCTGCCCTTCAACCGCAACGACCGCACGCTCGACATCTCCCGCTTCGACGTCGGCGGCCTGCGCGCGGCCGGCGTGCCGAACCAGATGACGGCCTACGTTTTCAGCGACCGCGGCATCTACCGCCCTGGCGACACCATGCACATCGCGATGATGGTCAAGGCCGGCAACTGGGGCACCTCGCTGCGCGACCTGCCGCTCGAAGCCGAGATCATCGATGCGCGCGGCCTCGGCGTGCGCCGCGAAAAGCTCAAGCTCGGCCCGGGCGGCGCGGCGGAAATCGCCCACACCACGCAAGACACATCGCCCACCGGCAACTACACCGTCAACCTCTACCTGCCGCGCGAATCGTCGCCCGGCACGCCCGAGGTCGAAGGCCTGCTGATCGGCAGCACCACGGTGAAGGTGCAGGAGTTTCTGCCGGACCGCACCAAGGTCACGGCCAAGCTCAGCAGCGAAGTCGCCGAGGGCTGGGTCAGGCCCAAAGACCTGAAGGCGCTCATCGACGTGCAGAACCTCTTCGGCACGCCCGCGCCTGATCGCAAAGTGGAAGGCACGCTCACGCTGAGCCCGGGCTTCCCGGTGTTCCGCGCCTTCACCGACTACGCGTTCTTCGATCCGCAGCGTGCGGCCGACAGGCAGGTCGACGATCTGGGCAGCGTGCAGACCAGCGCCGACGGCAAGGCCGAATTCGACCTGCGGCTGTCGCGCTTCGACGCCGCCACCTACCAGGTGCACGTGCTCGCCAAGGCCTTCGGGCCCGAGGGCGGGCGCAGCGTGTCGGCCGAGGCGCAGACGCTGGTGAGCGACATGCCTTACCTCGTCGGCGTGAAGGTCGACGGCGACGTCGGCTACGTGAGCAAGGGCGCCGCGCGCAACGCCACCGTGATCGCCATCGACCCGCAGGCGAAGAAGACGGCCGTGGCCGACCTGAAGATCGAGCGCGTGGAGCGCAAGGTGCTGTCGGTGCTCATCAAGCAGGACAACGGCCTGTACCGCTACGAGTCGCGCCGCAAGGAAGTGGTGCTCGACGAGAAGCCCTTCGCCATCGCCGCGGCCGGCAACAACGTGGCGCTGGACACCGGCGCGCCCGGCAACTTCGCCTACGTGGTGCGCAATGCCCAGGGGCTGGAGCTCAACCGGGTGGAGTACAGCGTGGCGGGCAATGCCAACGTGTCGCGCTCTCTGGACCGCAACGCCGAGCTGCAGCTCACGCTCGACCGCAAGGACTACGAGCCGGGCCAGGAAATCGCGGTGAGCATCCGCGCGCCGTACGTGGGAGCGGGCCTCATCACCATCGAGCGCGACAAGGTCTACGCCCACGCATGGTTCAAGACCGACAAGACCGCGTCGGTGCAGAAGATCGTGCTGCCCAAGGATTTCGAGGGCACCGGCTACATCAACGTGCACTTCGTGCGCGACCCGGCCTCGGACGAGGTCTACATGAGCCCGCTGTCGTACGGCGTCGTGCCCTTCGCCACCGCGCTGACCAAGCGCACCGCCAACCTGCAGCTCACCAGCAGCGAACTGGTGAAGCCGGGGCAGACCGTGAAGATGAAGCTCACCAGCGACAAGCCCACGCGCGCCGTGGTGTTCGCGGTGGACGAAGGCATCCTGCAGGTGGCGCGCTACAAGACGCCCGACCCGCTGAAGCACTTCTTCCAGAAGCGCGCGCTCGAAGTCGGCACGCTGCAGACGCTCGACCTGATCCTGCCGGAGTTCAAGAAGCTCATGCAGGGCGCCGCACCCGGCGGCGACGGCGAGGGCGAACTCGGCAAGCACCTGAACCCGTTCAAGCGCAAGCGCGACAAACCGGTGGCCTACTGGTCGGGCCTGGTCGACGTGAACGGCAGCCGCGAGTTCAGCTACACCGTGCCCGAAAGCTTCAACGGCAGCCTGCGCGTGATGGCCGTGGCCGTGAACGACGAGACCACCGCCGCCAAGAGCACCCGCACCGTGGTGCGCGGCGACATGGTGATACTGCCGAACGCGCCGCTCGCGATGGCGCCCGGCGATACGGTCGAAGTGGGTGTGGGCCTGGCCAACAACATCCCGGGTTCGGGCAAGGAAGCGCCCATCGCGCTCACGCTCACCGCCTCCGGCGGACTCGAAGTGGTGGGCGACGCCACGCAGACGCTCAAGGTCAACGAACGCGGCGAAGCCAGCACCAAGTTCAACGTGCGCGCCAAGCCGGGCGAACAGGCGGTGCTGGGTTCTTCGGCGCTGGTGTTCACATCGACGCACAAGAACTACAGCGCGCGCCTGTCGACCGAAGTGAGCGTGCGGCCGGCGTCGCCCTTCGTCACGCTGGTGCAGGCCGGCAGCTTCCAGCGCGCGGGCGAGCTGTCGAGCCAGGCCGACCTGTACCCGAACTTCCGCCAGAGCGACGTGGCCGTGTCCGCCGCGCCGTGGGCCTTCGCGACCGGCCTCATGCAGTACCTGGAGGCGTACCCGCACGGCTGCACCGAGCAGATCACGAGCCAGACCTTCCCGGCCGTGCTGCTCGCGGGCCGCCCCGAGCTGGTGAAGGAGATGGCGCGTGGCCGCACGGCCGAGCAGGGGCCGATGCCCGAGGCGCGCAAGACCTTCGAGCGTTACCTCGTGCAGCTGCGCGCACGGCAGACGGCCGACGGCGGCTTCTCGCTGTGGCCCGGTGCCGGCACCGATGCCTTCGCCACGCTGTATGCGGTGCACCTGCTGGTCGAGGCCAGGGACCACAAGCTGCCCGTGCCGCAAGACCTGCTGCAGAAGGCCAACGCCTACCTTCAGGGCTGGCTCGGCAGCAGCGACGCATCGCTCGACGGCTGGCGCCAGCGCACGCAGGCGGCGTACCTGCTGACGCGCCAGGGCATCATCGCGCCGGCCGCGCTGGCCAACCTGCGCGAAGCATGGCGCGGCAAGCAGACGCAGGGCTGGAGCGACGACCTCGGCGCTGTCTACCTTGCCGCGAGCTACCAGCTCGTGAAGCAGGAGCAGGTGGCCAACGAGCTGCTGAACCCTGTGTGGGCCGACCTGCTCGCGCGCACGGAGAAGAAACAGCGCCGCAACGTATGGGGCGCCTACTACGACCCGCTGGTGCACGACAGCATGACGCTGCACCTGGTGGGCCGCCACTTCCCGTCGCGCCTGAAGACGCTGAAGCCCGCTGTGTGGGAAGGCATGGCCGCGATGGTGCGCGACGGCTGGTACAACAGCCTGTCGTCGGCCTCGATGCTGCTCGCGGTCGATTCGTACTTCGAGGCCGTGGGGCAGAACGCCGAAGGCAAGCTCACGGCGAGCGCCGTCAACGCGCAGGGCCAGGCCGCCGCGCTCGCGCTGGGCGCGGTGAACCCGATCACGCGCGCAGCGGTGCCGGCCGGCACGGCCAGGCTGAAGCTGTCGAACGACAGCGACTTCAACCTCTACTACAGCTGGGCCGAACAGGGCTTCGAGCGCAACGTGCCCGCCACGGCGGTGAACAAGGGCCTCGAAATCTTCCACGAAGTGCTCGATGGCAAGGGCAATCCGATCACCAAGGCCAGGCTCGGTGAAGAGGTCACGGTACGGGTGCGCGTGCGCAGCCTGGAGCGCGCGCAGCTCAACGACGTGGCGCTGGTCGACGTGCTGCCCGGCGGCCTCGAGCCGGTGCTGCAGGCCGTGGGCGACGACGACGATGCCAACGCCGACGCGCCCATCTGGAAGAAGCGCCTGGGCGGCGGCGGCTCGTGGAAGGTGCAGTACGCCGACATCCGCGAAGACCGTGTCGTGTTCTACGGCAACGTCAACAAGGACCTGCTCGAAGTGACCTACAAGGCGCGCGCCACCAACGTGGGCGACTACGTGGTGCCGGCGGCGTACGGCGAGGCGATGTACGACCGGCGCGTGTTCTCGCGCTCGGCCGGTGCGCGCTTCCAGGTGGTCGGCAACTGAGGCAAGGCAGGTCCGCCATGCGCATCGGCATCGCGTCTGCAGGAAGAAGGCTGCGCAAGCCCGCGCTGTGGGCGCTGGCGCTTGTCCTCGTGCTCGCGCTGCTGCGCCTGTGGCCGCACGCGGCGTTGAGCGAGACCGTCGGCAGTTCGCGCGCTGTGTATGCGCAGGGCGGGGAGCTGCTGCGGCTCACGCTCGCGGGGGACGAGCAGTACCGGCTCTGGGTGCCGCTCGATCGCATCTCGCCCACGCTGGTCGACGCGGTGCTGCTGTACGAAGACCGGCGCTTCCATGCGCACCCCGGCGTCAACCCCGCCGCGCTGGCGCGCAGTGCGTGGCGCATTGCCAGCGGCGAACGCAGGCAGGGCGGCTCGACGCTCACGATGCAGCTCGCGCGCCGCGTCTACGGCATCGACAGCCGCACGCCCACAGGCAAGGTCGCGCAGATCTTCGCGGCGCTGTGGCTGGAGGCGCGCTTCAGCAAGCACGACATCCTGGAGGCGTACCTCAACACCGCGCCCTATGGCGGCAACATCGAAGGCGTGCAGGCCGCGAGCCTCATCTACTTCCGCAAGGACGCCGCCAAGCTGAGCCTGCCCGAGGCGCTGACGCTTGCCGTGATTCCGCAGAACCCCGTCAAGCGCATCGCCGAGCGCGGGCGCAATGCCGAGCTGCAGTCGGCGCGCGAACGGCTGTGGGCGCTGTGGGCCGAGCGCGACCCGGCCGCGAAGCAGCATGCGCCCGATGCGCAGCTCGCGCTGTCGGCGCAGTCGCGCGGCAGCCTGCCTTTTCTTGCGCCGCACGCCACCGACATGCTGCTCGCGCAGGAGCGTGGCGTGCAGGAGGTGCGCACCACCATCGACCTGCGCATGCAGGCCACGCTCGAACGCGTGATGGGCCAGTACCTGCGCACGCATGCCGACGTGGGCATGACGAACGCGAGCGCGTTGCTGCTCGACGCCTCGACCATGCAGGTGCGCGCGATGATCGGCTCGGCCGACTTCCGCAACGACGCCATCGCGGGGCAGGTCAACGGCGTGCTGGCCAAGCGCTCGCCGGGCTCCACGCTCAAGCCCTTCATCTACGCGCTGGCGCTCGACCAGGGGCTGCTGCATCCGAAGACGATGCTGAAGGACGCGCCGACCTCCTTCGGCCCCTACACGCCTGAGAACTTCGACCACCGCTTCGCCGGCCCGCTGCCGGCGCAGGAGGCGCTGATCCGCAGCCGCAACGTGCCCGCGGTCGCCGTGGCGGCCAGGCTCTCGAAGCCGGGGCTGTATGACTTCATGCGGCTCGCGGGCGTGCAGAAGCTGCAGAGCGAATCGCACTACGGCCTCGCGCTGGTGCTGGGCGGTGGCGAGGTCACGCCCGAGGAACTGGCGGGCATGTACGCGACGCTGGCCAACGGCGGCATCTCGCAGCCCATTCGCTACACGCAGCCCGCGCCCGACGAGCGGCCCGTGCAGCCGCTGCGCCTGCTGAGCGAGGAGGCTTCCTTCATCACGCTCGACATGCTGCGCCACACGCCGCGCCCCGACACCACGCTGCCCGCGCGCCCCGCCATCGCATGGAAGACGGGCACGTCCTGGGGCTTTCGCGATGCGTGGACGGCCGGCGTGTTCGGCCGGCATGTGCTGGTGGTGTGGGTGGGCAACTTCGACGGCACCAGCAACCCCGCGCTGGTGGGCGTCGATGCGGCCGCGCCGCTGTTCCTGCGCATGGTCGATGCGCTGCGCGCCCAGCGGCTCGACCCCGGCGAGGTCGCGTCGCGCCAGCCGCCCGACTTGCGCCAGGTCGAAGTCTGCGCGGCGACGGGTGGCCTGCCCGACGCGCTGTGCCCGGTGCGCACCATGACGTGGTTCATCGCCGGCAAGTCGCCCATCCAGGTCAGCAACCTGCACCGCGCGGTATGGGTCGACGAGACGACCGGCAAGGTGGTCTGCGGCCCGCAGCCCAATGCCCGCCAGCAGGTGGTGGAGCAATGGGGAAGCGACATGCGCCGACTGTTCCGCCAGGCCGGCCTGCCGCGCGCGAGCGCACCGGCCGATGGCTGCGAGAAAGACGGCGGCGCACCGGAAAGCGCACCGCTCATCACCTCGCCCCTGCGCGGCGTGCGCCACACGCTGCGCGCGAACAAGCCCGAACCGCTGGTGCTGCGCGCCGAAGCCGCGGCGGGCACGCAGGCGATCTACTGGTTTGCCGACGACGCGCTCATCGGCCGCGCCGCGCCCGGCGAAGGCATCACGTGGATGCCCGACCTCGCGGCCTCGGGCCGGCGCTACGTGCTGCGCGCGGTCGACGACCAGGGGCGTGCCGAGTCGCGCGAGGTGACGGTCGACATCGCACCTTGAAGGGATGTCATGGCGGCGTCATGCCCCCTCGGCATGGTCACGCGTTTTCGACTTGAACACTCTCCTGCTCATGACACGTCTTGCCTCCCTGTCCTTCGTTGCCCTGGCCGCCGCACTCGCATGCGGCGCCGCGGCTGCGCAGACCGCCTTCCCCGCCACGCTCGCCGGCCACGCCGTGCTGCCCGCGCAGAGCTTCGTTGCCACGCCCAAGGACGCACCGGCCGACCTGCAGGTCAGCGGCAAGTTCACGACGGCCAGGCGCGTCGAGGCCGTGGGCAGCGTCGAAGGCCTGTCGGCCGGACGCCCCACCGGCGTGTCGCTGCCCTTCAAGGGCCAGCCGCTGCAAGGCCACTCGGGCATCAAGAAGATGGACGACGGCACCTTCTGGATCCTTACCGACAACGGCGCCGGCGCCAAGGCCAACTCGCCCGACTTCATGCTCTACCTGAACCACTACAAGGTGGACTTCAAGAGCGGCAAGTTCAATCGCCTGGACACCATCTTCCTGCACGACCCCGACAAGAAGGTGCCTTTCCGCATCGTGCAGGAAGGCACCAGGCAGCGCTACCTGACGGGCTCCGACTTCGACCCCGAGAGCTTCCAGTTCGCCGGCGGCGCGCTGTGGATCGGCGAGGAGTTCGGCCCCTTCCTCATCAAGGCCGACCTGAAGGGCAAGGTGCTCGCGGTGTACGACACGCTGGTCGACGGCAAGGCCGTTCGCTCGCCCGACCATCCGGCCGTGACCACGCCGGGCGCGCCGGGTGGCGCGGTCGAGTTCCAGGTCAAGCGCTCCAAGGGCTTCGAGGGCATGGCCTCGTCGAAGGACGGCAGCAAGCTCTACGCGCTGCTCGAAGGCCCGGTGTGGAACGCCGAGGCCAAGGACTACGAGAAGGTCGAAGGCAAGGAGGCGCTGCGCGTGCTCGAGTTCGACGTGGCCACCGAGAAGTGGACCGGCCGCCACTGGCAATACGTGCTCGAAGCCAACGGCAACGCCATCGGCGACTTCAACATGATCGACGGCAAGGCAGGAGATGGCACGAGTGCCATGGGCCTCATCATCGAACGCGACAACGGCGAAGGCACCAGCGACAAGGCCTGCCCCGAAGGCCAGAAGCGCACCGACTGCTTCCACGACATCGCCAAGTTCAAGCGCGTCTACAAGGTCGAGCTGAACGATGCGAACGTGGGCGGCCCGGTGCGCAAGATCGGCTACATCGACCTGCTGAACATTGCCGACCCGAACAAGCTCGCACGCAAGCCGCTGAACGACGGCGTGCTGAAGTTCCCGTTCTTCACGATCGAGAACGTCGACGTGGTCGATGCCACGCACATCGTGGTCGGCAACGACAACAACCTGCCCTTCTCCAGCAGCCGCGAGCCCAACAAGGCCGACGACAACGAGCTGGTGCTGCTCGAAGCCGGCGCGCTGCTGCAGGCGAAGTAACGACGCGGTACGCAGAAGCCGACGCTCAATCTCGATTGACGCCGGGCAAGGCCCCGCGCGGTGCAGCCGCATCGCTCCGGGGCTTTTGCCGTGGCGCTCCATTGCTGCTGCGTCACCAGGGCAAGAAGAGATTCGCGCCGAAGATGAGTATGATTCTCATTATCTGTCATCTCTTTTTTCCCATGAATCTCCGAACGTCCTCGCCCGCCGTCCGGCCCGCGTCGTGAGCTCCAGCCTTCGTTACCGCCTCGGCGTGGCCGTGCGCGCCATCGCCGCCATCCTGGGCGGCTACGGCGTAGCCGCCCTGTTTGCCGCCGTTCTCGCCCTGTGCCTGCCCTTCGCCTTCGGCATGGCCCGCAGCGAAGCCACGATGACCGGCACGCTGGCTTCCTTCCTCGTCTTCGCGCTCGCCGTGATGTGGGTCTTTGCGGCGCGCACCGCGCTGCGTGCCTGGTCCGGCCTGGCCGTCGCCGCGGGGTCGCTCGGCGTACTGCTGCTTGTCCTCCTGCGGCTCACCGGAGGCGCAGCAGCATGAAGGAGGGATTCCGCCAGTCGATGGCGTGGCTGCATACCTGGTCGGGCCTGCTGGTCGGCTGGGTGCTGTTCATGGTCTTCGCGGCCGGCACGGCGTCGTATTTCAAGGACGAGATCACGCTCTGGATGAAGCCCGAGCTGCACGCCGCCGCGCAGCCCGCCGTGCCGCAGGTGCGCGCCGTCGAAAGCGCCGTGGCCTATCTGCAGCAACGCGGCGCGGACAGCCCGCGCTGGTTCATCAACCTGCCGAATGAGCGCCAGAGGTCGACCGACGTGCTCTGGCTCGCGCCGCCCGCGCCGCCGGGCGCCGCCACGCCCGACGACAAGAAACCGCCGCGCCGCCGCTTCGACCGCGCATCGCTCGACCCGGCCACCGGCGAGCCGGTTACCGCGCCGCGCGTCACACGCGGCGGCGAGTTCTTCTACCGCCTGCACTTCGACCTGCACTACATGCCCGCGCTGTGGGCGCGCTGGATCGTGGGCTTCTGCGCGATGTTCATGCTGGTGGCCATCTTCAGCGGCATCGTCACGCACAAGCGCATCTTCAAGGACTTCTTCACCTTCCGGCCGAAGAAGGGCCAGCGTTCGTGGCTCGATGCGCACAATGTGACGGCGGTGCTCGCGCTGCCCTATCACCTGATGATCACGTACACGGGCCTCGTCACGCTGATGTTCCTGTACATGCCGTGGGCTCCCCAGGTGGCCTACAAGGACCGCGGCGGCGAGCAGGTGTTCTTCTCCGAAGCTTTCCCCGGCAGCGGCCGTGACCAGTTCAAGGCCTCGGGCAACAGGGTGCCGCTTGCGCCCATCGCGCCGATGATCGCGCAGGCCTCCGCGCACTGGCACGGCGCGGCCGTGGGCCGTGTCACCGTGCACCAGCCGAACGATGCCAAGGCGGTGGTCTCGCTCACGCGCGCCGAGGGGCCGCAGCTTTCCTACGACCAGCCGACGATGCAGTTCAACGGCGCGACCGGCGCGCTGATCGGCACGTTCGGCGACGTGCCCAAGCCCGCCGCCGAGACGCGCGGCGTGCTCTACGGCCTGCACATCGGGCGCTTCGCGAATCCGCTGCTGCGCGCGCTGTTCTTCCTCTCGGGCATCGCGGGCTGCCTGATGGTGGCCACGGGGCTGCTGCTGTGGGCGGTGAAGGAGCGGCAGAAGTTCGCGAAGACGCTCAAGCAGGGCGGGCGTGTCGGCTTCGGCCTGCGGCTGGTCGACGGGCTCAACCTCGGCGCCATCGCCGGGCTGCCGCTCGCGATGGCGGCGTTCTTCTGGGCCAACCGCCTGCTGCCGGTCGAGATGGCCGAGCGCGGCGAGGCGGAGATCCGCTGGTTCTTCATTGTCTGGGGCGCGTCCGCGGTGCTGGGCCTGCTGCGGCCGACACTGCGCATGTGGCAGGCGCAACTGGCGCTCGGCGCGCTGCTGTTCGTGCTGCTGCCGGTGCTCAATGCGTTCACCGGCCCCGCGCCGCTGACGGTGAGCCTGCGCTCCGGACCGAGCGCGGTGGCGGGTTTCGATCTCGTCGCCATCGCGCTGGGCCTGGGGCTCGCGAGCGCGGTCTGGCTCGTCGAGCGAAAGCGCCGCAAGGCCATCGCACAGAAGCCGGCCCCGAAGACACCGCCGCAGCAAGGGCTCGCCACCTCGGGAGGCGGCTCCTGATGCACGCCCTGCTCCTGGCGCTGGTGTTCGCCGCTTCGCTCGCGGGCTTCTGCGCGTTGAGCCTCGCGATGGACCGCCACAGCGAAGACGTTTTCGGCCGCGGCAGCACGCCGGGCCCGTGGCGGCGCTGGCTGCAGCTGGGCGGCACCGCCCTGCTGTGCCTGTCGCTGGGCGCGAGCCTGCAGGCTGCCGGCAGCGCCATCGGCTGGGTGCTCTGGCTGGGCGCGCTCACCGCGGCCGCGCTGACGACGGTGGGCCTGCTGAGCGCGGTGCCGGGCCGCTTCCACTGGATCGCTTCCGCTGCCGCGGTGCTGGCGCTCGGCGCCGCGCTGCTCCATCTGGTGCTGGCGGCCCTGGCCGCCAGCTGACGACCAGCAGCGAGCGCAGCGGGCCGTCAGGCTCGCATCAGCGCCTCGATCTCGTCCGCCTTCACCGGCACGCCGCGCGAGATGAGCTCGCAGCCGGTGGCGGTGACGATCGCGTCGTCCTCGATGCGGATGCCGATGTTGTGGAACTGCTCCGGCACGCCGTCGGCCGGCCGCACGTAGATGCCGGGCTCCAGCGTCAGCACCATGCCCGGATGCAGGATGCGGCTCGGGCGGTTCTTGATGACCTCGTTCGACAGCGGATCTTTCCGCTCGCTCACTTCGCCGACCTGCGTGGGCTCGACGTAGCTGCCGCAGTCGTGCACGTCCATGCCCAGCCAGTGGCCGGTGCGGTGCATGTAGAACTGGAAATAGGCGCGCGAGTCGATCACGTCCTGCACGTTGCCGACCTTGTCGGCGTCGAGCAGGCCCAGGTCGAGCATGCCTTGAGACAGCACCTTCACGGCCGCGTCGTGCGGGTCGTTGAAGCGGTTGCCGGCCTTGGTGGCGGCGGCCGCGGCGTCCTGGCTGGCCAGCACGAGGTCGTACAGCGCGCGCTGCGGGCCGGTGAACCTGCCGTCGGCCGGGAAGGTGCGCGTGATGTCGCTGGCGTAGCCGTCCAGCTCGCAGCCCGCGTCGATCAGCACCAGCTCGCCCTTGCGCACGGGCGCCGCGTCGGCGCGGTAGTGCAGCACGCAGGCGTTGGCACCGGCCGCGACGATGGAGTAGTAGGCCGGGTACTGCGAGCCGCCAAGGCGGAATTCATGCAGCAGCTCGGCATCGAGGTGGTACTCGCGAGCGTCCTTGCCCTCGCGCAGCATGCGGGCCGACAGCTGCATGGCGCGGATGTGCGCGCGGGCGCTGATCTGCGCGGCGCGGCGCATGATGTCCTGTTCGTGCGCGTCCTTCACGAGGCGCATCTCGTCGAGCGGGCCGCACAGGTCGCGCTGCTCCTCGGGGCACAGCGCGCCGTAGCGCACGCGGGCGCGCACCGACTGCAGCCAGCCGTCGATGCGGGTCTCCAGGCCCTTGTGGATCGCGAACGGGAACCACACGGTCGAGCGGTTCTCGAGCAGCTTCGGCAGTTTCGTGTCGAGGTCGGTCACCGAGAAGGCTTCGTCGACACCGAGCGCCGCCGGCGCCGCGTCGGGACCGAGGCGGTAGCCGTCCCAGATCTCGCGCTCCAGGTCTTTCGGCGCGCAGAACAGCGTGGCGCGGCCGTCGCCCGCCAGCACCAGCCAGGCGTTGGGCTCGGTGAAGCCGGTCAGGTAATAGAAGTAGCTGTCGTGGCGGTAGAGGAAATCGGTGTCGCGGTTGCGCGGGCGCTCGGGCGCGGTCGGAATGATGGCGATGCCGTCCTTGCCCAGTTGCGAAGCGAGGCGCGCGCGGCGCTCGGCGTAGATCGTGGTGGTGTCTGCAGAGGTCATCTTGGCGTGTTCAGTTGGGCAAGCCGTTCGGGGGTTCCCACATCGGTCCAGGGGCCGGTGTAGAGCTCGGCGCTCACCAGCTCATTGTCCATCGCGGCACGCAGGATCGGCGCCAACGGGGCTTTGCGGCCGGCCGGGTTGCCGGGGGGGATGTCGCAGTACGGCGGCGCGAACAGCGCTGCGCGGTAGAGGCCGATGGTCGAGAAGGTGAATTTCTCGGGCGCCGTGTTCAGCGCAAGCCCGTCCGGCGACAGGCCGAAGTCGCCCTTGGGGTTGTGCGCCGGGTTCGGCACCAGCCACAGGTGCGCGAGCTTGCCGCTGGCCAGGAAGCGCTCGACCGAAGCCTGCGTGAAGGCGAAGCCGGGCGCGAACACATCGCCGGCCGCGACCCAGAACACATCGCCCAGCAGCGGCAGCGCGCGCACGATGCCGCCGGCGGTCTCGAGCGCGCCGCCGAAGTCGCGGCCCTCGTCGGAGTATGAAATCGATAGCGCTGCGTGCCCGTCCAGCAAGGGCTTTGCGCCGAAGCGCTGCGAAATCTGCGCGCCCAGCCAGTCGGTATTGATCACCAGTTCAGTGAAGCCGCCGGCGGCCAGCGCCTCCATCGGCCACTGCATCAGCGGCTTGCCGCGCACTTCGAGCAGTGGCTTGGGGCAGGTGTCGGTCAGCGGCCGCATGCGCTCGCCGCGCCCTGCGGCGAGGATCATGGCCCGCGCCGCGCTCACGCCGGGACCCGTCCGCGCTGGAGCTCGTTGCGCTCGCTGTGGCGGGGCTGGAACAGCGCCACCAGGCATTCCATCAGCGCATGCGCCTTGGCCGAGTGGTCGCCGCTGAAATTGCAGACGTACACGTCCAGCGTCACGCCGCGCTGCTCGGGCCAGGTGTGGATGCACAGGTGCGATTCGGCCAGCAGCACCGCGGCGGTGACGCCGCCCGGCCCCTGCGGCGTGGCCGGAAAACCGTGGACCAGCCTGCCCACTGCCTGCAGCCCGGCGGCCGATACCGCCTTGAGGCAAACCGCTCCCAGCGCCTCCCGGTCGGTGAGCCATTGAAGGCCGCATTGGCAGTCGTGGAGGTCGGCGGTGAGGTGCAGCCCATGCATGGGTGGCAACTCTAGCAGTCCGGCCGCCGCACAAGAACATCCGCGGGGTGTTCGGGCCGTATCGGCAGCCGTTCGGGCTCGCCCGGTAAAATCGCGGGTTCCCCCCTATCCCACCCACCCTTTTCCCCCGAAAGTCCCATGCCCATGGCAAACCAAGCCCTGATGGCCAACGCGATCCGCGCGCTGGCTATGGATGCCGTTCAACAAGCGAATTCCGGACATCCGGGTGCACCGATGGGCATGGCCGACATGGCTGTCGCACTCTGGGGCGAACACCTGCGCTACAACCCCGCGAACCCGCACTGGTTCGACCGCGACCGCTTCGTGCTCTCGAACGGCCACGCCTCGATGCTGCTGTACTCGGTGCTGCACCTCACCGGCTACGACCTGCCCATCGGCGAGCTCAAGAACTTCCGCCAGCTGCACAGCAAGACCGCCGGCCACCCAGAAGTCGACGTGACCCCCGGCGTGGAAACCACCACCGGCCCGCTGGGCCAGGGCATCACCAACGCCGTGGGCTTCGCGCTGGCCGAGAAGCTCCTGTCGGCCGAGTTCAACCGCAAGGACCACGCCATCGTCGACCACCACACCTACGCCTTCCTGGGCGACGGTTGCATGATGGAAGGCATCAGCCATGAAGCGTGCGCACTCGCCGGCGCCTGGCACCTGAACAAGCTGATCGCGCTGTACGACGACAACGGCATCAGCATCGACGGCCAGGTCAAGCCCTGGTACATCGACAACGTGGCCGAGCGCTTCCACGCCTATGGCTGGCACGTGATCGGCCCGATCGACGGCAACGACGCCGCCGAAGTGTCGAAGGCCATTGCCAAGGCCAAGCAGTCGACCGACAAGCCCACGCTCATCAACTGCAAGACCGTCATCGGCAAGGGCAGCCCGAACCGCGCCGGCACCGCCAAGGCCCACGGCGAAGCACTGGGCGCCGAAGAAATCAAGCTCACGCGCGACGCCATCGACTGGCACTACCCGCCCTTCGAGATTCCGGCCGAGGTGTATGCCGACTGGGACCACAAGGAAGCAGGCGCCAACATCGAAGCCGAGTGGAACGCCAGGTTCGCCGCCTACGCCGCCGCCTACCCCGAGCTGGCCGCCGACTTCACCCGCCGCATGAAGGGCGAGCTGCCCAAGGACTTCCACCAGGTCGCGTTCGACACCGTGGTCGCCGCCCACACCAAGGCCGAGACCGTGGCCAGCCGCAAGGCCAGCCAGCTCGCGCTGGAAGCCTTCACCGCCGCGCTGCCTGAAATGCTCGGCGGCAGCGCCGACCTGACCGGCTCCAACCTCACCAACACCAAGAGCACCGCCGCGCTGCGCTTCGATGCCAAGACCGGCGCGGTGGTCATGAACGTGCCGGCCGTCGAAGCCAAGCAGGGCGCCGAAGACGAAACCAAGTCCGCGGCCCCGGCAGAAACGCCCCACGGCACCATCGGCCGCCACATCAACTACGGCGTGCGCGAGTTCGGCATGGCGGCCATCATGAACGGCGTGGCGCTGCATGGCGGCTACATCCCCTACGGCGGCACCTTCCTCACCTTCAGCGACTACAGCCGCAACGCCATCCGCATGGCCGCGCTGATGAAGCGCCGCGTGATCCACGTGTTCACCCACGACTCCATCGGCCTGGGCGAAGACGGCCCCACCCACCAGTCGATCGAGCACGCCGCCTCGCTGCGCCTGATTCCGAACCTGGACGTCTGGCGCCCGGGCGACACGGCCGAAACCGCCGTGGCCTGGGCCGTGGCGCTGCAGAACCAGTCGCGCCCGACCGCGCTGCTGCTGAGCCGCCAGAACATCGCCTACGCGCCCAAGAGCGAACTCGGCGACATCAGCCGCGGTGCCTACGTGCTGTCCGAGCCGGAAGCCGTCGGCCTGAAGAGCAAGAAGACGGCCGCCGTCATCATCGCCACGGGTTCCGAAGTGCAGCTCGCACTGGCCGCGCAGAAGCTGCTGGCCGAGAAGAAGATCGCCGTGCGCGTGGTGTCGATGCCCTCGACCACCACCTTCGACCGCCAGGACCTGGCCTACAAGAAGGCCGTGCTGCCCAAGAAGCTGCCGCGCATCGCCGTTGAAATGGGCTGCACCGGCGGCTGGTGGAAGTACGGCTGCGCTGCCGTCGTGGGCATCGACACGTACGGCGAATCGGCGCCCGCGCCGGTGCTGTTCAAGCACTTCGGATTCACGGCGGAGAACGTGGCCGCCACGGTGGAAGCAGCGCTGCGCGACTGAGTCCCTTCGCACGGTTCACGACAGACAACAAGTTTTTCAACCTTAGGAGCAAGTCAGATGGCTATCAAACTCGGTATCAACGGCTTCGGCCGCATCGGTCGCAACGTGCTGCGCGCAGCAGTGCAGAACTTCAAGAACGACATCGAAATCGTTGCCATCAACGACTTGCTCGAGCCCGACTACCTCGCCTACATGCTCCAGTACGACTCGGTGCATGGCCGCTTCAAGGGTGAGGTCACGGTTGACGGCAACACGCTGATCGTGAACGGCAAGAGGATCCGCCTGACCCAGGAGCGCGACCCCGCGCAACTGAAGTGGAACGAAGTCGGCGCCGACGTCGTGCTCGAATCGACCGGCCTGTTCCTCACCAAGGAAACCGCGCAGAAGCACATCGACGCGGGCGCCAAGAAGGTCATCCTGTCGGCACCGTCGAAGGACGACACCCCCATGTTCGTCTACGGCGTGAACGACAAGAAGTACGCCGGCGAAGCCATCGTCAGCAACGCCAGCTGCACCACCAACTGCCTGGCCCCGCTCGCCAAGGTGCTGAACGACAAGTGGGGCATCAAGCGCGGCCTGATGACCACCGTGCACGCCGCCACCGCCACGCAGAAGACCGTGGACGGCCCGAGCAACAAGGACTGGCGCGGCGGCCGCGGCATCCTGGAAAACATCATTCCCTCGAGCACCGGCGCCGCCAAGGCCGTGGGCGTGGTGATCCCCGAGCTCAACAAGAAGCTCACCGGCATGAGCTTCCGCGTGCCGACCTCCGACGTGTCGGTGGTCGACCTGACGGTCGAGCTGGTGAAGGAAGCCACGTACAAGGAAATCTGCGCCGAGATGAAGGCACAGAGCGAAGGCGCGCTCAAGGGCGTGCTGGGCTACACCGAAGACAAGGTCGTCGCCACCGACTTCCGCGGCGACCCGCGCACCTCGATCTTCGACGCCGAAGCCGGCATTGCGCTGGACGGCACCTTCGTCAAGCTCGTGAGCTGGTACGACAACGAGTGGGGCTACTCGAACAAGTGCCTGGAGATGGTGAAGGTCGTGTCGAAGTAAGGCTTCGACGCTTCCATGAAAAAACGCGCCCGAGGGCGCGTTTTTTCATGGCGAGGCGGCAGGCAGCAGCCGCCGGGTTCAGCGCAGCTTCTCGTTCCTGCGGATTTCGCTGCGCGTGCGAAAACTCAAACCGGCTCGAGCACGTGAATCAGCTTGCCCGCCGTCAGCTCCTTGGTCTTCTCGCTGTGCGCCTTCATGTGCGGCGCGACGGCGTGGGCCTGCAGGTGGGCCAGCGTTTCCCATTTCTCGATCACGACGAAGGTGTCGTTGCCGAAGCTGGCCTTCGACGTCGGGATGCCTTGCGCGTCGATCGTCGCGCCGTATTCGATGCAGCCTTCTTCGGCCAGCACGGCCGCGCGGTTGGCGGCGAAGGCTTCGAGCAGCGCGGCGCGCTGGCCCGGCTTGGCGGTGATGACTGCGACGACGTGGATCATTGGAAAGGTCTCCGAGGATTGATGTGAGGGATGACGCACCGGGGTGCGAACGCCGAATCTAAGAGATGCGGCATCGCCGCGCCGGTCAGGTCCGCGACAACGCCGCGTCCTTGTCCCTATCATCGCCCGGATGTTCTTTCCGCTGCCCCGCACGGCCACCGCGCCTTTCTGTCCCTCCGAAGTGAAGGGCAGCGTGGCCGTTCCCCAGGACCTGCCTTTCTTCAGGAAGCTGATGCGCTACGCGGGCCCGGGCCTGCTGGTGTCGGTCGGCTACATGGACCCGGGCAACTGGGCCACCGACATCGAGGCCGGCTCGCGCTTCGGCTACGGCCTGCTGTTCGTGGTGCTGCTGGCGAGCCTGGCGGCGATGCTGCTGCAGACGCTGTGCGTGCGCCTGGGGCTGGTGGCGCAGAAAGACCTGGCGCGCGCCTGCCGCGAGCACTACTCGCCGCGCGTCAACCGCTTGCTGTGGCTGGGCGCCGAGCTGGCCATCGTGGCCTGCGACCTCGCCGAGGTGCTGGGCAGCGCGCTCGCGCTGCACCTGCTGTTCGGCGTGTCGATTCCGGTGGGCATCGCCATCACGGCCTTCGACACGCTGCTGGTGCTGGGCCTGCAGGGCGCGGGCTTTCGCCGGGTGGAGGCCATCGTGCTCGGGCTGGTCGGCACCATCGCGGGCTGCTTCGCGGTCGAGCTGATGATGGCGCCGCCCAACTGGTTCGGCGTGGCGATGGGCTTCGCGCCGAGCCTGGAGCGGCTGCACCAGCCGGGCGCGCTGTACCTGGCCATCGGCATCGTCGGCGCCACGGTGATGCCGCACAACCTGTACCTGCATTCGTCCATCGTGCAGACCCGCCTCGTGGCCGACACCGAACCGGCGCGGCGCGAGGCGGTGCGCTTCTGCACGCTCGACGCGGTGGTGTCGCTGTCGCTCGCGCTGCTGGTCAACGCGGCCATCATGGTGCTGGCGGCCAGCGCCTTCCATGCCACCGGCCACCGCGAAGTGGCGGAGATCGACGACGCCTACCGCCTGCTCGAGCCCGTCGTCGGCAGCGCTTTCGCGGCCACGCTGTTCGGCATCGCGCTGCTGGCCTCGGGGCAGAGCTCGACCTTCACCGGCACCATCGCGGGCCAGATCATCATGGAGGGCTTTCTCGACATGAAGATCCCGTGCTGGCAGCGCCGGCTGATCACGCGCGCGCTCGCGCTCGGCCCGGCCTTCCTCGGCGTCTGGTGGTTCGGCGACGGCGGCGTGGGCAAGATGCTTGTGCTCAGCCAGGTGGTGCTGAGCTTCCAGCTTCCGTTCGCGATGTGGCCCTTGATTCGCTTCACCAGCAGCCGCGCCATGATGGGCGGGTTTGCCAACGGGCCGGTGCTCAAGTCGCTGGCGTGGGGCCTGTTCGGCGTGATCAGCGCCGCCAACGTGTGGCTGGTGGCCTCGGTGCTCAGCGGCGGTTGAGCGCAGGCTCGGCCGCGTCCTTGCCGAGCGCGGCCGCGATGAAGTCGACGAAGGTCCGCACGCGCGCCGACAGCTGGTGGCGCTGCGGGTACACGGCGTAGATGTCGGCGTCGGGCGTTCGGTAGTTCGCGAGCACCTGCACCAGCCGGCCGCTGCGCAGGTAGCGCGCGATGTCCCACTCGGCGCGCATCAGGATGCCGTGGCCGTCGAGCGCCCAGTTGACCGCGATCTCGCCGTCGTTGGTGCTCAGCGCGCCGCGCGTCTTCACCGCCTCTGTGCGCTGCGCCGCGCCCCGGCCGGTGCTCAGGCGCCACATGCCGTAGGCCTCGTCGCCCTGGCGGATGCCGATGCAGCGGTGGTGCGCAAGGTCGTTGGGCACCCTGGGCTGCCCGGCGCGCGCCAGGTAGGCCGGCGAGGCGCACAGCAGCCGCCGGTTCGACGCGATGCGCCGCGCGATCACGCGGGCCTCGGGCGGCGCGCCGAAGCGGATGCAGACGTCGAAGGCGTCGTCGGTCAGCGGCGGCGGGTTGACCGAAAGCTGCAGCTGCACCTCGACCTGCGGATGCTTGCGCACGAACTTCGATATCAGCGGCGCCACGTGGCTGCGCCCGAAGCCCAGCGTGGCATTCACGCGCAGCAGGCCCTGCGCCTCGCCCTTGGCGCCGCCCAGCAACTGCGCCATGTCGTCGATCTCGCCGAGGATGCGGCGCGCATGCGCCACGTAGAGCTCGCCTTCGGGCGTGAGGCTCATGCGCCGCGTGGTGCGGTTCACCAGCGTCACCCCCAGGCGCGTTTCCATCTGCGAGAGCCGCTTGCTCACGGCCGGCGTGCTGATGCCCAGCTCGCGCGCCGCGGCGCTGAGGCTGCCGCAGGCCGCGAGCGCGGAGAAGAAGCCGAGGTCGGCGGGCTGTACAGGCGACGTCATGGCAGCCTCACTGTTGAATTGAAGTTAAGGATGGATTCACTTCGGGCATGAATTGTTCAGCGCGCCGGATCCTACAGTGCGCCTTCCAAAGAGCACACACGCAAAAGGACATCGATGACCCGCTACAGCATTGCCACCATTCCCGGCGACGGCATCGGCAAGGAAGTGATTCCGGCGGGGCGCCGGGTGATGGAGGCGCTGGCCGAGGCCTCCGGCGGCGCGCTGCAATTCAGCTTCGAGGACTTCGGCTGGGGCGGCGACTGGTACCGCGCGCACGGCGAGATGATGCCGGCCGACGGCCTCGACGCGCTGCGCGGCAAGGACGCCATTCTTTTCGGCTCCGCGGGCGATCCGCACATTCCCGACCATGTCACGCTCTGGGGCCTGCGCCTGAAGATCTGCCAGGGCTTCGACCAGTACGCCAACGTGCGGCCCACGCGCATCCTGCCGGGCATCGACGGCCCGCTCAAGCGCTGCGCGCCCGGCCAGCTCGACTGGGTGATCGTGCGCGAGAACTCCGAGGGCGAGTACGCCGGCGTCGGCGGCCGCGTGCACCAGGGCCACCCCATCGAGGCCGCGACCGACGTGAGCATGATGACCCGCGCGGGCGTGGAGCGCATCATGCGTTTCGCCTTCAAGCTGGCCGGTTCGCGGCCGCGCAAGCTGCTCACCGTGGTGACCAAGAGCAACGCGCAACGCCATGCGATGGTGATGTGGGACGAGATCGCGCTGCAGATCTCCAAGGAGTTCCCCGACGTGACGTGGGACAAGGAACTGGTCGACGCCTGCACCGCGCGCATGGTCAACCGCCCGGCCACGCTCGACACCATCGTCGCCACCAACCTGCACGCCGACATCCTCAGCGACCTGGCCGCCGCGCTGGCGGGCAGCCTGGGCATCGCGCCCACCGGCAACATCGATCCGGAGCGGCGCTATCCGTCGATGTTCGAGCCCATCCACGGATCGGCCTTCGACATCATGGGCAAGGGGCTGGCCAACCCGGTCGGCACCTTCTGGTCGGTGGTGATGCTGCTCGAGCACCTGGGCGAGGCCGAGGCGGCGCGGCGCGTGATGCAGGCGGTGGAGCACGTCACGGCCAACCCGGCGCTGCACACACGCGACCTGGGCGGCAGCGCGACCACCGAGCAGGTGACGCAGGCGGTGTGCGCGCACATCGCGGGCGAGCCGATGCGGCTTGCGGCGTGACACACGCAATGGCCTGAACGGCCGCCAGCGACAGACACGACGGTATCCGCGCGCCTCGATGCGCGCACCACGACAACGAGCCGGAGACAAACCATGAACGCTTCTTCCAACGCGCGCCGCCGCAGCAGCGGCAGGCGCAGCCTGCTTCGGGCCGCGACGCTCGCACTGGGCCTTGGCACCGCTGCGCTGGCCTTCGCGCAGTCACCGGCCGGCTGGCCGGCGAAGCCCATCAGCCTCATCGTGCCCTTCCCCGCCGGCGGCACCACCGACGTGCTGGCGCGCGCGCTGGCCGACAAGCTCTCGCAGTCGCTCGGCCAGCCCGTGGTGGTGGAAAGCAGGCCAGGTGCCGGCGCCACGCTCGGCGCCGACTACGTGGCCAAGGCCAAACCCGACGGCTACACGCTGCTGATGGGCGCGGTGCACCACACCATCGCCACCAGCGTCTACAAGAAGCTGCCTTACGACTTCCAGAAAGACCTGGCGCCTGTCACCCTGGTGGCCATGGTGCCGAACGTGCTGGTCGTCAACGCCGCCAGCACGCCCGCGAAGAACGTCGCCGAACTGGTCGCGCTGGCCAAGGCCGCGCCCGAGAAGCTGGCCTACGGCTCCAACGGGAACGGCACGGCGCAGCACCTGATCGGCACGCAGTTCCAGGCCAGCACCGGCACCACGCTGCTGCACGTGCCCTACAAGGGCAGCGGCCCGCTCACCACCGACCTGCTCGGCGGCCAGGTGGCGATGTCCTTCGACACCATCACGCCGGTGCTGCAGCACATCAAGAGCGGCAAGCTGCGCGCGCTGGCCGTGACTACGGCGCGCCGCTCGACGGTGCTGCCCGACGTGCCGACGATGGAAGAGGCGGGCCTCAAGGGCTTCGACATCGGCACCTGGTTCGGCGTGCTGGCGCCGGCGGCCACGCCGAAGGAGATCGTCGCGCGCCTGAACGCCGAGATGGTGAAGATCATCCATTCGCCCGACTTCGCGCAACGCATGCAGGCCATCGGTGCCGAGCCGCTGGGCGGCACGCAGGAAGAAATGGCGCGGCGCATCCGCGAGGAGACGGCCAAGTTCGCGAAGCTGGTGAAGGAAGGCGGCGTGGCAATCGAGTGAGGAGGCGGCCGAACCACCGAACTCATAGGATGGTGGCTTCCTCGTTCACTCTCTGCCCTCATCCATGTTCATCGTCACTCTCACCTACATCCGCCCGCTCGAAGAACTCGATGCGCTGATGGACGCGCATGTCAGCTGGCTCAAGACGCACTACGAAAGCGGCCTGTTCGTGGCCTCGGGCCGGCAGGTGCCGCGCAAGGGCGGCGTGATCCTGGCGCGCTCGGGCGACCGCGCGGCGCTGGAAGCCTTGCTGGCGCGCGATCCGTTCGTGCAGAACGGCGTCGCGCGCACCGACGTGATCGAGTTCGTGCCCAGCATGACGGCGCCGGGCGCCGAAGTCCTGAAGACGCTCTGAGCCGGGGCTCGCTCAGGCTTCGGGCACTTCCTCTCGCCCGCCCGGGTGCCTTGCGAAGCGCGCGGCCTCTTGGCCGTGCACCGGTGCCGAGTCGTCCCAGGGCCAGCCGCCGAACTGGGTGCGGCGGTAGTCGGCCATGGTCTGGCTGATCTCAGCCTGCGTGTTCATCACGAAGGGGCCGTACTGCACCACCGGCTCGGCGATCGGGCGGCCCTGCAGCACCAGGAACTCGCTCTCGCTGTCGCCGTTGGCAATCTCCACCGCGGCATCGCCGCGCAGTTCGATGGCCGCCGGGCATTCCACGCGCCGGCCCGCGACGAAAGCCGCCGCGCCCTTGAAGAAATACAGCATGCGCCGCGTGCCCTCGCCGCTGGCGGCCGGCAGCGTCCATTGCGCGCCGGGCGTCATCTTGAGCGTCCAGATCGCCACGTCGGCGTCGGCCTGCGAGGCCCACGAGTCGGGCGGCGGCGCCAGCGGCTGGATCGGGTCCTGTCCGTTGACGGTGTCGCCCAGCCGGCCGGCGATCACGGCGACCTCGGTGCGGCCGCCCTTCGCGTCGTCGGAAGCGAAACGCGGAATGGCGTCGGACCAGAACATCGTGAAATGCGGCTCGGCCATCTTGCTGCGCGCCGGCAGGTTCAGCCAGATCTGGAACAGCTCCAGCGGGTTGGGCGCGCCGGCGTCGAGCAGCGGGAACATCTCGGAGTGCACGATGCCCTTGCCGGCCGTGAGCCACTGCACGTCGCCGCCGCCGAAGCGCGCGGTGGCGCCCAGCGAGTCGGAGTGATCGACCAGGCCCTTGCGCACGATGGTCACGGTCTCGAAGCCGCGGTGCGGGTGCGAGGGAAAGCCCGGCACCTTGTCGCCGTGGTACATGCTCCAGCCGTCCTTGCGGCTGAAGTCCTGGCCGATGTCGCGCCCGGCCAGCGAGGCGGCCGGCCCCATGCGCCCGTTGCCCTGCGGATACGCATCGTCGTGGTAGACGCAGAACAGGAACGGGTCGATCGTCTGCCACGGGAAACCGAGGGGCGCGACCCGCACGACGGGGCTGTTGTCTTGTTCGGGCATGGGGCTATTCCTTTTCATGGGGGGCTCGGCCGATGATGCCGTGCCGGTGAAAGGAATATCGGGGCGCCGCCCCCGTCCGGTAGGGGCCTTCCGTGCAACAGTGAAGAGCGCGTATGGAACGATCGGCATCGTTCTGCTTCTTCAACGGTGTGGCGTGGCGTGGCGTCAGGTCACTGGTTCTGGTGCGTGACGACGGCGTTCGGGTCCATGTACATCAGCTCCCAGAGGTGGCCGTCGATGTCCTGGAAGCCGTGGCCGTACATGAAGCCGTAGTCCTTCGGTTCGCCCGGGATGGTGCCGCCCGCGGCCTTGGCCTTGGCCACCAGCTCGTCGACCTCGGCGCGGCTTTCGCACGAGAGGCACAGCAGCACCTCGGTGCTCTTGCTGGTGTCGGTGATGCTCTTGCTAGTGAAGGTCTTGAAGAAATCTTCCACCAGCAGCATGGCGTGGATGCTGCCTTCCTGGATGACCATGCATGCGGCATTGGCGTCGGTGAACTGCGCATTGAAGGTGTAGCCCAGCGCGGCGAAGAATGCCTTGCTCTTGTCGAGGTCCTTGACGGGGAGGTTCACGAAGATCTGCTTGGTGGCCATGGTGTCGTCCTGTGTCGGTGAAGGGTGATGTGGATGTTCAACGGCGTCTTGTGTACGCCGTCCACAAAAGATACCAAAGAAAATGGACGGCGTCCACATGATTTTCCAGACAGGGGATTTGGCGGCCCTGCGTGACGGGGCGGGCATCATGGCGCCCTATGGAAATCGAGTTCAAGTTCTGCATTCCCGCCGGCCGCCTGAAGGCCGTCGAAGCCGCCCTGAAACGCGGCACCGTCGTGCGCACCCGCCTGCAGGCCCGCTATTTCGACACCGCCGACCAGCGGCTGGCCGCCGACGGCATGGTGCTTCGGCTGCGCAAGGAAGGCCGGCGCTGGGTGCAGACCGTGAAGGCCACCGGCGACAACGCCCTGCACCGGCTGGAGCACAACGTCGACCTGGGCACGGCCGGTGCCGCGCCGGCCATCCACCCGCAGCGCCACCAGGGCACGCCGGTGGGCGACAGGCTCGCGAAGCTGCTGGCGGACGGCAGCGACGGCGGCGTGCCGCTAGTCGAGCGGCAATCGACCGACATCGTGCGGCTCACGCGCGACGTGCGCGTCACCGGGGCCGGCGGCGCGGTGGTCGAGATGGCGCTCGACGTCGGCAAGGTCGTCGCCCACGCCGGCACGCCAGAGCAACGCGCATCGCCGGTGTGCGAACTGGAACTGGAACTCAAGCACGGCGACGTGCAAGGCCTGGTGTCGCTCGCGCGGCGCTGGTCGCAGCAGCACGGCCTGTGGTTCAGCACCGTGTCGAAGGCCGAGCGCGGCGCGCGCCTGCTGGCGGCGCAGGAAACGGTGGAAGCCGTGAAGGCCGAGGCCCCGCACTTCGGCAGCCCGCACCCGGACGGCCGTGCCATCCAGCAGGCGGTGGTCGCCTCATGCCTGGCGCAGATGCTGCCGAACGCGAGCGAGATCGCCGCGGGCAGCGAAGACGACGAGCAGGTGCACCAGTTGCGCATCGGCATCCGGCGGTTGCGCACCGCGCTGCGAGAGCTGGCCGAACTCGACACCGCCTCGGGCCTGTTCGATGCCGCTGCATGGGAGCCGCCCCTGGTCGAAGCCTTCCGCGCGCTTGGCGAGTTGCGTGACCGCGAGCAGGTGGTGAAGCTGGCGCAGCCCCGGCTGCGCGAGGCAGGCGCGCCGGAGTTCGATCCGCTGGCCGGCGATGCGGCGGCCAAAAGCGCGCCTTCGGCCGGAGACGCCGTGCGCGCTTCGGCGTTCCAGAACGTGCTGGTGTCGCTGATCGGCTTTACCGCGGCCGGCCCCGCGAAGGCTGCGTCGGAAAGCGAAGAAGGAGGAGAGATGCCACCGGCCAGCCCGGCGCCCCTGGATGCCGACGCCGCCCGGCGCGTGCTGCGCAAGCGGCTGCAACGCCTGCACAAGCAGGTGATGCGCGAAGGTGAACGCTTCGAATCGCTGGACACCGAAAGCCAGCACCGCGTGCGCAAGCGACTCAAGCGCTTGCGCTACCTCGCCGAATTCGTCGCGCCGCTGTTCGATGCGGCGGACATGGGCGGCGCCGAGCGCTACCTCAAGGCCTTGCGTCCCGCACAGGATGCGCTGGGCGAGTTCAACGACGAGGCCGTCGCGCTCGCGCTCTACCGCGAAGCGACCGAACGCGATTCCCGCGCGTGGTTCGCCGTGGGCTGGTTCAGCGCGCGCCATGCGGCGGGCGCAAGGGCCTGCGCCAAGGCGCTGGGCAAGATAGACAAGGCCGCCAGGTTCTGGAAGAAGAAATAGGAAACCGGATGGATGAGCCACTGCAACTGCGATTCAGGCTGGCGCCGGAAGACGCGGAACTGCTCGGAGAAGCGGCCCTGGAACGCCGCCTCGCGGAACATGACCGGCAGTCGGAACGCCTTCATGCGGCTGTCCAGCGGCTGGTGCCACGGGCGCTGTCGGCGCTGATGGTGGCCGCGCCCGTGCTCGCCATCGGGCTTCTGTACGCGCTCGAACCCCGGCCCGTGCGTGCCGAGTTCTGGATCAGCTCGGCCGTGGCAGTCGTGCTGTCGGGGCTGCTGTGGCTCTTTCGCGCACGTCTCGTCGAGCGAATAGCCGCCCTGGGCTCGCGCCGCAGGGCGAGGACCCAGCCCGCCAGGCGGGACCGCGTGGCCCGCGCACTGCATCGATCGGTCACGCGCTCCGCGACCCGTGCAGTCGGCATCCACGAGGTGACGATTAGTGCGCAAGGCCTGAGCCTCATGGCCCCCCAAAGCAGCAAGGCCGCCGTCGTACCGTGGCAAAAGCTGACGCGCATCGAAGAAGGCGAGCGCTTCTACCGGCTCTACACCCAGGCCACCGAGCGCTTCGGACTCAGCTACCTGGTGGCGAGGCACAGCAGCGAAATGGACGCTGCGGCCTACGAGGCCGGCCTGCAGCGGCTGCTGGCACTGAGCCCCGTCACGCCGGTGCCGCGCAGCAGCGGCTAGAAGAAGCAGATCAGTGATGGTGCCCGTGGGCGCCATGCACATGCCGGTGCTCGATTTCCACCGGCAGCGCCGCGCGCACGTCCGTCACCTGCAGGCTGAACTTCAGCGCCTTGCCAGCCCACGGATGGTTGCCGTCGAGCAGCACGACCGGGCCCTTGATCTTCATCACGGTGAAGACGTGCTCGCGGCCGTCGTCCAGGCGACCCTGCAGTTGGCCGCCCACCTTCACGCCCGGTGGAAAGTCGGTCTTGGGAATGCTGCGCACCAGCGTCTCGTCGCGTTGGCCGAAGGCGTCTTCGGGCGAGAGGTTCAGCACGGTCTGGTAGCCCTTTTCCTTGCCGTCGAGCGCTTCCTCGATCTTCGGCAGCGTGTTCTCGTAGCCGCCATGCAGATAGGCCATCGGCTCGGGGCTCGCCTCGATGAGCTTGCCCTGAGCGTCGGAGACCTTGTACTTGATGGTGACGACGGTGTCTTTTTCGATTTTCATGGGGAGGCATTTTCAGTGGAAAATAAAAGGAACCCGTCGCCTAGGCTTTCCCCTGCGACGCGGGCTCGTGCAGCACGTCCATCTGGTCGAGCTTGGCCATCACCAGCTCGATGAACGCCGACACCGCCAGCGGCAGGTGCTTGCGGCTCGGGTAGACCACGCTGAGCCCCCGGCCGGTGTACTCGTACTGCGGCAGCACCCGCACCAGCCGTCCTTCCTGCTCGTCGCGCGTCGCCATTGCCGGCGGCAGCTGGGCGATGCCCAGTCCGGCCAGTGCGGCCCTGCGCAGCGCCTGCGCGGTGTTGCCGGTGAACCGGCCGCTGACCTGCACTTCTTCTTCAGCGCCGCCAGGGCCCGCGAGGCGCCAGATGGTGTGGCCGGTGGGGTGCGGCGGCGTCACGCAGTCGTGGTCCGCCAGCTCCTGCAGGGTGGTGGGCTGGCCGCGCCGCGCGATGTAGCCGGGGCTCGCCAGCAGGCCGCCGCTTCGCGTCATCAGCCGGCGCCCGATGTAGCCCGAATCGCGCAGCACGCCGCCGCGGAATGCCACGTCGATCTGCTCGGCGATGAGGTCGGCGGCCGCGTCGCTGAGCACGAAGTCGAGCCGTACCAGCGGATGCCCGGCCAGGAAATCGGCGACCCATTCCATCGGGAAGAAATCGAAGAAATCCGCCGGCGCCGCCACGCGCACGAGGCCGCTGGGCTCCTGGCCTCCGGCCGCCAGCGCCTGCCCGGCGGCGGCCAGCCCGTCGACCAGCCCCGCGCATTGGTCATGAAAAGCCTGCCCGGCGCTCGTCAGCGTCAGCTTGCGCGTCGAGCGCTGCATTAGCCGCGTGCCCAGCTGCGACTCGAGCTGCTGGATGCGCCGGCTCACGGTGTTGGGCGGCAGGCCCAGCCTGCGGGCCGCTTCGGCAAAGCTGCCGTGGCGCACCACCTGCACAAACATGGCAACGTCGTTGAGGTCGAGCATGGTGGGTAGATTCCTTCGTTTGATGGACGAGTGCAATCCGACTCTACCGTCTAGTCGATCAATGGGTGCGTACCTAAGCTTCTGTCCATGGCCTCGCGGCCTTCATCCAACCGTCCAGGAGCACCCCATGACCTCACAGCAGCAACCCCGTATCGGCATCGTCATCGCCTCGACCCGCGAGGGCCGCTTCGGCGAAAAGCCCGCGCAATGGATCCACGAGATCGCGCAGCAGCGCACCGACCTCGCCTTCGAGCTGGTCGACCTGCGCGACCATCCGCTGCCCTTCTTCAACGAGGCGTCCGCGCCCGCCTGGGGGCCGGTGAAGAACGAGGCCGCGCAGCGCTGGCAAGCCAGGCTGGGCACCTTCGACGGCCTGATCGTCGTCACGCCCGAATACAACCACGGCCCCAGCGCGGTGCTGAAGAACGCGATCGACTGGGCGTACAAGGAGTTCATCCGCAAGCCGATCGGCTTCGTGGGCTACGGCGGCGTGGGCGCGGCGCGCGCGGTCGAGCAGCTGCGGCTGGTGGCGGTCGAGATGCAGATGGCGCCGGTGCGCCATGCGGTGCACATCGGCATGGTCGAGTTCATGGGCATATGGCAGCAGGGCAAGAGCTTCGGCGACTTCCCGCATCTCGCGCAGTCCGCAAACGGCATGCTCGACGACATCGCCTGGTGGGCCAAGGCGCTGAAGACCGCAAGGGAGGCCGCATGACCGCCGCCGTCGATACGCAGGCCCGCGCCGTGGTCTACCGCACGCGCGGCAGTTCGCACGGCTCGATCACGCGGCTGGTGAGCCCCGGGGACCTGGGCGAATTCCTGAAGCCCTTCGTTTTCCTCGACCTCTTCGGCTTCAGCACCGAAGGCGGCCACAAGGGCTTCGGCCTGCATCCGCACTCGGGCATCGCCACGCTGACCTACCTGATCGAAGGCGACACGCTGTACGAAGACACGACCGGCGAACAAGGCACGCTGCGCGGCGGCGGTGTGGAGTGGATGCGCGCCGGCAACGGCGTGTGGCACACCGGCGCGCCCGTGCCGGGCGTGAAGCGCGTGCGCGGCTTCCAGCTGTGGGTGGCCCTGCCGCCTTCGGAAGAAAACGCGCCTGCGCAAAGCATGTACCTCGCACCCGCGCAGGTGCCGCGCGAAGGTCCGGCGCGCGTGCTGCTCGGGCGCCACGGCGCGGCGCGCAGCGCCATTGCCGCGCCCGCGTCGATGAACTACCTGGCCGTGGAGCTGAAAGACGGCGAGCGCTGGCGCTACACGCCGCCTGCCGGCCACACGGTGGGCTGGGTGGCGGTCAACGAGGGCGGGCTCGGCACCGGCGACGCGCGCGGCGGGCCGATCGGCGCCGGCGAGCTGGCGGTGTTCGAGGAGTCGAACGACGCCATCGATTTCATCGCGCATGGCGACACGGCCTTCGTGCTGGGCTCGGCGGTGAAGCATCCGCACGAGCTGGTGATGGGCCACTACTCGGTGCACACCAGCCGGGCGGCGCTCGACCAGGGCGAGGCCGAGATCCGCCGCATCGGCGCGGCGCTGAGGCAGCAGGGCCGACTCTCGTAAGCCTGCATGCGCGTGGCGCGCGGCTGCGCCAGAATCGTTCGCTTCCGGTCGAACGACCGACTCGCAGCCCACGCCCCGCCATGAACATTGCCGATTCCTTTGCCGACATCTCGCGCTTCGTCGAGATCCGGCGCGACATCCACGCCCACCCCGAACTCGGTTTCGAGGAACACCGCACCTCCGAGAAGGTCGCGAAGCTGCTCGCCGAATGGGGCATCGAGGTGCACCGCGGCATTGCCGGCACCGGCCTCGTCGGCGTGCTGCGCAAGGGCAACGGCAGCCGCACCATCGGCCTGCGCGCCGACATGGACGCGCTGCCGCTGCACGAGGCCAACGAGTTCGCCCACAAGTCGACCAACCCCGGGCGCATGCACGCCTGCGGCCACGACGGCCACACCACCATGCTGCTGGCCGCCGCGTGGCACCTGTCGCAGCAGGGGCCGGACGACTTCGACGGCACCGTGCATTTCATCTTCCAGCCGGCCGAGGAGATGGGCAAGGCCGGCGCCAAGAAGATGATCGACGAGGGCCTGTTCGAGCGCTTCCCGTGCGACGCGGTCTTCGGGCTGCACAACTTTCCGGTCGGCGACGTGGGCCGCTTCGCGCTCAACGAAGGCGCGCTCATGGCCTCGAGCAACACGTACAAGATCACCGTGCGCGGACGCGGCACGCACGCCTCGATGCCGCACACGGGCATCGACCCCGTGGCGGCGGTGGTCAACCTTGCGCAGCAGCTGCAGACCATCGTGGCGCGCACCATTCCCAGCACCGAGCGCGCGTTGCTCGCGGTCACGCAGCTGCAGGGCTCCGACGCGCCCAACGTGATTCCCGACGAGGCCACGGTGGGCGGCACCATCCGCACTTTCTCCATCGAGGCCATCGACAAGATCGAGGCGCGCCTGCGCGAAGTGG
This sequence comes from Variovorax sp. AB1(2024), assembly GCF_037482385.2. NCBI lineage: Bacteria > Pseudomonadati > Pseudomonadota > Betaproteobacteria > Burkholderiales > Comamonadaceae > Variovorax > Variovorax sp. AB1(2024). Next base: position 797,927 of record NZ_JBBHKP020000001.1, on the reverse strand, counting down.
CCGCGGGCGTGGCGGCGGCGCACGGCTGCACGGCCGAGGTGTATTTCAACCGCTCGTCGCCGCCGACGGTGAACCATGCGGCAGAGGCGCGCTTCGCCGCCGGCGTGATGCGCGAGGTGGTAGGCGACGACATGGTCACCGACAACTTCCCCGCCGTGATGGGCGCCGAAGACTTCGCGCACATGCTGCTCGCGCGGCCCGGCTGCTACGCCTTCCTGGGCAACGGAGACGGCGACCACCGGCTCGACGGCCACGGGCCCGGCCCTTGCATCATCCACAACACCTCGTTCGACTTCAACGACGAGATCATCCCGATCGGTGCCAGCTACTTCGTGAAGCTGGTGCAGCGCTGGTTGCCGTCGGGCGCCTGAGATTCCTCCCCTGTGTTGATGACGATGAAAAAGAAAGCGGCCCCCACGATGCCTTCGACCCTGTTCTCCCGGCGTGCCTTGGGCGCGCTTGCCGCGGCTGCCGCGCTCTGTGCCTTCGCACCGGTACATGCGCAGCAGCGCGTGATCCACATCGTCGTGCCCTTCGGCACCGGCGCGGTGCAGGACACGGTGGCGCGCGCCTTCAACAACGAGCTGGGCGCGGCGCTGGGCGCCAGCGCCATCGTCGAGAACCGCGCGGGCGCGGGCGGCACCGTGGGCGCGGCCCTGGTGGCGCGCGCACCGGCCGACGGCAACACGCTGATCCTGGCGGCCGCGAGCCACAACATCGCGGGCTTCCTCTACAACAAGCTGAGCTACGACCCGCTGAAGGACTTCGTCGGCGTGGCCAACGTCGGCAACGCGGGCTACGTGCTGGCGGTGGCGGGCGGCATGGGCGTGTCGAACACGGCCGACTTCATCAAGGAGGTCAAGGCGCATCCGGGCAAGTACAACTACGCCTCGGCCGGCAACGGCAGCGCCACGCACCTCGCGATGGCTTCTTTCCTGGCGAAGGCGGGGCTGCAGATGACGCACATCCCGACCAAGTCGACCGGCGAGGCCGTCAACGAAGTGCTGGCGGGCCGGGTGCAGGCGGTGATCTCGTCGAGCATCGGCGTGATCGGCTTCCAGGACGACGCGCGCATCAAGTTGCTGGCCTCCACCGGCCAGTCGCGCAGCCCCTTCCTGCCCAAGCTGCCGACCGTGGCCGAAAGCGGCCTGCCCGGCTATGCCTTCGACTCGTGGATCGGCCTGCTCGCGCCGGCCGCCACGCCCAAGGCGGAGGTCGAGCGCATCAACGCCGCGGCCAACAAGGTGCTGGCCGACCCGGCGATCCAGGAGCGCTTCAAGCGCCTGGGCGTGGAGCCGCGCAGCCAGAGCGCGGAAGAATTCCAGAAGCTGCTGCGCTCGGACTGGGATGCGATGGGCGCGGTGGTGAAGGCGTCGGGCGCGAAGATCGATTGAATGGCTGGAGGAATACAGGCTCAGCCTGATAATCCGTAAAAATACGCCAAAGCCGATATTTTGACAAAACAAGCCATGGCCGATATTCTGCGTCCGCCATGGACTATCCCCTGCGCTTCGTCGACCAGCTCCGGCCGCACCTCAAGGCCCTGCGGAAGCAGCGCGGGCTGACGCAAGCGCAGGCCGGCGCCCTCATCGGCGTCAGCCAGGCCCGCGTCGCGGAAATCGAGGCCAACCCCGGCGCGGTCAGCTTCGAGCAGTTGATGAAACTGCTGTCGGCGCTGGGGGCCTCCTTTTGCCTGCGCGACGAGGCTGCGCAAAGCCGCGTGCTCGTGGCCGCTGAAGAGCCGGCGCAGTACGACGCGGTGAAGCTCCCGCCCGGCCCATGGACCGCCACGCAGATGAGCGATCAGTCGGTGCTGGTGCGCCTGGAAGCCGAATCGCCGGGCGCACCGGGCGAATCGCTTCGGGCGCTCCAGGCGCTGAATCCCGGCAAGGAGGTCAAGCCCACGTCGCGCCGGAGCTTCGTCGTGCGGCCGAAGAGGGAATCCTGGTGACGCAGGCCCTGGATGCCTGGATGAACGGAGAGCGCGTAGGCACCTGGTTCGTCGACCGTGGCGCCCACGCTTTCCGCTACGACCCGGCCTGGCTGGAATCGCCCCGGCGGCGTTCGCTGTCGCTGTCGATTCCGCTCAACAGCACGCTCGAGGTTCGCGGCGATGTGGTCCGCAACTACTTCGACAACCTGCTGCCCGACAACGACCGCATTCGCGCGCGGCTGCGCAACCGCTTCAGGCTCAAGGATGCCACCACCTTCGGCCTGCTCGAAGCCATCGGCCGCGACTGCGTCGGTGCCGTGCAGCTGCTGCCCGAAGGGGCTGTGCCGGAAGGCTGGAACGCCATCAACTGCGAGCCGCTGGACGACGCGCAGATCGCCGAACTGCTGCAGGCGGTTCCGTCCGAAGACGCTCCGCAAGGCATGCGCGACGAAGACCTGTTTCGCATCTCGCTGGCCGGCGCGCAGGAAAAGACGGCGCTGACCCGATGGAATGGCGCGTGGTGCCGGCCGCACGGCGCCACGCCCACCACGCACATCGTGAAGCTGCCGCTCGGGCTGATCGGCGGCTCCAGGCGCGTGGACGCCTCCGACTCGGTGCAGAACGAATGGCTGTGCGCGCAGATCGTCGAGGCCCTGGGCCTGCCGGTGGCGCCCACCTCCATGGCCACCTTCGGCGGGCAGACGGTGCTGATGGTGGAGCGCTTCGACCGCGAATGGATGGACGGCGGCACCTGGATCGCGCGGCTGCCGCAGGAAGACTTCTGCCAGGCCCTGGGCCTGCCGTCAGACAAGAAGTACGAGCAGCACGGCGGCCCCGGCATGCCGAAGTGCCTGCAGCTTCTGCAAGGCAGCCGGAGCGCGGACGACGGCATGCGCTTCCTGCTCGCGCAGTTGGCTTTCTTTCTGCTCGCGGCCACGGACGGGCACGCCAAGAACTTCTCGATCCATCTCCAGCGCGGCGACGCCTACGAGATGACGCCGCTGTACGACGTCATCTCGATGTGGCCGTACTTCGGCGATGGCGCCAATCAGTTCCAGCCGCGCAAGGCGGGGCTGGCGATGGCCGTGCGCTCGCGGAACACGCACTACGTGTTCCAGACCATCCAGGCGCGCCACTGGCATGGCCTGGCCATGAAGAACGGCGGCATCGACGTATGGAACGCCATGCTCGGCCTGGTGGCGTCGGTGGACGCCGCGCTGGACGAGGTCGAGGCGCTGCTGCCGCCTGGCTTTCCCGCGCGGACCTGGCAGACCATTTCGCAGGGCATGCGGGGCGAGGCGAAGCGATTCCTCGCAGGCCTCGAAGGCCTCGCTGCGTAGAAGCCGCTCAGGACTCGGAGGTGAAGCCGATCTGCTTCACCAGCGGCCCCCAGCGTTCGTACTCGGCTTTCTGGTCGGCGGCCATGTCCTGCGGCGTGCTGGCGTTCGCGACCAGGCCGACCAGGGCCAGCGCGTCAACCACGGCCTTGTCTTTCAGCGCCTGGGTGATGGCGGCATTGGCGGCGGCGATGGTGGCGGCGGGCGTCCTGGCGGGCGCGTAGAAGCCGAACCATTCCTCGGAGGTCACGTCGGGGTAGCCCAACTCGGTGAATGTCGGCACGTCGGGCAGGAAGGGCGAGCGCTTCTTGCCGGATGTCGCCAGCACGCGGATGCGGCCGGTCTTCATGTACTGCAGATAGTCGCCGCTGGGGTTCATGGCGGCGGCGATCTGCCCGCCCACGAGGTCGGTGATGCTGGGCACGGTGCCGCGGTAGGGAACGTGCTTGATCTCCACGCCCGCGCGCATGCCCAGCAGCGCGCCCAGCAGGTGCGGCATGGAGCCGGCGCCGGGCGAGCCGTAGCTGGCCTTCTCGGGGTGGGCCTTGGCCCAGGCCAGGAAGTCCTTGAGCGTCTTGACCTCGGCCGGTACGGCGGGCCCCACGGCCAGGCCATGGAACATGATCGCGCCGATGGACACGGCCGTCACGTCTTCCGGCTTGTACGCGAGCTTCAGATAGATGTACGGGTAGACCGACAACGCCGACACGGGCGCCAGTGCCAGCACGGAGCCATCGGCCGGCGCGGCCTTGAGCGTCTCCAGCGCGATGCGCCCGCCCGCGCCGGGCTTGTTCTCCACATAGCCCGGGTTCTTGCTGTAGGCCGTGCCGCCCAGCTTTTCGGACACGCGGCGCGCCACGCTGTCGCCGGCGCTGCCGGCGGGAAAGCCGTAGATGACCTTCACCTGGTCCAGTGCCTGCGCGATGGCCGGGAAGGGCATCAGCGCCCCCGCGGTGGCGGCGCCGGCCATGGTGTTCAGGAAGTGACGTCGTTGCATGGTTCTGTCTCCTTGAGTGTGTGTGTATGCGTGCGGGGAAAAACTGGGGGGCGCCGGCGTCAGGCGGCCGTGCGCTGTCGGGCGTAGTCGATGAAGAAGGCGAGGCTGCGAGGGTTCTGCATGCTGTCGGGGCTGGCCACCTTGTCGGCCGGGGCGCCCAGCAACAGCCTGCGCACCGGCACTTCCATCTTCTTGCCGCTGAGCGTGCGCGGAATCTCGTCGACCTGGACGACGTCGTCGGGCACATGGCGCGCCGAGGCCTTGGCCCGGATGTCGGCGCAGATGCGCTCCTTGAGCGATGCGTCGAGCGTCGCGCCCGGCTGCAGCACGACGAACAGGGGCATGAACGACGGCCGGCCCAGGTACTCCAGGTCGACCACCAGGCTGTCGCGCACCTCGGGCAGTTGCTCCACCACCCGGTAGATCTCGGCCGTGCCCATGCGGATGCCGAACCGGTTGATGGTGCTGTCGGAGCGGCCGTAGATCACCGCGCTGCGCCGCGGCGTGAAGCGAATCCAGTCGCCGTGCCGCCAGACGTGGGGAAAGGTCGTGAAGTAGCTCTCGCGGTAGCGCTGGTCATCGGGATCGTTCCAGAAGTAGAGCGGCATCGAGGGCATCGGCTTGGTGATGACCAGTTCGCCCACTTCATCGACCACAGGCCGGCCGGCGTCGTCGAAGGCGTAGGCCGCCACGCCCAGCTCGGGGCACTGGATCTCGCCGGCATGCACCGGCAGGCTGGGAGCGCAAGCCACGAAGCCCGAGGCGATGTCGGTGCCGCCGCTGATGGAAGCCAGCCAGAGGTCCGGCTTGACGGCCTCGTAGACCCACAGGTAGGCGTCGACGGGCAGCGGCGAGCCGGTCGCGTTGATGGCCCGCAGGCGGTCCAGCTTCGCGATGTCGCGCGGGCGCAAGCCTTCCTTCATGCAATTGACCAAGTAAGCCGCGCCGCAGCCGAACAGCGTGACGCCCTGCTCGTCGATGAAGCGCCACAACGCCTCGGCATCCGGCCAGCTGGGGTTGCCGTCGAACATCACGATGCTCGCGCCGGTCAACAGCGCGCCCACCTGCAGGTTCCACACGATCCATCCGGTGCTGCCCAGGAACAGCAGCCGGTCGCCCTCGCGCAGGTCGTGCTGCAGCGCCATGGTCTTCAGGTGCGTGAGCACGATGCCGCCGTGGCCGTGCACCATCGCCTTGGGCAGGCCGGTGGTGCCGGAGGAATAGACGATCCACAGCGGGTGGTCGAAAGGCAGGCGCTCGTAGTGCGGCGGCGCGTCGTTGCGCAGCGCCTCGGCCCAGTCGACGCGGTCGCGCCAGTCGGGCACAGGCGCTTCGTCCGCGGCGCCCGGCACGTGGACTACGCGCTTCACGCTGGGCAGCTCGGCCAGCAGCTCCCTGACCTGGGCGATGCGATCGTGGCGCTTGCCGTTGTAGCGGTAGCTGTCGGTGGCCAGCAGCAGGCAGGGCTCGATCTGGCGCAACCGGTCCAGGACCACGCCCGGGCCCATGTCCGGCGCGCAGCTGGACCATATGGCGCCGATGCTGGCGCAAGCCAGGAAAGCGACGACGGTCTCCGGCCAGTTGGGCAGGTAGCCGGCCACCCGGTCGCCGGGGCCGATGCCCCATGCGCGCATCTGCCCGGCCAGCGCGGCGACGTCGCGTTCGAGCCCGGCCCACGACACGGTGCGCAGCGGCGCGCCTTCCTTGCGCGCGATGATCGCCGGACTTGCGGGGTCCATGGGCGCCCGGCGAAACAGGTTCTCGGCGTAGTTCAGCCGCATGCCCGGAAACCACTGCGCGCCGGGCATCTCGCGGCGGCCCAGTGCCGGTTGCGGATCGCCGTGGCCGACCACGCCGAAGTATTCCCGCACCGATTGCCAGAAGGCGTCCAGTTCCTCCACCGACCACTGCCAGAGCGCTTCGTAGCCGCCCGCGGGCACGCCGTGGCGGTCGGCCAGCCATTGCTGGTAGTCGTGCAGGCGGCTGGCGCGAATCTGTTCGGCCGAAGGCGACCACAGCAGCGGGGCTTGAGCTTCGGAGGGGGTCGAGGTGTGCATGTCGTGGCCGATGAATCCAGGGTGCGGGCGGGTTGGGCCGGATTGTTCGGTCTGCGTCGAAGCGTTACTGTTGAAACGGGGACATTTGGGGGAAGGGTTTACCCGTTGAAAACGAAGCCGGACGATCTGCCGATTCCGCCTGGCTCGGTGCCGCACGCGGCACCGGCCACCCGCCTGCCGCCTCGGCGCCTGAACGTGGGCGAACCTGCCGGCTACCGGCTGGACGAGCTGTTGCGCCTTTCGCCCTGGTACGCGGTGCTTCCGGCCCCGGCACAGGGCTGGATCCTGAAACGCGCCCGCGAACACCGGGTCTCGCAGGGCCAGCTGCTGGCCCGGCGGGGTGAGATACCGACAGCCTGGTTCGGGCTCGCGCAGGGTCTGCTCAAGACCTCCGTGCTCGCCGCGGACGGACGCAGTTCCACGCTCGGCGGCATCCTGCCGGGTTGCTGGTTCGGTGAAGGCGCGCTGCTGCGCGGCAAGCCGCGCCATGCCGACTACGTGGCGCTGCGCGACAGCCGCGTCGTACTGCTGCCGCTGGACGATTTCGCCCGTCTGCTGCAGGAGCAGCCGGTGTTCAAGGACTTCGTGTACTCGCAGATCAACGAGCGCCTGCACTACTTCATGGACCATGTGGGCGACGTGCGGCTGATGCGCGGCCCCGCGCGAGTGGCGAATGCGCTGTGCGGACTGGCGCATGTGCTGAACAACCCGCTCGGCCTCGTCCACCTGCCCATCGCGCAGGACGAACTGGCCGCCATCGCTGCTGTTTCGCGCCAGCGCTGCAACCTGGCACTGCAGCACATGCAGGCTCAGGGCTGGCTGCACGTCGGCTATGGGCACCTGACCTTGCTCGCGCTCGACCCCATCGCCGAGATGGCGCGCTCCGGCTGACGCCCTTCTTCCGCAGCGGCGTGGCAAACGCCGCGTGTAGGACGCCGCTGGATTGACAACGCGGCGTCGGCGCCCATGCTCCGGGGTGGGTTCCCCGCATGCTGCGAGGGAAAGAGAAAAGGATTCCCCATGGACTCGACATCGCCCCTTGACCAACCCTCCGGCGCGCCGGGCGCCACCAGGTCGCCAAAGGCACTGTGGGCAGTGATCGGCACCCTGGCCGTGGCCGTGGTGGCGCTGGGTGGCGTGCTGTTGCACAAGCAGTCGCAGGACACGACGGCGGCCGCCGCAGCCTCGCCGCCCGTGGCCGCCGCAGCCTCGCCGCCCGTGACCGCCGCGATGGCGCCCAAGGCGCCGGACGACTTCAAGCCCGAGCTCATGCCGCCCGCCGCCGCCGTGCCACCTACCGGCGCGGGCCCGGCACCGCAGGCCATGGCCGCAGCGCCCATGTCCACGCCTGTCCCGGCCCCGCTGCCGGCGCAAGCCGCCCAGCCCGGCCCCGCTCCCGGCTCAAATGCGCCGATTGTGGCCGCCGCCCAGCCCGCACCGCCGCCTTGCGCAGTCTGCGGCCGGGTCGAATCGGTCCGGCCGGTGCAGCGTGCCCAGCGCACCACCGGTGTCGGCGCGGTCGCGGGCGGCGTGGTGGGTGGCCTTGTGGGCAACCAGTTCGGCCACGGCAACGGCCGTGCCGCGACCACCGTGCTCGGCGCGGTCGGCGGCGGCTTCGCGGGCAATGCCATCGAGAAGCACGTGCGCACCGTCACGGTCTACGAGGTCGGCGTGCGCATGGACAACGGCTCGCTGCGTACGGTGGAGACCAAGAGCGCGCCGCCCATCGGCAAGCCGGTCACGCTCAGGCGCGGCGTGCTGCGCCCGGCCGACGGCCGCAAGTAGCGCACGGCGGCGGCCCGCCTCCGGGCCGCGATATCACACAAGCTCCGTGCCCGGAAGAGCGCTTGCCCCACGAATATCTTGACGGTATATCGTTAATATATTTAAAGTGCGACGCTTCCACACCGCACATCCACAAGGAGCGACCAAGTGAGCAATCCCCGCTGGCAAGGCATCTTTCCCGCCGTCACCACCAAGTTCCACGCCGACGAGAGCATCGATGCCGAAGGCACCGCCCGGCATATCGACTTCCAGATCCGCAACGGCATCCACGGCCTCGTCACCTGCGGCTCGCTCGGCGAAGCCAGCACGCTCACGCTGGAAGAAAAGCTGCAGGTTGCGAAGATCGCGCTGGAGGCCGCCGACGGCCGCATCCCGGTGCTTGCCAACGTGTCGGAAACCAGCACCCGGGAGGCGCTGCGCTACGTGGACGGCGCCAACAAGCTCGGCGTGGCCGGCTTCATGGTGATGCCCTCGGTGATCTACGTGGCCGACGCGCGCGAGGCCATGCTCAACGTGCGCACCATCGCCAACGCGGCGCAGAAACCCATCATGGTCTACAACAACCCGGTGGCCTACCGCGTCGACCTGAAGCCGCAGCACATGGTCGAGCTGGCCGACTGCGAATGGATCGCGGCGATCAAGGAAAGCACCGACGACATCCGCCGCATCACCGACCTGCGCAACACCGTGGGCGACCGCTACCAGCTGTTCCTGGGCGTGGACGACCTCGCCTACGAAGGCCTCGCACTCGGCTGCGACGGGCTGCTGGCCGGCGTCGGCTGCGCCTTCCCGCGCGAGACCGTGGCGCTGTACGACCTGATGAAGGCAGGCAAGTTCGCCGAAGCGCTCAAGCTCTACCAGTGGATGACGCCGATGCTGCACCTGGATGTGTCGACCAAGCTGGTGCAGAACCTCAAGCTCATCGACGTGCTGGTGGGCGTGGGCACCGAGCACATGCGCCGTCCGCGCCTGCCGCTCATCGGCGCAGAGCGCGAGTTCATCGAAGGCATTGTGAAGAAGGCGCTCGCGAGCAGGCCTGTTCAATACCAGTCGGTCATGTAATAACCGCACGGCCTCGCGTTTTTCATCGTCCCCAACCCAGCAGGAAGAAGCATGAAGACAAAAGCAAGCATGGTTTCGTTTCTCGGACTCGCGGCCCTCGCCCTTGCAGGCCAGGCGCATGCGCAGGAGCAGGTGGTCAAGATCGGCCACAGCGGCCCGCTTTCGGGCCCCAACGCCTTCGCGGGCAAGGACAATGAAAACGGCGTGCGCCTGGCCGTGGAGGAGCTCAACGCGAAGAAGCTCGTGGTCGGCGGCAAGACGCTCAAGTTCGAGCTGGTCTCCGAAGACGACCAGTGCGACGCCAAGACCGGCGTGAGCGTGGCGCAGAAGTTCGTGGACGACGGCGTGAAGTTCGTCATGGGCCCGTACTGCTCCGGCGTGGCCATTCCGGCCTCGCGCATCTACAGCGACGGCGGCGTGCTGCTCTCCACCGTGGGCACCAACCCCAAGGTCACGCAGGGCGGCTACAAGAACCTCTACCGCATCATCGCCAGCGACAACCAGATCGGCGGCGCGATGGCGGTCTATGCGGCCAAGGTGCTCAAGGTCAAGAAGGTCGGCGTGATCGACGACCGCACCGCCTTCGGCCAGGGCCTGGCGGAAGAGTTCACCAAGGAAGCCAAGGCGCAGGGCCTGAGCGTGGTCGGCCAGGAGTTCACCACCGACAAGGCCGTCGACTTCACCGCCATCCTCACCAACATGAAGGCCAAGGCGCCCGAGGCCATCTTCTTCGGCGGCTATGCGCCGCAGGCCGCGCCCATGGCCCGCCAGATGAAGCAGCTGGCCGTGGCCGGCAAGCTGCTGGGCGGCGACACCGTCTGCAGCCCCGCCACCGGCAAGCTCGGCGGCGACGCGGTCAACGACGTGGTGTTCTGCGCGCAGGGCGGCTCCATCCTCGAGAAGGCGCAGAGCGGCCCGGCGTTCAAGGAGAAGTTCAAGAAGCGCTTCAACATCGACGCCGACGCCTACGCCGCCTCGTACTACGACCAGGTGATGTTCATCGGCGAGTCGATGAAGAAGGCCAACTCCATCGACCCCGACAAGGTCGGCGCCGAGCTCTACAAGACCACCTACAAGGGCGTGGCCGCTACCTACGCCTACGACGACAAGGGCAACATGAAGCAGGCGCCGATCACGGTGTTCACCTTCAAGAACGCCGCGCCCGTTCCCCTGGCCAGCTACTGATGGGGCCCGGCCGCATGCAACGCATCCAGGTCATCGACTCGCACACGGGCGGCGAGCCCACGCGCCTTGTGATCGGCGGGTTCCCCGATCTGGGCGGCGGCAGCATGGCCGAGCGCCGCGCGCTGCTGGCCGAGCGGCACGACAAATGGCGCGCCGCCGCCGTGCTGGAGCCGCGCGGCAGCGACGTGGTGGTGGGCGCGCTGCTGTGCGAGCCCGTGTCGCCCGACGCCGCCGCCGGCGTGATCTTCTTCAACAACGCCGGCTACCTCGGCATGTGCGGCCACGGCACCATCGGGCTGGTCGCGAGCCTGGCGCACATGGGGCGCATCGGCGTGGGCGAGCACCGCATCGAGACGCCCGTGGGCACGGTCACGACCACGCTGCACGAAGACGGCTCGGTGAGCGTGCGCAACGTGCCGGCCTACCGGCACCTGCGGCAGGTGCCGGTCGAGCTGCCGGGCCACGGCGTCGTGCGTGGCGACGTGGCCTGGGGCGGCAACTGGTTCTTCCTGGTGAGCGAACACGGCCAGCGCGTGGCCAGCGACAACCTCGCGGCGCTGACCGACTACACCGCCGCATTGCGCCGCGCACTGGCGGCGCAGGGCATCACCGGCGCGGACGGCGCGGAGATCGATCACATCGAACTCTTCGCCGACGACAGCGACGGTGCCGACAGCCGCAACTTCGTGCTGTGCCCCGGCAACGCCTACGACCGCTCGCCCTGCGGCACCGGCACCAGCGCCAAGATCGCCTGCCTCGCGGCCGACGGCAAGCTCGCGCCGGGCGCGGTGTGGACGCAGGCCAGCGTGATCGGCAGCCGCTTCGTGGCCAGCTACGCGATGGACGGCGACAAGGTCATTCCCACGCTGCGCGGCCGTGCGCACATCAGCGCGGAGGCCACGCTGCTGATCGACGACGACGATCCCTTCGGCTGGGGCATCCGGCTCTGACGCCGGGCGGCATGGACGCGGACGTCATCGTCATCGGCGCCGGCATCGTCGGCGCGGCGTGCGCGCATGCCCTCGCGCAGGCGGGGCTGCAGGTGCTGGTGCTCGATGCGCGCACCGGCGGCGCCACCGGCGCGGGCATGGGCCACCTCGTGGTGATGGACGACAACGCGGCCGAGCTGGAACTGAGCCGCCGTTCGGTCGCGCAATGGCGCGCGCTGGCGCTTCGCATGAGCGAGGACTGCGCCTACAGCCCCTGCGGCACGCTCTGGATCGCGGCCAGCGACGAAGAAATGGCCGAGGCCGAACGCAAGCACCAGCGTCTGCATGCGCACGGCATCGACAGCCGCCTGCTGACGGCGGGCGAACTGGCGAGCGCGGAGCCCGCCTTGCGCAAGGGCCTGGCCGGTGCGCTCGAAGTGCCTGGCGACGGCATCCTCTATGCGCCCAACGCGGCGCGCTGGCTGCTCGCGCAGGCCGCGGATTCGGTGCGCGTCGAACATGCAAAGGTCGCCGCCATCCAGGATGACGGCACCCTGCGGCTCGCCGACGGCAGCAGTCGCCGCGCGCCGCAGATCGTGCTCGCCAACGGCATCCAGGCCACGACGCTGTGCCCCGAACTCCCGATCCGCCCGAAGAAGGGCCACCTGCTGATCACCGACCGCTATCCGGGCACCGTGCACCACCAGCTCGTCGAGCTCGGCTACGTGACCAGCGCGCACCACAGCGACGGCGATTCGGTCGCCTTCAACGTGCAGCCGCGCCCCACCGGGCAACTGCTGGTGGGCTCGTCGCGACAGTTCGACACCACCGACCCGGCGGTCGAGGCGCCGATGCTGGCGCGCATGCTCCAGCGCACGCTCGACTACCTCCCGGGGCTCGCCAACCTCAACGCCGTGCGTTCATGGACCGGCATGCGCGCCGCGTCGCCCGACGGCCTGCCGTTGCTGGGCAGGCATCCGTGGCGCGAGAAGCTCTGGCTCGCGGTCGGCCACGAAGGCCTCGGCGTGACGACCGCGCCGGGCAGCGCGCAAGTGCTCGCCGCGCTGATGACCGGCGCCAGGCCCGATTTCGACCCGGCGCCCTATGCGCCGCGCGGCCTGCGAGGCATGGCATGAGCGCCCACACCCTGCTGCACATCGACGGGCATCTGGTCCGCGTGAAGACGGGCAGCTCGGTGGCCGCGGCATTGCGCGTGGCCGATGGCGGCGGCATGGGCGCCGCGCGCACCTCGGTCACGAGGCAGCCGCGCGCGCCGTTCTGCGGCATGGGCGTGTGCCAGGAATGCCGCGTGCTGGTCGACGGCCGCCGCAGGCTCGCCTGCCAGACCGTGTGCGCCGAGGGCATGCGCGTGGAGACGACGGAATGACCGGCATCGCGACGGACAGCTGCGACCTGCTGGTCGTCGGCGCCGGGCCGGCCGGCATGGCGGCGGCCGTGGCGGCCGCGCCGAGCGGCGCATCCATCGTCGTGATCGACGACAACCCCGCGCCCGGCGGGCAGATCTGGCGCGACGGCCCCGGCGCCGCCCTGCCGCCAGCGGCGCGCAAGTGGCGCGACGCGCTCGCCGCGCACGCGAACATCCGCGTGCGCAGCGGCACGCGCATCGTCGCCATCGCCGCACCCGACGAACTGCTGCTCGAAGACGCTGGCGGCGCGACGCGCATGGCGTGGCGCAAGCTCATTCTCTGCACCGGCGCGCGCGAACTGCTGCTGCCCTTCCCCGGCTGGACGCTGCCCGGCGTGACGGGCGCGGGCGGCCTGCAGGCGCTCGTCAAGGCGGGCATGCCTGTCGAGGGTGAACGCATCGTCATCGCGGGCAGCGGGCCGCTGCTTCTTGCCGCCGCAGCAACCGCACGCGCGGCAGGCGCGAAGGTGCTGCGCATCGCCGAGCAGGCGTCGTTCGCAGCGGTCGCGCGCTTCGGCGCCAGCCTGGCGCGCTGGCCGGGCAAGGCCGCGCAGGCCGTGACGCTGGCCGACGCCGGCTATCGAACCTCGTCGCGCATCGTCTCCGTGCATGGCGCGGCGCAGGTCGAATCGGTCCGGCTGCTGCAAGGCGGCAAGGAAGCCGACATCGCCTGCGACCGCGTGGCCTGCGGCTTCGGCCTCACGCCCAACACGCAGCTCGGGCAGCTGCTCGGCTGCGCACTCGCGCCCGTCGGCGGCGGCACGCAGGCCCTGTCGGTCGATGCAAGGCAGGCCACCAGCGTCCACGGCATCTACGCCGCCGGCGAATGCACCGGCTTCGGCGGCAGCGAGCGCGCGCTGGTGCAAGGCGCCATTGCCGGCCACGCCGCCGTGGGCAACGAGCGCGCGGCGAAAGCCCTCGAAAGCGAGCGCACCCGCTGGAACGCCTTCGCGGCGCAGCTGCACCGCGCTTTCGCGCTGGCCGACGCCATCAGGCGCATGCCGCAGGCCGACACGCTCGTCTGCCGCTGCGAGGACGTTCCGTTCTCCGCACTGGTCGGCTGCACCGGCTGGACCGACGCCAAGCTGCACCGCCGCTGCGGCATGGGCGCCTGCCAGGGCCGCGTCTGCGGCGATGCGGCGCAGTTCCTCTTCGGCTGGACGCCGCCCGCGCCCAGGCCGCCGCTGTCGCCGGTCCGCATCGCGACGCTGGCGGGCCTGGTGGACACAGCGGACCCGGTGGACGCCCGACAATGACGCCGCAGCATCCGCACAAGAACACCATGGCCGCCCCGAAGACCGATTCCCGCCCCCCGCCCAAGCGCCGCGCCGCCGACCTCGCCTACGACGCCATTGAAACGCTGCTGTCCACCGTGCAGCTCGAGCCGGGCAGCCAGATCGCCGAGGCCGACCTGGCCGAACGCACCGGGCTCGGCCGCACGCCGGTGCGCGAGGCGCTGATGCGCATGGTGTCGATCGGCCTCATCGTGCAGCAGCCGCGCCGGGGCCTGCTGGTGTCGACCATCGACCTGGCCGACCACCTCGACGTGATCCTCACGCGGCGCGTGCTCGAACGGCTGATTGCCGCGTGCTCCGCGCGCCGCGCCACCGCGCAGCAGCGCACGGCCATCGTGCATTGCGCCGAGATGATGGTCGAGGCCGCGGGCCGCGGCGACCTCAACGACTACATGAAGGCCGACCGCGCGCTCGACCTCGTCAACCACCAGGCGAGCCACAACGATTCGGCGGTGAAGGCCGTGGTGCCGCTGATCGTGCAGTGCCGGCGCTTCTGGTACGCCTACCAGCACGAGGGCGAGATCGTCGAGGGCGCGAACGCGCACCTCGAACTGGCGCAGGGCATCGCCACCGGCGACGAGGCCGCCGCCATTGCCGGCGCCGACCGGCTGATGGACTACCTCGAAGTGTTCGCGCGCAAGATCATCGACAGGTAGGCCCCGCCGGTCAGCTGCCCGCCGCGCGCCGCCGCTGCCGCAGCACCGTCGCGCTCTCGCCGCCCTGGCCCCAGTTGTCGGGGTCGATCTCGTCGATCAGCACCGTCACGTCTTCGGGCCGCTTGCCCAGCACCTCCTGCAGCAGCCTGGTGGCGCCGGCGATCAGCGCGGCCTTCTGCTCGCGGGTGGCGGGTTGCTCGCGGCGAGCGAGGCGGATGGTGACGAGGGGCATGAGCGGATTCCTCCAGAGGGCGTGGCTGCGTGATTCTGCCAACGCTGCCCGCCGCGCTGCGCACGCTGGCTGAGCCAGATGCTCGCGATCACGATGCCGATGCCCAGCATCTGCCATGCAGAGAGGCTCTGCCCCAGCAGCGCCCAGCCCAATATCACGGCCGTCACCGGGCTCAGGAAGGCCAGCGGCGCGATCGCCGAGGGCTCCAGCCGGGCCACGCCGCGGAACCACACGATGTAGGTCAGCGCGGCGCCCACCAGGCCGAGCCAGCCGAAGCCGATCCAGTTGTGCAGCGTGAGCGAGGGCAGCGGCGGCTCCAGCAGCAGCGCCACCGGCAACAGCAGCAGGCCGCCCGCCGTGAGCTGCCACGCCGTGAAGGTGAGGGCCGACACCGGCGGCTGCCAGCGCCGGCTCAGCACCGTGCCAAAGGCCATCGACACCGCGGCTGCAATCGCTGCGGCGATGCCGACGGCGTCGAGTGCCGCGTTCGGCGTGAGCACCAGCAGCGCGACCCCGCCGATGCCCACCACCGCCGCCGCCACCGACAGCGCGCGCACCGGCGCGCCCAAAAAGGCGCCGGCCAGGAACACCACCAGCAGCGGCTGCACTGACGTGATGGTGGCCGCCACGCCGCCCGGCAGCCGGTACGCCGCCAGGAACAGCATCGCCCACAGCACCGAGAAATTCAGCGCGCCGAGCACGAAGATGCGGCCCCACCATGCGCGCTCCGGCAGCTTGCGCACGATCAGCATCAACAGCAGCCCGGCTGGCAGCGCGCGCAGCAGCGCCACCGTCAGCGGGTAGCCGGGCGGCAGCAGCTCGGTCGTGACGATGTAGGTGCTGCCCCAGATCGCGGGTGCTGACGCGGTGAGGAGGACGTCGGTGGTGCGGCTTGTCATGGGTCGAATCTATGGAATTGACCGCCGGTTGTGAATGTTCGAATAATGAATTGATTCTTTACCGCCAGTCGTCAATTCGCAGCGTTTCCAGCATGGACCATCTCACGGCCCTCAAGGTGTTCCGCACCACCGCCGCCACGGGCAGCTTCGCCGGTGCCGCGCGGCAACTGGGGCTCTCGGCCGCGGCCGTCAGCAAGAACATCGCGCAGCTGGAGGCGCACCTGAAGGTGCGGCTCATCAACCGCACCACGCGGCAGATGAGCCTGACCGAAGCCGGCGCCGCGTACCACGAGCGCCTGTCGCGCATCCTCGACGAGCTTTCCGAGGCCGACGCCGCCCTCGCGCCCATGGGCAGCAGCCCCGGCGGCGTGCTGCGCGTGAGCGCGCCGCTCACTTTTGCGCTCACCTCGCTGTCGCCCGCCATTCCCGAGTTCATGGCCCGCTACCCAAAGCTGCGGCTGGAGCTGAACCTGCAGGACAGCCGCTCGGACATCATCGGCGAGGGCTACGACCTGGCCATCCGCGGCAGCGACCGGCTCGAGGATTCCAGCCTCGTCGCGCGCCGCCTCATGACCATGGACCACGTGCTGTGCGGCGCCCCCGGCTACTTCGCCGCGTTCGGCCGCCCCGCGCAGCCCGAAGACCTGAAGGCCCACGAGTGCGTGCAGTTCACGCTCTCCGGGCATGCGAACAAATGGACCTTCAACCGCGCCGGCCGCAGCGTGGCGGTGCCCGTCGACGGGCGCTACAAGGTCAGCTCCAGCATCGCCGTGCGCGACGCGCTGCTCGCGGGCTTCGGCCTGAGCCTGATCCCGCGCATCTACGTCGAGAACGAGCTGGCCTCAGGCCGCCTGCAGGCGGTGCTCGAAGACTGGGAGGCCGACAAGACACCGGTGTACGCGGTCTACCCCTCGCGTCACCTCGCGGCGAAGACGCGCGCTTTCGTCGACTTCCTGGCCGAGCGGTTTTCAGCGCGCTGATCGCTCGGGAGCGGCGCGCTCAGTCGGCGTCTGGCGCCGGTTCCGGGCCCTGCCAGCCCAGCAGCTCGGCCAGCCGCTGGACGATCCAGGCGGCTTCCGCCGCCGACACGCCCGCCTCGGGCGTCGCCAGCCCGGCGTGGATGCGCCGCAGGATCTCGCTCTCGACCGGTACTTCGGTGTGGTGCTGGATCTGCGCGTGGCCCACGAGATGGTTCGCCAGGTCTTCGCAGATCTCGTAGCGCGCGCGCACCACGCCGATCGGCTCGCTCAGGCGCTGGCGCGCGTCGCTGTAGACCGCGAAGAACGAGGGCGGGATGTAGATCTGGTTGTCGTCGGACATCGCGAATCGCTCAGGAAGGCCGTCGTCCCAACGACAAAACGCGCCCGGGGGCGCGTTCGTCGTCGTGGCTCCGTGGAGCCGGCGAAGGCTGGATCAGCCGCCCTTCTTGGCGCGCTTGCCAGGGTTCTTCTTGCTGCGCGTTGCGGTGCCGCGCTCGAGGCTGACCTTCTGGCCGCCACCGGAGCGAGGCACGGTGTAGCCGGGCAGCGGCGTCGGCTTCGGGGTGGCAACGCGTTCGGCTTCGGTACGGAATGTCTTGGGCATGAAAAGCTCGGGTAAAAGTAATGTTCGAACCCGCAATTAGGCCACATCGAGGATTTCATATGCCAATAACCGAAACAACCGCCGGCGCCGGGCGTCCGCGCTTCGTTTCGGGCTCGCTGATGCGCCATGTCTGCGTCATGGCGGGCACGGGCGCCATCGGGCTGATCGCGGTGTTCGCGGTCGACCTGATCAACCTGTTCTACATCTCGCTGCTCGGCGAAAAGGAGACTGCGGCGGCGGTCGGTTTCGCGGGCGTGGTGGGCTTCTTCCACGCGTCGCTGTGCATCGGGCTGACCATCGGCATCGCGGCAGTGGTGTCGCGCACGGTGGGCGCGGGACGCATGGAAGACGCGCGCCGCATCGGCACCTCGAGCCTCGTGCTGATGGTGGCGCTGTCGGTGCTCGCGGGCTCGGGCACCGCCTTCTTCCTGCACCCGGCGCTGCAGGCGCTGGGCGCGCAGGGCGAGACGGCGCGGCTCGCGCATCGCTACCTCTCGGTGACGGTGCACACGCTGCCGCTGCTGGGCATCGGCATGGCGACGTCGGCGCTGCTGCGCTCGGTGGGCGATGCGCGCCGCTCGATGACGGTCACGCTGGCGGGCGCCTTCGTGACGGCGGTGCTCGACCCGATATTGATCTTCGGCCTGGGCCTGGGGCTCGACGGCGCGGCCATCAGCGCGGTGGTCTCGCGCACGGTGCTGGCGGCCATCGGCCTGCACGGCGTGATGGTGAAGCACCGCATGCTCGGTCCCTTCCAGGCTTCGCGGCTCGGCGCTGATGCGCGCGCGCTGGGCTCGGTGGCCGGGCCGGCGGTGCTGACGAACCTGGCCACGCCCGTGGGCGCGGCCTTCGTCACGCATGCGGTGGCGCAGTTCGGTCCCTCGGCGGTGGCGGGCGCGGCCACCATCGACCGGCTCACGCCGGTGGCCTTCGGGCTGGTCTACGCGCTCAGCGGCGCGGTGGGGCCGATCCTGGCGCAGAACCTGGGCGCGGGGCAGTACCGAAGGGTGCAGGAAGGCCTGCGCGACAGCCTGCTGTTCATGGTGGCGTCGGTGGCCGCGGCGTGGCTGCTGCTGGCGCTGGGGCAAGGCGTGCTCATTCGCGCGTTCTCGGCCGAAGGGCAGGCGGCGGAGCTGATCTCGCTGTTCTGCAGCTGGCTGGCCGCGAGCTTCTTCTTCGCGGGCGGGCTGTTCGTGGCGAACGCGTCGTTCAACAACCTCGGGCATCCGCTGCTGTCGACCGCGTTCAACTGGGGGCGCGCCACGCTGGGCACGATTCCGTTCGCCTGGTGGGGCTCGCACCACGGGGCGGCCGGCGTGCTGATCGGGCAGGCCGTGGGCTCGTCGATCTTCGGGCTGCTCGCGGTGGTGGTGGCGTTCAGGCTGGCCGCGAAGCTGGCGCGGCAGGAGGCGCCCGACGGGGCACCGGCCCCGGTGCTCGACGCACCGGTGGCGCCTGCATCGGCGCTGGCCACGCCGCAGGCGGGCGTTACTGCTCCAGCAGCCGCACCTTGACCGACTTGCCCTTGACGCGGCCGGCGGACAGCTTGCGCGCCGCCTCGGCCGCGATGGCGCGGTCCACCGCCACGTAGGTCGAAAATTCGTTCACGTTGATCTTGCCGACCTGCTCCTTCGTGTAGCCGCAGTCCCCGGTGAGCGCGCCCAGCACGTCGCCGGCGCGGATCTTTTCCTTGCGCCCGCCCACGATCTGCAGCGTGGCCATCGGCGGCTTCAGCGGCGTGCCCTTGGCGGGCGTGAGTTCGGACAGCTCGTGCCATTCCGATTCGCGGCCCTGCAGCAGCTCGATCTTCCCGACGCTGCCCATCTCGTTCATGCTGGCGAGGTTCAGCGCCAAGCCTTCCGAGCCGCCCTGCTGGCCGACCCGGCCGGTGCGGCCGACGCGGTGGATGTGGATTTCAGAATCGGGCGTCACGTCGACGTTGATCACCGCCTCGAGATGCGAGATGTCGAGCCCGCGCGCCGCCACGTCGGTGGCCACCAGCACCGAGCAGCTGCGGTTGGCGAACTGCACCAGCACCTGGTCGCGCTCGCGCTGCTCCAGCTCGCCGAACAGCGCCAGCGCGCTGAAGCCCTGGGCCTGCAGCACGTCGACGAGGTCGCGGCACTGCTGCTTGGTGTTGCAGAAGGCCAGCGTGCTCACGGGGCGGAAATGGTCGAGCAGCAGGCTCACGGCGTGCAGCCGCTCGCTGTCCTTGACCTGGTACCAGCGCTGGCGGATCTTGCTGCCTTCATGCTGCGCCTGCACCGTGATCTGCTCGGGGTTCTTCATGAACTGCTGCGCGAGCTTGGCGATGCCTTCGGGGTACGTGGCCGAGAACAGCAGCGTCTGACGCTCCTTCGGGCACTGCCGCGCCACCGTCACGATGTCGTCGAAGAAGCCCATGTCCAGCATGCGGTCGGCTTCGTCGAGCACCAGCGTGTTGAGCGCCGACAGGTCGAGGTTCCCGCGTTCCAGGTGGTCCATGATGCGCCCCGGCGTGCCCACCACGATGTGGGCGCCGTGCTCCAGGCTGGCAATCTGCCCGCGCAGCGCGACACCGCCGCAGAGCGTGACGACCTTGATGTTTTCCTCGGCGCGCGCCAGGCGGCGGATTTCGGTCGTGACCTGGTCGGCCAGTTCGCGCGTCGGGCACAGCACCATCGCCTGGATGGCGAAGCGTCGTGCGTTGAGGTTGGCGAGCAGCGCCAGTGCGAAGGCGGCGGTCTTGCCGCTGCCGGTCTTGGCTTGCGCGATCAGGTCCTTGCCGAGCAGCGCGGGCGGCAGCGCGGCCGCCTGGATCGGCGTCATCTGCGTGTAGCCGAGCTGGGTGAGGTTGGCCAGCGTCTGGGGCGTGAGCGCCAGCGTGGCAAAGCCGTTGTCGGCTGGGGTGCCGCCGGCTGTGGGATTGGTTGTGGTCATCGTTCAGCAGCCGGGGAGCGCAAAAAACAAAAGCCTTGCCGGCACCCTTGGCGGGGCGCCGCAAGGCCTTGCGTCAGTCGCGGATCAGCGGCGGGGTGCGTTGTTGTTGCCGGAGTTGGTCGGCGGCGGGCCGCGACGTTCCAGGTGACGGAAGGTGATACGGCCCTTGGTCAGGTCGTAGGGCGAGAGTTCGAGCGACACCTTGTCACCCGCCAGGATGCGGATGTGGTGCTTGCGCATCTTGCCGCCGCTGTAAGCGATCAGCTGATGGCCGTTGTCGAGCGTGACGCGGTAGCGCGAGTCGGGCAGGACTTCGGTCACCGCGCCGTTCATTTCGATCAGTTCTTCCTTGGGCATGTGTGATTACCTCTGAATCGTTCGATGTGTGTTGGAGATGGAATCGGGCGTAATTGTTTCAGGCCGCGCACGGGAGTGCGAGGGGGGCGCGTTCGCGCACCCAGCCAAGGCCCTCGTCGACGGCATAGCGGACCGCCGCGGCGTGGCTGGCGAAGCGCGGCGTGAAACGCATCACGCGGTCGTGCATGCCGCTGCCGCTGCCGGAGCGGATGGAGACGGAGGCGGCGAAATTGCCGTCGTCCTGGTGTCGGATGAGCGGCGAAACAAGGTACTTGCCCACCGCGATACTGTGTTGAATGATGTCCATGAAGCCTTGGCTCGGCGCGCGGATACGAAGCGCGATGAGCCTGAA
Source organism: Variovorax sp. AB1(2024) (assembly GCF_037482385.2). Taxonomy (NCBI): domain Bacteria; kingdom Pseudomonadati; phylum Pseudomonadota; class Betaproteobacteria; order Burkholderiales; family Comamonadaceae; genus Variovorax; species Variovorax sp. AB1(2024). The sequence continues at coordinate 776,922 of NZ_JBBHKP020000001.1, read as the reverse complement.
AAATAATTGAAAACGGGCGTGGGCCGGCCGGAATGGCGCGGCGGACGCGCTATTCGCTTCAACAGGAACGAAGGCAGTGGTGGCAATCATGGGCGCCCGGTCTGGCGCTCCAACACACTGTATGAGCCGGCTTGGGAATGAGGGGCCTGAAGAATCCAAGGACAGTGCAGGTCAGCCGGCGGTATTGACGAAATTCTTCGTCGTGGTATCGAAACGAACCCGACATTATAGCCCGCAGGGCATGACGAACGCTTGTCTTAATTACAACGCCTCCATGAAAAAGGCCCCGAGGGGCCAGCGATCAGGGGTTTTCAGCTACTAAAAACATAGCGATGCCGGGGCGGAGCAGGCCCTCCGTGCCCTGCGAGCCGCCCGAAGCAGCAGCGCCAGCCCCGCGAGCTGCATCGCCGCGCCCGCCCATCCCACCGCGCTCACGCCAAACAGCTCGATGGCCGCACCGCCCAGCGCCGAGCCTGCCGCGATGCCGAGGTACGTCGCCGAGGCATTGAGCGACAGCGTCATCGGCGCGCGCTCCGGCGCCAGCCGGATCAGCCGCACCGCCTGCGCCGGCCCGAAGCCCCAGCCGGCGAAGCCCCACAGCGCCGACAGCCCCACGATCAGCGGCAACGCCAGCCCGCGCGGCAGCATCTGCGCCGCGAACGACAGCCCGCCCAGAATCAGCACCAGCAACAGTGCAAAACCCCGCGCCACGCGGTCGGCGCCGAAGCGGTCGGTGGCCCAGCCGCCGGCCGCGGTGCCAAGGGCCGCGGCCACGCCGATGGCGCAGAACACCGCGCTCGCGCCTTCGGCCCCGAAGCCCAGCGTGCCCGACAGGAACAGCGCGATGTAGGTGTAGAAGCTGAAGCCCCCGGTGGCCCACACCAGGGTGACGAGCAGCGCCGGCAGCACGCCGGGTGCGCGCGCCGCCTCGAAGGCCGGTGCCTGCTTCGCGGCGGTGGGGGCTTGCGCCAGGGCGCGCGGCAATCCCAGGGCCAGGCCCCAGGCGGCCAGCGCCGCCACCGCCGCGATCAGCAGGTAGGCCGTGCGCCAGCCGCCCCAGCTCGCGATCCACGCGCCCAGCGGCACGCCGAGCGCCACCGCCACGGTGCCGCCGCCGCTCACGATGGCCAGCGCCCGGCCGCGCAGCGCGGGCGACACCATCGCCGCCGCCACCGCGCTCGCGGTCGGCAGGAACACGCCGGCCGCCAGTCCCAGCGCGATGCGCGCCAGCGCCAGTTGCGCGAAGCCGTGCGCCAGTCCCGCCGCCAGCGCAAGGCCCGAGAACGCGGCGAGGCTGGCGATCAGCAGCGGCCGCCGCCTGAAACGCGAGAACAACGCCGCCATCAGCGGGGAGCCGACGGCGTAGCTCAGCGCGAACAGCAGCACCAGCTGTCCGGCCCGCGCGGCGCTGACCTGCAGGTCGGCCGCCAGCACCGGCAGCAGTCCCGCGACCATGAAGCTTTCGGTGCCGATGGCGAAGGCGCCCAGCGCGAGCCAGCCGAGGCTCATGGGCAACCGTTCGGGCAAGGGCGCGGCAGTGGGGTTGGTTGGCATGGAAAGCTCCGTTCAAAGGTGTTCCGAGGCCTTCAGAATAGGATTGCGATTGGCTCCTTGAAAGAACCACAATCGGCGAAGTTCATGGAACCACTTTTCGAACTCGCCATCCGCCTGCCAGGCGCCGGCTCGCGCGAACTGCTGCGCGAAGTGCACCGGCAGTTGCGCGGCGCCATCCTCGACGGCCGGCTGCAGCCCGGCGCGCGCCTGCCGGCCACGCGCGCGCTGGCCGAGCGGCTCGGCGTGTCGCGCAACACCGTGCTCGCGGCCTACGACCTGCTGCTGAGCGAGGGCTACCTGCTGGCGCGTCCCGGCGCCGGCACCTACGTGGCCGACATCCTGCCGGCCTCGCGGCGCGGCCGTCCAGCCCGGCCCGCCCGGGGCATGGCGGCCGGGCGCGACCCCCGGCTGGTGCCGCTGCACGTGCCCGGCGCCGATCTCGCGCCGACACTGCAGCCGCAAGCCGCGCGCGACGACTTCCGCGTCGGCCTGCCCGACGTGAGCGCCTTTCCCTTCGACATCTGGCGCCGCCTGTCCGACCGAGCGCTGCGCCGCGTCGCGCGGCAGACCGCCGACTATGCCGACCCGCAGGGCCAGCAGGCACTGCGCGAGGCGATCGCGCGGCATGTGTCGTTCACCCGCGCGGTGGGCTGCACCGCCGGCGACATCGTCGTCACGGCCGGCGCGCAGCAGGCCTTCGGGCTGCTTGCGCGCATCCTGGTCGTGCCGGGGCGCACCGTGGTCGCGGTCGAGCAGTTGTTCTATCCCTCGCTGCGCGAAGCGATGCTGGCCGCGGGCGCGAAAGTGGTCACCGTGCCGACCGACACCGAGGGCCTGTGCGTCGAGCGCATTCCGCCAGAAGCGCGCGTGATCTGCGTGACGCCGTCGCACCAGTTCCCCACCGGCGTGGCGATGTCGCCGCAGCGGCGCGCCGCCCTGCTGGCCTTCGCGCGGGCACGCAATGCGGTCGTGGTGGAAGACGACTACGACAGCGAATTCCGCTTCGCCGGCCGGCCGCTCGATGCACTGCAGACGCTGGACCGCGCCGAGTCGGTGTTCTACGTCGGCACTTTTTCCAAGAGCCTGTTCCCCGCGCTGCGCCTGGGCTTCGTGGTCGCGCCGCCATGGGCCCGCGCGGCGCTGGTGCGGGCGCGCGAACTCGCCGACTGGCACGGCCCGGTGCTGGGGCAGGAAGCACTCGCGGCCTTCATTGCCGAGGGGCACCTGGCCCGGCACATCCGCAAGATGCGCAAGCTGTACGGCGCTCGGCGCACCGCGCTGCTCGACGCGCTGGCGCGGCACGGCGGCGGGCGGCTCGAGGCGATTCCATCCAACGCCGGGCTGCACCTGTCGGCCTGGCTGCACGGCCCGACGCGGGCCGACGTGGTGGTCGAGCGCGCCGCGGCGGCCGGCATCGTGCTGCCGCCGCTCTCGCGCTTCGCGCTCGATCCGCACGCGCCCGACGTGCCCAACGGGCTGTCGTTCGGCTACGGGCTGATCGGCGAAGCGCAGATCGACGGCGCCATCCAGCGCTTGGTACAACTGCTGTAAGCCCGCCCACGCAGGCATTCGAGCGCACGCGATGGCGTCGCGCTCCTACAGCCGTTGCGCGGGCCACTGCGCTCAATCGAGGCATGAACACGACCGCACTCTCTTCAGCAACCCCCGTGCGCTACGACCCCGCCGTGGAAACCTTCCGCGACGACGAGGCGCAGACGCAGACCGACCTGGTGGCCACGCTCGTCGACATGGAGAAAACCATGGCCGACCACACCGGCCATGCCATGCGCGCGGTGCACGCCAAGAGCCACGGCCTGCTGCGCGGCGAACTGAGCGTGCTCGACGGCCTGCCCGAGACGCTGGCGCAGGGCCTCTTCGCGTCGGCGCGCCGCTACCCCGTCGTCATGCGGCTGTCGACGCCGCCCGCCGAGGTGCTCGACGACCGAGTCTCGCTGCCGCGCGGCATGGCCCTGAAGGTGCTCGGCGTGGAAGGTCCGCGCGTCGACGGTGCCGAAGGCGGCTCCACGCAGGACTTCCTGTTCGTCGACGGACCGGTGTTCTCCGCGCCCGACGCCAAGGGCTTCCTGCGCACCCTGAAGCTGCTCGCGGGCACCACCGACAAGGCGCCGAACGCCAAGCGCGTGCTGTCTGGCGTGCTGCAGGGCGTGGAGAAGGCGGTCGAGACTTTCGGCGGCCAGAGCGGCACGCTGATCGCACTCGGCGGCCATGCGGAGACACACCCGCTCGGCGCCACCTTCTTCACGCAGGTGCCGATCCGCTATGGCGCCTACATCGCCAAGCTGCAGCTGGCGCCTGTTTCCCCGGCGCTGCTGGCGCTGGAGAACGCGCCGCTCGACCTCGCGGGCAAGCCCGACGGCACGCGCGAGGCGGTGGCCGACTTCATCCGCGCGAACCCCGCCGTGTGGGAACTGCGCGTGCAGCTGTGCGTGGACCTGGAACGCATGCCGGTCGAAGACGCATCGGTCGAATGGCCGCAGGCGCTCAGCCCGTTCATTGCCGTCGCGCGCATCACGGCCGATCCGCAGGAAGGCTGGAGCGAGGCGCTGGCGCGCGAGATCGACGACGGCATGGCCTTCAACCCCTGGCATGCGCTGGCCGCGCACCGGCCGCTGGGCAACGTGATGCGCGCGCGCAAGGCGGCGTATGCGGCTTCGTCGGACTACCGCAGCGAGCGCAACGGTTGCCCGCTGCACCGCTGAAGATTTCAGCCCAGCCCGAGCATCCGCCGATTGGCCGCCACGTCCACGCCGCCCGCGGCGAAGTCGTCGAAGGCCCGGTCGGCCACGCGGATGATGTGGTCGGCAATGAACTTCGCACCCTCGCGTGCGCCGTCTTCGGGGTGCTTGATGCAGCACTCCCATTCCAGTACCGCCCAGCCCGGGAAGTCGTACTGCGCCATCTTCGAGAAGATGGCCTTGAAGTTGACCTGCCCGTCGCCCAGCGAGCGGAAGCGCCCGGCGCGGTTGATCCAGCTCTGGAAGCCGCCGTACACGCCCTGCTTGCCGGTCGGGTTGAACTCGGCGTCCTTCACGTGAAAGATCTTGATGCGCTCGTGGTAGTGGTCGATGTAGGCCAGGTAGTCGAGCTGCTGCAGCATGAAGTGGCTCGGGTCGTACAGCAGGCAGGCGCGCGGATGGTTGTTCACGCGCTCCAGGAACATCTCGTAGCTCACGCCGTCGTGCAGGTCTTCGCCGGGGTGGATCTCGTAGCCCACGTCCACGCCCGCCGCGTCGAAGGCATCGAGGATCGGCCGCCAGCGGCGCGCGAGCTCGTCGAAGGCTTCCTCGATGAGTCCCGGCGGGCGCGGCGGCCAAGAATAGAGGTACGGCCAGGCCAGCGCGCCCGAGAAGGTCGCATGCGCCGTGAGGCCCAGGTTGGCCGATGCCTTGGCCGCCAAGTGCAGCTGCTGCACCGCCCATTGCTGGCGACTGGCCGGATCGCCGCGCACCTCGGGCGCCGCGAAGCCGTCGAAGCCCGCGTCGTAGGCCGGGTGCACCGCCACCAGCTGGCCTTGCAGGTGGGTCGAGAGCTCGGTGATCTCCAGGCCGTGCTTCGCCAGCGTGCCTTTCACTTCGTCGCAGTAGGTCCTGCTTTCGGCCGCCTTCTTCAGGTCGAACAGGCGGGCGTCCCAGCTGGGAATCTGCACGCCCTTGTAGCCGAGCCCGGCGGCCCAGCCCGCAATGCCGTCGAGCGTGTTGAACGGTGCCGTGTCGCCCGCAAACTGGGCGAGAAAAATGGCCGGACCCTTGATTGTCTTCATCGGTTTGTCTTCCTTGTTCGTGGGCGTCGCGTTGAAAGCATACTTGGCGTGTCGTCCGACCCCGTGCGAGAGGCCAACGAGCCACAATGGATTTTCCTTTTCGCATCACCCGTCCGGTTCGCTCCGTCGACAGTCCCGCGATGACACAACCTGTTTCCGCCCGGCTCAAGATCGGCCTGTCCGCCTGCTTCTCGCATGCCGACCCCGCCCGATCGCTCTTCACCAACAAGACGCTGCAGTACGTCGAGCAATCGATCGCGCACTGGCTCATGTCCGCCGGCGCCATGGTGGTGATGGTGCCCTGCCCCACCGGCGAGACCGCGCGCGGCGACACCAAGCTGTCGCATTACGCCGAATGGCTCGACGGGGTGGTGATGCACGGCGGCGCCGACGTCTGGCCCGGCAGCTACGGCGAGGTGCCGCTGAAGGACGCATGGATCGGCGACCGCATCCGCGACCTCTACGACCTGGCGCTGGTCGAAGCCTTCGAGCAGGCCGGCAAGCCCATCTTCGGCGTGTGCCGCGGGCTGCAGCTCATCAACGTGGCCTTCGGCGGCACGCTCTACCAGGACATCGAGGCGCAGCACGGGCACCCCGAGACGCTCAAGCACCGCGACCCTGTCACCTACGACCAGAACTTCCACCAGATCGAGCTGGTGCAGGGCACCCGGCTGTCGAAGCTCTACCCCGACCTGAAGACCGCGCGGGTGAACAGCATCCACCACCAGGGCGTGAAGGACATCGCGCCCGGCTTCGACATCGAGGCCTGGAGCCTGCCCGACCGCGTGCCCGAGGCCATCCGCCGCCGGGCCGACCGCGGCCGCAGCTACATCGCCGCGACCCAGTGGCACCCTGAATTCCACAAGTACGGCAGCACCGAGACGGTCGACGACACGCCCATCCTGCACGACTTCCTCTGGGCCTGCGCCACCGCGCGCGTGGCGCCGCGCACGAGCAGCATGCGCGGCATGCCGGGGCGCATCCGCAACCGCGCCGCGCGCCTGCTGAAGCAGGCACTGCTGCGGCGCTGAGGCCGCGCTCCCATCACCATCCGCGAGACCGCGGCCGCTGCGGGAGATCGTCGATGCGGTGATCGACGCGCAGGTCGAGGCGCACCGCGAGATGTACGACCGTTTCGTGGCCGAGTGGGTGGGCGTGCTCGAGGCCGCCTCGGACGTGGCGGCCGACGGCCCGAAGAAGGGGCGTGGCGCGCTGAATCAGCGCGAGCTGTTCTTCGTGCCGGAGACGCCGGCGTCGATGGTGCCGAACACGGTGACGCCGCTGCCGCCCGTGGGTGCGGCGGCGCTCGATGCATTGGCGCTGCCGGCTGAGCCGGTGCCCGCGCAACCCGCGACGAGCGCGCCCATCGCGACGGCAAGAACGGCTGCAATGAATGGCTTCACTGGAAACTCCAAGAGGTGTGGTGGGTCATGACCGTTTCCACTATAGGCCGCCGGCCTGGCCCCTCGTGTAACAACACACCGGGGCCGGCAGGGTTGTTGTTGCCCCGCGGCGGGCCGCTCAGCGCGGGTCCGTCGCCAGCAGCATCTCGACCAGCGAACGCAGGTGCCCCTGCAGCCGCTCGGCGCCGGCCTCGTCCAGCGCCAGCGTGGTCTCGTCCATGTAGAGCTTGCGGTTGATCTCCACCTGGATGCTGTGCCGCTGGCCGGCCGGGTCGCCGTTGCGGCGCACCAGTTCCACGCCCTTGTAGGGGTGGTTGTAGTCCACGCTGTAGCCGAAGCCGCGAAGGTGCTCGCAGATCTTGCGCGACAGCGCCGGGTCGGCGGTGCTGCCGTCGCGGTCGCCGATCACGAAGTCGGCATGCGCCAGGCCCGGGAAGTCGGTGGCATGGCTGGCCGCGATGGCCGGCATCGAGTGGCAGTTGATGTGGATGCTGTAGCCGTGGCGCGCATGCGCCTCGTCGATGGCCTGCGCCACCGCCGCGTGATACGGCCGCCAGCAGGTGTCGATGCGCTGGCGCACCTCTTCCACCGGCAATTGCCGGTCGTAGATGGGCAGGCCTTCGTCGGTGAGCTTCCAGATCAACCCCTTGCCCAGGCGCACCTTCGACAGCACGCGCGGGTCGGTGGAGACCGGGTCGGTCCACTCGCCCTGCAGCATCGTGGTATCGATCTCGGTGGTGTCGCGGTTGGCGTCCAGGTAGCTGCGCGGAAAGTGCGCCTCCACCCAGGCCACGCCCATCGCCGGGGCGAAGGCGTAGAGCTTTTCCACGTGCGTGTCCTCGGCGCGGCGCAGCGTCGCGAGGTCGCGCACCGTGCCGAAGTCCTCGGGGTAGACGGTGCCGCTGTGCGGGGAGTCCAGCACCAGCGGCGTGTGCCCGGCAACGCTCGTCACCTGGGCGCGGGTTTGAATCAGTTTCAGGACTGGATGCATAGGCAGGCCGGGCTCAGTCCAATCGCACGCGTGCGAATTCGGCCACCTTCTTCATCTTGTCGATCTCGCTGGCGATCTGCTTGGTGAACTGCGCCGGCGTGGTGCCCGATGCGTACAGGCCCTGCAGCGCCAGGCGCTCGCGCACCGAGGGGTCCTTCAGCGCGGTGGCCACGGCCTGCTGCATGCGCAGCACCAGCTCGGCGGGCGTGCCGGCGGGCGCGATCATGCCGAACCACGAAGGATCGTTGTTGGCCGGATAGCCCAGCTCGCCGTAGGTGGGCACGTCGGGCAGCACGTCGAGGCGGCCGTTCCACGACACGGCCAGCGCCTTCAGCTTGCCCGCCTTCACGTGCGGCAGCGAGGAAGCCACCTGGTCGAAGTACACCGGCACTTCGCCCGCGAGCACGTCGTTGATGGCCGGGCCCGCACCGCGGTAGGGGATGTGCACCATCGAGGTTCCGGTGCTGCTCTTGAACAGCTCGCCCCACATGTGGCCGATAGTGCCGTTGCCCGGCGAGGCGTAAGACACCTTGCCCGGGTTGGCCTTGAGGTACTTCACCAGCTCGGCGAAGCTGGCCACCGGCAGCTTCGCCGGGTTGATGACGATCACGCCCGGCGCCTTGACGATCTCGGTCACGGCGGCAAAGCCCTTGATCGGGTCGTACGGCAGCTTCTGGTACACGGCAGGGTTCACGCCGTGCGTGGACAGGGTGGCGATGCCGAAGGTCAGGCCGTCCGGCGTGGCGCGGGCCAGCTCGGCCATGCCGATGGAGCCGCCGGCACCGGCGCGGTTGTCGATGACCACCGGCTGCTGAAGGATCTTGGCCACGGGCTCGCCGAGCACGCGCGCCGTGATGTCGGTGGCGCCGCCGGGCGGGAACGGAACGACCAGGCGAATGGGCTTGCCCTGGGCAAAGGATATTCCTGGAAGGATGGAAGCAGCGGCCAGCGTGGAGATGAAATGACGACGTTGCATGGGGTGGATTCCAATGTGCATTGAGTGAGAAGGAGCGATTTCGCCTCACTTCAGAAGCAAAGGATAGACCAGCTAACATTCTGATCTGGAATGTTTTAATGGGCATCCTGCCATGTCGCTGCGCCGTCTCAATCCTCCGCTGAACCTGCTGCGGGCCTTTTCCACCGTGGTGCGCTTCGGCGGCGTCTCGCGCGCGGCCGAGGCGCTGCACCTCACGCAGGGCGCGGTCAGCAAGCAGGTGCAGGAGCTCGAGCGCTGGATCGGCGCGCCGCTGTTCGAGCGCAACCGCAAGCGACTGGCGCTCACGCCGGCCGGCGAGCGCTACGAGAAGACGGTGCGCTCGCTGCTCGCGCAGCTGGAGGCGGCCACGCTGGAGCTCATCACCAGCGGCGACGGCGGCGGCGCGCTGCACCTGTCCACCCTGCCCACCTTCGGCGCCAAGTGGCTGATTCCGCGGCTGCCCGACTTCCAGCGCGCCCATCCGCAGATCACGCTGCATTTCGTGCCCTTCGTGCACGGCTACGACTTCGAGCGGCCCGAGCTCGACTGCGCCATTCTTTTCGGCGACGGCCACTGGCCCGGCGCGCAATCGCACTACCTCGCGGGCCGTGACGTGGCGCTGATCGCGCCGCGCGCCGCGCAGGCCGAGGTCGCCATCCGCACGCCGCAGGACGTGGCGCGCTGCACGCTGCTGCGCCACGTCACGGTGCCGCAGTCGTGGCTGCACTGGAGCGAGACGCACGGCGTGCGCGGCCTCGACCCGCTGGCCGGCCCGCAGTTCGACCAGTTCCAGACCATGATCCGCGCGGTGATGGTCGGCATGGGCGTGGCGCTGGTGCCGCGCTGCCTGGTGCAGGACGAGATTTCCGCGGGGCTGGTGGACGAGCCGCTGCCGGGCGGCGGCTACCGGGGCAACGAGGGCTACTGGTTCTGCTATCCGGAAGGGCGCGGCCAGCTGGCCACGCTCGATCATTTCCGCAGCTGGCTGCTGGCGGAGGTCGACCGCGCCAAAGAGGCGCAGGCGCCCGCCTGAGCCCTGCTAGGTCGAACGGCTCATTCGGGCTTGGCGCCCGAAGCCTTCACCGCGGCGCCCCACAGGCGGATCTCGCTCGCCACGAAGCGGTCGAACTCCGCCGGCGTGGTGGGCGCCGGTTCGGAGCCGCGCTCGCGGATGAAGCGCGCCATCTGCTCGCTCTTGAGGATGTCCGTCACCTCGTGGTTGAGCCGCTCGACGATCTCGGGCGGCGTGCCGCGCGGCGCCATCAGGCCGAGCCAGCCCACCGCCTCGAAGTTCTTCGTGCCGGCCACGCCGCTTTCGGCCACGGTGGGCACCTCGGGCAGCTGCGACGAGCGCGTGGCCGACGTGACCGCCAGCGCCACCGCCTTGCCCGACTTGATGTGCGGCAGCGCGGCCGTCACCGAGTCGATCATCAGCGGCACCTGGTTGCCCAGGAAGTCCGACTGCGCCGGGCCGCTGCCGCGGTACGGAATGTGCGTGATGAACACATGCGCGGCCGACTTGTACATCTCGCCCGACAGATGCTGCGTGCCGCCGATGCCGGCGCTCGCGTAGCTCAGCCGGCCGGGTTCCGCCTTGGCGCGCGCGGTGAGCTCGGCCAGCGTACGGATGCCGCTCTCCGGCGTGGCCAGGAACACCAGCGGCACCTTCGCGATGAGCGAGATGCCGGCCAGGTCCTTGCGCGGGTCGAAGCCCGGCTTGGCGTAGAGCGTCTGGTTCACCGCCATCGCGCTGCCCGCCACCACCAGCGTGTAGCCGTCTGGCTGCGAGCGCACCACGAACTCGGTGCCGATGTTGCTGCCGGCGCCGGCCTTGTTGTCGACGATCACCGGCTGGCCCAGCCGCCTGCCGAGCTGCTCGGCCACCGCGCGGGCGAAGATGTCGGTGGCCTGTCCCGGCGGGAACGGCACCACCAGCTTGACCGGCCTGTCGGGCCACGCGGCGGCATGCGCCATGCCGGCGCCGCCCAGCGCCGCGACGGCCGCCAGGGCCGCGCTCGCTGCGAAGTGTCTGCGCCGCATGGCTCAGGTCGCCGAGAGGTGCTTGCCCACGATGCCCGCGAGTTCGAACATCGTCACCTGGTCCTTGCCGAACACCGGCTTGAGCTTGGCGTCGGCATTGATCGCGCGCTTGTTGGTCGCGTCCTGCAGGCCGTTGGCCTTGATGTAGTCCCACAGCTTCTTGATGACCTCGGTGCGCGCCACCGGTTCGGCGCCGATCACCGCGGCTAGCGAGTCGCTGGGCTTCAGGCCCGCGCCAGGCTTGCGCGGCGCGGCGGCCTTCTTCGCGGCCGGTGCCTTCTTGGCAGCGGGCGTCTTCTTCGCCGCCACCTTCTTGGCGGCCGCCGTCTTGCCCGCGGGCGCGGCCTTGCCGAAGGTCTTGCGCGGCGGGAACTTGCTGCCGCCCTCGCGCGGTGCAAATTCGAAGGTCACCTTGCCCTCTTCGGCGTTCCAGGTCAGGAAGGCCTTGAAGGCGCGGCGCGTGCGCATGCTCACGAACTTGTCGAGCAGGTCCGTCTTGCCGGTGGCCAGCAGCTTTTCCATCTGCGCGCGCTCCACCGGCTGCTGCAGGATGATCTTGCCGGTCTTGAAGGTGCAGGTTGGCGTGGGCTGTGCATTGGTCGGCACCGACTTCTCGCAGACGTAGTTGCTGCCGTGCTCGAACACCGGCGCGCCGCACACCGGGCACGGGCCCACGGTGTCTTGGTCGCTGAAGTCGACGATCTCGCCGGTGTCGGCGTTCTTGTCGTCGCCGAAGTCGAACTCCAGCTTCCAGTTCTTCGCCTCGTCGTCGAACTTGATGACGATCTCGGAAGTGAAGGGCCAGCCGGCCTTGGAGCGGAAGCCCTCCAGCGGGCCGATGTGCTTGTCGCGCAGCAGCGCCTCGGCCTCGGCCACCTCGAAGGTGCGCCCGGCCGGCGACTTGCCGAACGAGAAGCCGCAGGCGTCCTCGCCGGTGCCGCTTTTGCCGGTGCAGGCGTAGCGGCGGTAGTTCTCGCGCACGATGCCGCCGCAGTTGGGGCACGGCGTCTGCAGGGTGGCGTAGTCGCCCGGCACGGTGTCGCGGTCGTATTCCTTCGCCTTCTTGACGATGTGCTCCGTCATCTCGGCGATCTCGCGCATGAAGGCGTCGCGGCTGAGCGCGCCCTTCTCCATCTGCGCGAGCTTGTATTCCCACTCGCCGGTGAGCTCGGCCTTGGAGAGTTCTTCCACGCCCAGGCCGCGCAGCAGCGTCATGAGCTGGAAGGCCTTGGCCGTGGGAATCAGCTCGCGGCCTTCGCGCAGCATGTATTTCTCGGTGATCAGGCCTTCGATGGTGGCCGCGCGCGTGGCTGGCGTGCCCAGGCCCTTCTCCTGCATGGCTTCGCGCAGCTCGTCGTCGTCGATGGTCTTGCCCGCGCCTTCCATCGCGCCGAGCAGCGTGGCTTCGGAGTAGCGCGCCGGCGGGCGCGTCTTCAGGCCCTTGATGTCGGCGGACTCGGTCTTCACGATCTCGCCCGGCTTCACCGGCACGAGCCGCTTGCCGTCCTTGTCGTCTTCCTTCTCGTCGTCCTGGGCTTCCTTGCCGTAGATGGCGAGCCAGCCCGGCTTCACCAGCACCTTGCCGTCGGTGCGGAAGGGGTACTTCCTGCCGCCCTGCTCCACCGTGCTGATGCGCGTGGTGACCTGGTATTCGGCGCTCGGGAAGAACACCGACAGGAAGCGGCGCACCACGAAGTCGTACAGCTTCTGCTCGGCCTCGCTCAGGCCGCTGGGGGCCTGCAGCGTCGGGATGATGGCGAAGTGATCCGACACCTTGGCGTTGTCGAAGATGCGCTTGTTGGGCTTCACGTAGTTGCCGTCGACCGCCTGCTTGGCGAACGGCGCCAGGTGCTTCATGCCGCTGTTGGCGAGCATGCCCATGGTCTGCTTGACGACGGGAAGATAGTCTTCCGGCAGCGCGCGCGAATCGGTACGCGGGTAGGTCAGCGCCTTGTGGCGCTCGTACAGGCTCTGCGCCAGCGCCAGCGTGGTCTTGGCGCTGAAGCCGAAGCGGCCGTTGGCCTCGCGCTGCAGCGAGGTCAGGTCGAACAGCATCGGCGAAGCCTGCGTGGTGGGCTTGCTTTCTTCGGTGACGGTGGCGGGCTTGCCGCGCGAGGCGTCGGCGATGGCGCGGGCTTCCTGCTCGTTCCACACGCGGTCGGCGCGCTGCTCGGGGTCGGGTTCGCCGTTGGCCAGCAGCGGCGCGTTGGCTTTCTTCCAGTCGGGGTTGAACCACTTGCCGGGGTACTCGCCGGCCTCGGCCGCGAAGCTGCCGTGGACTTCCCAGTAGTCGCGCGAGACGAACTTGCGGATCTGCTCCTCGCGCTCCACCACGACGGAGAGCGTCGGCGTCTGCACGCGGCCCACGGTCGTGAGGAAGAAGCCGCCGTCGCGCGAATTGAATGCGGTCATGGCGCGCGTGCCGTTGATGCCCACCAGCCAGTCGGCCTCGGAGCGCGAGCGCGCGGCGTCGGCCAGGCCCTGCATCTGCTTTTCGGTGCGCAGCGCGTCGAAGCCGTCGCGGATGGCCTGCGGCGTCATCGACTGCAGCCACAGCCGCTTGACCGGCTTGTTCAGCCCCGACTTGCCGCCGGCGTACTGCTCGATCAGGCGGAAGATCAGCTCGCCCTCGCGGCCCGCGTCGCATGCGTTGATGAGCTGCGTCACGTCCTTGCGCTTGGCCTGCTTGACCACCGCGTTCAGGCGCGTCTTGGTCTTGTCGACCGGCTTCAGGTCGAAGTGCGGCGGAATCACGGGCAGGTTGGCAAAACTCCACTTGCCGCGCTTGACGTCGAATTCCTCGGGCGCCTGGATTTCGACCAGGTGACCGACAGCGCTGGTCACGACATAGCTGTCGTTCTCGAAATGCTCGTCATGTTTGTCGAATTTGCCGGCCACCGGCGTGAGGGCGCGGACGATGTCCTGCGCCACCGACGGCTTTTCTGCGATTACCAAGGTCTTCATCAACAATTCCTAAAAAGTTCTCAGGCCGCCGCCGAGCCGCCTCAAGGCGGCCTGCGGCCCCCTCGGGGGCAGCGACGACACGCAGTGCGGGAGCGTGGGGGCCACATACAATCTGCGGCTTCCCGCGTGCGCACGCGCACACGCGCATGTGTGCATATTCAAACTAACAGACTTCGGCGATGCCTTCCAAAACCCCACTTTCCGCCGGTCGCCGAATCCAGATGCGGCGCTCCGATGTCCACGGCAACGGCGTGTTCGCGGTGCAGGACCTGGCCGAAGGCGAAACGCTGATCGAATACAAGGGCGAGATCATCAGCTGGAAGGAAGCGCTGCGCCGCCATCCGCACGACCCGGCCCAGCCCAACCACACCTTCTACTTCCACATCGACGACGGGCGTGTGATCGACGGCAACGTCAAGGGCAACGACGCGCGCTGGATCAACCACTCGTGCGAACCGAACTGCGAGGCGGACGAGGTCGATGGGCGCGTTTATATCAAGGCGCTGCGCAACATCGCCGCAGGCGAAGAGCTCAACTACGACTACGGCCTGATCATCGACGAGCCGTACACGCCGAAGCTTCTGTCCGAATTCCCTTGCTGGTGCGGCTCCGAGCAGTGCCGCGGCACGCTGCTGACGCCCAAGGATGAGGACGAAGAAAAGAAAAAGAAGAAGAAAGACAAAAAGAAAGCCGAGAAGAAGAAGGCCGAGAAAAAAGAGGCCGAAAAGAAAGAAGCCAAGAAGGCCGAAAAGAAGGCTGAAAAGAAAAAATCCGCCAGGAAGGACAAGTCCGGGAAGGACTGAACATGGGCAGCACCACCGCCGACTGGTTCGAAGACCGGATCGCCGCGGCGGTCGCCCCGCTGCTGCCCGGTTTCACCGTCGAGGCCGTGGCCGAGATCGATTCCACCAACACCGAACTGATGCGCCGTGCGCGCGCCGGACGTGTCGAGCCCGTGCTGCTCGTGGCCGAGCACCAGACGGCAGGGCGCGGCCGGCTGGGCCGGCCCTGGCAGAGCGCGCCGCGGCAGGAAGCCCCGGCCTCCCTGCTGTTCTCGCTGGGCCTGCCGCTGGCGCCCGCCGACTGGTCCGGCCTGTCGCTGGCCGTGGGTGTCAGCGTGGCCGAGAGCCTCGACCCCTCCGGCGCACACAAGGTCGGCCTCAAGTGGCCCAACGACGTGTGGGTCAACGACAGCAAGCTGGTCGGCATCCTCATCGAGACCGCACTGCCGTCCAGCGGCCGGCCCGATGCGTCGCGCTACCTTGTGATCGGCATCGGCGTGAACATCGGCGCGCGCGATGCCGACGGCATGCGCACCCCGCCGGCCTGGCTGCGCCAGTGGCGCCCCGATGCCAGCGCGCCCGAGGTGCTGGGCGAGCTGGCCCCGCCCCTCGTGCAGGCCGTGCTGGATTTCGAGGCGCGCGGCTTCGCGCCTTTCGCCGAACGCTTTGCCGCGCGCGACGTGCTGCGCGGCCGTGAAGTGGCGCTCAGCGACGGCACCACCGGCCTGTGCGAAGGCGTGGCCTGGGGCGGCGAACTGCAGGTGCGCACCGACGCCGGGCTGCAGCTCATATCGAGCGACGAAGTGAGCGTGCGCCCTCGCGGCATGGCGTTCTGACCGGCCGATCCGCATGAAGCTGCGTCTCCTGCTCGTCGTATTGCTGCTGGCCAACGCCGGCTACTTCCTGTGGGCGCGCGGCGATCTCGCCGGCTTCGGCCTGGCGCCGGCGGGGCTCAACGAGCGCGAGCCGCAGCGTCTCGCGCGGCAGATCCGGCCGGAGTGGCTGCAGATCCGCAACGACGCGAAGCCTGCCGGGCCGGCTCCGGCTCCGGCTCCGACCCCGGCCCCCGCAGCTGCCGCGCCCGCGCCCTCCCCCTGACCATCAGGCTCAAACGGGCGCCTCGGCCTCGAAGCGCACCGTGAAGAGCGCCCCCGGCGGATGCTTGCCGGGATGCGCATCCTCCAGCCTTACCTGCGCGCGGTGCTGGTTCGCGATCTCGCGCACGATCGGCAGCCCCAGCCCCGAGCCGTCGGCCTCGTTGCCGAGCACGCGGTAGAAAGGCTCGAACACCAGCTCGCGGTCGGCCTCGGCGATGCCGGGGCCGTTGTCCTCCACCTGCAGCAGCAGCACGTGGCCGAAGGGGTCTGCCAGCACGCGCACGGTGATCAGGCCCGGGCGCTCCGGCGTCGATGGCGTGTAGTTCAGCGCGTTGTCGACGAGGTTGCGCACCAGCTCCTTCAGCAGCGTCTGGTTGCCGTCGAACATCACGCCGGGCGCGCCCGCCTCGGCGCCGTCGTAGCCCAGGTCGATGCGCTTCTCGATGGCCCGCGGCACCGCCTCGCGCACCACCTCGATGGTGAGCCGCGCCAGGTCGCAGGGCTGGTGGTGCACGTTGGCGCTGTTGCCTTCGGCGCGCGCCAGCGACAGCAGCTGGTTCACCGTGTGCGTGGCGCGCTTGCTGGCGCGGCCGATCTGCTTGAGCGACTGCTTCAGCTCGTCGGCGTTGGCGCCTTCGCGCTGCGCCAGGTCGGCCTGCATGCGCAGGCCCGCCAGCGGCGTCTTGAGCTGGTGCGCCGCGTCGGCCAGGAAGCGCTTCTGCGTGCCGATGGAATCGTTGAGCTTGTCCAGCAGCTCGTTCACCGAAGACACCAGCGGCACCACTTCGAGCGGCACCGACGATTCGTCCAGCGGGCTCAGGTCTCCGGGGCGCCGTTCGCGGATGCGCGCCTCCACCACCGACAGCGGCTTGATGCCGCGCACCAGCGCCAGCCAGATCAGCAGCACCGCCAGCGGCAGGATCGCGAACTGCGGCAGCAGCACGCCCTTGATGATCTCGGCCGCCAGCACCGACTGCTTCTCGCGCGTCTCGGCCAGCTGCAGCAGCGAGGGCGGCACGTCGTCGCTGCCGCTGGCCAGCCACATCGAGGCCACGCGAACCGGCTGGCCGTGCACGTCGCTGTTGTGCAGGAACACCTGGTTGGGCGGCAGCGGCTCGTCGAGGCCGGGCTGGGGAATGTCGCGCTCGCCGCTCAGCAGCGTGCCGTGGCCGTCGAGCAGCTGGTAGTAGACGTGGCCTGCATCGTCGGCCCGCAGGATCTCGCGCGCCGACTGCGAGAGCACGAACTGCGTGTGCCCTTCCTTCACCGTCACCAGCTCGGCCAGCGCCTTCACGTTGTGCTCGAGCGCGCGGTCGAAGGGCGCGTTGGCGATGCCCTGCGCCACCAGCCAGGTGACGCCGATGCTCACCGGCACCAGCAGCAGCAGCGGCGTGAGCATCCAGTCGAGGATCTCGCCGAACAGCGAGCGCTGCGCGCGCTGGAACAGCTTCACCGGGCTCGCTCCCAGGCTTCGCGCATGAAAAGGGGCATCAGTTCTGGATCTTCTCGAGGCAGTAGCCCAGCCCGCGCACCGTGGCGATGCGCACCGGGCCCTTCTCGATCTTCTTGCGCAGCCGGTGGATGTACACCTCGATCGCGTTGAGGCTCACCTCCTCGCCCCATTCGCAGAGGCGGTCGACCAGCTGGTCCTTGCTCACCAGCCGGCCGGCGCGCTGCAGCAGCACTTCGAGCAGGCCGAGTTCGCGCGCCGACAGCTCGATCATCTTGCCGTCGATGGTGGCCACGCGGCCGGCCTGGTCGTACACCAGCGGGCCGTGGCGGATCGCGTTGCTGGTGGTGCCCATGCCGCGGCGCGTGAGGGCGCGCACGCGGGCCTCGAGTTCCTGCAGGCTGAAGGGCTTGGCCATGTAGTCGTCGGCGCCGTTGTCCAGGCCCTTGACGCGCTCTTCCACGCTGTCGGCCGCCGTGAGCACGAGCACCGGCAGCTGCGAGCCGCGCGCGCGCAGGCGCTTCAGGATCTCGATGCCGTGCAGGCTGGGCAGCCCGAGGTCGAGGATCAGCAGGTCGAATTCGTCATGGGTCATGAGCGCGGTGTCGGCCTGCGAGCCGTTGGCCACGTGGTCGACCGCCGCGCCCGAGGTGCGCAGGCTGCGCAGCAGGGCATCGGCCAGCACTTGGTCGTCTTCGGCAATCAGAATCCGCATATGCGCCACCTCCGGCCTGTTTGGGTGTCGGGCGCCCGGCGGCGCCGTCGACGTTTGTCTCTGCCTCGAAGTCTAGCCCGCTGTATAGGCTTCCAGTCCGATGGTTACCACGGTGGCGATGTCGTCGCCCACGCTGCTGCGGAACTCGCGCTCGGCCTGCGTCACCGCGCCGTGGAAGGCGTCGAGCCAGGCCAGCCCGTCGGCCGTGAACAGCACGCGCCGGGCCCGCGCGTCGAGCGGATCGGGGCCGCGCGTGACCAGGCCCCAGGCCTCGCATTGGTCCACCAGGGCGCCCATCGCCTGCTTGGTCATGCCGGCGCGCTCGGCCAGCTCGGTGAGGCGCGAGCCCTCGCGCGCCAGGTGCCGGGTGATGTGGATGTGCGCCGCGCTCACCTGCGCGCGCGCCGCGAGGTTCGACAACGCCAGCGGCACGTCGACGTCGTGCGCCATCAGCTCCAGCACGCGCTCGTCGAAACGGCGCATGGCGTGGCCCAGCAGACGGCCCAGGTGGGTCTGCCGCCAGGCGTCGGGATCGGTCGGAAAGGCGGTTTCGCTCATGCGCCAAATGGTAAAGCAAACTGACCAAAAAACAGGTTTACGCAGCGGCATCAGCCCCTACACTACTGTTCAAGCATCCAGCCTGTGGTTAAAAGCAGATGGGTGAAACCAGACACAAACCGTTGATATTCAAGGAGTTTCCACATGGACGCAGTCGTCAAGGGCGCAAGCATCTCGGTCGCCAACAGTGAAAAAGCCAAGGCGCTGCAAGCCGCGCTGGCCCAGATCGAAAAGCAGTTCGGCAAGGGCACGATCATGCGGCTCGGCGAAGGCGAGGCGCTGGAAGACATCCAGGTGGTCTCCACCGGTTCGCTGGGCCTGGACATCGCGCTGGGCGTCGGCGGCCTGCCGCGCGGCCGCGTCATCGAAATCTACGGCCCTGAATCCTCGGGCAAGACCACGCTCACGCTGCAGGTCATCGCCGCCATGCAGAAGCAGGCCGGCACCTGCGCCTTCGTCGACGCAGAACACGCCCTCGACGTGCAATACGCCCAGAAGCTCGGCGTCAACCTGTCCGACCTGCTGATCAGCCAGCCCGACACCGGCGAGCAGGCCCTCGAAATCGTCGATTCGCTGGTGCGCTCGGGCGCCGTCGACCTGATCGTGGTCGACTCGGTCGCCGCGCTCACGCCCAAGGCCGAAATCGAAGGCGAAATGGGCGACTCGCTGCCCGGCCTGCAGGCCCGCCTGATGAGCCAGGCGCTGCGCAAGCTCACCGCCACCATCAAGAAGACCAACTGCATGGTCATCTTCATCAACCAGATCCGCATGAAGATCGGCGTGATGTTCGGTTCGCCCGAAACCACCACCGGCGGCAATGCGCTGAAGTTCTACGCCTCGGTGCGCCTGGACATCCGCCGCATCGGCACCATCAAGAAGGGCGACGAGGCCATCGGCAACGAAACCAAGGTGAAGGTGGTGAAGAACAAGGTCTCGCCCCCGTTCAAGACGGCGGAGTTCGACATCCTGTTCGGCGAAGGCATCAGCCGCGAAGGCGAGATCATCGACATGGGCGTGACCGCCAAGATCGTCGACAAGTCGGGCGCCTGGTATGCCTACAACGGCGAGAAGATCGGCCAGGGCCGCGACAACGCGCGCGAGTTCCTGCGCGAGAACCCCGAGCTGTCGCGCGAGATCGAGAACAAGGTGCGCGAGTCGCTGGGCATTCCGCTGCTGGCCGCCGATGCCGGCTCCACGCCCGAGAAGCCGCAGAAGGCCGCCAAGGCCGAGAAGGCGGACAAGGGCGAGTAACAAGCCCCCGAGCGCGGTCCCCTGCCGGGCCGCGCGAGCGGTTCCCGCATGGCATTCGACGCCCCGTCCCTCAAAGGCCGCGCACTGCGCCTGCTGAGCCAGCGCGAGCATTCGCGCCTGGAGCTGGAGCGCAAGCTCGCCAAGCATGAAGAAGAGCCCGGCACGCTGGCCAAGGCGCTCGACGAGCTGGCCGCCAAGGACTTCATCAGCGAGCCGCGCGTGGTGGCCTCGGTGCTCAACCAGCGCGCGGCCCGCTCCGGCGCGCTGCGGGTGAAGCAGGAACTGCAGGCCAAGGGCATTGCGCCCGAGGCCATCGCCGAAGCGGTGGCCGGCCTGCAGGAAACCGAGGTGGAGCGCGCCACCGCCCTCTGGCGCCGCCGCTTCGACGCCGCGCCCGCCGACGCGAAGGAACGGGCCAAGCAGATGCGATTCCTGATGGCGCGCGGTTTCTCGGGCGCCGTCGTGTCCAAGGTACTCAGGAGCGACTTCGATGAAATCGACGACGAATGAAGGCAGTGCTGCCGTCCAGTCCCGCGTCATCACGCAGCGCGTGGCCTGCGAATGGCGCCGCGCCTATGTGCTGGCGGCCGATCCGAAGCGCCTGCCCGACTGGGCCAGCGGCCTTTCGAAGAGCGCGCTGGTGCCGCACGGCGACCACTGGATCGTGCGCACGCCCGAGCGCGGCGACGCCCGCATGCGCTTCGCGCCGTGCAACGACTTCGGCGTGCTCGACCACTGGGTCGCGCCCGAAGGCGTGCCCGAGGTCTACCTGCCTTTTCGCGTGATCGGCGTCGGGTCCGACGCCTGCGAGCTGCAGTTCACGCTGTTGCGACAGCCGCACATGGACGACGCGGCCTTCGAGCGCGACGCCGGCTGGATCGCGCGCGACCTGCAGTCGCTGCGCAGCCTTATCGAAGCCGACTGACCGGCCGGCTCAGCCGCGCAGCACCAGCGGCGTGAACTTGCGCCGCGCCTTCAGCTGGTCGGCATCCCACTCGATGCCCAGCCCGGGCGTTTCCGGCGCCACCGCATGCCCGTCCTCGATGCGCAGGCGGCTTGTCGTCAGGTCGTCGAGCTGCGGGATGTATTCGACCCAGCGCGCATTCGGCACGGCGGCGCACAGGCTCACGTGCAGCTCCATCAGGAAGTGCGGGCACATCGCGATGTTGTGCGCCTCCGCGAGGTGCGCGATCTTCAGCCACGGCGTGATGCCGCCCACCCGCGCCACGTCGGCCTGAACGATGGAGCAGGCGCCCTGCTGGATGTATTCGGCGAACTGCGACGGGTGGTACATCGACTCGCCCACCGCGATCGGCACCGATGTGCTGGCCAGCAGCTGCGCATGCGCGCGCACATGCTCGGCCGGCATCGGCTCCTCGAACCACGCGAGGTCGAGCGGCGCGTACTGGCGCGCACGGCGGATGGCCTCGGCCACGGTGAAGCTCTGGTTGGCATCCACCATCAGCTCGAAATCCGCGCCGACCGCTTCGCGCACGGCCGACAGGCGCGCGATGTCCTGCGCCACGTGCGGCTTGCCGACCTTGATCTTCGCGCCCAGGAAGCCGTCGGCCCTGGCGGCCAGTGTCTGCTCCACCAGCTGCGAGGGCTCGATGTGAAGCCAGCCGCCTTCGGTGGTGTAGACCGGCACGCGCTGCTGCGCGCCGCCGGCCAGCTTCCACAGCGGCAAGCCTGCCGCCCGCGCGTTGCGGTCCCACAGCGCGGTGTCGATCGCCGCCAGCGACAGGCTGGTGATCGCGCCCACGGCGGTGGCGTGCGTGTGGAAGAACAGGTCGCGCCAGATGGCCTCGTACTGCTGCGGGTCGCGCCCGATCAGCCGCGGCGCCAGGTGGTCGTTCAGCAGCGCCACGATGGACGAGCCGCCCGTGCCGATGGTGTACGTGTAGCCGGTGCCCGACGAGCCGTCGTCGCAGCGCACCGTGACCATCACGGTTTCCTGCGTCACGAAGGACTGGATGGCGTCGGTGCGCCTGACCTTCGGCGCGATGTCGATCTGCGCGATCTCGACCTGGTCGATCTTCGCCATCGCGATCAGCCTGCGTTGCGCGTCACGTCGGCCGGCAGGTCGGCGCCGTGGAACTTCTTGTAGATGGTGTTGAGCTCGCCGCTCTTGAGCTGCGCCTTCACGAACTCGTCGAGCCTGGCCTTCAGGCGCGGTTCGTTCTTGCGCATGCCGATGGCCATCATGTTGACCTTCATGGTGAACTTGGGCTCCATCTGCTTGGCCGGGTTCTTGTCGTTGATGGTCTTCAGCAGCGGCGGCGCGGTGGCGAAGATGTCGGCCTGACCGCTCACCACGGCGGTGATGGAGGTGGCGTCGTCGTCGAAGCGAACGATCTGCGCGCCGGCCGGCAGGATCTTCGTCACTTCCTGGTCGTTGGTGGTGCCGCGCGTGGCGATCACTTTCTTGCCCGCGAGGTCCGCCGGGCCCGTGATGTTCATGCTCTTGGGCGCGCCCACCACGGCCAGGATGGCGGCGTAGGGCACCGAGAAGTCGACCACCTTCTCGCGCTCGGGCGTGACCGACATGCTGGAGATCACGATGTCCGCCTTGTCGGTCTGCAGGAAGGGAATGCGGTTGGCGCCGGTGGTCGGCACGATCTCCAGTTCGAGGCCCAGGCTCTTGGCCAGCAGGCGCGCGGTTTCGACGTCGGAGCCGGTGGCGTTGAGCTTCTCGTCCTTCAGGCCGTAGGGCGGCACGGCCAGGTCGATGGCCACGCGGATCTTCTTGGCGGCCATGATGGTGTCGAGCTGGTCGGCATGCGCCGCGCCGCCGGCGAAGGCGAGCGGCAGTGCCAGTGCGAGCGCGGAAAGCAGTGCGCCGCGGCGCCGGGCGAGGAAAGAGCGGGTCATCGATGGTCTCCTGGAGTTGTTGATGAAAGCGGGTTTCGGTGGCGCGCGGCTCAAAGTCCGGTGCCGATGAACTGGCGCAGCTCCGGCGTCTGCGGATTGCCGAGGATGCTGGCGTCGCCCTCCTCCCACACCAGCCCCTGGTGCATGTAGATGACCTTGTCGGCCACGCCGCGCGCGAAGGCCATCTCGTGCGTGACGAGGATCATGGTCATGCCTTCGGAGGCGAGCTTCTCCATCACCTTGAGCACTTCGCCGGTGAGCTGCGGGTCGAGCGCGGAAGTGACTTCGTCGAACAGCATGAGCTGCGGCTTCATCGCGAGCGAGCGCGCGATGGCCACGCGCTGCTGCTGGCCGCCGGAGAGCTGCTCGGGGTAGGCATCGGCCTTCTCGGCCAGGCCCACGCGCTCGAGCACTTCCATGGCGATGGCGCCGGCTTCCGAGCCGCTCATCTTCTTCACCGACTGCGGCGCGAGCGTGATGTTCTGCTTCACCGTGAGGTGCGGGAACAGGTTGTAGCTCTGGAACACGATCCCCACGTCCTTGCGCAGCGCGCGCAGGTTCAGGGCGGGGTCGTGCACCGCGTGGCCGCAGCACCGGATGGTGCCGCTGTCGATGGTCTCCAGCCGGTCGATGCAGCGCAGCGCCGTGCTCTTGCCCGAGCCGCTCTGGCCGATGATCGCCACCACCTGCCCGCGCTGGACCGAGAACGACACGCCCTTGAGCACATGCAGCTTGCCGAAGTGCTTGTGGACGTCGTTGAGTTCAACCACGGGCTGCATTGAGCTTCCTTTCAAGGGCGCGACTCCATCGCGAGAGCGGGTAGCAAAGAATGAAATACAGAACCACCGCGCACCCGAAGTACAGGAAGGGCTGGAAGGTCGAGTTGTTCAGCACCTTGGCGTTGTAGGAAAGCTCGGCATAGCCGACCACCAGCGACGCGATCGACGTGTTCTTGATGATCTGCACCAGGAAGCCCACCGTGGGCGGCGTCGCGATGCGCAGCGCCTGCGGCAGGATCACGCGTCGCATGCGCTCGATGCGCGTGAGCGCCAGGCATTCGGCTGCTTCCCACTGGCTGCGCGGCACGGCCTGGATGCAGCCGCGCCAGATTTCGCCGAGGAAGGCGCTGGCGTACACGGTGATGGCCAGCGCTGCCGCCGCCAGCGCGGGCACGGAGCCGATGCCCGCGATGTTGGGCCCGAAGAAGCACACGCCCATCAGCACCAGCAACGGCGTGCCCTGGATCACCTGGATGTAGCCCGCGGCCGCCACGCGCACCGCCTTCACCGGCGACACGCGCGCCAGCGCCACCGCGAGCCCGATGAGCCCGCCGCCGATGAATGCGAGCGCCGAGAGCTGCAGCGTGCCCCACGCGCCCATCAGGAGAAAGCCGAAGTGCTCGGCCGGCATGAATGTCATGGCGCGGGCCTCTTCTTCACAGCGGCGTGCCGAGCTTGCGCCGGCGCGGGAACACGATCATGCCGAGCAGCCAGAAACCCAGGCGCATGGCGTACGACAGCGCCAGGTACACCACCCACAGCACGATGAAGATCTCGAAGTTGCGGAAGGTGTCCGACTGGATGCGGTTGGCCACTCCGAAGAGCTCTTCCGCGCCGATCGACGACATGATGCTGGAGGCCAGCATCAGCAGCACGAACTGGCTGGCGAGCGCCGGGTACACGCGCTCCACCGCCGGGCGCAGGATCACGTGCCAGAACACCTGCGGCTTCGAAAGCCCCAGGCACTCGGCCGCCTCGAGCTGGCCCTTGTGGATCGACTCGATGCCCGCGCGGATGATCTCGCAGCTGTACGCGCCGATGTTCACCACCAGCGCCAGCACCGCGCCCACCATGATCGGCATCGTCACGCCCGCGCTCGACAGGCCGAAGATCAAGAAATAGCTCTGGATCAGCAGCGGCGTGTTGCGGATCGCCTCCACGTAGCCGCCGGTCAGCCCGCGCAGCCAGCCGTGCCGGCTGTTGCGGCCCAGCGCGCAGACGGTGCCCAGCGCGAAGCCCAGCACGGTGGCCAGGAAGGACAGCTGCACGGTCGTCCACGCGCCTTCGAGCAGCAGCGGCCACTGCTCGAGCACGGGCATGAAGTCGAACTGGTAGTTCAATGCGTCGGGCTCCGTAAGTCCATTGAAGAAAAAGACAGGAAGGAAAAGGCGCGGCTACGCGGCGCGCGCAAGCGGCAGGCACGAAGGCCCGAGCGGCTCGAAGGCCTTGTAGGTCAGGATGAATTCGCGGTGCCCCAGCGCTTCGGACTTGGTGGCGGCGCCATCGGCCACGCGGCGCACCGCGTCGAAGATCTCCTCGCCCACTTCCTGCAGCGTGCCGCGCCCTTCGAGGATGCGGCCGGCATCGACGTCCATGTCCTCGTGCAGCCGGCGGTAGGTGTCGGGGTTCGCGCAGACCTTGATGACCGGCGACACCGCCGAACCCACCACCGAGCCGCGCCCCGTGGTGAAAAGAATGACGTGTGCGCCGCAGGCGATGAGCTCGACGATCTCGGCGTTGTC
The DNA here is from genome assembly GCF_037482385.2 of Variovorax sp. AB1(2024). NCBI lineage: Bacteria > Pseudomonadati > Pseudomonadota > Betaproteobacteria > Burkholderiales > Comamonadaceae > Variovorax > Variovorax sp. AB1(2024). The sequence goes on along the minus strand of NZ_JBBHKP020000001.1, from coordinate 751,968 downwards.
GCTGATGTTCGGAAAGCCGAAGCGCGGCTCGCCGTCGGGCACCACGTCCAGCAGGTAGAGGCCGCCCTGCGGTGGTACATCGCCGGGCTTGACGATGCCGTTGATCGGCGAGGCGCCGCTCTTGGCGTACGCACCCAGCGATTTCTCCTCGATGGTCGAGAGCCCGCCGTCGGCGTTGCCCGGCGCGAAGCTGCCGTGGCCCATGGTGCTGTAGTAGCGCGCGGCCTTGTTCACGCATTCGACGATGGCCTGGCCGAGTTCCGGCGTGGCGGCGCGCCGCTGCATGTGGAACTCGCAGCCGATCAGCTCGCCGGTTTCCTCGAAGATGCAGCGCGCGTCCCGCGCGATCAGCAGGTCGAAGGCGCGGCCCACGGCCGGGTTGGCGGTAATGCCGCTGGTGCCGTCGGAGCCGCCGCAGATGGTGCCCACCACGAGCTCGCTCAGGTCCATGGGCACGCGTTGCTGCTGCGCCAGTTCGGCCAGCGCCCACTGCACCCACTGCGTGCCTTCGCGGATGGTGCTGCGCGTGCCGCCCTCCTGCTGGATCGTGAGCGTGTGCACCGGCCGGCCCGAGGCGGCGACCGCTTCTTCCAGCTTGCGCTTGTTCATGCTCTCGCAGCCCAGCGATATCAGCAGCGCCGCACCCACGTTGGGGTGCGTGGCAATCGCCTGCATCATGCGTTCGGCGTACTCGTTCGGATAGCAGCCGGGGAAGCCGACGAGATGCACTTCGGACTCGCCGTCCTGCTGGCGGAAGTCGAGCGTGATCTCGCGCGCCACGTGATGCGCGCATTCGACCAGGTAGGCCACGACCACGACGTTGCGGATGCCCTTGCGGCCGTCGGCGCGCGGGAAGCCGCGGATCTGGAATTCGGGAGCGTTCATGCGGGGAGGGCGCCTCAGGCGTGGCCGACGAAGGTCTTGCCCTCGTCCAGCGTGTAGGTCGGCGTGTAGTCGCTGTCGAGGTTGTGCGTGTGGATGTGCTCGCCCGCCGCGACCGGCGCGTGCAGGCTGCCGATGACGGCGCCGTACTTCAGCACCTTCTCTCCGGCGGCGATGGCATGGCGCGCGAGCTTGTGGCCCAGGCCGATGTCCCTGGCCAGCACGGCGGTGCCGCCCTCGAGCTGCACGGCGGTGCCGGCGGCGAGATGGGTGCAGGCGATCAGGCAGTTGTCGCCGGGCGAGAGCAGCACCAGCCGGGCGTCGATGGATTGCGGGGTCGGCATCCGTCGCTCAGAACTTGCGGTACTTGAGGTAGGCCTCTTGCGGGTCGGTGCCCGCGAGGATGGCGGTGCGCACGAGGTTCTCGCGGCCCATCATGTGCTCGGCCTCGGTGATGACGGCGTCGGCCTGCGCGAGCGGCAGGCAGATCACGCCGTCGGTGTCGGCCAGCAGCAGGTCGCCGGGGTTCACCGTGACGTCACCGATGCGCACCGGCACGTCCATCGCGTCGGGCAGCCAGTAGCCGACGATGTCGCGCGGCGTGAAGTAGCGGTGCCACACCTGGAAGCCCTGCTGCAGGATGAATTCGGCGTCGCGCACGCCGCCGTCGGCGATCACGCCCAGCACGCCCTTGCGGCCCAGCGTCTCGGCCGAGAGCTCGCCCATGTGAGAGACGGTCGAGTCGTTGGGCTGGATCACGGCAATGTGGCCCGGCTTGGCGCGCGAGAGAAACCCGGTCCAGGCCATCAGCGTCTCGTGGGGATCGGCCGTGGGGTCGACGCGGCCGTTCACCGTGAAGGCCGGGCCGCAGAGCTTCTGGCCGGCGATCAGCGGGCGCAGCGTGGGCGGCAGCGTGAAGTCGCGCAGGCCCGCGGCGCGCATCACGTCGTGGAGGATGCCCGTGTAGCAGGCCTGCAGGCGCGGAAGCAGCGAAGTAGCCGGGGCATCGGAAGCGTGGGCCATGAATATGTCTCGTTTTCTTAGGTAAAACTAAATTTCATTAATGAGGTTAGCAGCGGGGTACTCGCCTGACGCTGGGGTTTGCGCCTATTCGAGGGTATTTACCAATGAATCGGCGAGCCGGCTCGGGTTTTTGAGGAGGCTTGAAGGCTTGCCTGTCGCGTATATTTGATTTCATCAGTGAAATTTGTATTTCACTTGTGCCGCAACCATCACTCAAAGGACACCGCCAATGACTTCTCGCGTTCAGGGAAAGAACATCCTCGTCACCGCCGCCGGCAAGGGCATAGGCCGGGCCAGCGCGTTGGCGCTGGCGCGCGAGGGCGGCACGGTGTGGGCCACCGACGTGGACGAAGCCGCGCTGGCCGAACTCGCCGCGCTGGCCCGCGAAGAAGGGCTGGCGGGGCTGAAGACCGCCACGCTCAACGTGCGCGACAACGCCGCGGTGCAGGCCTTCGCGCAGGCCACGGGGCGGCTGGACGTGCTCTTCAACTGCGCCGGCTTCGTGCACAGCGGCAACATCCTGGCCTGCGAGGAGGCCGACTGGGACTTCAGCATGGACCTCAACGCGAAGTCCATGTACCGCACCATCCGCGCCTTCCTGCCGGCGATGCTGGAGCGCGGCGGCTCGATCATCAACATGGCCTCGGCCGCGTCGAGCGTGAAGGGCGTGCCCAACCGGTTCGTGTACGGCGCCTCGAAGGCCGCTGTCATCGGGCTGACCAAGGCGGTGGCGGCTGATTTCATCCAGCAGGGCGTGCGCTGCAACGCGATCTGCCCGGGCACGGTGGAGTCGCCCTCGCTGCGCGACCGGATCTCGGCGCAGGCCCAGCAGGCCGGCACCGACGAGGCCGCGGTGCGCGCCGCCTTCGTGGCGCGCCAGCCGCTGGGGCGCGTCGGCAAGCCCGAGGAAATCGCCGCGCTGGTGGTGTACCTGGCTTCCGACGAGTCGGGCTTCACGACCGGCGCCATCCATATGATCGACGGTGGATGGTCGAACTGAACGGGGAACGATGAAGCAAGCAGCACCAGCGCCGCAAGAGCAACAGGGCCGGGAAGGCCACGAAGAGGCCGCGCCGGAAGGCGAGGGCGCGCTGCGCTACGCCGCGCCGGCCCTGGAGAAGGGGCTGGACATCCTGGAGGCGCTGGCCGACAGCGTCTCCGGCTACACGCTCAACGAGCTGGCGCAGAAGGTCGGGCGCAAGGTCAGCGAGATCTTCCGCATGGCGGTGACCCTGCAGCGGCGCGGCTTCGTGCAGGTCGACGAGAACGACCGCTACACGCTCACGCTGCGCATGTTCGAGCTGGCGCATCGCCAGCAGCCGCTCAAGAGCCTGGTGAGCGTGGCGCTGCCGCTGCTGCGCGAACTGGCCAACCGCTCGCGCCAGTCGTGCCACCTGGCCATGTACCAGGGCGGGCGCGTGGTGGTCATCGCGCAGGTCGAGAGCCCGGAGCGCTGGTCCTTCGGGCTCAAGGTGGGCGTGGTGATGGGGCTCACGGACACCTCCTCGGGCCACGTGCTGCTGGCGTTCCGCGACGAGATCGACCGCGCCCGCATGCTGCGCGCCCACATCGGCGTGGAAGGCGAGCTGGAGATGGACCCGGGGGAGCTCTTCGCCATCCTGCAGGACGTGCGAGAGCGCGGCTACTCGGCCATGCCGAGCAAGCAGACCCGCGGCATCACCAACATCGCGTTCCCGGTGATGGGGGCGGCCGACCATGTCATCGCGTCGATCAACGTGCCGTACATCGAGCGCATCGACCAGAAGTCCGCACCTGACGCGGTGCAGGTGCGCGGCATCGTGGGCAACATCGCCGGGCGGCTGTCGGCGCTGATGGGGGCCAGCGGCTACAACGACAACGAGTAGCGCGAGGGCAAGGCAGGGTGGGGCGGTGGCATCATCCGTGGCAAAACTACGGAGGAGCCTTCCATGTCATCTGATCCCGTCGGCCAGCAGTCTCTGGTGCGCACCGGCGCCAAGGCCGGCCTGTCCTTTGCCGGGTCCGTCATCAAGGGCGGCCTGCTCGGCGTCGTGCTGGGCGGCGGCGTTTTCTTCTTCTATCTGAGCCAGCTGCAGGGGCCGGGCAACGTGGCCGCGCGTGCGGGCGGCGTCGGCGCGCTGGTGGCGCTCGTCACCTCGCCGCCGCTGCTGGTGGCGCTGTTGCTGCTGCTGTTCGTGGTCGTCTACGTGATGCTGGGCGTGCACCAGGGGCGCGCGCGTGCGATGCAGCATCTGGTCGCGGCGCGCGGGGAGGCCGTGTCGCAGCGGCTGGCCGGCGGCATCGCCGGCCGCATCGAGGCGATGCCGCGCACGCAGGGCGTCCTGCATCGCGCGGCCGACTGGCTGTCGGTCGATGCCTTGAGCAAGCAGCTCGCGCCGGTGCTGGGCGAGGGCAGGGCGGTGCGCTCGGTGGTGGCCTTCGTGCTGAACCGCCTGCCGATGAGCGAGATGCTGGCCGAATGGCAGCAGAGCCGCGCCGAGCATGGCGCCCCTGCCGCGGGCGAAGACCCCGCGCTGCGCGCTCTGCTCACGCGCCGCATCAACGAGACGCTGCAGGACATGGCGACGCCCTCGCGCAAGCCGCTTTACATCGCGCTGGGCGCGCACGCGGCGCTGTTGGGCGTGGGGCTATGGCTGGTGAACTGACGAGCGCGCGGCTGGCGCTCAGAGCGCCAGCATCAGCTTCAGGTTCTGCACCGCGGCGCCGCTGGCGCCCTTGCCGAGGTTGTCCAGGCGCGCGATCACCACGGCGTGGCGGTGATCTTCATTCGGGAACACGCGGATCTCGAGGTTGTTGGTGTCGTTGAGCGCCAGCGCTTCGAGCTTGCCGTCTTCCGTGGGCGGCAGCACCTTCACGAACTGCTCGGGCGTGTTGCTCCGGGCATAGTGCGCAGCCAGGGCGTCCTGCAGGTCGCCGGCCTTCGGCTTGCCGGGCAGCAGGTCGAGGTGCAGCGGCAGCTGCACCAGCATGCCCTGCTTGAAATTGCCCACCGACGGGATGAACACCGGCCTGCGGGTGAGGCCGGTGTAGGTCATGATTTCGGGGATGTGCTTGTGCTTCAGGCCCAGCGCGTAGATCTCGAACAGCGGGGCCTCGCCCTTTTCGTAGGCCTCGATCATGGTCCGGCCGCCGCCCGAGTAGCCGCTCACGGAGGGCAGCGAAATCGGGAAATCGGCGGGCAGCAGGCCAGCGTCCACCAGGGGGCGCACCATCGCGATGGCGCCGGTGGCGTAGCAGCCGGGGTTGCCGACGCGATCGGCCTTCGCCACGGCCTGCCAGTGGCCTTCGGTGAGTTCGGGAAAGCCGAACACCCAGCCGGGAGCGATGCGGTGCGCCGTGGAGGCGTCGATGATCTTGGGCTTCCTGCCCGGCAGCTGGTCGATCAGCGCAACCGATTCGCGCGCCGCGTCGTCGTGCAGGCACAGCACCACCAGGTCGACAGCCGCCATCAGGTCCCGCTTGGCATTGGCGTCTTTTCGCAGTTCCGGAGCGATGCTCACGAGTTCGACCTGCGGCATCGTCTGGAGCCGTTCGCGGATTTGCAGGCCGGTGGTACCGGCTTCGCCGTCGATGAAAACCTTGGCCATGATGGAGTTTGCCCGGGGTAGCTAGAAGAAAGTACGTATTGACCGCAACCCCACGTACAGTATTGGTGCGGCGCACCATGATACAGTCCGCGGTTGTTCGCCGCCCCCAGCCGTCAGGCTGCCGTCGCCCGCGAGCAACAGAGCAGAAACACTCTCACCCCAGATCTCCCGTTCTCAACCTCCTCCTTCCGAGAGACATCCCTCATGAAGATTCACGAGTACCAAGGCAAGGAAATCCTTGCCAAGTTCGGCGTGCCGGTGCCGCGCGGCATCCCGGCCTATACGGTCCAGGAGGCGGTGGAAGCCGCCCAGAAACTTGGAGGCCCGGTGTGGGTCGTCAAGGCCCAGATCCACGCGGGTGGCCGCGGCAAGGGCGGTGGCGTCAAGGTCGCCAAGACCATCGAAGACGTCAAGAAGCTCGCCGGCGAGATCCTCGGCATGCAGCTCAAGACGCACCAGACCGGCCCCGAAGGCCAGAAGGTCCGCCGCCTCTACATCGAAGACGGCGCCGACATCCAGAAGGAATACTACGTCTCGGCAGTGACCGACCGCGCCACCCAGAAGGTGGCGTTCATCGCTTCGAGCGAAGGCGGCATGGACATCGAGGAAGTGGCCCACTCCTCGCCCGAGAAGATCATCACCGTGTTCGCGGACCCGGCCCTGGGCCTGACCGACGAACAGGCCAAGCAGATCGCCGACGGCATCGGCATTCCGGCCGACTCCACCGCGCAAGCCGTGGACATCTTCAAGAAGCTCTACACCTGCTACATGGAGACGGACGCCTCGCTGGTCGAGATCAACCCGCTCAACCGTGACAGCAAGGGCAACATCGTCGCCCTGGACGCCAAGTTCAACTTCGACAGCAACGCGCTGTTCCGCCACCCCGAAATCGTGGCCCTGCGCGACCTCGACGAAGAAGACGCGGCCGAAGTCGAAGCCTCGAAGTTCGACCTCGCCTACATCTCGCTGGACGGCAACATCGGCTGCCTGGTGAACGGTGCCGGCCTGGCCATGGCCACCATGGACACCATCAAGCTGTTCGGCGGCGAGCCGGCCAACTTCCTGGACGTGGGCGGCGGCGCCACCCCCGAGAAGGTCACCGAAGCCTTCAAGATCATGCTGAAGAACAAGAACGTGGAAGCCATCCTCGTGAACATCTTCGGCGGCATCATGAAGTGCGACACCATCGCCACCGGCGTGATCGCGGCCTGCAAGGCCGTGAACCTGCAAGTGCCGCTGGTCGTGCGCATGAAGGGCACCAACGAAGTCGAAGGCAAGAAGCTGCTGGCCGATTCGGGCCTGCCGATCATCAGCGCCGACACCATGGCGGAAGCGGCCCAGAAGGTCGTGGCAGCAGTCAAGAAGGCCTAAGGAACAAGTCATGTCGATCTACATCAACAAAGACACCAAAGTCATCACGCAAGGCATCACCGGCAAGACCGGTCAGTTCCACACTGAAAAGTGCCAGGAATACGCGAACGGCAAGAACGCCTTCGTGGCCGGCGTGAACCCGAAGAAGGCCGGCGAGTCGATCTTCAACATCCCGATCTTCGGCTCGGTCAAGGAAGCCGCCACGCAGACCGGCGCCACCGTGTCGGTGATCTACGTGCCGCCGGCAGGCGCCGCGGCCGCCATCTGGGAGGCCGTCGAAGCCGACCTGGACCTGGCGATCTGCATCACCGAAGGCATTCCGGTCCGCGACATGCTCGAAGTGCGCAACAAGATGAAGGCCAAGGAAGCGGCTGGCGGCAAGAAGACGCTGCTGCTGGGCCCGAACTGCCCCGGCCTGATCACGCCCGACGAAATCAAGATCGGCATCATGCCCGGCCACATCCACCGCAAGGGCCGCATCGGCGTGGTCTCGCGCTCGGGCACGCTGACGTACGAAGCCGTGGCTCAACTGACGGAAATCGGCCTGGGCCAATCGTCGGCAGTCGGCATCGGCGGCGACCCGATCAACGGCCTGAAGCACATCGACGTGATGAAGGCTTTCAACGACGATCCGGACACCGACGCGGTCATCATGATCGGCGAAATCGGCGGCCCGGACGAGGCTGACGCAGCCCGCTGGTGCAAGGACAACATGAAGAAGCCGGTCGTCGGCTTCATCGCCGGTGTCACCGCCCCTCCCGGCAAGCGCATGGGCCACGCCGGCGCGCTGATCTCCGGCGGCGCCGACACGGCCGATGCCAAGCTCTCCATCATGGAAGAATGCGGCTTCACCGTGACGCGCAACTTCTCGGAACTGGCCAAGCTGCTCAAGGCCAAGCTGTAAGAAACGGCCCCTAGACACCGGCCGCAGAGCCGGGTCATGCGAGGACCACGCAGAAATTAAAAAGCGCCCGCACTGGATTGCGGGCGCTTTTTTCAATAAAACACAGTGGGATCAGAGACATGGAAATTCTTCAAAGCACGGACTTCTGGTTAGGTCTGCTCAAGATCGTCTGGATCAACATCATCTTGTCGGGCGACAACGCGGTGGTGATTGCGATGGCGGCGCGCTCGTTGCCGCCCGCGCAGCAGAAAAAGGCCGTCCTGTTCGGTTCGGGAGCGGCCGTTGTGCTGCGCATCGTGCTGACGGTGGTGGCGGCCAAGCTGCTGGCGCTGCCTTACCTGCAGATCATCGGCGGCATGCTGCTGCTGTGGATCGGCATGCAGCTGCTCAGCGAGGACGACGAGGACGACGGCGAGTCCAAGGAATACGGCAGCATGATGGCGGCCGTGCGCACCATCCTCCTGGCCGACCTGGTGATGAGCCTGGACAACGTGATTGCCGTCGCGGCCGCCGCTCAGGGCAGCATGGTCCTGCTGATCCTGGGCCTGGCCATCAGCATTCCGTTGGTGATTTTCGGCAGTACCCTCATGATCAAGCTCATGGAACGCTTCCCGATCATCGTCATGCTGGGCGCCGCGCTGATCGGCTGGGTCGGCGGCGAGACCATCGTGAGCGACGTCGCGCTGCGCGACGTGCTGGCGGCCAATCCCTGGTTGCACTATGCAGCGGCTGCGGCCGGTGCGGTGTTTGTCGTGGCCGCGGGCCGCTTGATGCAACGGCGCGCGCACGCCGCTGCTCACTGATTTCGCGAAGTCTGCGCTGACAAACCATGGCGAGTGTCGGCGTCTCCCTGTTCTCCACCCGTCCACCGCTGACTTGGGAGTTCGCAGCACTGACCGATGTCGGCAGGCTGCGCGCCCACAACGAAGACGCCGTACATGTGGACTCCGCGCTGGGGCTGGCCCTGCTGGCCGATGGCATGGGCGGTTACAAGGGCGGCGAGGTGGCGAGCGCCATGGCTGTCTCGCTGCTGCACGCCAGCTTCGGCCGCTGGTTCGCCCAGGCCGGCATGCAGGCGCCGGCCCGGGTGGTGCGGCGTGCGCTGCAGGCCGCCACCGACGAGGCCAACAGCGCCATCCTGCAAGCCGGCACCACCAACCCCGAACTGCAGGGCATGGGAACGACGCTCGTGCTGGCGGCCTTCCGGCCGCAGCGCGTGGTGGTCGGGCACATCGGAGATTCGCGCTGCTACCGGGTGCGCAACAACAAGCTCGAACTGCTCACGCGTGACCATTCGCTGCGCCAGCAGCAGCTCGACGCGGGTGCCATCACCCCCGAGGAGGCGCTCAATTCGCCAACCCGCAATCTCGTGACCCGGGCGGTCGGCGTGGAGGCCCAGGTCCTGCTGGAAATGCATGAGCACAGCGCAAGGCCGGGCGATCTCTATATGCTTTGCTCCGACGGACTGAGCGAGATGATTTCCGATGAGCAGCTTTTCACGCTTCTAGAACACGATGTCGGGCTTCAGAAAAAAGCTTCGCTTTTGGTTGCAATTGCCAACGAGAATGGCGGCAGGGACAATATTTCGGTTGTTCTGGCAAGAGCAGGCGTTGCGCAAGCGCCTCGCGCAGCCAAGTAGCAGGCCCCAGCGGTACCCCACCGCTGCGCTTGCAGTCATTCAAGCTTTGCAATCGGGGAGTCGGCAATGCCGAAGATGATCATTTCGGTCGATGGCGTTGTCATCGGGCAAGTGGCGCTCGCCAAGGAACGCACGACGCTGGGACGTCGCGCCTACAACGACATCGTGATCGACAACCTGGCAGTCAGCGGCGAGCACGCCGTGCTGCACATGAGCGATGGTGACGTCGAAATTGAAGATCTCAACAGCACCAACGGCACCTACGTCAATGCGCTCGCCATCCAGAAGCAGGCGCTCAAGGACAACGACGTCATCGAGGTCGGAGGTTGCCGCATCCATTTCCGTGCCCGCAGCAACCTGGCCGTCGGCCCCGGTTCCGTGCGCAATCCCGTGGGCGAATATTCGCCGGCCACGCCGCTGTCTTCGGCGCCCACGGAATCGGGCGCGCTCGTCGAGCTTGGCATTCCCGTGCTGCGGGTGCTGGCCGGCCCCAACGAAGGCCAGGACGTCGCGCTGCAAAAGGTCGTCACCACCATCGGCAAGCCCGGTGTGGCCGTGGCCGTCGTCACGCGCCGGCGGCAAGGCTACGTGGCGGCGGGCGTCGAAGGCAACGTCACGCTCAACGGCCTGCAACTGGGCACCGAGGCAGTCGCCCTGCAGGAGCGCGACGTGCTCGAGCTTGGCGGCACCGCGCGCATGCAGTTCGTGCGGGTCTGATTCCTTTCCCCCCAGGTTTCGTGGCGGCGTGAACCGCACGGACGGCGCGCCGTGAGCGTGCTGCGGCGGCACTGGCCGCGCATCGTGATCAGCCTGCTGCCGGTGCTGCTGGCGCTGGCGCACGCCACCGGCGCCTGGCCGCTCAGCGCGCTCGAGCGCCTCGACCGCCTGATCTACGACATCCGCCTGCGCGCGACCATGCCGCGCACGCTCGACCCGCGCGTGGTGATCGTCGATGTCGACGACGCCAGCCTCGCGCGCCAGGGGCAGTGGCCCTGGGCGCGCGACAAGATCGCCGGCCTCACCACCGAGCTGCTGGACCGCCAGCAGGCGGCTGTGCTGGGTTTCGACGTCATGTTCCTCGAGCCCGACCGGAGTTCCGGCCTCGAGAGGTTGCGGGCAATGGCAGCCGGCCCCCTTCGCGGCATGCAGGGGCTCGCTGCCGAGATCGAGCGGCTCGCCCCCGCGCTGGACCACGACGCCACCCTCGCCAAGTCGCTGGAAGGCCGGCCGGTGGCGCTCGGCTACTACTTCACGCGGACCGGCAAGCCGAGCACCAAGGGGCAATTGCCCGACGCGCCCCTGCTGCCGGTCGACGCGTTTCCCGCAGGCGGCATCTACGCTTCCAGCTGGAACGGCTTCGGCGCCAGCCTGCCGGCGCTCGCCAAGGCCGCACCCACCGCGGGCTTCCTGAACACACTGGTCGGCGCACAGGGCGACGGCGTGATCCGCAGCGTGCCCCTCATTGCCCGCTATCAAGGCGACCAGGCCCAGCCCGGCTACTACGAGTCGCTCGCGCTCGCGGTCTACCGGCTGGCGAACGGCTTGCCGCCCGTGCGTCCGGCCTTTGCCTCCGGCGGCGCCGTGCCGCGGCTCGAATCGCTGCGGATCGGCCAGTTGCGCGTGCCGGTCGACCAGACCGCCAGCATGGAGGTGCCGTTTCGTGGCCCGGGCGGCGCTGGCGGCGGATCGTTCCGCTACATCCCGGCCGCCGACGTGCTCGAAGGACGCCTCGGCCCCGGCGAGCTGAAAGGAAAGATCGTGCTCGTCGGCGCCACCGCGCCGGGCCTGCAGGACCTGCGCGCCACCCCCGTCGAAGCCGCGTTCCCGGGCGTGGAAGTGCACGCCAACGTCGTCTCCGGCCTGCTCGACCAGCGGCTGTTCAGCGTGCCGGACTATGCGCCGGGCTACGAAGTGCTGAGCGTGCTGGTGACGGGGCTGCTGCTGGCCTTCGGCCTGTCGCTGCTGTCGGCGCCGCGCGCGGTGCTGCTGGTCGCGGCAACCATCGCCGGGCTGGTCGGGCTCAATTCCTGGCTCTTCGTGGGGTACGGCCTCGTGCTGCCGCTGGCATCGGCCCTTGCCATGACCATGCTGGCTTTCGTGCTCAGCATGAGCTGGGGCTACTTCGTCGAATCTCGCGCGCGGCGCGGGCTCGTTCGGCTCTTCGGCACCTATGTTCCGCCGCAGCTGGTCGACGAAATGCTGGTCCAGCCGGACCGCTACAGCATGCGCGCCGAAAGCAAGCAGATGACCGTGATGTTCTGCGACATGCGCGACTTCACCCGCCTGTCGGAGCAAATGACCCCGGCGCAGCTCCAGGCCTTCCTCAACACCGTGTTCAGCCGGCTCACCGACGTGATCAGCGCGCACCGCGGCACCGTCGACAAATACATGGGCGACTGCGTCATGGCCTTCTGGGGCGCGCCCATCGACGCGCCCGACCACGCCGCATTGGCCGTGCGCGCCGCGCTCGGCATGGCCGACGCCGTGCGCGACATCAACAGCGCCAACCGCGCCGGCGGCCGCCCGGAGATCAGCGTGGGCATCGGCATCAACAGCGGCGTCATGAGCGTGGGCGACATGGGCTCGGCCGCGCGGCGCAGCTACACCGTCGTCGGCGACGCGGTCAATCTCGCGTCGCGCCTCGAAGGCCTGAGCGGCCACTACGGGGTGGAGATCGTCGCCAGCGGCGCCACCCAGGAACTGGCGCCCGGCTACGTCTGGCAGGAGCTCGACAGCGTGCGCGTCAAGGGCAAGGCGCAGGCCGTGGCCGTGTTCACCCCCCTGGCCGAGCGCACGCCCGAAGCCGAAAAACAGGCCCAGCCGATGCTCGAGCGCTGGGGCGCCGTGCTCGCCGCCTACCGCCGCCAGGACTGGGCCATGGGCCGGAACTTGCTGGCCCCCTTGCTCGCCGCGGATGCCAAAAAAGTCCTTTACCAGCTCTACGCCCAGCGTTTAGCCTCCATGGCGTTGCGACCCCAGGATCCGAACTGGGACGGCGCAACCCGGTTCGAAACCAAATGACGACAGACACACACAAGGGGTCTTTCACAATGCAGGTTCGTGTGCTGGGTTGCTCAGGCGCCATTGCCAAAGACTGCCGCACCACCTCGTTCCTGGTCGACACCGACCTGCTCGTCGATGCGGGCACCGGCGTGGGCGACCTCTCGCTCGAAGAAATGGCCGCCATCGACGACGTGGTTCTGACGCACTGCCACCTCGACCACATCGCCGCCCTGCCCCTGATGCTCGACGCCATCGGCAGCCGCCGCTCCAGACCGCTGCGCGTGCATGCGCTGCGCGCCACCATCGAAGCGCTGCGCGCTCACGTATTCAACAACGTCATCTGGCCCGACTTCGAGAGCATTCCCAGCCCTGAAGCGCCGTTCGTGAGCTTTCACGACATCGAGGTGGGGCAGATGCTGCAGCTGGGCAGCTGTGCGCCCAAGTCGATCGAGGTGCTGCCGGCCGTGCACACCGTGCCGGCCTGCGGCTTTGCCGTGCGGCGGGCTTCCGGCGGGGCGAACTGGGTCTTCAGCGGTGACACCGAACGCAACCCGCCGTTCTGGGACCGGGTGAACGCGCTGGATGTGGCGATGCTGGTGATAGAGACGGCCTTCAGCAACAGGGAGCAGGCGCTGGCCGAGCGCAGCTTGCATTTGTCACCGGTGATGCTGGCAGGCGAACTGGCGCGGATCGACCCGGCGAAGCAGTTTCCGATCTACATCACGCATACCAAGCCGGCGGAAACCGACGAGATCATGAGCCAGATCGAGGCGCTGGGAGAGCATCAGGTGGCGGGGGTGGCGCACCGGGATATCCGGTGGTTGAAGGCAGATGGAGTGTTGACTTTCTGATGCATCGGCAGACCTTGCCGGTTGACATATTTGTCATGCAAGAAGCATCTGGACACAAAATGTGTCGCATCGTGTTACACGTTGGTAAACAAAGGTGACGCGTTCGGTCGACAGAAGGCTGGTTTGGAGGGTGGCACAGATGCTGCGGAAGTTCTCTCGCTCCGGGCAGGTTCCCGGGCGTAACAACCAACCAACCTGGAGTTAGTTCAATGAATCGTCGTACTCTCGCCCGCCGCGCACAGGCCGGCTTTACCCTTATCGAATTGATGATCGTTGTGGCGATCATTGGTATCTTGGCTGCTGTGGCGCTGCCGGCTTATCAGGACTACGTGGTTCGTTCACGAGTAACTGAAGGTCTGGCGCTCGCCAGTGGTGCAAAAACGGCAATTTCCGAGAATGCCGCTCAAGGCGCCGGGTTTGCAAATGGCTACGTTCTCCCTGCCGCAACGCCTAACGTCGCGAGCGTTGCTGTGGCAGATCTGACCGGTGTGATCACCATTACCTATACCGCAGCTGCTGGCGGCGGCACCGTTTCGCTCACGCCAACCTCGGGTGGCACCGCTCTTGTTGGAACCGCACTGACTACCGCGCCGACCACCACGGTCGCTGGTGCAGGTGGCAGTTCTACAGTCCCGACGGGCGGTTCGATCGAGTGGCTGTGCCGTCCGGGCGCAACGACGCCGATGCCCGTCAAGTTCTTGCCCGCTTCGTGCCGCCCCTAAATGGCGCTGCCGATGTAAAAAAGCCGCCCTCGGGCGGCTTTTTTTTACGTTGGACGGATTTATCTGGTGAGCAAAGCTAAATAAATCGAGGATTTACGGCCAGCGCCGAGACGATTTGAGAACCGCAGGCTTGGAGCTTTGAAAAAACGAGGTCAGACTCCAATTGATACTCTGTCACTCAGCGCAATACGCAGCGATCGAACCGTGATTTCGGCTGCCTCGATTCGGCGCCCCAACTCATCGTTGACCAGCCAGACCAAGGCGCTGAATTCAGAACGCGTCGGAAACACCTCTTCCGTGTCGTTCACGTGGTGCGGAGCGATGAGTTTTTCGAGACACGTGTAGGCGCGCCGCACAATTTGCAGGCTGTCGATGTCATCGCATGCCTGTAGAGCAAGCGATTCCGCGCTGAAGGATTCAGAAGACTCAGGGGGGAGCGGAGGAGCGTGCGCAGACGCGCATGCGGATGTAGCCATGAAAGGCCTCCAAGTGATTGCAGCTTTCAAAAACTGCCGTCACGAGACCAATCGGGGCGGCAGCTCGACGGGTTGGTCTACCGGGCAACCACTTGCGTGAAACCGGCCGGGCTTGCGCCCGCCCGCCGAGCCGCCAAAACTGGAGGCACGAACAACGAAGCCGCAGACCTGCGGGGGAAACTGGGGCTTGTATCGCAGTGATTGCACGGGAGACCAATCCCGATCACGCCGTCTTCCGGCATGACTGGCGCAGTATAGCTACGCAGTTACACCGAAAGACCTGTACTCCGATTCCGATTGCCGTGGACTTGAAGCTGCTTCGTGCTTCCTCGGTTCGCGGGCGCGATTCGGTAGCGCGGACGCGGCTACTCTGTCGCCGAAGTCGTACAGGTTGCGTCCGTAGCAGGCTGGCAGGCGCGGACGCGCCCGGTCTTTGCGATCACCACGATCCGCGTCTGGTTTGTCTTTTCCGCACCCGAAATGTCGTTGCGTTCGATCTTCAGCGTGGCTGACTGGAAGGTCGAATCGCTGGTCTGTGTATAACCCGAGGGATTGAACATGACGTACGCAGGGCTGCCCTGAGCCGTCCCCTGACCCGTCGCCGAAAAGTAGCTCTGCAGCGCGCCCTGCTGCACGATGAGGATGTCCGATCCGTTGAATTGCTGGTTGTTGTCTGTGTCGACAAACACGGTCCAGCCAGTTGCCCAGTTGTTATTCTCGCGAGGCACAACCACGGCCTGTCGACCTCGCTTCATCGCCTCACCCCTCGCGGCGCTGAGTGCGGCCACGAAAGAATTGGCCGCCGACGTCAGCTCCGAATTGCGCTGGAAAGCAACAAAATTTGGCGCAGCAATCACCAGCAAGACTGCTGCGACGGCAATCGTCACCATCAGTTCGATCAGCGTGAAGCCGATGTTCTGGCGCTGGCTAGATCGTTTCATGGCCAGCACAGCCTGAACTTGGCATCCGTCGAGGCGATGTTGCAGGTCTTTGCGCCCGTGCTGCTGAGGGTCAGCGGGCCGACGACGGAATCCGTTCCCGTGGGCGTTGCGGTCAGAAGCACACACTCGGTGAGTGCCTGGCTACCGCATTTGGCTGCAGAGAGCCAATAGGCCGGGTTGGATGAGCTATCGCCCGAGAAATTCTTGAAGGGAAGCGGCGTCGGCAAGGTCGTGGTTGCCTGGGTGACCGCGCCCGTATTGCTGGTCGTGAAATCGAGGTAAGCATTGCGCTGCGTCATGTACCGCTCCTGCTGCTGCATGAGTTCGAGCAACGCCGTGCGCGCCTGTGCACGCCGGCCTTTCAGCACCGAATCTGTATACGCCGGATACGCAATAGCCGCGAGGATCCCGATCACAGCCACGACGATCATCAATTCGATGAGCGTGAAGCCGCCCATGGAGGCACGTTTCTTTATGTGGTTCATGTTCAAGATCCGCGCTTCAGGTCCAGGTAGTTGTTGATCTGCCGCCAGCTCAACCGGCCCGCGGTGATGACGACGCTGCTCTGTCCGGTGTTGCCCGTGCCGCCAGCGGCATTGCCGACGCCGCCGGAACCCTGTGCAATCACTTGGCTGGTGATCCTCTTCTTGCGCCGGCCGGTGCTGTCGCTGATTGATTCGACCGTGGACGCCACCTCGATCACCAAGGGCTGCCCCATGATGCCGACCGTCGATACCCGTCGTGTCCCCATGCCGGTGTCCACGTCGACGATGTACGAATTACCGCCGCCCCCGCTGACGCCGCAGTTGGTCGAGTTGCCTGCCGTGCCCGGGATCAGGCTGCCGAATATCAGTGTGCTGCCGTTCAACAGCGCCCCGCTCACCTGGCGCTCGGTGCTGGCGTAGTCCATGTACCAGCCCGAGCTCACGGTCGATGAGTTGGTGAGGTCGCTGGTGGCGCGGCCCCAGGTGAAGCTGGGCACGGTGAGCGCGCCGGTGGAGTCGATCGAGGCGGCTCTCAATCTTGCACGCCCGCTGATGGCGCCGGATCCGTTCGGCGTCGCATCGGCAACGCTCGTGCCGTCGTCGTACACCACGTAGAACGAGTTCTGCGCGGTTGACGAGCGGTCGTCCACTTCCAGGTATTTGCCGGTGCCGAAGGCCACCTGGATCGCGTTGATGTTGTTCGTCGCGGCCACCAGCGTGGGGGCCATGCTGATGGGCTGCACGTTGCCCGCGCTGTCCTTGGCGACGTAGAGCGGGTAGGGGGCGTTGCTGCTGGCGTTCTTGAAGGCCGACAGGTTCGCCATGTTCCACTCGGAGGTGCCGTGGTTGCGGAAGTCGAGCTTCCACATGTTGCCGTGCAGGTCACCCGCGAAGATCTGGGCCACTTCGCGGTTGCCGCCGGTGGCAATGGCCGCCTTGAAATTGAGCATCCCGGTGGCCTTGGTGACCGCGAGCGTCGCATCGAATGGAAATTCCACCTTGTAGTAGTTGGTGCCAAGCGTCCAGGCCGTCTCGGGCGCCTTCGAAAGGTCGAGCAGGAACAGGGCGGGGTTGCCGGTGCTGTAGTTGTTGGCCGCGTTCACCTTGGTGTAGTTGTTGACGCCGCTGGCCACCACCGCAAACCACTTGTAGGTGGGGGTCGTGGCTGTCGGCGCGCTGGTGCGCATCTTCAAAATCTGCGGCTGGCCGACGACGAAGCCCATGTCGACGTCGTCGTCCTGCGTGAACTCCCACAGCACGTTCGACGCGGAGAACGACGTGGGGTCGGTCACATCGAGCGCGAACACGCCGCGTCCGCCTGCACCGGTGCCCGACACGAGCACTGTCTTCCAGTCGGCCGCTGTACCGGCGGAGCCCAACTGCGCTTCCGCCACCACGGGCGGACCGTCGACATAGCTCTGGTGGTTGGACACATAGCTCGCATCGGTCAACGCGGCAAGCTTGGGTGTCATCCAGCTGGGGATGTAGCCGAACAACTCGTCGCCGGTGCCGGCGTTGAAGGCGTGCAGCATGCCGTCGTTGGCGCCCACGAACACGGCGGCCGTACGGTTGAGGTTGGCCGTCCTGAAGGCGGCATAGCTGGTGGAGTTGATGTTGTTGGACGGCGCGCCGGAATACACGACGCCCGAATTGATGATGTCGCCCAGCAGCTTGTTGTTGCGGCGGCGGAACGGCGAGCCTTCGCGGGCATTGCTGCCACGCAAATAGGTCACGCGATCGGAGCCCAGCGAGTCGGCGGTGGAGGAAGGGGTGATCTTGTTCAGGTCGGCTTGCTGCGCGCTGGTCAGGGAATCCCACAGGAATGCGCTGGCCTTGGGTACGGCATTGCCCGGACGCCCGATGACGATGTTGCGCGAGGTTGCGGGCGCGGACAGCAACGACAGCCGGTTGGTGGCCGACCAGGTGGGCGTGGGCGTGATGCTGGCGGTACCGTTGCTGACGCTGATCGACTGCGCGAGCAGGTCGCCGCTCCAGTCGCTGGTGTCGAAGGCGCCCTGGTAGACCGAGTTGCTCGTTTGCAGCGACTTCGACTGCACCGCACTGCCGGCAATGCTGCGCGCGGAGGTGGAAGCCCGGCTGAAGATGCTGTCGAACGCGCTCAGCACGCTGCGCGCGCTGCTCTGCAGGTAGTAGGTGCTGGCCTCGCCGGGGCGCGCGCTGTCCTGCCAGACGTTGTCATCGACCGTGCCGTCCTGGCGCTTGAAGGGGTTGCCGAAGGTGTTGTAGGGCTTGCTGCCGGTATTGGACGGGTCCGACTCGAACCCGCCGTACTTTGCCGAGGTGAAGAACTGGTTTCTGGTGCGGCGGGTGGTTGCGTTGTTCTGGTCGCCGTATTCGTTCACGTCGAAGAAGAAGCTCTTCACGCGCAGGCCGGGGCGCTGCATGGCCGGTTGGTCTGTCCAACCGGTGCCGCGGATGTCGTGCGTATGGGCCCAGTATGAGTAGCCGATGATCGCCTCGCCGCGCGGGTTGCCGTTGGCATTGGCATTTCCGGTCGTGTGCTGCTGGACGCCCTGGCCGTCGATGTAGGTGGTGTCTCTGGCCTTTTCGAAGTTCTGGGCCACGGTCGTCCAGGCCGTGAGGTCCGGAATGTTCCCTGCCACGTTGGTGCTGGGGTAGCGGTTGCCGTCGTGGGTGTTGATGTCGCCGATCACGACGATGTTGCTCTTCAGGCACGAATAGTTGCTCGAGCTGGACCGGCTGTCTCCGTAGGGGTCGTTCCAGTTGGTGAACACCGGATAGCCGTCGTACATGCTCGTCGTCATGTTGCTGATCGCGATGTCGCTGGGCTGCAGGCCTTGCAGATAGCGCAGGGATTCGTAGTAAAGCTCGCTGACGGGGTCGAACTGCTTGTAGCGGCCCGCCACCGGACCCGTGCGGCCGAACTTGTTGAGGTAGTTGATGACGCCGCTCACGCCGAAGGTGGCGTTGGTGCCCGAGAGTGAGCTGCTGTCCGGATTGGTTGCGAACACGCCCGTGGTGGCGTTCCATTCGGCCGCTGCATTGCCGCCGGTCGGTGTGTTCTCTATGCCGTTGATGTCGAAAGTCTTGGCGCCGACGTACTTCATGGGCGCGCGCAGCACGCCGCCGTAGCGGCCTGGCGGGCTGGCTCCGCTGTTCGTCTGGTCCATCAGGTAGCCGAAGGCGGACAGGCGCAGTTGGTCGCTGTACTTCTGCACGGTGCCCGTCGGCTTGTAGTTGCCGCTCGGGTATTTGGTGCAGAAGGTGTAGTCCCGTGCGTCGGCCAGGTTGCCGGAGGCATCCTTGTCGCAAACCTTGACGCGGGAATAGAAGAAGCCGTCGCTGTTGAGGCCGTTCGCGGAACTGGGCGGCGTCCAGGTTCCGTTGTAGGTGCGCAGATAGCACGCTTTCACGGTGCCGCTGATCGGGTCGCCGAACACGCCGTTGGAGCAGGTCACGCCGTTGGACGCAGGTGCCACGGCCCACTTGGTGCCGGCGCCGTACCAGACCTCTCGCGTCCCGGTGAAGGTGCAGCTGCCGTTCTCGGCCGCGCAACTGCTGCTCGCCACGTCGGAGGGCTTCGCACCCGAGAAATTCGTCACCGGGCCCACCGCGGACGTGGATGGCTTCACGCTGAGGCTGTAGCTGCTGGGAGAGCCGCAACTGCCACCCTTGGCCGTGCCGAAGTAGATTTTGTTCAGCGTGTTCGCCACCCAGATGTCACTGGTGCCGGCCGCGTTGATCATCTTCCTGGGCACCGCGCCCCAATATGCGCCGGTGCTGCCGCCGTTGCGCTGCAGTTGCTTGGCTGGAAAGTTGGTCGAATTCCACATGCAGATCGGGTCGCCGTTCGGGATCACGGCGCGCTGCAGGATGGTCAGGTCGGTCGTATCGATGTAGCGGTCGCCGCCCGACAGCGCAAGCCGCAGCATGTCGATGGCCGAACTGCTGGCCCAGTTCAGGAAGTTGCCGCTGAAGCCGTCATCGCACATGCGGTCCGTTCGCGCGCTGGACAGGATGCGGTCGAAGCGCTTGTAGTCGGAGGCCGTGAGACCTGAGGCAGGCGATTCGGTCGGCGTGTCGTTGTACGAATAGCAGGCATTGGCGTCGTAGTAGCCGATGTATTCGTTGAGATTGCTGTAGGTGCTGTCCGTGTCGCCGCTGGGGGTGTACTGGGCGCCGACCGTCGGGTATTCCACCGACAGCGCCAATGCCAGAGTCGGCTTGTCGCCGGACGTGGTGGCATAGAGCGGGTCGCTGGCCAGCGCAACGGGCTTGATGTTGGGGGCTGTGCTGGAGATGGCTGCGAAAGACAGCGCAATCGTTGCGGCCACCAGCGGGAAGGCAAGCCACGCGAGCGTGCGCGGCTGCGCGAACCATGGACGGGCTTTGGTGTTGGACGTTTTCATGGAAGGCGGTTCGCGTCAGTCGCGATAGATGATCTGGACGACGCCCTGGATGTCGTCCCGGGGGCCGAAGCCCATGGCTGTCACGCGGTAGATGTAGCTGGTCGTCGAGCCCGAGATATCGCGGTTGGCGGGATCCTCGATCGGCTCGATCACGTAGCGCGGCGGCTTGGAGGGCTGGATGCCGGTCGGCTGGCTGCCGGTCGAGCCTGACTGGAAGCTTCGACCCGTGAAGTCGCCATAGGCGGCCGTCTTGGCCCCGGTCGTCGCTGTGAAGTCCACGGTCAGCCATGCGGGCTTGGCCGTCGTTTCAAGTGCGCACAGGCCCTTGCTGTTGCCGGAGCTGCCGCACCCGCTGACGAAGGCATTGGTGTTGGCCATGCGGGTGAACACCGTCCGCCGGCTGGAGTCCACAGGGCCGTGGATGTCGAACTCGGCATCCATCAGCGCAGCTTCGGCCGACTGCCAGGCCACCTGCATGTCCCTGTCATTCCGTGAACTGCGTTCGCCCATGGTCGCGATCTGCGCTGCGCCCACGCCCAGTATGGAAACGATCACCAGCAGCAGCAGCACGATGATCAAGGACACGCCGCGCTGGCCTGCGGAACGGTAAGAAGAGCGTGTGTTTTTCATGTCAGAGCCCCTGGTCGTTGCGCAGGTGGATCGTGAAGGTCAGCGTCTGGCGAAGTCGACCGTCCGGCGTGGGCTGGAAGACCGTGTTGACGTCGTTACTGGAGGCGAAGGCGCTTCCGAGCGCGCCGTTCGCGCTGCTCTTGGTCGGGCCGAACGGGTAGAAGGTCTGCGACTGCGAATCCTGGGCGGCGCCCTTGGCGCTGCGCAGCACCATGCCGATGCGCACGCTGCGCACCCTGCGCCAGTTGGCGTTGGTGGCGGCACTGTTGCCGGTCACCGTGATCTGGTCCGCGCGCAGATAGGCGTTCGGAACGTTGGGCGCGAGGAGGCTCGCCGCCGGCGCCGCTCCGGCCGTGACGCCATCGACGCCATACAGCACCTGGAAATTCTCGACACCTTGCACGATGGGGCTGGACAGCCATGAGCTGGTCGCGGTGTCGTAGTAGGTGCACAGGAGCGAAGGTTCACCCTGGCTCAGGCCCACGGAGAAGATGCTTGCCAGAAGCGTGTCTCGCGCAGCGGCGGTGTTGATGTCCGCGACGGTGGCCTGCGCGTTGCCGGCACAGTCGATCATCGTCTTGTCCGCGTCCGTGGAGCCGGCGACCATGGTGTGGGCCTGCGCGGATTGGTAGCGCAGTATCAGCACATCGCTGCCGGTGCCCGCTTCGGTGCCGGGCCGCGTGGTGGACGTCGTCAGCGGGTTGGTCAGGTTCACCTTGGCGTTGTCGAACCCCATGATGCTCGGCGCCGGATCGGTCGCTGTCGCCTGGCGGGGGGTGGCCGCGAAGAACACGTCCCGGTAGCCGGTCTGCACACCGATGCGCTGGATCATGTCTGCGGCAAACCGGCCGTTGTCGCGCAGTTGCGAGGCTGCGTCGACCGTGGTGAAGCCACGGCGCGCGACCGTCAGGGCCGATACCGCCGCGGCCACCACGATCAGGCCGACGGCCATGGCAACGAGCAGTTCGATCAGGGTCAAGCCGCGAACACTGTCGCGGCTGCGTGAACGGACGATCACAGAGTGCTCCCAGGCGTGACCGGCAGGACGATGGACGGCTGCGCCGCCTGGTCGACCGTGGTGCCGGTCTTCGTGGAGGGGCGGCTCCAGCCGATCTTGACGAGGATCGGGTCGGTGGTATCGGTCGAGGTGCACGCCCACACGGCCCTGCCGTCCGACCCGTACGGCGCGCTGTCGCGGCAGATGCGCACGTGTGCACCCGGCAGCGCGTCATCCAGCCGTGCCAGCCAATCGGTGAGCTCGGCTTGCGCGACGGCGGTCGTGCTCGCGCAGTTCTGGCCGACGGACAGGCAGTAGGACGCGGTCGGGGCCACCAGGGGGCTGGTCAGCTCAGCCGTCAGGTACGGATTGTTCGTAGCAAGCAGCGCCTGGTCCTTGTTGCCCCGCATCATCTCGGCAAGCTCGCGCGCCAGCACCACGGCTGTCGACTGAAGCCGCGCATCGCGGTTCGCCTGCAGCGAAGCCGCCTGCAGGCCGACCATGCCGAGCAGCCCAAAGGACAGCACGACGATGGACACCAGGACTTCGAGCAGCGTGAAGCCGCTGGTTTTCTGGGCTTGCCGGATCCGGAAATTTGCAGAGTTCATCGTTCCAGTGCGCGGGCCGAGTTGTGAACAAGATTTTTCAAATGTGAACGGAGATGATGCCGGGGGCGCTCTTGCAAGGGCGCGCCGCCTGTCGGACCTGAGCAACCATTCGGAACATTTGTTACTCGATTGTTAGTGCCCATCGAACGGTCGCAGCCAGGTGACAAACGGCAATTGAGTACTTTCAAACTCACCTAGCATCCAGGACACATATAGAAACAGTGATGCAAGGGAGAGGTGCCACACATGGCTTGGAGGCGCAAAGCATTGCGTTGCGGCGGGTTCACGCTCGTCGAAATGGTGGTCGTCGTCGCGATGCTCGGGATACTGCTGGCGCTGGCCGTGCCGGGTTTTGTCGCGATGCAGCGGAACTCGGCAGCGGCGACGCTGGGCAATGAGTTCGTCATGGCGGTGGGCTTCGCGCGTTCCGAAGCCATCGCGACGAACAAGTGCGTCACCGTCTGCGTGCCGGCGGACATCACCGTCGCCGATCCCACCTGCGCCGGCAGAGGGGTCGAGTGGAGCGGCGGGTGGATCGTGTTCTCCAACCCCAAGTGCGACAGCGTTGCCGACGACGACACGGCGCGGCTGCTGAAGTTCTACATCGGCAAGGCCAACGGTCCCACGCTGACCGCGCCCACCGGCAAGGTCGCGGCGCTGCGCTTCGACGCGCGCGGGCGCTCGAGCCTCACCGCCCAGCAGTCGCTGGGGCTCGCGCCTGTGGGCGCCTCCGCCACCAAGGTGGTGTGCCTGGACGTGATGGGCCGCGCCCGCGTCGGCAACGTCGGCGGCATCAGCTGCGACGACAGCAATCGAAACTAGGCGGGAAGGCGAATGATGAATCGCGCTCGGCAGTCGGGTGTGGCGCTGATCGAGGCGCTGGCTGCTCTACTGATCTTCTCGTTCGGGCTGCTGGGCATCGCTGGCCTGATGGCCGCGGCGACCAGGTACCAGACCGGCAACGAAGCCCGGCTGAATGTTTCGGCGGTCATCGACGACCTGTCCGAAAGGATCCGCATCAACGTACCCGGGGCAAACGGCTATTCGGGCCTGGTCGGCGGTGTCGCCGCTTCCGGGTCGGGCTATCAGCTGACCGACGACTATTCGACGCAGGCCGCCGAGGCGGTGACCGTACCGTCGAAGAATTGCCTGACAGCGGTCTGCAGCCCGGCGGAACTGGCGGCCTACGACCTCGCGGCCTGGAAAAACATTCTTCGCACGGCTTTCCCGGGCGGGGCGGGCTACATCACCGGCAACATCTCGTCCGGCTTCGTCGTCAGCGTAATGTGGTTCGACAAGAGCGCGACAGACAAGGCCGGCGATGCGGTCGAACCGGCCGTCTGCACCGACGAGGCCGACGACCGGCAGACGGCGTCGGCCCGCTTCTGCTGCCCTGAGGGAGCCTCGGCGCCTGCCGGCGTGCGTTGCTACACCACGAGCGTTCTGCCATGAAGGCGCGTGCCCACAGGTCGCGCGGCCTCACATTGGTCGAGCTGCTGGTTGCGATCGCGCTCGGGCTGCTGCTGGCCGCCGTGGCCGGCTATCTGCTTGTTTCGACGAACCGGGTGGCTAGGGCCATCGACGCCCGCGCCGAGCAGCAGGAAGCCGCCAACATCGTGCTGGACATCATCGGCCGCGACCTGAAGAACGCGGGCTTCTATCCGGCCAGCTTCGCGGCCTCGGCCGGCTCTTCGCGCTTGCCCGGCGCCTACTCGAACATCGTGTCGAGCTCGAAGAACGCGTTCGACCAGGGCATCTTCGGCTGCAGCGCGTCGCTGTTCGACGTGGCCAGCGGAACCTGCCCGGCAGCCAGCACCTCGGCGCCTGATTCGCTCGTGGTCAATTACTTTTCCGCGGACAACTTCGGGATAGAAGGCGTCGGCACGCGGAAGGATTGCCTGCGCCAGGACGTGGAACTGGCCACTTTCGAGGGGGCCGAATACAACAAGGACCGCGCCGGCTCGGGCGACAAAGGCACCGGAACCGTGGTCTTGCCGCTGTTCATCAGCAACGTCTACGGCCTGGGCGACAGCTACACCCACACGCAGGACGGCAGGTCCATCTCCACCCGCAGCTTTCGCTGCGCGGGGAACGGGCCCAACACCAAACCGCACCAGCCCATCGTCCCGGGCGTCGTCGAATTGAGGTTTCGCTACGGGGTTGCCGAGGCGAACACGCTCGAGTCGCCCGCGCGCTTCTTCACCGCAACGGAGGTCAGCGCACAGCCGGCAGCCACCATCGACGGACAAAGCAAGACCGCCTGGCAGCGCGTGGTCGCCGTGCAGGTGTGCGTCGTGACCAAGACGCTCGATGCATCGGTGCGGCAGACCTCGAGCGGCAGCTATGTGGACTGCGACGGCGTCTCCCGCAGCTTCTCCGGCGCCGATCGCGCGATCTACAAGCAGCAGACCCGCGTCTTCGGCGTCCGCAACAATCTCACGAGGACGTTTTGAGCAGCTTGCACCGCCCCGCCGCCCAGCGCGGACTCGCATTGGTCATCGTGCTGGTGTTCATCGTGATCCTGTCCGGCGTGGCCGCCTTTGCCGTGCGGCGCGTGATGTTCGGCGAGCACATCGCACGCAACGTGCTCGACATGGAAGTTGCCAGGCAGGCCGCCGAGGCCGCGCTGCGCGACGCGGAGCGAGACATTTCGCTGGCGGACGACGTGACGGGCGCCGCCTGCCCACGCGGGGACGACCGCCCCATCAAGTCGGCCTACAGCGAGCCGAACTTCGGCACCGACTGCCCCCGCGGGCAGTGCCGCTTCGGCGAGCAGACGCCTGCTTCCTATTACGCGGACAGCAACGCCAAGTCGAAGACCAACCCCGAACCGTGGTGGCCCGCGGACAGCGGCGGCGTCGGCTGGAAGGCGAGCCCGCCTTCCGGCTGCGCTTTCACCGGGGGCGTCCCGCTGGGCACCTTCACCGGTACGCCGGGCGTCAAGGGCGTGTCTCGCCAGCCCGAATACCTGATCGAGTACATGCAGCGCGGCGAAGAAATCTATTTCAGGAACACCGCGCGCGGCTGGGGGCTCGACCCGAATACGGAAGTCGTGCTGCAAAGCTATTTCAAGCGAAGCTGAAAATGAAAAAAGCAATCATCGAATTTGCGGCAATGTTGTTTCTGGCCGTGGCGGGTGCTGCCAATGCCCAGATCCAGGCGGTTCCGCCCAATGTGAATCCGGATCCGAATCTGCCCATGGTGGTGTTGAACGTGTCCAAGGACTACAGCATGTTCAGCCGCGCCTATACGGATTACGAGGACCTGAATTTCGACGGCAGCATCGATTACTATTTTCTGCCGTATTTCAAATACTACGGATATTTCGATCCGACGAAATGCTACAGCTATGGCGGCACCGGAGTAGCCGGCAATTTCGTTCCGGAGAAATTGGCCGAAAAGGTGACTGTGGCCGGAGACCCGGCAGGTTCGCCGAGATACTACTGCGCCGAAGCGGGTGCCAGGTCATCCAGCCTCTGGAGCGGCAATTTCCTGAATTGGGCCACCATGTCCCGCATGGACGTGCTTCGCAAGATTCTTTACGGTGGATTGCGCTCCACCGACGAAGCCGGGTCTTCGCAGAATCCTGGAAAAACCGTGCTCGAAATGGCTTTCGTCCCGCGCAACAGCCAGGCCTACGCCAAGTACTACAACGGCCCCGACCTGATTCGCCTCACGCCGTTTTCATACGCTACAGGGCTCACGCTGTGCCGCCGGCACGAGAATCCGACCAATGCTGAAGAATCGCAGATATCGAAGTTGAACCCGGTGATTCGTGCGGCCGAAGGCAACTACGTTCTGTGGAACATGACGGAAGTCCGCAGCTGCAACTGGTTGAACGAGGAAAAATACGATTGGCAGGATTCGACCGTCGCATTCATGACCGCGAATTATGTGGGCGCTGGTGGCGCATCGGCGCACCAAGGCAGCAATCCGGCGAAGGCCAATGAATACATGGCCCGAGTGGAAGTCTGCCGAAAAGATCTGATCGGGGAAGAGCGTTGCAAGCAATATCCGAATTCAAATCTGAAGCCGATCGGCCTGCTGAATGAATTCGGAGAAAGCAGCAATTACGGGCACAGCGCAGCCAAGGCTGAATTTGCGATGTTCCTCGGCTCCTTCGACACCAATCTCGATGGCGGCGTGCTTCGCAAGAACATGTCCGAGATCAATGATGAAATCGATGCGCAAACAGGGGTGTTCAAGGTTTTCTCCAATGCAAACGATCGCGGCATCATCTATTCGCTGAATCGGCTGAGGCTTTTCGGATACGACCCTTCCTTGGGAAGATATTCGACGAGCTGCACTTCCGACACCATCAAGAACGGAGCTTGCCCGTCATGGGGCAATCCCATCGGAGAAATCATTCTGGAGGGGCTGCGTTATTACGCTTTCAAAGAGGCGCTCTACCGTGGCGGAGAAAAAGACGCAACGCTGGGCCTGCCGTCCCCCGCCTGGATCGATCCGCTCGAGGCAAATCCGCAGTACGCGGGTTCTGGAAAGTCGCGTGAGTCGCTCTACGGAAAGAGCATCTGCCGACCGCTCAACATGGTCACCATCTCCAGCGGCGTGGGCACGTTCGATGGCGACAGCATGGGCGCGCTGAACGACATCAAACTTGGGATCGGCGCAGCGCACGACGCGGCTTACTACACGAGGCTGATCGGCGACGCCGCGAATGAAGGTATCTCGGGCACGGTGCGCTTGGCCGGCTCCGTCGACGCGAGCACCGAGAGGGAAGGCATAAAAGGCATCTGCACCGGCAAGCTCATCGGAGACCTGAGCATGGTGTCGGGCCTGTGCCCCGAGGCGCCGAACATGCGGGGCACCTACCTCGGCGCCGGGGCCGCCTATTACGCCCACGTGAACCGCATCCGCCCCGAACTGACCGTGCCCAAGGACGCGAACGCCAACGTGCTGAAGGTCCGCCAGTACGCGGTGACGATGTCGGGCGGGTCCGCCTCCATCCGCATCCCGGTTCCGGGGTCCAGCCCGAAGCGCTATGTCTTCATCACCCCCGCCAGCATCGACTGGAACGGCAAGACGCCACTTCCAGGCAACATGGTGGACTTCAAGGTCCTGAGGCGCGCAGCGAACGGCGAATCCGGGACCTTTCTCGTGCTCTGGCAGCACCAGGCGCTCGGTGAAGACCAGGACCAGGACATGCTGGGCTCCATCCGGTACGAGACCGATGCGAGCACCACGCCGCCCACATTGCGCGTGTTCACGCAGACCCTGGAGTCGAACACCGGCAACGCCGGGCCGTTCGCCTTCGGCTACACGGTGGTGGGCAGCAACAGGGATGGAAGCCACTTCCACAGCGGCATCAACAACTACGCCTCCAGCGAGTCGACCGCGTCCTATGCCGCATCGAACGTGCAGCGCGAAGACCGGCCGACCGCAGCCAAGTGCTACCTGAACGACAACGGAAGCAAGCCGGAGGGGTGGAACCACAAGGTGGCGCCGCGCCTGTGCGTGAAGTTCGGCAATGTCTTCGTCAAGGGCGAGACCCGGCTCGACTACCAGATGCTCGGCTCCAGCGAGGCAGCGATCCAGGACCCGCTCTGGTACGTTGCCAAATACGGCGGCTTCAAGGACTCCGAGAAGACCCCGACCGGATTCCCCGACGCCGTTTCCAAGTGGGACACCAGGCGGGCCGACGGTGCCGCCTGCGGGGCCGCCGGCCAGCCCGACTGCAGCGATGGCATTCCGGACAACTATTTCCTCGCACGGCGTCCGGACCTGCTCGAGGAATCGCTGCGGCAGGTCTTCGCGGACATCACCGGAACTTCGAATTCCGCGCCGGCGGTGTCGCGGCCCGACCTGCGCGCCGGCGACTACAAGTACGTCGCCAACTTCTCCGCGTCCGACCTGCACGGCGAACTGCTGGCCTACCGGCTCGACGCGGCCGGCAATTTCGGCGCCACGCCTTCCGCGAAGGGGCATGCCAACCTGACCAGCGCAGCGACGCGCGCGATCATCACGAACCTCGGAACCACCGGGGTGCCGTTCACCCATGCGGGCCTGAACGTCCCCGCGGGCGCCACGTACCTGGCCGGCCTCGGCGCTTCCACGAGCGTGCAGCAGGACGTCATCGGCTACCTGCGCGGCACCCGCACCCACGAGAAGCTGTACGGCGGCACCTTCCGTGACCGGAACTCGGATTCGATCATGGGCGGCGTGGTGAACGCCAACCCCTGGCTGCAGGACCGGCCCTCGGCCAACTTCTTCGGCGCCGTCTTCGGCGGCTACGGCACATTCAAGACCGCCCAGAAGTCGCGCGCCAGGCTGGTATGGGTGGGCGCCGCGGACGGCATGCTCCACGCGTTCACCGCTAACGCGCTGACGCCTGTCATGTCCTATGTGCCGCAGGCGCTCTCCTCGCGCCTCAAGGAAATTCCGGATCCCACGGTCACCGATCTGCGCGCCTACATGGACGGCTCTCCATTCACCGCGGATGTGAAAACCTCCGCTGCCACGGCCGCGTGGCGCACGTACCTTTTCTCCAGCCTGGGGCGCGGCGCCAAGGCGATCTTCGCGCTGGACGTGACGTCGCCGGCAGCGCTGACCGAGGCCAATGCCGCCAGCGTCTTCAAATGGCAGTTCACCACCGCGGACGACGCCGACCTGGGCCATGTCATTTCCGACGGCGGTGTGCACCCGGCAAGCAACCAGGCCGCGCAGGTCGCGCGAATGGCCAACGGCAAGTTCGCCGTGCTGTTCGGCAACGGCGTGTCGAGCGCGTCGGGCAAGACCGTGCTCTACATCCTCTTCGTCGACGGGCCGGGCGCCGACGGCAGATGGGTGCACAACACCCACTACAAGCGCATCGAAGTCGGCACGGCGGGCGGCGGCGGCTTGATGCAGCCGACCTGGCTCGACACGAACGATGACGGCATCGCGGACGCCATATATGCCGGCGACCTCAAGGGCAACATGTGGAAGTTCGATGTTTCCAGTGATGACGCGAGCCGCTGGGCAGAGGCCTACGGCAAGCCGCTGTACGTCGCCGTGGACGCCTTGTCGAACGTGCTCCCGATCACGACAGCGCCGGTCACGCGCTTCCATCCCGGCGGCGGGCAGGTCGTGGTCTTCGGGACGGGGCAATCGATCTTTTCCGGCGACTTTCCCGACAAGGCGCGGCAGCATCGCGTCTTCGGCATCTGGGACAAGCCGAGCTATGCGGCAGACCCCGCCACCATTCCGTCGGGCGTGACCGAACTCGAGCAGCGCACGTGGAGCCTCGACACGAACAAGCCCGAGGCGATCGTCCAGAGTGCCACCGGCGCGATCGACTGGAGCCGCAAGAAGGGCTGGTACGTGAACATTCCGGGTTCGTTGGCTTCCGGCATGGTGCTGGGCAATCCGAAGGCCATGGGCAAGGACGTCAACATTCCCATCGTCTACAAGAAGGCGGCGGCGGAGGTCATGTGCGCCGACAGCGGCGCCGGGGCCGACGTGCAGGTGAACGGGGTCGCGGGCGTTGCCACGACACCGAATCTCTTCGGCATTGCCGGCGCCGCGGGCGAGGTGATCGGCATCGTCGGCCTCGACCAGCGCTTCGCCATTCCGGAAGACTCGACCGCCCGCTGCGCGGCGGGCCTGTCCTGCGCCCGGATCGTGGGGCCGAACACCGACATCACGATGAAGAAGAACACCGTCCAGGCGCGCATCTTCTGGCGCGAGATCCCCGGCCTGAAGACGACCGTGGAGAAGCACCGATGAGCGCCGGACAAGCACGCGCGCGGGGCTTCACGTTGATAGAGATGATGATCACCGTGGTCATCATCGCGATCCTCAGCGCCATCGCCTACCCGAACTACCGCGAGCACATCGCCAGAGGCAAGCGCGCCCAGGCGAAGGCCTCGCTCGCGCAGGCCCAGCAATGGCTGGAGCGGCACTACAGCGAAAACTACAGCTACGCCAAGACGGCGGACGGAACAGACATCAACGCGGCCGGCGGCGTGTTCAAGACCCAGTTCAGCACCTCACCCTTGCCGGGCGAAGGCGCCGCGAACTACAACATCGCGCTGACGCCAAACGACAAGGGCACCGGCTACACCCTGAAGGCAGTGCGCACGGGTTCCATGGGAGGCGACCGCTGCGGCGACTATGTCGTCACGCACACGGGCCGGAAATCCGTCGAGAACTACACGGGCTTCAACGCGGCACTGGCGGCTGCAAGCGCGTGCTGGAACTGAACCGGGCTACCCCGCCACCCAACTCCCCGACTTCCCCCCATGCTTCTCCAGCACGTGCACATCGGTGATCCGCATCCCCCGGTCCACCGCCTTGCACATGTCGTAGATCGTCAGTAGCGCCACCTGCACGGCCGTCAGCGCCTCCATCTCCACCCCGGTCGGCCCCACGGTCTCGACGGTGGCCGTGCAGGCCACCTGCGGCGCGTTGCCCGAGTCGGCGAGGGCGAACGCCACCGCCACCCGCGTCAGCGCCAGCGGATGGCACAGCGGGATCAGGTCGCTCGTCTTCTTCGCCGCCTGGATGCCCGCGATGCGGGCGATGCCCAGCACGTCGCCCTTCTTCGCCGTTCCCGATTCGATCAGCGCCAGCGTCGCCGCCTGCATCTCGATGCGGCCCGTGGCCACGGCCACGCGGTGGGTGGAGGCCTTGCCGGCCACGTCGACCATGTGGGCCTGGCCCTGGGCGTCAAAATGGGTGAGAGTGCTCATGGTGAACGTTCGATTTGAAGATGCATCATACGAGCCCGAGCCACAGACGAGGAATGCCGCGCTTGACTCCCACTCCCTTCAGAAGACGCCGCCTGACATCCGCCCTGCGGACGTTCTGCGCTACTTTCTTGATAGCGTCCCAGGCCCTGCTGCCGGCCCCCGCGCTGGCGCAGATGCAGATGCAGGTCCTGCCCGGCCTGGGCGACGGCGGCGAGATGACCGCCAGCGCCGAGCGCCACCTCGGCGACCAGATCGCCCGCGAGCTCTATCGCGACACCGACTACATCGACGACCCCGTGGTCGCGGCCTATGTGCAGGACATCTGGCAGCGCCTGCTGGCGGCGGCCCGCGCGCGCGGCGAGCTCACGCCCGAGCTCGACGAGCGCTTTGCCTGGACCATCCTGCTCGGACGCGACCGCAACATCAACGCCTTCGCGCTGCCCGGCGGTTATCTGGGCCTGAACCTGGGTCTCGTCGCCGCGGTCGGCAGCCGCGACGAGCTGGCGACGGTGCTGGGGCACGAGCTCTCGCACGTCACGCAGCGCCACATCTCGCGCATCATGAGCAAGCAGGGCAAGCAGATGCCGCTGATGATCGCGGGCCTGATCCTCGGGATGATCGCGGCTGGCAAGAGCCGCAACGGCGATGCCGGCCAGGCCGTGATGATGGGCAGCCAGGCGCTCTTTGCGCAGAACCAGCTGAACTTCTCTCGCGACATGGAGCGAGAGGCCGACCGCGTCGGCTTCGGCGTGATGACGCAGGCGGGCTTCGCGCCGCAGGGCGCCGCCGCGATGTTCGAGAAGCTGCAGTACGCCTCGCGCCTGAACGACAACGGCTCGTACCCCTACCTGCGCAGCCATCCGCTGACCACGGAGCGCATCTCCGACATGCAGGGCCGCTTCCAGTTCCGCATGGACGCCACGCCGCCGCTGCCGCTCGTCATGGACCACGCGATGATCGCTTCGCGCGCCCGCGTGCTGACGCGGCCGGGTGTCGACGTGCTGCGGCTGTGGGTCGATTCCGCGTCCTCCGGCGAATTCGCGAAAAGCTCGCCGGCACAGCAGGCCGGCACGCTCTACGCGGCGGCGTTGTCGGCGAAGGAACTGCGGGACTACAAGGCGGCACGCGCGCTGGCCGAGCGGCTGACGGCTCGCACGGCCGATGACCCCGCCGCGGCCAAGCAGGCGCGCTGGCTCGGCGCCGAGATCGAACTCGCCGCGGGCGCCCCGGCCAAGGCCGCCGCGCTGCTCGACGCCAAGTCGAAGGAGCGGCCGGAGATGATGCTCGCCGCCGAAGCCGCGACCGCCCTGCGCCAGCCCGCACCGATGATTCCCGTGCTGCGCGATTGGGTCGCCGCGAACCCGCGCGATGCGACGGCATGGCACACGCTGGCCAACCTCTACGGAGCGGAGAACGACACGCTGCGCGCGGTGCGCGCCGATGCCGAGGCCAACGTCGCGATCCTCGACTATCCGGCCGCGCGAGACCGTTTCAAGGCAGCGCAGGAGCTGATCCGCCAGTCCGGCAAGCCGGTCGATCACTACGAGGCGTCGATCATCGACACCCGTGCGCGGGCGGTGGACGTGCTGGTGAAAGAACAGGCGGCCGAGCCGCCGCTGAAGTAGCCCGCGCAGGTCTGTTGCTTCAGCGCCTGGACAGCAGCCCGCCCAGCGCGGACTCGATCAGCAGGCCCAGCAGCGAGTAAAGCAGCGAGCCGATCAGCGCGGCCAGGAAGCCGTTCACGTGGAAGCCGGCGAGCAGCCCCGAGGCGGCCCAGAACAGCAGCGCGTTGATCACGAACAGGAACAGCCCGAGCGTGACGATGGTGACGGGAAGCGTCAGCACCACCAGCACCGGCCGCACGATCATGTTGAGCAGTCCGATGACGGCCGCGGCAATCAGCGCGGAGCCGAAGCTGTTGACCTGGACGCCGCTGTAGAGATAAGCCACCGCCAGCAGCGCGACGGCGCTGAGCAGCCATTTGATGATGATGCGCATGCGGCGCAGGATACCCCAGGGTGCCCGGACAAAACAAACGAGCCCCGGTGCGTTGCCGCGCCGGGGCTCGTGGAAGAAGAGAACGCGAGCCGCTTACTCGGCCAGCTCGTTCGCCAGCACCAGCAGTGCGCCCATGCCCATCACCGCGCCCGGGAAGGCCCAGCCCGACTGGTGCGCCGGCTTCTGGTCCGGCGTCACCGGCTCCAGGTCGACGCCGATCTTCGGACGGCGCGCATCGACCACGTGCGCGGCACCGTGCTCGCGCTTCAACTGCGCGGTCAGCTCGGCCAGCGGGCCCTTGGCCAGCACCGGCGTCACCTGCCCGCCGTTGCGCTCCAGCAGGGGCAGCATCTGTGCCTGCACCTTGCTGAACCACTTGGCGCGCCAATTCTCGCGCGCGCTGTGGCTCACCCACTTGCTGATGCGATGCGTCATGCGCGGCGCGCAGGCCACCAGCACCCAATGGCGCGCCACGACGTTGTTCGCGTCGGGCGCGAGTTCGGCGAACTGTTCACAGGCGTAGGTGACGTCGTCGATATAAAGAATGATCTTTTCCATGGCGTGCTCCTTCAGATAGTTAGAGTGACAGAGGCTGGCTTGTGACGGAAGTTCGCGGTATCGATGTCCGGTGGCTGCGAGCGATGCTCAGCCGGTGGTCACCGGGGTCTGCGGCTTGTTGCGGGCCTGGCGGGCGGCAATCCACTTGCCGATCACCAGCACCAGCAGTGCGCCGCCAACGCCGGCCGCGTACTTGATGGTGTCGGTCTGCGGCACCTTCGGCACCCAGGTCCAGGCAGCGGCGTTGGCGAGCGCGGGGTCGGACACGGCCATCGTGCCGGCGATCCAGCCGAGCAGCATGCCGCCGGCGGTGATGATCATCGGGAACTTGTCCATCAGCTTGATGACGAGCTGGCTGCCCCAGACGATGATCGGGATGCTCACGAGCAGGCCGAAGATCACGAGCGGCATCTGGTGGCCTTCGCCCGCGCCTTGCGCGGCGCCGGCGATGGCGATCACGTTGTCCACGCTCATCACGAGGTCGGCAATGATCACGGTCTTGACCGCGCCCCACAGCTTGTCGCTGCCGGTGATGTTGCCGTGCGCGTCGTCATGCTCGGGTGCCAGCAGCTTCACGCCGATCCACACCAGCAGGATGGCGCCGACCAGCTTCAGGAACGGAATGGCCAGCAGCGTGAGCGCGAAGAAGATCAGGATGACGCGCAGGATGATGGCGCCGGCTGTGCCCCAGAGGATGCCCTTGGTGCGTTGGTGCGGCGGCAGCTTGCGGCAGGCCAGTGCGATCACGACGGCGTTGTCGCCGCCGAGCAGGATGTCGATCATGATGATCTGACCGACAGCGACCCAGAATTCCGGGGCCATGAACAGTTCCATAGGTTCCTCTTGGTTGTCGCGCCCCAGCCTCGCCCCTGGAAGGGCGACGACGAAGGCGCATGGCGATGCGTTTCGATTCATCCTGGGCGGATGGTCGAAAGCGAGGAAGAAAGGCCGGGTGATACCGGGGACTCGCGAACGCTTCGACCAAACCTGCACAGGTTCAAATCGAAGGTCTGGCTCGACGGCGCGCGCGCAAAAAACAATGCGCGTACGCTGCCCGGCAGGCCGGAAGTGTTTTGCTTCGTATTGACGACCTGACGATTCGCGCCGTCGTGGACGGCGGTCGGGAGCTACTCCCCTTCGTGGGCGGGATTAGAGCATCGAAGACATCGGCGGCGCAACCGAAAGTTTTCAGGGGTTTAAAAAGAATGCGCTGAAAATGCGCATGAACAGGGGCTCCGATGCTCCTTGTTTTGTAGCAATCATGGCCCTTCACGGCTTCGGGGCATTGCCGGTCTATGATCCCCGCTCGCTGGATTCTTCATTCTTCATGGCCGCCATACACATCACCGACATCGAGGCCGCCATCAATCACTGGCGCGAGAAATCGCCCTCGCCCGACGGGGTCACGCTGGGCCCCGAGCTGCGGGCGCTGGCCGAGGTCTACGCGCTCATGGTCTTTCATCACGAGGAGGAGGTCGACGAGGTCGGCTTTCCGCCCAAGGCCTGGGCCGCATGGATGGCCTGGTACGAAAGCACGCCCGACACCCCCTGCATCGCGATCTGCTCCACCAGCCAGGGCGACGACGAATGCAAGGGCTGCGGCCGCAGTTTCGACGAAGTGCAGCTCTGGCCCGCCATGACGCCGGTAGCGAAGCGCGCCACCTGGCGCCGCATCACCATGGAAGACTCGGCCTGGCGCTTCAACCGCTATGCGGAGCGCGCGCGCGAGGCAGAACCGCCGCCGTCCGCCGCCGAACCCGGGTTCGACCCAGACAACGAGCAGAACTGGGCGCCCTGACGATGCGCCGCCTCGCGCAAGCTCCCAACCTCGCCATCGCGACCGTGTGGGCGCATGCATTGCGCGAAGAGGGCGTGGCCGCCACCGTGCAGCGCGAGTTTCTCGGCGCGGTCATGGGCCAGCTGCCGCCCGACCAGTGCCTGCCCGAAATCTGGATCGACGACGAGACCCAGTTCGACCTTGCCAGGCGCCTGCTGCACGAGCTGCAGCATCGTCCGCAGCGCAGCTGGCAGTGCGTGTGCGGCGAGCACGTCGAAGGCGGCTTCGAGCAGTGCTGGCAGTGCGGCGAGATGATGCCGGCGGTCTAGCCGCGCGGTGTTACTTCCAGCGCAGCAGCTCGACGTCGATGCTGTTCGTGCCGTCGCCCAGCGTCAGCGTGTTTTCCTGGATCGTCGCCTGCAGCTGCATGCTGCGCTGCGCGAGCGCGGCCAGTGCCTGCGAGGCAGCGGTCGGCACGCGGTAGACCTTGAGGTTCTGCGGCCGCGTCAGCTTGTTCTCTATGCCTCGCCACCAGATCTCGGCCGCGTGGTTGAAGCAATAGACGATCACTTCGTCCGCCTTGCCGCAGGCCTTGATGATGGGCTTGTCCTCCGGCTGGCCGACCTCGATCCAGATCTTCACCTCGCCGGTGAAGTCGCGCAGCCACACGTCGGGCTCGTCGACGTTCGACAGGCCGGCGCCGAAGGCCAGCGTGCCGTCGCCGTTGCAGATGTCCTGCAGCTGGTGCGCGTTCAGCGCGAGCGCGACCAGCCGGATCATCATCCGCTCGTCGGTTTCGCTGGGGTGGCGCGCCAGCGTCAGCGCATGGTCGGCGTAGTAGCCGTGGTCGATGTCGGCCACCGCGAGAGTGGCCTTGAAGATGGTGGACTTGAGTGCCATCAGATGCGCTTGGCCAGCTCGGCAGCCTTGCCGACGTAGCTGGCCGGCGTCATCGCCAGCAGGCGGGCCTTTTCCTCTTCCGGAATTTCCAGCGAGCGGATCAGCCCGTGCAGCGCCTCGGCCGTCACGGTCTTGCCGCGCGTCACTTCCTTGAGCTGCTCGTAGGCGCCCTGCACGCCGAAGCGGCGCATCACGGTCTGGATCGGCTCGGCCAGCACTTCCCACGAGGCGTCGAGGTCTTCGGCCAGCGCTTCCTCGTTGAGTTCGAGCTTGCCCAGGCCGGTGGCCAGGCTGGCATAGGCCAGCGTGGCGTAGCCGAAGGCCACGCCGATGTTGCGCAGCACCGTGCTGTCGGTCAGGTCGCGCTGCCAGCGGCTGATGGGCAGCTTCTCGCTCAGGTGGCGCAGCACCGCGTTGGCCAGGCCCAGGTTGCCTTCGGCGTTCTCGAAGTCGATGGGGTTGACCTTGTGCGGCATGGTCGAGGAGCCGATCTCGCCCTTCTTCAGGCGCTGCTTGAAGTAGCCCAGGCTCACGTAGCCCCAGATGTCGCGCGAGAAGTCGATCAGGATGGTGTTGGCACGCGCCACCGCGTCGAACAGCTCGGCCATGTAGTCGTGCGGCTCGATCTGGATGCTGTAGGGCTGGAAGCTCAGGCCCAGGCCCAGCGGCGCGGGCGTCTCGATGACCTTGCGGCTGAAGGCTTCCCAGTCGAACTCCGGCCAGGCGGCGAGGTGGGCGTTGTAGTTGCCCACGGCGCCGTTCATCTTGCCCAGCAGCTGCACCGAGGCGATCTGCGCGCGCGCCTTCGACAGGCGCACCGCCACGTTGGCGATTTCCTTGCCCACGGTGGTCGGGCTGGCGGTCTGGCCGTGCGTGCGCGAGAGCATCGACACATCGGCGAACTGGTGCGCCATTTCGCGCAGCTTGGCGATCAGCCCGTCGATGGCCGGCAGCATGACCTTGTCGCGCGCGGCCTGGATCTGCAGGGCGTGGCTGGTGTTGTTGATGTCTTCGCTGGTGCAGGCGAAGTGCACGAACTCGGCGGCGGCCAGCAGCTCGGGCCGGGCCTCGAACTTGGACTTGATCCAGTATTCGACGGCCTTCACGTCGTGGTTGGTGGTTTTCTCGATTTCCTTGATGGCCAGCGCGTCGGCCTCGGAAAAGTGGGACACCAGGCCCAGCAGGTACTTGCGGGCGCCGCCCGTCAGGGGCTTGAATTCGGCGAAGCCGCAGTCGGACAGCGCAATGAACCACGCCACCTCGACTTGCACGCGCCGGTGCATATAGCCCTGTTCGCTCATCAGCGGGCGCAACGCCGCGAGTTTGGCCGCGTAACGGCCATCAAGGGGGGAAAGGGCGGAAACGGTGGAAAAGCTCATGCCTCAATTTTAGGCGGCCGGCGGTCCGTGGGGCCGGCCCGACACATCGGGGCCGATTCGGACCTCCGGTTTTCCCATTCACCTAAAATGACTATTAACTAATGTTGTCATAGTTTGGGGAGAGAGCCTTCATGAAACTGATCGGATCGGCCGCCAGCCCGTATGTGCGCAAGGTGCGTGTGGTGCTGGCCGAGAAACGGCTCGATTACCAGTTCCTGATCGAAGACGTCTGGGCTGCCGAAACCACCATCGCCAGCTCCAATCCCCTGGGGAAGGTGCCCTGCCTGATCATGGAAGGCGGCGAGGCGATGTTCGACTCGCGCGTGATCGTCGAATACCTCGACACCCTGTCTCCGGTCGGCAAGCTGATTCCCCAGCAAGGCCGCGAGCGCGCCGAGGTCAAGACCTGGGAAGCTCTGGCCGACGGCGTCATGGACGCCGGGGTGCTCTGGCGCCTGGAAGCCACCTGGTCCGGCCGCAACGACGGCGAACGCAGCGCGGCATGGATCGAGCGCCAGCGCACCAAGGTGCTGGACGGCGTCGCGGCCATGGCCAAGGGGCTGGGCGACAAGCCCTTCTGCAGCGGCATCCACCTGAGCCTGTCGGACATCGCGGTCGGCTGCACGCTCGGCTGGCTGGACCTGCGCTTCCCCGAGATCGAGTGGCGCGCCGACCACGCCAACCTCGCCAAGCTGTACGACAAGCTGATGCTGCGCCCCAGCTTCATCGACACGAAGCCTTGACTCTCCCCCAGGCTTCGCGCACTGCGTGTCGCTTCTCCTTCCCCCTCGCCGGGGGCGACACCGGTGGCCCGGCCAAGCCGGTTCCACGGCGTCTCGCGAAGAATCCTTCCGCTACCGTCACAAGCCGGTGAACCGCGCCACCGCCGGGAAGTACAGCCGATAGGGCAACAGCCGCATGAGCTTCATCCAGAAGGTGAAGCGGCGCGGGAAGTGGATCTCGAAATCGCCCCGGCGCCAGCCCTCGAGCATGGCCTCGGCCGCCTGGGCGGGGGTGATCAGCGCCGGCATCCTGAAATCGTTCTTCGCCGTGAGCGGAGTGTCGACGAAGCCCGGCTGCACCACGCTCACGCCGATGCCGCGCGCATGCAGGTCGACGTACAGCACCTCGGCCAGGTTGGTGAGCGCCGCCTTGGTCGGACCGTAGGCCAGGCTCTTGGGCAGCCCGCGAAAGCCGGCCACGCTGCCGGTGATCGACACATGCCCCGCACCGCCCGCCACGAAGCCGGGCAGCACCGCCGCCAGCACATTGAGCGCGCCGACGTAGTTGACCTGCTGGTGCGCCAGCATCTGCTCGAGCGAGAACGCATCGGCGCGCAGCGCGCCATAGGTGGCGGCGTTGAAGAGCACGAAATCGATGGCGCCCGTGGCCGCCAGCAGCTGCGCATGCGCGGCGGCCACCGCGGCGCTGTCGCGCACGTCGAGCGGCAGCACGATCACGCGCGGCGGCTGGCCTGCATGGTTGTGCAGCAGCGCCAGTTCTTCGAGCGCCTCGGCGTTGCGCGCCGACACGCCGACCCGCGCGCCGTGCTCGAGCAGCGCCAGCACCGTCGCCCGGCCGATGCCGGTGGACGCGCCGACGATCCACGCGGTCTTGCCCTTCCAGTCGGCGAGCGGAGGATTCAGCGGCTTCAAGGCGCGGCCTTCGAGACCGGCATGGGCTGCTGCGATGCCGCCGCCGGGCGAATCACCAGTGCCCACAGCGAGGCGCCCGCAAGCACCTTGAGCACGCAGGGCAGCAGGCAATAGGCCAGCGACAGCGCCTGCAGCGCGCCTGCCTCGCGCGCGCCGGGCACATAACCGGCCAGTCCGAGCAGCGGCAGCGCCAGTCCCGCCGCCAGCGCCAGGTTGAGCTTGGTCGCGAAATTCCACCAGCCGAAGTAGGCGCCGGCGTGCGGCTGGTCGCCGGCGTCGGCAATGATCCCGGCCAGCAGGGCGCCCGGCAGCACCAGGTCGGAGCCGATCGCGAAGCCCGACAGCGCGCACACCACCAGGAACGGCACAGCGTCGCCCGCGCCCATCGCGCCGGCCCAGGCGAACACCGCCACCGACATGCACATGCCGCCGAGCCACGAACGCGCCAGCCCGAAGCGTTTCACGATGCGCAGCCACGCCGGAATCGACGCCGCCGCCATCACGAAGTACAGGCCCAGGAAGGCCGGCTCCAGCGCGGCCGGGGCGCGCAGCCGGTCCTGCACGAAGAACAGCACCAGCGTGGCCGGCACCGCGCTCGCGATGCCGTTGAGCACGAACACCGCCAGCAGCCGGCGGAATGCCGGGCGGCGCAGCGGCAGCCGCAGGTCGACCTCTTGATGCGCAGCGCTGCCACGCACGGGCCGTGGCGCCCGCGTCCAGAGCACCCAGCCGATCACCAGCAGCACGCCGAACAGCGCCACCATCGCGGGCAGCCCCGCCAGCGTCGGGATCACCGAGGCGAGCACCACGCCGACCAGCCCCAGGCCTTCTCGCCAGCCGACGATGCGCCCGCGCTGCAGGGCGTCGCCGCCGAGCATCGCGCCCCACGACTGGTGCGCGATGCTCAGCATGCTGTAGCCCGCGTAGGTCAGCGCCAGCAGCACGGCCGCCGCCACCAGCAGCGCGCCATGGCTCGACGGATCGACCAGCGCCTGCGGAAAGAACAGCAGCCCGAAGCCCAGCAGCAGCACGCCGGCCGCGACGGCGCCGCCGCCCAGCACCGCGTGCGCCGAGCGCGCGTGCAGCCGGTCGCTGAGCCGCCCGAGCAGCGGATCGATCAGCGCATCGAGCAGCCGCGCGCCCAGCAGCACGGCGCCCAGCGTGGCCAGCGGCACGCCGAAGGCGCGCGCGTAGTGGTTGGGCAGCAGCACGTAGAGCGGCAGCGCGACAAAGGCGAGCGGCAGCCCGAGAAGGCCGTAGCGCAAGCCGGCCAGGGGTCCGAAGGAAGACGACACCAAGGTCCGCGCGATCTAGCGCTTGCGCAGCGTGTACTGCACCACGTCGATGTTGGCCTGCGAGAACGCGGCCTCGCAGTAGGCCAGGTAGAACTCCCAGATGCGCATGAAGCGCTCGTCGAAGCCCAGCTGCAGGATCTGCGCGCGCTGTCCCAGGAAGCTCTCGCGCCAGCGGCGCAGCGTCTCGGCGTAGTCGGCGCCGAAGGCGAACTCGTCCACCACCTCCAGCCCCGCGGCCTCGGCCTCGCGGCGGAACTCGCGCGGGCACGGCAGGCAGCCGCCCGGGAAGATGTACTGCTGGATGAAGTCGGTCGAGTCGATGTAGCGGTCGAACAGCTGGTCGTCGATCACGATGCTCTGCACGCAGGCGCGGCCGCCCGGCTTGAGTAGCCGGCTTACGCTGCGGAAGTAGGTCGGCCAGTACTCGCGGCCCACGGCCTCCACCATCTCGATGGAGCAGACCGCGTCGAAGGGCGCGTCCGAGATGTCGCGGTAGTCCTGCAGGCGCAGGTCCGCGCGCAGGCCGGCGGTGCGCTGCTGCGCGAAGGCCAGTTGCTCGGTCGAGAGCGTCACGCCCGTCACCGAGGCGCCGAAGTCGACGGCGGCCATCTCGGCCAGCGCGCCCCAGCCGCAGCCGATCTCGAGCACGCGGTCGCCGGGTTTCACGGCTGCGAGTTCGAGCGCGCGGCGCACCTTGGCGCGCTGCGCACCGGGCATCGGCTTGGAGAGGTCGCCCTCGAACCAGGCCGACGAGTAGTTCATCGTCTCGTCGAGCCAGAGCTTGTAGAACGCGTTGCCCAGGTCGTAGTGCGCATGGATGTTGCGCGAGCTGCCGGCCTTGCTGTTGCGGTTCATGAGGTGCCGCACCCGGTACACCAGGCGGCCGAACCAGTTGCCGTACACCACGTCTTCGATTGCGCGGCGGTTGGCGATGAACACCTTGATCAGCTCGGTGAGGTTGGGCGTGGTCCAGTCGCCCGCGATGTAGCTCTCGGCAAAGCCGATGTCGCCCGACTTGAGCGCGGCCTTGCACACGTTCCAGTTGCGCAGCGTGAGCGACGCGGTGGGCCCGCTGCCGGGCGTGGCGCCGAAGTGCCGCACGGAGTCGTCCGGCAGGCGCACGGTGAGCGAGCCGTAAGCCAGCCGCTGCAGCAGGCCGAGCACGGTGCGTGCGGCGCCGGGCGCATCCTGGGGCAGCGAGAAGCGGGAGGCAGTGGTGAGGGAGGAAGTCATTGAAGTACCTTCATGCTGCGCACTGCGGTGCGAGCTTGCTTGGGGCGGCCCGGCGCGGCGCTCATGGATTCGCCTGCTGCTGGTTGTCGCGTGAAACGAAATGGGTGGGCGGCGCCGGCTTGGCGACGAACGGCACGCGCTTGAGCCAGAGCCTGGCGGCCTGCCAGTGGATGCGCGCGATCAGCCCGAAGGTCATCGCCGGGTAGCGCCACAGCGCGCGCCGCACGCTGGCCGCGTCCATGGGGGCGAGCTGGCCGCTCACGCTGGTCTGCAGCAGCGGGCCTTCGGCGTCGTCGTGGTCGATGCGCACCACGGTCCGCGTCAGCTCGGCATCGACGAAGAAGCGGAACCGGTAGCCGCCGCTGACCTGGCAGAACGGCGAGACGTGGAAAGCCTTCGCGGCCTTGAGCTCGGCGCCGTACACCGGGCGGTCGAGCAGGTAGCAGTGGCGCTCGCCGAAGGTGTTGTTCACCTCGACCACGATCGCCCGCAGCACGCCTTCAGGCGTGTGGCAATACCAGAAGCTCACCGGCTTGAAGGTGTAGCCGAACACGCGTGGGTAGCAGTGCAGCCAGGCTTCGCCGGTGGCGTCGTGGATGCGGTGGGCGGCCAGCAGTTCGTCGAGCCAGGCCAGCGCGCCGCCTTGCTGCGGCGCTCGGCCGTCGCCGTGGTCGACGTCGTGGAAGGAAATCGCGGCCCGGCGATTGAGCGCCACGGCCTCGCTGCCATGCGCGCGCAGCGTGCGCATCGGCAGCATCAGGAAATAGGTCGGATAGGCGAAGGCGTTGCGCGCCGGGCGCAGGCGTGCATGGCGGACTTCCCCGAAGCCCATCAGCGGCACGGCCTGCGTCGGTGTCATGCCGCGCGCCTCGCGGTCGCGTCGCTGCCGGGGGACAACCGCGCGCGCAGGCCCGCGGCGGCGGCCAGGCCGGCCTTCAGGCCGTCCTCGTGGAAACCGTAGCCCATCCAGGCGCCCGCGAACCAGGTGTTGCGCTGGCCTTGCAGGGCCGGCACCTCGGCCTGCGCGCGGATCGCGGCAAGGTCGAGCACCGGGTGGTCGTAGTCGTATTCCGCCATGACCTGACTACGCTGGATCTCGCGAACCGGATTCAACGAAACGACGACCGGCTGCTCCCAGGGCAGCGGCTGCAGCTTGTTCAGCAGGTAGTGCAGGCAGACCCGGCCCGATTCGCGCTCGCCGACGGCGGCCCGCTCGTAGTTCCAGGCGGCCCAGGCCGAGCGGTGCCGCGGCAGCACGGCCGCGTCGGTGTGGAGCACGGCGTGGTTCGGCTGGTAGCGGATCGCGCCCAGCACGGCCGACTCGGCCGGGCTGGCGTCGCCCAGCATTGCCAGCGACTGGTCGGAGTGGGTGGCCAGCACGACGTGGTCGAAGCGCTCGGTGCCGGCGTCGGTCGCCAGCAGCACGCCGTTCTCGGTGCGGGTGATGCGCCGCACGAGGGTGTTCAGGCGCTTGTCGGGCAGGCCGGCGACGATTTTCTCGACGTAGTTGCGCGAACCGCCGCGCACTGTGCGCCACTGCGGCCGGTTGGCGATCTGGATCAGGCCGTGGTTGTGGCAGAACCGGATCATGGTGGCCACCGGGAACGCCAGCATCTGCGTGGTCGAGCAGCTCCAGATGCAGCCCATCATCGGCAGGAAATACCAGTCGCGGAACGCCGCGCCGAAGCAGTTGGCATCGAGGAATTCGCCGAGCGGCTGGGCCAGCTCGCCCTCGGTGCCGGCCTCGGCGATGCGGGTGGTCAGGCGGTTGAAGCGCAGCAGGTCGCGCAGCATGCCCAGGAAGCGGGCGTCGAACAGGTTGCGGCGCTGCGCGAACACGGTGTCGAGGTTGTTGCCGCTCCATTCGAGCGGGCGGCCGTCGTCACGCGTGGCCTGGACCGAGAACGACATGTCCGACTCGGCGGTCTCGACGCCTAGATCGGA
This sequence comes from Variovorax sp. AB1(2024), assembly GCF_037482385.2. Taxonomy (NCBI): domain Bacteria; kingdom Pseudomonadati; phylum Pseudomonadota; class Betaproteobacteria; order Burkholderiales; family Comamonadaceae; genus Variovorax; species Variovorax sp. AB1(2024). The sequence goes on along the minus strand of NZ_JBBHKP020000001.1, from coordinate 708,029 downwards.
GAAAAGCCGGATCAGGTGGGGATAGGTGCGGTCGTTGTAGACCAGGAAGCCGGTGTCCACGCCGTGCGCGACGCGGGTGGCATCGGCGGGCGAGCGCGCAAGCTCGATCGTCGCCGTGTGGGCGTGGCCACCGAAGTAGTCACTGGCTTCGAAGAGGGTGACGGCAGCCGCGTCACGCAACGTATGCGCCGCGGCCAGTCCCGAGATGCCGGCGCCGATGACGGCGATGCGGGTGGGCTGCGTCATCGCACAACCCCCGCCCGGCCAGAAGACAAAAATGCTGCGAGGCGCCCCGACGCGAAGGAGGGAGGGAGGGAGGAGGAGAAGAATCGCCTCGGGATTTCGACCGGACGGCAGGCGTCCGGAAGACCTCGCAACATGAAAACTGGTGGGCAATCACTGCCCACGCAAGTTAGGAGCGAAGCGGCTGCGGCACGGTTCCCGCCGCAGTGGTAAACGTTTGTTTCGCTCAGTTCACATTGATTTGGACGCATCGGTAAATAATATTACCGATCCGTCTTTCTGTGAACTGTGCAGTCTCAATTTGGTCCGAGCTGCTTCTCGATGACGCTCACGAAACCGTTTTCGTCTGGCGCGGTCATGCTCGACCACGCCTGCACGACCTTGCCGTCGCGCCCGATCAGATACTTGTAGAAATTCCACTTGGGCGTGGTGCCCGAGGCCTGCGCCAGCTGCTTGAACAGCGGATTCGCCTCCGTGCCGCGCACCGACGACTTGGCGAACATCGGGAATTTCACCCCGAAGGTGCTCTCGCAGAAGTCCGCGATTTCCTTGTTCGAGCCCGATTCCTGGGAGAAGTCGTTCGATGGGAAGCCCAGCACCACGAGGCCGCGCGAGCGGTATTTCATGTCCAGCGCCTCCAGGCCCTTGTATTGCGGCGTGAATCCGCAGAAGCTGGCCGTGTTGACCACCAGGACCACCTTGCCGGAGTACTGGCACAAGGTCTGGGGTTTTTCATCCTGCAGCCGCGGGAAGGTGTGCTGGAGGATGGCGGGGCATCCTGCAGCCTCCGCCGGGGCGATGGCTGCCGGCGGTGTCTGCGCACTGGCCGGAACGGCGGTAAACAGGCTCGCCAGCAGGGAGATAGCCGGTACGAGGCCCACTAGAGCCGACAATCGGGAACGGGTTCGCATGGCGGACTCCTGGTCAAAAAGGGGGAATGCGCATCCGCGCCGCGAGGGCGCGCGTATACGCATCATCGCGCGTCTGTCATGGTCGCGCCAAACGGGCCGACTAAAATCGACGGCCATAGAAAGACATTGATGCTCTATCCGGAACTTTTCAGACAACTCGAATCCGTCCGCTGGGACATGGACAAGGATATTCCCTGGCAGTCGTTCGACGCTTCTTTGCTGACGGAAGAGCAGGCGCAGACCATCAAGATGAACGCCATCACCGAGTGGGCTGCGTTGCCGGCCACCGAGATGTTCCTGCGCGACAACCGCCACGATAGCGATTTTTCGGCTTTCATGTCGATCTGGTTCTTCGAAGAGCAGAAGCACTCGCTGGTGCTCATGGAGTACCTGAAGCGCTTCAGCCCCAAGCACGCTCCCACCGAGGCCGAACTCCACGAGGTGCGCTTCGACTTCGACCCGGCGCCCCCGCTCGAAACCCTCATGCTGCACTTCTGCGGCGAGATCCGCCTCAACCACTGGTACCGCCGTGCCGCCCAGTGGCACACCGAGCCGGTCATCAAGCACATTTACACCACGCTGAGCCAGGACGAAGCCCGCCACGGCGGCGCCTACCTGCGCTACATGAAGCGCGCCATGGAAAAGTTCGGCGACGAGGCCCGTGCCGCGTTCACCAAGGTCGGCGTCCTCATGGCCAGCGCCCGCCGCACGGCGCAGGCGCTGCATCCGACGAACCTGCACGTCAACAAGGCGCTGTTCCCCAACGACACCATCCAGAGCCGCATGCCCGACCCTGACTGGCTCGAGCACTGGCTCGACAAGCAGATCAAGTTCGACGCCGTCTGGGAAACCAAGGTCGGCGAGCGCATCCTACACAACCTGAGCCTGCTCATGGACCGCAGCTTCAAGACGGTCCAGGAACTGAACCGCTACCGCAAGGAACTGGCCGCTTCGCTCGGCCCCAAGCCCGAATACCAGGGCGCATAAACGAAGAAAGAACTCGCCCCGCACCCCGGGGCGATTTTTTTGGGGCGGGTGTCACAAACCGCGTGTGCCAGCCGTCTAGCAGCCATGGACGACGCCACCCTCACCTTCAACCGCCACCGCCCTCGCCTGCAGGGCATCGCCTACCGCATGCTCGGCTCGGTTGCCGAGGCGGAAGAGGTCGTGCAAGACGCCTGGCTGCGCTGGCACGAAGCCGCCAAGGACGCCTTCGACAGCGCCGAGGCCTGGCTCGTGACCGTCGTCACCCGCCTGTCGATCGACCGCCTGCGCGCCGCCAAGGTCCAGCGCGAGCACTACATCGGCGCCTGGATGCCCGAGCCTACGCTCACCGGCGCGCCCCATTCCCCCGCGACCCCCGCGACCCCCGAGCAACTGCTCGAGCGCGCCGACAACATCTCCGTCGCCTTCCTGGCCGTGCTCGAGCGCCTCGCTCCGGAGGCCCGCGCGGCTTTCCTGCTGCGCGAGGTGTTTGATGCCGACTACGAAGAAGTCGCCCGCACCCTCGGCAAGAGCGAGGCCGCCTGCCGGCAACTGGTGCACCGCGCCAAGGCCCAGGTGCAGGAGGGGCGCCCGCGCTTCAGCGTGCCGCGCGAGACCCATGAGCGCCTGCTGCGCGCCTTTGCCGATGCCGCCGCGCGCGGCAGCCTGCATGAATTGAAGGCGCTGATGGCCGAGGACGCCGAGCTCATCGGCGACGGCGGCGGCAAGGTGCCGACCTTCGGCAAGAGCCTTCATGGCAGCCAGCGCGTGGCGCAGCTCTACTTTGCGCTCTGGCGCCGCATGGGGCCGGCGGTGCGCATGGAAATCGTCGACATCAACGGCGAGCCGGGCATGCTGCGCTTTCTCGGCGGCGAACTCGAATCGGCCCAGACCTTCGAGATCGAGGACGGCCGCATCGTGCGCATCCGCGCGCAGCGCAACCCCGACAAGCTGGCGCGCATCGCGCAGCTTTTTTCTTCGAAATAGTTCGCGCGGCGTGTCACAGGGCGTGGGGCCCGTCCGTCTTCAGTGGGTGAGCAGTCAGATTTCATTGCAACCCAACTGGAGAAACCCATGAACCCCACTTTGCGCCTCAACTGGTCCAAGCTCGCCCCGAAGTCCTTCGAGGCTTTTCTGTCGGTCAATGCCACGCTCGAGGCGAGCACGCTGGGCAAGGTGCTGATCGATCTCGTCTTCGCACGTGTCTCGCAGGTCAACGGCTGTGCCTACTGCCTCGACATGCACGTGCGCGACCTGCGCAAGCAGGGCGAGGAATGGCAGCGCATCAACAGCCTGCCGACATGGCGCGAGGTGAGCTTCTACAGCGACCGCGAGCGCGCCGCGCTGGCCTGGGCCGAGTCGCTCACGCGGCTGGCCGACCGCCATGACGAACGCGATGCCGAGTTCGCCGCGCTGAAGGCCAATTTCAACGACCAGGAAATCGCCGAACTCTCGGTGGCGATCGCGCAGATCAACAGCTGGAACCGCCTGGGTGTCGGCATGCGCCTGCCAGTCGCGGCCAAGGCGATCGCCTGAAGGCTCAGCGCCGCTCCACCACCATCGGCGAAATGCGCAGGCTGTCGCGCAACTGCGTGACGACCTCACTGGCCGCGCTGCGCGACGGGAACGGCCCGGCCTGCAGCCGGTGCGTGCCCGCCTCGCTGAACACGCGCAGTTGCGGCGCCAGCGAAGGCACGCCGTGCGCGGCCTGGTTCAGCATGCTTTCGGCGCCGTCCCGCTCACGGAAGGCGCCGAGCTGCACCCAGAAGCCCTGCAGCGCAGTGGAGGGCGCCGGTGCGCCCGCGGGCAACGGCGGCGGCGACGAAGGCGCGGCCTGCAGCGGCGCCAGGTCGGTCACCACGATGGCGGGGCGCGTCGGCGGAATGGATGGCGGCGACTGCGCCGATTCCGGCTCGGCCCCGGCCGGCGGCACGGTAGCGATCGGCGTCTGCGGCGCGACCGGCATCGTGGATGCGGGCGGCGGCAGGTCGTTGTAGCCGCTGCTGTTGCTCGCGGCGACGGGCGTCGTCCACTGGACGGGCACCGCCACGGGCTGCTGCGCATTCGACGCACGCGACAAGGACGAGGATGACGCCACGCGCACCGGAACGAACTGCGCAGCCGGTGCAGCCGGTGCAGCAGGTGCAGCAGGTGCAGCAGCAGGCGCTGCCGCCGCATAGGCCGTGCCCGAATCCCGCCGCCATGCGCCGGTGCGGATGTCCTCGTTGGTGATCCGCTCGATCTCCACCGGCGCCACGCCGCGCAGCAGGTCGAGCTTCAGCGCGGCGGTGTAGCTCAGGTCGATGACGCGGCCGTCGACGAAGGGGCCGCGGTCGTTCACCCGCACGATCACCTCGCGGCCGTTGGCCGGGTTGCGCACGCGCACATAGCTCGGCAGCGGCAGCGTCTTGTGCGCGGCCGTCATGGCGTACATGTCGTAGGGCTCGCCGCTCGACGTCGACTGCGCGTGGAACTTGGTCCCGTACCAGGAGGCCAGCCCCGATTCGCGGAACGGCTGGTCGTCGGTGATCGGCGCATAGCCGCGGCCCAGCACCGTGTAGGGCTTGGCGGTGCCGCCGCTGGTGCGTATGGGTTCGATGCGGGGCTCGGCGTCGGGCACGCGCGCCAGGTCGGGCGGAATATTGGTGCCGGGGCCGTCGCGGCCGCCGGTGGCGCCACCGCCGCCGGAACGCGGGCCGCTCGCGCAACCCGCGAGGAAGACGGCGACGGCCACCGTGCAGGCGGCCAGCGCGGTGCCCAGTGGGGTGCGGGTGCCGTCAGCCAAATACCGCCTTCCAGAGCGCCAGCATGGCGTCGCGCTCGGCGGCCAGTGCGGGCGGGGTGACTTGCGTCGGTTCTTCGTTCAGGCGCGCGCGATGCTGCACGCGGCGCAGCTCGCGGTAAGCCCGCGCCGCGCTGCGGCCCACGCCTTCGGGCAGCAGCCCGGCCAGTTCGGCGCGCAGCAGCAGCGCGATGTTGCCCACGTTGGGAATCAGCTCGGGATGCTCGCCCGAGGACGACAGCACCAGGAACTGCACCGCGAACTCGGCATCGACCATGCCGCCGGGGCTGTGCTTCACGTCGAATCGGCCGGCCTTCACCGGCCGCGCGCCGCGCAGCTTTTCGCGCATGGCGATGATCTCGGCCTTCAGCGCCTCGCGGTCGCGCGGCGACACCAGCACGGCCTCGCGCACCTGGTCGAAGCGCGCGCCGAGTTCGGCGCCGTGGTCGCTGCTGCCCAGCACGAATCGCGCGCGGGTCATGGCCTGGTGTTCCCAGGTCCAGGCGGTGTTGCTGCCGCGGCCGAGCTGGTACTTTTCGTAGGCCTCGAAGCTGGTGGTCAGCAGGCCGGAGTTGCCGTTGGGCCGCAGCGCGGTGTCGATCTCGAACAGGTCGCCCTCGCGCGTCTTCACCGTGAGCCAGTTGATGAGCTTGCGCACATAGGCCGCGTACACCTCGCCGGCCCGCTCGTCGTCATCGTCGTAGACGAACACGATGTCGAGGTCGCTGCCGTAGCCCAGCTCTTTGCCGCCCAGCTTGCCGTAGCCGATGATCGCGAACTGCGGCTCCTCGCGGTGGCGGTTGCGCACGTGCGGCCAGCACCAGCGGGCGGTCACGCGCAGCGTGGTGTCGGCCAGGGCGCTCAGGTCGTCGGCCACCTGCTCGACGGTGATGCGGCCGTCCACGTCGCGTGCCAGCGTGCGGAACACCTCGGCATGGTGGGCGTGGCGCAGCAGGTTCAGCAGGCGTTCCTCGTCGGCCTCGCCGGTGCGGGTCAGCGATGCGTGGCGTGCCTCCAGTTCGCGCTCGAACTCGGCGGCCACGAAGCGGCCGGAGAGCATCTCGTCGCTCGCCAGTTCGTCGATCACGCCGGGATGCTGCATCAGGTAGCGCGCGGGCCATCTGGCCGCGCCCAGCAGGCGCAGCAGGCGTTCCTGCACGGCGGGCCGTTCGACCAGCAATGCGAGGTAGCTCTCGCGGCGCATCAGCGGCTCGATCCAGTCGGCCCAGCGCATGGCGGCGTCGACGTGGCGCGGCGTCTGCCCCGGTCCGTCGCCGTCGGCCTCCTTGAGCCACACGCCGGTGCGCTGCACCAGCTGGCGCAGCCGCACGCGGGTTTCCTCGCGCAGGGCCAGCACGCGGGGCTGCTCGCACCAGTCGCGGATGCGTTCTGCAAAGACCTGCGGCAGGTCGCCGAGCAGGTCGGCCAGCTCGGCGGGCGCGGCGGCCTTCTTGCCGCTGCACTTGCCGTTGCAGGGCTTCTCGCCGCCGAGCAGCTTGTCGAACTCCTGCGCGACGAACTCGCGGTGCGTGTCGAGTTGCGCGAGGAAGGGGCAGCAATCGGCATAGCCCATGGTCTGGGCGATCCAGCGCAGGTCGTCGTCGGCCACCGGCAGCACGTGGGTCTGCTGGTCGTCGAGGTACTGGATGCGGTGCTCCACGCGGCGCAGGAACTCGTAGGCCGCGGCCAGCGCATCGGCGGTTTCCTGCGGCATCAGGTTGGCGCGCGCCAGGCGCTGCAGCGCATCGAGCGTGGGGCGCGTGCGCAACTCGGGGAACTGGCCGCCGCGCACCACCTGCAGCAGCTGCACGGTGAATTCGATCTCGCGGATGCCGCCGCGCGACAGCTTCACGTCGTTGGCGCGCTCGGGCCGGCCGGCGCTGCGGCGCGCCGACTGCTCGCGGATCTGACGGTGCAGCACGCGCAGCGAATCGAACACGCTGTAGTCGAGGTAGCGGCGGAACACGAATGGCAGCACCGCGCCGCGCAGCGACTGGGCCTGGCCTGCCTGCACCACGTCGCGCGGGGCCACCACGCGGCTCTTCATCCAGGCGAAGCGCTCCCACTCGCGGCCCTGCACCTGGAAATATTCTTCCAGCGCGTCGAGCGAGACCACGCTCGGGCCCGAGTTGCCGTTGGGCCGCAGCGCCAGGTCGACGCGGAACACGAAGCCGTGCTCGGTGGTGTCGCCCACCAGCGCGTAGATGCGCTTCACGGCACGCGCGAAGTACTCCTGGTTGGACAGCCGGCCGCGCCCGTCGGCGTCGCCGCGGGTCTCGCCGTCCAGGTCGTAGAGGTAGATGAGGTCGATGTCGCTCGACACGTTGAGCTCGCGCGCGCCGAGCTTGCCCATGCCGACGATCCACAGCTGCGCGCGCTGGCCGTCGGGGCCCAGCGGCGCGCCGTGCACGGCGTCGAGTTCGTGGCAGGCGTCCCGGCAGGCGATGTCGAGTGCCAGCTCGGCCAGCTCGGTGACCGCGGTGGTCACCACGGCCAGCGGCGCCTGCGCGTCGCAATCAAGAGTTACAAGCCGCTCCATCACGAGCTGCCGCACAATCCTCAGGGCATCGCCGACGCTGTCCCCACGCAGGCGCAATGCCTCGTAAGCCACCGTCATCGACTCGCGCCGCGGCGCGCCAGGGGGAAGCAATGAAAGCTCGGCCGCATACCTGCGACGCAGGCGCTGCACGAAGCGCGAGTAGGAGGAGAACGCTGTTTGCGTCGAAGTGGCTGGCAACTGGTTCACACTGATGCTGGTTTCCGTGGAACCCCTCTGAATGCTGGCGGTCATAATTCCCGACACAGCGCGATCCTCAATGAACGACACGGCGTCTACCCCTTCACGTCTGCTCAAAATAACCGCTGTGACGGCGCGCTGGCTGCTGGGTCTGTTGATCGCTGCATGGCTTCTGCTGGCGCTGTCAGTCGTTGTCCTACACGCGTGGATTGTGCCGCGAATCGGCGATTTTCGCGGGGCTCTGGAAGCACAGGCTAGCAAGGCCATCGGCGTGCCGGTCCGCATCGGATCGATCACCGCCCGCTCCGAAGGGCTTTTCCCGGCCTTCGAACTGCGCGACGTGGTGCTGCAGGATGCCGACAGGCGCGAGGCCCTTCGCCTCGTGCGCGTGGTGGCCAGCGTGTCGCCGCGCTCGCTGTGGCGCCTCAATTTCGAGCAGCTCTACATCGAGGGTCCGCAGCTCGACGTGCGCCGCGACACTCAGGGAAAACTCCATGTGGCTGGTTTGCACATGGAGACCGACACCACCGGAGAGACCCGCGGCGCCGATTGGTTTTTCGCGCAGCGCGAGCTGGTCATCGAAGGCGGCACGGTGCGCTGGACCGACGAGCAGCGCAAGGCCGAACCGCTCCTGCTGACCGACGTGCGCTTCGTCGCGCGCAACACCGGCCTGCGCCACGGCGTGCGGCTCGACGCCACGCCGCCGGCCGGCTGGGGCGAGCGCTTCACGCTGCGCGGCCAGTTCCGCCAGCCGCTGCTGTCCATGCGCAGCGGCCACTGGCAGACCTGGGACGGCCAGCTCTATGCCGACCTGCCCTACATCGACGTGACCCGCCTCGGGCAGTACGTGTCGCTCGACGCCCGCATCCGCGAAGGCAACGGCGCGCTGCGCGTGTGGGCCGACGTGGACGACGGCCAGATCGTCGGCGGCGCGGCCGACCTGGGGCTCGACAAGGTCGACGTGTCGCTCGACAAGGGGCTGCAGCCGCTGGTGCTTCGCGGCGTCACCGGCCGGCTGTCCGGCCGGCTCACCGCGGACACGCTCGAGTTCTCGACCACCGCGCTGCAGTTCGGCACCAGCGACGGCCTGCGCTGGCCCGGCGGCAACCTGTGGCTGCAGCACACGCCCGCCAGGGGTCGCACGCCCGAGCACGGCGCGCTGCGCGCCGACCGGCTCGACCTCGCGGCGCTGGCGCTCATCGCCGACCGGCTGCCGCTGGGCGAAGCCTCGCACCGCCTGCTCGAGGCCTATGCGCCGCGCGGGCTGGTCGAGCACATCGACTTCAACTGGCAGGGCACCCTGGGCGCACCCGACCGCTACCAGGCCAAGGGTCGCGTGAGCGGCTTGCGCGTGGCCTCGCAACCCGGCACGCCGTCGCCCGCCGCCGCCGCGGCACCTGCTCCGGCCGCCACCACCACGGCCACGGCCAATGCCGCGGCTGCTGCGCCGAAGGTCCATGCCGGCACCCCCGGCCTGAGCGGCGCCACGGTCGACTTCGACGCCACCCACGCCGGCGGCACCGCCACGCTGGCCATCGCGCAGGGCACGCTCGAATTCCCCGGTGTGTTCGAGGACCCCGTCATTCCGATCGACCGGCTCTCGACGCAGTTGCAGTGGAAGCTCGACAACGGCAATGCGCAGCTCCAGGTCTCCAGGCTGCGCTTCGCCAACGTCGACGCGGAAGGCGACGCCGAGGCCAGCTGGCGCACCAGCGACCCCGCCACCTCCAGCAGCAAGGGCCGCTACCCCGGCGTGCTCGACCTGCAGGGCAAGCTGACCCGTGCCGACGGCACGCGCGTGTTCCGCTACCTGCCGCTCGACATTCCCCAGCACACGCGCGACTACGTGCGCGAAGCCGTCACCAAGGGCACCGCGAGCAGCGTCGATTTCCGCGTGCGCGGCGACCTGCACGACATGCCCTTCCTGGACCCGAAGCAGGGCGACTTCCGCATCGCGGCCAAGGTGGCGGACGTCGACTACGCCTATTCGCCGCCCCACGTGCCGGCCACCGCGCCGCGCAACGGCAAGCCGCCGGCCGTGTGGCCGCCGCTCACCGCGCTGTCGGGCGAACTGGTGTTCGAGCGCGACAGCATGCTGGTGCGCAACGCGCGCGGCCGCCTGGCCGGCGCCGCCGGTGTCGAGGTGACCAGGGCCGAGGCGCAGATCCCGGAGCTGTCGCACCATGCGCCGCAACTGCGCGTCGATGCCCAGGCCAAGGGGCCGCTGGCCGAGGTGCTGCGCGTCGGCGCGCCGCTGGCCGGCACCGAGACGGGGGGTGTCGGCGAGGTCATGCAGCGCGCGCGCGCCACCGGCTCGGCCGACTACAAGCTGCATCTCGAACTGCCGCTCGCGGCCATGGACAACGCCAAGGTGCAGGCCAGCGTGACGCTGGCCGACAACGAGCTGCAGATCGTGCCCGAGGCCCCCTCGTTCTCCCAGACGCGCGGCACGCTCAACTTCACCGAAACCGGCTTCTCGCTGGCCGGCGTGCAGGCCAGGCTGCTGGGCGGAGACATCCGCATCGAAGGCCGCGGGCGCTTCTCCGGCCCCAACCGGGAGGTCGCGCTGAAGGCGCAGGGCACCGCCACGGCCGACGGCCTGCGCGGCGCGCGCGAGGTCGACTGGCTCGCCCGCCTCGCGAAGAACGCGAGCGGCAGCACGCCCTTCTCAGCCGCGTTCTCAATGCGCGACGGCACGCCCGAGTTCTCGCTTTCCAGCAGCCTGCAGGGCCTGGCGCTGCAATTGCCGCCGCCGCTCACGAAGTCCGCCGAGGAGCAGATGCCGCTGCGCGTCGAGAAGAAAGTGCTGGCGCGCGACAGCCGCCAGGGCGTCGCCACGCAAGACCAGCTCTCGTTCGAACTCGGCCGGGTCGGCTCGGCGCAATACGTGCGCGAGCTGGTGGGCGGCGAGGCGCGCGTGACGCGCGGCGGCATCGGCGTGGGCCTGGCGCCCGGCGAAACCGCCAGCCTGCCCGACAAGGGCGTGTTCGCGAACATCAACGTCGGCAAGCTCGACATGGGCGCGTGGCAGTCACTGGTGGGCGATGCCGCTGCAAGCACGGCCACGGCCACGGGCACGGAAGCCGCCGAGCGGTCCGACGACACCTCCCTGCTCGCCTACCTGCCCACGCGCATCGCGGTGCGCGCGCAGCAGCTGGGCGTTGCCGGGCGCACGCTGCACGACGTGGTGCTCGGCGGCACGCGCGACGGCGCCCTCTGGCGCGCCAACATCGACGCCGCCGAGCTCAGCGGCTACGCCGAATACAGCCATACGCAGGCCGGCCGCCTCTATGCACGGCTCGCGCGCCTGAAGATCGCGCCGTCCGAGGCCACGCAGGTCGAGACCCTGCTCGACGAACAGCCCGGCACCCTGCCCGCCCTGGACATCGTGGTGGACGACTTCGAGCTGCTCGGCAAGCGCCTGGGCCGGGCCGAGATCGATGCCGTCAACCGCGGCGGCGCCGGCCGCGAATGGGCGCTCAACAAGCTGGCCTTCAGCACGCCCGACGCCAACTTCTCGGCCAAGGGCAGCTGGGCCGCGATTCCCGGTGCCACGGCCGGCCAGCGCCGCACCGCCATGAGCTTCAAGCTGGAGATCGTCGACGCCGGCGAGCTGCTGACGCGCTTCGGCATGCCCGGCGTGCTGCGGCGCGGGCGCGGGCGGCTCGAAGGCGACGTCAACTGGCGCGGTTCGCCGTTCTCGCTCGACTACCCCAGCCTGGGCGGGCAGCTGCAGGTCGACGTCGAACAGGGCCAGTTCCTCAAGGCCGACCCCGGCCTGGCCAAGCTGCTCGGCGTGCTGAGCCTGCAGGCGCTGCCGAGGCGGCTCACGCTCGATTTCCGCGACGTGTTCAGCCAGGGCTTCGCCTTCGACTTCATCCGCGGCGACGCCAAGATCAGCAAGGGCATCGCCAGCACCAACAACCTGCAGATGAAGGGCGTGAACGCCGCGGTGCTGATGGACGGCTCGGCCGACATCGTGCGCGAGACGCAGAACCTGCGCGTGGTGGTGGTGCCCGAGATCAACGCCGGCACCGCCGCGCTGGTGGCCACCGCCATCAATCCGGCCGTCGGGCTCGGCACCTTCCTGGCCCAGTGGGTGCTGAGCAAGCCGCTCTCGGCCGCGGCCACGCAGGAGTTCCATATCGAAGGCACCTGGGCCGACCCCAAAATAGCGAAGGTGCCGCGCTCGCTGCAGCTGCTGCCCCAGGGCATTCCCAACATGCCGGGGCTGCCCAGCACGCCCACCGCGGACGACGGCAAGAAAACGGAGACCACGCAATGAAAGTCGCAGCCATCCAGATGGTGTCGGCCATCGCGCGCGAGGCCAACCTCGCGCGCGCCCACGACCTGCTCGCCCGGGCCGCCGAAGCCGGCGCCGAGCTCGCGGTGCTGCCCGAGTATTTCTGCATGATGGGCGCGCGCGACACCGACAAGCTCGGCCTGCGCGAGACCGCCGGCGCGGGCACGGTGCAGGGCTTCCTGGCCGACGCGGCGCGCGAGTTCGGCCTGTGGATCGTCGGCGGCACGCTGCCCATCGAGAGCACCGACGCCGAGCACGTGTTCAACAGCTCGCTCGCCTTCTCGCCCGAAGGCCGCTGCGTGGCGCGCTACGACAAGATCCATCTCTTCTTCTTCGACAACGGCACCGAGCGCTACGACGAGCGCCGCGTCATCGCGCCCGGCGCCGAGCCCGTGGTGTTCGACCTGCCCTCGCGCGACGGCCACGGCTGGCGCGTGGGCATGAGCGTCTGCTACGACCTGCGCTTTCCCGAGCTGTACCGCGCGCTGGCAAAGCAGGGCGCCGACCTGCTGCTGGTGCCCAGCGCCTTCACGCGCACCACCGGCGCGGCGCACTGGGAGGTGCTGCTGCGCGCCCGCGCCATCGAGAACCTCGCCTGGGTGGTCGCGCCCGCGCAGGGCGGCACGCACGAGAACGGCCGCCAGACCTGGGGTCAGTCGCTGGTCGTCGACCCCTGGGGCACGGTGGTGGCGCAACAGGCCACCGAAGAAGGCGTGGTGCTGTTCGACATCGACGCCGGGCAGGTCGCGCGCATGCGCATGCAGCTGCCCGTGCTTTCGCACAGCGTCCTGTAGCAATGTCCGATGCGCTGCTGACCGTCCCACCGAGGCGATGGGCGCTCATCGCGTTCGCTCGCCTGCGCTCGCTGTGGCAGCGCTGGTTCCTGTGGCTGCTGCTGGCGGTGCTGGTGTCGGCGCTGCTGGTCACGGTGGTGTGGCTCGCGGGCCGGCACGAGGTCGAACAGGTGCAGGCCTCGCTCGACCGCGACACCGCCGACGCCGTGTCCGACCTGCGCAGCGGCTTCCAGCGCAACGCGCAGAGCCTGCGCGCCACGCAGGCCCCGGGCGCCAACCTGGGGCAGTGGAGCGACATCGCCGCCTCGCTGCTGCGCGAGCACCGCGAGTGGCTGCGGCTCGAATGGCGCGACGCCGCGCTGCGCCCGCTGCAGGCCGTCAACACGCCCTACCGCATGCGCATCCTCGACGAGGCCAGCCGCGGGCCCGAGCAGTCCGACGTCACGCTGGCCTGCGCGGCCGCGCGCAAGCTGGGCGCGTCGGCCTACTCGCCGAGCCACTACGTGCCGGTGGCGGGCGGCGGCGGCGTCGAGGTGATGGAGCTGTGCGTGCCGATCGACGCGGGCGGCTACCTCGTGGCCAGCTACTCGCTGCGCGACGCGCTGATCGAGCTGGTCGGCCCCACGCTCACGCGCGGGCAGGAAGTGGCATTCACCGAGGCCGACGGCACGCGGCTGGTGGCGCTGGGCACCTCGCGGCGCACCGGCACGCGCGTGTTCACCTCGCAGCAGCTCATCGACCTGCCGGGCACCTCGCTGATGCTGCGCGTGGACGGCTGGCGCGCGGCGCCAGACCTGTTCCCGAACATGCTCACCGCGCTGGTCACGGCCATCTCGATCGCGCTGGTGTCGGTGCTGGTGCTGCTGGCGCGCGACACCCGCCGCCGCCTGCGCGCCGAACGCGACCTGGCGGACGCGCTGGCCTTTCGCAAGGCGATGGAAGACTCGGTCATCACCGGCTTGCGCGCGCGCGACCTGCAGGGCCGCATCACCTATGTGAACCCGGCCTTCTGCGAGATGGTGGGCTTCACGCCCGAAGAACTCATGGCCGGCAACGCGGAGGCGCCCGACGCGCCCTACTGGCCCACGGAACTGGCGCACGAATACCAGCAGCGCCAGGCGCGGCGTCTGGCGGGCGGCATGCCGCCGCGCGAGGGCTTCGAGTCGGTCTTCATGCGCAAGGACGGCACGCGTTTTCCGGTGCTGATCTTCGAGGCGCCGCTCATCAACGCCCACAAGGTGCAGACCGGCTGGATGAGCGCCTTCATCGACGTGAGCGAGCAGCGCCGCATCGAGGAGCTGTCGCGCGCCAGCCAGGAGCGCCTGCAGGCCAGCGCGCGCCTGGCCACGGTGGGCGAGATGGCGTCGCTGCTGAGCCACGAGCTCACGCAGCCGCTGGCCGCCATTGCCAGCTATGCCAGCGGCTCGCTCAACCTGCTCGGCCCGCATGCGCGCGGCGACCAGGGCGAAGTGGCGATGGCGGTGAGGCGCATCGCCGAGCAGGCCGACCGCGCCGGCCAGGTGATCCGCAGCGTGCACGACTTCGTGCGCCGGCGCGACCGCACGCGCGAGCCGGTCGCGCCGCAGGCGCTGATCGACGCGGTGCTGCCGCTGGTGCGGCTGCAGGCGCGCAAGCTCGGCGTGAGCATCGAGGTGGTGTTCGAAGACCGCCTGCCAGCGGCCATGTGCGACCGCACGCTGGTCGAGCAGGTGCTGCTGAACCTCGCGCGCAACGCGATGCAGGCCATGGACAGCCCCGACAACGTCGGCAGCCGCGTGCTGCGCCTGCGCGTGTCGCGCGCGGCGGCGGTGGGCGGCACGGTGCAGGAAGACGGCCGCCGCTGGCTCGAGTTCTCGGTGGCCGACCTGGGCTGCGGCATCAGCGAGGAAGTGGCCCAGCGGCTCTTCACGCCTTTCTTCACCACCCGCGCCGACGGCATGGGGCTCGGCCTGAGCCTGTGCCGCACGGTGGTGGAGCAGCATGGCGGCGCGCTGGTGTTCGAGCCGAACAAGCCGCGCGGCACCGTCTTCAGGTTTACGCTACCGGCGGCAGCCTGACGGCGCTCTTTTTCCTCAAGCAAACAATCTTCCGCTGGACCTCATGGCATGCAACCGCTGATCGATGGATTGATCTTTATCGTGGACGACGACGCCAGCGTGCGTGAAGCGCTCGCCTGGCTGCTGCGCTCGCGCCGGCTGGCCAGCGAGCATTTCGGCAGCGCGGAGGCCTTCGAGCAGTTCCTCGACCAGGGGCCGCTGCCCCAGCAGCCGCTGTGCCTGCTGCTGGACGTGCGCATGCCGGGCACGAGCGGGCTGGTGCTGTTCGACCGGCTCGTGGAGCGCGGCCTGCTGCCCGCCATGCCGGTGATCTTCCTGACCGGGCACGCCGACGTGCCGACGGCCGTCGACGCCGTGAAGCGCGGGGCGTTCGACTTCTGCGAGAAACCGTTCTCGGACAACGCGCTGGTCGACCGCATCGAGCATGCGCTGAATGCGTCGCTGCAGGCGCTCGAGCTGCAGCGCCAGCGCCGCGGCCTGTCGGAGCGCATCGCCGAGCTGACCGACCGCGAGCGCGACGTGATGCGGCTCGTGATCGAGGGCCTGCCCAACAAGCTCATCGCCGACCAGCTCGCGATCAGCGTGCGCACGGTGGAAGTCCACCGCGCGCGCGTGTTCGACAAGATGGAAGTGAAGTCGGCCGTGGAGCTGGCCAACCGCCTGCGGGACCTCTAGAGGCCCGTCAGACTTTCTCTGCGACGAAGATTTCGACGCGGCGGTTCTGTGCGCGGCCGGCGGCCGTGCCGTTGTCGGCCAGCGGTTCGCGCGAGCCGCGGCCGTCGGTGGTGATGGCGGTGGTCGACACACCGCGCGCCACCAGATGGTTGCGCACGCTGTCGGCACGGCTCACCGACAGGCGCTCGTTGCCTTCTTCGCTGCCGGTGTTGTCGGTGTGGCCCACCACGCGCACGCTGGCGGCAGTGGCGCTCTTCAGGCCGGCGGCGACCTTGTCGAGCACCTGCGCGAGGTTGCGCTTGACGTTGGCACGGCCGGTGTCGAACGACAGCTCGTTCGGGATCACCACGTGCAGCTGGTTGTCGGCGGTCTGCTCGATCACCACTCCGGTGCCCTTGGTCGAAGTTTCGAGGTCGGCCTTCAGCGTGGCCAGGCGCGCGGTCCAGCTGTTCGCCGGTGCGGGGGCCGGTGCCTCGGCGGTCGGCGGCGCGGGTGGCGGCGTCGACTGCGAAGCACAGCCCGCAATGAACAGCAAAGCGGCCGCGGCCGCACTCGAAACGACAAACTTCCTCATGAGATTCCCTCTTCTCTAAATGGACAAATGGCGGGTTCCGGCTTCTTGAAAGCGGCCGGTTCCCCGGTGGAGTGGTCAGGTGGCCGGCGCACCGAGGCGCGCCGGCACCCTGCCGGATCAGCCTTGCGGAGCGCGCTCGCCCACGAAGATCTCGACGCGGCGGTTCTGCGCGCGGCCCGCGTCGCTGTTGTTGTCGGCGATCGGTTCGCGCGAGCCGCGGCCTTCGATGCGGAATGCAGCCGGGTTCACGCCGCGCGCCACCAGGTAGTCGCGCGTGCTGGCTGCACGCTCGACCGACAGCGGGTTGTTGATGGCGTCGGAGCCGGTGCTGTCGGTGTGGCCGATGATGCGCACCTCGGCGTTCGGGTTGTTGCGCAGGCCGTTCGCGAACTGGTCGAGCACCGGCGCGAAGTTCGACTTGATGTTGGCGCGGCCCACGTCGAAGGACACGTCGCTCGGGATCTGCAGCTTCAGCTCGTTGTTGGGCGTTTGCGTGACGGCGATGCCGGTGCCCTGCGTGGCGGCTTCCATCTGGCGCTTCTGGTTTTCCATGCGCTGCGACCACAGGTAGCCGCCGAGCGCGCCGGCCGCGGCACCGACCACCGCGCCCGTGCCGATGGCACCGCGGTTGCCGCCGGTTGCGGAGCCGATCGCCGCGCCGCCCAGGGCGCCGATGCCGGCGCCGATGCCGGTGTTGCGCTGCGTGTCTGTCATGCCTCCGGCGCAGCCGGAGAGGACGAGGGCGGTGGCGGCGGTTGCGAGTACGAACTTTTTCATGGCGATACCTTTCAGGGTTGAGTCAAGCGGGCCACAGCTTAGCTCCCGGGTGCCACGGATGGTACGGCCTCAAAGCCCCACGGAAAATAAGAAAAGTTTCGCCATTGCCCATGAATGCTGCGATGATTGCTACGAAAGTAATAGCAATGGGGTACTTCTCCGACAAGTTGCGGCGGCAACGGACTGCACAAGCAATTCACGCTTCGGGCGGCGGCTTGCGGTCGGTGTCGTCCTCGTCGTGCAATTCACCCTTCTTGCGGCCGGAAAACATGGTCCACCAGATGATCAAGATGAACACAAGTCCCGCGGCGAGGGCTTCAAGCAGAATCAAACCCATGAGAAATGGACTCCAGTGGCTGGTCGGGCTCTTGATCGTAGCAACGCTCGCAGCCTGCTCCACCGGCCCGCGCGCACCCGAGCTGCCGACGCGCCCCCCCGTGATCACCCCGCCGCGCGACCTCGGCCCGCTCACCGGCTCGCTCGCGCATCCCAAGAGCCGCTGGGTGCCGGTCGGCTGGGCCGAGCTGCCGGGCTTCGGCGAAGACCCGCTGCACGAAGCCTGGATCGCGCTGCTGGCCAACTGCTCGCGCCCCAATGCCGCCTTCGCGCCGCTGTGCCGCGACGTGCGCCAGCTGACCATCGCCACGCCCGAAGAACAGCGCCAGTGGATGACCGACCGCCTGCAGCCCTACCGCGTCGAGGCGCTGAACGGCCAGAGCGAAGGCAAGCTCACCAGCTACTACGAGCCGGTGTACGAAGCCTCGCGCGTGCCCACCGCCACCTTCAACGTGCCGATCTACCAGGCCCCCGATGGCCTGGCACCGCGCCGCCCCTGGTACACGCGCCAGGAAATCGAGACCCTGCCCGAAGCCCAGGCCGCGCTGCGCGGCCGCGAGATCGCCTGGATGGCCGACCCCATCGACGCGCTGATGCTGCACATCCAGGGCTCCGGCCGGTTGCGCATCACCGAGGCCAACGGCTGGCAGCACACCGTGCGCATGGCTTTCTCGGCCACCAACGAGCAGCCCTACCGCAGCGTGCAGCAATGGCTCATGAGCCAGGGCGTGACCAAGGTCGGCAAGTGGCCCGACGACACCAAGGCCTGGGCCGCGCAGAACCCCCAGCGCGTGACGCAACTGCTGTGGAGCAACCCGCGCTACGTGTTCTTCCGCGAAGAAACCATGAGCGAGGTCGATGCCGCCTTCGGCCCGCGCGGCGCGCAGGGCGTGCCGCTGACGGCGGGGCGTTCCATCGCGGTCGACCGCGAGAGCATCCCCTACGGCACACCGGTGTGGCTGGCATCCAACGGACCGGCTGCGCAATTGCAGAAGCTGGTGGTGGCGCAGGACACCGGCAGCGCGATCCTGGGCGCCGTGCGGGCCGACTACTTCGCCGGCACCGGCGCCGACGCCGGGCGGCTTGCGGCAAGCATGAACCAGCCGCTGCGGCTGTGGGCGCTGTGGCCGAGGCAGTTGCCGGCGCCCTGATTTTTGCCGGCGCGGCGGGCCGCCAGGGAGATCGATTCAACCTGACGGGAAGCTGAGCAATTCACAGAAGCGTCATACGAAGTGCCTAACTTCGCGGGCTGGTTTCCTTTCCACCCCACGAAGAAAGACATTGCGCATGACCGCAAACACCCGCACCGACGATCCCTCGGTCGATCTCGACGACATCGGCACCAACCCCACGTCGAACCCCTCGTTCACCGACCTGATCGCCGCGCGCCTGAGCCGCCGGCGCCTGTTCGGCCTCGGCGCCGGCACCGCCGGCACGGCCCTGCTGCAAGCCTGCGGCGGCGGTGGTGGCGGCGCAGGCGCCGCACCCTTCCCGATCCTGCCGCCGGCACCCGCCCCAGCCCCCGCGCCGGCACCAGCACCGGCTCCCGCCGGCCCGATGAAGCTTGGCTTCAATGCCGTGGCCAAGAGCCTCGCCGACGTGGTCACCGTGCCCGCCGGCTACACCGCCAGCGTGCTGTACCGCCTGGGCGATCCGACCGCTGCAGGTGTCGCCGCCTACAAGAACGACGGCACCGACGACGCGACCACCTACGACCGCCGCGCCGGCGACCACCACGACGGCATGACCTTCTTCGGCATGAACGCGTCGAACAAGTGGGACGCCACCAGCGCCACGCGCGGCCTGCTCGTGATGAACCACGAAGCCATCACGCCCGTGTTCCTGCACCCCACGGGCCAGACCGCCGTCAGCGGCGTGCGCACCGTTGCCGATGAAGTGCTGCGCGAGTTCTACCTGCACGGCGTGAGCGTGATCGAGGTCAACAAGAGCGGCAGCACCTGGAGCTACAAGCAGGACTCGAGCTTCAACCGCCGCGTCCACACGCTGACCGAAATGACCTTCTCGGGCCCGGCCGCCAAGACCGACTACCTGAAGACCAAGTACTCGACCGACGGCAGCAAGACCCGCGGCACGGTCAACAACTGCGCCAACGGCACCACGCCGTGGGGCACGTACCTGACCTGCGAAGAGAACTGGGCCGGCTACTTCCGCCGCGTCACCGCCAACGACAACGCCAACCGCACCGCCAAGGAACTCGCTTCCTTCAGCCGCTACGGCGTCGCCGGCACCGGCCGCGAGCTCTGGGCCACCGTGACGCCCGACACCGCCGACAACCTGTACGGCCGCTGGAACACCGAAGTCACCGTCGTGGGCGGCACCGCCACCGACGACTACCGCAACGGCGCCAACACCTACGGCTGGGTGGTCGAGATCGACCCCTTCAACCCCACCAGCACGCCGAAGAAGCGCACCGCGCTCGGCCGCTTCGGCCACGAAGGCGCCTGCCTGGGCCCGGTCGTGGTCGGCAAGCCGCTGGTCTGGTACATGGGCGACGACTCGCAGAACGAGTACCTCTACAAGTTCGTGTCGACCAGGAACTGGGACGCGGCCGACATC
Source organism: Variovorax sp. AB1(2024) (assembly GCF_037482385.2). Lineage (NCBI taxonomy): Bacteria > Pseudomonadati > Pseudomonadota > Betaproteobacteria > Burkholderiales > Comamonadaceae > Variovorax > Variovorax sp. AB1(2024). The sequence continues at coordinate 688,279 of NZ_JBBHKP020000001.1, read as the reverse complement.
GGCGGCGGCATTGCAGCCGGCGACAAGTACATGGACGACGGCAAGCTCTACGTCGCCAAGTTCAAGGCCGACGGCACGGGCGACTGGCTCGAACTGAAGCTCGGCGTCAACAACATCACCGCGAGCTACGCCAGCTACGCGTTCGCCGACGCGGCCGACGTGGTGATCAACGCGCGCCATGCGGCCGACGCCGCCGGCGCCACGAAAATGGACCGCCCGGAATGGACGGCCGTGAACCCGAAGAACGGCGAGGTGTACCTCACCCTGACCAACAACTCGGCTCGCGCGATCGGCACCACCGATGCCGCCAACCCGCGTTTCTACAACGACCCCAAGGGCACGAGCTCGCAGCGTGGCAACCCGAACGGCCACATCATCCGCTTCGCCGACACCGGCGGTGACCCGGCGGCCGTCAGCTTCAAGTGGGACGTGTACCTGTTCGGCGCGCGCTCGACCGCATCGGCCGACGTGAACGTGTCCGCCCTCGGCGCCGACAACGACTTCTCCAGCCCCGACGGCATGTGGTTCAGCCAGGCCGCGCCCGGCCTGCTGTGGATCGAGACCGACGACGTCAAGTACACCGACGTGACCAACTGCATGCTGCTCGGGGCGCTGCCTGGCAAGGTCGGCGACGGTGCGGCCAGGACCATCACCAACTTCGACGGCGCCACCGCCGCGCAGCAGGCGACTTTCGTCGGCAAGGCACCTGGCACCGACGGCCTGCGCCGCTTCCTCGTCGGGCCAAAGGAGTGCGAGATCACCGGCATCGCCGAATCGGGCGACGGCCGCGCGCTGTTCGTGAACATCCAGCACCCGGGCGAAGACACCAAGGTGGCCGACATCACGACCCCGGCCAAGTTCTCCAGCCACTGGCCCGAAGGCGGCAACGCCCGCCCGCGCTCGGCGACCATCGTCATCACGAAGAACGACGGCGGCCTGATCGGCCTCTGAACGAAGACCTCCCCCTTTCCGGGAACACCGTGGAACCGGCTTAGCCGGGCCACTGGCGTTGCCCCCGGCGAGGGGGTAGGCGCAGCGACACGAAGTGCGCGAAGCCTGGGGGAGTACCTAGTCCTTCGGCAGCGGCAGCGCCGTCTTGTATCTCACCTGCTTGAGCGCAAAGCTCGAGCGGATCTTCTCGATCCCCGGAATCGGCGTGAGCTGTTCCATGATGAATTTCTCCAGCGCCGCCATGTCGGCCACGGCGATGCGGATCAGGTAGTCGCTGTCGCCTGTCATCAGGTAGCACTCCATCACCTCGTCGTGCTCGGCAATGCGCTGTTCCAGGTCGGCGAGCGATTGCCGGTTCTGCGTCGCGAGGCTGATCGAGATGAACACGTTGAGCCCGAGGCCCAGCGCCTTGGGGTTCGCCAGCGCCACGTAGCGGTCGATCACGCCGTGGGTTTCGAGCGCCTTCACGCGGGCCAGGCAGGGCGACGGCGACAGGTGCACGCGGCGCGCGAGTTCCACGTTCGACAGCGCGCCGTCGCGTTGCAGTTCGTCAAGGATGCGCAGGTCGATGGTGTCCAGTTGCATGAAATGCCGCGTCTCCGTAATTTCGCGGAATTTTATGCCGCGAGGTGCGCATGGACTTGCACGCGCCGGTAGCTAATTCTTCGCATGCCGGCCTAAAGTGCCGCCATGAACGCCCCGATTTCCGCCGACCAGATGCGCGCGCTGCTGCTCGATACGCCGCTGTCGCACGACCCCGATCCCGCCGAGACCGCCGAATGGCGCGACGCCTTCCTGGCGCTGGCGCAGTCGCAGGGTCCGCAGCGCGCCAAGCAGATGCTGACCGAGCTGGCACGGCTGGCGCGCCAGCAGCGCATCGGCTGGCAGCCCGAACTGGCCACGCCGTACGTCAACACCATCGCCGCGCAGGACCAGCCGCCGTTTCCGGGCGACCTGGCCATCGAGGAAAAGCTTGCCTCGCTGATGCGCTGGAACGCGCTCGCGATGGTGGCCAAGGCGAACCAGGCGTATGGCGAACTCGGCGGCCACATCGCCAGCTATGCCAGCGCGGCCGACCTGTTCGAAACCGGCTTCAACCATTTCTTCCATGCGCGCAGCGACGCCCATCGCGGCGACCTGGTGTTCTTCCAGCCGCATAGCGCGCCCGGCGTCTATGCCCGTGCCTATCTCGAAGGCCGCCTGAGCGAGGAAGACCTGAAGCACTACCGCCAGGAACTCACCGCGCCCGCCTTCACCGACGGCAGCGGCGCGCGCGGCCTGTGCAGCTACCCGCATCCGTACCTGATGCCGGACTTCTGGCAGTTCCCCACCGGCTCGATGGGCATCGGCCCCATCAGCTCGATCTACCACGCGCGCTTCATGCGCTACCTCACGCACCGCAACCTGCTCGACTGCGAAGGCCGCAAGGTGTGGGGCGTGTTCGGCGACGGCGAGATGGACGAGCCCGAATCGATGAGCGCGCTGACGCTCGCCGCGCGCGAGAAGCTCGACAACCTCGTGTGGGTCGTCAACTGCAACCTGCAGCGCCTCGACGGCCCGGTGCGCGGCAACGGCCGCATCATCGACGAGCTCGAAAAGCTCTTTGCCGGCGCGGGCTGGAACGTCGTCAAGCTGGTGTGGGGCAGCGACTGGGACGGCCTCTTCGCACAGGACGTGAGCGGCGCACTGGCCCGCGTGTTCGCCAACACCGTCGACGGCCAGATGCAGACCTTCGCGGCCAAGGACGGCCGCTTCAACCGCGACAACTTCTTCGGCCAGAACCCCGAGCTCGCGCGCCTGGCCGAGGGCATGACCGACGAGCAGATCGACCGCCTGAAGCGCGGCGGCCACGACCTGGTGAAGATCCATGCCGCCTACGCGGCGGCGGCCCGGCACAAGGGCCAGCCCACCGTGATCCTCGCCCACACCAAGAAGGGCTACGGCATGGGCAGCGCCGCGCAGGGCAAGATGACCACGCACTCGCACAAGAAGATGGGCGACGTGGACCTGATCGAATTCCGCGACCGCTTCAACCTGCCGCTGACCGACGCGCAGGCCACGGCGATGGACTTCTACCGCCCGCCGGAAGACAGCGCCGAGATGCGCTACCTGCGCCAGCACCGCGAAGCGCTCGGCGGCGCGATGCCCCGGCGCGAGACCGCCTGCGACGTGGTGCCCAAGCCCGACATCGCAAGCTACGCGCAGTTCGCGACCGCGGCCGCCGGCAAGGAAATGAGCACCACCATGGCCTTCGTGCGCATGCTGGGCAACCTGCTGAAAGACCCGGCCCTGGGCCCGCGCATCGTGCCCATCGTGGCCGACGAGGCGCGCACCTTCGGCATGGCCAACCTGTTCAAGCAGGTCGGCATCTATTCGAGCGTGGGCCAGCGCTATGCGCCGGAAGACATCGGCTCGGTGCTGAGCTACCGCGAGGCCACCGACGGGCAGATCCTCGAGGAAGGCATCAGCGAGGCCGGCGCCATCGCGAGCTGGACGGCGGCTGCCACCAGCTACAGCGTGCACGGCCTGGCGATGCTGCCGTTCTACATCTACTACTCGATGTTCGGCTTCCAGCGCGTGGGCGATGCCATCTGGGCCGCGGCCGACCAGCGTGCGCGCGGCTTCCTGCTGGGCGCCACGTCGGGGCGCACCACGCTCGGCGGCGAAGGCCTGCAGCACCAGGACGGCAGCAGCCACCTGGTGGCCGCGACCATTCCCAACTGCAAGGCCTACGACCCGGCGTATGCGGGCGAGATGGCGGTGATCGTCGACGCGGGCATCCGCGAGATGATGGTCGAGCAGCAGGACGTGTTCTATTACGTCACGCTCATGAACGAGAACTACGCGCAGCCCGACGTGCCCGAGGGCGCGGAAGGCGACATCCTGCGCGGCTGCTACCGCTTCGGCACTTACGCGCCGGCATCGGGCAAGGCGAAGAAGAAGGTCACGCTGATGGGCTCGGGCGCGATCCTCACCGAAGTCGTCAAGGCGGCGCAGCTGCTGGCCGACGAAGGCATCGAGGCCGAGGTGTTCAGCGTCACGAGCTGGAGCGAACTCGCGCGCGACGGGCTGGCCTGCGAGCAGCGCGCGCTGGCTGGCGAGAAAGATGCCGGCGCTGCGTTCGTCGCGCGGCAGCTCGGCAAGGGCGGCAAGGCGCCCATCGTTGCCGCCACCGACTACGTGCGCGCCGTGCCCGAGAGCGTGCGCGCCTTCCTGCCCGAAGGCCGCCGCTACATCACGCTGGGCACCGACGGCTTCGGTCGCAGCGACACGCGCGCTGCGCTGCGCGGCTTCTTCGGGGTGGATGCGGCCAGCATCGCGAGCGCCGCGCGCCACGCGCTGGCCTGAGCAGGCCGGCGAGGGCGGCAAGGGCTGCGTTAGAGTCGCAGCCCATCGCCGCACCACGCCCATGACCGCCCGCTTCCAGTCCGTCGCCCCCACCGTCCGCCTGGCCGACCAAGTGGCCGATGCGTTGGCCGCCGAGGTGCGCAGCGGCCGCCTGTCCGAAGGCGACCGGCTTCCCACCGAGACCGCATTGGCCGCGCAGTTCGGCGTGAGCCGCACCGTGGTGCGCGAAGCCGTGTCGCGGCTCAAGTCGCTGGGCCTGGTCGATTCGCGCCAGGGCAGCGGCGTGTACGTGCGCGCCGCCGGCATCGAGCCGCTGCGCTTCGAGATGCCGCATGTCGCCTCGCGCGAGGCGGTGGTCCAGATGGTCGAGCTGCGCCGCGCGCTCGAAGCCGAGGTGGCCGCGCTGGCCGCCGAGCGGCGCACCAGGGCCGACCTGCGCCGCATCCGCGAAGCCATCAAGGCGCTCAAGGCGGCGGTGGCGGACGGCGGCAACGGGGCCGAAGAAGACGTGCGCTTCCACACCGCCATCGCCGAGGCCGCGCGCAACCCCTTCCTTCTTGGCACGCTGCAGTACCTGCGGCAGTTCCTGCATGGCGCCACCCGCGTCACGCGCGCCAACGAGGCACGCCGAGCCGACTTCGCCGCCCAGGTGGCGCAGGAGCATGCGCTGATCGTCGACGCCATCGACGCTGGCGACCCGGTGCGCGCGCGCGAAGCCGCCAAGTCGCACATGGACAACGCGATCCGCCGCATCGAGCAGGCCGACCCGGCGTTCTGGCAGCAGGAGGGCGCCCGGCTCGCGCGGCCGTTGGTCGAAGGCTGGCCCGCGCGCAACTGAGCCGCGCACGCCCCGGTGCGGGTTAGATCGGATCGGCTCGAGCGATGGGAATTTGTATGATGACCTTACAAATCGAGCCGCAGGCCATCGTGGCCTACGCTGTACCACCGTCCAAGGAAAGCGCGTCCATGACCTCTTCACCTGTCCCCGTCGTCGGCCTCGTGGGCCTTGGTGCCATGGGTGCCGGCATGGCGCAGTCGCTGCGCCGCGCCGGCCATGCGCCGCATGTGTTCGACGTGCGCCGCGAAGCCGCCGAGGCCTTCGCCCGAGACGGCGGCACGGCCTGCGCCACGCTCGAGGCGCTGGGCGCGCAGTGCGACATCGTGGTGTCCGTCGTCGTCAACGCCGCGCAGACCGAATCGGTGCTGTTCGGCGACGGCACCGCGCCCGGCTGCGCCGCATCGATGAAGCCCGGCAGCCTGTTCGTGATGTGCTCCACCGTCGATCCCAACTGGTCTGTCGCGCTCGAGGCGCGCCTCGCGACGCTCGGCATCCTGTACCTCGACGCGCCCATCTCCGGCGGCGCCGTCAAGGCCGCCAGCGGCCAGATGACGATGATGACCGCCGGCACGCCGGCCGCCTACGAGAAAGCCGGCGCGGTGCTCGACGCGATGGCCGCCAAGGTCTACCGCCTCGGCGACCGCGCGGGCGCGGGCAGCAAGGTGAAGGTCATCAACCAGCTGCTGGCGGGCGTGCACATCGCCGCCGCGGCCGAGGCGATGGCGCTGGGCCTGCGCGAAGGCGTGGACCCGGCCGCGCTCTACGAGGTCATCACGCACAGCGCCGGCAACAGCTGGATGTTCGAGAACCGCATGGCCCATGTGCTGGCAGGCGACTACACGCCGCTGTCGGCCGTCGACATCTTCGTGAAGGACCTGGGACTGGTGCTCGACGTGGCGCGGGCCAGCAAGTTTCCGCTGCCGCTGTCGTCCACCGCGCACCAGATGTTCATGCAGGCCTCGACCGCGGGCTACGCGCGCGAGGACGACAGCGCGGTCATCAAGATCTTCCCCGGCATCGAGGTGCCGGCCCCGAAAAAAGAAGCCTGAAAAGAAAGCACAGAGAGACACACACATGAACATCCTCATCACCGGCGGCTGCGGCTTTCTCGGCGCCCGCCTCGCCCGCACGCTGCTCGCCGGCGGCCATCTCGCGCTGGCCGGCGCCGCCGCGCAGCCCGTGTCGCGCATCACCCTGGCCGACCGCGTGCCGCCGCCCGCCGACTTGGCCGGCGATGCGCGCGTGCAGTTCGTGCAGGGCGACCTGCTCGAACAGCTCGCGAGCGGCGCGCTGCCCATGGCCGAGACGCAGCTCGTGTTCCACCTCGCCGCGGCAGTCAGCGGCGAGTGCGAAGCCGACTTCGACCTCGGCATGCGCAGCAATCTCGACGCCACGCGCGGCCTGCTCGAAGCCGCGCGCCGCGCCGGCCATGCGCCGGTGTTCGTGTTCTCCAGCTCGGTCGCGGTGTTCGGCGATTCGCCCGAGCAGCGCCTGCCTGCGGTGATCGAAGACACCACGCTGCCGACGCCGCAGAACAGCTACGGCATCCAGAAGTTCATCGGCGAGCAGCTGGTGGCCGACTTCACGCGCAAGGGCTTCGTGCAGGGCCGCAACGTGCGGCTCATGACGGTGTCGGTGCGCCCGGGCAAGCCCAACGGCGCGGCCTCCAGCTTCCTCAGCGGCATGCTGCGCGAGCCGCTGGCCGGCGAGCGCGCGCGCTGCCCCGTGCCGCCCGACACGCCGGTCGCGCTGGCTTCGCCCGGCAACACCGTCGCCGGCATCATCCGCGCGGCCACGGCCAGCGCCGCCGAGTGGGGCGCGCGCACGGCCGTCAACCTGCCCGCGCTCACCACCACCGTGCGCGACATGGCGCAGGCGCTCGAACGCATCGCGGGCAAGGAAGCCACCGGCCTGATCGACTGGGAGCCCGATGCCGCCGTCGCGAAGATCGTCACCAGCTGGCCCAGCCGCATCCAGGCAACGCGCGCCGAGGCGCTGGGCCTGAAGGCCGACGCCAGCTTCGACGCCATCCTGCGCGACTACGTGCGAGAGAACGCGCAGGCCGTGAAGCTGGCGCTGAAGGACTGAGCCATGGCCAAGCTCGTGCTCGGCTGCATCGCCGACGATTTCACCGGCGCCACCGACCTCGCCAACAACCTGGTGCGCGCCGGCATGCGCGTGGTGCAGGCCATCGGCGTGCCCGAAGCGCCGAGCGCGGGGGCCGAACGGCCGCCGCTCGACGCGGATGTCGATGCCGTCGTGGTCGCGCTCAAGTCGCGCACCGTCGCGCCGGCCGAGGCCATCGCGCAATCGCTGGATGCGCTGCGCTGGTTGCAGGCGCAGGGCGCGCAGCAGATCTACTTCAAGTACTGCTCCACCTTCGACAGCACGCCGCAGGGCAACATCGGCCCTGTCACGGAAGCGTTGATGGATGCGCTGAACTGCGACTTCACCATCGCCACCCCCGCTTTCCCCGACAACAAGCGCACCGTGTTCAAGGGCTACCTGTTCGCGGGCGACGTGCTGCTCAACGAAAGCGGCATGCAGAACCATCCGCTCACGCCGATGACCGACCCGAACCTGGTGCGCGTGCTGCAGGCGCAGTGCAAGCGCAGGGTGGGGCTGATCGACTACGCCGCGGTGGCGCGCGGTGCGGCGGCCATCGGCGAACGCATCGCGCAGCTGAAGGCCGAAGGAATCTCGATCGCCATCGTCGATGCGGTGTCGAACGACGACCTGGTGCGCATGGGCCCCGCGCTCGCGAAGATGCCGCTCGTCACCGCGGGCTCGGGCGTCGCCATCGGCCTGCCGGCCAACTTCGGCCTCGCGCCTTCCTCGCAGGCCAGCGCATTGCCGAAGGCCGGCGGCAAGACGGCGGTGGTCTCGGGCAGCTGCTCGCTCGCCACCAACCGGCAGGTGCAAGACTTCATCCAGCGCGGCGGCGCGGCCATGGCCGTCGACCCGCTGCGCATTGCGCAGGGCGTCGACGTCGCGGCAGAAGCGCTGGCATGGGCCGCGCCGTTGATCGACAAGGGCCCGGTGCTCGTCTATTCCACAGCCGATGCCGGTGCCGTGAAGTCGGTGCAGGGCAAGCTCGGCGTGGAGGAGGCCGGCGCGATGGTCGAGCGCACCATCGCCGCCATCGCGCGTGGCCTGGTCGAGCGCGGCGTGCGCCAGTTGGTGGTGGCCGGCGGCGAAACCTCCGGCGCATGCGTGCAGGCGCTGGGCATCGCGCAGATGCAGATCGGCCCTCAGATCGACCCCGGCGTGCCGTGGTGCCATGCGCGTTCCGACGCTGCGCCTGAAGGCGGCTTGCATATTGCGTTGAAGTCGGGCAACTTTGGCAGCGATGATTTTTTTACCAAGGCGTTTGCGGTGCTCGAATGACGGGCTCTTTTCGGGGGTTCGCTCACGCCGACGGGGTACCTTGCTCCGCGAATGTCTCCCGCCCTTCGGGCTCCTCCTTTATTTCGCTGCGCAAGGCACCCCATCGCCGTGAGCGTTGGACAGAGCGCCGGTCGATCGGCCGAGCACCAGCAGCGTGTCCACTGCACAGGGCGCCGGGTGCTCCCCGCAGCGAAATAAAGGAGGAGGCCGCAGGCCGGGGGACATTCGCGGAGGGGAGTACCCGGTGGCCTGTGCAAGCCCCCGAACAACAGCGTTAAAAGAAATGACCGAAACCCAAGCAAGAGAAGAAATCTGCCGCACAGGCCGCAGCCTGTTCGACAGAGGCTACGTGCACGCAACCGCAGGCAACATCAGCGTGCGGCTGGACGACGGCTTCCTCATCACGCCGACCGACGCCTGCCTCGGCTTCCTCGACCCCGCACGCCTTGCAAGGCTCGACGCGCAAGGCCGGCAGACGAGCGGCGACCGCGCCAGCAAGACCATCGCGCTGCACACCCGCATCTACGCCGCCGCGCGCAAATTCGACGCACACACCGCCTGCGTCATCCATACCCACAGCACCCACTGCGTCGCGCTCACATTGAACCCAACGGGCGACGAACTGCTCCCCGCGCTCACGCCCTACTTCGTGATGAAAGTCGGCCACGTGCCGGTCATTCCGTACCACCGTCCCGGTGCAGCCGAGGCGGCCGAACAAGTCGCTCAGGCCATCGAACGCATGGGCGTGGCCGGCACCCCGATCCGCGCCGTGATGCTCTCGCGCCTGGGCCCCAACGTCTGGCACGACAGCCCCGCCGCCGCCATGTCCGTGCTCGAGGAACTCGAGGAAACCGCCCGGCTCCGGATGCTCACCCAGGCTGCAAGCCCAGAGCCGCTGGATGCCGCACAGATCGATGAACTGCGCCGCACCTTCGGCGCGCGCTGGTAGTAAAAACACCCCATGCCCCAATTCGCCGCCAACCTCTCGATGCTCTACCCGGAGCTCGACTTCCTCGACCGCTTCGACGCCGCCGCGAAAGACGGCTTCCAGGGCGTCGAATACCTCTTCCCCTATGCCTTCCCGCAGAAAGAGATCGTGGCCCGCCTGCAGGCCAACGGCCTGAAGCAGGTGCTCTTCAACGGCCCGCCCGGCGACTGGGACGGCGGCGACCGCGGCCTCGCCTGCCTGCCGGGGCGCGACGCCGAATTCCGCGAAGGCATCGCCCGGGCCGTCGACTACGCCGTGGCGCTCGACTGCCCGCGCATCCACGTCATGGCCGGCCTCGTGCCCGAAGGCCTGGAGCGCGATGCAGTGCAGGCCGTGTACCTCGACAACCTGCGCTGGGCCGCCGCCGAAGCCGCCAAGGCCGGGCGCGACGTGCTGATCGAGCCGATCAACACGCGCGACATTCCGCGCTTCTTCCTCAACCGGCAAGACCATGCGCACGAGATCGTCGAAGCCGTCGGCGCGCCCAACCTCAAGGTGCAGATGGACCTGTACCACTGCCAGATCGTCGAAGGCGACGTGGCGATGAAGATCCGCAAATACCTGCCCACCGGCCGCGTCGGCCACCTGCAGATCGCGGGCGTGCCCGAGCGCCACGAGCCCGACATCGGCGAGCAGAACTACCCCTACCTGTTCGACGTGATCGACGAGGTGTCGGCGCAGTGCGGCTGGCAGGGCTGGGTCGGCTGCGAGTACCGGCCCGCCCGCGGCGCCGAGCCCGGCGGTACGTCGGCCGGCCTGGGCTGGCTGCGCGCCTGGCGGCAGCGCGCATGAAGCTCGAGGCCTTGCGCATTCCGGCGCCGCTGCGGGGCTTCGGTGCCGGCGACGCGGAGCTGTTCGACATCGTGCTGGCTGCCGGCAAGGTCGAATCGGTCACGCCGAGCGCCGATCAGAAGCACGCGCGCGGCACGCTGCTGAGCGCGCTGGTAGAGGCCCATGCGCACATCGACAAGAACTACACCGTGCAGGACGTGGGCGCCGCGCAGGGCAACCTGTTCGCGGCCATCGACCGCATGAACCGGCACCGCGACAGCTGGACCGGCGAGTCGCTGCGCCTGCGCATGGAGCGCGCGCTGCACGACGCATGGCAGTGCGGCACCCGCGCGCTGCGCACGCATCTCGACTGGGTGCAGGCCGGGCCGCCGGCCGCGCTGCCCGTGTTCGAAGCCTTGCGCGAGGAATGGCGCGGCCGCGTCGAGCTGCAGTTCGTTTCGCTCACGCCGCTCGACCTGTTCGCCGACCTCGCGGCCGGCGAGCGCATCGCGCGCGAGGTGAAGCGCGCGGGCGGCGTGCTGGGCGCCTTCGTCTACCGCAACGACGGCATCGTGCACAAGCTGGGGCGCGTGTTCGACCTGGCGCAGCAGCACGGGCTGGCGCTCGACTTCCACGTGGACGAAGGGCTCGACGCCGAAGCCGGCGGCCTGCGCAGCATCGCGCAACTGGTTCGCGCGCGCGACTTCAAGGGCGGCGTGGCCTGCGGCCATGCCTGCTCGCTGTCGGTGCAGGACGATGCGGTCGCCGGCGAAACCCTCGCGCTGTGCGCGGGCGCCGGGCTGCATCTCATCGCGCTGCCCACCACCAACCTCTACCTGCAGGGCGCATGGGACCGCACGCCGGTGCAGCGCGGCATCACGCGCATCCGCGAGGCGGCGGCACGGGGCTTGCGTGCGAGCCTGGCGACCGACAACGTGCAGGACGCCTTCTATCCCTACGGCAGCTACGACCTGCTGGAGACCTTCGGCCTCGGCGTGCAGGTGGCGCACCTGGCGCCGGCGGCCGACTGGCTCGACACCATCACCGTGAACCCCGCGAAGGCGCTGGGGCTCGCGTGGGACGGGCGCATTGCACCGGGCTGCCCGGCGGACCTGCTGGTGCTGTCGGCCACCGCTGAACACGAACTCATCGGCCCGCGCGGACGGCAACGCACCGTCATCCGCGCCGGCCGGATCATCGAGAAAAATCTGGAGAAAACCCAATGAGCATGGGCAAGCCAATGGCCAACTACGCCGCCGCCAAGCGCGTCGGCGATTTCGTCTTCATGAGCGGCGTGGTCGCGGTCGACCCGGCCACGCGCCGCGCCGTCGCCGGCTACGACGCCATTCCCGAAGAAGCGCGCACCGCGCTGCAGGGGGTGGGCTACGCCACCGGCCAGATGTCGGTGGACGTTTTCGAGGCGCCCATCGTGGCGCAGAGCTGGTTCGTGCTGGAGCGCATCCGCCAGATCGCCGCCGAGCACGGCGGCACCATGGAAGACGTGGTCAAGCTGGTGCAGTACTTCCGCCACCTGCCGCACTACGCCTTCTACAACCGCGTGCGCGGCCTGTTCTATCCGGGCGAGCCGCCGGTGAGCACGGTGGTCGAGGTGTCGCGCTTCCTGCCGGGCGACGAGGTGCTCGTCGAGGTGGAGGCCACGATGTACCTTCCCTCGAAGCGCTCTACCTGACTCCTGCGCCCTTGAGCAGGAAATCGGTCACCTGCTCGATCAGGTAGCGCCGGTCTTTCTCGTCGCCTTGCTGGGCCGTATCGCGGAAGTAGGCGGCCTGCGTGGCATGGTCGGCATAGAACTGCGTCACGGCCCAGATGTGGAACAGCACCAGCATCGGGTCGGCCTTGTCCATCAGGCCCTGGTTCATCCAGTTCCGGATCACGGCGGCGGCCTGGTCGGTGCGGGCCTTGCTCGTGGTCATCATGTCGTTGATGACCGGCGCGCCGCGCATCATCTCGGCCGTGAAGATGCGCGAGCGCAGCGGATGGTCGAACGAGAACACCATCTTGCGGTGGATCAGGTCGCCCAGCACCTTGCGCGGGCCGAAGGCTTCGTCGCTGAAGCCGAACACCACGATCCAGTCGGTCAGGATGTCCTGCAGCACCTGCCGGTACAGCGCTTCCTTGCTCTCGATGTAGTAGTGCAGCTGCGCCTTCGACAGGCCCGCCTTGTCGGCGATGGCCTGGGTCGACGCGCCGGCCAGCCCCTCGCTCGCGAACACCTCGATGGCGGCCTGGTTGATGAGGCCGAGCACCTGCGTGTACTTGCGCGAGCGTCCGCGCGTGGCGGGGGCCTCGCCGTCGCCCTCGTCGGCAGCGGCGGGGGGCTTGGTGGTGGTGTTGTTGGAAGCGCGCGCGTTCACAGCTGAAGCACCAGCTCCGTGCCCCTGGCGCGGGAGCAGCACAGCGCCACCTTGTGGCGGCGCTCGCTGCCGGTCAGGCAGAAGTCGCGGTGCTCGGCGCCTTCGCCGTCGCCCTCGACCACGCAGGTGCCGCACAGGCCCTGCTGGCACGACACCGGGATGTCGATGCCGACTTCGTGCAGCGCATCGACGGCGGTCTGGTCGGCCGCCACCGGCACGCTGATGCCGCGCCGCGCGAGCTTGAGCGTGAAGGGCAGGCCGGTGGCGGTGTTCGCGTCGGTGGGGGCGGCGAAGTACTCGGCATGCAGGGCGTCTTCGGGCCAATCCGTCTTTGCGGCTGCGTCGCGCACCGCCTGCATGAAGCCGCCCGGCCCGCACACGTAGAGATGCGTGCCCGGCGCGCGCTCGGCCAGCAGCGCGCGCAGGTCGATACGCTGCGAGGCGTCGCCCTGGTCGAGGTGCAGCCGCAGATGCGGCGCCAGCGCGGGTGCGTGCAGCGCATCGGCAAAGGCCAGGTGTTCCTCGCTGCGCGCGAACACGCACAGCGTGAAGGAGGCGCCGCGCGCGGCCAGCGCCTGCGCCATCGCCAGCAGCGGCGTCATGCCGATGCCGCCGGCCAGGAGCAGGTGATGCGCGGCTTCCTCGCGCAGCGGGAAGGTGTTGCGCGGGGCGCTGATCGGCAGCAGGTCGCCTTCGCGCACGCGCTCGTGCATCGAGGCCGAGCCGCCGCGGCTGCCGAGCTCGCGCTTCACGCCGATCACGTACGGCGCTGCATTGCCCGAAGGCGCCCGCGCCAGCGAGTACTGGCGCGAGAAGCCGCCGGGCATGTGCACGTCGATGTGCGCGCCGGCCTCGTAGGCCGGCAGCGGCCGGCCCCACGGATGGGCCAGTTCGAAGGCCAGGATTTCCGGCGTCTGCCGCGAGATGCGTTCGACGCGGACGGTGAGCGTGCGTTCGAGGCTCATGGTGCGAGCTCCCTATTCTTTCTGTTTGAAATGGCTCAGATGCTCTGCAGCTTGCGCGACACGCGCGCAATGAAATGGCTGCGGTCGTGCGCGGTCGCGGCGTTCATGTCGTGCAGCTGCAGCCACGTCACCTTGCAGCGCCATGCGAACAGCGCCCGCAGCGCGCGCGTGAACAGCCGCCGGCCCGGATCGCCGATCGCCATCACGAACCAGCGCGGCGAGCCACCCGTGGTCACCACCGTCAGCCGCTGGATGTGCCGCATGCCCGACTTCGCGAGCTGCCCTTTGCGCTCGGCCGGCAGGAAGGCCACGCCCGGCAGCCACACCCGCTCCAGCCAGCCCTTGAGCATCGACGGCGGCCCGTGGAACCAGGTGGGATAGACGAACACCAGGTGCTCGGCCCACAGCAGCGCATCGACGTGGGGTTTCACGCGTTCGCGGATCAGTTCGGGGTTGTCCAGGTAGGCCATGCGCTCCTCGCGTGTCAGCGTCGGGTCGAAGCCCTCGGCGTACAGGTCGATGGCCTTGACGGAGTGCCGGGGCTCGAGCGCCTCGAGGGCGGTGCGGTAGAGCGCGTGATTGAAGCTGTCAGGGTTCGGATGGCAGTGGACGACGAGCGTTTTCATTTGAGGGCCGGTTCGCCTGTTCGGCGAGACGGGGTCAGAGCCCAAGGACAAAAGGCCGCGCAGTGCCTTATGGCAACCCAGGCGCCGGCATCTGACCCCGGCGCAAGCCCCGCGCGACCCACGGGAAAAAACCGGCGTGCTTACTTGCCGGTGAGCTTCTTGCGGACGTCGACGCCGACGCCCTTGTTCACGAACTGCGTGGTCACGACCTTCGACAGGTCGACCTCGCCGGGCTTGTACAGGCCGGCCTTGACCATCTTGTCGTAGAAGTCCTTCACGCGGGCCTCGTCCATGGCGCCGATGCCCTTGGTGAGCGACTCGCCGCTGTCGACGATGCCCATCTTCTTCATCAGCTCGATGGAGCCCTGCAGCGCGGCGATGGGCGAGTCGGGGTTGGTCTTGGCGATGAGTTCGTTGGCGGCCTTGTTGTCGCCGTAGAGGTAGTTGTTCCAGCCGATGATCGAGGCCTCGACGAACTTGCGCACCGTCTCGGGCTTGTTCTTGATGAGGTCGGCGCGGGTTTCGATGGTGGTCGCGTAGGTCGAGAAGCCGTTGTCGGCCAGCAGCTGCACCACGGGGTCGAAGCCGGCCTGCGCCTTGATCGACAGCGGTTCCGAAATGGCATAGCCCTGCTGGATGGACTTCTTGTCCGCCAGGAACGGGCCGACGTTGAAGGTGTAGGGCTTGAGCTGCGAGTCCTTGAAGCCGTACTCCGACTTCATCCACTGCCAGAAGCTGAACTGGCCGTCCTTGCCGATGAAGGCCACGGGCGCCTTGGTCATGTCCTTGAAGGTGTCGAAGCCCTGGCCCGGGTGCGCGAACATGGCCTGCGGGTCTTTCTGGAAGAAGGCCGCGACGACCACGGTGGGCACGCCGTTCTTCACGTTGTCGAAGGACTGCAGCAGGTTGCCGGTCATGAGGAAGTCGACCTTGCCGGCCGGCAGCATCGGCCGGTTGTTGACCATCGGGCCACCCTGCTGGATCTCGACGTCGAGGCCGTACTTCTTGTAGGTGCCGTCCACCAGCGCCTGGTAGAAGCCGCCGTGGCCGGCCTGCGCTTTCCAGTTGGTGGCGAACACCACTTTTTCCTGCGCCTGCACGGCGAAGGCGGCAGCAGCGAGGGCGAGGCCGAGGGCAAGCGGACGGATTGTCAGAGCGGGAACGCGCATGGCAGTGGACTCCTGGGTTGAATGCGGTATGGGATTTTGGTGTCGGTCGAATTTTTTCGGGGCGCGTGCGCAGGTCGTCGGGTACTCCCCTCCGCGAATGTCCCCCGGCCTGCGGCCTCCTCCTTTATTTCGCTGCGGGGAGCACCCGACGCCCTGTGCACGGGGCACGCTGCTGGAGCGCGGCCGATCAACGACTGCTCTGTCCAACGATCACGGCGAAAAGGAAGAGGAGATTTCATTTCAGCGCTCGACAGCCATGTCGGCAGTCCAGCCGCGCGTCTTGCCCGGGTTCATCAACCCCATCGGATCGCTGCGCTTCTTGAACTCGATCTGCTGCGTGTCGATGGTCTTCATGCCGCCGTCCTCGATGGTCACGACGTGCGGGTTGAAGATCTTGCAGCCGCCCTGCGACTCGATCTCGCGGATCAGCTCGTACTGGTGGGCCTCGCCCTTCCAGCGCACCAGCAGGATGCCGAAGGTGCCGCATTCGCCGTTGGCGCGGGCGAAGTCCTGGTGCTGCAGCACGTCGTCCCCGAAGATCTGCAGATGGCGCTCGACCACTGCGGGGTCGAAGGGCTGGGCGTAAGCCACCTGCAGATAGGTCCAGCCACGGTCGGCCTTCAGTGCCTGCAGCGTGGTGTGGTTGAACGCGCATTCGTAGGCCGGCGGCAGGCCGTCGGCCAGCAACTCGGCCTCGGTGCCGGCGACCGAGATGGTGCCGCCGTGCGCCTCGGCGAGCGCGCGGAAGTCCGCCATCGAATCGGGCGAGACCATGGTGAACACCGCATGCCGGTCTGGCGGAAAGCGGTCGCGCATGGCCGTGTAGTAGGGCGAGAAGCGTGCCTCCACCGTGGACAGCAGGAAGATGTCGAGCGTTGGCGCCTGCGCCGCGATGCCGAAGTCGAGCGCGCCGCGGTAGGTGTCGAACAGCACCGTGCAGTGCACCCATTCGACCGCGGGGCTCAGCGCCACTTCCACGTCGAGGATCACGCCGTTGGTGCCGTAGGCGTGGTGCACCTGCTGGATCTCGTCGCCGTGCAGCTCGATGACGCGCGGCTCGCGCTCCACCGTCATCACGCGCGCGCGCAGCAGGTTGCCGGGGTCGCGCAGGATGCCGTGGCGGAACGAGCCGATGCCGCCGAAGCCGCCCGCGATGAAGCCGCCGATGGAAGCCACGTGCCAGGTCGACGGCCACATGCGCAGCGCCTGGCCGGTTTCGCGCGCGGCGAGGTCGATGTCGTGCATGCGCGCACCGGCTTCCACGCGCATGCGGCCTTCGCCGATGTCGAGCACGCGGCACATCTGCGTCACGTCGAGCACGATGCCGCCTTCGAGCGGCACGCACTGGCCATAGTTGCCGGTACCGCCGGCGCGCACCGTGAGCGGCAGCTTCCACCTGGCGGCCACGGCCGCGGCCTGGCGCACGTCGTCTTCCGTGCTGACCTTGACCACGAGGTCGGCCACGCAGCCCGCGAGCTGCGCGGTGAGGATGGGGCTGTACCAGTAGAAGTCCTTCGACAGCTGCTTGCGCTGGGCCGGCGCGGTGACGACGTTGAGGCCGCGCAGGTCGGCGCGTACCGCGTCCCAGTCAAAGTTTGTCGGGAAAGGGTGTTCGGAACTCATCGAGGCTCTGTCCGGGGGAACTCTTTGCAAGGGAACACCGCGGGACCGGCTTGGCCGGGCCGCAGGTGTTGCCCCCGGTAGGGGGTTGGCGAAGCGACACGAAGTGCGCGCAGCCTGGGGGCGAGCAAACTACCTTTCACGGCGCATCTCGCTTTCGTGCCAGTGGCCCAATACCAGGCGGGAGAGCGCGGCGAACACGATGAAGATCACGATGCCCAGCAACGAAACCAGCAGCAGCGCCGCGAACATCATCGGGATCTCGGTGCGGAAGCTCGATTCGAGAATGCGCGACGCCAGGCCCGTTTCCTTGCCGGCCGTGCCGGCCGTGAACTCGGCCACCACCGCGCCGATCAGGCTCAGGCCGCCCGCGATCTTCAGGCCCGCCATGAAGTACGGCAGCGCGCTGGGCGCGAGCAGGTAGCGGAAGGTCTGCCAGGGCGATGCCTTGTAGAGCTGGAACAGGTCGCGCAGGTTGCTGTCGGCGCTCTTCAAGCCGATGACGGTGTTCGACAGGATCGGGAAGAAGGCCACGATCCAGGCGCACAGCAGCAGCGCCGCCGTGGTGCTCGACACGTAGATCAGGATCAGCGGCGCGATCGCGATGATCGGCGTCACCTGCAGGATCACCGCGATGGGGAAGAGGCCGATCTCCACCCACTTGAACAGCGCGAACGCAATCGCCAGCAGCACGCCGCCGACGATGGCCGCCGTGAGCGCGAGCAGCGTGAGCTTCACCGTGAACCACAGCGCGCTGGAGAGCGAATCCCAGTTGTCGAACAGCGTGCGAAGAATGAGCGAGGGCGCGGGCAGGATGTAGTGCGGGATGTTGTTGGCGCGCACCGTCCATTCCCAGATCAGCAGCAGCGCGATGACGATGCCCGCGGGCACGACGATGCGCAGCAGCGACTCGCGGCGGCGCAGCCTGTCTTCGTGCGCGCGCAGCATGTCGGCGGACGGGGTGGCGTCGGTCGTGTCCATGGGCATCACGGGTTCAATGGTCGATGTCGAGGCCATGGAGCGCTCCGTGCAGGGATTGGGATACCGCCGTGCAATGCGCGTTGTAGCGGCTCGAGGTGCGGAACTCTTCGCCGCGCGGGTACGGCTCGTCGATGCGGATCTCGTCGATCACCCGGCCCGGGCGCGCCGCCATCACCACGATGCGGTTCGACAGGTACACCGACTCGTACACGCTGTGCGTGACGAACACGATGGAGAAGCGGTGCTCGCGCCAGATGGCCAGCAGGTCGTTGTTGAGCTTGATGCGCGTCATTTCGTCGAGCGCGGCAAAGGGCTCGTCCATGAGCAGCAGGCGCGGGTGCGTGACGAGTGCGCGCGCGATCGACACGCGCATCTTCATGCCGCCCGACAGCTCGCGCGGATACACGTCGGCAAAGCGCGAGAGGCCCACCAGCTCCAGCACCTGCTGCACCACCGGCGCGGCGGCGTCGCGGCTGGTGCCGGCCAGCTTGAGCGGCAGCCAGACGTTGTCGAACACCTTGGCCCATGGCATGAGCGTGGGCTCCTGGAACACGAAGCCCAGGTCGCGGTCGCTCTTGCTGTCCTTGGCCGAGCCGGTGTTGGCACCCGACCAGGCCATCTCGCCCGAGCTCAGGCGCGTGAGCCCCGCGATCAGCCGCAGCGCGGTGCTCTTGCCGCAGCCCGAGGGGCCGAGGAAGCTGATGAAGTCGTGCTCGCCGATGTCGAGCGACATGCCCTGCAATGCGAGCGTGCCGTTGGCGAAGCGCTTGCCTACGTTGCGCAGGCTGACCAGGGGAGGGGTCCGGGTGCTGTCCATGGCGTGCGAGCCTAGCGCCAGGCCGGCACGTTGGCCAGGCGGGAGAGCGGGAAGCGGTCGACTTCGTGCAGCAGCTCGACGAAGCGGCGGCCCACATGGTCGAGCACCGCCGCGCCCTTCTCGGCCGTGGCGCGCGTGGCGTCGCCGGCGGCGCCCGCGGGGTTGATGTCGTGCATCTGCCAGCCGAGCTTGCCGCTGGGCGTGATCGAGAGGAACTTGTTCTCGGCGGCCAGTTGCTCGGTCATGGAGCTGAAGTTCTGGAACTGGTCGCGGCGCACGTAGTCGGGCGTCAGGTGCAGCATCACCGAGCTTTCGAGGTCGCCGGCATGGATGCCGTGCCTGCCCTCGTGCGCGGTGAACAGGCCATCGGGCAGGCCCAGCGTGTACCAGTTGGCGGCCACGACCATCATGTCGTGCTCCTCGCGCAGGTCGCGCGCCACGATGTCCATGACGCTCATCTGCCCGCCGTGGCTGTTGTAGAGCACCAGCTTGCGCACGCCGGCTTTCGCAACGCAGGCGCCGATGTCTTTCCACATCGCGATCAGGGTGGCCGCCGACACGGTGAGCGTGCCCGGGTAGCGCGAGTGCTCGTTGCTCTTGCCGTAGGGCACGGTGGGCAGGAAGAGCACCGGCAGGTCGTCGGGCAGGTGGGGCAGCGTGGCGCGCACCATGCCGTCGATGGTCGCGGTGTCGGTCGACATCGGCAGGTGGGGGCCGTGCTGTTCGGTGGCGCCGACCGGCAGCACCGCGATGAGCCGTTCACGGTCGAGGCGGGAGAACTCTTCGCTGGTCAGGTCGGACCAGAAACGGCTGCGCAGGGGAGGTGTATTCATCGGGGCTGTACCTCGTGACGCCGGAGTTGGCGGTGGCTTAAATTATCCATATGGTCAAAAAAGACTGGCTATCCGTGGATACCCGGCGATTTTTCGCATGCAAGCGCCATGCCATCAAATTCACCCGTTTGGTCAAAAATTGACCCGCCGGGCGCCCCGAACCGGTGCGTCAGCGCCGCACCACGTAGCGCGTGATGACCGGCGCCGCCTCGCCGATGTGGAAGGCGAGCCTGCGTTCCCGCAGCGCCATGTCGCTCGCGGTGGCGCGGTTGAAGCGGCGCAGGTGGTCGGTCCACGAGTCGTCGACGATCTGCTCCACGTAGCGCTCGGGCTGCACGATGTCGTGCAGCAGCTCCCAGCCGATGGCGCCCTGGCTCAGGCGCGCGCGGCGCGTCTGCTGCATCACGAGGTGGAAGGCGGCGGCGCGGGCGGGGTCGATGATGTATTCGACCGTGATCACCACGCGGCCTTCTTCCTGCGGTGCCTCGGCCGGCGGGCCGGCGGCCCAGCCGGCCGCGGCGGGGCTGGTGTCGTCCTCGCCGCTCACGTCGGTCACCCAGCGCAGGGCCAGCAGCATCACCAGCGTGCCGCTGATGGCGCCGATGACCAGGCTCAGCTGCAGCGTCGTGACCGTGGCCACCTGGCCCCAGATGGCCGCGCCGATCGCGCTCGCACCCATGATCGCCATCTGGTACATCGACATGCCGCGCGCGCGCACCCAGTCGGGCAGCGCGAGCTGGGCCGACACCGAGAGCGAATTGGCCACCGTGATCCACGCCATGCCGCCGAAGAACATCGCCGGCACCGCCACCCAGGCATTGGGCGCGACGGCCATCACCGCCGTGGCGCCCGACTGCAGCAGCGTGCCGCGCAGCACCAGCTGGTCGCGCCCCAGCGCCTGGCGCAGCCGCGGCAGGAACAGCACCGCGATGATCGCGCCCGAACCCATGGCCGCCAGCAGCAGCGTGAAGGTGCCGGCGCCGCCGCCCTTCAGGTTGCGCGCCAGCAGCGGCAGCAGGGCCAGCAGGGCGGTGGAGTGGAAGAAGAAGATCGACACGCGCACCAGCACCGCGCGCATGCGCTGCGACTGCCGCACGAACTGCACGCCCACGCGCATCGCGCCGATGAGCTTCTCGCGGCCCAGCGGATTGGGCGTGTGCGCGCGCCGCCAGCGCAGCACCACGAAGCCCGAGGCCACCGACAGCACCGCGTTGAGCGCGAACACCCACACGGTGCCGGCGCTCGCGATCAGCACGCCGGCGGTGAGCGGGCCGACGATGCGCGATGCGTTCATGGCGATGCCGTTGAGCCCCAGCGCGGCCGGCAGCTGCGGCCGCGGCACCAGCTCGGGCACGATGGCCGCGAACACCGGCCAGCGCAGCGCCAGCCCGATGCCGTTGGCGAAGGTGAGCGCCAGCAGCAGCGGCGCCGTCATCACGTCGAGCGCCAGTGCCGCGCACAGCACGATGGCGGTGCCGGCCAGCCAGAACTGCGTGGCCACCAGCCAGCGCCTGCGGTCGAGGATGTCGGCCAGCGCGCCGCTGGGCAGGCCCAGCAGGAACACCGGCAGCGTGGAGGCCGACTGCACCAGCGCCACCCAGATGGGCGAGGAGGTGAGCGAGGTCATCATCCACGCCGCGGCCACATCGTTCATCCACATGCAGATGTTGGCGATGAGCCAGGTGCTCCACAGCATGCGGAACACGGGGAGCTTCAGGGGCTCGAGGGCCGCGAGCTTCGAGGGCTGCGGCCGCTTGGGCGGGATCGGTGTCTCTTCGGGGGATATGGGTGGCATGTGCCGTTATTGTGGCGCGCCCCTTTCCCGTCTCAGCCCCGATCGCTGCGGGCGAGACGGATTTCCAGGCGGCGCAGCATCGTCGTGAGCACCAGCGTCATCACCCAGTAGATCACCGAGATCGCAAGGTACGGCTCCCAGTAGCGCGCATAGGCGCCGGCCACGGTGCGGGCCGCGTAGGCCAGCTCGGCCAGGCCGATGGCGGACACCAGCGAGGTGTCTTTCAGCAGCGCGATCGCGTTGTTGCCCAGGGGCGGCAGCATGCGGCGGAAGGCCTGCGGCAGCACCACGTAGCGCATCACCTGCGCGGGCGAGAAGCCGAGCGAGCGGCCGGCATCGAACTGCCCGCGCGAGATCGACTGGATGCCGGCGCGGAACACCTCGGAGATGTAGGCCGCCGAGTTGAGCGTGAGCGCCACCACGCCCGAGATGAGCGCACCGTGCTCCTGCTTGAGCGTGCGCGCCAGTTCGCCGTCGATCAGCAGGCCGCTGGTCGGGTGGATGAACACCGGCATCACCGCGAAGTGGATCAGCAGGATCTGCACGAACAGCGGCGTGCCGCGAAAGAAGCTCACGTACACCGTGGCGGGCCAGCGCAGGAAGAAGCGCGCGACCCAGGTCCAGGGCGCGTGGCGCGGCTGCGCCAGCCGCGCGAGCGCGAGGCACAGGCCCCAGCTGGACCCCAGCAGCACGCAGACCACGGTCATGCGCAGCGTCATCCAGGCGCCCTGCCAGAACAGGTCCTTGTATTCGACCAGGATGTCCCATCGGAACCATCCGAACAGCAGCACCGGTTGTTCCATGTTTGCGTCCTCAAACTCTCTCGATCAGTCAACGGAAAACGAAACGGCCGCTTGGGGCGGCCGTATTCAATGAAATGCCGTGCGGCTCAGCGCACGTTCGGATCCTTGTTGAACCACTTCTTGTAGATGGTCACGTAGCTGCCGTCGGCGCGAATCGCAGCGAGGCCGGCGGTGAGCTTGTCGAGCAGGGCCTTGTCGCCCTTCTTCACGACGATGCCGAAGCCTTCCTCGGGGAAGGACTTGTCGTCGATGGTCTTGAGCTCGGGGTTCTGCGCCACGCGATAGGCGATGACGCCGTTGTCGCCCATGGCCGCATCGACGCCGCCGCCGGCCAGCTCGGAAATGATGAGCGGCGTGCTCTCGAAGCGGCGGATGTCGGGGTTGGTCTTGCCGAACTCGCGCGAGGCGATGTCGTCGGCGGTGGAGGCGCTGACCACGGCGATCTTCTTGCCGGCCAGGTCCTTCAGCGAGGCGACCTTGCTGTTCTTCGGCAGCGCGATCAGCTGGCGGGCCGCGAAGTAGGGCGGCGTGAAGTCGTAGCTCTGCTTGCGCTTCTCGTTGATGGTCACGCCCGAGATCACGAGGTCGACGTCGCCGTTGTTCAGCGCGCCGAAGATGCCGGTGAAGGGCGTGTTGACGACCTTGATCTTCAGGCCCTGCTGCTTGGCGATGGCATTGATGATGTCGATGTCGAAGCCGACGATCTGCTTGTCCTTGTTCTCGAAGGCGAACGGCGCGTAGGTGGCGCTGGAGGCCACGATCAGTTCGCGGTTCTGCGCCTGGGCGCCGAAGGCGAGCGTGGCGGCGGCAAGGCCGAGGGCCAGGGCGCGGCGGATGGGGTTCATTGAGGGTCCTCGTTTCCGCGGTTGGCGGGGTATGGTGGGCGACGATTTTAGGCGGCCGCCGGGCCGCGCCACGGCGCGATCAGCGCCCGAACAGGACGTACAGCACCACCAGGGCCGCCACGACGGCGCCGATCATCTTCCAGCGGGCGGGAACGAGGCCGGGCGAGGTGTTGACGGAAATCGTGGTCTTGGAGAAATACGCCGAGGTGGAAGAGGTCGAGGAAGACGCCGAGCTCGAAGTCGACGTGACGAACGACGTCGCCGTGCGCGAAGGCTTTCTGGCCTGTGCGACGCGGGCCGCCGCGTCGGCGACGATGTCGGCGTGTCCCGCGCGCCCGGCCAGCGCCGCCAGGTCGTCGTCGCTCAGGGCGCCCGATCCGAGCACTGTCCAGGCGAGCGTCGCGGGCAGCGAATCGGGCGCGGCCCAGGCTGCCTGGTGCGTGGGCAGCATCGTGAGGCTGTGCGCATGCTGCACCGCGTCGACGAGCCCGAGGGCGAGCAACCGGTCGAGCGCGTCGGCGCTCACGCCGTCCTGCATCCGGCGCTCCCGCAGGCGCAGCTGGAACTGCGCCCACGGCGGCAGCGGCAGCTCGCTGCTCACCAGGCCGGTCGCTTCCGACACGATCGCCTGCGCTTCGTTTGCGCGGCCGGCGGCCGCGCGGGCGGGCAGGTCGGCCAGCTGCGCGGTCGAGACGATCTCGCGCGCCACCACCCAGGCCAGGGCTTCGGCGGGCGTGCGCAGCGTGACCACGCTGAGCTCGGGGTCGCTGGCGGCGGCCGTGTGTTCGGCGTCGGTCAGCAAGCGCATTTCATGCAGCCAGGACAGTGCCCGGCGGCCGGTGTCGGGATTCATGGAGCAGCCCTTCCTCTTCGTTGTGATCGGCGCATGCTCGCACACCGCCGCGCGGCTACTTGCCCCGGGCGGCCAGGTGCCCCAGCGGCAGCGCGCTGCTGGCCTTCACCTCGCCCAGCGAGAAGCTGGTGTGCAGGTCTTTCACGTTCGGCAGGTTCATCAGGTGCTGGCGCGCGAAGGCCGAGAAGCTGTCCAGGTCCTGCGCCACCACCTGCAGCTCGAAGGTGCCGGTGCCGCTGATGTAGTGGCAGGCGACCACGTCGGGCAGCTTGCGGATGGCGTCTTCCAGCTTGCGGGTGGCCTCGTGCGTGACGCGCTCGGTGTCCACGCGCACGAAAGCGAGCACGCCCAGCCCTATCTTGTGGCGGTCGATCTCGGCGTGGTAGCCCTTGATGAAGCCGGCCTCCTCCAGCGCCCGCACCCGGCGCCAGCAGGGCGCGGCCGAGAGGCCCACGCGCTGCGCAAGCTCGGCGTTCGTGAGGCGTCCGTCGGCCTGCAGTTCTTGCAGGATTGCGAGGTCGAACTTGTCAATGCTTTCCATGGAGTCGAATCTTAAGCAAGATTCTTTCTGGAACAGGGTTTTTCAGGGCAAAGAACGCAAACACCTGTCGCGGACCCCGGCATACACTTTGCATGATCATGGGCTCGTGCCCTACCCGGGCGAAGACCCACAGCAATCAGCCAGGCCCACAAGGCCCTGCCATACGGAGACAGAAAAAATGAATGCACCGCTGCCCGCGCACATTCGCAAGGCCCTGGAAACGGTCACGCTCGACGACAAATACTCGCTCGACTACGGCCGGGCCTTCATGAGCGGCGTCCAGGCCCTCGTCAAGCTGCCCATGCTGCAGCGCCTGCGCGACCAGCAGGCCGGCAAGAACACCGCCGGCTTCATCAGCGGCTACCGCGGCTCCCCGCTCGGCGGCTATGACCAGGCCCTGTGGAAGGCCAGCAAGTTCCTGAAGGAACAGAACATCGTCTTCCAGCCCGGCGTGAACGAAGAGCTGGCCGCCACCGCGCTATGGGGCACCCAGCAACTGGGCTTCTCCCCGCAGGGCACCAACAAGTTCGACGGCGTCTTCGGCATCTGGTACGGCAAGGGCCCGGGCGTGGACCGCTGCTCCGACGTCTTCAAGCACGCCAACATGGCCGGCACCACCGAGTTCGGCGGCGTCATCGCGGTGGCGGGCGACGACCACATCTCCAAGAGCAGCACGGCCGCGCACCAGAGCGACCACATCTTCAAGGCCTGCGGCACGCCGGTGTTCTTTCCCGCGAACGTGCAGGAAATCCTCGACCTGGGCATCCACGCCTTCGCGCTGAGCCGTTTCTCGGGCGTGTGGTCGGGCATGAAGACGATCCAGGAGATCGTCGAGTCGAGCGCCACGGCCATGATCGACCCCGAGCGCGTCGAGATCGTCATTCCCACCGACTTCGAAATGCCGCCCGGCGGCCTGCACATCCGCTGGCCCGACCATGCGCTGGAGCAGGAAGCCCGGCTCATGCACTACAAGTGGTACGCCGCGCTGGCGTACATCCGCGCCAACCGGCTGAACCACAACGTCATTCAAGGCCCGAACGACCGCTTCGGCATCATGGCCAGCGGCAAGGCCTTCAACGACACCCGCCAGGCGCTGATCGACCTGGGCCTGGACGATGCGGCCTGCCGCCAGCTGGGCATCCGCCTGCACAAGGTGGGGGTGGTTTGGCCGCTGGAAGCGCAGCTCACGCGCGAGTTCGCCACCGGCCTGCAGGAGATCCTGGTGGTCGAGGAAAAGCGCCAGGTCATCGAATACCAGCTCAAGGAAGAGCTCTACAACTGGCGCTCCGATGTGCGGCCCAACGTGGTCGGCAAGTTCGACGAAGGCGAGGTGCACGCGGCGGAGGGCTACTCCGGCGGCGAATGGTCGATGCCCAACCCGACCGCGCACACCCTGCTGCGCGCCAACGCCGACCTGAACCCCGCCATGATCGCCAAGGCCATTGCCGGGCGGCTGCGCAAGACCGGCCTGCTGGCCGCCGCCGGCGCCGACATGGCCGCGCGCATCGACGCCCAGCTGGCCATCCTCGAGGCCAAGGAGCGCTCGATGGTGGTGCAGCAGGCCTCCACCAGCGTGGTCGACGCCACCCGCCAGCCCTGGTTCTGCTCGGGCTGCCCGCACAACACCAGCACCGTGGTGCCCGAAGGCTCGCGCGCGATGGGCGGCATCGGCTGCCACTTCATGGCGACCTGGATGGACCGCTCCACCATCGGCTTCACGCAGATGGGCGGCGAGGGCGTGCCGTGGGTGGGCCAGCAGCCCTTCACCACCGACCAGCACATCTTCGCGAACCTGGGCGACGGCACCTACTTCCACAGCGGCCTGCTCGCCATCCGCCAGAGCATCGCGGCGGGCGTGAACATCACCTACAAGATCCTCTACAACGACGCGGTCGCCATGACCGGCGGCCAGCAGGTCGGCGAGCGGCCCGAAGGCCACTCGGTGCTGCAGATCGCCGAGAGCCTGCATGCCGAAGGCGCGGTGAAGGTCGTGATCGTGACCGACGAGCCCGAGAAGTACGAGGGCGTGAACATCCCCGGCGACCATGTGCAGGTCAAGCACCGCGACCTGCTCGACGACGTGCAGCGCGAGTTCCGCAAGATCCCCGGCACCACGGCCATCATCTACGACCAGACCTGCGCCACCGAGAAGCGCCGCCGCCGCAAGCGGGGCACGGCCGTCGATCCGGCCAAGCGCGTGGTCATCAACGAGCTGGTGTGCGAGGGCTGCGGCGACTGCAGCGTGCAGAGCAACTGCCTGAGCGTGGAGCCGCTGGAAACCGAATTCGGCCGCAAGCGCACCATCAACCAGAGCAGCTGCAACAAGGACATGAGCTGCCTGAAGGGCTTCTGCCCGAGCTTCGTGACGGTCGAAGGCGGCCAGCTCAAGAAGAAGGGCAAGAACAAGGCGGCCACGCCGGCCGAGTTCGGCCTGCTGCCCGAGCCCGCGATTCCGTCGCTGGTCGGCGGCAAGGTCTGGGGCGTGGTGGTGGCGGGCGTCGGAGGTACCGGCGTCATCACCATCGGCCAGCTGCTGGGCATGGCCGCGCACATCGAGGCCAAGGGCATCGTCACGCAGGACGCGGCCGGCCTTGCGCAAAAGGGCGGCGCCACCTGGAGCCACGTGCTGATCGGCGACACGCAGGACGACATCCGCACCACGCGCGTCGGCACCGCGGCGGCCGACCTGATCCTGGCCTGCGACCCGCTGGTCACGGTCAACGGCGAAACCATGGCGCGCATGCGCGAAGGGCGCACGCACGTGGCGCTCAACAGCCACAGCTCGCCCACCGCCGCCTTCGTGCGCAACGCCAACTGGCAGAACCCGGAAGACGCCTGCGCCGCCGAGATCGCGCGCGCCGTGGGCATCGACGCCATGGGCACCTTCGACGCCGATGCAGCCGCCACCACGCTGATGGGCGACAGCATCTACGTCAACCCGATGATCCTGGGCTACGCCTGGCA
The DNA here is from genome assembly GCF_037482385.2 of Variovorax sp. AB1(2024). Classification (NCBI taxonomy): domain Bacteria; kingdom Pseudomonadati; phylum Pseudomonadota; class Betaproteobacteria; order Burkholderiales; family Comamonadaceae; genus Variovorax; species Variovorax sp. AB1(2024). Next base: position 660,809 of record NZ_JBBHKP020000001.1, on the reverse strand, counting down.
GAAGGGCTGGATCCCGCTGGAGCACGAGTCGCTGATGCGCGCCATCGAGCTGAACGCCGTGGCCGTCGAGAACAACAAGACGGCCTTCGAATGGGGCCGCCAGGCGGCGGTGCGGCCCGAAGAGCTGCAAAAGCGCGTGCGCCCCGGCCAGGTCATCGAGTTCAAGAAGCGCGAATCGGTCGAGAGCCTGGTGGCGCGCCGCGTGGAGTTCCTGACGGGCTACCAGAACGCCGCCTACGCCGACGAATACAAGCAGTTCGTGGGCAAGGTGCAGCGGGCCGAGGCGGCCGTCGGCAAGAGCACCGCGCTGACCGAGACGGTCGCGCGCTACCTGTTCAAGCTGATGGCGTACAAGGACGAATACGAAGTCGCCCGCCTGCACACCGACCGCACGTTCCTCGACCGCGTCGAAGGCATGTTCGAGGGCGACTACAAGCTCAACTACCACCTGGCGCCGCCGCTCATCGCAAAGAAGAACAGCAAGGGCCAGCTGCAGAAGCAGAAGTTCGGTCCCTGGATGCTGACCGGCTTCAGGCTGCTCGCTAAGCTCAAGGGCGTGCGCGGCACGGCGCTCGACATCTTCGGGCGCACCGAGGAGCGCAAGGCCGAGCGCGCGCTGATCGGCGAGTACCGCGCCAGCATCGAGGAAGTGATCGGCGCGCTGCGGGCCGACAACTACGCGCTGGCGCTCGAAATTGCCGGCCTGCCCGAGCAGATCCGCGGCTACGGCCACGTCAAGGAGCGCAATCTCGCGGCCGCCCGCACACGCTGGAACGAGCTGCTGGCCAAGTGGCGCAACCCGCAGGCGCAGCGCGCGGCAGCCTGATTTTTCGACGGAATCCCACCGCAAAGAGCGCCCGACGGGCGCTTTTTGCTATTGAAAAGATAGCATCCGATGGGCGGAACGGATGGCCGGAAAGCCCTCCCCGCCGCGCCGGATAAGCCCGTGGAACGGCCATCCGCGCCGAATACAATGCCCGGTGCTGTGCGCGGCCAAGCCCCGCCGAGCTTTGACTTGCGGCCCCAATTCCGTTCGTGGCCGCGAAGCCATGAGAAGAGTCGGGACCGGCCCGCCTTCCTCTCGTTTTCTCTTCCCTCTGCTGGAGACTCTTTTGTTCATTTCCTCTGCTTTCGCCCAGACCGCGCCCGCTGCAGCCGGCGGCGGTGACATGTTGTCCTCGCTCGGCAGCATGCTGCCCCTGGTGCTGATGTTCGTGGTGCTGTATTTCGTCATGATCCGCCCGCAAATGAAGCGCCAGAAAGAAGCCCGCGCAATGATCGAGGCGCTGGCCAAGGGCGACGAAGTCGCCACCGCCGGCGGCGTGCTCGGCAAGATCACCTCGCTGAGCGACCAGTACCTGGGCCTGGAGATCGCCAACGGCGTCGAGATCAAGATCCAGCGCAGCGCCGTGGTGCAGGTCCTGCCCAAGGGCGCCGTCAAGCAATAAAAGCGTGAGCTGAACCTTGCGCTTTGCGGCGCAGGGCCCCAAGTCACGCGGTGTTCCATTTCTGAAAAGCTTGAGAAAAGCGCCCGCTCATGAACCGCTACCCGGTCTGGAAGTACACGATCATCGTGATCGTGTTGCTCGTGGGGCTCATCTACGCCCTGCCCAATTTCTTCGGTGAGGCGCCTGCGGTGCAGGTGTCGGCGGCCAAGACGGTCGTCAAGGTCGATGCCTCCACCCAGACCCGGGTCGAGGAGGCGCTCAAGGCCGCAGGCCTGACGCCCGACCTGATCACCCTGGACGCCACCTCGCTGCGCGCCCGCTTCGCAACCACCGACGACCAGCTCAAGGCGCGCGACGCCGTGCAGCGCGCGCTGGTGCCCGACGCGAACGACCCGCCGTACACGGTGGCGCTCAACCTGGTGTCGCGCTCGCCCAAGTGGCTGACCGCGCTGCACGCCTTCCCCATGTACCTGGGCCTCGACCTGCGCGGCGGCGTCGACTTCCTGCTGCAGGTGGACATGAAGGGCGCCATCGACAAGAAGGCCGAGTCCTTCGCCAGCGACCTGCGCACCACCTTCCGCGACAAGAGCATCCGCGGCACCGCGGTGAGCCGCAACGGCCAGACCGTCGAGGTGACCTTCCGCGACGCGGCCTCGCTCGACGCGGCCAAGCGCATCATCCAGGACCAGTTCCCCGACCTCGCCACCACCGACAGCCAGGACGGCGGCAACTGGCGCCTCGTGGCCACCATCAAGCCCGAGGCCGCGCGCCGCATGCAGGACGCCGCGCTCAAGCAGAACATCACCACGCTGCACAACCGGATCAACGAACTCGGCGTGGCCGAGCCCGTGATCCAGCAGCAGGGCCTGGACCGCATCGTCGTGCAGCTGCCCGGCGTGCAGGACACCGCCAAGGCCAAGGAAATCCTGGGCCGCACCGCCACGCTCGAAATGCGCATGGTCGACGAAAGCGCCGAGGGCCGCGCCGCCGAGCTGAGCGGCGGCCCCGTGCCCTTCGGCTCCGAGAAATTCCTCGACCGCCAGGGCCGGCCCGTGATCGTGAAGAAGCAGGTGCTCGTCACCGGCGAGAACCTCACCGACGCGCAGCCCGGCTTCGACCAGCAGAGCAACCAGCCCAAGGTCGACCTGACCATGGACGCCAAGGGCGGCCGCATCATGCGCGACGTCAGCCGCGAGAACTACAAGAAGCGCATGGCCATGCTGATCTTCGAGAAGGGCAAGGGCGAAGTGCTCACCGCCCCGTCGATCAACGGCGAACTCGGCAACCGCTTCCAGGTCTCGGGCTCCATGACCGTGGTCGAGGCCAACGACCTCGCGCTGCTGCTGCGCGCCGGCTCGCTGGCCGCGCCCATGGAAATCATCCAGGAACGCACCATCGGCCCGACGCTGGGCGCCGACAACATCGAGAAGGGCTTCAAGAGCGTGATGTACGGCTTCCTGGCGATCATGGTCTTCATGTGCGCGTACTACGCACTGTTCGGCCTGTTCTCCTCGATCGCGCTGGCCGTCAACCTGATGCTGCTGGTGGCCATCCTCTCGCTGCTGCAGGCCACGCTCACGCTGCCCGGCATCGCGGCCATGGCCCTGGCCATCGGCGTGGCGATCGACTCCAACGTGCTGATCAACGAACGCGTGCGCGAAGAGCTGCGCAACGGGGCGTCGCCGCAGGCGGCCATCCATGCCGGCTACGAACGCGCCTGGGGCACCATCCTGGACTCCAACGTGACCACCCTGATCGCGGGTATCGCGCTGCTGGCCTTCGGCTCGGGCCCGGTGCGCGGCTTCGCGGTGGTGCACTGCATCGGCATCGTCACCTCGATGTTCTCCGCCGTGTTCTTCTCGCGCGGCCTCGTGAACTTCTGGTACGGCCAGAAGAAGAAGCTCAAGACGGTGTCCATCGGCACGGTCTGGCGCCCCGCAACCGACGGCTCGGCCGTGGCAACCAAGTAAAGGGCGAGGACAAGCGTCATGGAATTCTTCCGCATCCACAGGACCATCCCGTTCATGCGCCACGCGGTGGTGCTGAACATCGTCTCCGTCGTCACCTTCGCGCTGGCGGTGTTCTTCCTGTTCCACCGCGGGCTGCACCTGTCGGTGGAGTTCACGGGCGGCACGGTGATCGAGGTCGCCTACGAGCAGTCCGCCGACATCGGCAAGGTGCGCGATGCCGTCACCAAGCTCGGCTACCCGGAGGTGCAGGTCCAGAACTACGGCACCTCGCGCGACGTGCAGATCCGCCTGCCGGCCCAGAAGGGCATGAGCTCCGACCAGCAGAGCGCGCAGGTCATGCAGGCGCTGAAGTCGGTCGACCCGTCGGCCACGCAGCGCGGCATCGAGGTCGTCGGGCCGCAGGTCGGCGAAGAGCTGACCACCAACGGCCTCAAGGCCCTGGGCATGGTGGTCGTGGGCATCATGATCTACCTGGCGTTTCGCTTCGAATGGAAGTTTGCGCTGGCTACCGTGCTGGCCAACCTGCACGACGTGGTGATCATCCTGGGCTTCTTCGCGTTCTTCCAGTGGGAGTTCTCGCTGGCGGTGCTGGCGGCGGTGCTGGCGGTGCTGGGCTACTCGGTGAACGAATCGGTGGTGATCTTCGACCGGATCCGCGAGAACTTCCGCCGCTACCGGAAGATGACGACCACCGAGATCATCGACAACGCGATCACCTCGACCATCAGCCGGACCATCATCACCCACGGCTCCACCCAGCTCGTGGTGCTGTCGATGTTCTTCTTCGGCGGGCCGACCCTGCACTACTTCGCCCTGGCGCTGACCATCGGCATCTGCTTCGGCATCTACTCTTCGTGCTTCGTGGCGGCGGCCATCGCCATGTGGCTCGGCATCAAGCGCGAAGACCTCGTCAAGGGCGGCCCGACCAAGCGCGACGGCGAATCGGGGGACGACCCGAACGCCGGGGCCGTGGTCTGACGGATACTTCAGGCTTAATTCAGGCGGCCAGGGCGGCGCCGCGGTATGCATGCAACGCCGCGCGCTCTCCACACTTGTGCGGTTGAGCATCCCGATGCAAGCTCGCGGTTGTCGCCGATAAACCGAACACCCTGGCCTTTCCGACTTTTCAATGAGCATTGCGCGGTCCGCTTCTTCCCTGCAGCTCGCTCGCGAGACGCGTGAGCGCTTCGTGGCGGCCACGGAAGGCGCGATCGTGCCGCTGGCCCGCGCAATCCGGGACCGGCTGACCGCGCTGGCCTCGGAAGCCGGCAACGCCCGCGCCATGCAGGAGCACCGCGACGATTTCGTGGCGTTCCAGGGGCAGGGCACCCGCTGGGTCTCGCTCGCGCAGACCGGCTGGCGCAAGGCGCTGGCGGGCTCGGGCGGCGGCGCGGCCGCGGCGTCTTCGGGTTTGCGCCTCGAGCTCATCGGCGACGAGGAGGTCGAGAGCAACATCCTCTCATCGCGCCTGGCGCAGGTGATCCACGACAAGGCCAGCTTCGAGCTGAGCGACCTGCGCCTGCGCATCCAGCACCTCGAAGGCACCTCCGAACTCGACGCCCACGACGTGCTCAAGCCCGAGACGCTGGCCAAGCTGCTGGTCGAGCAATGGCTCGGCGCGGGCCTGAGCCGCGGCATGTGGACCCGGGTGCAGGACACCGTGCAGCTGGCGCTGGTCGACGTGGTCGTCAAGGCCTACAAGGACGCCAACGTGTTCCTGGTCGCCAACGGGGTGATGCAGGAGATCGATCTCAAGAGCTTCGTGCGGCGCACGGGCAGCAGCGGCGGCGGCGCAGCGGGCGCAGGCGGCGGCTCCGGCGGCCCGACCACGTCGAGCGGCTCGATGGCCCGCGACAGCGGCATGTCCGGCGGCCCCCACAGCGCCCAGCGCCCCGGCTTCGGGTTCGCCGGCTCGCAGCAGGGCTCGGTGCCCTCGGCCGTGGCGCCTCCCGCAACCACCGGTGGATCGCCGTTGATGATCGCCCGGCAACGCGCGCAGACCGCCCTGCTCAGCCTCAAGCGGTTCGTGACCGCGCGCATCGGCGGCGACACGGGCGCAGGCGCGGGACAGCATTACCAGGCCGCGAATCCCGATGGACGCGCCACCGATGCCGGCGGCGGCGGGGGGCCGGCGGCTCCGCGCGTGTTCTCGCGCACCTTCGCCGGCGCCATCGCCGACGCCGAAGTCGCCTATCGCATGGCGGCCACCCAGTTCATGGACGGCCCGGGCGAGCAGGCCACGCTGATGCAGCAGACCGCCGTCGACCTGCGCAAGCGGACCACCGAGCTCAAGAAGCGTGCGCCGACCACCGCCGACAAGGCCACGGTCGAGATCGTGGCGCTGATGTTCCAGGCCATCCTGGCCGAGGAACGCATTCCTTTTTCGGCGCGCGTGTGGTTCGCGCGCCTGCAGATGCCGGTGCTGCGCGTGGCCATCGCCGAGCCCGAGTTCTTCGGCACCCTGCAGCACCCCGCGCGCATGCTGATCGACCGCATGGGCTCGTGCGTGATGGGCTTCGACGCGGCGGCCATCACCGGCAGCGCGCTCGAAGGCGAGATACGCCGCGTGGTGCAGGTCATCGAGCAATATCCCGAAACCGGCCAGCGCGTGTTCAAGCTGGTGTTCGATGAGTTCGTCGCCTTCCTCAACCGCTACCTGACCCAGAGCGACACCACGCAGCGCGTGATGAGCGTGGCGCAGCAGGTCGAGCAGAAGGAAACGATGGCGATCCAGTACACCATCGAGTTGCGCAAGATGCTGAACGACATGCCGGTGCGCGACGAGATCCGGGAGTTCCTCTTCAAGGTCTGGGCCGAGGTGCTGGCCATTGCCGCGCTGCGCTACGGCGCGCAGGGCGAGCAGACGGTCATGCTCAAGCGCGTGGCCTCCGACCTGGTGTGGGCCGCGAGCGCCAAGCCCAACCGCACCGACCGCGCCCGCGTCATACAAGACCTGCCGCAGCTGCTGCAGCGCCTGCGCCAGGGCATGGCGCTGCTGGGCATCGTCGACGAGCCGCAGGAAGCGCACATCAAGATCATCGGCGCCACGCTGTCCGACGCCTTCCTGTCGAAGACCGAGGCGATTCCGCAGGCCAAGATCGAAGCCATGGCCGAGCGGCTGACGCACCTGGAAGACTTCGTGACCGACGTCGGCGGCGCCTCCGACCTGCCGCTCGACGCCCACAGCATCGAGCTGCTGCTCGGCGTGGACGCCGCCTCGATCGAGGTCGTTCCCGATGCCGCCGGCGCCAAGGTGGCCGAGGACATGCTCGCCTGGGCGCATGAGTTGCAGGTGGGCAACTGGTTCATGCTCGACCACAACGACCGGGTGAGCCAGGTGCAGTTCGTGTGGCGCAGCGACCGCAAGCAACTGCACCTGTTCGCCTCCGCGGACGGCCGCAGCTTCCTGATCCAGGCCGGTCGCCTGGCCATGTACCTGCAGGCCGGCCTGCTGGTGCCGGCCGAAGAAGAAACACTCACCGTGCGCGCCACGCGCGAAGCGCTGGCCAAGCTCGACGCCAACCCCGAGCGCCTGCTGAACTAGCCGGGAGGCGAGCTCAGTGTGCGGTGCGGCCTTCGCGGCTTTCGCAAAGTTCGTCGAGCACCAGCGCATCGGGCTCGATGCCGGTGCTCCAGTGGACCATCAGCACGATGATCTTCAGCTCGTCGATCGCGACCGGATCGCCCGGTGCGGCCATCGCGCGCTCGATCACGATCTCACGCAGCCCGCAGGGCAGCACGTCCGATGATTCGAGGAAGCGGATGAAGCCCAGGCATTCGGCGCCGAGGTGCTCCTGCTCCGCCTGGGAGTAGATGCGCATGGCATCGGGGGATTGGGGCAGGGCCGCTTCGGGTGCGCCGCGCAGTGTGACGGTGGCCGAGGCCGCGTCGTCGGCGTGGTGCTCGATCTGCATGCCTTGCGTTGCCAGGCTCAGGCCATCGAGCCAGTGAAGGGCTTCGCGGATTTCTTCTGCCTCGAAGCCGTGCGCGCTGAGCTTGCGGCCCAGTTGTTCGGGTTCGGGGCATGCATCGCCGCGCCAGTAGTTCTCGTAGACAAAAACAAGTACTTCGAACATGCGCACCAATATAGCCCAGGAAGTGGCCGATCGCCCCCGGGCTTTGCGCACTTCGCATCACTTTTCCTTCCTGCATGCGCAGGCGTTCGCGCGGACCTCGATCAGCTGCTGGCAGATCGCTGGAAGAGCCCGCCGGGCAGGCGCGAGACATGGCCGTCCAGTTCGAGCGAGAGCAGCTTCGCCTGCAGCGCGGCGGCGCTCCAGCCGGTGCGGGCGCTCAGTGCGTCGAGGCTGACCGGGTCGAAGCCCAGGGCCTCCAGCAGCGGGGCCTCGGTCGATGACGGCGCCTGCTGCGCTTCGGCTGCGTCGCTGCTGCCGTTGCCGTTCTTGGGCGGCGATGCGGACGGTGTGTGCTGCAGCGGCGGCAGCTCTTCAAGGATGTCGTTGACCGATTCCACGAGCTTGGCGCCCTGCCGGATCAGCGCGTGGCAGCCGCGCGACTGGGGCGAGTGGATCGAACCCGGTATCGCGAACACTTCCTTGCCCTGCTCCGAGGTGAGCCGCGCGGTGATCAGCGAGCCCGACTGCAGCGCCGCCTCGACCACCAGCGTGCCGCGTGCCAGCCCGGCGATGAGCCGGTTGCGCTTCGGAAAGTTCTGCGTGAGCGGCGGCGTGCCCAGCGGCAACTCGCTGACGATCAGGCCTTGTTGGGTGATGCGGTGCGCCAGGTCGCGGTGCCGCGCCGGGTAGACGCGGTCGAGCCCGGTGCCGACCACGGCGACCGTGGCGAGGCAGGGCGTCTCGCCGGCGGCGTCCAGCGCGCCCTGGTGCGCGGCGCCGTCCACCCCCAGCGCCAGCCCCGAGACCACCGGCAGGCCGGCTTCGCCCAGCGCGCGCGCAAAGCTGCGCGCATTGCTGGCGCCTTGCGGTGTCGGGTTGCGGCTGCCCACGACCGCGATGCTGTGGCCGAGTTGCGTGAGGTCGTAGTCGGCGGCGCCGAGCACATAGAGCATGGGCGGCGGATCGGCCATTTCGAGCAGCGAGGCCGGGTAGCCTGCATCGCCGAGCGTGACGAGCCGGCGCGAGCTGCCGTTGTCGGTGTTGTGCAGCCATTGCCAGGTCTGGTCGACCTGGGCTTGGAGATTGGCGGGCGGCTGCCGCAGTGCCTCGGCCTGCGCGAGCGACACCACTTCGCGCAGCGCTTCTTCCGGCTGCGCGAACACGCGCTCGGGCAGGCCGAACGCCGCGAGGAGCCGGCGCACGGTGCCGTCACCGATGCCGGGGGTCAGTGAAAGTCGCAGCCAGCCTGCGAGTTCTGCGCGTTCCAAACGAATGTGCGAAAGAGCCGTAGCCGTGGGTCAGGGATTGACGAGGAAGTCGCCAGCGCGCGGAGTGTCGTTGATTTCCAGGACCAGCGCGTAGGACACTTTCGCGAAAGTGCGAAACACCATCAGCAGGCCGATGCGTTCATTGGGCAGCTTGATGGTTTCCTTGCGGGCGCCGGTGCGGTCGACGATGGTCTCGCCGTTCTTCAGGATGGCTAGCACGTGGCCGCTGTCGATGCCGTCGCGCGTGCCCTTGTTGATGGCCACCACCTGGTTCTGCGCGGCGAACTGCACCGCGTTGCCGTAGACCGAGATGATGCGGCCGTCGACCTGCGTCGAGGGCGCGCGCGGCACGTAGCTCAGCAGCTGGCGCGGCGGCTCGGGCAGCAGGCGGTCGCCGGCGCGGATTTCCTCGCGCGACGCGATGATGTCGACGGTCGCTGGCACCACCGTGATGACGTCCTTGTCCTCGACCGTCTCGACGGTGGTCGACTCGCCGCGCTGCAGCTGCGCCTTGCCCAGGTACTGCGCCTCGTAGCCGAGGATTTCGCCCGTGCCCGGGTCTTTCAGCGGGGTGGCGTTGCGGAACACGCGGAAATGCTGCACCGGGCCCGGGGCCTCGACCAGCGGCGAATTGGCGTTGCCGCGCGCATAGGCGCGGTCGCCGCGTGACAGCAGAACACGGTTGTCGTTGCCGGCCACGATGCGCGGCGCGCTTTCCAGCGTGTCGGCGTCGACCACGATGGGCTCGCTCAGGAACGGCTCGATGATGCTCGGATTGAGCGTGGGCAGCGCCATGCCGGCCAGCGAATCGAAGCGGGTGCGCGGCGACAGCTTGATGGTGCCGCCGTCGCCGCTGAAGCCGCCGCGGCGGGTGGTCGTGAGGCGGGCGCGGCCGCCGGTCTTGTCCAGGTAGAGCACCTGGCCGGGGTAGATGCGGTGCGGGTTCGCGATCTCGTCGAGGTTCATGCCCCACAGCTCGGGCCAGCGCCAGGGGCGCAGCAGGTACAGGCGGGAGATGGCCCAGAGCGTGTCGCCGGGCTTGACGGTGTATTCGTCGGGGGCGTTGGGGGAGAGTTCGCTCAGCGGCACGCCGGTCTGCGCGGTCTGCTGGGCCGTGGCGCGCTGCTGCGGCGTCACCGGGTAGTTCTGGGCCCAGGCCGTCGTGGCGCCGCAACTGCCGAGCACCGCCAGGGCGGTCAGTGTGGCAAGAAATGAGGGGCGCTGGCGTTCAGCTGATCTGAGCTTTTTCATGTCTGGATGGGTGAGCGCGCGAGGTATCGCCGCACATACGAATCTCACAATTTGCTACGAATTCTGCGCTGAAGCCCCTGGCAGGGCAACGTTTTCGGGCTCGTGGGGCCCGTCGCGTCGCGGAATTGGCGAAAATAGCCACAACTTCCCCCCGATTTCATGGCCAAACGAATCATTCTGAGTTACCCGGACAAGCGCCTGCACACGGTGGCCAAGCCGGTGCAGGGCGTCGACGCACGCGTCAAGGCGCTGGTGGCCGACATGCTGGAAACAATGTACGACGCCAACGGCATCGGCCTGGCAGCCACGCAGGTCGACGTGCATGAGCGGCTCGTCGTCATCGACGTGTCGGAAGAGCGCAACGAGCCCATCGTGCTCATCAACCCCGAGATCACCTGGGCCAGCGACGAGAAGGTGCTGAACGAGGAAGGCTGCCTTTCGGTGCCCGGCATCTACGACGGCGTGATGCGCTCGACCTCGGTCAAGGTGCAGGCGCTCGATGAGAACGGCGAAAGCCGCACCATCGAGGCCGACGGCCTGCTGGCCGTGTGCATCCAGCACGAACTCGACCACCTGCTGGGCAAGGTGTTCGTCGAATACCTCTCCCCCCTGAAGCGCAACCGCATCAAGAGCAAGCTGCTCAAGCAGCAGCGCGAAGAACTGCGGGAACGGGCCTGACATGACGATGCAGCGCGGCTTTCGCACCTTCGCCACGCTGGCGGTCTTCGCGGCCGCCGCCCTGGGGCTGGCGGGCTGCGTGAGCGAGCCCGCGCGCATCCGGCCCGGCACCTCCGCCGCCGAAACGCTGCAGCTGCTGGGCACGCCCACGGGCCGCTATCCGCTCAACGGCGGCGGCGAGCGGCTGCAATATTCGCGCATGCCCGCCGGCTTCGAGGTGACCGACATCGACGTCGACGCATCCGGCAAGGTCGTCTCGGTGACCCAGGTGCTCAGCGAAGCGCGCTTCGGCCAGGACATCAAGGTCAATCAGTGGCGCCAGGACGACGTCATGGCCTTCTACGGCCGTCCCTATGAAATCTCCCGCGTCAGTTCCTTCGACGGTGCCGTCTGGACCTGGCGCTACAAGGCCGTGAACGAGCGCCGCATGCTGTACATCTACATCGATCCGACCGGCGTGGTCCGGCGCTATCACACGGGGGACGATCTCGAGCTCGATCGGATCCGCGATTGAGCCGCCTGCGCGTCGTTTTCGCGGGCACGCCCGAGTTCGCTCGCGTCGCCCTGGAGGCCATCGCCGCCGCCGGCCATGACATCGTGCTGGTGATGAGCCAGCCGGACCGCCCCGCCGGCCGCGGCATGAAGCTGCAGGCCTCACCCGTCAAGCAGTGCGCAGTGGCCAACGGCTGGCCCGTGGCCCAGCCGCGCAGCCTGCGCCTGGACGGCAAGTACCCCGACGAAGCCTCGGCCGCGCGCGACACCCTGCTGGCCGCCAGGCCTGACGTGATGGTGGTCGCCGCCTACGGCCTGATCCTGCCGCAGTGGGTGCTCGACCTGCCGGCGCACGGCTGCCTGAACATCCACGCGAGCCTGCTGCCGCGCTGGCGCGGCGCGGCGCCGATCCACCGCGCCATCGAGGCCGGCGACGCGCAGACCGGTATCACCATCATGCAGATGGACGCGGGGCTCGATACCGGCGACATGCTGCTGCGCGAGTCGGTCGACATCGGCGACGACAACACCGCGCGCCTGCACGACCGGCTGGCCGGGCTGGGCGGCCGCATGATCGTCGAGGCGTTGGCGAACATCGGCGGCCTCACCCGCACGCCCCAGCCCGCCGAAGGCATCACCTACGCCCACAAGGTCGAGAAGCACGAAGCGCTGATCGACTGGGCCCAGGCCGCCGACGCCATCGTGCGTCGCATCCGCGCCTTCGACCCGTTTCCCGGCGCCAACAGCCCGCTCGACGGCGAGGCCATCAAGCTGTGGGCCGCCCACGCGACTGCGGCCACGGATGCGTCGGCTGCGCCGGGCACGATCCTGGCCGTCACCGACGCCGGCGTTGCCGTGGCGGCTTCCGGCTCGACCGTCACCATCACCGAACTGCAGCGCGCGGGCGGCAAGCGCCTGCCCGTGGCCGATTTCCTGCGCGGCTTCGACCTGAAGCCCGGGCAGGTGTTCGGCTGATGTTCCTGTCGACCGCCATCCGCTCGCGGCCCGAATTCCGGACGGGCGTGCGCGACATGTCTTCCGTGGCGCTGGGCATCGGCGCCTGGGGCCTCATGACCGGCGTGGCCATGGTCAAGTCGGACATGAGCGTGATCGAGGCGATTGCGATGACCCTGCTGGTCTACGCGGGCAGCTCGCAGCTGGCGGCCATTCCGCTGCTGGCCGCGGGCGCGCCGGCCTGGGTGATCCTGGCCACGGGCTTCTGCGTGAACCTGCGCTTCGTCGTGTTCAGCCTGCACCTGCGCCCCTACCTCATGCACATGCCGCGCTGGCGCCGCATGCTGCACGGCTACCTCACGGCCGACATGAGCTATGCGCTCTTCACCAGGAAGTACCCCAAGCCGCCGCTCACCATTGCCGAGGAGCAGTCGCAGGAGGCCTACCTCACCGGCAACTACTTCGTGACCTGGTGCGCCTGGATGGGTATGAGCATGCTGGGCGTGGCGCTCGCCAACTTCATTCCGCAGAACTGGGGCCTGGGCTTCGCGGGCGTGCTGAGCCTGGTGGCCATCGTCTGCTCGATGGCGACGACGCGGCTGCGCGTGCTGGCCGCGCTGATTGCCGGCGTCACCGCGGTGGCCGCCTATGCGCTGCCGCTGAAGCTCAACATCGTGGTCGCCATCGGCGTCGCGGTGCTGCTGTGCTTCTGGCTGGAGAAGCAGTTCGGGCTCGACCCCGCCGCGGAGGACGACAAATGAGTGGAACCACCGACCTGTGGACCATGGGCGTGATCGTCGGGCTGGCGCTCGTCACCGTGCTCACGCGCTGCTTCTTCTTCATCCTGGACCGCCCCTGGGGCCTGCCCGAGTGGGCGCACCGCGCGCTGCACTATGCGCCGGCCGCCGCGCTCGCGGCGGTGATCGCGCCCGAGATCGTCATGACGCAGGGCCACCTGATCGGCACGCTGCACGACGCCCGCCTCTATGCGGCGGTCGTCGGCGCGGCTTACTACTACTGGCGGCGCGGCGTGCTCGGCACCATGCTCGCGGGCATGGCGGTGTACCTGCCGCTGCACCTGGGCCTCGGCTGGTAGTTCGCGTCTTCAGTCGAGCTTCACGCCGGCTGTTCTGATGATGTTGCCCCAGCGCTCGCTCTCGGCGCGCGAGAGCTTGTAGAAGTCCTGCGGCGAGCCCGGCAGCGCCTCGAAGCCGAAGTCCGCGAACAGCTTCACCACCTTCGGCGCCTTCATGGCCTTGTGCAGTTCGGCGTTGAGCCGCGCCACCGCTTCCGGCTGCATGCCGGCCGGGCCGATCAGGCCGTGGAAGGCGTAGGCGTTGACGTCGGGAAAGCCGGCCTCGACGAAGGTCGGCACCTCGGGCAGCGCATTGGCGCGCTGCGGCAGCGCGATGGCCAGCACCCGCACCTTGCCCGACTTGATGATCGACAGGCCCGAGGCCAGGTCGAGCATCATCACCGGCACCTGTCCGCCCATCACGTCGGACATGGCGGGCGCGGCGCCCTTGTACGGCACGTGCACGATGCTCAGCCCGGCCTTCTGCTTGAACAGCTCCATCGCCATGTGATGCGGCGAGCCGTTGCCCGGCGAGGCATAGCTCACCTTCTCGGGGTTGGCCTTCACGTAGCGCACGAACTCCGCCACGTTCTTCGCGGGGAAGTCGGGGTGCACCACCAGCGCCACCGGAAAGCGGCCGATGGTGCCGATGTAGGTGAAGTCGCTCGCGGGCTTGTACGGCAGCTTGGTGAACATGTGTTCGTTGAAGAGCAGCGCAGCGTTCTCGGCCTGCATGATCGTGTAGCCGTCGGGCCTGGCCTGCATCATCACGGACACGCCGATGTTGGTCGACGCGCCGGGCCGGTTGTCGATGATCAGCGGCTGCCCCAGCGAAGGCTGCATGGCCTCGGCCAGCGAACGCGCCAGGTTGTCGGTGCCGCCGCCGGCCGAGTACGGCACGATCCACTTGACCGGCTGGTTCGGGTAGGCCGCCGGCTGCGCCGACGCGAAGGAAGCAGCCAGCGCGAGGGTCGCGGCCAGCAGGGGAAGGAAGCGTTTCATCATCGTCTCTTGTCTCCGTTGCCTGTTTTGAAATCGGTTCGGTTCAGTCGCCGCGCAGCACTTGCCACAGCTCGCGGTCGCGCTCGGCGGTCCACACCACGGGGTGTTCGATGCCGCGCAGTTCGTCATAGGCGCGCGACACGTCGAAGGGCAGCACATGCTGGAACACGGGCCAGCCGCCGAAGCGCGGCGTCATGGCCGCCTCGGCGCGCGCGAAGCAGCCCTTGAGCGTGTCGCCCGCCGCGATGCCGGCCTTCACGCTGTCGAGCAGCGTCGACAGGAATGACTTGGTCAGCCCGATCGCCTCGGCGCATGCGGCTTCGTCCTGCAGCACCGCGCCGCGGCCAGGCACCAGCACGCGCGGGTTCAGCGCGCGCACCGCGTCGAGCGTGCGGGCCCAGTCGCCGATATAGGCGTCGCCCGCGTACACCCCGCAGTGGTTCTCGACCACGTCGCCGGAGAACAGCACGCCGCAGTCGGGCAGCCAGGCGACGGTGTCGCCGCTCGAATGGCCGCGGCCCAGCGCCATCAGCCGCAGCTCGCGGCCGGTGCCCGGGCGGGGGCCGAGCCACAGGCTCATTTCGCCCTGGAAGCTCATCGTCGGGAAGGTCAGGCCCGGAATCTCTTCCACGCCCGCGAACAGGCGCGGGAAGCGGCCCACCTCCGAATCGAAGTCGGCCTGGCCGCGGGTGCGTATCCAGTCGAGCGTGCCGTTGCTCGCGATGATCTGCTCGACCTCGTCGAAGGCGCTCGCGCCCATCACGCGCACCGCGTGGTAGTGGGTGAGCACGATGGTCCGGATCGGCTTGTCGGTCACCGTGCGGATGGCCGCGAGGAAATCGCGCGCCATGCGCGGCGTGGGGCGCGTGTCGATCAGCACCACGTGGTCGTCGCCGACGACGAAGCCGCAGTTGGGATCGAAGTCGCTGATGTAGCCGTAGGCACCGGGCGCGAGCTCGCGCAGCTGCGGCTTCTGCTCGCGGGTGTCCGAGGCAGAAGCGAAAGAGACGTTGGCGGTCATGGGGTGTGGTGGGTCGTGGGGTTGTCTTCGGCGGCCGCGCGGATGCAGGCCAGCAGCACGTCCTGGTCGGCGCACTGGTTGGCCAGCAGCAGCACGAGGCGGGCATTGAGGTCGGCGCTGTGCGCCTCGCTCAGGCCTTCGTGCGCGGCAAGCAGGGCGGCGTAGAAGCCGTCGGGGTCGGGGATGCGGGGCGCTGTGTTCATGGGGCGGTGTCGTGGGCGAGGGCGGTGCGCAATGCTGCGGCGATGGCTTCGGGCGTGGCTTGCGTCAGCACGGCGGCGCGGTAGGCGTCGGGCCGCACGAGGACGAAGCCGCCCGCATGGCCGATGCCGAGATGGCGCGCCAGTTGTTCGTCGGCTTGCAGCGTGGGCAGGCCGCTGTCGCCGCCCACTGCCAGCAGGCGCAGCGGCAATGCGGCGCTGGCGTCAAGGGCGGCCAGTGCCTGTTCGCGCGTCGGCGCGAACCACAGGCCGATGCACTGCGTGCCCTCGTCCAGCAGCTGCATCAGCGTCGTCCCGCGGCCGTCGGCCCAGCGCAGCGGCAGGTTCTGCACCGTGCGGCCGCCTTCGGGCAGCGCGGGCGCGGGCGGGTAGTCGTTGGCGACCGACATGCGTCCGGTGTTCACCAGCGCCCGGGCGAACGGATGGCGCGCGGCCAGCGCCACCACGGCGCGGCGCAGCGTGTGCTCGGCCGGCGAACGCGGCGCCAGGAAGCGCGCCGAGCGGCTGGTCACCTGCAGGTTCTGCGCGGCGGCGGGCTGGCGCTCGGCGTCGTAGCTGTCGAGCAGCGCATCGCCGGCCTTGCCTTGCGCGACCAGCGCGAGCTTCCAGCCGAGGTTGGCCGCGTCCTGGATGCCGCTGTTGCCGCCGCGCGCGCCGAAGGGGCTCACCACGTGCGCCGCGTCGCCGATGAAGAACACGCGGCCGTGCCGGAAGCTGTCGAGCAGATGGTCGCGGTAGCCGTACGGCCCGATCCACACGAACTCGAACTCCACGTCCGGCCCCAGCTGCTCGCGCAGCCGCGCGCCGGCCACCTCGGGCTTGCTGATGTGGGCCGTGTCGCAGTCTTCGGGCATCTGGTAGTCGATGCGCCACACGCCGTCGGCCATCAGGTGCTGCCACACGCCGCGGCCTTCGTTGAAGGGCGCGTCGACCCAGGTCCAGCGCTCGGTGGGCAGCGGCTTCCTGAAGCGCACGTCGCTGATGCACCAGCGGTCGGTGCTGCGCGAGGCGTGCGCCTCGATGCCGAGCTGCGCGCGTATCGGGCTGTTGGCGCCGGTCGCGTCGATCAGCCGGTCGGCCTCGATGGTGTAGCTGCCCGCGGGCGTCTCGATGTCCAGGCGCACGCCGTCGGCCAGTTGCTCGACGCGCGTCACGCGGCTCTTCCAGCGCACGTCGGTGCGGCCGAGTTCGAGGATGCGCTCGACCAGGAACCACTCGACGTAGAACTGCTGCAGGTTGATGAACGGCGGCTGCCTGGAGACGCTGTTCGCCTGCAAGTTGAAGTTGTAGACCTCCTGCTCGCCCGAGAAGGTGCGCCCGAACGACCAGGTGATGCCCTTGGCCGCGATGCGCTCGTAGACGCCCAGGCGCTCGAAGATCTCCAGGCTCTTCTGCGCGTAGCAGATGCCGCGCGACGAGGCGCCGCGCACGCCGACGGTGTCGTCCTCGTCGAGCAGCACGGCATGCACGCCGCGCTGCGCGAGGTCGCAGGCCAGCGTGAGGCCCGAGGGGCCGGCGCCGACGATCACGATGGGGTGGCGCACGACCTTCGCGCTGTTCAGCTCGGGCGGGGGCGTGAAGGGCCAGACCGGCAGCTCGTAGGCCGGTGCGAATGCAAAGTTTTCCATGTCTCTTCTACAGCGCGTGGGCGAACTCGGCGATGGCGTCGGCCGCCTGCGGGATCAGGTGCGGCTGGCCCGCCAGGTAGTGGTTGCCGCCCACGATGTCGACGTTGCGGATGCGCGATCCGCCCGCCGCCATCCATGCGTCGCGCGTGCTCGGGAACGTCGACTGGTCGCCGGTGTAGGTCAGCAGCAGCTTCGGCACCGTGGTGCGCGCGAGGTTGGTCGGCCCGTCGGCCTGCGAGCGCGACGACCACTGCGACAGGAAGGCCGTGAGCGAGGTGGTGCGGCCCATCGCGTTGGCCGAGTAGTTCACCTGCCGCGCGTCGCCCCACACGCTGCCGGGCAGGCGGTCGTTGGGGTCGAGCGAGAGGTCGACGCAGCGCGGATCGGCATGCGTGCGGTAGACGATGAAGGTCTGGTCGCGCGGCGCGCCGGGCGTGTTGCGCAGCAGCGCGAGGCGGTCGAGGCACCACTGCTCGATGCGGTCCAGCCGCGCCTTCTGCGCGGTGCTGAAGCGGGCGAGGAAGTCGCTGTCGTAGGGCACGCGGTGGCGCGGGTCGTACATGTCGAGCTCGGGGTCCACCGAGAGCGGGTCGTGCTCGTCGGTGACGGAGGGGTCGATCCAGTCGCGCATCAGCCGGGTGCGGCCCAGGTGCGCGGCGCACAGCGCGATGCCGTCCACCGGGGGCAGGTCGCCCGGGTGCAGGTGCGTCGGGTCGCCGTCCGGGAGGTGCGTGGCGGTGAGCTTCTCGGCCTGCGCCTGGTAGAAGGCCGACAGCGCAGCGCCGCCGGAGTTGCCGACGAGGAACACCTTCTCGTAGCCCGCCGCGCGCAGGTACTGCACGCCGGCGCCCAGGTCTTGAATGGCGCGTTCCATCAGCAGCACCGTGTCGTTGCCCACGAAGCGCGAGTTCAGCCCCATGCAGCAGATGCCGCGCTCGGCCAGCGGGCCGATCAGGTAGTGGCCCATGAAGTTGCTGGTCGGGTGCATCACGATGGCCGCGACCTTCTTCGGCCCCTGCGGTGCCTGGCAGGCGCCATAGATGCGCGGGCGCAGCAGCTGCAGGCCCGACTGGCTCTCCATCGAGGCGCCGGGCTTCACGTCGATGACGGCGAGTTGCAGCTCAGGCATTCGACGCACTCCTCGCAGCGCGCAGCTCGGCCTTGCGCGCAGTCCAGGCGTCCAGGTCGGCACGGGCGCGCAGCGCATGCGCGTCCATCTCGGACTGAGGCACGGTCGGCGTGGTCAGCTCCACGCGGATGCCGTTGGGGTCGAAGAAGTAGATCGACTCGATGATGTGGTGGTCGGTCACGCCCAGCACCTCGACGCCCGCGCCCTCGAGGCGCGCCTTGGCGGCCAGCAGGTCGTCCACCGAATCGACGCGCAGCGCGATGTGGTTCACCCATGCGGGCGTGTTGGGCGAGGGCTGCGCCGCAATGTCGTCGCCCAGGTCGAAGAAGGCGATGTACGAGCCGTCGCGCATCTGGAAAAAGATGTGCACATAGGGGCAGTACTCGCCCGTGCTCGGCACGTGGTCGCTCTTGATGACGTGGGCCAGCGGCAGGCCCAGCAGGTCTTCGTAGAAGCGGCGGGTTTCCTCGCTGTCGCGGCAGCGCCAGGCGAAGTGGTGCAGCCCGCGCACGGGCGGTGGTGGGGTTGGCATGGCTCTGGTGTCTCCGTTGAGCCGGTATTGGGCGACGCCGGGTCTTATGATGCAATCGAAATTAATTCATCGATTGATGAAATAACCATATATATGAACCTGACCCTGCGCCAGTTGCGCGCCTTCGCCGCCGTGGCCGAGAGCGGCAGCTTCACCGCTGCGGCGCAGCAGCTGCACCTCACGCAGTCGGCGCTCAGCGTGCTGGTGCGCGAGCTCGAACGCGAAATGGGCGTGCAGCTGCTCGACCGCAACACCCGCAGCGTGCAGCTGTCGGAGGCGGGGCGCGAGTTCCTGCCGTCGGTGCACCGGCTGCTGGGCGACCTGGCGGGCGCGGTGGCTGGCGTCACCGACCTGCGTGACAAGAAGAAAGGCTTGTTGCGGCTTGCGGCGCCGCAGCTCATGGCCTGCACGCTGATGCCGCGCGTCATCGCGGTCTACCGCGAGGCCTATCCCGACGTGGACGTGCGGCTGGCCGACACCCTGCCGGAGCACCTGCTGTCGGGCGTGAGCGCCGGCGACGTGGAGCTGGCCGTGGGCCAGGACGTGGCGGTGGACGGCGCCATCGAGCGCCGCACGCTGTTCCGAGACCGGCACTGGCTGATCTGCCCGCCGGAACACGCCTTCGCCAACCGCCGCAAGGTGCGCTGGCACGAACTGGGCCCCTACACCTTCATCGCGCCCACGCGCGACTTCCGCCAGCGCGTGCTGCCCGAGCTGGCGCCGGCCGAGCGCGACTACATGCTGCGCCCCGGCACGCAGGAGGTTTCGTACATGACCACCGCGCTCGGCATGGTGGCCTCGGGGCTGGGGCTCACGGTGTGCCCGACCTATTCCGCGCCGCTGGTGCGCGCCCACGGGCTGCGCATGGTGCGGCTCGAGTCGCCCGACTTCCACCGCGAGGTTTGCGTCTACAGCGCGGCCCGGCGCAGCCTTTCGCCGGCTGCCGCGGGCTTCGTCGAGATCCTGGAGCAGTTCGCCAGCGCGCAGCAAAAGGCCTGAAAAGCATCGGCCCGCGGCAACAGGCGCTCAGGGCGGGCAAAGTGCAAAACCTACAATGCAGGCCGACCCGTCTTCCACCTCTTCCAGACCCATGAACGTCATTCGATTCACCGACCTCTGCGCACAGGGCAAAGCCGCCGGCCAGCGCGTCTTCATCCGTGCCGACCTCAACGTGCCGCAGGACGAAGCCGGCAACATCACCGAAGACACGCGCGTGCGCGCCTCGGTGCCCTGCATCCAGCTGGCGCTCGACGCCGGCGCGGCCGTGATGGTCACCTCGCACCTGGGCCGCCCGACCGAAGGCGAATTCAAGCCCGAAGACTCCCTGGCCCCCGTCGCCAGGCGCCTGGGCGAGCTGCTCGGCCGTGAAGTGCCGCTGGTCGCCAACTGGGTCGACGGCGTCGACGTCAAGCCCGGCCAGGTCGTGCTGCTCGAGAACTGCCGCGTCAACAAGGGCGAGAAGAAGAACGACGAGGCGCTGGCCCGCAAGCTGGCCGCGCTCACCGACATCTACGTGAACGACGCCTTCGGCACCGCCCACCGCGCCGAGGCCACCACCTACGGCATCGCGCAGTTCGCGAAGATCGCCGCCGCCGGCCCGCTGCTGGCCGCCGAGATCGACGCCATCACCAAGGCGCTGGCACAGCCCAAGCGGCCGCTGGTGGCCATCGTGGCGGGCTCGAAGGTCAGCACCAAGCTCACCATCCTCAAGAGCCTGTCGGCCAACGTCGACCAGCTGATCGTGGGCGGCGGCATCGCCAACACCTTCATGCTGGCCGCCGGCCTGAAGATCGGCAAGTCGCTGGCCGAGCCCGACCTGGTCGACCAGGCCAAGGCGGTGATCGACGCCATGCGCGCGCGCGGCGCCGACGTGCCGATTCCGGTGGACGTGGTCACGGCCAAGACCTTCGCGGCCGACGCGGCGGCCACCGTCAAGGACGCGAGCGACGTGGCCGACGACGACCTGATCCTGGACATCGGCCCCAAGACCGCCGCGATCCTGGCCGCGCAGCTGCGCGAAGCCGGCACCATCGTCTGGAACGGCCCGGTGGGCGTGTTCGAGTTCGACGCCTTCGCGGGCGGCACCAAGGCCATCGCGCAGGCGATTGCCGAAAGCAGCGCGTTCTCGATCGCCGGCGGCGGCGACACGCTGGCGGCCATCGCCAAGTACGGCATCGAGAAGCAGGTCGGCTACATCTCGACCGGCGGCGGTGCCTTCCTGGAAGTGCTGGAGGGCAAGACCCTGCCGGCCTTCGAGATCCTGTCCAGGCGCGCGGCCGGCTGATGCCGGCGGCGGGAAAGCCCGTGGGGTGACTTCCGTCAGACACACAAAGTGTATACAGTAGCGAATACAAAACGGAGACTACCCTCATGAGCACGGACCGCATTCCCCGCCACGCCACCAAGATCGTTGCCACGCTCGGTCCGGCGTCCAACACGCCGGAACTGCTGGAAAAGATGATCCTGGCCAAGGTCAGCGTGGTGCGGCTGAACTTCAGCCACGGCACGGCGCAGGACCACATCGACCGCGCGGCCATGGTGCGCGAAGCCGCCCGCAAGACGGGCCGCGAAGTGGCCATCATGGCCGACCTGCAGGGCCCCAAGATCCGCGTGGGCAAGTTCGCGCAGGGCAAGGTCTGGCTGGAGCCGGGCGCCAAGTTCGTGCTCGACGCCTCGCGCACCGAGCCCGGCGACGTCGATGCCGTGGGCCTCGACTACAAGGACCTGCCGCGCGACGTGAAGCCCGGCGACAAGCTGCTGCTGAACGACGGCCTCATCGTGCTCACGGTCGACGCCGTCAAGGGCGAGGCGGTGCACACCACCGTCAAGCTCGGCGGCGAGCTGTCGAACAACAAGGGCATCAACAAGCAGGGCGGCGGCCTCACGGCGCCCGCGCTGACGGCCAAGGACATGGAAGACATCAAGACCGCGATGAGCTTCCAGGCCGACTACGTGGCCGTGAGCTTCCCCAAGAACGCCACCGACATGGAAATGGCGCGCCAGCTGTGCAACGTGGCCGCGGCCGAGTACGGCCACAAGCCCGGCATGATCGCCAAGATCGAGCGGGCCGAAGCCATTCCCAAGCTGGAAGAGATCCTGCGCGCCAGCGACGGCATCATGGTCGCGCGCGGCGACCTCGCCGTGGAAGTGGGCAACGCGGCAGTGCCCGCGCTGCAGAAGAAGATGATCCGCATGGCGCGCGACATGGACAAGGTGGTCATCACCGCGACCCAGATGATGGAGTCGATGATCACCAACCCCGTGCCCACGCGCGCCGAGGTGAGCGACGTGGCCAACGCCGTGCTCGACGGCACCGACGCCGTGATGCTCTCCGCCGAGACCGCCTCGGGCCGCTACCCGCTCGAGACCGTGCAGGAGATGAGCCGCATCTGCGAAGCCGCGGAAGCGGCCGAAGACAAGACGCTCGACGCCGACTTCAGCGGCAAGACCTACAGCCGCATCGACCAGTCGATCGCCATGGGCGCGCTGTTCACGGCGCACCACCTGGGCGCCAAGGCCATCGTGGCGCTGACCGAGTCCGGCGCCACCATGCTGTGGATGAGCCGCCACCGCGCGCACATTCCCATGTACGCGCTGACCTCGCGGCTGGCCACGCAGCGCAAGCTGGCGCTGTACCGCAACGTGCGCCCGCTGCTGATGGACTCGGAAAGCGACCGCGACACCGCGCTGCTGCAGGCCGAGAACCACCTGAAGAAACGCGGCATCGTGCAGACCGGCGACGTCTACGCCATCACCTGCGGCGAGCCGATGGGTGCCCCCGGCGGCACCAACATGCTCAAGATCTGCAGGGCGAGCTGAACCCGCCCGGCTGAGCTTGCTCAGCCGTTGCGGAACAGGAAGCTGTAGGCGTTCAGCGCGGGCACCCCGCCCAGGTGCGCATACAGCACCTTCGAGCCGGCCGGGAATTCACCCAGCCGCACCTTCTCGATCATCCCGTGCATCGACTTGCCCTCGTACACGGGGTCGGTCAGCATGCCCTCGAAGCGCGCGCTCAGGCGAATGGCCTCCAGCGTGCCTTCGTTCGGCAGGCCGTATTCGGGGCCGCCGAAGCGGCGGTCGAGCACCACGTCTTTCTCGGTGATGTCGCGGCCCAGCTCGACCAGCTCGGCCGTGTTCTTCGCGATGCGCACGATCTGCTCGAAGGTCTGCTGCGGCTTGGCCGAGGCGTCGATGCCGATCACCCGGTCGGCCCGGCCGTCGGCCGCAAAGCCCACCACCATGCCGGCCTGCGTGCTGCCGGTGACCGAACAGACCACGATGTAGTCGAACTTGAAGCCCAGCTCGGCCTCCTGCTGGCGCACTTCCTCGGCAAAGCCCACGAAGCCGAGCCCGCCGCGCGGATGCTCCGAGCAGCCCGCCGGAATCGGGAACGGCTTGCCGCCGGCCTTGCGCACGCTCTCCATCGCGTCTTCCCAGCTCTTGCGGATGCCGATGTCGAAGCCGGAGGCATCGAGCCGAACGTCGGCGCCCATGATGCGCGACATCTCGATGTTGCCCACGCGGTCGTACACCGCGTCGGAGTAGTTGACCCAGTTCTCCTGCACCAGCACGCACTTCAGGCCCAGGTGCGCGGCCACCGCGGCCACCTGCCGCGTCTGGTTCGACTGGATGCCGCCGATCGACACCAGCGTGTCGTAGCCGCCTTCCAGCGCCTCGGGAATCAGGTATTCGAGCTTGCGCGTCTTGTTGCCGCCGAAGGCCAGGCCGCTGTTGCAGTCCTCGCGCTTGGCGTACAGGTCGACCTTGCCGCCCAGATGGGCGCTCAGCCGCTTCAGCGGGTGGATCGGCGTCGGGCCGAAGGTCAGGGCGTGGCGGGGAAATTTCTTCAGGTTCATGAGGCTGGCTCCGGTGCGTTGAAGCCATCGATCGTAGGAAGAAGGGTTCGCAACGTGCTTGCGAAGTTCAGTGGCTTTCCGTAAGAAAAAAAGGCAACATCGCCATCTTCAGGACTTTCAATCTGCAAAGCTGCCGATGAACACAACAAAGTTGCGTACCCCGCCGGAGCTGGACCGCATCGACCGTGCCATCCTGCGCGCCATGCAGCGCGACGCCTCGCTGTCGAACGTGGCGCTCGCGGCCAAGGTCAACCTCAGCGCCGCCGCCTGCCTGCGCCGGGTCGAGCGGCTCAAGGCGGCGGGGCTCATCAAGGGCGTGGTGGCGCTGCTCGATGCCGACGCGCTCGACCTCGGCATGCTGGTGATGATCGGCGTGGTGCTCGACCGCTCCACGCCCGACTCCTTCGCCGACTTCGAGAAGGCCGCGCAGAAGGTCCTGGGCTGCCTCGAATGCCACGTGGTGACCGGCGAGTTCGACTACTTCATGCTCGTGCGCACCCGCGACAACGACAGCTTCAACCGCCTGCACGCCGAGCAGCTGCTCTACCTGCCCGGGGTGCGCCAGATCCGCACCTTCGTCGTTCTAAAGCAGGTGATGTCAACCACGCAGCTTCCGATCTGACGAAACCGCTGCCCGCCTTCGTGCGTACTGGTGCGATGAGCTTTCCCACCTTCGCCACCTTCGAGTCCCTCCGCCGGCGCCGCAGCGCTTTCCTCACCGCCTTCACAGTCACCGCCGCCGCCGTGCTCTCGGCCTGTTCGCCGGTCAAGGTGCTCAACGGGCTGGTGCCCGGCGACACCTACCAGTTCCAGGGTGGCATCGCCTACGGCCAGGCGCCGCGCCAGCTGCTCGACGTGTACCAGCCGCTGCCGTCCACGCAACCGGCGCGGGGCTCCCGCCCGCTGGTGGTGTTCTTCTTCGGCGGCACCTGGACCAACGGCGACCGCGCCAGCTACAAGTTCGTCGGCGAGGCGCTGGCCGCGCGCGGCGCGGTGGTGGTGGTTCCCGACTACGGCCTGTCGCCCACCTTCACCTATCCGGTCTTCGTGCGCGACAGCGCGCTGGCCGTGAAATGGGCGCTCGACAACGCCGCGCAGCTGGGCGCCGACCCGAGGCAGGTCTACGTGATGGGCCACAGCTCGGGCGGCTACAACGCCGCGATGGTGGCGCTGGACGAGCGCTGGCTGGCCGAGGTGGGCGCCAGCCCCAGGCAGCTCGCGGGCTGGATCGGCCTGGCCGGGCCCTACGACTTCCTGCCCATCGGCGACCCGCAGGCGCAGGCCGCCTTCAACTGGCCGGACACCCCGCCCGACTCGCAGCCGCTGGCGCACGTCACGTCCGCATCGCCCCGCGCGCTGCTCCTGGCGGCCTCCAAGGACAACCTGGTCTATCCCGACCGCAACACCGGGCGGATGGCCCAGGCGCTGCGCGCGGCGGGCGTGCCGGTGCAGGTCAGGCTGTACGACAACCTGAGCCACGTGACGCTGATCGGCGCTTTCGCCAAGCCGATCCAGTGGCTGGGCGGGCCGGTGCTGCCGCCGGTCATGGAGTTCCTCGGGTTGGCGTCAGTGCCGTCCGACAAGGCCGCTCGGTAGAATTGGAGTAGTTTTTCTCGTCTTCCAGCCTTCTCTTTTTCCAATTTCCCGCGAGGTATTTCCCCATGGCACTCGTCTCGATGCGCGAACTGCTCGACCATGCCGCAGCCAATGGCTACGGCATTCCGGCCTTCAACGTCAACAACCTCGAACAGGTCCAGGCCGTGATGGAGGCCGCCAAGGAAACCGGCGCCCCCGTCATCCTGCAAGCCAGCGCAGGCGCGCGCAAATACGCCGGCGAAGCCTTCATCAAGCACCTGATCCAGGCCGCCATCGAGCAGTACCCGAACATCCCGCTGGTCATGCACCAGGACCACGGCCAGAACCCCGACGTCTGCAAGGGCGCCATCGACCTGGGCTTCAGCTCGGTCATGATGGACGGCTCGCTCGAGGCCGACGGCAAGACCATCGCCAGCTACGACTACAACGTCGACGTCACCAAGAAGGTGTCGGACATGGCCCACCGCCTGGGCGTGACGGTCGAAGGCGAGCTGGGCTGCCTCGGCTCGCTCGAGACCATGAAGGGCGACAAGGAAGACGGCCACGGCACCGACGACACCATGACGCGCGAACAGCTGCTCACCGACCCCGAGCAGGCCGCCGACTTCGTCAAGCGCACCCAGATCGACGCGCTGGCCATCGCCATCGGCACCAGCCACGGCGCCTACAAGTTCACGCGCGAGCCCACCGGCGACATCCTGGCCATCGACCGCATCAAGGAAATCCACCGCCGCATTCCCAACACCCACCTGGTGATGCACGGCTCGTCGAGCGTGCCGCAGGAGCTGCTGGCCATCATTCGCCAGTACGGCGGCAACATGAAGGAAACCTACGGCGTGCCCGTCAAGGAAATCCAGGAAGCCATCAAGCACGGCGTGCGCAAGATCAACATCGACACCGACATCCGCCTGGCCATGACCGGCGCGGTGCGCAAGTTCCTGTTCGAGAACCCCGAGAAGTTCGACGCCCGCGAATGGCTCAAGCCCGCGCGCGAAGCCGCCAAGCTGATCTGCAAGCAGCGCTACATCGAGTTCGGCTGCGAAGGCCAGGGCGCCAAGATCAAGGGCGACACACTGCAAGTGGTTGCCGCCAAGTACGCCAAGGGCGAACTCGCTCAGGAAGTCGTTTAAAAACCTCCCCGCGATTCGAAGGCCACCGTTCGCGGTGGCTTTTTTCTGCGCGCACAATCCGCTTTCACCGTCTTTCAGTTTCCGTCGTTTCCCCACCGCAATTGCCCATGACCACCGTCCACACCTCCTCCATCCAGAGCCTGCCCCTGCTTGCGCGCGGCAAGGTGCGCGACAACTACGCCGTCGGTGAAGACCGCATCCTGATGGTCGCGAGCGACCGGCTGAGCGCCTTCGACGTGATCATGGGCGAGCCGATTCCCGGCAAGGGCGAGATCCTGACCCAGATGGCGCTGTGGTGGTTCGAGCGGCTCGGCCAGCTGTGCCCCAACCACCTGACCGGCGATGCGCCCGAGAGCGTGGTCACCGAGGCCGAGGTGCCGCAGGTCACCGGCCGCTCGATGCTGGTCAAGCGCCTGAAGCCGATCCCGGTCGAGGCCGTGGTGCGTGGCTACCTGGCCGGCAGCGGCTGGAAGGAATACCAGGAAAGCCAGTCGGTCTGCGGCGTGCCGCTGCCCGAGGGCCTGACCAACGCCAGCAAGCTGCCGCGCCCCATCTTCACTCCCGCGGCCAAGGCCGCGGCCGGCGAGCACGACGAGAACATCAGCTACGAGCGCGTGGTCGAGATCGTCGGCCCCAAGCTGGCCCAGCAGATCCGCGAGACCAGCATCGCCATCTACGAAACCGCGGCGCAGATCGCCCTGGCCAAGGGGATGATCATTGCCGACACCAAGTTCGAGTTCGGCCTCGACGAAGCCGGCACGCTGGTGCTGATGGACGAGGTGCTCACGCCCGACAGCTCGCGCTACTGGCCGGTGGAGGGCTACCAGGCCGCGCTGGCCGCCGGCGCCAACCCGC
Organism: Variovorax sp. AB1(2024); assembly: GCF_037482385.2. Taxonomy (NCBI): domain Bacteria; kingdom Pseudomonadati; phylum Pseudomonadota; class Betaproteobacteria; order Burkholderiales; family Comamonadaceae; genus Variovorax; species Variovorax sp. AB1(2024). The sequence goes on along the minus strand of NZ_JBBHKP020000001.1, from coordinate 633,627 downwards.
CGAGCTACGACAAGCAGTTCGTGCGCGACTGGCTCGAAGCCACCAAGATCAACGGCAAGCCCTGGGACAAGACGCCTCCGGCGCCGCGCCTGCCGGCCGAGGTCATCGAGAAGACCGCCGCCAAGTACCGCGAGGCGCTCGAGCGCCTCACCGGCTGATCAGCGGCTGATCAGCGCGCTCCGGCCGAGCTGAAGGTCGCCACGGTCCGGCCGCCGGCGTCCAGCAGCGCCAGCCGGCCCGGCCCCGCGAGGCTGTAGCTCGCGGTGTTCTGCAGCGCCGAAATGAACTGCGCCTCGTTGGCGCCGCGCGCGGGGTCGAGGCAGGCCATGCGGGTCGAGGCCAGCTGGCCGATCTTCAGCGAGATGCCAGCGCGCGTGAACGAACCCGAAAGGCGGTTGCAGCCGCCCGATCCGCTGACCCGTCCGCTGCTGCGGTCGAACTGAACCTGCGCGCCGCTGTTGGGCGCGATGGTCTCGTCGCCCAGCTGCACCAGGCGCCAGGTCGGCCCCTCGATCGGTTCGTCCAGGCTGATGCCGCTCCCGCATCCGGCCAGGGTGGTCGACAGCGCCGCCGCCGCGAGGGCAAGCAGTGCGATGCGGCTGGTGGGGCGGGCGAATGAGCGCATGGCCGGTCTTTCCTTTTCAAATCTGCAACAAGTTGAATCGGGCGTGATCGTATGCGACGGCGCCAGCCGCGCCAATGCCGTCCCCGCGTGCGGCCGGGCCATGAAAAAAGCGACCCGGAGGCCGCTTTGGGGGATCAGCTCAGCACCACGCTGCTCAGGCGGCGGCGGTAGGTGGCCACCACCGGATCGTCCGGCGGGATCTGGCCGTCGGCCACCTTGACCTTCGGCGGCTCGATCAGGTCGAGGATCGCGATGTAGGTCTTGCGCGCGAGGTCTTCGCTCCAGGTCTTGTCGCGCATCAGGATGTCGAGCAGCTCGTCCATCGCGTCGGTCCAGCGCTGGGCGGCCATTAGCAGGCGGGCGCGGCCGAAGCGGGCGTCGAAGTCGCGCTTGTTGGCCGCGATCTTCGCGTCGAAATCGGCGGCGTCCGGCGCGGCACCGGTGGGCGGCGCTGCGAAATCGATAGCATCCATCCAGCGCTGCAGCGCGTCGAAGCGGCGCACCAGCGTGGTCTTGGCGATCACCGGGGCGAACGCGACCTTGGCGTCGTCGTGGCGGCCTTCCTGCAGCAGCAGCTTGACGTAGTCGAAGCGGGCGTCGTCGTTGGCGGGGTCGGTGGCCACGGCGTGCTGCAGCTTCTCGAGCGCGCCCTGGGTGTCGCCGCCGGCCAGCGCTTCCTGCGCGGCGGCTTCTTCCGAGGCAGCCTCGGCTTCGTCGGCGCCGGGCACATGCTTGTCGAGGAATTCGCGGATCTTCTCGGCCGGAATGGCGCCGACGAAGCCGTCCACGGGCTGGCCGTCCTTGAACATCACGCAGAACGGGATGCTGCGCACGCCGAACATCTCCGACAGCTGGGAGGAGATCTGCGGCACCTTGTCGGCGTCGAGCTTGGCCAGCGTGAAGCGTCCGCCGTACTCGACTTCGAGCTTTTCGAGCACCGGGCCGAGCTGTTTGCAGGGGCCGCACCATTCGGCCCAGATGTCCAGCAGCACCGGCGTGGCGACCGAGCCTTCGATCAGTTCGGCCTGGAAATTTTCGAGAGTGATGTCGATCATCGGAACCAACTGAGGGTGAAACGTAAAATTGAAACCATGAACGAAACCATTCAGGTCGGTGTAGTGATGGGCTCGAGCTCCGATTGGGAGACGATGCGCAACGCGGTCGAGATTCTCCAGCAATTCGGAATCAGCCACGAGGCAAAGGTGGTCTCGGCCCACCGCATGCCCGATGCGCTCTTCGCGTATGCCGAAAGCGCCGCCGGGCGCGGGCTCGCCGCGATCATCGCCGGGGCGGGCGGGGCGGCCCACCTGCCGGGCATGCTGGCGTCCAAGACCACGGTGCCGGTGCTCGGCGTGCCGGTGGCCAGCCGCCACCTGCAGGGCGTCGATTCGCTCTACAGCATCGTGCAGATGCCCAAGGGCGTGCCCGTGGCCACCTTTGCCATCGGCAACGCCGGCGCGGCCAACGCGGCGCTGTTCGCGGTGTCGATGCTGGCGGTGAACGACCCGGCGCTGCGCGCGAAGCTCGACGCCTTCCGCACGGCCCAGACCGCCGCCGCCGAAGCCATGACGCTGCCGCCGGCTCCCGCTGGCGAAGCACCCCCCGTGTCCCCCTTCTCGCCCCAGGGCGGAGGTGCCCTGTGAGCAATGCCGACCTGCCCATTCTTCCGGGCGCCACGCTCGGCGTGCTCGGCGGCGGACAGCTGGGGCGCATGTTCGTCCACGCTGCCCAGCGCATGGGCTACTTCACGGCGGTGCTCGACCCCGACACCGACAGCCCCGCCGGCCGCGTGAGCCACCACCACATCCACACCGACTACGACGACGTCGACGGCCTCGCACGCCTGGCCGGGCTGGCCGACGCGGTGACGACCGAGTTCGAGAACGTGCCCGCGCCTTCGCTGGAGCACCTGGCGGTGGCGCGGCCGGTGTCGCCGGGCGCCCCGGCCATCGCCATCGCGCAGGACCGCATCGCCGAGAAGGCGCACTTCACCCGCTGCGGCGTGCCCTGCGCGCCCTATGCGGCCATCGAGACGGCGGCCCAGCTGGCCGCGGTGGACGACAGCCTGCTGCCCGGCATCCTGAAGACCGCGCGCCTGGGCTACGACGGCAAAGGCCAGCAGCGCGTGAAGACGCGCGCCGAGCTGGTCGACGCCTGGCAGGCCACGGGCTGCGTGCCCTGCGTGCTCGAGAAGATGCTGCCGCTCGAATTCGAGTGCTCGGTGATCCTCGCGCGCGGCCGCGACGGGCAGGTCGTGCACTTTCCGCCGCAGCGCAACCTGCACCGCGACGGCATCCTCGCCGTCACCGAGGTGCATCCGCAGAACATGCCCAAGACGGTGGCGCAGGGCGCCATCAATTCGGCCAGGAGCATCGCCAACGGGCTGGGCTACGTGGGTGTGCTGTGCGTCGAGTTCTTCGCGCTGGCCGACGGCTCGCTCGTGGTGAACGAAATGGCGCCGCGCCCGCACAACAGCGGCCACTACACGATGGAAGCCTGCGACGTGTCGCAGTTCGAGCTGCAGGTGCGCACGCTCGCCGGCCTGCCGTTGGCCGCGCCGCGCCAGCACAGCCCGGCCATCATGCTCAACCTGCTGGGCGACCTGTGGTTCCCGGCCGATGCCGACAAGCCGGTCTCCCCCCGCTGGAGCGAAGTGCTGGCCCTGCCGGGCGTGCACCTGCACCTCTACGGAAAGATGGAACCGCGACGCGGCCGCAAGATGGGCCACCTCACGCTCACCGGCGCCACCCTTGAAGCGGTGCGCGCCACGGCCTCGCAGGCGGCGCTGCTGCTGGGCCTGCCGGCGGTGACCTCCACCGACCTCGCATGATCCTCGACGGCCGCTCCCCGGACGCCATCGCCGAAGCCGTGCGCGTGCTGCGCGCGGGCGGGCTGGTCGCCTTCCCGACCGAAACCGTCTACGGCCTGGGCGCCGACGCGAGCAGCGACACCGCCGTGGCCGGCATCTTCAAGGCCAAGGGGCGGCCCGCCGACCATCCGCTGATCGTGCACGTGGCGGCCGGCGTCAAGGGCACCGAATCGCTGTCGCGCTTCGCCCAGCCGCTGCCGGCTTTCGCGCAGAAGCTGGTGCAGGCCTTCTGGCCCGGCCCGCTCACGCTGATCGTCACGCGCCAGCCCGGCGTGGGCGCGGCGGCGGCCGGCGGGCAGGACACCATCGGCCTGCGCTGCCCCTCGCATCCGGTGGCGCAGGCGCTGCTGCAGGCCTGCGCCGAGCAGGGCGTGCCGGGGCTCGCAGGCCCCAGCGCCAACCGCTTCGGCCGCGTCAGCCCGACCACGGCGCAGCATGTGCAAGACGAATTCGGCGACGCGCTGCCGGTGGTCGACGGCGGGGCCTGCGAGGTCGGCATCGAGTCGACCATCGTCGACTGCAGCCGCGGCGCGCCCGTGCTGCTGCGCCCCGGCCTCATCACCCGCGCGCAGATCGAGGCGGCCTGCGGCGAGAAGCTGGCCGACCGCGAAGTGCTCGAAACACCCGACCCGCGCGCCTCGGGCACGCTGGAGGCGCACTACGCGCCCGACGCCAAGGTGCGCCTGATGGACGCCAAGGCCATCCAGACCGGGCTCGACGTGCTGGGCGCCAACGCCGCGCACATCGCCGTGTGGTCGCGCGCCGTGGTGCGCAGCCGTTCGCAGCGCGTGCTGCTGCGGCGCATGCCCGACGACGCAGCGGCCAGCGCGCAGCAGCTGTTCGCCGTGCTGCGCGCGTTCGACACCGAAGGCGTCAAGCTGATCTGGGTCGAGACCCCGCCCGACACGCCCGAGTGGGAAGGCGTCAAAGACCGCCTGCAGCGCGCAGCGGCCGCCTGATACCGCGTTCCGGTCAGCTTCCGGCGGCGAGCACGCCCTGGAAGAAGCCTCGGGCCGACGCCAGGCAGAACGGCGGCGCCAGCGTGCCGTGGTACGCCTGTGTGACGGCCGTGGCCTTGTCGGTCGCGCTGCCCGGCGTGTTCTGCGCGAGCAGGCTCTTGGCCTGCGCGAAGCCGGCGCGGGCGGCTGAATAAGCGTCGTTGGCGCCCGAATCCTCCAGGTCGACCACCGTGAGCGCGGCGGCGGGCATGCCCTTGGCGCGGAAGTAGCCCGCGGTGGCGCGGGTGCTGGCGAAGTTCACCGTCGGGTCGTTGGCGCCGCCGCACATCAGCACCGGCTTGGCCGGCACCCAGTTGCGCAGGTCGTTCGCCACCGCCGCCCTGCGAAAGCCCGTGGTCGGCTTGCAGTCCAGTGGCGTGGCCGTGCCCACCGAGGCCGCCGTGGTCGGCAGCGCGTTGCCGGCGCAGGGATTCGACTGGATGTCGCTCGCCGCCTGCGTCAGGTAGCTCTGGCGGATCAGGTTGTTGGCGCCGTAGAAGATCGACAGCTGCGGATTCAGCGGACCCGGCACCGCGTCGGCCGGGAACAGCGCCAGCTGCGGCAGCTTGCCGGTCTGGAACAGCGTGGCGATGGGCGTGTTGCTCGGCAGCAGGGTGTCGATGCCGCTGGCGTACTGGTTCTCGTAGACGTCGGTGGTGGCGTTGTAGACGTTGCCGAACTGCTGCTGCCAGCTGGTCGACAGCAGCGGCACGAACAGCGTGGCGCCCAGCGCCGGCCAGCCTTGGAAGGTGTAGTCGGTCAGCAGGCTGATGGCCGAGGGCGCCGACAGCGGCGCCGCCGCCGTCACCGTCTTGCCGGTGGCCTGCATCTCGCGGTGCGCCGCCATCGCGACGTAGCCGCCCTGCGAATAGCCGGTGATGAACAGCGAGCCCGCATCCGTGGCGCCGATGTCGCCGAAGGTCTTGCGCGCCGCCGTGAGCGCATCGACCATGTCCTTGCCCTGCTGGTCGCCGTTGAGATACGGGTGGTAGGGCAGGGTCGACTTGTCGTAGCCGGCGTAGTTGGGCGCCACCACGATGTAGCCCTGCGCCGCGAACATGGCCGCGACCAGCAGGCCCTCGCCGGCGGCCGGCTGGGTGGTGTCGGTCCATTTCGCCAGGTTGTAGTTGCGTGCCGGCGTGGTGCCGTGCGCATACAGCACCACCGGCCGCGCGCCGCTGCAGGCCGCGTCGCTGCCCGTGGGCACCATGATGGCGGCGGTGGCGTTGGTGGCTTCGTTCTTGCCGCCGATGGTGCGGTACTCGAGGTAGCGCAGGTCGATGCCGCATTTGGGCGCGCCGGCCACCTGCAGCAGCGCCTTGCCCTGGTCGCTGGCCTGCAGGCTGGCATTGAACTGGGAGGCGGTGAGGTTGGCCGTCTGCGCGGGCGGCCCCGAGACGACCGAGCCGCGCCCGGTGTCGCCGCCGCCGCCACCACCGATCGGCAGCCCGCCGAAGCCGATGCCTCCGCCGCCTCCACCACCACCGCCGCAGGCGGTCAACAGCAACGCGACGCCCGCCAGCGCGAACGCCGGTGCGGGAATGTGCAACGGTCTTTTCATCGGGAATGTCTCCTGCGTGGATGTTTGTTGTCGTGCCGGAAGGCCGAAACGAACGGTCGTTCGCATGACCCGCAGCGATTTTGCGCAGGGGCCGGGCTGCGCGCAAGCGGCGCACCCCGGTAGATTTTTTCAGTACACCGCTGTAGCGGCCTGGCCGCTGGGGCCGCAGGTCAGTCCTGCGAGGCCCAGTCGACCAGCGCGTCGAACGCGGCGCGCGCGGCCGCCGCGTTCTCGGCATTGGCGATGGCCACCAGCACGTAGCGCCGGCCGCTCGCGCCGTCCACGAAGCCGGCCACGCCCGAGGCGTCGCGCAGCGTGCCGGTCTTCAGGTGGGCCGAGCCGCCCGAGCGCAGCGTGCGCTTCTTCAGCGTGCCGTCCACGCCCATGGCCGGCAGCGAGGAGACCAGCTCCGGCATGACCGGCGAGCGCCACGCGACCTGCAGCATCTTGCCGAGCGCGGCGGCGCTGATGCGCTCGTCGCGCGACAGGCCCGAGCCGTTCTCGAACACCGGCTGCGCCTCGCCCGTGCCAATGCGGTCGCGCCACCACTGGCCCAGCGCGGTGCGCGAGGCCTCGAAGGTGCCGCGGTTCTTCTGCGTGAGCCCGATCGTGAGGAACAGCTGCTGCGCCATCACGTTGTTGCTGTACTTGTTGATGTCGCGCACCACCTCGCCCAGCGGCGGCGACTCGAACTCGAAGGCCGGCTTCAGCCCCGCCGGCACGCGCCCCTCGCGCATCTGCCCGCCGACGCGCCCGCCCATCTCGGCCCACATGCCGCCGATGGCGCGCAGGCTGTAGGTGCGCGGGTCGGCGTACGCCACGGCCCAGCTCTTCTCGCCGCAGCCGGCGGGAAAGCCGCCGTTGAAGCGGATGCGGTTCACGTCGGCGAAGTCGGCGCGCAGCGCGGTGCGCCAGTCGCCGCATTCGCCGGGCACCAGCGGCACCGTGGCCGGCATGACCACGCTGGCCAGCGGGGGCTCGTAGTTCACGCGGGCGAACTGCCCCGCGCGGTCGGGCGCGAAGCTCATGTTGACCGACTTGAAGTTGACCAGCAGCGCGTCCGGAGAGGCGTTGTACGGGCGCAGCGGCTCGCCGTCGAAGGCGGCCGGGTCGCCCTCGACCGTGTTCTCGAAGGCGCTGCGGTCGATGACGATGTCGCCGCTCACCGTGGTGATGCCCAGCCCCTGCACGTGGCGCAGCAGCAGCCACATGCGCTCGAGCACCAGCTTGGGGTCGCCCTGGCCCTTGATGTAGAGGTTGCCGTTGAGCACGCCGTTGCTCACCGTGCCGTCGGTGTAGACCGGGGTGGTCCAGTTGTAGGCCGGCCCGAGCAGGTCGAGCGCGGCGTAGGTCGTCACCAGCTTCATGATCGACGCCGGGTTCACCGGCACCTGCGTGCGCCAGGCCAGGCGCGGCGGGCGCGAGCCGTCGGCATCGGCCACCAGCATCGTCACCGCGTCGCGCGGCACCTTGGCGCGGGCGAGGGCGGCGTCGACCTGGGTCGGGAAGGCTTGCTGGGCGAGGGCGGCGCCGGCCGGGGCCAGCATCGCGACGAGGGTCAGTGCGCGCGCGGCGCGGCGGGAGGCAAGAGGCATGCGCCCATTATCCCGGCGCGAAAAGATGCAGCTTCGCGTGGTACAGCAGCATCACGGTCTTGGCGTCGGCGATGCGGCCGTCGGCCACCATGGCCAGCGCCTCGTCGATGTCCAGCTCCAGCACCTCGATGTCCTCGCCTTCCTCGGCCAGCCCGCCGCCCGCGCCGATGCGCATCGAGGCCTCGTAGGGCGCGACGAAGAAGTGCAGCTTCTCGGTCACCGAGCCGGGGCTCATGAAGCTCTCGAAGATCTTGCGCACCTCGCCGAGCCGGTAGCCGAGTTCTTCCTCGACCTCGGCGCGGATGCGCTCCTCGGGCGCCGCGTCATCGAGCAGGCCGGCGGCCGCCTCGATCAGCAGGTCGTCATGGCCGTTGACGAAGGCCGGGTAACGGAACTGGCGCACCAGCAGCACCGTGCGCCGCGCGAGGTTGTACGGCAGCAGCGTGGCGCCATTGCCGCGGTCGTAGGTCTCGCGGTGCATGCGCTGCCACCGGCCGTCGTTGCGCCGCCAGTCGAAGGCGGTGGTGCGCAGCGTGTACCAGTTGTCGGAAAGCAGGGTGACTTCGTGCACCCGGACGCGGTCTTGGAGTGTCATGGGCGGCGAGCATATGTGCATATTCGTGCAATAACAAGAAAATTCGTGCAGAAAGCGTGCAAGCCCGATACCATCGCCCGATGCTCACCAGCCAGCGCAAGCAACACATCCTTTCGGTCCTGCGGCGCGACGGCAACGTCGTCGCCAAGGCGCTCAGCGAAGAACTCGGCCTGTCGGAAGACACGCTGCGCCGCGACCTGCGCGAGATGGCCGCCGAGGGCCTGCTGCAGCGCGTGCACGGCGGTGCCTTGCCGCTGGCGCCGGCCGAGGCCGATTTCGCCGGTCGCCAGCAGCTGGCCTCCGGCGAGAAGGTCGCCATCGGCCGCGCCGCCGCGCGGCTGGTGAAGCCGGGGCAGGTGGTGTTCATCGACGGCGGCACCACCGCCGTGCAGCTCGCGCGCCACCTGCCGCTCACGCTGCAGGCCACGGTGGTCACGCACAGCCCGTCGGTGGCGGTCGAGCTGGTGTCGCATGCCGGCATCGAGGTGGTGCTGATCGGCGGGCGCCTCTTCAAGCACTCGGTGGTGGCCGTGGGCTCGGCGGCGATGGCGGCCATTTCTCGCATCCACGCCGACACGTATTTCATGGGCGTCACCGGCGTGCACGCCGAGGCCGGCCTGACCACCGGCGACCTCGAGGAAGCCGAGATCAAGCGCGCCCTGATGGCCGCGTCGGCCGAGACGGTGGTGCTGGCCTCGTCCGAGAAGCTGGGCGCGGCCTCGGCCTGGGTGGTCAACCCGGTCGCCTCGGCCGCCACGCTGCTGGTGTCGCCGGATGCGCCCGCCAAGGCGCTGGCGCCGTTGCGCAAGGCCGGGCTGGCCGTGCTGCTGAGCGAAAAGGCCTGATATCGCAGGGCGGCGACCGGGATTGGCCGCCCCTCGATAATCGGGGCATGCCTCTTTCGCCCCGTTTCCTTCTCCGCCCGCCCGCCGCGGGCGCGGCCCCGGGGTGTCCCGCCAATGCCTAGATTGCTGGCCTTCGACACGAGCACCGAGCACCTGTCGGTCGCGGTGCTGCACGGCGAGCGGCTGCTGGCCCACAACGGCGTGGGCGGCGCGCAGGCCTCGACCACGCTGCTGCCGCTGATCCAGCAACTGCTGGGCGAGGCCGGGCTGGCGCTGGCCGACCTGGACGCCATCGTCTTCGGCCGCGGCCCCGGCTCGTTCACCGGCTTGCGCACCGCCTGCTCGGTGGCGCAGGGGCTGGCCTTCGGTGCCGGCGTGCCGCTGCTGCCGGTCGACACCCTGCTGGCCGTGGCCGAGGAAGCGCGCCATGCCTTCGGCGCGCGGCAGGTGGTGGCGGTGCTCGACGCCCGCATGGACCAGGTCTACGCCGCGCGCTACGACTTCGCCGCCGGCCCCCTGGGTGGCCTGGCCGGCGAGGACGAGCTCCTGCTGCTGTCGCCCGAGGCCCTCGAAGTGCCCGCCGGCCATGCGCTGGCCGGCAACGCCTTCGCCGCCTACGGCCCGCGCCTGGCGCCGGCCGCCGCCCGCCACGAGGCCCTGCCGAGCGCCACCGCCATGCTGCGGCTCGCGCCCGCGCTGCTCGCGGCCGGCCGCACCGTGCCCGCGGCACAGGCCTGGCCGCTCTATGTTCGCGATAAAGTGGCGCAGACCACCGAAGAGCGCGCCGCCATCAAGGCGGCCGCGGCATCGGCGGCAGCAGCAGCCCCTTCCAGCCACGCATGAGCGCCGTCCTCCAGCCCGTCGAAGCCCGCCTCGAACCGCTCACCATCGAGCGGATCGACGCTGTCTGCGCGGTGGAGCAGACGGCCTACAGCCACCCCTGGACGCGCGCCAACTTCACCGACTCCATGGCCGTGGGCTACCACTGCCAGTGCCTGCTGGCGCCCGGCGTGGCGCAAGGAGTCGCCTCGCCCGTCACCAGCCTGGGCGAAACGCTCATCGGCTATTTCGTGGCCATGAAGGGCGTCGACGAGGTGCACCTGCTGAACATCACTGTGGCCCCGGCCTTCCAGCGCCAGGGCTGGGCGCCGCTCATGCTGGAGGCCCTCGGCGGCTGGTCGCGCAGCCAGGGCGCGCAGTGGCTGTGGCTCGAAGTGCGCCAGAGCAACCAGCGCGCGCTCGACATCTACGTGCGGCAGGGTTTCCGCAGCGTGGGCGTGCGCAAGGGCTACTACCCGGCCCATGACGGCAAGCGCGAGGACGCCGTCGTCATGAGCCTGCGATTGAACGAAACAGGCACCGCCTGGGGAGCCTTGCGATGAGCGCGGTGCAGACATTGAAGCTCGACGCGCGCCAGCGCGCGATGCTCGACGAAATGGGCGTGAAGGTCTGGTGGCCCGTGCCCCAGGTGGCGGAAGCCGAGCCCGAACCGGTACCGGTGCAAACCGCGCCCGAAGCCGGACCGCCCGACGACGAGGAATACATCCCGAGCGTCGAGGAGCGCATGGAGGCGGAAATGCCCGTCTCCGCGCCGCGCCCGCCGCGCGCGCCGGCCGCCCGCCCCGTGGCGGCACCCGCGCCGGCTGCGCGCCCCGCCCCCGCCGCCCCGGCGTCGATGGGCGCCGCGGTGCTGCTCGAGGCGCCCTGCCGCCTCTATGCCGATGCCGGCACGCCACACGACATGGCCGCGACGCAAGGCGGCTGGCTGGTCGTCGCCGACATGCCGCCCGAGGCCGACGGCCGCCACGGCGAGCCCTTCGCGGGCGACGCCGGCCGCCTGCTCGACAACATGCTGCGCGCCCTGAAGCTGCACGACGGCAAGACGCCTGTGCACCTCATGCGCACCCACCGCGGCGTGGCCGCCGGCCAGCCCGGCAGTCCGCGCCCCATGGCCGAAGCCTTCGGCGAGCACGCCGCCGCGCTCGCGCCCCGCGTCGTGCTGGCGATGGGCCCGCTGGCCGCGCAGAGCCTGATGCAGAGCGGCGACCCGCTGGGCAAGCTGCGTGGCCGCGCGGTGCCGCTGGCGACGAACGGGGAGTCCGGCGCGGCGGTCGTCGTGGCCACCTATCACCCGGCCTACCTGCTGCGCAACCCGGCCGACAAGGCCCGCGCCTGGGCCGACCTCTGCCTGGCGGCCGAGCAGCACACGCCCGCCTAAAATCCCGGCCCATGACTTTCCTCGACAAGCTGGCCGCCGCACAGCAAAAAAACGGTTCGTTGCTCTGCGTGGGGCTCGATCCCGAGCCAGCCAAATTCCCGGGGCAATTCAAGGGCGACGCCAGCCGCATCTTCGATTTCTGCGCGCGCATCGTCGACGCGACGGCCGACCTGGTCATCGCCTTCAAACCGCAGATCGCCTATTTCGCGGCCCACCGCGCCGAAGCGCAGCTCGAGCAGCTCATGGAGCACATGCGCCGCAACGCGCCCGACGTGCCCGTGATCCTGGACGCCAAGCGCGGCGACATCGGCTCCACCGCCGAGCAGTACGCGCTGGAAGCCTTCGAGCGCTACGGCGCCGACGCGGTCACGCTGTCGCCCTTCATGGGCTTCGATTCCGTGGCGCCCTACCTCAAGCACGAGGGCAAGGGCGCCTTCCTGCTGTGCCGCACCAGCAACCCCGGCGGCTCCGACCTGCAGGGCCAGCGCCTGGCCGACGTCGAGGGTCAGCCTTTCCTGTACGAGCATGTCGCCAGGCTGGCGCAGGGGCCGTGGAACCTCAACGGCCAGCTCGGGCTGGTGGTGGGCGCGACCTACCCGGCGGAAATCGAGCGCGTGCGCGAACTCGCGCCGACCGTGCCGCTGCTGATTCCGGGCGTCGGCGCCCAGGGCGGCGACGCCGTCGCCACCGTGCGCGCCGGCTGGCGTGCCGATGCGCCGATCATCGTGAACTCGTCGCGGGCCATCTGCTACGCGTCGCCGGGCGATGACTTCGCCGAAGCCGCGAAGAACGCCGCGCGCAGCACGCGCGACGCGCTGGAAGCCGCCAAGCCCTGAGCCCCGTCAGTTCCGGCGCAGCCGGGTGAAGAGCTCGAATTCCCAGTTGCGCATGCCCAGCAGCAGGGTGTAGCCCTCGCGGTCCTTGGCCGACAGCTTCTGGTCGGTCTGGTGCTGCTGCGCGAAGTCCTGCGCCACGCGCTGCAGGCGCTCCAGGAAGGCCGGCGCCAGCGAGCGGCTGATGGAGCCGTGCACCAGCAGCAGCCCCTCGGCCGGGCCGTCGAAGCCGCCGCGGTAGTAGTCGAGCACCACGTTCTCGCGAAAGAACTCCATCACCGGGCCGTGCGGGCGCCAGCGGAAGGTCTTGGCCAGCTTCAGGCGATACCGGTTCAGCGGCCGCAGCTCGATGATGCCGATGCGGTCCAGCTGCGCCAGGCAGCCGATGCACTCGGCCTCGCTGATGCGGTAGGCCGCCACGATCTGCTCCAGCGTCCACTGGCTCAGCACGCTGATGGCCACCAGCAGCAGCTTCTTGTCCTTGACCACGGCCTTTTCCTGCTCGTGCGTCAGCTCCTTCAGCAGCGGCTGGGCGTCGGCCACGCGGCGGGCCAGTTCGGCGAAATCGATCTTCAACGCGCGGCAGATGGCGTCGACGCGCGACAGCGGCATGTCGCTCTTGGCCAGCATCCGCTTGACGCTGGATTCGGCCATGTCGAGCGACCGCGCCAGGTCGGCGTAGGTCATGCGCGCACTTTTGAGTTCGTTCTTGAGGGCTTGGACGAGGTCGACGGTGGTGCTCATCGTTCGAGCGTACACGGGCACAGGCAAGTATCAATTGGAGATACCGCTGGGTGTGAATTAGTACCTCGTATCGATTCTCGATGCCTCCGGAGGGGGCCGGCCCCTAAATTCCGCGGCACGTACCGACCACCACCGAGAAACGCCATGCCTCTGCCCTCTCTCAGCCGCCGCGAACGCGGGTTGCTTTTCACCCTGGTCCTGCTCACGGCGATCGCCGTCTTCGGCCCGGCGCTGCCGGCGGCCGACGTCGCCATCGCCACCGTGTTCGCCGACGACCGCGCCTGGCACGGCCTGCCGAACGCCATGGACGTGCTGAGCAACATCCCTTTCGTGGTGATCGGCCTGTGGGGCCTGTACCGGCTCAACCGCATCGACCGCTCGCACCAGGAAGCGTTGTCGCGGTTTCCGCTGGCCCCGCCCGCCAGCGACCCGCCGGACAACACGCTCGACTGCGCCTGGCTCTTCTTCGCGGGCCTGATCGCCACCGCCGCGGGCTCCGCCTTCTTCCACCTCGTGCCCGACGCCCCGCGCCTCGCGGCCGACCGCGCCGGCATGGCGGTGGCCTTCGCCGGGCTGATCGGCGTGGCGGTCTGCGAGCGGGTGAGCCAGCGCGCCGGCTGGCCCGCGGCGTGGTTCGTGCTCACGGCCGGCCTGCTCTCGGCGGAGGTGTTCCAGGAGACCGGCAACGTCATGCCCTGGGCGCTGGTGCAGTTCGGCGGCATGGCGCTGGTGCTGACGCTGGCGCTGTCCACCCCGATGCGCAATTCGGTCGGCCTCAAGCTGGGCTGGGTGATCTTCTTCTACGTGGTGGCCAAGGCCTTCGAGATGGCCGATCACTCGATCTACGAGTTCACGCAGCACACGGTTTCGGGCCACACGCTCAAGCACCTGACGGCGTCGCTCGCGGGACTGCCGGTGGTGCTGGCGCTGCGCAAACTCGAGATGCGCTGGCAAGCCGCGCTGCGGCACAATCCGGGCGCAGCCGCCGTAGCGGCCTGAGGAAATCCTTCGCATGACAACCCCCGCCGCTGCAGCAGCCTCCGCGACATCCGCGCCCCACGAGGCCAACGCGCACGCCAACCAGTTCGCCCTTCTCGGGCAGCGGCGCTTCGCGCCTTTCTTCTGGACCCAGTTCGCGGGCGCCGCGAACGACAACCTCTTCAAGTTCGCCTTCACGGTCATGGTGACCTACCAGCTCCAGCTCAGCTGGATGCCGCCGGCCATGGCGGGCCTGGTGATCGGCGCGCTGTTCATCCTGCCGTTCCTGCTGTTCTCGGCCACCTCGGGCCAGCTGACCGACAAGTTCGACAAGACGAAGATGATCCGCTTCGTCAAGAACCTCGAGATCGCGATCATGCTGATCGCCGCCTGGGGCTTCGTCACGGCCAACGCCGTGGTGCTGCTGGGCTGCGTGTTCCTCATGGGGCTTCACTCCACGCTGTTCGGGCCGGTCAAGTTCGCCTACCTGCCGCAGGTGCTGGACCCGCGCGAGCTCACGGGCGGCAACGGCATGGTCGAGATGGGCACCTTCGTCGCCATCCTGCTGGGGCAGGTGGCGGGCGGGCTGCTGGTGGCGGTGCCGCAGATCGGCCACCTCACGGTGGCCGTGGCCTGCGTGCTGCTCGCGCTGGTGGGGCGCGGCGTGGCGCAGGCCATTCCGCGCACGCCGGCCACCGACCCCGGGCTGGTGATCAACTGGAACCCGGTCAGCGAGACCTGGCGCAACCTCAAGCTTGCGCGCGAGAACATCGTGGTGTTCCGCTCGCTGCTGGGCATTTCGTGGATGTGGTTCTTCGGCGCGGTGTTCCTGAGCCAGTTCCCGAGCTTCGCCAAGGAAGTGCTGCACGGCGACGAGCAGGTGGCCTCGCTGCTGCTGGTGGTGTTCTCGGTGGGCATCGGCGTGGGCTCGCTGCTGTGCGAGACGCTCAGCCGCCGGCAGGTGGAGATCGGCCTGGTGCCGCTGGGCGCCATCGGCATGAGCGTGTTCGCGATCGACCTGTACTTCGCCTCGCGCGGGCTGCCCAAGGTGGCCGAAATGGGCATCGGCAGCTTCGTGCGCCAGGGCGCCCACTGGCGCGTGATGGCCGACCTGGCGCTGCTGTCGCTGTTCGCGGGCCTGTACAGCGTGCCGATGTACGCGCTGATCCAGCTGCGCAGCCAGCCCACGCACCGCGCGCGCATCATCGCGGCCAACAACATCCTCAACGCGCTGTTCATGATCGGCAGCTCGGTCATCGCCGGCGCGCTGCTGGGCGCGGGCTTCAGCATTCCGCAGATCTTCCTGTTCACCGGCATCGCCAACGCGGTGGTGGCGTTCTACATCTTCATGCTGGTGCCCGAGTACATGCTGCGCTTCGTGGCCTGGGTGCTGTCGCGCTTCGTCTACCGCTTCGACATCAAGGGCGACGAGCACATTCCCACCGAGGGCGCGGCCGTGCTGGTGTGCAACCACGTGAGCTTCATCGACGCGGTGCTGCTGATGGCGGCGAGCCCGCGGCCCATCCGCTTCATCATGGACCACCGCATCTTCAAGGTGCCGGTGCTGGGGTGGCTGTTCAAGCTGGCCAAGGCCATTCCCATCGCGCCGCAGAAGGAAGACCCGGCCGCCTACGAAGCCGCCTTCGCCAGCGCGCTGGGCGTGCTGCGCGAAGGCGACCTGCTCGCCATCTTCCCCGAGGGCGCGATCACGCGTGACGGCACGCTGCAGCCCTTCAAGGGCGGCGTGATGAAGATCGTCGACAGCGCGCGCGCCGAAGGCATCGAGCCGCCGGTGATCCCGATGGCGCTGACCAACCTCTGGGGCTCGTACTTCAGCCGCATCGAGCTGCGCGGCGGCGAGCGCGTGGCCATGGCCAAGCCCTTCCGCCGCGGTTTCTTCAGCCGCGTGGGCCTGAACGTGGGCGCGGCCGTGCCGTCGTCCGAGGTGCAGCCCGAGTCGCTGCGCCAGCGCGTGGGCGGCCTGCTCGGCGCCTAAAAGTACCTCCCCGAGATACTGGCGGCGCTGTAAACCGCCACCGGTGCAAGCATTCGAGCCCCGCGGTGCGGGAGCGAACCATCATTCGCTCACCTTCACTACGCCGCGAGGCACACATGCAACCCCTTTCATCCTCGACCGTTTCCATCCAGCGCGACACGCGGGCCTGGCAGTTCCAGACCTGGGCCTCGTTCGCGATCGCCGTCTTCCTGTGCGCCACCGGCCTGAGCTGGCTGCCGGGGCAGGCGCTGGACCGGGCGTTCATGGTGATGGGCTACGTGTTCTGCCTGAGCACCGCCTTCATGCTGGCCAAGTTCATCCGCGACGGCGAGCAGGCCGCCGCCGGCCTCTCGGCAGGCCGCGACGTGCCCATGTGGCGCCTGGTCGTCTGGGGCAGCTTCTTCACCGCGATGGCCCTGACCGGCTGGGGCCTCGTGCGCATGGAGATCAACGACGCCTACAAGGCCTTCCTGGGCGTGAGCTGGCTGTTCCTCATCAGCTCGGCATTCACGCTGGCCAAGACGCTGCGTGACCGCCACGAAGCCGACATGGCCGAAGCCCGCCTGCAAGGCCGCCGGCTGGCCCGCGCCGAAGCCGCCGCCTCTGCTTCCTCCACCGCCGAATAACCTGTGCCCGACCAACGAAAGACCATCATGAAGAAGTCGATTGCCGCCGTCCTCGTCGCCGCATGCACCGCCTTCGCCGGCGTATCGGTCCCCTTGCAGGCACAGGCGCAGAGCGACGCCTCCACGGCCATCTCGCTGATGCCGGTGGCCTCCGTCCTCGTCACGGCCTCGGCCGTGGGTGCTTCGGCGGACGCTGCAGGTGGGATGGCCAAGGCATCGGTGACGCTGCCCGCTGCGTTGTCGGTGGCCGGCTCCGTGCTCACGGTGGTGGCTGTCGAAGCCTCGGCCGACGGCACGGTCTATGTGCTGGAGCGTGCTTCGGACGGCGCGCGCGCCAGCATCAGGGTGGCGGGGCGCGTCGCCAACGGCGTGTCGGCTGCCGTGGGCACCGGCGTCACCGTCAGCGTGATCGGCTCGGGCGTGGTGCTGTCGGCCGCCGGCGAGGTGCTGGCCTTCGTGCCCAACGCCATCGGCCGTGCGCTGCTCTACAACGAGAGGCTCTCGTGAAGCGCGCGCTCATGGCTTGCAGCGCGCTCGGGCTTGCCCTTGCAGCGGCCTTGCCGATGCAGGCCCGGGCGGGCCGTTCGTGCGAGCAGGCCAAGCCGACGCCCGCCGTGATCGTCAAGGGCATGGAGCTGGCCGAGCGCACCTCGCAGGCGCTCGACGCCAGCGGCGCGCGCGTGGTGTTCCTGGCGCGCGCCGGGCAGGACCTGGGCAAGTACGGCCTGCGCTACTCGCACCTGGGCATCGCCTACAAGACCGATGCCGGTCCGTGGCGCGTGGTGCACAAGCTCAACCAGTGCGGAACGGTGGTAGCGGCGGTGTACCGCCAGGGGCTCGGCGAGTTCTTCCTCGACGACCTGTGGCGCTACGAGGCGGCCTGGGTCGTGCCCACGCCGGCCGTGCAGGCGCGGCTGATGGCCGCGCTGGACGAGCCGCCCGCGCGCATCGTGCGGATGAACGTGGCGCCCTACAGCATCGTGAGCTACGCCTGGGGCCGGAAGTACCAGCAGTCGAACCAGTGGGCCGTCGAGACGCTGGCCGCCGCGATGGAGCCCGCCACCATCGGCAACCGCGCGCAGGCGCAGGCCTGGATGCAGTTCAAGGGCTACGAGCCCACCACGCTGAAGCTCGGGCCGCTCACGCGGCTGGGCGGGCGCGTGAGCTCGGCCAACGTGGCCTTCGACGACCACCCGAACGACAAGCGCTTCAGCGACCGCATCGAGACGGTGACCGTCGACTCCGTGTTCGCCTGGCTGCCGCGTGCCGGGCTGGGCGCCGCGCCGGTGACGCTGAAGTTCCAATGACCAGGAGCGGAACAACGACATGAGCAAATCCCTTCGCCTTTCCGAAAAATGGTTCCGCCGCGGCCTCTGGCTGGTGGCCTTCGTGTTCGCCAGCTTCCTCATCGGGCTGGGCAGCACCATCGTGGGCGACCTGCCGCAGGTCGAGCGCGTGCGCGGCATCGATGACTTCATCGACCTGCGCGCCGCGCAGCCGCTTCGCGCGACCATCGCGGCCTCTGAAGCCACGGAGCTGCAGGCCGCGCGCGACCTCGACCAGATCCGCCTGCAGCTGCAGGCCGCGCAGCAGGCCAACGCCAATGCGCGCGAGACCTTCGGCAACTGGCTCGCCACGCGCCGTGCCACCGCGCAGCCCGACCAGGACCCCGAGCTCATCGCGCGCACCAAGGCGCTCGACGCCTTCAAGCAGAAAGAAGAACAGGTGCAGCGCCAGGTCAGCGCGCAGCAGCAGATCACGCTCGACGCGCGCCAGGCCGAGCAGCGCGCGCGCACCGCGCTCGCCGAGCTGGAGCGCGACGCGCAGGTGAAGCTGGAGGCGGAGTACCGCCGCATCGAGCTGCGCGTGTTCCTGTACCGGCTGGCGCTCACGCTGCCGCTGCTGGTGGTGGCCGGCTGGCTGTTCGCGAAGAAGCGCAAGAGCACGTACTGGCCCTTCGTGTGGGGCTTCATCTTCTTCGCGCTGTTCGCGTTCTTCGTCGAGCTGGTGCCCTACCTGCCGAGCTACGGCGGCTATGTGCGCTACCTGGTGGGCATCGTGCTCACGGTGCTGGTGGGGCGCTACGCCATCGTCGCGCTCAACCGCTACCTGGCGCGCCAGAAACTCGCCGAGCAGCAGCCCGACCAGGTGCGGCGCGAAGAGCTCAGCTACGACACCGCGCTGGCCCGTTTGGGCAAGGGCGTGTGCCCCGGCTGCGAGCGGCCGGTGGACCTGAAGAACGACGCCATCGACTTCTGCCCGCACTGCGGCATCGGCCTGTTCGACCACTGCGGCGTGTGCGAGACGCGCAAGAGCGCGTTCTCCAGGTTCTGCCAAGCCTGCGGCACCCCGGCCGCGGCGCAGTCTGCGGATTCGGTCACGCCCCCGAGCGCCGATCGACACACCATGTAGCCGGCGCGCCGCGAGGCCGTGCTACAACGATGGATTCCCAACCCCAGACGGAGCTAAAGCATGAGCATTTTCGGCAGCATCCTTTCCAAGATCTTCCCGGGCGCCAAGGCAGCCGAGGCCCCGGCCCCAGCCCCGGCGCCCACCGCCGCGGCACCGGCCGATGCACCCGCACCCGCGGTGGCCGCGCCCCCGCCCGCCATTCCGCTGGGCGACGTGGCCGCCGTGCTCGACGGCATGCCGGGCGCGAAGAACCTCAACTGGCGCACCTCCATCGTCGACCTCATGAAGCTGCTGGGCCTGGACAGCAGCCTCGAGGCACGCAAGCAACTGGCCGCGGAACTGAGCTACGGCCAGGACACCAGCGACAGCGCCAAGATGAACATCTGGCTGCACCGCCAGGTCATGACCAAGCTGGCCGCCAACGGCGGCACGGTTCCGGCAGAGTTGCGGGACTGAGCTGGACAGTCGCTCGGAAGTTTTCGAGAACACCGAGGAACCGGCTCTGCCGGGCCTCAGGTGTTGCCCCCGGTAGGGGGTTGGCGAAGCGACACGAAGTGCGCGTAGCCTGGAGGCGAGACCATTTCAGGTCCAGCCGGCGTCGACGACGTAGTCTTGAGCGGTGCACATGCGCGAATCGTCGGCCGCCAGGAACAGCGCCATTGCCGCGATGTCCTCGGCCATCACGCGGCCCGGCAGGCACTGCGCCGCATCGATCTCCGCGCCCGATTCGGGCTTGACCCACAGCTTGATCTGCCGCTCGGTCATCACCCAGCCCGGCACGATCGAATTGACGCGGATGTTCTGCTTGCCCAGGTCGCGCGCCAGCGAACGCGTGAGGCCGCGCGCCGCCGCCTTGCAGGCCTGGTACACCGGATAGCCCTTGCCCTTGATCATCCAGCTGATGGAGCCGAAGTTGATGATCGAGCCGCCGCCCAGCGCGCGCATGTCGTCGGCAACCGCCTGCGCGGCGAAGAACTGGTGCTTGAAGTTGACGGCCACGAGGCGGTCGAAGTCGTCGCTGGTCACGTCGGCCATCTCGTGGCGGCGGTCGTTGGCGGCGTTGTTCAGCAGCACGGAAATTGGCCCGAAGCGCTGGCGCACCGCGTCGATGGCGGCGGCGAGCGCGGCGGTGTCGGTCACGTCGCAGGGCAAGAACAGCGCCGGATGCTCGCCCTGCAGTTGCGCCGCGAGCGCGCTGCCGGCAGCGGTGTCGAGGTCGCAGAAGCCGACCTTCGCGCCTTGCGCATGAAAGGCCCGCACCAGCGATTCGCCGATGCCGCTGGCGCCGCCGGAGATGAACACGGTGCGCCCGGCCAGCGAGGGGTAGCGGGCGGTGTAGGGCGAAAGTTGTGATGCGTCGGTCATGTGAATGCGGCAACAGCGATGGGGACGGACGGCAAGCGTAGCGGATAGCGGCCGGCCGGTGTATGGCTTCCGGCAAATGGGCGGCGCATCCGGGCGTGGCTACGCTCGCTCTCATGAACACGAAGACGCTGCCCCGCCGTCGAGAGGCTGGCCGCCCAGCTCGCGGCCAAGGGCCAGCTCACGCTGTGGCAGTACGCCTCCCACAAGGACGCGAGCGGTGCGCTGGTGCAGGCGCCGCTCAGGCAGATCGTCGTCTTCAGGAACGAGGCCTTGCGCATCGAGCCCTACGCCACGCCGCTGCCCGTACAGCCGCTGAAGTAGCGGCCGCTCTTCTTCAGACGCCTCTTGCGCGCTCCGACTTGAAGCGCGCGCGGAACTCCGTGAACGTGCCCGCGTCCAGCGACTCGCGGATCTCGCTCATCAGGTTCAGGTAGTAGTGCAGGTTGTGGATGGTCGTGAGCATCGGCCCGAGCATCTCGCCGCAGCGGTCGAGGTGATGCAGGTAGGCGCGGCTGAAGCCTTCGCGCCCGCCGTCGTTCCAGCTCACGCCGGAGGTGCCCGCGCAGGCGTGGCAGGTGCAGCTGGGGTCGATGGGCTGCGGGTCGCTCTTGTGGCGCGCGTTGCGCATCTTCAGGTCGCCGAAGCGCGTGAAGAGCGTGCCGTTGCGCGCATTGCGCGTGGGCATCACGCAGTCGAACATGTCGACGCCGTCGGCCACGCCCTGCACCAGGTCTTCGGGCGTGCCCACGCCCATCAGGTAGCGCGGCTTGTTCGCGGGCAGCCGGTGCGGCGTGTGGCCCATGATGTGCAGCATTTCTTCCTTGGGCTCGCCCACGCTCACGCCGCCGATGGCGTAGCCGGGGAAGTCCATGTCCACCAGCGCGGCGAGCGATTCCTCGCGCAGGTTCTCGAACATGCCGCCCTGCACGATGCCGAAGAGCGCGTTCGGGTTCTCCAGCCGGTTGAACTCCGACTGGCAGCGCTTCGCCCAGCGCAGGCTCAGTTCCATCGAGATGCGCGCCTCGGCCTCGGTCGTGATGTGGCCCTTGGTGTCGTAGGGCGTGCACTCGTCGAACTGCATCACGATGTCGCTGTTGAGGATGGTCTGGATCTGCATCGAGACCTCGGGCGTGAGGAACAGCTTGTCGCCGTTGACGGGCGACGCGAACTTCACGCCCTCTTCGCTGATCTTGCGCATCGCGCCCAGCGACCACACCTGGAAGCCGCCCGAGTCGGTGAGGATGGGCTTGTTCCACTTCTCGAAGCCGTGCAGCCCGCCAAAGCTGGCCATCACGTCGAGGCCGGGGCGCATCCACAGGTGGAAGGTGTTGCCCAGGATGATCTGCGCGCCCATTTCCTCCAGGCTGCGCGGCATCACGCCCTTGACCGTGCCGTAGGTGCCCACCGGCATGAAGATCGGCGTCTGCACCTTGCCGTGGTTGAGCGTGAGCGTGGCGCGGCGCGCGTGGCTGTCGGGGTCGGTCTTGAGGAGTTCGAAGTTCAGCATGGTGGTCGTCTCAATCTTGTTGCCGCTCCAGCAGCATGGCGTCGCCATAGCTGAAGAAGCGGTAGCGCTCGGCAATGGCGTGGGCATAAAGCCCCATCACCCGCTCGTAGCCCGCGAAGGCCGAGACCAGCATCATCAGCGTGCTCTTGGGCAGATGGAAGTTGGTCACCAGCAGGTCGACATGCGCGAAGGCGAAGCCCGGGGTGATGAAGATGCGCGTGTCGCCCGATGCCTCGCCGCTCTTGGCCCACGACTCGAGCGTGCGCACGGTGGTCGTGCCCACGGCCACGATGCGTCCGCCGCGCGCCTTGCATTCGGCAATGGCGCGCTGCGTGGCCTCGGGCACCTCGTAGCGCTCGGCGTGCATGGTGTGCTCGGCGATGTTCTCGGTCTTCACCGGCTGGAAGGTGCCGGCGCCCACATGCAGGGTGACGTTGGCGCGTTGCACGCCGCGCGCTTCGAGCTCGGCCAGCAGGCCTTCGTCGAAATGCAGCGCGGCGGTGGGTGCCGCCACCGCGCCGGGCACGCGCGCAAACACGGTCTGGTAGCGGCTCTCGTCCTCGGCCGAATCGGTGTGCGTGATGTAGGGCGGCAGCGGCACGTGGCCGCAGCGCTCCATGAGCATGTAGGGGTTCTCGCTGGTGTCGCTCTCGAAGGCGAAGCGGAACAGCGCGCCGTCTTCGTCGGGCCAGCGGCCCAGCAGCGTGGCGCGGAAGCCGCCGACCATGTCGAGCGTGGTGCCCACCGGCGGCTTCTTGCTGACCTTCATGTGCGCGACCACCTCTTGGCCCTGCAGCACGCGCTCGACCAGCAGTTCGAGCTTGCCGCCGGTCGGCTTCTCGCCGAACAGGCGCGCCTTGACCACGCGCGTGTCGTTGAAGACCAGCAGGTCGCCCGCGCGCAGCAGCGAGGGCAGGTTCCTGAAGATGCGGTCGACCGGCGCGGGCCCCGTGCCGTCGAGCAGGCGGGAGGAGGTGCGTTCGGTGGCCGGGTGTTGCGCCACCAGCTCGGGTGGCAGTGCGAAATCGAAATCGGAAAGCGTGAAGGCGCGCATGTTGCTTGAGGGCCGGACGGGCCCGTTCCAAGGAGGCATGGGAAAAGACAAGAGAAAGCCGGGAGGCGGGCGGAATTGTCCCATGCCCGGAAAACGGGGCGTCGAGGCGGGGCTATCGGCGGCGTTTTGCCAAGGCAGAATCGGCGCATGCCTGATTCACTTGCCGCGCGCGCCGCACCCCAGCCCGGGCCTTCCGAAGGCGAGCTCTTCAAGAAGATCCTGGGGAGCAAGTGGCAGGGCCTGCACCCCGACATCCGACGTCGCTTCGACAAGAACCCGTTGCCGGGCAGGGCGCTGCATTACCTCGGTGCGCTCAGCGAGCTGCGCTGCTCGCGCTTCGGCAAGCTGCTGGGGCACCTGACGCAGCCGATGATCCAGGGCGCGCTCATTCCGTACAGCGACGCCAATTTTCCGGTGGAGATACAGGTCTATGCCAAGCCCGAAGACCCGGCCATCTACAAGCAGCGCATCTACCGCCTGCATGGCCGCAAGCCGATCCAGTTCACCAGCTTCATGCGCGAGAGCGAGCGCGGCGAGGTGCTGGAGTACGTGGGCATGGGCCTGGGCATGAAGCTGGTGCTGAGCGTCGAAGAAAACGGCAGCCTGCATTTCCAGAGCGACGGCTACTTCTGGGACGTGCTGGGCTGGCGCATTCCGCTGCCCGGCGTGTTCACGCCCGGCAAGACTTTCCTGTGGCACCACAACGAGACGCCGGAGCGCTTCAACATCCGCATCGAGATCCGCCACTGGCTGATGGGCACCACCTTCACCCAGGTCGGCGTGTTCGAGGAAGTGACTGAACCCAAGGCGGTGACCGCATGACGATCGACACACACCTGCTGGCGCTGCAGCTCATGGCCGCACAGGGGCTGATGGGCGCATTCGACACGCTCTATCACCACGAAGGCACCGAGGCGCTGGCGCAGCGCAACACCGCGCGGCGCGAGCTGTCCATCCACGCGGTGCGCTCGTCGATCTACTGCGCCATGTTCATCGGGCTGTCGTCGTGGGCCTGGCACGGCGTGTGGGCCTGGGTGCTGCTCGCGGTGTTCGGCGTCGAGATCGTGCTCACGCTGTGGGACTTCGTGGTGGAAGACGGCAGCCGCCTGCTGCCGCCCACCGAGCGCGTCACGCACACGGTGCTGGCCATCAATGCCGGCGCGTTCATCGCGCTGCTGGCCATGAACGCGGTCGACTGGGCGGCGCAGCCCACGGCGCTGGTGTGGCAGTCGCAAGGCTGGCTCGGCGCGTTCCTCGCGCTGTGCGGCGTGGGCGTGGGCATCTCGGGGCTGCGCGACGGACTGGCGGCGCGCGCGCTGTTCCGCCGCACCGCGCAGGAAGAACAGCGCGCGGCCGATGCGCCGGTGCGTTTCGGCAGCAAGCCGCAGCGCGTGCTGGTGACTGGCGGCACTGGCTTCATCGGCCAGATCCTGGTGCGCCACCTGCTGGCCGACGGCCATGCGGTGACGGTGTGGACGCGCGATGCGCGCTCGGCGGCCTGGGGCTTCGGCGGCGCGGTGCGCTGCGTGCAGGCGCTCGAGCAGATCCCGGCGACGGACGATGTCGACGTGGTCATCAACCTGGCGGGCGCGCGCATCCTGGGCCAGCGCTGGAGCGAGCGGCGCCAGCGCCAGCTGATGCAAAGCCGCGCGGGCCTCACGAACACGCTGGTCGCGTGGATCGCCACGCGTGCGCGCAAGCCATGGCTGCTGCTGTCGGGCTCGGCCATCGGCTACTACGGCGTGCAGCCGCAGGGCGACACCGCCGAGCTGGCCGAAGACGCACCGCCGCAGGACATCTTCATGTCGGCGCTGTGCCAGGCCTGGGAGCAGGCCGCGCGGGGCGCGGTCGCGCACGGCGTGCACGTGGCCTGCATGCGCTTCGGCTTCGTGCTGGGCCACCAGGGCTCGCTGCCGCAGCTGCTGCTGCCGGTGGCGCTCGGCATGGGCGGCCGGCTGGGCAGCGGGCGGCAGTGGCTGTCGTGGGTGCATGTGCATGACGTGATCCGCGCGATGGCCCATGTGTGGAGCCTGGCCGAGCAGGCCGGCGGCAATGCGGCGGCAGCGCAGGCTTTCAACTTCACCGCGCCCGGTGCGCTCTCGCAGGAGGAATTCACCCGCGTGGCGGCCGGCGTGATGCACCGCCCCTTCTGGATGCCGACACCCGCCGCGCCGGTCAGGCTGCTGCTGGGCGAGCAGGCCGACCTGCTGCTCGAAGGGCAGCGCGTGGTGCCCGCGCACCTGCTGCAGACCGGGTTCCGCTTCGCGTTTCCCGATGCGCGCAGCGCCTTGACGGACCTTTGCCGCCCGCGCTAGAAGCTTCGCCCGTGCCGCCCAAGAAACAAGCTCCCCCGCCCACCGCCGACGCAGCCGCGGCACCGCCGCAGCCGCCCGGTGCCGGCCTGAGCCAGGTGCAGCGCGCGCTGCGCAAGCTGGGCCTGGTGCGCGACATCGACTTCGCGCTCTACCTGCCGATGCGCTACGAGGACGAGACCCGCATCGTGCGCCTGGTGGACACGCGCGACGGCGACATGGCGCAGGTCGAGGGCGTGGTCACCGAATGCGAGGTGGTGTACCGCCCGCGCCGGCAGCTCATCGCCACCATCGACGACGGCAGCGACACCTGCCGGCTGCGCTTCTTCAATTTCTATCCGTCGCAGCAGAAGCAGCTCGCGGTCGGCGCGCGGGTGCGCGTGCGCGGCGAGATGCGCGGCGGCTTCGTGGGGCGGCAGATCATGCATCCCACGGTGAAGGCGGCCGGCACTGCGCTGCCCAACGCGCTGACGCCCATCTACTCGACCGTGGCGGGGCTGCCGCAGCCGGTGCTGCGGCGCGAAGTGCGCTCGGGCCTGGCGCGGGCCGTGCTCGACGAGACCATTCCGGTGCAGATCGGCTTCCGCGGCGCCTGGGACCTGCGCGCCTCGCTGAGCTTCCTGCACTACCCGACGCCCGACGTGGCCATGGCCACGCTCGAAGACCACAGCCACCCGGCATGGCAGCGCATCAAGGCCGAGGAACTGCTGGCGCAGCAGCTGTCGCAATTGCAGGCACGGCTGGAGCGTGCCGCGCAGCGCGCGCCGGTGCTGCCCGCGCCGGCCGAGCCTGCGCCTGCCTCGCTGCATGCGCAGTTGCTCGCGGTGCTGCCCTTCGGCCTGACCGGCGCGCAGCAGCGGGTGGGCGAGGAAATCACGCGCGACCTCCGCCGCGAGATTCCCATGCACCGGCTGCTGCAGGGCGACGTGGGCTCGGGCAAGACGGTGGTGGCCGCGCTGGCGGCGGCACGCGCCATCGATGCGGGCTTCCAGTGCGCGCTGATGGCGCCGACCGAAATCCTCGCGGCGCAGCACTTCGGCAAGCTGGTCGGCTGGCTCGATCCGCTGCTGGCCGAACGCGGCCTGCGCGTGGCGTGGCTCACGGGCAGCCAGAAGAAGAAAGAGCGCGACGCGATGTCGGCGGCGGTGGAGAGCGGCGAGGCCGCGCTGGTCATCGGCACGCATGCCGTCATCTCGGAGAAGGTGCGCTTCAAGAACCTCGCGCTGGCCATCATCGACGAGCAGCACCGCTTCGGCGTGGCGCAGCGCCTGGCCTTGCGCGGCAAGGCCGAAGGGCACCTCGAGCCACATCTGCTGATGATGAGCGCCACGCCCATCCCGCGCACGCTGGCGATGAGCTACTACGCCGACCTGGACGTGTCCACGCTCGACGAGCTGCCGCCGGGCCGCACGCCCATCGTCACCAAGCTGGTGGCCGACCACCGGCGCGACGAGGTCATCGACCGCATCCATGCGCAGATCGCGCAGGGGCGGCAGGTGTACTGGGTGTGCCCGCTGATCGAGGAGAGCGAGGCGGTCGACCTGCGCAACGCCACCGAAACCCGCGACGAGCTGGCCGGCACGCTGGGCGAGCCGATCCAGGTCGGCCTGCTGCATTCGCGCATGCCCACGGCCGAGAAGCAGGCGGTGATGGCGGCGTTCACCGGCAACGAGATCCAGGTGCTGGTGAGCACCACGGTGATCGAAGTGGGCGTGGACGTGCCCAATGCCTCGCTGATGGTGATCGAGCATGCTGAGCGCTTCGGCCTCTCGCAGCTGCACCAGCTGCGCGGCCGGGTGGGGCGCGGCGCGGCGGCCTCGGCCTGCGTGCTGCTCTATGCGCCCGGCGACAGCGGCCGCGTGGGCGAGGCTGCGCGCGCCCGGCTCAAGGCCATGGCCGAGACCGGCGACGGCTTCGAGATCGCGCGGCGCGACCTCGAGATTCGCGGCCCCGGCGAGTTCCTGGGCGCGCGGCAGTCGGGCGCGCCGCTGCTGCGCTTTGCCGACCTGACGACCGACACGCTGCTGCTCGACTGGGCGCGCGAACTGGCGCCCGTGATGCTGCAGAAGCACCCCGACCTTGCGCAGCGCCACATCGACCGCTGGCTCGGCACCAAGGCCGAGTACCTCAAAGCCTGAGAGAACTCAGGCCGTCGGCCGGCGCGTGAAGGCGAGGATCAGCCCGAAGCCGACCATCATGCTGCCGCTGATGCGGTTGAACCAGCGCATCGCGCGGCTGCCGTTGGCCATGCGGCGCATGCGCGCGCCGAGCAGCGCGTAGAGCGCGATCGCGACCAGCTCGAACACCAGGAAGGTCGCGCCCAGCAGCAGGTAGCTGCTGGCGTAAGCGCCCGGCACCACGAACTGCGGAAAGAAGGCGGTGAACACCAGGATGGCCTTCGGGTTGCCGGCCGCCACGGTGAATTCCTGCCGCGCCAGCGCGCGCATGGACGGCGGCGCGGAGGCGTCGCGCGAACCCACGTCGGCCGTGGGCGCCGGGGCGCGCAGCAGGCGGATGCCGATCCACACGAGGTACGCCGCGCCGATGTACTTGATGACGTGGAAGGCCAGCTCCGACGCCACCAGCACCGCGCCCATGCCAAGGCCCGCGATGGCGATCATGATCGCGAAGGCCACGAGCCGTCCGCTGGCCGCGATGACGGCCGGCGACACGCCGTGCTTGGCGCCGTTGGTCACGGACAGCAGGTTGTTGGGGCCGAACGCCATGTTGATGGCGAAGCAGGCGGGCAGGAACAGCAGGTAGGCAGACAGTGTCATGGCGCGTCTCCGTCGGCGTTGCGTGGCGGGACCGCCATTATTTCAGCTCGCCGAGGAATGCCGCGACACCGGGGCGGCCCTTCCCGGAGCCCCGCCTAGCTGTCGACGCCGCCCTCGGGCATCTGCCGCGCATAAACCGCGAGCACGATGCGCTCGGAGTGGATCAGGTAGTCGTTCAGCGCCGCCGAGCCCTCGGCGAACTTGCCGGCCTCGATGAGTTCGAGCAGCTTGGTGTTCATGTCCACGTAGGGTGCGTGCAGGAACTCCGGGTCTTTCAGCAGTCCGAAGGCCAGCCGCAGCTCGACCAGGATGTGCGCGAACAGCACGTTCAGCCGCTCGCTGTCGGCCAGCTCCACGATGCCCTTGTGGAACTCCATGTTCGCCGTGCCCACGCCCAGCCAGTCGCCGGCCTCGCGGCACTTCAGCGCCAGTTCCACGGCTTCGCGCATGTGCTTCTTGGCCGGGTGGCGGGGGTAGGCCTGTGCCAGCGCCTGGCATTCGATGAGGCGGCGCACGCGGTAGATGTCGATGATCGACGCGATGCTGGGCACGGCCACGAACACGCCGCGGTTCGGCGCGTGCTTGAGCAGGCCTTCCTTGGTCAGCGTGCGGAACACCTCGCGCAGCGTGTTGCGCGAAATCTCGAAGCTGTCGGCCAGCGTGGCCTCCGACAGCCGCTGCCCGGGCGAGAACTCGCCCTTCACGATCTTCTGGCGGATGAGCTCCGCCACCCGGTCGTTGAGCGTCTGCGTGCCCGCGGCCGGCGAGGCGGGCGGTGTGGGGGAAACCTGTCGATTCATGCCGGGAGGTAGGTGGAGGGGGCGTCGGTGCCGCGCGTTTGTAGCAGATTTCCGCCGGCCGCCCGTGCACCAGATCGCAACGCGATCAGGGTTTCCATGGGGTCATCCAGGCACCTTTGTTGGGCACACTTGCATTGATTGTTCAACAATCTTAAGAAAATGAGTGGTTCAGGCAGTTTGAATTGCTCATTCATTGGCACGGCGCTTGCGTAGACCGACGTGCCGGCGCACATGCGCCAGGCGGCTGTGAACTCCAACACGAAAGACCCACATGACTCCTGACATCCCTCTCTGGCCGCTGATTGGCGTGGCCGTCATCATTGCGGGGTTCATCCTGCGCTTCAATCCGATGCTGGTGGTGATCGTCACGGCCATCGTGACGGCCGCCGCCGCGGGCTTCGGCCCCATGGCCATCCTCACGGCCATCGGCACCGGCTTCATCAAGACCCGCAACCTGCCGCTGATCATTCTTCTGCCGCTGGCGGTGATCGGGCTGCTGGAGCGCCACGGCCTGCGCCAGCATGCGCAGAACTGGATCGGGCGCATCAAGTCGGCCACCGCCGGGCGCCTGCTCATCGTCTACCTCGCCGCGCGCGAACTCACGGCGGCCATCGGCCTCACCAGCCTGGGCGGCCATCCGCAGATGGTTCGCCCGCTGCTCGCGCCCATGGCCGAAGGCGCCACCGAAACCCGCTACGGCAAGCTGCCGGAGCGCCTGCGCCACAAGCTGCGCGCCTATGCCGCGGCCACCGACAACGTGGGCCTGTTCTTCGGCGAAGACATCTTCGTGGCCTTCGGCGCCATCGTGCTGATGACCACCTTCCTGCATGAAGCGGGCATCGACGTCGAGCCGCTGCACATCGCGATGTGGGGCATTCCCACCGCGATTGCCGCGTTCGTCATCCATTCGTGGCGCCTGCGCCGCCTCGACCAGGCCATCGCCCGCGAGATGGAAGGCACCCCGGGCACCGACGCCCCGGCCGTTCCCGCCACGCAGGAGGGCCGCTGATCATGATTCTCTCGATCCAGCATCTCTACATCCTGGTCGGCCTGATCCTCGCGATCACGGCCATCATGACGCTGACCGACCGCCAGCACCCCAAGCGCTACACCAGCGGCCTGTTCTGGGCGCTCTATTCGCTGGTGTTCCTGGTGGGCGACGAGCTGCCGCCCGCGTGGGTGGGCGTGGGCGCCGTGGCCATGGCCGTCATTGCCGGCATGCGCGGCGTCGGCGCGGGCAAGCACCGCGAGCCCTCGCCCGAGCAATACCAGGCCAGCGCCGCGCGCCTGGGCAACAAGCTCTTCATGCCGGCGCTGGCGATTCCGCTGGTCACGGTGATCGGCACCGTGCTGATGAGCAAGGTCAAGATCGGCGACGCCTTCCTGCTCGACCCCAAGAACACCACGCTGGTGAGCCTGGGCGTGGGCTGCGTGGTGGCGCTGGCGCTGGCATGCTGGCTGACGCGCGAGACGCCGGTGCAGGGCATGCGCGAGTCGCGCCGCCTGACCGACGCGCTGGGCTGGGCCGTGGTGCTGCCGCAGATGCTGGGCATGCTGGGCCTGGTGTTTTCCGACGCCGGCGTGGGCAAGGCCGTGGCATACATCACCACCAGCTACATCAACATGGACATCCGCTTCGTCGCGGTGGTGGTGTACGTGCTGGGCATGGCGCTGTTCACCATCATCATGGGCAACGGCTTCGCGGCCTTCCCGGTGATGACGGGCGGCGTCGGCGTGCCGGTGCTGGTGGGCGTGTACCACGGCGACCCGGCGGTGATGGCGGCCATCGGCATGTTCTCGGGCTACTGCGGGACACTGATGACGCCGATGGCGGCCAACTTCAACATCGTGCCGGCGGCGCTGCTGGAGCTGCCCGACAAGAACGCGGTCATCAAGGTGCAGGTGCCCACGGCGGCCGCGCTGCTGGTGGTCAACATCTTCCTGCTGTACTTCCTGATGTTCCGCTGAGGCCCTGCAATGAAGAAGACGACCGGTACCGCCGCGCCCCGCGTGCTGCTCGCGGGCTTCGAGCCCTTCGAGAACGACCCCGTCAACCCCGCGTGGGAAATCGCCCGCGCCCTGGACGGCTGGGCCTGCGAAGGCGCCGCGGTGCAGGCGGTGCAGCTGCCCTGCGTGTTCGGCCGCGCCATCGACCGGCTCGACGAGGCGCTGGCGGCCGGCGCGCCACCCGTGCTGGTGCTGTGCATCGGCGCGGCGGGCGGGCGCACCGAGATATCGCTGGAGCGCGCCGCGCTGAACGTCGACGACGCGCGCATCCCCGACAACGCTGGCTACCAGCCCATCGACATTCCCGTGGTCGAGGGCGGGCCGGCGGCCTACTTCAGCACGCTGCCCATGAAGGCCATGGTGCGCGACATGCGCGCGGCCGGCCTGCCGGCGGCGGTGTCCAACAGCGCGGGCACCTTTGTCTGCAACCACATCTTCTATGCGCTGATGCACCGCATCGCGACGCAGCCCGCGCTCGCGCGCACGCGCGGTGGCTTCGTGCACGTGCCCTACCTGCCCGAGCAGGCGGCTTCCAAACCCGGTTTCGCCAGCATGGCGCTTGCGACGCAGGTCGAGGCCTTCCGCGTGGCGATCCGCACCGCATTGACCGTGCGCGACGACGTGCGCGAGACCGGCGGCCGCCTGCACTGACCCGATGACCCCCTGTGGCGTGCGCCCGCCGCGCGCCGGAAAAAACGAACGATGAACATCGACTTGAACAGTGACCTCGGCGAGAGCCTGGGCGTGTGGCGCATGGGCGACGACGCCGCCATGCTGGATATCGTGAGCAGCGCCAACGTGGCCTGCGGCTTCCATGCGGGCGACCCGGCCGGCATCCTGCGCACGCTGCGCCAGGCCGCGCAGCGCGGCGTGGTGGTCGGTGCCCATGTGGCCTACCGCGACCTGGTGGGGTTCGGGCGCCGCAACATGGACGTGGAAAGCGCCGACCTGCGCGCCGACGTGATCTATCAGATCGGCGCCCTCAAGGGCCTGGCCGCCGCCGCCGGCACCACCGTGCGCTACGTGAAGCCTCACGGCGCGCTCTACAACACCATCGCCCACGACGAGCGCCAGGCGCGCGACGTGATCGCCGCCATCCGCGAGATCGACCCCGGCCTGTGCCTGGTGGCGCTGGCCGGCTCGCCGCTGCTGGGCTGGGCCGAGGCGCAGGGCCTGCGCGCCGTGGCCGAGGCCTTTGCCGACCGCGCCTACACGCCGCAGGGCACGCTGGTGTCGCGCCGCGAACCCGGTGCCGTGCTGCACGACGCGCAGGACGTGGCCGAGCGCATGCTGCGGCTCGCCGAGGAGGGCGTGGTGACGGCCATCGACGGCAGCACCGTGCGCATCCGTGCCGAGTCGGTCTGCGTGCACGGCGACAGTCCGGGCGCGGTCGGCATGGCGCGGCAGGTACGCGAGCGGCTGTCGCAAGCCGGCGTGACCATCGCTTCGTTCGTGGGCACGGGCACCGGCGCATGACCATGCGCTGCCTGTCGGTCAACCTGAATGCCGTGCTGGTCGAGCTCGACGACCTGCCGCAGACGCTCGCGCTGCTGGCCTCGCTGCGCGCCGAGCCCATCGACGGCATCGAGGAACTGGTGCCCGCCGCGCGCACGCTGCTCATCACCTTCCGGCCCGCCGCGCTGACGGCGGTGGAGCTTGCGCGCCAGCTGCGGCTGCGCAACCTCGATGCCCGCGAGACGCGCGCGGAAAAGCGCATCGAGATCCCCGTGCGCTACGACGGCGAGGACCTGGCCGAAGTGGCCGGCCTGCTCGGCGTTTCGCCCGAAGACGTGGTGCGCCGCCACACCGGCAGCGACTACACCGTGGCCTTCACCGGCTTCGCGCCGGGCTTTGCCTATCTGTCGGGCGGCCATCCGAGCCTGGACGTGCCGCGCCGCAAGGTGCCACGCACCCGCATCCCGGCCGGCGCCGTGGGCCTGGCCGGCAGCTTCAGCGGCGTGTACCCGCAGGCCAGCCCCGGCGGCTGGCAGATCATCGGCGTGACCGACACGCCGATGTGGGACCTGTCGCGCGCAACGCCGGCGCTGCTGCAACCCGGCGACTCCGTGCGCTTCGTGGACGTCACCTCGTCGCCGGTGACGCCGCCCGTTCCCGCGAGCGAAGCGCCTTCCGCATTCGCGGCGGCCGCGCCCGGCGGCTGCGCGCTCGAGATCCGCGCCGCCGGCGTGCAGGCGCTGCTGCAGGACCGGGGCCGGCCCGGGCAGGCGCGCCAGGGCGTGTCGGTCTCCGGCGCGATGGACCAGCGCGCGCTGCAGGCGGCCAACCGGCTCGTCGGCAATGCCTCCGACAACGCCTGCATCGAAGTCGCCTACGGCGGCTTCCAGCTCGTCTGCCGCGGCGAGGCGGTGCTGGCCGTCACCGGCGCCGACGGCCCCCTCACGCTGACCCGTGCCGACGGCGCCAGGTGGCCGCTGCCGCGCTACCAGCCCTTCGCGCTGGCCGACGGCGACATGCTCTCGCTGGGCGAGCCCGTCGCCGGCATCCGCAGTTATGTGGCGGTGCGCGGCGGCTTCGCGGTGGCGCCGGTGCTGGGCAGCTGCTCGAGCGACACGCTGGCCCGCGTCGGCCCGCCCGCGCTGGCTGCCGGTGATGCGCTGCCGGTGCGTGCCGTGCATGTCGGCGCCGTCGTCGGCGGGCCCGAGACGCCGCCTGCGGACCTGCCCACCCTGCAGGAAGAAGTCGTGCTGGACATCGTGCCCGGCCCGCGCGCCGACTGGTTCACGCCCGAGGCCATCGCGCAGCTGTGCGGCCAGCCGTGGCAGGTCACGCCGCAGTCCAACCGCGTCGGGCTGCGCCTGGCCGGCGAGCGGCCGATGGAGCGCGCCAACCTGTCCGAGCTGCCCAGCGAGGGCACCGCGCGCGGCTCCATCCAGGTGCCGCCCAGCGGCCAGCCCGTGCTGTTCCTGGCCGACCATCCGCTGACCGGCGGCTATCCCGTGATCGCCTCGGTCGCCACCCATCACCTGGACCGCGCGGGGCAGATTCCCGTGAACGCCCGCGTCCGCTTCCAACCCGTGGCCGGACTCGGCCCGGTCGAACACTGATCGAGAGTCTTCCGATGAAAAAAGTCCTGATCGCCAACCGAGGCGAAATCGCCGTGCGCATCGCGCGCGCCTGCGCCGACTACGGTGTGCAATCGGTCGCCGTGTACGCCGATGCCGACATCGACGCGCTGCATGTGCGCATGGCCGACGAGGCCTACGGCCTGGAGGGCGACCGCCCCGCCGATACCTACCTGCACATCGCCAAGCTGCTGGCCGTGGCGGCGCGCAGCGGCGCCGACGCGGTGCACCCCGGCTACGGCTTCCTGTCGGAGAGCGCCGCGTTCGCGCAGGCCGTCATCGACGCCGGGCTGACCTGGATCGGCCCGTCGCCCGCCGCCATCGCGCGGCTGGGCGACAAGGTGCAGGCGCGCAAGCTCGCCATGAAGGTCGGCGCGCCGCTGGTCGCGGGCACCGCCGACCCGGTGCAGAGCGCAGCCGAGGTGCTGGCCTTCGCCGAGAAGCACGGCCTGCCGGTGGCCATCAAGGCCGCGTTCGGCGGCGGCGGGCGCGGCATCAAGGTCGCGTGGCGCATGGACGAGGTCGAGGGCCTGTACGAATCGGCCGTGCGCGAGGCCGTCACCGCCTTCGGCCGCGGCGAGTGCTATGTCGAGCAGTTCCTCGACCGGCCGCGCCATGTCGAGGCGCAGGTGCTGGGCGACACGCACGGCAACGTCGTGGTGCTGGGCACGCGCGACTGCTCGCTGCAGCGGCGCAACCAGAAGCTGGTGGAAGAAGCGCCCGCGCCCTTCCTGAGCGACGCGCAGCGCGAGCGCATCCACCAGTCGGCGCGCGACATCTGCGCCGAGGCCGGCTACACCGGCGCCGGCACGGTCGAGTTCATGCTCAGCGCGAGCGGCGCGATCTCGTTCCTCGAAGTCAACACGCGGCTGCAGGTCGAGCATCCGGTGACGGAAGAAACCACCGGCATCGACCTCGTGGTCGAGCAGCTGCGCATTGCCGACGGCCTGCCGCTGTCGGTCACCGAAACGCCGGCGCCGCGCGGCCACGCCTTCGAGTTCCGCATCAACGCCGAGGACGTCGGCCGCGGCTTCCTGCCGACGCCGGGCCCGGTGAAGGTGTTCGACGTGCCCTCGGGCCCGGGCGTGCGCATCGACACCGGCGTGGTGGCGGGCTCGAGCGTGCCGGGCACCTTCGACTCGCTGATGGCCAAGCTGATCGTCACCGGCGCCACGCGCGAACAGGCCGTCGCGCGGGCGCGCCGCGCGCTCGCCGAGTTCCGCATCGAAGGCGTGGCCTCGGTGCTGCCGTTCCATCGTGCCGCGATGGCGCACCCGGATTTCGTGTCCGGCGATGCCTTCAAGGTCCACACGCGCTGGATCGAGACCGACTTCGCCAACGACGAGACCGCCGCCGCGCGGCCCGAGCCGCGGCCCGACACCGCGCTGGTGCGCACCGCCATCGAGGTCGACGGCCGGCGCCTGTCGCTGGGCCTGCCGCCCGAGCTGCTGCGCGGGCTGTCGTCGGCCGATGCGGGGGGCGCCACCGCCGTGCCGGCCGAGGCCGCAGCGGTGCAGGACCCGGCCGCGGTGGCGGCGCCGGTGTCGGGCACGCTGCAGGGCTGGAAGGTCGCCGACGGCGACGAGGTTGCGCAGGGCGCCGTGATCGCCGTCATGGAGGCGATGAAGATGGAAATGCAGGTGCTCGCGCACCGCGCGGGACGCATCGCATTCGGCGTGGCGGCAGGCGGCTACGTGGCGGTGGGATCGGCGATCGCGACCATCGGCTGACGGGCCCCGTGACGCCCATGGCGGGCTGCCGCCTCACTCTTATTTATTCTTCTTATTCAAGTTAGTAGTAGTAGATAAGGGTAAACCCCCGCTGTGGACAGCAGGGGTTTTCTCTTGGCTGACAACGACTTGCCGCACGCGCGTCACTGTGTACACGTCCGTTTCTGGGTCGCCCCTGAAAAAGGACAACTCGCGGGCGAACGATGCCGCTGTGGACAAGTGGGGCCTTGTGCTGAAACTGTCCCCAGAGTTGTTCCGCCAAGGCCCCAGGCCCACCGGGTCGCGGGCGCTTGCGCATAATTGACGCAAGCTATGACTCTCACCGAACTCAAATACATCGTCGCAGTAGCCCGCGAACGGCACTTCGGCAAGGCGGCCGAGGCCTGCTACGTCTCCCAGCCGACCCTCTCGGTCGCCATCAAGAAACTGGAGGACGAACTCGAGGTCAAGCTCTTCGAGCGCAGCGCCGGCGAGGTGACCGTCACCCCGCTGGGCGAGCAGATCGTTCAGCAGGCGCAGAGCGTGCTCGACCAGGCGGCCAGCATCAAGGAAATCGCCAAGCGCGGCAAAGACCCGCTGGCCGGCCCGCTGAACCTCGGCGTGATCTACACGATCGGGCCGTACCTGCTGCCCGACCTGGTCCGCCAGGTGATCCAGCGCACGCCGCAGATGCCGCTGGTGCTGCAGGAGAACTTCACCGTCAAGCTGCTCGAGATGCTGCGCGCCGGCGAGATCGACTGCGCCATCATGGCCGAGCCCTTTCCCGACACCGGCCTGGCGATGGCGCCGCTGTACGACGAGCCCTTCATGGCAGCCCTGCCCGCGAAGCACAAGTTCGCCGACCGCGAATCGATCACGTCCGAGGAACTGCAGAGCGAGACCATGCTGCTGCTGGGCACCGGCCACTGCTTTCGCGACCACGTGCTCGAGGTCTGCCCCGAGTTCGCGCGCTTCTCCAGCAATGCCGAAGGCATCCGCAAGAGCTTCGAGGGCTCGTCGCTGGAGACCATCAAGCACATGGTGGCCTCCGGCATGGGCGTGACGCTGGTGCCGCGGCTGTCGGTGCCGGCCGAGGCGCTCAAGCCCAGGGTCAAAGGCCGCAAGGAGGCCGAGCAGATGGTGCGCTACCTGCCGGTGCGCGACGCGCACGACCGCGATCCGCCCACGCGCCGCGTGGTGCTCGCTTGGCGGCGCACCTTCACGCGCTACGAGGCCATCGCGGCCCTGCGCAACGCGATCTACGCGTGCGAGCTGCCGGGCGTCAAGCGGCTGTCCTGAAGGCGGCAATTCGGGGAATCGGCCTACGCCAGGGCCGTTTTGAATCGTTGATCGCTGAGATAGAGTGGCGCTGTTGCGAAGCCGCACGCCGGCTTCCAGAATCGAAGCGTTCCACCCAAACTTGAAGAAAGAGTTCCCGCCATGGCCAAAGCCTCGAAGAAATCATCGCCTGCTTCCTCCGCCGGCAAGGTGCCCAAGAAGGGCGGCACGGTGGTCGCGCAGGAGTCGGGCAGCCGCAATGCGCCGATCATCAACATCGGCATCGAACGCCAGGACCGCGCGGCCATCGCCGAAGGCCTGAGCCGCGTGCTGGCCGACACCTACACGCTGTACCTCACCACGCACAACTTCCACTGGAACGTGACGGGCCCGCACTTCAACTCGCTGCATGCGATGTTCATGGGCCAGTACACCGAGCTGTGGGGCGCCACCGACGTGCTGGCCGAGCGCATCCGCGCGCTGGGCCACTACGCACCGGGCTCCTATGCCGAATTCAGCAAGATCGCCACCGTGCCCGACGTGCCCCAGACCCCGCCCAAGGCGATGGAGATGGTGCGCATCCTGGTGAAGGGCCACGAGACCGTGTCGCGCATCGCGCGCGAATTCATCCCCGTGGCCGAGGAAGCCGGCGACGACCCGACGGCCGACATGCTGACCGCGCGCTGCACGGTGCACGACCAGACCGCCTGGATGCTGCGTTCGCTGCTCGAAGACTGAGCGCGCGCTTTCCTCGCACCAGCACAAGAGCGGCACAATGGCCGCTCTTTTTTTGCCCGTCTCTTTCCTTCGCATGCTCGCCCGTCGTTTCGCGCTCTACCTCGACCTGATCCGCTGGAACCGCCCCGCAGGCTGGCTGCTGCTGCTGTGGCCCACGCTGGGCGCGCTGTGGTTCGCGGCCGACGGCTGGCCGGGCTGGCACCTGGTGGTGGTGTTCACGCTCGGCACCTTCCTCATGCGCAGCGCGGGCTGCTGCGTCAACGACGTGGCCGACCGCGACTTCGACCGCCATGTCAAGCGCACGGCGCAACGGCCGGTGACCAGCGGCGCGATGTCGGTCAAGGAGGCGCTGGGGCTCGGCGCGGTGCTGGCGCTGATGTCCTTCGCCCTGGTGCTCACCACCAACCGCACGACGGTGCTGTGGTCGTTCGCGGCGCTGGCCATCACGCTGATCTACCCCTTCGCCAAGCGCTTCGTGTCGATCCCGCAGGCAGTGCTGGGCATTGCCTTCAGCTTCGGCATTCCGATGGCCTTTGCGGCGGTGCAGTCGCACGTGCCCGTGTTCGCCGCGTGGCTGCTGGCGGGCAACCTGTTCTGGGTGCTGGCCTACGACACCGAATACGCCATGGTCGACCGCGACGACGACCTCAAGATCGGCATGAAGACTTCGGCCATCACCTTCGGCCGCTTCGACGTGGCGGCGGTGATGGCGAGCTACGCGATCTTCCTCGCGGTGTGGATCTGGGCCGGCGCGAGCCGTTCGCTGGGCGTCCTGTTCTACGCCGGCATCGCCGTGGCCGCGGCGCAGGCGCTGTGGCACTGGCGGCTCATTCACGACCGTACGCGCGAGGGCTGCTTCAAGGCCTTCCGCCTGAACCACTGGCTGGGCTTCACCGTGTTCGCCGGCATCGTGGCCGGTTACGCGCTGCGCTGAACACCATGTCCGACGCCATGCTGGAGCAGCTGAAGCGGAAGATCGGCCAGGAGGGCTTCTCCGAATGGCACCGCATCACACAGGAGATGGTCGACCGCTACTCGGAGCTGTCGGGCGACGGCGAGGGTGAGTGGATCCACCTCGACCCCGAGCGCGCGGCGCGCGAGGCGGACTACGGCGGCACCATCGTGCAGGGCTTCTTCCAGGTGTCGCACCTGATCCGCCTGACCGGCGAGGCCATGCGCACGCTGCTGCCGTTCGACTCGAATCACGCGCTCAACTACGGCTTCGACCGCCTGCGCTTCGTGCGGCCGATGCCCGTGGGCGCGCGCTTCCGGGCGCGGGTGCGCATCGCGGAGGTGACGCCCAGGCCCGGCGACAGCTTCTTGCTGAAGGAGGAAGTCTGGCTCGAACTGGAAGACGGCACCGTCACGCTGGCGGCCGAGTGGCTCTTCCTGCTGGGGCCGCGCGCGCTGCCCGCGGCCTGAAATCAGTCCCGGCCGAATTCCTCGCCCAGCTCCGCGGCGCGCTTCTGCGCCGCGCGGATCGCGGTCTTGAACTGCGCCTTCACGTCGGCTTCTTCCAGCGAACTGATGGCGGCGTAAGTGGTGCCGCCCTTGGAGGTGACGCGCGCGCGCAGCACCGACGGCGGCTCGGTCGCGCTGTGCGCCAGCGCCGAGGCGCCGGTGAAGGTGCCGATGGCCAGGCGCTGGGCCTGCTCGGGCGTCAGGCCCATCTCGACGCCGGCCTCGGTCATGGCCTCGATGAAATAGAACACATAGGCCGGGCCCGAGCCCGACATGGCGGTCACGGCGTCGAGCGCGGGTTCGGCGTCGACCCAGATCAGCTCGCCGGTGGGTGCCAGCAGCTGGCCGACCAGCGAGCGGTCGGCGCCGGTGACGCCGGCGCGCGCGAACAGGCCGGTCATGCCCTTGCCGACCAGCGCGGGCGTGTTGGGCATGGCGCGCACCACGCGCTCGGTGCCAAGCCAACGGGCGATGCTGTCCGACGGAATGCCCGCGGCCACGCTGAGCTGCAACGCGCCATCGGCGAATTCGCGCACCGGGCGGGCGGCTTCGGCAAATGTCTGGGGCTTGACCGCCCACACCACCACCTCGCAGCGCGACAGCGCCTCGCCGGCCTCCGCCTTCGCGACGATGCCGTACGACTGGGACAGCTTGGCGCGGGCCTCCTCGAAGGGCTCGACCACCTCGAACGAATCGGCCGCGGAGCCTTGCTGGATCAAGCCGCCGATGATGGCGCTCGCCATGTTGCCGCCGCCGATGAAGGCGACGGGCGGCAGCGGCGCGGGGGCGGTACGGGGCAGGAAAGTGACGGCGATGGTCATGGTCGGTCGGGTTATTCGAAGGCGAAGGCTGCGAACTGGGTGATCTGCAGCGGATTGAAATTGTCGTCGCTCACGACCACCAGCATGCGTTTGCCGTCGGGCAGCGGCGGCCCCCAGCACATGCCTTCGGTGTTGTCGAGGCGCGACAGGCCCAGGGCGGCGAAGTCAGCCACCAGGGTCTTGGAGGCGGGGCGGTGGTTGCCCGGCACCAGCATGTCGATGGAGAGCACCTCGCCGGCGGCGCGGGTGTCGATTTCATACAGGCGCAGCGAGTTGCCCGCGCCGGTGGCGTAGGCGCGCTCCAGCACCAGCATGCGGTGGGCGTCGATCATCAGGATCTCGCTGACGCCGTTGTCGGCATAGGTGCCGGGCACCAGCGGGCGCAGCGGAATGGCGTCGGGCACGTAGGCGATCTGGCGCACGGCGCGGCCTGTGTCCAGGTCGACCTGGGTGAAGCGGCAGGGGCCGCCGGGCGCGCCGGTGGTGGGCTCGGGGCCGTCCTGGATCAGCGCGTTCTCCATGCCCAGCCAGGCGAAGCGGCCGTCCGGCGTGAGGGCGACGCCCTCGAACGTCAGGTTGTCACGCGGGCCGCGGCGCTTTGCCGGGTCGGGCTGGAACATCGGCGGCATGGCGAATTCGCGCAGGAAGCGCCCGTCGCGGGCCGATTCGTACAGCGCGGGGCCGAAACCGCGGGCGATGTCGCCTTCGCTGGTCCACAGGATGGTGTCGGTAGAGGGGCGCAGGCGCAGGGCTTCGGGGTCGGGTACCGGGAGGCCGTCGATGGCCTGGCGCCGGCTGGGCCAGGGGCCGCCGCCGGGGCGTTGCAGCTTTACCACGCCCATGGGCTCGGGCGGCGCGGCCTGTGGCAGCGGCCAGCGTGCGGTGTAGTAGCGCACCGGATCGAAGTCTGACCGGTCATCGCTGATGAGCAGGTACTCACCTCGCGCCGGGTCGTAGTCGATGCCCGAGAGGCCGCCCACCGTGGTGCCTTCCATATGAAGGCGATGCGCCCAGCGCGCCTCGCCCACCAGCCGCATCCTGCCGGGGTCCTGCTGCGGAGCGGCGCTGCGGCAGGCGCCAAGGCC
The DNA here is from genome assembly GCF_037482385.2 of Variovorax sp. AB1(2024). Lineage (NCBI taxonomy): Bacteria > Pseudomonadati > Pseudomonadota > Betaproteobacteria > Burkholderiales > Comamonadaceae > Variovorax > Variovorax sp. AB1(2024). The sequence continues at coordinate 592,735 of NZ_JBBHKP020000001.1, read as the reverse complement.
CAGCGCCAGCAGGCCGGCAGCACCGGCCAGAACGCTGCGGCGGCCTGGATGCGGGGCTGAAAAGTGGGATTTCGCAGTGGTGCGCACCGTCGAGAGTCTAGTGCCAGCGCTTGGTGGTGTAATAGGGCTGTTGACATCGGCACAAGTGCGTGCAACAATCGCGGGCTTCGCTTCCAAAAGGCGAAGCTTTCAGCCCAAAGCGGAAGTGCCTCGAGTGGTTCGAGGTGCGGACGGCGGGCCCAAGACTGACCGCGGTGTTTCCCTCCTGGAGGCACATCGGTACAAGTTGGGAATATCAAGAAATGATCCAAACTGAATCCCGGCTCGAAGTGGCCGACAACACAGGCGCGAAATCCGTCCTGTGTATCAAGGTGCTCGGTGGCTCCAAGCGGCGTTACGCCAGCGTGGGCGACGTCATCAAGGTCAGCATCAAGGAAGCCGCTCCGCGTGGTCGCGTCAAGAAGGGCGAGATCTACAGCGCAGTGGTGGTCCGCACCGCCAAGGGCATCCGTCGCGCCGACGGCTCGCTCGTCAAGTTCGACGGCAATGCCGCCGTGCTGCTCAATGCCAAGCTGGAGCCCATCGGCACCCGCATCTTCGGACCGGTCACGCGCGAACTGCGCACCGAGAAGTTCATGAAGATCGTGTCGCTGGCACCCGAAGTTCTGTAAGGACAACAACGCCATGAACAAGATTCGCAAAGGCGACCAGGTCATCGTGTTGGCCGGCCGTGACAAGGGCAAGCGGGGCACCGTCTCGCTGCGCAAGGACGACTCGCACGTCGTCATCGAAGGCCTGAACCTCGTCAAGAAGCACACCAAGCCGAACCCCCTCAAGGGTACGACCGGTGGCATCGTCGAGAAGTCCATGCCCATCCACCAATCCAACGTGGCGATCTTCAATGCCGCGACCGGCAAGGCCGACCGCGTGGGCATCAAGATCACCCAGGGTGCTGACGGCAAGCGCGTGGCTGTTCGCGTCTTCAAGTCCAGCGGCGACGAAATCAAGTTCGCCTAAGAGGTACTCACATGGCACGTCTCCAACAACACTATCGCGAAAAGATCGCGAAAGACCTGACGGAAAAGTTCGGCTACACGTCGCCGATGCAGGTTCCGCGCCTCACCAAGATCACCCTGAACATGGGTGTGGGTGAAGCAGTCGCCGACAAGAAGGTTCTCGACAACGCTGTCGCCGACCTGACCAAGATCGCTGGCCAGAAGCCCGTGGTCACCAAGTCGAAGAAGGCTATCGCCGGTTTCAAGATCCGCGAAAACCAGCCTATCGGCTGCATGGTCACGCTGCGTGGCGTGCAGATGTATGAGTTCCTGGACCGTTTCGTGACCATCGCGCTGCCGCGTGTTCGCGACTTCCGCGGCATCTCCGGCCGTGCGTTCGACGGTCGTGGCAACTACAACATCGGCGTCAAGGAACAGATCATTTTCCCCGAGATCGAGTACGACAAGGTCGATGCCCTGCGCGGTCTGAATATCAGCATCACGACGACGGCCAAGACCGATGAAGAAGCCAAGGCGCTTCTCGCCGGCTTCCGTTTCCCGTTCAAGAACTGAGGTGATTCGTGGCTAAAGCATCTTTGATCCAGCGCGAACTCAAGCGCGACAAGCTGGTTGCCAAGTTCGCTGCGAAGCACGCGGAACTGAAGGCGGCTTCCAACGACGTGAAGAAGACCGACGAAGAGCGTGCAGCTGCCCGTCTGGCGCTGCAAAAGCTCCCGCGCAACGCGAACCCCACGCGTCAGCGCAACCGTTGCGAAATCACCGGTCGCCCCCGTGGCACCTTCCGTCAATTCGGTCTGGCCCGCGCCAAGATCCGCGAACTGGCTTTCAACGGCGACATCCCCGGTGTCACCAAGGCCAGCTGGTAAGCCAGGCAGGAGCAAACAACATGAGCATGAGTGATCCCATTGCCGACCTGCTGACGCGTATCCGTAACGCGCAGATGGTGGCGAAGCCCACCGTGTCGGTTCCGTCTTCCAAGGTGAAGATCGCAATCGCACAAGTCCTGAAGGACGAGGGCTACATCGACGGCTTCCAGGTCAAGACCGAAGCCGGCAAGAGCGAACTTGAAATCTCGCTGAAGTACTACGCTGGCCGTCCGGTCATCGAGCGCATTGAGCGCGTGAGCCGCCCCGGCCTGCGTGTCTACAAGGCCAGTGCTTCCATTCCGCAAGTCCAGAACGGCCTCGGCGTTGCGATCGTCACGACCCCAAAGGGCGTGATGACCGACCGCAAGGCTCGCGCCTCCGGTGTCGGCGGCGAAGTTCTGTGCTACGTCGCCTAACCGAGACATCGAGGAGTTACTGAAATGTCCCGAGTAGGAAAAATGCCGGTCACCATCCCCGCAGGCGTGGATGTGTCGATCAAGGAAGACCAGATCAGCGTCAAGGGCACGGGCGGTTCGCTCAGCCTGGCCCGCAATGCGCTGGTCAAGATCGTCAGCAATGACGGCAAGCTGAGCTTCGAGCCCGCCAACGAGTCGCGTGAAGCGAACGCGATGAGCGGCACGATCCGTCAGCTGGTGAACAACATGGTGGTTGGCGTGACCAAGGGCTTCGAGAAGAAGCTCAACCTGGTCGGCGTCGGCTACAAGGCTGCGGCTTCCAACAACAAGCTGAACCTGCAAGTCGGTTACTCGCACCCGGTCAACATCGACATGCCGCAAGGCATCACGGTGGCCACCGCGACCCCGACCGAAATCGTGATCAAGGGTGCTGACCGTCAGCGCGTTGGTCAAATCGCCGCTGAGATCCGCGCTGTTCGTCCGCCCGAGCCCTACAAGGGCAAGGGTATCCGTTATTCGGACGAGAAGATCGTGATCAAAGAGACCAAGAAGAAGTAAGGGGCAGCAAAATGATGTTGACCAAAAAAGCACAGCGTCTTCGCCGCTCGCGCCAGACCCGCATTCGCATCGCGACGCAGGGCGTGGCCCGTCTGACGGTGAACCGCACCAACCTGCACATCTATGCAACCGTCATCTCCGACGACGGCTCCAAGGTGATTGCAACCGCATCGACGGCAGAAGCCGAAGTGCGTACCTCGCTCGGCGGTTCGGGCAAGGGCGGCAATGCCGCCGCAGCCACCGCCGTCGGCAAGCGCATCGCTGAAAAGGCGAAGGCAGCCGGCGTCGAGAAGGTCGCTTTCGACCGCGCAGGTTTCGCTTACCACGGCCGCGTCAAGGCGCTGGCCGAGGCCGCCCGCGAAGCCGGCCTGCAGTTCTAACCGGACACGAGATTCAAAATGGCAAAGATTCAGGCAAGAACGCAGAACGAAGGCCCCGAGGACGGTTTGCGCGAGAAGATGATCGCGATCAACCGCGTCACCAAGGTGGTGAAGGGTGGTCGTATCCTCGGTTTCGCAGCACTCACCGTCGTTGGTGATGGCGATGGCCGCGTCGGCATGGGCAAGGGCAAGTCGAAGGAAGTGCCCGCTGCAGTGCAGAAGGCCATGGAAGAAGCGCGTCGCAACCTGCTGAAGGTTTCGATCAAGAACGGCACGCTGCACCACCAGGTGCAGGGCCACCATGGCGCTTCGACGGTCGTGATGTACCCGGCTCCCAAGGGTACCGGCATCATCGCCGGCGGCCCGATGCGCGCCGTGTTCGAAGTGATGGGTATCACCGACATCGTGGCCAAGAGCCATGGTTCGTCGAACCCCTACAACATGGTTCGCGCCACGCTCGACGGGTTGAAGAACTCGACGACCGCGGGTCAAGTGGCTGCCAAGCGCGGCCTCACCGTCGAAGAAATCTTCGCTTAAGCGCAAGCCGAAAGAAGCATTCAAATGACGCAACAACAAACCCTCAAGGTCCAATTGGTCAAGAGCCCGATCGGTACCAAGGAATCGCATCGCGCGACCGTGCGCGGCCTCGGCCTGCGCAAGCTCAACAGCGTGAGCGAGCTGCAAGACACGCCCGCTGTGCGCGGCATGATCAACAAGATCAGTTATCTGGTCAAAGTTCTGTAAGAGAGACTGATATGGAACTCAATGGCATCAAGCCGGCAGCCGGCGCCAAGCACGCCAAGCGTCGCGTTGGCCGTGGTATCGGCTCTGGCATCGGCAAGACCGCGGGTCGCGGCCACAAGGGCCAGAAGTCGCGTGCTGGCGGCTTCCACAAGGTGGGCTTCGAAGGCGGTCAAATGCCTCTGCAGCGTCGCCTGCCGAAGCGCGGCTTCAAGTCGCACCTGCTGAAGTTCAACGCCGAAGTCACGCTGACTGCTCTCGAGCAGCTCGGCTTGGCCGAAGTGGATGTCCTGGCGCTGAAGCAAGCCGGCCTCGTGGGCCAGCTGGCCAAGGTCGTCAAGGTCGTCAAGACCGGCGAACTGACCAAGGCCGTCAAGCTGACGGGCGTGGGCGCTACCGCTGGTGCCAAGGCTGCGATCGAAGCAGCCGGCGGCAGCATCGCCTGATCACCATCGGACTGAAAGAAGTTCTTCGTGGCAACTAACGCGGCAACGATCGCAAAAACAGGCAAGTTCGGCGACCTCCGTCGTCGGCTCGTCTTTTTGCTGCTCGCGCTCGTGGTCTACCGGATTGGCGCGCACATTCCTGTGCCGGGTATCAACCCGGACCAGCTGGCAGCGTTGTTCCAGGGCCAGCAGGGCGGCATTCTGAGCCTGTTCAACATGTTCTCGGGCGGGGCGCTGTCGCGCTTCACCGTGTTCGCGTTGGGGATCATGCCGTACATCTCGGCGTCGATCATCATGCAGCTGATGACCTACGTGCTTCCGACCTTCGAGCAATTGAAGAAGGAAGGCGAGGCCGGCCGCCGCAAGATCACGCAGTACACGCGCTACGGCGCGCTCGGTCTGGCACTGTTCCAATCGTTCAGCATCGCGGTGGCTCTCGAGTCGTCTGCCGGTCTGGTCATCGCCCCCGGTTTCGGCTTCCGCCTGACCGCCATGGTGAGCCTGACGGCAGGTTCGATGTTCCTGATGTGGCTCGGCGAGCAGATCACCGAACGCGGCCTGGGCAACGGCATCTCGATCCTGATCTTTGCAGGTATCGCGGCCGGCCTGCCGAACGCGATCGGCGGCCTCGCTTCGCTGGTGACGACCGGTGCAATGAATCCGATCATTGCGCTGTTCATCATCGCCGTCGTGGTGCTGGTCACCTACTTCGTGGTGTTCGTCGAACGCGGCCAGCGCAAGATCCTCGTGAACTATGCGCGGCGCCAGGTCGGCAACAAGGTCTATGGCGGCCAGTCGTCGCACCTGCCCTTGAAGCTGAACATGGCCGGCGTGATCCCGCCGATCTTCGCCTCGTCGATCATCCTGCTGCCCGCAACGGTGGTTGGCTGGTTCAGTACCGGTGAAGGCGGTTTCCGCTGGATCAAGGACGTTGCGGGCGCACTGCGTCCGGGCGAACCGATCTACGTGCTGCTGTATGCCGCTGCGATCGTTTTCTTCTGCTTCTTCTACACGGCACTCGTGTTCAACAGCAAGGAAACGGCCGACAACCTGAAGAAGAGTGGTGCTTTCATTCCTGGCATTCGCCCGGGTGACCAGACCGCTCGCTATATCGACAAGATTCTGGTTCGCTTGACGCTGGCCGGCGCGGTGTACATCACCTTCGTCTGCCTGCTGCCCGAGTTCCTGATCCTGAAGTACAACGTGCCGTTCTACTTCGGTGGTACCTCCCTGCTGATCATCGTGGTCGTCACGATGGACTTCATGGCCCAGGTGCAAAACTACATGATGTCCCAGCAGTACGAATCGCTGCTGAAGAAGGCGAACTTCAAGACATCGTAGGGCTGTGTTTCAGTATTGAGTCCGGGCGGTAGACCGCCACGTTAAACAGTTTTAGGAGAATGAAATGAGAGTTTCGGCTTCGGTCAAAACCATCTGCCGTAATTGCAAGGTCATCCGCCGTAAAGGTGTGGTGCGTGTGATTTGCACCGACCCGCGCCACAAGCAGCGCCAGGGTTGATTGAAGAGTATTAGAGGACGCACATGGCACGTATTGCTGGCATCAACATCCCGCCGCACAAGCACGCTGAAATCGGCCTGACCGCCATCTTCGGCATCGGTCGCACCCGCGCCCGTCAAATCTGCGAAGCGAGCGGCATCGAGTATTCGAAGAAGATCAAGGATCTGACCGACGCCGATCTCGAAAAGATCCGCGACCAGATCGCTCTGTTCACCATCGAAGGCGATCTGCGTCGCGAGACGACGATGAACATCAAGCGTTTGATGGACATCGGCTGCTATCGCGGCTTCCGTCACCGTCGCGGCCTGCCGATGCGCGGCCAGCGCACGCGCACCAACGCCCGCACCCGCAAGGGTCCGCGCAAGGCTGCGCAGTCCCTGAAGAAATAAGGATAGACCAGCATGGCTAAAGCACCTGCAAACAACGCCGCACAGCGCGTTCGCAAGAAGGTTCGCAAGAACGTTGCGGACGGTATCGCCCACGTGCATGCCTCGTTCAACAACACCATCATCACGATCACCGATCGCCAGGGCAACGCCCTGTCGTGGGCTTCGTCGGGTGGCCAGGGCTTCAAGGGCTCGCGCAAGTCGACCCCGTTCGCTGCGCAGGTCGCTTCCGAAGTTGCCGGCCGTGCTGCTGTCGAACAAGGTATCAAGAACCTCGACGTCGAGATCAAGGGCCCCGGTCCTGGTCGCGAATCGTCGGTGCGCGCACTGGCTGCGCTCGGCATCCGGATCAATTCCATTGCCGACGTGACGCCCGTTCCGCACAATGGCTGCCGTCCCCAGAAGCGTCGTCGCATCTGATCGTCAGTCCGCAAGGCGCAGCCGGCTTTTTCAAGCGGCTGCGCATTTGTTTTTTATCTAAGCCCACCGCCATCCGCGCTTCGCAGATGGCTCCCGCAGGCAACTGCGGCAGATGACACAAAGGAAAAATCGTGGCACGTTACCTCGGCCCCAAGGCCAAACTTTCCCGCCGTGAAGGCACCGACCTGTTCCTGAAGAGCGCCCGCCGCTCCATCCAGGACAAGGCCAAGTTCGACTCCAAGCCCGGCCAGCACGGTCGCACCTCGGGTCAGCGCACCTCCGACTACGGTCTGCAGTTGCGTGAAAAGCAGAAGGTCAAGCGCATGTACGGCGTGCTCGAAAAGCAATTCCGCCGCTACTTCGAAGAAGCCGACCGCCGCCGTGGCAACACCGGCGCCAACCTGCTGTTCATCCTCGAATCGCGCCTGGACAACGTCGTCTACCGCATGGGCTTCGGCTCGACCCGCGCCGAAGCGCGCCAGCTCGTGTCGCACAAGGCGATCACGGTGAACGGTCAGTCGGTCAACATCCCGTCGTACCTGGTCAAGACCGGTGACGTGATCGCCGTGCGCGACAAGTCGAAGAAGCAGAACCGCATTGTCGAAGCGCTGCAACTCGCCCAGCAAGTCGGTATTCCGGCCTGGGTCGACGTGAATGCCGACAAGGCCGAAGGCACGTTCAAGAAGGTGCCCGATCGCGACGAATTCGCAGCCGACATCAACGAATCGCTGATCGTCGAACTGTATTCGCGTTGATTTTTTCTACCCGCCTCGGCGCGTTCGCGCCGGCGGGAGATTGATATTGTTGTTCACGTTCCTGCTCCGCGCTTCGTCGCGGATCAGGTGCTTCACCAGCCTTACCGGTGTAACGAGCCGGGGGTATTGAGAGGAAGTCTGCATGCAAACCACCCTGCTGAAACCCAAGACCATCCAGGTCGAGCAACTTGCCGCCAACAAGGCCAAGGTCACGCTCGAGCCTTTCGAGCGCGGCTACGGCCACACGCTCGGCAACGCGCTGCGTCGCGTTCTGCTGTCGTCCATGGTCGGTTACTCGGCCACCGAAGTCACGATCGCTGGCGTTCTGCATGAGTACTCGTCGATCGACGGCGTGCAGGAAGATGTCGTCAACATCCTGCTGAATCTCAAGGGCGTGGTGTTCAAGCTCCACAACCGCGACGAAGTCACGCTGAGCCTGCGCAAGGACGGTGAAGGCCCGGTGCTCGCATCGGACATCCAGACCCCGCACGACGTCGAGATCATCAACCCCGACCACGTGATCGCGCACCTGTCGCAAGGCGGCAAGCTCGACATGCAGATCAAGGTCGAAAAGGGTCGCGGCTACGTGCCCGGCACGATGCGCCGCTACGCGGACGAGCCGACCAAGTCGATAGGCCGCATCGTTCTCGACGCTTCGTTCTCGCCCGTCAAGCGCGTGAGCTACACGGTCGAAAGCGCCCGTGTCGAACAGCGTACCGACCTGGACAAGCTGCTCGTCGAGATCGAAACCAACGGCGCGATCACCGCGGAAGACGCAGTTCGCGCTTCGGCTAAAATCCTGGTCGAGCAGCTCGCAGTGTTCGCGCAGCTCGAAGGCGGCGAACTCGCTGCATTCGACGCACCGGCACCGCGCAGCGCACAGCAGTTCGATCCGATCCTGCTGCGCCCTGTCGACGAGCTCGAACTCACCGTGCGTTCGGCGAACTGCCTGAAGGCCGAGAACATCTACTACATCGGTGATCTGATCCAGCGCACCGAAAACGAGCTGCTCAAGACCCCGAACCTGGGTCGCAAGTCGCTCAACGAAATCAAGGAAGTGCTTGCCTCCCGCGGCCTGACCTTGGGCATGAAGCTCGAAAGCTGGCCCCCGGCCGGTCTTGACAAGCGTTGATTTGAATTTTTGAAATTTGGCTCCCCAAAGAGCCAGTGCACCGGGCAGTACCTGATACGGCTGCCTGTTTTTATAAAGTAAAGGAAAGCACCATGCGTCACGGACACGGACTCCGCAAACTCAACCGCACCAGCTCGCACCGCCTCGCGATGCTGCAGAACATGATGAACTCGCTCATCGAGCATGAAGTCATCAAGACCACGGTCCCCAAGGCCAAGGAACTGCGCCGCGTCATCGAACCGATGATCACGCTCGCCAAGAAGCCCACGCTGGCCAACAAGCGCCTGGCTTTCGACCGCCTGCGCGACCGCGACAGCGTGGTGAAGCTCTTCGGTGAACTCGGCCCGCGTTTCGCAGCCCGCCCGGGCGGCTACACGCGCATCCTGAAGATGGGTTTCCGCGTGGGCGACAACGCGCCGATGGCGCTGGTCGAACTCGTGGACCGTCCTGAAATTAAAGAAGACGCAGCTGAGCAAAACGCTGCTGAATAAGCTATAATTTATTCTTGCCGCGCGATGGAGCAGCCTGGTAGCTCGTTGGGCTCATAACCCAAAGGTCGCAAGTTCAAATCTTGCTCGCGCAACCAATTTAAAAGGCCCTTTGAATTTCAAAGGGCCTTTTTTCTTGGCTGGTAAATGAATTGAAAAAGCCCTCGCAAAGAGGGCTTTTCTGTTTCTGGAATTTGCCTGACGCGGCGTCAGTCCGGAATGACCGCCGTTACCTCGATCTCGACCTTCGCGCGGTGCTCCACCAGCGCCGCGACCTGCACGCAAGTCATGGCCGGGAAGTTGCGCCCCATCGCATCACGATAGACCGGGCCCAGCTCTGAGAGCCGGCGGCTGTACTCATCGCGGTCCGTCACATACCAGGTCATGCGAACCATGTGCTCGGGGCCCGCGCCGCCGGCGCGGAGCACTTCGGCGATGTTGCGCAGCGCCTGGCCGCATTGGTCGATGAAGTCGTCCGATTCGAACTGTTGCTGCGCGTTCCAGCCGATCTGGCCGCCGACGAACAGCATCGTTCCGCGTGCGGCGACGCCGTTCGCATAGCCCTTGGGAGGCAACCAGCCTTCGGGCTGCAGGAGTTTGTTGATCATGATGTTGTGTTGGGTTGTCTCAGTTTGAATCGCTGGAGCTTGCCAGTCTCGGTGCGCGGAAGCGCCGTGACGAACTCGATCTCCCGGGGGTATTTGAAGGGCGCGATCGTCGCCTTCACATGGTCCTGCAGCGTCTTCACCAGGGCTGCATCGCCTTCATGGCCGGGCTTGAGCACGCAGAAGGCCTTGACGATCATGCCGCGGTCCGCGTCCGGCTTGCCGATCACGCCGCACTCCGCCACGGCGGGGTGCTTCAGCAGTGCATCTTCCACCTCCGGGCCGCCGACGTTGTAGCCGGCCGTGATGATCATGTCGTCGGCGCGCGCCTGGTAGAAGAAGTAGCCGTCGTCGTCCTGCACGAACGAATCGCCCGGGTAGTTCCAGCCGTTCTTCACGTAGTCGGCCTGGCGCGGATCGTCGAGGTAGCGGCAGCCCACGGGTCCCTGCAGCGCCAGCTTGCCGACGGTGCCGTGCGGCACCTCGTTGCCGGCGTCGTCCACCACCTTCGCAGTGAAGCCCGGCACCGCCTTGCCGACTGCGCCGCGGCGCACCTCGTCGCCTGCAGCCGAAATGTAGATGTGGAACACCTCGGTGCCGCCGATGCCGTCGAGCATCTCGATGCCCGTGGCCTCTTTCCATAGCTGACGCGTGGCGTCGGGCAGCGCCTCGCCGGCGCTCACGCTGATGCGAAGGCTCGGCATGCCGTGCTGCTTCACGAAGGGCGCCATCTGGCGATAGAACGTGGGCGCGGTGTAGCTGATGGTCGCGCCGACCTCGTTGATCAGCTTCACGAGCCCTTCGGGGGAGAACGGAGCATCGGGAAAGTACACCGAGGCACCGGCCCACATCGGAAACACCAGCAGCCCGCCGAGACCGAAGGTGAAGGCCAGCGGCGGCGAGCCCACCACGATGTCGTCGCTGCGCGCCTTCAGCACGTGGCGCGGCCAGGTCTGGCACATCGCGAGCACGTCGCGATGCGTGGTCACGGGCGCCTTCGGCTTGCCCGTGGTGCCCGACGTGAACGCGAGCAGCGCGATGTCGTCCGATGCCGTGGGGCATGCGGTGAACACGCCGCTCTTCTTCGCGGCGCGCGACGAGAGCGAGTCCGGTGCATCGGGCTGGTTGAATGCGATCACGGTGGCCAGCACTGGATGCTCCCGCTGCGCGATGGCGAGTTCATCGAGCAGCCGGCCATCGCACAGGGCGGCCACGGGCCGTGCCTTTTCGATGATCTCGCCCAGTTCCTTCGCGCGCAGCAGCGGCATCGTGGCGACCGCGATCAATCCCGCCTTCACCACCGCAAGCCAAGCCAGCGCCATCGCCACCGAGTTGCCGCCGCGCAGCAGCACACGGTTGCCCGGCACCAGCCCGAGGTCTTCCGTCAGCACCTGCGCGATGCGGTTGACCTCGACGGCCGCTTGCGAATAGGTGAGCGTGCCCTGCGGCGAACGAAGCATCGGGTTGTCGCCGAAGCCCTTGGCAGTTGCCTTGTCGAGCAGTTCCTCGACCAGGTTCAACTGGTCGGGCAGTTGCAACTCGGGCAGGTCGTAGCGAAAGACGGGCAGCTGCGCGGCTGGCGGCAGGCGGTCGTGAACGAAGCGGTCGACTTGGGCAGACACGGTATTTATCCCCGCAGAACGGATTTGCCAATGATCAGTTGTTGAACCTCCGTCGCGCCTTCGTAGATGCGCAGCGAGCGGATGTCGCGGTAGAGGCTCTCAATCTTCGTGCCAACCTTCACGCCGAGGCCGCCATGCATCTGCAGCGCCATGTCGATCACGCGGCTCGCGTTTTCCGTGGCGCACATCTTCGCCATCGCGGCGGCGGCCGACACGTCGCCGACAGCGGGCGCGCCGCGCCGTTCGGCGTCGTCGCGCATCCATGCCGCGCGATAGGTGAGCAATGCGGCGCTGTCGATCAGCGCGGCCATCTCGCCGAGCTTGGCTTGCGTGAGCTGGAAATCCGCGAGCGTCTGGCCGAACATGCGGCGGTTCTTCGAATGCGCGATGGCTTCGGCCAGTGCGCGTCGCCCCATGCCGAGCGCGGCCGCGGCCACCGATGCACGGAAGATGTCGAGCGTGCGCATCGCGAGCTTGAAGCCGCCGTTGAGCTCGCCGAGCTGGGCAGTGCGCGGCACCACGCAGTTCTCGAAGCGCAAGGTGGCGAGCGGATGCGGCGCCATCACGTCGATGTGCGCGGAGGTGTCGAGGCCCGGCGTCGTCGCGTCGACGATGAACGCGGTGATGCCGCGCGTGCCGCCTGCAGGATCGGTCTTCGCGAACACGCAATAGAAGTCGGCGATGCCGCCGTTGCTGATCCAGGTCTTCTCGCCGTTGAGCTTCCAGCCATCGGCGGTGGGCTCGGCGCGCATCGCCATCGCGCCCACGTCGGAGCCTGCTTCGGGTTCGCTGAGCGCGAAGGCTGCGATCTTGCTGCCCTTGGCCACGGCCGTCAGGTAATCGGCGTGCTGCCCGGGTGTGCCAGCGAGCGTGATGGCGCCGCTGCCCAGGCCCTGCATCGCGAATGCGAAGTCGGCGAGCGGCGAATGGAATGCGAGCGTCTCGCGCAGCAGCACGAGGGCGCGCGAGTCGAGCCGCTCGAGCGCGCCGCCCGATGTGCCCGGCACGCAGTAGCGCAGCCAGCCGCCGTCGCCGAGGCGGCGGACCCAGTCGCGGCAGGCGGCGCGGTCGTCGTGCTCGTCGACCTCCTGCGCAGCAGCCCAGGGCAAGAGGCCTTCGGCCAGCGCGCGATGCGCGTCGTCGAAGAACGGCAGCGCCAGGTGCACTGTCGATGGTGGAGCGGGTGCCTTGGTCATCATGGCTTCAGTCTCCGCCGAACACCGGCTTGCGTTTGGCCGCGAAGGCTTCGTACGCGCGCTTGAAGTCTTCGGTCTGCATGCAGATGGCCTGTGCCTGCGCTTCGGCCTCGATGGCCTGGTCGATGGTCATGGACCATTCCTGCGCGAGCATGGTCTTGGTCATGCCGTGCGCGAAGGTGGGGCCTTCGGCCAGTTCGCGCGCCACCTTGGTGGCGGCCTCGAGCAACGCATCGCTTTCGTGCAGCGCGTTGAAGAAGCCCCAGGCGTGGCCTTCCTGCGCGGTCATGGCGCGGCCGGTGAACAGGAGTTCCGAAGCACGGCCTTGGCCGATCACGCGCGGCAGCAGCGCGCAGGCGCCCATGTCCGCGCCAGCGAGGCCCACGCGGGTGAAGAGGAATGCGGTGCGCGTGGCGGGCGAGCCGTAGCGCAGGTCGCAGGCCAGCGCGATCATCGCGCCCGCACCGGCGCACACGCCGTCGATCGCACCGACGATGGGCTGCGGGCACGAACGGATGGCCTTCACCAGGTCGCCGGTCATGCGCGTGAACTCCAGCAGCTCTGGCATGCGCATGCCGGTCAGCGGGCCGATGATCTCGTGCACGTCGCCGCCCGAGCAGAAATTGCCGCCCGCGCCGGTGACCACGATCACCTTCACGTCGGTCGCATAGGCCAGCGCGCGGAACAGGTCGCGCAGCTCGGCATACGAGTCGAAGGTGAGCGGGTTCTTGCGCTCGGGCCGGTTCAGCGTGATGGTGCCGACGCCCGCTTCGTAGCTCCATGCGAAGTGCTCGGCCTTGTAGGCAGCCTTAGCTTCGAATTGCGCGCGCATGGGGTTGCCTGCGCCAATGTAGTGCTTCATTCCGTCTCCGCCATCGATTGGTTGTGTGAGTGTTGCTTGACCTTGCCGAGCAGCTTGTGCAGCTGCGCGATCTCTTTTCCGCTGAGGCCGGCGAAGGCCTCGACGATCCAGTCTTCGTGCTGCTGCGCCATCTCGTTGAAGAGCTTGCGGCCGCGCGCGGTGAGGCGCACGCGCCAGGCACGGCGGTCGCCCTCGACATTGATGCGCTCCACCAGCCCTTCGGTCACGAGCTGGTCGGTGATGCCGGTGACGTTGCCGCCCGTCACCATCATGCGGCGCGACAGCTCGTTCATCTTCAGGCCGTCGGGCGAGCGCTCGAGTTGAGACATCAGGTCGAAGCGCGGCAGCGTGGTCGCGAACTGCGAGCGCAGTTCGTTGCGCACCTGCTTCTCGATCAGCTGGGTGCAGGTGAGAAGCCGCAGCCAGAGCCGCAGGGCTTCGGGGTGTTCGCTGTGCGCGCGCGCTTCGAGGTCCATGTCAGTGCGTCTCCTCGGGGTTCGCCGCGGCTGCCGCAGCCATCTGCTGCTGCTTGGCGATCTCGCGGTACATCTGGTCGCGGCCGCTCAGGTATTGCTTCGGCCAGTCGACTTCGCGGCTCTGCAGCTTGGCGGCTTCGTGCAGCGTCCAGGCCGGGTCGGCGAGATGCGGGCGCGCGATGGCGCACAGGTCGGCGCGGCCGGCCGCGATGATGCTGTTGGCCTGGTCCGCGTCGGTGATGGCGCCCACGGCGATGGTCGCGATGCCCACTTCGTTGCGGATGCGGTCGGAGAAGGGCGTCTGGTACATGCGGCCGTACACCGGCTTGGCGGCGCGCGTCGTCTGCCCGGACGAAACGTCGATGAAGTCCGCACCCGCTTCCTTGAAGAGGCGCGCGACCACCACCGCGTCGGCGTCGGTGTTGCCGCCTGGCGCCCAGTCGTGCGCGGAGATGCGCACGCTCATGGGCTTGTCCGCGGGCCACACGGCGCGCATGGCGCGGAACACCTCGAGCGGATAGCGGCAGCGCGCTTCGATGTCGCCGCCGTACTCGTCGGTACGCAGGTTGGTGAGCGGGCTGATGAAGGCCGACAGCAGGTAGCCGTGCGCGCAGTGCAGCTCCAGCCAGTCGAAGCCGGCTTCCAGCGTGCGGCGCGTCGAGGCGACGAACTGGTCGCGCAGCGTGTCCATCTCGGCGCGCGTGATGGCGGCGGGCAGCTGGTTCTGTTCGCCGTACGGCACGGCGCTGGCGCCGAGCAGCGGCCAGTTGCCGCTTTCGAGCGGCTCGTCGGTGCCTTCCCAGCCCACGCGCGTGGAGCCCTTGGGGCCGCTGTGGCCGAGCTGCATCGCGATCTTCGCGCTCGACTGCGTGTGCACGAAATCGACGATGCGCTTGAACGCGGCCTGCTGGGCGTCGTTGTAAATGCCGGTGCAGGCCGGGGTGATGCGGCCTTCGGGCGTCGGGCTCGTCATTTCGACGAACACCATCGCGGCGCCGCCGAGCGCGCGCGCGCCCAGGTGCACCAGCAGGAAGTCCTGAGGCACGCCGTCGACCGCGCTGTAGGTGGCCATGGGCGACACGAGGATGCGGTTCTTCAGCGTGAGCCCGCGCACCTTGTAGGGCATGAGCATCGGCGGCACGGCCTTGCCGCCCGCGAGCCACTGCTCGTAGCCGCCGAGCCATTGCGTGTCGCGCACGCGCAGGTTCTCGTGGCTGATGCGCTGCGACCGCGTGAGCAGCGAATAGGCGAACTGCTCGATCTCCATGCCGGTGTAGCGCGGCACGTTCTCGAACCACTCGGTCGAGTTGCGCGCGGCGTTCTGGATCTTCAGCACCTCGACGCTGCGGCGTGCCTCGTAGCCTTCGAGCACATGGTCGACGGTGCCGCCCTGTGCGAATTCATTGGCCAGGTCGATGGCGTCTTCCAGCGCGAGCTTGGTGCCCGAGCCGATCGAGAAGTGCGCGGTGTGCGCGGCGTCGCCCATCAGCACGACGGGCACCGAGCGGCCGTCGACCTCGATGCGGTGGGTCCAGCGTTCGCACACCACGCGCGGAAAGCGGATCCAGTTGGCCGAGCCGCGCAGGTGCGTGGCATTGCTGATCAGCGAGTGGCCGCCCAGGTACTTGGCGAACAGCTTCTCGCAGAAGGCGATGGCCTCCGGCTGCTCCATCTGGTCGAGGCCGTGGGCCTTCCATACGGCCTCGGGCGTCTCGACGATGAAGGTCGAAGTCTTGTCGTCGAACTGGTAGGCATGCGCCTGGAACCAGCCGTGCTCGGTCTGTTCGAAGGCGAAGGTGAAGGCGTCGAAAGTCTGGTGCGTGCCCAGCCACACGAAGCGGCAGTTGCGCAGATCGATGTCGGGCTTGAACACGTCGGCATAGCGCTGGCGGATGCGGCTGTTGAGGCCGTCGCTGGCAATGACGAGATCGGCCTTGTACTTTGCGGCGATGGCCTGGTCGTCGGTGGCGTCGGTCTCGAACACCAGCTCGACGCCCAGCGCCAGGCAGCGTTCCTGCAGGATGTTCAGCAGCCGCTTGCGGCCGATGCCGCAGAAGCCGTGGCCGCCCGAGCGCACCTGGCGGCCCTTGAAGAACACCTGGATGTCGTCCCAGTGATGGAACTCGTTGCCGATGAGCGCCGCGGTTTCGGCGTCGGCCGCGCGCAGGTTGCCCAGCGTCTGGTCGCTCAGCACCACGCCCCAGCCGAAGGTGTCGAAGGGGCGGTTGCGTTCCACCACCGTGATCTGCAGCGCGGGGTTGCGCGCCTTCATCAGCAGGGCGAAGTACAGCCCGGCCGGACCGCCGCCGATGCACAGGATGCGTTGGAGATCCGCGGCTGGAGCGGGGCGGACGGATTGAACCGGGTTGAGGCTGTTCATGTTTCAATAGTTTAGACATAAACAATCTGCTGTCAATGCGGGTTGGCAACCAACGGCAGGGCGCACCGTTTCGAGGCTTCCGCCGACACGGGCAGCCATGCAAAAACCTGGAAAAATCAATACCATCGGCCCATGCAACACTTGATACCCAAGATCGAGTCGCAGCTGGCTTCGCTGCCTGTTCCAATCGCGCTGGAGTTGCCCGATGGCCGCCGCGTCGCCCAGGCCGGGGCCCGCGTCACGCTGGCCTTCAAGGAGTGGGCGGTGCTCGCCAAGCTGGCGGCCCGGCAGGTGGGCGCCATCGGCGAGGCATACGTCGAGGGCAAGGTGCAGATCGAAGGCGCCATGCGCGACCTCATCGACGCCACGGTGGGCATGCTGCCGGGCAACCCGGCCGAGACCGACACCGGCTGGTGGAGTCGCCTGCAGCACATGGCCAAGTCGCACGGCTCGCACTCGCTGCGCAAGGACGCGGCCCAGATCGAGTTCCACTACGACGTTTCCGACGACTTCTATGCGCTGTGGCTCGACCCGCGCCGGGTCTATTCGTGCGCGTACTACCGCACCCCCGACCTCACGCTGGCGCAGGCCCAGGAAGCCAAGCTCGACCACATCTGCCGCAAGCTCATGCTGCAGCCGGGCGAGCGCTACCTCGACATCGGCTCCGGCTGGGGCGCGCTGCTGCTGTGGGCCGCCGAGCACTACGGCGTGGATGCCACCGGCATCACGCTGTCGAAGAACCAGCATGCGCACGTGCAGCGGCTGATCGAGGAGAAGGGCCTGCAGGGCCGGGTGCGCGTCGAGCTGCGCGACTACCGCGAACTGTCGGTCGACCAGCCCTTCGACAAGATCTCATCGGTCGGCATGTTCGAGCACGTGGGCGCGGCCAACATGCCGACCTACTTCCGGAAGATTCATTCACTGCTCAAGCCCGGTGGCCTGGTCATGAACCACGGCATCACCTCGGGGGAGCTCAACTACCGCCAGCTGGGCGCTGGCATGGGCGACTTCATCGAGAAATACATCTTCCCCGGCGGCGAACTGCTGCACGTGACGCACGTGCTGCGCGAGACGGCCGCGGCCGGCCTGGAGATGGTCGACACCGAAAGCCTGCGCCCGCATTACGCGCGCACGCTGTGGGCCTGGTCGGACGCGCTCGAAGCGCAGCTCGACACCGCGCGCGAAGTGCTCAGGCGCAGCGGCGGCCGCCAGGGCGAGAACGCCGAACGCGTGCTGCGGGCCTACCGCCTGTACCTGGCGGGCTCGGCCATGAGCTTCGAGCAGGGCTGGATTTCGCTGCACCAGATGCTGTCGACCAAGCCCGACGGCAATGTCGAGCATGGCGTCTTGCGCGGTGCGCAATCGGTGTACCCTTTTGCCCGTGATTACATCTACAAATAAGTGAGAACACCATGCTCTATCGATTCCAGTCCCGGGCTTCCGCCGATTTCGTGATGCTCGAAGTGCACGCGCGCCAGTTGCTCGACATCGTCGGCAAGCCGGCCGCGCCGCAAGGCATCATCACCGTCGAGCAGATCCCGGGCGCCATTTCCGCGCTGGAGGCCGCACTGGCCCGCGAAGGCGGCAATGCCCACAACCACGACGACTACGCGGTCGAAGGCCATGCCAACGACGCCGAGAAGCAGCATGTGGGACTGCACCAGCGCGCTGCCCCCCTGCTTCACATGCTCAAGGATTCGCTGGCCGACAAGAAGGACGTGACCTGGAAGACCTGAGCGTCTTCAGCGGTTCAATCGACCTTAGCGCCGGAGTCCTTCACCACCTTCGCCCATTTCACGTGTTCGCTCGCGATGAGCTTCGTGAAGTCGGCCGGTGAATTTCCGCTCGGCAGCGCGCC
Source organism: Variovorax sp. AB1(2024) (assembly GCF_037482385.2). NCBI lineage: Bacteria > Pseudomonadati > Pseudomonadota > Betaproteobacteria > Burkholderiales > Comamonadaceae > Variovorax > Variovorax sp. AB1(2024). The sequence goes on along the minus strand of NZ_JBBHKP020000001.1, from coordinate 574,613 downwards.
CTGCGCGAGCATCTTCTCCTTGATGGCCGGCGTGCCCAGCGACTTGGCCACTTCCTGCTGAATGCGGTTCACGATCTCGGGCGGGGTGCCGGCTGGCGCCAGCAGCCCGAACCACGAGCTCGCCTCGTAGCCCTTGAGCATCGGGCCTCCCACCTCGGCCACCGTCGGAACGTCCGGCAGCGCCGGCGAACGCTGGGCGCTGGTGACGGCCAGCGCGGTGAGCTTGCCGGCCTTGATCTGCGCCATCGACGAGGGCAGGTTGTCGAACATCACGTCGGCGTTGCCGCCCACCATGTCCAGCAGCGCCGGGCCCGAGCCTTTGTACGGGATGTGCGCCATGAAGGTGCCCGTCATGCTCTTGAACAGCTCGCCCGCCAGGTGGATCGACGTGCCGCTGCCGCTGGACGCCATGTTCAGCTTGCCGGGGTTGGCCTTGGCGTACTTGATGAAGTCCTGCACGTTGTGGATGTTCAGCGCCTTGGCCTTGTCGGCGTTCATTTCCATCACGTTGGGCACGGCGGCCACCAGCGTGATGGGCGCGAAGTCCTTGATCGGGTCGAAGGCCAGCTTGGGATAGAGCGCGCGGTTGATGCCGTGCGTGCCCACGGTGCCCATCAGCAGTGTGTAGCCGTCGTTGGGCGCGCGCGCCACGATCTCGGCGCCCAGGTTGCCGCCCGCGCCGGCGCGGTTGTCGACGATGAACTGCTGGCCGAAGGCCTTGGAGAGCTCCGGCGCGATCGCGCGCGCCAGGATGTCGGTGGTGCCGCCCGCCGCGAACGGCACGACGATGCGCACCGGCTTGGTAGGCCAGTTGCTCTGGGCCCAGGACGGGGCGGCCATGAGGGCGAGTGCGGTGGCGACCGAGGCCGCGAGCGCGGTCCGGCGATTGGAAGGCGAGGAAAAGAAAGAGAAAGAAGTCATGCGCGCGTTTGTACATGGGGGCGCTGCCTGCGTCGCGGGTGAAAACCCCGTGGGCGCAACGGTCAGGCCACCTGCATGCGCTGGGCGAAGCGTTCGCTGCGAAAACGCTCGAGCACGAAGTCGACGAACACCCGCGTCTTCGGCGGCAGCAGCTTCTTGCTCGGGTAGTAGAGCCACACCGCGCCCGTGTCCTGGTACCACTCGGGCAGCAGCCGCACCAGCTCGCCGCCGCGCAGGCTGCGCTCGACGAAGGGCATCGGCAGCATCGCCACGCCCAGCCCCATGAGCGCGGCCTGCGCCAGGGCTTCGGGGTCGTTGAAGACGGCGCGCGGGCGGGGCAGCTCGACCGTGATCTCGGCCTCGCGGGCGTTGGCGCGCACGCGCCGCAGCGTCCAGCCGCGCACGCGGCCCGTGGGCGACGAGCGGCGCAGCAAGGCGTCGAGCGCCGCCAGGTCCGACGGCTGCCGGGGCATGTCGCGTCCTTCCATGTAGCGCGGCGACGCCACCGCCACCTGGTGGACGCGCGCCAGTTCGCGCGCCACCAGCCCCGCCGACAGTTCGATGCCGCCGCCGATGGCCGCGTCGAAGCCCTCGCCGACCAGGTCGACCTGCTGGTTGTCGAAATGCCAGTCCGGCACGATGGCCGGGTAGCGCGCGATGAAGTCGCCCAGCATCGGCAGCACATGCGCGCGCCCGAAAGCCTGGCCCATGCTCACCTTGAGCGTGCCGGCGGGCTGGCCGTCGTCGGTGTCGATGCCGGCCACGGCCTCGCGCAGCGTGGCGAGCGCGCCGCCGATCTGCGCGAGGAAACGCTCGCCGCCCTCGGTCAGCGTGAGGCTGCGCGTGCTGCGCTGGAACAGCCGCAGGCCCAGCCGCGCCTCGAGCCGCGCCACGTTCTTGCTGACCGCCGCCGGCGTGAGGCCCAGGCGCCGGGCCGCGGCCGAGAAGCTGCCGCCCTCCGCGCTCTGCACGAAGGATTCGAGGTGATTGAGCGGTTCCATGCGCGCATTTTCATGCCGATTTTCAACTTTCAGTTGAATTTGATTGACTCGATTGCCGGCTACCGGCAATGCAATGAAAGGCAGAGACTGGAGGCCTTCTTCCTCCAACAGATCGGAAAAAATCATGGCTTCCAGCAACGTCGCTTCTGCTTCTTCTTCTTCTTCTTCTTCTTCTTCTTCCCCCGTCCTGGCCGGCAAGGTCGCCTTTGTCACCGGCGGCTCGCGCGGCATCGGTGCCGCCATCGTTCGCCGGCTGGCGCGCGACGGTGCCGCCGTGGCCTTCAGCTATGCCAGTTCCGGCGCGCCGGCCGACGAACTGGTGCGCACCATCGAGGCCGAGGGCGGCCGCGCCCTCGCGCTGAAGATCGACAGTGCCGACGCCGACGCGCTCAAGGCCGGCATCGACCGGGCCGCCGGGCACTTCGGCGGGCGCATCGACATCCTGGTCAACAACGCGGGCGTGCTGCACCTCGGCCCCGTCGAGCAGTTCTCGCTGGCCGATTTCGACCGCACCATCGCGGTCAACGTGCGCGCCGTGTTCGTCGCGATCCAGGCGGCGCTGGCGCACATGGGCACGGGCGGGCGCATCGTCAACATCAGCAGCACCAACGCCGAGCGCATGCCCTTTGCCGGCGGCAGCGTGTATGCGATGAGCAAGTCGGCGCTGACCGGGCTGGTGCAGGGCCTGGCGCGCGACCTGGGCCCGCGCGGCATCACGGTCAACAACGTGCAGCCCGGCCCGGTCGACACCGACATGAACCCCGCCAGCGGCCCGATGGCCGCCACCATGCACGGCTTCATGGCCATCGACCGCCACGGCCATGCCGACGAGATCGCCGGCATGGTGGCTTACCTGGCCAGCCCCGAGGCCGCGTTCGTGACCGGCGCGGGCCTGAACATCGACGGCGGCTTTGCCGCTTGAATTTGGCTCGCCCCCAGGCTGCGCGCACTTCGTGTCGCTTCGCCTTCCCCCTACCGGGGGCAACACCTGAGGCCCGGCGGAGCCGGTTCCTCGGTGTTCTGGAAGGGGGCACGGCTGGCGTGCCTTCGTCAATTGCTGCGCTGGACGGCCTTGATGAGTTTGTCCAGGGTTGCGTCCAGCTGGGCCAGTTCGGTGGCATCGACTCCGGCGAACAGCGCGGCCTCGCGCTCGCGGCCCAGGGCGGCGACCTGCTCATGCAGCGCCTTGCCGGTCGCGGTCAGGTAGAGGCGGCTGCTGCGCTGGTCGGTCGGGTCTTCGTGGCGCTGCACGCGCTTGTGGCGCTTGAGGCCCGCCAGCGCGCGGCTCACCGCCATCTTGTCCAGGCCGGTCTGGTCGGCGACCTGCGTGGCGTTGAGCCCGGGCTGGGCGCCGAGCACGGCCATCGTGCGCCACTCGTTCAGCGTGAGCTGGTGCTCGCGGCCCACGCGCTCATGAAAAGGCCGCGCCGTGAGGTTGACCACCCGCACCAGCTTGAAGAAGAGCGGGTCCATCGCGCCTGCGCTGCGGCCGGACCTCAGCCGGCCAGCTTCTTCGCGGCGGCCACGATGGCCGGCACGCCCACGCGCGACTGCGCCTCCAGCACCGGCGCATAGCCGACCGGAATGCGCGGCGCGCCCAGCCGCGCGACGCGGCAGCCGGTGGCCTCCGCCGCGCTGGCCGCGATCTCGGCGCCGAAGCCCGCCGCCTGCACCGCCTCGTGCACCACCAGCAGACGGCCGGTGCGCGCGCACGACGACAGCACCGTCTCGCGGTCCCACGGCCACAGGGTGCGCAGGTCGATCAGGTCGATAGCGATGCCTTCGGCGGCCAGCGCGTCGCAGGCGTCCGCGCAGGCCTGCATCTGCCGGCTCCAGCTCACCAGCGTGAGCGCATCGCCCTCGCGCACACGCGCGGCCTTGCCCAACGGCACCTCGATGCTTTCGTCGACCTCGCCGCGCGCGCCCCACAGCGTCTTGTGCTCGATGTAGACCACCGGGTCGCCGCACTGCAGCGCCGCGCGCAGCAGGCCGTGGTTGTCCTGCGGCGTCGAGGGGCACACCACCACGACGCCCGGCAGGTGCGCGAACCACGCCTCCAGCGATTGCGAGTGCTGCGCCGCCGACGCATCCCAGATGCCGCCCGGCATGCGCGCCACCAGCGGCACGCGGCCCTGGCCGCCGAACATGAAGCGGTTCTTGGCGGCCTGGTTCACCAGTTCGTCCATGCCGCACAGCGCGAAGTCGACCACGCGCATCTCGACCACCGGCCGCAGCCCCGCGAGCGCCATGCCCACGCCGGCGCCCATGATCGCGGCCTCGCTGATCGGCGTGTCGATCACGCGGCCGGTGCCGAAGTGCTGCTGCAGCCCCTTGTACTGGCCGAAGATGCCGCCGCGGCCCACGTCCTCGCCGAGCACGACCACGCGCGGGTCGGCCTCCATCTCGCGCCGCAGCGCGAGCAGGGCGGCTTCGGAATAGCTCAGGTCCTGCTTCGTCAATGCCATTGGCCGGCTCCGGTGGTCTGCACGTCGGTGAAGGCGGCGCCGGGGTCGGGCCAGGGCGCGGCGTCGGCGACGGCCAGCGCGGTGTCGACCTCGTCGCGCGCGGCGTTCTCGATGGCGTCGAGCGTGGCGGCGGCGATGCCCGCTGAAAGAAGATGGCCGCGCGCCCGCGCGATCGGGTCCGTTTCCAGCGCCACCGCGAGTTCGGCCGGGTCGCGGTAGGCCGCGAGGTCGACCGACACGTGGCCCTTCACGCGGTAGGTCAGCGCGTGCAGCAGGCGCGGGCCGCCGCCGGCGCGCACCTCGCTCACCAGCCGCGCGGCGGTTTCGTGCACCGCGAACACGTCGTTGCCGTCGACCTGCGTGGCGGCGATACCGAGCGACTCGGCACGCACCGAAGCGCCGTCGCCCGCCGTCATCGGCCCGCTCGCGGTGGTCGCGCTCCAGCGGTTGTCTTCGCAGACGAAGAGCACCGGCAGCTCGTACACCTGCGCCCAGTTCAGCGCTTCGAGAAAGGGCCCGCGGTTGATGGCGCCGTCGCCGAAGAAGCAGGCCGTGATGTCGTCGCCCTTGCCGAGCAGCTTCTGCGCATGCGCCGCGCCCACGGCAATCGGCAGGCCCGCCGCCACCACGCCGTTGGCGCCCAGCATGCCGACCGAGAAGTCCGCGATGTGCATCGAGCCGCCCTTGCCGCCGTTGAAGCCGGTGGCCTTGCCGAACAGCTCGCACATCATCCGCGCGAGGTCCGCGCCCTTGGCCAGCGTGTGGCCGTGCCCGCGATGGGTGGAGGTGAGGTAGTCGCTGGCGCGCAGGTGGGCGCACACGCCGGCCGGCACCGCCTCCTGGCCGGTGGACAGGTGCAGCGGCCCGCGCACCTTGGCGGCACCCGCGGCCTGCTGGCCATAGGCGCTCACGCCGCCCTGGCTGGCCGCTTCGGCGGCGTTCTCGAAAGCGCGGATGCGCACCATGACGCGGTACAGCGCCTGCGCATCGGATGTGCTCGGGTCCATCTTGTCTCCAACGCGCTCGAGGTGGGCGCCTTGCGAAAAATCGTATCAAACGAGATCGAAGCGCTTCACCGGGCTTACCCCCGTCGCGGTGTTGAAGCCCGCCGCCCGGTTTGATATGATTCATATACATTTCGTATATAAAAACAGACCATGGGCATCGTCAAGATTTCAGACCTCATGCATGAGAACCTGCGCGTCGCGGGCAATGCGCTGAGCCGTTCCATCAACGCGCAGGCCGAGCACTGGATGCGCATCGGCATGCTGGCCGAGCTGCACCCCGAGCTCGATCACCGCGAGATCTGCCAGCTGCTCATCCGCGCCGAGCAGGCCGGCGGCTTCGACCTGGCCACCGTCTCCGGCCTCGTCGAACCGCCGCCGCCCGCGCCCGCTGCCGCTCCCGCCGCACGCAAGCTGGCCGGGGCGCGCGCATGAGGGCCGCCGCCGCACCGCTCAAGTCGCCCGACGAAATCGCGATGGCGCGCGCCGCGGGCCGGCTGGCCGCCGAGGTGCTGGCGATGATCGGCGAGCATGTGAAGCCCGGCGTCACCACCGAGGAGCTCGACCGCATCTGCCACGACCACATCGTCAATGTGCAGGGCGTGGTGCCCGCCAACGTCGGCTACCAGGGCTACACCAAGACGGTCTGCACCTCGGTCAACCACGTGGTCTGCCACGGCGTGCCTTCGGCGCAGAAGGTGCTGAAGAAGGGCGACATCATCAACATCGACGTGGCCGTCAACAAGGACGGCTGGTTCGGCGACTGCAGCCGCATGTACTTCGTCGGCGAGCCCAGCCCGCTGGCGCGGCGCCTGGTGGACACCACCTACGAGGCGATGCGCGCCGGCATCCTGCAGGTGCGTCCCGGCGCCACGCTGGGCGACGTGGGGCATGCGATCCAGAGCGTTGCGCACCGCGAGCGCTTCAGCGTCGTGCGCGAGTACTGCGGGCACGGCATCGGCCAGATCTACCACGACGATCCCCAGGTGCTGCACTACGGCCAGCCCGGCCAGGGCCTGCGGCTGGAGGCCGGCATGGTCTTCACCATCGAGCCGATGATCAACGCCGGCCGCCGCGAGACCCGCGAACTGCCCGACGGCTGGACGGTGGTCACGCGCGACCATTCGCTGTCGGCGCAGTGGGAGCACATGGTCGCGGTCACGGAAGACGGCTTCGAGGTGCTGACGCCCTGGCCCGAAGGCACGGGGCGCTATCCGGCCATTGCCTGAGAGGGCGGCGCTCCCGCGTCGTTTCCGTCCGACGCGGGCGACAGGCAATCCTGCATTGCCGTGCAGGACAACGCCGCGTCCTGCTTTTCGGGTGTCTTGCAGGCCGATGGCTGTGGCATCTTCGTTCCCCTGTCGCGCCGCCTCCTGGCGCGCATCGCTTCAAGCAGGAACAACACCATGATCAAGATCGGCATCGTCGACGACCACGCCGTCGTCCGCACAGGCCTCAAGGCGTTCTTCTCCACCTTCGTCGATTTCCGCGTGGTCGGCGAGGCCGGCTCCGGCCGCGAGGCCATCGACCTCGTTCGCACGGCCGACATCGACGTGCTCGTGATGGACCTTTCGATGCCCGGCCAGAGCGGCATCGACGCGCTCGCCATGGTGCGTGCCAAGGCGCCCGACCTGGGCGTGCTCATCCTCAGCGGCTATCCCGAGGAACACTACGCGGTGAACCTGATCCGCCAGGGCGCATCGGGCTATCTCAACAAGGAATGCGAGCCCGAGGAAATCGCCAAGGCGATCCGCACGGTGGCGCTGGGCCGCCGCTACATCTCTCCCTCGGTGGCGGAGCTGCTGGCCGGCCAGCTGGAGCGCAAGGACAACGCGCCGCCGCACAAGCACCTGTCGGAGCGCGAGTTCCAGGTGTTCCTGAAGCTCGCCAAGGGCGAATCGGTGGGCAGCATCGGAGAGGCGCTGTCGCTGTCGGTGAAGACCATCAGCACCTACCGCACGCGCCTCATGGAGAAGATGAACCTCTCCACCAACAGCGACCTGACGTACTACGCGATCAAGACGCAGCTGATCGACTGATCGCTTGAGCACGCAGCCTTCGCGTCCTCACGTGCAGCGCCGAGGGACGCTCAAGACCATCGTCTGGACTTTCGTCCTGACGCTGGCCGCCACGCTGCTGGTGCTCAACTTCACCAGCGGCGAGAAGAAGCTCGACGAGCAGGTCAAGCGCGAGTACGCGCTGCATGATGCGCAGTACCAGCGCGCGCTGGGCGTGATGCTCGGGCCGCCCATCACCGGCGGCAACCGCTTCGAGGCCTTCCAGAACGGCGACCGGATTTTTCCGCCGATGCTCGCCGCCATCCGCGGCGCCAGGCGCAGCATCACCTTCGAGACCTACATCTACTGGTCGGGCGACATCGGGCGCGAGTTTGCCGACGCGCTCTCGGAGCGCGCCCGCGCCGGCGTGAAGGTGCACGTGCTGCTCGACTGGGTGGGCAGCGCCAAGGTCGATGGCGACTTCATCCGCGAGATGGAAAGCGCCGGCGTGCAGATCCGCAAGTTCCACAAGCCGAGCTGGTACGACATCGCGCGCATGAACAACCGCACCCACCGCAAGCTGCTGGTGGTCGACGGCCGCACCGGCTTCACCGGCGGCGTGGGCATCGCGCCCGAATGGACCGGCCACGCACAGGACGCCGAGCACTGGCGCGACTCGCACTACAAGGTCGAAGGGCCGGTGGTGGCGCAGATGCAGGCCGTGTTCATGGACAACTGGGTGAAGGTGTCGGGCGACGTGCTGCACGGCGAAACCTACTTCCCGCCGATTCCCTCGATGGGCGACGGGCGCGCCCAGATGTTCAGCAGTTCGCCTTCCGGCGGCAGCGAGAGCATGCATCTCATGTACCTGCTGTCGATCGCGGCGGCCACCAGGACCATCGACCTGTCGAGCGCCTACTTCGTGCCCGACGACCTGACGGTGGGCGCGCTGGTCGCGGCCATGAAGCGCGGCGTGCGGCTGCGCATCATCACGCCGGGCCCGATCATCGATTCGCAGACCGTGCGCGGTGCCTCGCGCGCGGCGTGGGGTCCGCTGCTGGAGGCGGGCGCCGAGATCAGCGAATACCAGCCGACCATGTTCCATTGCAAGGTCTTCACGGTCGACGGCCTGCTGGTGTCGGTGGGCTCCACCAACTTCGACAACCGCTCGTTCCGCCTGAACGACGAGGCCAACCTCAACATCTACGACGAGGCCTTCGCCGCCGAGCAGACCGCGCAGTTCGAGGCCGACCTGCGCCAGTCGAAGCGCCTGACGTACGAGGCCTGGAAGGATCGCCCGCTGCACGAGAAGGCGATGGAGCACCTGGCGGCGCTGCTGTCGTCGCAGCTCTAGCTGCTGCGCGGGCGGCAGGCCGCGCGCACGATGCGCGCCGTCGGGTTGGGCTTCATGTCCAGGAAGCGCACCGGCTTGGGGGCGTTGCTGTAGTCCGCGCTGCGGTGGGGCTCGCCCTGCCACAGCGGCTGGGCGTAGAAGCGCGCCGCCACGTAGCTGGCGCGGCCCGCCTGGCAGTCGAACACCACGCGAGACTCGTACGAACGGTACGGAATGCCGTCCCAGTTGACGCGCTGCGCCGCGCGGCTCACGCGCAGATTCATGGCCTTGGCGGCGTCGCCCGGTGTGTCCTGGAGCGTCACACGGTCGGGGTCGACCTGGACCGTGTCTGCCAGCTTGTCCTGCGGATCTCCCGTCACCGTGAACCAGCCAGGCTGCGCATGCGCGATGCAGCCGACCATGCCGATAGCCAACAGCCAGTGCTTCACGACGGACTCCAGGAAAAGAAAAAAGGGGGAAACGATGAAACATGAATTTACATTGGCCGCTGGCCCTACGCGTGTCGGACGACGCCGAAGGTCCGCGCCGAACGACGGGGGCGCGGGGCACACTCGCGCGATGACCACCCTGCACAGACTTTCCATCGACGTGAGGCCCGGCATTGCGGTGTCGGCCCTTGCGATGTCGCCACCCTCGGCCGAGGCGTGCCTGGTGCTCGCGCACGGCGCCGGCGCGGGCATGGCGCATCCGTTCATGCAGGCCGTGGCCGAGGGCCTTGCCGAGCGGCGCATCGCCACGCTGCGCTACCAGTTCCCCTATATGGAGCAGGGCAGCAAGCGCACGGACGCACCGCCGCTGGCGCATGCCACGGTGCGCGCGGCCGTGGCATGCGCCTCGGCGCGCTTTGCGGGCGTGCGCCTCTTCGCGGGCGGCAAGTCGTTCGGCGGGCGCATGACGTCGCAGGCCCAGGCGCTGGAGCTGCTCGCGGCCGTCGAAGGGCTGGTCTTCCTGGGCTTTCCGCTGCACCCGTCGGGCGCGCCCGCAAAGGCTGCCGGGCGCGCGGCGCATCTGCGCGAGGTGGACGTGCCCATGCTCTTCGCGCACGGGCCGCGCGACACGCTGGCCGAGCCCGCGCCTTTCGACGACACCGTGCAGGCGCTGGGTCCGATCGCCACCGTGCTGGAGATCGAGGGTGCCGACCATTCCTTCCACGTGCTCAGGCGCACCGGCCGCACCGACGAGCAGGCGCTGGACGAAATGCTCGACGGCATCGCCGTGTGGATGCAGGCCTGGCGCATCGGCTGAAGCCGGGCGGCGCGGGTCGTCCTTCGCCTACGCCGTGTCGCCCGATGGGACGACGCCGCGGCATCGCGGATCTTTCAACGATGTGTGTTCGACAGACAGCAAACAGATCATCAATTGAAAGGATCACCGACATGGCATACACAGACGCATCCCTCGACACCCTGCAGGCAACCGGCCCCGCGCTCGCCAACGACGAAGTCGTGGACGTGCTCAACGACCTGCTCGAGAACTCGCGCGACGGCGAATACGGCTTCCGCGCCTGCGCCGACGAAGTGGAGAGCCCGGCGGCGAAGCAACTGTTCGCCAACCGCGCCGAAGAATGCCGCAAGGCCGGCAGCGAACTGATGGCGCTCATCACGGCCTACGGCGGCAAGCCGGCCGATGGCGGCACCGCCAGCGGCGCGCTGCATCGCGGCTGGGTGCACGTGAAGGGCTCGCTGGGCGCCAACAGCGAACTCTCGATCCTCGAATCGTGCGAGCGCGGCGAAGACACCGGTGTCGCGCGCTATCGCAAGGCCCTGAAGCAGAACCTGCCCGCCGACGTGCGCAGCGTGGTTGCTGCCCAGGCAGAAGGCGCCCAGCGCAACCACGACCAGATCCGCGACCTGCGCAACGCCGCGCGCGCCCGCGACTGATCGCCCACGCGCTCCAGCGCATGAAGGCCGGGCTTGCCCGGCCTTTTTTCATGGGCGCCCCGCGCTCCGGGAATTCCCGGATGCCCAGCACCTTGCCGCGATGGGATAGTTAGTTCGCCCTTCAAACTAACTAATTTCTTACACGGCTTATCCCTGTGGGGCGCACCAACTCAGGAGAGACATCGATGCAACTGAAACACACCCTGGCCGCCATGGCCTTCGGTCTCACGGCCGTGGGCGCGATGGCGCAGACCGTGGTCGGCGTGAGCTGGTCCAACTTCCAGGAAGAGCGCTGGAAGACCGACGAGGCCGCCATCAAGGCCGAACTCGAGAAGCTCGGCGCCAAGTACATCAGTGCCGATGCGGGCGGCTCTCCGGAGAAGCAACTGGGCGACATCGAGGGCCTGATGTCGAAGGGCGCCAAGGCGCTCATCGTGCTGGCGATGGACAAGGACGCCATCCTGCCGGCGGTGACCAAGGCCACGCGCCAGAAGGTGCCAGTGGTGGCGTACGACCGGCTGATCGAGGCGCCGGGCGTCTTCTACATCACCTTCGACAACGTCGAAGTCGGCCGCATGGAAGCGCGCGAGGTGCTCAAGGTCAAGCCCAAGGGCAACTACGTGATCATCAAGGGCTCGCCGAGCGACCCGAACGCCGACTTCCTGCGCGCCGGCCAGCAGGAGGTGCTCGACGCCTCCATCAAGAAGGGCGACATCAAGATCGTCGGCGACGAATACACCGAAGGCTGGAAGCCCGAAGTCGCGCAGAAGAACATGGAGCAGATCCTCACCAAGAACGGCAACAAGGTCGACGCGGTGGTGGCGGCCAACGACGGCACGGCGGGCGGCGCGGTGGCGGCGCTCACGGCCAAGGGCCTGCGCGGCATTCCGGTGTCGGGCCAGGACGCCGACTTCGCGGCGCTCAACCGCATCGCGCTGGGCACCCAGACCGCGACCATCTTCAAGGACTCGCGCGAACTCGGCCGCGAAGCCGCCGCCGCGGCCATCGCGCTGTCGCAGGGCAAGCCGGTCGACAAGGCCGGCACTTGGAACTCCGGTCCGAAGAAGGTCTCGCTGCAATCGCGCCTGCTGACGCCGGTGCCCGTGACACGCGACAACCTCGACGTCGTGGTCAAGGCCGGCTGGATCAAGAAGGACGAGCTGTGCAAGGGCGTGACGGGCGCCAGCGCGCCTGCGGCCTGCAAGTAGGCAAGCAAGCCAGCACGGATCACCCGCGCAACGCGCCATCGGCCGGCCGTCCACGGGCCCGGCCGGAGGTGGGCGCGCTCCTGTCTTTGTCCCGAAGGGGGTCTGAAAAATGAGCAATCCAACACCGGGCTGGTGGCGCCGCACGGGCATCGACCTGCGCCTCGTGCTGATGTGCGTGCTGCTGGTCGTGATGGCGGTGGTGTTCAGCGTCATGTCGGGCGGCGTGTTCCTGTCGCCCGAGAACCTTTACAACGTCGCGCAGCAGACGGCGGTGGTCGGCATCGTGTCGACCGTCATGGTGCTGATCATCGTGGCGCGCCACATCGACCTGTCGGTCGGCTCGGTGATGGGCTTCGTCGGTGTGCTCATCGCGTACCTGCAATACACCTCGGGCTGGTCGTGGCCCACGGCCTGCCTGGCGGGCCTGGCCGTGGCGCTGCTGGTGTCCATCTACCAGGGCTGGCTCACGGCGATGCTGGGCGTGCCTTCGTTCGTGGTCACGCTGGGCGGCCTGATGTCGTTCCGCGGCGCGGCCTTCCTGGTGGCCGACGGCAAGACGCAGCCGGTGAACGACGAATTCTTCCAGCGCCTGGGCGGCGGCTACGACGGCGGCATCGGCGTCACCGCGAGCTGGGTGATCGCCGGGCTGGTGGCGGTGGTGCTGTTCGCGCGCATGTTCCAGAAGCGCGCGGCGCGCGCGCGCCACGAGATGCCCAACGAGCCGCTGTGGCTGGAGCTGCTGCTCACGGCGGTGCCGGCGGCGGTGGTGATCGGCTTCGCGGCGGTCATGAACCACTACAAGATCGATTCGAAGGACGCGCCCCAGGGCATTCCGATTCCGGTGCTGATCTGGGCGGTGGTGGCCATCGTGCTGTCGTTCATCGTGCACCGCACGCGCTTCGGCCGCTACGTGTTCGCGATGGGCGGCAACCCCGACGCGGCGGCGCTGGTGGGCATTCCGGTCAAGCGCGTCACGCTGATGCTGTTCGCGCTGCTGGCGGTGCTGGTCACCATCGCGGCCATCGTGTCGATCGCGCGGCTCAACGCGGGCACCAATTCGCTGGGCACGGGCATGGAGCTGTACGTGATCGCGGCGGCCGTCATCGGCGGCACGGCGCTGGCGGGCGGCAGCGGCTCGATCTTCGGCTCGGTGCTGGGCGCGCTCATCATGCAGTCGCTCGACAGCGGCATGCTGCTGCTCGACGTGCCCATCGGCAAGCGCATGGTCATCATCGGGCAGGTGCTGATCGTGGCCGTGGTGTTCGACGTTCTCTACCGGCGCAAGTTTGGGGAGAACTAGGGATGAACTTGCATTGCTGTTCAGGGCGCGATCACGCCGACGGCGTGCTCCTTTTCGCGAATGTCCCCCGCCCTTCGGGCTCCTCCTTTATTTCGCGAAAAGGAGCCCCCCGCCGACGTGACCGTTCAGTGCGGTCGTTGATCGGCCGGACGCCGGCAGCGTGCCCTCTTGCGCAGGGCGCCGGGTGCTCCCCGCAGCGAAATAAAGGAGGAGGCCGCAGGCCGGGGGACATTCGCGGAGGGGAGTACCCGGTGGCCTGTGCAAGCACCCCGAACAGCAGCAAACGACCCACCCCGGAAACAGAATGAGCGACACCACCGACACAACCAAACCCCTCGTCGAACTGCGCGAGATCCGCAAGTCCTTCGGCGGCGTCAAGGCCGTGGACGGCGTGAGCGTCAACCTCTATCCCGGCGAAGTGGTCGCGCTGCTCGGCCACAACGGCGCGGGCAAGTCCACGCTCATGAAAATGCTCGCCGGCGCCTATCCCATCGACTCCGGCGACACCCTGATAGCCGGCGAGAAAGTCAACATCCGCACGCCCGCCGAAGCGCAGGCGCAAGGCATCGAGACCATCTACCAGACCCTTGCATTGGCCGACAACCTCGACTCCGTGTCGAACCTGTTCCTCGGCCGCGAGAAGATGACGCGCTGGAACACCCTGGACGACCACTTCATGGAAGTGCAGGCGCGCAAGGTGTTCCACCGGCTCAACAAGAACTTCACCAACATCCGCGTGCCCGTGCGTCGCCTCTCCGGCGGACAGCGGCAGGTGGTGGCCATTTCTCGCGCGCTGTACTTCAATGCGCGCATCCTCATCATGGACGAGCCCTGCGCCGCGCTCGGCCCCGAGGAGACCGCGATGGTCGGCGGCCTCGTGAAGCAGCTCAAGGCCGACGGCGTGGGCATCTTCCTCATCACGCACGACATGCCCGACGTGTTCTCGCTGAGCGACCGCCTCGCCGTGATGAAGAACGGCAAGCTGGTTGGCACCTACCGCACCGCCGACGTCACCGAGGACGAAGTGCTCGGCATGATCATTGCCGGCAAGCGGCCCGAAGGCAAAGAGCAGGCCCATCACGCCGACACCGCGGCCGCCTGATGTGACCACCATCGGCGACCAGCAGCTCGTGAAGCGCATGAACCGCAGCGTCCTGCTGCGGCTGCTGCGCGCGCAGCCCGGCCTCTCGCGCGCGCGGCTTGCCGGCGAGAGCGGCCTCACCAAGTCGACCGTGAGCCTGCTGGTGCGCGAGCTGATCGACGAGGGCTGGCTCAGCGAATCGGGCGCGGCCGTGGCCGACGGCCTGGGGCGGCCTTCGACGCCGCTGCGCATCAACGTGGGCGTGCGCGCGCTCATGGGCGTGGAGATCGCCGTGGAGACGGTGCGCCTCGTGTGCATGTCGCTGCAGGGCGAGGTGCTGTATTCGGACACCCGGGCTCTGGCCGACAGCGCGCCCGCCGGCGTCTGCGCGCAGGTCGCGCGCATGGCCTCGGTCGCGCATGCGCGGCTCGAGCAGCTCGGCCTGCGCCTGTCGAGCATCGGCGTGTGCATACCCGGCGCGGTGGACGACTGCACCGGCGTGGTCCGCTTCGCGCCCAACCTCGGCTGGCGCAACGTGAGCCTGCTGCCCGCGCTGGAGAAAGCCTTTGCCGCCGTGGGCCTGCCGCGCGTCACCGTGCAGCTGCAGAACGACGCCGATGCCGCCGTGCTGGGCGAATACGAGTTCGCGGCAATGGAAGGCCAGGAGGGCGAAGACCCGCTGATCTTCGTCAACTGCGACGTGGGCGTGGGTGCGGGCGTGGTGCTGAACGACCGGCTCTTCACCGGCGCGCAGGGCATGGCCGGAGAGATCGGCCACACCATCCTCGAGCTCGACGGGCCGCCGTGCTCATGCGGGCGGCGCGGCTGCGCCGAGGCCTTCTTCGGTTCGCGCGTGCTGCTGCGCGAGGGCCGCGACATGCAGCGCGCCGCCGCCTTCTTCGGCGTGATGCTGCAGAACCTGTGGGTCACCTTCAACCCGCGCGCGATCGTGCTGGGCGGCAAGGCCTGCACCGATCACCGCGACTTCGTGCAGGCGGCGTTCGAGAGCGTCCACCGGCACGCCGACCGCGCCGGCATGCCGGCACCCGAACTGCGCACCGCGCGCTACGACGCATTGGCGCCGGCGGTGGGCGCCGCCGCGCTGGCGCTTCACGAATACCTGCGGCCGCTGCAGCCCGACGCGAAGGCGCGGCGCGCGCGCGCGCTGGCCCGCGCCGCCGTCTGAACGTTCAGTCGTCCGCGGCGGCCTGCGCGGCGTCGTCATGCCAGCCGCGCAGCCGCCGGTACAGCGTGCCGCGCGACACGCGCAACTGCCGCGCCGCCTGCGAGACGTTGCCGCCGTGCGCGGCGAGCGTGTCCTCGATCAGCTTGCGGCTGTGCTCGCGCAGCGTGCCGGCGGGCCATGCGGCCTCCGCGGTGTCGGTGCCCGCCTGGCCTTCGGTGGCGGTGGTTGCAATGGCCGGTACCGCGATGCGTTCCAGGGCCGCTGGCGCCGTCTCTCCGGGCATCGCCACGGCATGGCGGAAGTCCGCGCCGTTCGCGCCCTTCAGCTGCGCCTGCACCCATACGCCGAGCCCGCTCGCCAGCCGCAGCGGCTGCGCCGCCTCGCGCCGGCCGAGCCGCATCAGGCTCGCGAGGTCGTGCCCCAGCAGGCATTCGACATCGCGTTCGTCCGCCGCCTCGGGCAGCCGGCCCAGCAGACGCGCGCCCGCGTTGTTGAGCCAGGCGATGGTGCCGTCCGGCGCGATGCCGGCCAGCGCCTCCAGCGGCGTGCCCAGCAGCGTGGGGCTCGCCTGGAAGCGCAGGATCAGGTGGTCGCGCGACTGCGCCTGCAGCAGCCGGTTCTCGATGGTGGTGGCGTAGAGCGCCACCATCGCCGCCGCATCGAAGCCGAAGCGCCGCGCCTCCACCGTGAGGTCGAGCACGCCGGCCAGCCGGCCCGTGACATCGCGGATCGGCGCGGCGGCGCATTGCATGTGGCACAGCACGTCGAAGTAATGCTCCGCGCCGTCCACCGTGCAGGCCTGCCCGGTGCTGGCCACGATGCCCGGCGCGGTGGTGCCCACCACGCGCTCCGAAATGTTCACGCCCACCCGCGCGGTCTTGCGCAGCACCGGCTGGTGCGCGGCGGCGGGCTGGTCGGTGACGTGCACCAGCACGCCGTCGCGGTCGGTCAGGATCACGCGGCAGTCGGTGCCCGCGAGCATGTTCTCCATCTGCGCGAGTTCCTGTCGTGCCACCTCCAGCAGCTCGCGGTTGCGCGCCAGCGTGGCGTGCAGCCGGCTCGGCGTGACCGCGTCGAAGGGCACGATGCGCTGGCGGTCGGTGTGCGTGCGGCTGCAGCGCAGCCACGACTGGATCACCGCCTCGCCCACCAGGCCCGAGGGCCGCACGCCTTCTTCGAAGAACTGCCGCCGCGCGAGCGCCACGCGCTGCGCCGGCGTGCTGGCAAAGAGCTGGCGCGGCGCATCCGCCGTGCCTAGCCTGCTGTCGAACTTGCCTTGGGACATGGGTTCGCCGCCTCCCTGTATTCGGGACCAGCAGCGAATGTGTTCCGCAATGGAACAGCGACGGATTGGGGAAATCCCGAAGGTGAACGCGAGGCCGGCGCGAACGATCCTTGCGGCACAAAGGAGACCTGCGATGAAAAGAACACACTCCGGGCTGCTCATGCTCGCCGGCGCGCTGCTGTGCCTGGGCGCATCGACGGCGGCCACGGCCCAGAACGCACAGGAGCGCGCAGCGGCCGCCACCGCGCGCGTCGACGGCAATTTCATACGCGCCAACGCGGCGCAGAAGAAAACCCCCGACTGGCCCAGCGTCGGCCTCGACTACTCGGAGTCGCGCTTCAGCAGGCTCGACCAGGTGAACACCGGCAACGTGAAGGACCTGGGGCTGGTCTGGTCGTACAACCTCGAGTCGACGCGCGGCGTGGAGGCTACGCCGCTGGTGGTGGACGGCATCATGTACGTCACCGCCTCGTGGAGCGTGGTGCACGCCATCGACACCCGCACCGGCCAGAAGCTGTGGACCTTCGATCCGCAGGTCGACAAGTCCAAGGGCTTCAAGGGTTGCTGCGACGTGGTGAACCGCGGCGTCGCCATCCATGAGGGCAAGGTCTACGTGGCCGCCTACGACGGGCGCCTGATCGCGCTCGACGCCGCCACCGGACAGAAGGTCTGGGAGAAGGACACGCTCGAAGGCCAGAAGGGCAGCTACACCATCACCGGCGCGCCGCGGGTGTTCAAGGGCAAGGTCATCATCGGCAACGGCGGCGCCGAATACGGCGTGCGCGGCTTCGTCACCGCCTACGACGCGAAGACCGGCGACCAGAAGTGGCGCTGGTTCGTGGTGCCCGGCGACCCGAGCAAGCCCTTCGAAGACGCTTCCATGGCCAAGGCCGCGAAGACCTGGGACCCGAGCGGCAAGTACTGGGAAGCCGGCGGCGGCGGCACCGCGTGGGACAGCTTCGCCTTCGACCCCGAGCTCAACCTGATGTACGTGGGCACCGGCAACGGCTCGCCGTGGTCGCACAAGGCGCGCAGCCCCAAGGGCGGCGACAACCTCTACCTGGGCTCGGTGGTGGCGCTCGACCCCGACACCGGCAAGTACAAGTGGCACTACCAGGAGACGCCCGGCGACAACTGGGACTACACCTCCACCCAGTCGATGATCCTGGCCGACATGAAGCTGGACGGCAAGCCGCGCAAGGTGCTGCTGCATGCGCCGAAGAACGGCTTCTTCTTCGTCATCGACCGCACCAACGGCAAGTTCATCTCGGCGAAGAACTTCACCGAAGTGAACTGGGCCACCGGCTACGACAAGAACGGCCGCCCGATCGGCGTGGCCGCCGCGCGCGACGGCACCAAGCCCAACGACGCCATCCCCGGCCCCTTCGGCGCGCACAACTGGCACCCGATGTCGTTCAACCCGCAGACCGGCTTCGCCTACCTGCCGGCGCAGCACGTGCCGATCAACCTGATGGACGACAAGGACTGGAAGTTCAACGAGGACGTGCCGGGCCGCCCGCATGCGGGCCTGGGCTGGAACCTGGCCAAGTTCGCCAACGTGGAGCCGCCCAAGAGCAAGCCCTTCGGCCGCCTCGTGGCCTGGGACCCGGTGGCGCAGAAGGAAGCCTGGGGCGTGGACTATGTGTCGCCCTGGAACGGCGGCACGCTCACCACCGCCGGCAACCTGGTGTTCCAGGGCACGGCCGACGGCCGCCTGCTGGCCTACAACGCCAAGACCGGCGAGAAGCTCTGGGAAACGCCCACCGGCACCGGCGTGGTGGCGGCACCCTCGACCTACATGGTGGACGGCAAGCAGTACGTGTCGGTGGCGGTGGGCTGGGGCGGCGTGTACGGCCTCGCGCAGCGCGCCACCGAGCGGCAGGGGCCGGGCACCGTCTACACCTTCGCGGTGGGCGGCACGGCCAAGATGCCGGACTTCGTGCAGTACCGCATGGACAAGCTGGTGCAGGGCGTCAAGTACGACCCCGCCAAGGTCCAGGCCGGCACCATGCTCTACGTGAGCAACTGCGTCTTCTGCCACGGCGTGCCGGGCGTGGACCGCGGCGGCAACATTCCCAACCTCGGCTACATGGACGCGGCCTACATCGAGAACCTCGACAAGTTCATCCTCAAGGGCCCGGCCATGTCGCGCGGCATGCCCGACTTCACGGGCAAGCTCTCGGGCGAGGAGATCGAGAGCATCAAGGCGTTCATCCAGGGGACGGCGGACGCGATCCGGCCCAAGTAGCGGGAAGGCTCAGCCCGCGAGCCGCAGCTCCTGGATCAGCCCGGCCACGTTGCTCACCTCCAGCTTGTCGTAGATCGACTGGATGTGATTGCGAACCGTGGCCGGCGAGCGGCTCAGGATGGTGGCGATGTCCTTGTGCGTGTCGCCGCGCGCCAGCAGCTCGGCAATGGTGCGCTCGCGCGGCGAGAGGCTGTCCGCGCGGCAGCGGGTGCGGCTCTTCAGGAACAGCAGGCGCTGCTCGACATGGTGCGTCACCACGATCCCGTGGCCGCCGTAGCGGGCGTGCCCTTCCAGGAAGTGCTTCAGCAGCGGCGCGGGCAGCGTGCGCCCGTGCCACGCGGGCCACTCCGCCTTCAGCGCGGCTTCGAAGAGGCCGTCAGCGTGATACAGCACGCCGCGCAGGTCGCCGATGGCCGAGCCGCACGCCGGCGGCCCGCCGGGCTCCAGCCGGTCCAGGTGCACGATGCGGTTGAGCGCCAGCGCCTGCATCACGTGCGGCATCAGGCTGGCGAGCAGCTGGCGTTCGTCTTCGGTGCCCTGGGCGTCGGGGTCCGCCCGGAACAGGCTGACCCAGTGCACGAAGTTGGTCTGCCGGTTCACGTCGGAGCTGATGAAGAAGTTGGCCTGCTCGAAACGCCGGCCGTAGTCGCGCAGTTGCGACTGGTCCGGCCGGTGGAACCATGCGTCGGCGTTGAACGCGAGCGTCGAGGTCGGCCGCTTCCCCACCTCCACCGCCGCGGTGTCGAGGTGCTTGACCTCTTCATAGGCGGTGAGCATTTCCGCCGGCTGGTTGTGCAGGTGGATGGTGTGGATGTCGATGCCGCTGGAAGTGCTGGTGGCCGTGCCCCACATCGACGAGTCGAATGGCAGCACCGGCTTGATGAGGTCGAGCGCGGCGTCCTGGAATGCGTCTATCGGCAACTCGTGCGATAGCCGGTAGAGCTGCAGCAGCAGCGTGCTGAAGTCTTGCAATGCGACCGGTTTTTTCATCTGGCCTTTTTTCCCTCGCCCCTGCGCAGCGCGCATCCCATGTTCTGGTGGTTTCCGTGGCCCGCTCGGAAGTTACCCCGTCGCGGCGTTTCAAGAATGGTGCATTTGCATCATTTGTTTCCACAAAAGTGAAAGCTATGGTTTGCGGAACCTCCGGTCAAGCGAGGTCCAACCCTTGGAGAAGAACCAGACATGCCCGCATTCATCCAGAAAATTCCCGTTGCCCTGTCCGCTGTGACGCTCGCGCTTCTCGGCGCGTGCGGCGGCGGTGGAGGGGGCGGCGGCGGCATCGGCGGCTTGCCGGTTTCGCTCGGCGGCGGCCAGCAGCCCGCCGCCCCTGCCGCCGACACCACGGCCCCTGCCACCACGCTGAGCGGCACGGTCGCCACCGGCGCCGCCTTCGCGGACGCGGCGCTCACCGTGTTCGACCAGACCGGCGCCAAGGTGTGCGAAGTGAAGGTCTCCGCCGAAGGCGCCTACAGCTGCACGCTGCCCGCCGGCACCAAGGCGCCGCTGGTGATCCAGGCCGTGCGCGACGACCTCACGCTCTACAGCACCACCGCCAGCGCCGCCACCGGCACGACCAACGTGACGCCGCTGACCACCATCGTGGTGGCACAGCTCGCGCCCAACGGCGACCCGTCGAAGCTGGCCGCCGCCATCCAGGCCGACCCCGGCGCTGTGACCGCGGGGGCGATCACCGACCAGGTGAAGAAGCTCGTGTCCGCGCTGCAGCCGCTGCTGGATGCGCTCAACATGAGCATCGACCCGATGAGCGGAGAGTTCAAGGCCAACGGCACCGGGCAGGACCGCGTGCTGGACACGATCAACGTGTCGGTGCGCCCCGACGGCGCGGCCGCCAACATCGAGATCACCGTCAAGGCGCAGCCGGCCGGGGACGACAGCCCGCCGGTGTCCATCGTGTTCCGCAGTGGTGACGCCACCATCGCGCCGCTGCCGGCGGTCGACGCCGCCGCGCTCGTGCAGCCGCCCACGCCGGCCATGGTGCAGGAGCTGCTCGAGCGCATCAACGCCTGCTATGCGCTGCCGCTCGCGCAGCGCGTGGACAGCACCATCAACGGCGACGGCAACGCCTTCGGCACGGCGGCCAACGTGGTCGCGCCGGCCTGCCGCAGCCTGTTCGTGGACGACAACCCGGCGAGCTACGTCTCGGCCGGCGGCGCGACCATCGGCCGCGACAGCAGCGGCGCGCGCCGCCCGTTCGAGAGCCTGTTCCGCACCGGCCCCACCAACCTGAAGCACGACCGCGGCAACTTCGAATACTTCTATCCCAACGGCGACATCGCACTGACCTACCGCTGGACCGACGTCGTGGGCAACACCGACAACGACGTCTTCAACGCGAAGATCGTGGGCGGCTCGCTCAAGCTCACCGGCAGCAGCAACCCCTACCGCGCCTCCGTGCGGCCGCTGCTCGAGATGAAGGATTTCCTGAAGCATCCGAGCCTGCTGTACCGCGCCTCCGGCTACACCCTGAACGTGGACAACGTGGTGGAGCAGGGCAGCTCGAAATTCTCTAAGGTGGTGGTGACCAGCAGCGTGCTGGGCGACCGCCAACTGGTGCTCGTGCCGCGTGCCGGCCTCAACACGCTCGTGCTCACCGCGGATGGCACGGCCACCGGCACGGCCATGAATTCCGCCATCTGGCGCATGGCGACCCGGTATGTCGAGCCGGCGCAGCAGCCCGAGCCGAAGACCTTCGAGACCGGCAACCTGTTCGCCTCGCCGCCGTACACGGACACCCAGCTGAGCGCGATCGCCGACCAGACGGTCTGGCGCATGGAGTTCTTCCACGCCGCCGGTGGCGACAACGTGGTGCAGTACGTGCGCACCTTCTCTCGCGCGCCGAGCATGGCGGAAGCAGCGCAAGTGCCGCTGGTGGAGATGACGCCTGCGCTGCGCGCCGAACTGTTCCAGGAAACCCAAGGCGTGGGCCGTGGCATCGTGTTTCCGGCCCCGGTTCCCTCGGATCCGGGCGCCAACAACATCGACTTCAGCGCCGAGGGCAACCTCGACGGCTGGCTCGTACCCGCCGGCGCGCTCGCCCCGACCACGTTCATCGTCAGCGGCCGCGGTCCCAACAACAACCGCTTCGCCGATTCGGTGACGCTGCGCAACACCGCGCGCAAGGCCGTCATCTATTGCCAGCCGGTGGCGAACTCATCCTCCGACAACCACTGCGCGCAGGTGGGGGCCAACGCCTACCAGTACGCGGAGGGCAGCTCGGTCAGCAGCTTCATCTTCACGGCGCGCAGCGCGCGCCAGGTCGACCAGCGCAAGAGCTTCGAAGTGTGGACGGTGACGCCGCAGCCCTGATCCTGCAGGTTGCCCGCGCATGAAAAAAAGCCGCCGGTCCCGAAGGGCCGGCGGCTTTTTCGTTGGCTATGGAAGGAAGCCGAAGGGCGATCAGTCGGCGTACACGCCGGCGGCCTTGATGATCGGGCCCCACTTGGCGATCTCGGCCGAGACGAACTTCTTGTGCTCGGCCGGCTCGGTGCGGCTGTCGGTGGTGATCACCGCGCCCAGCGCTTCTTCACGCTTGATGAAGCCCGGGTCCTTCATGGCGGCCTTGATGGCTTCGTTGAGCTTCTTCAGCACCGGCGCGGGCGTGCCCTTGGGGGCGTACACGCCGTGCCAGATCGTCACTTCGAAGCCCTTCAGGCCCGACTCGTCGAGCGTGGGCAGGTCTTTCAGCGCCGGGGTGGTCAGGCGCTTGGCCGTGGTCACCGCATAGGCCTTGACCTTCTTGGCCTCGATCTGCGACGTGGTGTTGGTGGTCTGGTCGCACA
The DNA here is from genome assembly GCF_037482385.2 of Variovorax sp. AB1(2024). NCBI lineage: Bacteria > Pseudomonadati > Pseudomonadota > Betaproteobacteria > Burkholderiales > Comamonadaceae > Variovorax > Variovorax sp. AB1(2024). The sequence continues at coordinate 551,883 of NZ_JBBHKP020000001.1, read as the reverse complement.
GCAGGTCGATCTGGCCGCCCAGCAGGTCGGCGATGGCCGGGGCCGTGCCCTTGTACGGCACGGGCGTCATCTCGACCTTGATCGCGCTCTGGAACAGCAGGCCGCACAGGTGCGACGCGGCGCCCAGGCCGGCGTTGCCCAGGTTGATCTTGCCCTTGTTGGCGGCGATCCAGGTCGTCAGTTCCTTGTAGTTGTTGGCGGGCAGGCCGGGCTTGCCGATCAGCGTCATCGGCACTTCGTTGACCATGCCGAGGTACTCGAAGTCGGTCTCGACGTTGAAGGGCAGCTTGCGGTAGAGCGCCGGCATCGTCGACATGCCGATGTGGTTCAGCAGCAGCGTGTAGCCGTCGGGGTTGGCGCGCGCCACCTTGGCGGTGCCGATGGAACTGCCCGCGCCCGCGGTGTTGTCCACCACGATGGTGGTGCCGAGCGTCTTCTGCATGGCTTCGGCGAGGTCGCGCGCCACCCGGTCGGTCGGGCCGCCGGCCGCGAAAGGCACCACGAGCGTGACGGTCTTGTTCCCGGGGAAGTCCTGGGCGTGAACACCGGCTGCTGCGGCGGCAATCGCCGCGAGGGCGAACAGTTTCTTCATTTCGTCTCCGAGAGGGGTAAAAAGGCCGCGATCTTAAGGGCTGACTGCAAGCTGACCTATACCCAATAGCCCTTATGCGAGAAGCACGATCCGCCCCTTGCCGGTGCATGCCGGGCACGGGTGCGCGGCTGAAATCGGCCGCCCGTCGAACTGTCCGACAGGCGGAGCCGGCGCCGGACGATGCGGCTGCCGCACGCAGGCCCTAGGGTGAACCTTCATTGCCGGTTTTTTTCACCCCAAAGGAGATTCACACATGCCCATCACCTCTTCTTCCCTCGACGGAATGAAGGTCGCCATCCTCGTGTCGGACGGCTTCGAGCAGGTCGAGATGACCGAGCCGCGCAAGGCGCTCGACCATGCCGGCGCGCAGACCCTGATCGTCTCGCCGGTCGAAGGCCGCGTGCGCGGCTGGAACCACCACGACCCCGCCGACAGCTTCGAGGTCGACGTACCGCTGAAGGGCGCGAAGCCCGAAGACTTCGATGCCCTGCTGCTGCCTGGCGGCGTGGTCAACCCCGACACCCTGCGCATCGACGAGAAGGCGGTCGCGTTCGTGCGCGCCTTCGTGGAGGCGGGCAAACCCATCGCGGCCATCTGCCACGGGCCCTGGACGCTGATCGACGCGGGCGGCGTGAAGGGCCGCAAGATGACCTCGTGGCCGTCGCTGCAGGCCGACCTGAAGAACGCGGGCGCCAGCTGGAGCGACAAGGAAGTGGTGGTCGACCAGAGCCTCGTCACCAGCCGCAAGCCCGACGATCTGCCGGCTTTCAACCGCGAGATGACGAAGGCATTCGAGATCGCGCACGAGGCGTCGATTCACTGAGCTCCTGCGTGGCCGCATCGGCCGTGGGGCCGGTGTAGCGCGCACGCGGGCGGATCAGCTGGCCGCTGGCCTGCTGCTCCAGCACGTGCGCCGTCCAGCCGACGGTGCGCGAAAGCGCGAACAGCATGAGCGGCGCGCCCGGCGGCAGCTTGTGTACCGCCGCCAGCGCTGCGAGCGCGAAGTCGACGTTCACCGCGTCGCCGAGCAGCTTCTCACCGACATCGCGCAACTCGCGGAATGCCGGCGGCAGTTCGATGTTGGCCAGCAGCGCGCGGCAACGTGCATCGCCGTCCGGATAGAGCGGATGCCCGAAGGCCGCCAGCGGCCGGTCGTGCGCGAGCCATTCGCGCACCGCCGCTTCGGTGCCGATGGCCGCCGCGCTGCGCATCAGCGCCTGTACCGCCGCGGAGGCGCCGCCGTGCAGCGGGCCCGTCAGGGTCGAGAGTCCGGTGAGCAGGCAAGCCGCCACCGAAGCGCCGGTCGACGCCGTCACGCGTGCCGCGAAGGTCGACGCATTGAGCTCGTGGTCGGCCAGCAGCACCAGCACGCGGCGCAGATCGTCGGCGGCGCGCGGGCGGCGCCATGCCGAGGCCAGCCGCATGTGCAGCGGCACGGCGCGCGCGGGTGCGGTGCCCAGCAATGCATCGGCCAGCGCGCCGATCGCCTCGGCGGCCTCGGCCTGCAGCACGTTGCGCGACCGGCCCCGCGCGGGCAGGTCGGTGGCGGCGCGCGCCGCCAGCGCGAGCAGGCCGGCCTGGAGCGGCGACGAATTGCCTTGCGAGGCAACCGGCACGGCGGAAGCCGGAAAGTGCGGCGGCGCGCTTTCCCAGAGCAGCGCCGCCACTTCCTCGAGCGTGGCGTGTTCCGACAGCGCGCAGGCGTCCTGCCCCCGGTACAGCAGCCGGCCTTCGGCCACGGTGGACACAGCCGAAGCCAGCACCGGTTCGCCCCACTGGATGGCTTCGCTCGCCACCGCCTCGCTGCTGCGGCGGCCCCGTGCGCGCGCGGCGATGCGTTGCACGTCGTCGCGGTGGTAGAGGCTGCGGCGCGGGTCGGCGGCATCGGGCTTGGCGCGGATGCGGCCGCGGCTCACGCTGGCGTAGAGCGTTTGCGGGCGCACCTGCATCAGTTCGAGGGCCTCGGCGGCCGGCAGCCACAGCGGCACGGTTCTCTTCGTTGTCATGTTGACAGAATAGATCAAGATTGACGTCAATATCCATCGGGCCAGAATCAATGTCATCGTGTCAACCCAGGAGTAAAGAGCGATGAACAATGACGATGGCAGCCTCGAAGGCGTGGTGGCCGCGCATACCGTGCTGTCCGAGGTGGACGGCGAGGCCGGCCGGCTCGTGATCCGCGGCCATGCGCTGGACGAGATCGCGCAGCGCTGGCGCTATGAAGACGTGGTGGGCCTGCTGTTCGAAGGCTTCTTCGACACGCTGCCCGCCGCCGAAGGCCTGCGCACCGCCATTGGCCGCGCGCGCCGCGAAGCCTTCGAGCGCCTGCAGCCCAACGACGACGCCGTGCTGCGCCGGCTGCCGCCCATCGAGGCGGTGCGCGCGCTGCTGGCACGGCTGCCGGACGGCGACGACCTGCCGACCGCGCTGCGCCTGGTGGCCGCGCCCGCCGTGTACACCGCCGCGGTGATGCGCTGGCGCCTGGGCGTGCAGGCGCTCGCACCCGACGAGGCACTGCCGCACGCCGCCGACATGTTGCGCATGCTGCATGGCCGCGCGCCCACGCCGGCGCAGAGCGCCGCGCTCGACACCTACCTCGTCACCGTGTGCGACCACGGCCTCAACGCCTCGACCTTCGCGGCGCGCGTGGTCGCATCCACCGGCGCCGGCCTGGCTTCCGCCGTGATCGCGGGCATCAGCGCGCTCAAGGGGCCGCTGCACGGTGGCGCGCCCGGCCCGGTGCTCGATGCGCTCGACGCCATCGGCAGCGCCGGCAATGCCCGCGCATGGCTGGAGCAGGCCGTGGCCGAGGGCCAGCGGCTGATGGGCTTCGGCCATCGCATCTACCGCGTGCGCGATCCACGCGCCGATGCGCTCAAGGGCGCGCTCGGGCGGCTCGGCAAGGAGGGCAGCGTCAATGCCGCGCGCTTCGCGCTGGCCGAGGCGGCGGAGCAGGCCGCGCTGGCCATCCTGCGCGAGAAGAAGCCGGGCCGCGCGCTGGAGACCAACGTCGAGTTCTACACCGCGCTGCTGCTGGAGGCGCTGGGCTTCGGCCGCGAGAGCTTCACCTGCGTGTTCGCGGCCGGCCGCGTGGGCGGCTGGGTGGCGCATGCGCGCGAGCAGGTGAAGAAGGGGCGGCTGATCCGTCCGCAGTCGGTCTACGTGGGGCCCGAGCCCGAGGAGGCGGGCGAAGCCGCACTCGCGCACTGAGCCTACAGGGCGCGGGCGCCGTCATCCGATACGCTCGCTTTGTTCCTCGCATGCCACGGCATGCGCAATGCAAAGCGAAAGTATTCCCCCATGACGGCGACCTCCCTCCATCCCCCGACGCACGAGTCCGCACGGCGACTGCCGCGCGACCTCGCGCTCGTCACCGTGGCCATCGATGCCGTCATGGTGCTCGTCAACCTGGCCGTGCAGCTCGCCCCCGATACGCCCGAGGGCGCGCAGATGCGCGGTACCTACGCGCTGCCGGGCGTGTGGATCCCGATGGTGTGCAGCATCGGCATGGCGTGGGTGCTGGCGGCGGCGCTGGCCTGGAGCCACGGGCGCAATGCGCTGGAGAAGCGCGGCGTCGACAGCGTCTCGCGGCTCGCGCGGCCGCGCCTGCGCTATGCCGCCGCCTACCTGGTGGTGCTGCTGCTCAACTTCTATGCGCTGAGCCCGCTGCTGTACGAGGTGCAATTGCTCTTCATGCCGGGCGGCCGCCTGCACGAGGCTGTCGAGCCGGCTTCCATTCGCACGGTGATGGCAGTGTTCGTGTTCCTGCAGTCCATCGCGCAGTTGATCATGCTCGTGCTGGGCGTGTGGGCCGCGGCGTGGGTCGCGCTGCGCGCCGGGCGTGCCGCGCAGCTGGAGCCCGCCGCCGAAGCACCGGGCAGTGTGGAAGACCTGGGCGGTGCGTCGCCGCGCCGCGCGGTGGCGCTGGTGGGCGCCGCGATGTTCGCGGCGCTGCAGATGTGGAGCGGCGTGGCCATGAGCCGCTGGAGCTCGATGGGGCGCGGCGTGGACGGCCCCGAGCTGCTCTTCGCCTGGATGGTGCCGCCGCTGGTGGTCTTCGCGCTCGCGTTCTGGGGCGGCTGGCTAGGCGCCGCGCCGGGGCTCGCCAGGGCGCGGCCGTTCAGGGCAGTGGCCGCTTCGGTGCTGGCCTTCGTGCTGGTGCAGGTGAGCTGCATCGTCATCGCCATCGCGTGGCTGTACATCGCGTCGAGCACCTCCGGACTCAACGGCCTTGGAGGGCTCATCGGCTTCGTGCTGGCGTTCGCGCTGGTCTATGCGATACACGTGGTGATGCTCATGCGCGCCGCCACGCGTTGGCTGTACCGCCGCTACTTGTAGCTGCGCGCGTCTTCGATCACCTTGCCGTCGTTGGGCAGCTCGCCTGCGCCCACCACCACGACTTCGCCGCGCAGCTTGGTCACTTCGCGTATCGCATCGCCAACGCGCGCCTGCAGCCCCTGGGGCACGGCACCGTCGCATTCGAGCTGCAGCGTCATGCGGTCGTCGCCCATCTCGCCGGACACCACCAGCCGCGCGCGCCGCGCCTCGGGAAAGCGCCGCAGTATCTCGGCCACCTGCGAGGGATGCACGAACATGCCGCGCACCTTGGTGGTCTGGTCGGCCCGGCCGAGCCACCCCTTGATGCGCTTGTTGGTGCGGCCCGTGGGGCATGTGCCCGCGAGCACCGCCGACAGGTCGCCGGTGCCGAAGCGCACCAGCGGATAGTCGGGGTTGAAGGTGGTGACGACGATTTCGCCGACTTCGCCGTCGGGCACCGGGTCTCCGGTGCCGGGCCGCACGATCTCGACCAGCACGCCCTCGTCGATCACCAGCCCTTCGCGCGCGCTGGTCTCGTAGGCGATGAGGCCCAGGTCGGCCGTGGCGTAGCACTGCGTGCCCTTCACGCCATGCGCGGCGATCCAGTCGCGCAGGCTCGGCGGAAAGGCTTCGCCGGAGACGAGTGCCTTGGTGAGCGAGGGCAGCTTCAGCCCTTTCTCTTCGGCTTTCTCCAGCAATATCTTCAGGAAGCTGGGCGTGCCTGCGTAGCCTTCGGGCTTGAGGTCGGCCATGGCTTCGAGCTGCTGTTCGGTCTGCCCGGTGCCGCCCGCGAAGACGCTGCAGCCCAATGCGTGCGCGCCGCTTTCCATGATGGAGCCGGCAGGCGTCATGTGATAGCTGAAGCTGTTGTGGATCAGCTCGCCGCCGCGAAAGCCCGCCGCATGCAATGCACGAGCGGTGCGCCAGTAGTCGCGCGCTTCGCCCTCGGGTTCGTAGATGGTGCCGGGGCTCGCGAACACGCGGGGCATGCGCGGGCCGCGTGCGATGGATGAGAATCCGCCGAAGGGGTCGTCGGCGCGGCGGGCTTTCTGCAGTTCGAGCAGTTCCGATTTGCGCGTGACGGGCAGTCTGGCGAGTGCTTCGCGCGTGGTGATGTCGGCGGGCTTGACGCCGTCGAGGATTTTCGCGAACGCGGGTGCGGCGCTCCGGGCTTGCGCGATCTGCCTGGGCAAGGCGGCCAGCAGGTCGCGTTCGCGTTCGGCGGGGTCACGGATTTCTAGCTTGTCGTAGTGGTCGGTCATGTCCGTACCCTTCAATCTGTTCAGTTCAGTTCTTTACCGAGCGGTGTTTGTTCGGGGTGTGTGCACAGGCCATCGGGTACTCCCCTCCGCGAATGTCCCCCGGGGCTGCGCCCCTCCTCCTTTATTTCGCTGCGGGGAGCACCCGACGCCCTGTGCACAGGGCACCCTGTTGGTTTGCGGCCGATCAACCCGTGCTCTGAACGATCAGGCCGATGGGGTGCCTTGCGCAGCGAAATAAAGGAGGAGGCCGCAGGCCGGGGGACATTCGCGGAGCAAGGTACCCCGTCGGCCTGATCGCGCGCCGAATGCACTCTCAAGCCAGCCACCTCTTGCGCCGCTTGTAGCTCTTCACGTCCCGGAAACTCTTGCGGTCCGCGCCACCCACGCCAAGGTAGAACTCCTTCACGTCCTCGTTCTCGCGCAGGCTCTTCGCCTCGCCGTCCATCACGATGCGTCCGTTCTCCAGGATGTAGCCGTAGTCGGCATAGCGCAGCGCCATGTTGGTGTTCTGCTCGGCCAGCAGGAAAGTCACGCGCTCCTTGGTGTTGAGGTCTTTCACGATCTCGAACACCTCCTCCACGATCTGCGGCGCGAGACCCATCGAGGGTTCGTCGAGCAGCACCATCGTCGGGTTGGCCATCAACGCGCGGCCGATGGCGCACATCTGCTGCTCGCCACCCGATGTGTAGGCCGCCTGCGAAGTACGCCGCGTCTTCAGCCGCGGGAAATACGCGTACACCTTCTCCAGCGTCTGCTGCACCGCGGCCTTGCCGTCGGTGCGCGTGTAGGCGCCGGTCATCAGGTTCTCCTCGATCGTCAGGTGCGCGAAGCAGTGCCGGCCTTCCATCACCTGGATCAGCCCGCGCTTGACCAGCTCCGCAGGCGAAAGCGCCTCGATGCGCTCGCCGCGCAGCTCGATGGTGCCCTTGGTGACCGCGCCGCGTTCGCCCGCGAGCAGGTTGCTCACCGCGCGCAGCGTGGTCGTCTTGCCCGCGCCGTTGCCGCCGAGCAGCGCCACGATGCCGCCGTCGGGCACCGTGAGCGAGACGCCCTTGAGCACCAGGATCACGTGGTTGTAGATGACCTCGATGCCGTTGACGTTGAGGAGGATGTTGGGTTCGCTCATGGTGTGGTCCGAAGCATTCGAAAGAACAACAGCGCAGTTCTTTCGGATGCCCGCTCGGCCATCCTCCCTCCAGGGAACACCGCGGAACCGGCTTTGCCGGGCCGCAGGTGTTGCCCCCTGGAAGGGGGTTGGCGAAGCGACACGAAGTGCGCGAAGACTGGGGGTCAGCTCAAGACTGGCAGTCGGCTGCCTCGCGGCGCGTCAGTTTCTTTTCGGTTGCGTACTTGTCGGCCGCTGCCTTGGCCATCGGCTTGATGATCTGGTCGTCGGCCTGGTACCAGTCGGGCGCGATGTTCCACTTGGCGCCGTCCCAGGTTTCCATGCGCGCCCAGGTCGAGCCGATGTGGTCCTGGCACGAGGTGCTCACCGGACGCATCACGCCCGCGAAGCCCAGCGCGTCGAGCTTCTTCTGGTCGAGCGCCAGGTTCTCCAGGCCCCAGCGCACCTGCTCGCCGGTCATGACCTTGCCCTTGCCGAAGCGCTCCTGCGCGCGCCGCACCGCCTCGACGCCGAGCATCGAGATGATCGCGCCGCGCGTGTACAGCACTGAGCCCACTTCTTCCTTCGGGCCCGTGCCCTGGCCCTTGTCGTGCACCTGCTTGAGGATGTCCTGGATCACCTTGTTGTCGGGACCGGAACCGTTCAGCGCCAGCGCGTTGTAGCCCTTGGCGTTGGCGCCCACGTCCTTCACGTCGGGCTCGGCGCCGGCCCACCACACGCCGTACATCTTCTCGCGCGGGTAGCCGGTGGCCACGGCCTCTTTCAGCGCGGTGGAGTTCATCACGCCCCAGCCCCACAGCAGCACGAAGTCGGGGCGCTGCTGGCGCACCTGCAGCCAGGCCGACTTCTGCTCGACGCCCGGCGCCGTCACCGGAATCAGCGACAGGTCGAAGCCGTGCATCTTCGCGCGCTCCTGCAGCAGCGGAATCGGTTCCTTGCCGAAGGGCGAGTCGTGGTAGACGAGGGCGATCTTCTTGCCCTTGAGCTTGTCCATGCCGCCTTCCTTCTTGCCCAGGTGCTGGATCAGGATGTCGGCCGCGGTCCAGTAGGAGCCCATCAGCGGGAAGTTCCACTTGAAGACGCCGCCGTCCTGCGAGGCCGCGAGGCCGTAGCCCAGCGTGACGAGCGGGATCTTGTCGGTGGGCACCTTGTCGGTCAGCGCGAAGGTGATGCCGGTGGCCTGCGGGTCGAACAACGCGACGCCGGGGCGGCCCTTCAGGCGTTCGTAGCATTCCACGCCCTTGTCGGTGGCGTAGCCCGTTTCGCATTCTTCAAACGTGATCTTCACGCCGTTGATGCCGCCTTGCGCGTTCACCAGCTTCAGGTAGTCCTGCTTGCCGTTGGCCCAGGGCGTGCCGTTGGGCGCGTAGGGGCCGGTGCGGTACACCAGCAGCGGGAAGAACTGTTCCTTGGCCTGCGCCTGGGCGACCGATGGCGCGAGCATGGCGCCGAGGGTGCTGGCCACCAGGGCGGCGGTCAGAGCGAGCGATTTCAGTTTCATGCCTGTCTCCTTTTGTGGGCACCTCGGTGCCGGGTTTTTACGAACGGGAACTTTCGAAACGGATCAATGCGGGAAGGGCCACAGCCGCAGCTTCTCCTTGGCCGTGGACCACAGCCGGGCCAGCCCGTGCGGCTCGACGATCAGGAAGAACACGATCAGCGCGCCGAAGATCATGGTCTCCAGGTGCGAGGCCAGCGCGGTCGAAATCGAGAAGCCCAGCCACGCCGGTAGCTGGTTCAGGAACAGCGGCAGCAGCACGATGAACGCGGCGCCGAAGAAGCTGCCCATGATCGAGCCGAGCCCGCCGATGATCACCATGAACAGCAGCTGGAACGAGCGGTCGATGCTGAAGGCCGCCGGCTCCCACGCCCCCAGGTGCACGAAGCCCCACAGCGCGCCCGCCACGCCGACGATAAAGCTGCTCACCGCAAAGGCCGTGAGCTTGGCGTACACCGGGCGGATGCCGATCACCGCTGCGGCCACGTCCATGTCGCGCATCGCCATCCACTCGCGGCCGATGGCGCTGCGCACCAGGTTCTTGGCCAGCAGCGCGAACACCACCACGAAGGCCAGGCAGAACAGATACTTCTGCACCGGCGATTCGATCGGCACGCCGAACACGTTGAGCCCCGCCACGCTCACCGAACCCGACGAAGAATTGTTGGTGAACCACTGGATGCGCAGGAAGGCCCAGTCGGTGAAGAACTGCGCCGCCAGCGTGGCCACCGCAAGGTACAGGCCCTTGATGCGCAGGCTCGGAATGCCGAACAGCACGCCGATCACCGTGGCGCACAGGCCGCCCAGCAGCAGCGACGCGATGAGCGGCATGCCCTCGATGCGCACCTGGAAGTTGTAGGCCGCATAGGCGCCCACCGCCATGAAGGCGCCGGTGCCCAGCGAAATCTGGCCGCAGTAGCCCACCAGGATGTTCAGCCCCAGCGCCGCGAGCGAAAGAATCAGGAAGGGCGTGAGGATGGCGCGCATCCAGTAGTCGGACACGCCCAGCGGCACCACCACGAACGCCACGAGCAGCAGCACCAGGATCGCGATGCGGTCCTGCGCGATCGGGAAGATCTGCTGGTCGGCCCTGTAGCTCGACTTGAACTGGCCGTTTTCTCTGTAGAACATCGCTCAGACCCGATCGATGATCTTCTCGCCGAACAGCCCCTGGGGCCGGACGAGCAGGAAGACCAGTGCAAGAACATAGGCAAACCAGATCTCGATGCCGCCACCGAGCATGGGGCCGAGATAGATTTCGGACAGCTTCTCGCCCACCCCGATCAGCAGGCCGCCGATGATGGCGCCCGGTATCGAGGTGAGCCCGCCGAGGATCACCACCGGCAGCGCCTTCAGCGCCACCAGCGACAGCGAGAACTGCACGCCCAGCTTCGACCCCCAGATGATCCCGGCCACCAGCGCCGAGAAGCCGGCCACCGACCACACGATCACCCAGATGCGCTTGAGCGGAATGCCGATCGACTGAGCGGCCTGGTGGTCGTCGGCTACCGCGCGCAGGGCGCGGCCGGTGGCCGTCTTCTGGAAGAAGATGGCCAGCACCACCACCAGCCCGGCCGCCACCAGCGCGGCGATCAGGTCTTCCTGGCTCAGCAGCAGGCCGCCCTGGAAGGTGCCTTCGAGCACCATCAGCGGTTCCTTGGGCATGCCCACGTCGATCTTGTAGATGTCGTTGCCGAACAGCGTCTGGCCCATGCCGTCGAGGAAGTAGGCGATGCCCAGCGTGGCCATCAGCAGCGTGATGCCTTCCTGGTTCACCAGCTTGCTGAGCGCGAGCCGCTCGATCAGCCAGGCGACCACCACCATCACGGCCATGGCCGCGACGAAGGCCAGGATGTTCGCGAGGATCTGGCTCTGGAAGCCGAACCACAGCGGGAACCACTCGGAGAAGCGCGCCATGGCCAGCGCGGCGAACAGCACCATCGCGCCCTGCGCGAAGTTGAAGACGCCGGAGGCCTTGTAGATCAGCACGAAGCCGATGGCGATCAGCGAATAGAGCATGCCGACCATGAGGCCGCCGAAAAGGGTTTCGAGGAAAAAGCCCATGGTCAGTTTCTTTCTTGTTTTTCTCCCTCCCCTTTCGGGGGAGGGTTGGGGTGGGGACACGCGGCATATCCAATGGGCGCTCCGCGTGCCCCCATCCCAGCCTTCCCCCGGAGGGGGAAGGAGCAATGCTTCAGGGCGAGGCTCGGCATGGCGTCAGTGCTCCACACCCAGGTATGCCCGGATCACGTCATCGTTGTTGCGCACCTCATCGGGCGTCCCGTCGCCGATCTTCTTGCCGTAGTCCAGCACCACCACGCGGTCGGAGATGTCCATCACCACGCCCATGTCGTGCTCGATCAGCACGATGGTTGCGCCGAACTCGTCGTTCACGTCGAGGATGAAGCGGCTCATGTCCTGCTTCTCTTCCACGTTCATGCCGGCCATGGGCTCGTCCAGCAGCAGCACCTGCGGCTCCATCGCGAGCGCGCGGCCCAGGTCGACGCGCTTCTGCAGGCCGTAGGGCAGGCGGCCCACGGGCGTCTTGCGGTGCGCCTGGATCTCCAGGAAGTCGATGATGTGCTCGACGAACTCGCGGTGCCGCAGCTCCTCGCGCTCGGCCGGGCCCCAGCGCAGCGCCTGGGCGAACAGGCCGCTCTTCATCTTGAGGTTGCGCCCGGTCATGATGTTGTCGAGCACGCTCATGCCCTTGAACAGCGCCAGGTTCTGGAAGGTGCGCGCCACGCCCATCTCCGCCACCTGGCGCGAGTTCATGTGCTTGAAGGTCTGGCCGCGGAAGGTGATGGAGCCCTGCTGCGGCCAGTAGACGCCGTTGATGCAGTTCAGCATCGAGCTCTTGCCCGCGCCGTTGGGGCCGATGATGGCCCGCACCTCGTGCTCGCGCACGTTGAAGCTGATGTCCGTCAGCGCCTTCACGCCGCCGAAGCTCAGGCTGATGTTCTGCACGTCGAGGATGACCTCGCCGGTCTTCCTGGTGCTCATGCCGCCGCCTTCACGATGATGGGGAAAGTCTTCGCATCGACGACCCTCAGCGTGGCGCTCACCGTGCCCGTGCGCCCGTCCTCGAACTTGACCTGGGTCTCGATGTACTGCTCGGTCTTGCGGCCATAGAGCGCATCGACCAGCACCGCGTATTTCTCGGCAATGAAGCCGCGGCGCACCTTGCGCGTGCGGGTCAGTTCGTCGTCGTCGGGGTCGAGCTCCTTGTGCAGCACCAGGAAGCGCGCGATCTGCGTCTCGCCCATGCCGTCCTCGGCCGCGAGGTCGGCGTTGACCTTGCCGATGCATTCGGCCACCAGCGCCAGCACGTCGGGCTTGCCGGCCAGGTCGACGTAGCCGCCGTAGGCCAGCCCGCGCCGCTCGGCCCAGTTGCCCACGGCCTCGTAGTCGATGTTGATGGCCGCGCACACTTCGTCGCGGCCGTTGCCGAAGCACACGGCCTCCTTGATCTGCGGGAAGAACTTAAGCTTGTTCTCGATGTAGTTGGGCGCGAAGATCGCGCCGCTCACGAGCCGGCCCACGTCCTTGGCGCGGTCGATGATGCGCAGGTGGCCTTCGCTGTCGAGCACGCCCGCGTCGCCGGTGTGGAAGTAGCCGTTGGCGTCAAGCACCTCGGCGGTGGCGTCGGGGCGCTTGTAGTACTCCTTGAGCACCGACACGCCGCGCACCAGCACCTCGCCGTCTTCCGCGATCTTCAGCTCGATGCCCGGCGCGGCCGTGCCCACGGTCTGCAGCTTGACCTTGCCGTCCTGCTGCAGGCACACGTAGGCGCAGGTCTCGGTCTGGCCGTAGAACTGCTTCAGGTTCACGCCGATGGAGCGGTAGAAGCGGAACAGGTCCGGCCCGATGGCCGCGCCCGCTGTGTAGGCCACGCGGATGCGGCTCATGCCCAGCACGTTGCGCAGCGGGCCGTAGATCAGCAGGTTGCCCAGGGCGTACATCAGCCGGTCACCGGCGCCCACCGGCGCGCCGTTGAGAATGTCCGCGCCCACGCGCTGTGCGAGCGCCATGAACCTGGCATACAGCCAGCGCTTGGGCGCGGCCGCGTCTTCCATGCGGATCGACACGGCGGTGAGCAGGCCTTCGAAGGTGCGCGGCGGGCCGAAGTAATAGCTCGGGCCGATCTCGCGCATGTCGTTCATCACCGTCTCGGCGGACTCGGGGCAGTTGAGCGTGAAGCCGCCCACCAGCCACTGCGCCACCGAGAACAGGTGGTCGCCCACCCAGGCCATCGGCAGGTAGCTCATGATGTTGTCGCCGGGGCCGAGCCGGTCGGTCTCCACGCCGCCGCGGCCCGCCGCGATGAAGCTCGCATGCGTCTGGCACACGCCCTTGGGGCGGCCGGTGGTGCCGGAGGTGTAGAGGATCACGCCCACGTCCGTCGCCTCGCCGCTGGCGACCGCGCGGTCGTAGTAGCCCACGTTGGCCTTGTCGAACTCGCGGCCCACCGCGCGCAGCTGCTCGTAGCTCAAGAGCCCGGGCTGGTCGTAGTGGCGCAGGCCCTTGGGGTCGTCGTAGATGATGTGGCGGATGGCCGGCAGCTTGCCCTGCTGGATCTCGCGGCACTCCAGCAGCTTGTCGACCTGCTCCTGGTCTTCGGCGATCACGAACTCGATGCCCGCGTCCTGCAGCATGAAGACCATCTCGCCGGCCACCGCGTCCTGGTACAGCGGCACCGGCACGCCGCGCAGGCTCTGCGCGGCGATCACCGCCATGTACAGGTGCGGCCGGTTGGCGCCGACGATGGCCAGGTTGTCGTTGGCCTTGAAGCCCAGGCTCGCCAGGCCGCAGGCCATTTCGCGCACTTCCTGCGCCACGGCGTTCCAGGTCCAGGTTTGCCAGATGCCGAGATCCTTCTCGCGCACGGCCGGCGACTCGGGTCGGGCCTCGGCATGCGCGAGCATCAGGCGGGGGAAGGTGGGGGCGGTTGTTTGCACAGTGGGCGGATCGTAGGTCTCACTTTGACGCCCGGTTGTCGTTCCAACGACAATCCTAGGGACACTACTCCCCGGAGTTTCCCGATGCCTCGCGGCAACCTCAACCACAACAACGTGCTCGGCGGTTCGATCAAGGACCGCGTCCGTCCGGCCAACGCCGCCGAGCTCGACGGCATTCCCTGGCTGCCCACGCTCACCCCCGCCGAACGCCGCCGCGCCGAGGCCACGCTGGTGGTCGGCGAAGCGGAGCCCGGCGACCTGGTGTGCCGCGTCGGCCGCTCGCCCACCTACTGGTTCGGCGTGGTCGAGGGGCTGCTGAAGATGAGCAACGACAACGCCGACGGCGGCTCCGTCACCTACACCGGCGTGCCGCCCGGCGGCTGGTTCGGCGAAGGCACGGTGATGAAGCGCGAGCCCTACCGCTACAACATCCAGGCGCTGCGCCGCAGCCTCATCGCGGGCCTGCCGACCGAGAGCTTCCACTGGCTGCTCGACCATTCCATCGGCTTCAACCGCTTCGTGATGAACCAGCTCAACGAGCGGCTCGGCCAGTTCATCGCGGCGCTGGAGATCGACCGGCTCAACAACCCCGACGCCCGCGTGGCGCGCAACCTGGTGTCGCTGTTCAACCCGGTGCTGTACCCCGGCGTGGGCGAGGTGTTGCGCATCACGCAGCAGGAGCTGGCCTACCTGGTCGGCCTGTCGCGCCAGCGGGTCAACGAGGCGCTCAACGGCCTGTCGGCGCAGGGGTTGATCCGCGTGGAGTACGGTGGCCTGCGCGTGCTCGACCTGCCGGGCCTGCGGGCCACCGCGATGTCGAACAAGAAGAACATCCAACCCTCCGCGGAAACGGAAACCTCATGACGCTCAAAGACCAGATACAGATCGTGCCCGCGAATGCGGAGGCCGCGTTCATCCCGCCCCCGGAGCAGCCGAAGAAGCCCGAGGCCGAAGCGGCCGGGCCGACGCTCGAAGAGGCGCTCGCGCGCAACGAGCAGCTGGCCGAAAAGCTCGAGGAACTCGATGCGGTGCTGGCCAAGCCGCTCAGCGAAATCCTCGCCGACCGAGAGAAGGCCGAGGAAACCGCGCTCGCATGGGACCGCTTCGGCGCCATGTGGATGCTCTCGCAGCGCGCCATGCGGCGCGTGGCGCTCGACCTTGCGGCGCAGCTCGGCGTGAGCGAGGAAGAGGTCGTGGCGCGCGCCATGGCCAACGCCAACGCGGTGCTCAACGGCGCGGACGAAGTCGACCTGGGCGGCACCGTCGCGCCCGCGCAGCTGCAGCACATCGCGCGGCACCGCAACTTCCTGCGCAAGCAGTTCCGGACCGGTTGAGCCGCGAGGCTTTTCAATACCCCTTAATCTCCCCGCCTCCTTTCCAGAAAGACCACTCTCCGATGACCGCTTCCCACCTCACCCTCATCACCGGCGCCTCGCGCGGCCTGGGCCAGGCCATGGCCATGCAGCTGCTGCAGGCCGGCCACACGGTGCTCGGCATCTCGCGCAAGCAGTCGCCCGAGCTGGCCGAAGCCGCCAAGGCCGCCGGCGCCGAACTCGTGCAATGGGAGCAGGACCTGTCCGACCCGGTGGCTGCATCGGAGCGCGTGTCGGCATGGCTCGAGACCGTCGACGCGCAGCGCTTCGACAGCGTCACGCTCATCAACAACGCCGGCACCGTCGGCAACCCGGCGCCGCTGTCGCGCGCCGTGGAGGCCGAGCTGTCGCTGGCCCTGCGCATCGGCCTGGAGGCGCCGATGCTGCTGACCGCCGCGTTCCTGGGCGCGACGCGCGAATGGCGCGGCGTGCGCAAGGTGCTCAACATCTCGTCGGGCCTGGGCCGCAACGCGATGGGCAGCCAGGCGCCCTACTGCGCGGCCAAGGCCGGCATGGACCACTTCTCGCGCGCCGTGGCGCTCGAAGAGGCGAACGCCCCGAACGGCGCGCGCATCGTCTCGCTCGCGCCCGGCGTGATCGACACCGACATGCAGGTGCAGCTGCGTGGCGCCTCGGCCGACAAGTTCCCCGACCGCACGCGCTTCGAGAAGATGAAGAACGAAGGCATGCTCGACAGCCCCGCCACGGCTGCTGCGAAGGTGCTGGGCTACCTGGCGCGCGAAGACTTCGGCGCCAAGCCCGTGGCCGACGTGCGCGATCCGGCCTGAAACCTGGGACACCCAAGCCATGGCCACCGCCAAGTCGATCGACACGCTCGAATACAAGCTCTTCCCCTCGCCGAGGAACGTGCACCGCATCGTCTTCGAGCACCAGGTCTTCGTGCCCTACCCGTACGCGCTGATCGTGATGGACGAGTTCTACTTCAAGGGCCGCTACAGCCTGTTCTCGGCCTGCAGGATGAGCGACGGGAAGATGGGGCAGGTGGCGACGTTCGAGCTCGAATCGGACGTGGCCATCTTCAACAGCAAGTTCGTGCCGGACTGAGTCTTCGGTATTTCTCCCTCCCCCGGAGGGGGAAGGAGCAAAGGCCCGCTCACTGCATCGCGAACCTGTCGCGCTGCGCCTGCGCGCACTCGCCCATCACGCGCAACGCCCGCTCCACCGTCGGCGTGCCCATCACGAAGGGGTTCGACGCGCCGGCCGGCTGGTTCCGCAGCGCGGCCATCTTGGCCTGCGAGCTGTCGACGTTCGAGTGGTTCGACAGCATCACGTCGATGTTCTGCGCCTTCACCAGCGAGTCCATGCGCCGCGTGGACGCGATGTAGCTGTCCAGCCGCTGCATGTCCTTGCCGAAGTTGAAGCCCGTGCCGCCCCAGAGCATGGCGCGGTGCTTCCTGCCGTTCTCGCTCACGTCGAACACCGGCGAGAGCGTGCCCATGGTGTGGCCCGGCGTGAGGTACAGCGTGACGGTGGTGTCGCCCAGGGTGATGCGTTCGCCGTCCTTCGCAGAGATGTCGCCCGCGCCGCGCCTGGGCGGCGCGCCCCAGATGGGCGTGGCGAATTCGAGCTTGGTCTCGGTCATCGTCCAGTCGGCGTCGCTCATCACCACGCGCGCGCGGTACTTCTGCGCGAGGTAGGGCGCGCCGCCATAGTGGTCGCCGTGGCCGTGCGTGACGACCACGTACTTGATCTGCGCCGGGTCCAGGCCCAGCTTGCGCATGCCGCCTTCTATGAGCGCGGCGGCTTCCACCTGGTTGTTGAGCGCATCGATGAGGATGATGCCGTCCGAGGTCTTGATGGCCCACGCGCTGACCCAGTCGGCGCCCACGAAGTACAGGTTGTCGAAGGCCTTGGCGGGCGGCGGTGCCGGCTTGTTGATGAGCAGGGGGAGGCCCCTGTCGAGCTCTTCCTGCGGCGGACGCGTGGCGGGGGCGGGCTTGCAGAGCGAGAGCAGGGGCCCGAGGTCGGTGCCCGCGGCCTGCGTGGCCGCCGTGACGTGCGCGGCCACTGTTGCGTCGGAAGGCTTCTGCGCGGGTGTCTGCGCGCAGCCCTGGACGAGGGCGACAACCGCCGCCAGGGCGGCTGTCTTCAGGGGAAAGGAAGGAACCATCGGTGTCTCCATGCCGTCGTTGCGGCTTGTTCCGGAGACACCATTCTGCGACGCCCAGTCTTATTCGATTGTCGCGCCCGAGGCTTGCACGATGCCCTTCCACTTTTCGTAGTCGGTCTTCAGCAGCTTGCCGAACTGCTCCGGCGTCATGCTTTGCGGCTCGGCGCCCTGGGCGATGATGGCTGCCTTCATTTCAGGCGTGGCCAGCAGCTTGTTGACTTCGGCATTGAGCGTGGCCACCACGTCCTTGGGCGTGCCGGCCGGCACGAACAGGCCGTACCAGGTGCTCACGTCGAAGTCCTTGTAGCCCAGCTCGGCCACGGTGGGCGTGTCGGGCAGCGAGGTGCTGCGCTTGGCCGAGGTCACTGCCAGCGGCCGCAGCTTGCCCGCCTTGATCTGCGCCATGGCCGAGGGCACCGACGACACCATCAGGTCGACGTTGCCCGCCAGCACGTCCATCATGGCCGCGTTGGAGCCCTTGTAGGGCACGTGACGCATCTTGATCTTGGCCGCGCCGTTGAAGATCTCGCCGGCCAGGTGGATGGTGGTGCCGTTGCCGGGCGAGCCGTAGGTGATGGTGTCGGGCGCGGCGCGCGCGGCCTTCACCACGTCGTCGAGCGTCTTGAACTTGGAGTTGGCCTGCGTGACGATCACCACCGGCGTGTAGGCCACGTGGGCCACGGCGGTCAGGTCTTTCACGGGGTTGTAGCTCAGGTTCTTGTAGAGCCAGGGCGCGACGACCATGTTGTCCTTCTGGCCCATCACGATGTCGTAGCCCGTGGGCGCGGCGCGCGCTGCCTCGGCGATGCCGATGGTGCCGCCGGCGCCCGCGCGGTTGTCGGGCACCACTGTCCAGTGGTTCACCTCGGTGAGCTTCTGCGCGACCAGGCGCGCCAGGATGTCGGTGCCGCCGCCGGGCGGGAAGGGCACGATCATGCGGATCGGCTTGGCGGGGTAGGCTGCGGTCTGTGCGTGGGCGAGGGGGGCCGTGAAGGCCAGCGGGAGTGCCAGCGCGATGGCCAGCGTGCCGAGGTGTCTGCGGATCATGGTTGTCTCTTTGTGGGGAGCGAAGCGGATCGGGGTTGCAGTCGCATTGTCTTCACTGCACCGGGGGTGCAGTGTGCCGGAAGCGGTGTGCCGGGGGTTTTCGCGATTCGCGATGGGACCCGTATCGGCTCGCGCTGGCTCGGAAATGGAGCGGCCCCCATGCCGAGGATGGCATGGGGGCCGCGTGCTTCAGGGGCCGGCCGGGCGGCCGGCGATGCGTCAGCCGAAGTTCTTCTCGGCGAATTCCCAGTTGGCCAGCTTGGCCAGGAAGGTCTCGACGAACTTCGGGCGCAGGTTGCGGTAGTCGATGTAGTAGGCGTGTTCCCAGACGTCCACCGTCAGCAGCGCGGTGTCCGCGGTGGTCAGCGGCGTGCCGGCGGCACCGGTGTTCACGATGTCCACCGAGCCGTCGGCCTTCTTCACCAGCCACGTCCAGCCCGAGCCGAAGTTGCCCACGGCCGACTTCACGAAGGCTTCCTTGAAGGCGTCGTAGCTGCCCCACTTGGCTTCGATGGCCTTGGCCAGCGCGCCGGTCGGTGCGCCGCCGCCTTGCGGCTTCATGCAGTTCCAGAAGAAGGTGTGGTTCCAGATCTGGGCTGCGTTGTTGTAGATGCCGCCGCTGGATTTCTTGACGATCTCCTCGAGCGTCATCGCTTCGAATTCGGTGCCCTTCTGCAGGTTGTTGAGGTTCACCACGTAGGCGTTGTGGTGCTTGCCGTAGTGGTACTCGAGGGTTTCCTGCGAGTACTCGGGTGCCAGCGCGTCCAGGGCGTAGGGCAGGGGTGGGAGCTTGTGTTCCATCGTGATTACCTTCGTGGTTGTTGAAAAAGAAAAAGCGGATTCACTCGTCGGCCGGCAACGCGCCCGGCTTGGGCACGACCCGGTAGGCACAGCGCCGCGCGCCCGCGAGCACATGCTCGACACGGCTCACGGTCACGTCGGGCCCCAGCACTTCGTCGAAGAGCTGCAGCTCGCTGCGGCAGAAGCCGCTGCAGGCCTGCGCCGCCGTGCAGATGGGGCAATGGTTCTCGATGAAGAGCCAGCCGTTGCCCTGGCCTTCCTCGTCTTCTGGCCGGAACTCGGCCATGTAGCCTTCGCGGCTGCGGATTTCCGCCAGCCGCGCAAGCCGCGTCTTCAGGCTGCGCGCGCCGCGCATGGCCTGCGTGTAGCTGGCGCGCATGGCGGCCTCGCGCGCCGTGATGAGCTGGTCCATGCCCTTCTCGCCGAACACGCTGATGACGGCGCTGATCATCTGCACCGTCATCTCGGCGTGCGTGTCGGGAAAGCGCTTGTGGCCTTCCCCGGTGAGCCGCCAGATCTGCGTGGGCCGGCCGCGGCCGATCGGGCGGCTCTCGGCGTCGACCAGGCCCTCGGCCTCCAGCTTGGCCATCTGCTGGCGCACCGCTTCCACGGTGACGTTCAGCACCTTGGCGATGTCGGGAATGCCGAGCGCGCCGCGGGTCTTGAGCGTTGAGAGGATGCGGTCTGCCGGCTGGTGCGGCATCCAGGTGGGCTTGGCGGCATCTGGGGCGGGCATGGCGGGTTCGGTCGTGGAGGAAAACGGGTCCATTGTCAGGTGGTTGGACCTCCCCTTGCCGCCGCGGGTGCTTGCCAGCCGCCGCCCAGCGCCTTGTAGAGCGCGACGAGGCTGGTGTACGAGGCGGTTTCGGCCTCGGCCACGGCATCCTGCGCGCGCAGCAGGGTGCGCTGGGCGTCGAGCACGCTCAGGTAGGGCGCGGCGCCTTCGCGGTAGCGCACCTCGATCAGTTCGGCGGCGCGGGCGCTGCGGGCCGAAGCCTCCACCAGCCGCTGCAGCCGCAGCTGGTTCTGGCCGTACCCGGTGAGGGCGTTCTCGACGTCCTCGATGGCGCGCAGCACGGTCTGCTCGTAGAGCGCGCGGTCGCCTTCGGCGCGGGCCTGGGCGCCGCGCACGCGGGCCTTCACGGAGCCCAGCCGAAGGGCGGTCCAACCCACGCCGGGCGTCACGCTGAAAGCCCGGCTCGACGAGCTTCCCAGGTCGGAACCGCGCAAGGCGATGAAACCGAGGAAGCCGCCGATGTCGAAGCGCGGATACAGCTCGGCCGTGACCGCGCCCACGTCCGCCGTGCTGGCCGCGAGGCGGCGCTCGGCGCGCAGCACGTCGGGCCGGCGGCGCAGCAGGTCGGCCAGGTCGCCGACGGGCAGGCGCCTGTCGAGTGCATGCAGCGGCCGGGGCTGCAGCATCGGTTCGAGCTCGGCGGGGCGCAGGCCGGCCAGCACCGCGACGCGGTAGGCGGCCTGGCGGCGCGTCGTCTCGAGCGCCGGCAGCTGGCTCTCGGTGCTCGCGAGGTTGGCCTGCGCGCTCGCCAGGTCGCCCTCGAGGCCGCGGCCGGTCCGCACCTGCGCATCGGTCACGCGCAGGCTCTGGCGCAGGCTGTCGAGCGTGCGGCGCGTCACGGCAATGCGCTGCTCCGCACCGCGCATCTCGTAGTAGTTGCGGGCCAGTTCGGCCACGGCCACGATGCGCACCTGCTCCAGGTCTGCGGCGCTGGCTTCGGCGCGTGCGGTCGCTGCTTCATCGAGCCGCTTCAGCCGGCCGAACAGGTCGATTTCCCACGAGGCGTCGAAGCCCGCGCGGCTGCTCTGCGCGAGCGATCGCACATCGGGCTGCAGGCCGTTGTTGCCTTGCGCGATGCTGCGCGTCTTGCTCGCGCCTGCGGTGACCACCGGCAGCCGGTCGAGCTCGGCTTCCGTCTGCGTGGCGCGGGCTTCGAGCAGCCGGGCCTGCGCGATGCGGATGTCGTGGTTGGCGGCCAGCGCGCGGTCGATCAGCGCATCGAGCTGCGGGTCGTCGAGCTGGCGCCACCAGTCGCGCTGCACCGCGTCGCCGGCGAACAGCGAGCGCTCGGGTGCGGAGATGGCAACCGGCGCATCCGAAGGCGCGGTGTACTCAGGCCCGACCGCGCAGCCCGCCAGCACGAGCAGGCTCAACGCAAAGGGTGCTGTGCATGAAAAAAGTCGGTTCATCGTCATGCTCCTTCGGCCAGCGCATCGAGTTCGGCCGTGCGCCGCGAGCGGCCCGCCGCGCGGTGGTCGCGCGCCAGCAGCGTGTACATGGTGGGCAGCACGAACAGCGTGAACAGCGTGCCCACCAGCATGCCGACCACGATCACCAGGCCGATGCTGAATCGGCTGTTGGCGCCCGCACCGCTCGCGAACAGCAGCGGCACCAGGCCCATCACCATCGCGGCCGTGGTCATCAGGATGGGGCGCAGCCGTATGCGCGCGGCCTCTTCGATCGATGCGCGCCGGTCGAGGCCCTTGTGCATCTGGATCTCGTTGGCAAACTCCACCATCAGGATGCCGTGCTTGCTGATGAGCCCGATCAGCGTCACCAGCCCGATCTGCGTGTAGATGTTGATGGTGCCGAAGCCCAGCGCCAGCGGCACCAGCGCGCCGCAGATCGACATCGGCCCGCTGATCAGGATGATCAGCGGGTCGCGCAGGCTCTCGTACTGCGCGGCCAGCACCAGGTAGATCACCACGATGGCAAACACGAAGGCCATCACCAGGGCGGAACCCTCCTGCGTGAACTGCCGCGCGTCCGACTGCCAGTCGTAGCTGAAGCCGGCCGGCAGCTTCTTCGCCTCTTCGCTCAGGAAGGCCACCGCGTCGCCCATGGTCACGCCCGGCGCCGGAATGGCCTGGAAGGTGGAGGCGTTGAGCTGGTTGAACTGCGTGAGCTTGTTGGGGCCCACGCTGGTCGACAGCTGCACCAGATTGGCCAGCGGCACGGGCTGGCCGCTCGCGCTCTTCACGAAATAGCGCGAGAGCGCCTCTGCCGTCAGCCGCTGCTCGCGCGGCGACTGCGGAATCACGTCATACGAGCGGCCGTCCATGCCGAAGCGGTTGACGTAGTTCTCGCCCACCAGCACCGCCAGCGTGTCGCCGATGGACTTCATCGTCACGCCCAAGCTGTTGGCCTTGGCGCGGTCCACGCGGAGCTCGACCGTGGGACTGTTGAACTCCAGGTCGCTGTCGACCACGGCGAACTTGCCGCTGTCGCGCGCCGACTTCTTCAGCGCTTCCATGGCCTCGAAGACGGTGCGGTGGTCGCCCGCGCTGCGGATGACCATCTGCACCGGCAGCCCGCCGGTGGAGCCTGGCAGCGAGGGCAGCTGGAACGCGAAGACGCTGCTGCCTTCCACCTCGTTCATGCGGCCCTGCGTGTCGCCCTGGATCTGGTCGGCGTTGCGCTTGCGGTCTTTCCAGTCGGACAGCTGCACGCCGCCGATGCTGTTCGACACGCCGTCGGAGCCGTTGATGAGCCAGCGGCCGGTGTTCTCGGGCAGCGTGGCAAACACCTCGTCCCACTTCTTGCCGAACTTCTCGACGTAGTCGATGTTGGCGTGCTGTGGCGACTTGATGGCCGTGAGCACCATGGCCTGGTCTTCGCCCGGAGCCAACTCGCGCTGCGCCGCGTTGTAGAGGAAGGGCAGGCTGGCCAGCACCAGTGCTGCGAACGCGCCGGTCACCCAGCGGTGGTGCAGCGACACTTCGAGCAGCCGGCCGTAGCCTGTGGCGAGCCGATGGAAGAACGACTCCGCCGCGCGCGCCATGCGGCTGCCGGTGGTGTCCTGCGGCAGCAGGAACGAACTCATCACCGGCGACAGCGTGAGCGCGATCACGCCCGACACCACCACCGCGCCCGCCAGCGTGAAGGCGAACTCCTTGAAGAGCGAACCCGTGAGCCCGCCCATGAGGCCGATGGGCGCGTACACCGCGGCCAGCGTGAGCGTCATCGCGATCACCGGGCCTGCCACTTCGCGCGCGCCGATCAGCGCGGCCTGCACGCGCGACTTGCCTTCCTCGATGTGGCGGTGCACGTTCTCGACCACCACGATGGCGTCGTCCACCACCAGCCCGATGGCCAGCACCATCGCCAGCAGGGTCAGCAGGTTGATGCTGAAGCCGAACAGCAGCATCAGCGCGGCGGCGCCCAGCATCGACAGCGGAATGGTCACCACCGGAATCAGCACCGCGCGCACCGAGCCCAGGCACAGGAAGATCACGATCACCACGATGGCGATGGCTTCGAGCAGCGTCTTGCGCACCTCGTCGATGGAAGCCTCGATGAAGCGAGCCAGCTCGAAGGGCAGCTGCACTTCCACGCCCGGCGGCAGGTTCTGCCTGATGCCGGGCAGCAGCTCGCGGATGCGCTTCACGATCACCAGCGGGTTGCCGTTGGGTGCCGCCTGCAGGCCGAGGTAGATGGCGGGCACGCCGTCCATCGTGGCGCTGCTGTCGGCGCTTGCGGCGCCCAGCTCCACGGTGGCCACGTCGCCAAGGCGCACGATG
The DNA here is from genome assembly GCF_037482385.2 of Variovorax sp. AB1(2024). Lineage (NCBI taxonomy): Bacteria > Pseudomonadati > Pseudomonadota > Betaproteobacteria > Burkholderiales > Comamonadaceae > Variovorax > Variovorax sp. AB1(2024). The sequence goes on along the minus strand of NZ_JBBHKP020000001.1, from coordinate 528,242 downwards.
GCATCACCGTCGCGCTTGACCACCATGTCGCGGAACTCGGCCACGTTCACCAGGTCGGTGTTCACGCGGATGTTCGACACCACGTACAAGCCCTTCACCTGCCCGGGTGCGGCCTGCACGTTGTTCTGGCGCAGCGCGTCGGCCAGCTCGCCGGCCGAGATGCCGCGCGCGGCCATGCGGTTGGGGTCGAGCCACACGCGCATCGCCAGCGTCTGCCCGCCCGAGACCTCGACGCCCGACACGCCGGTGATGGACGCGAACTGCGGCTGCACCACGCGCGAGAGGTAGTCGGTGAGCGCCGGCATCGGCATCGTCTTGCTCGAGAAGCCGACGTAGGCCACCGCAGTGGCCTCGCCCGATGACTTCAGGATCACCGGGTCGAAGGCCTCGGCCGGCAGCCGGTACTTGACCTGGCTGACCTGCGCCATCGCCTGAGTGAGCGCCTGGTTGGCGTCGGCGTTGAGCTTCATGCGCACGCTGATCACGCTGCGGCCCAGCGTGGAGGACGACGACAGGTAGTCGACGTTCTCCATGGTCGCCACCGCCTGCGCGATCGGCTGCGTGACGAAGCCCTGCATCAGCTCCGGCGAGGCGCCGGGGTACTGCGTGGTGATGGTGAGCGTGGTGCTCTCGGTCAGCGGGTATTGCCGCACCGGCAGGTCGCCCAGCGCACCCGCGCCAAGCAGCAGGATGAGCGTGCTCACCACCAGCGCCAGCACGGGCCGGCGCACGAAGAGGTCGGTGAACTTCATGGCCTGGCTTCCTGTGCGAGGGCCAGCGTGTCCTTGGCCGCCGGCATCACGGCCGCGCCGGTGTACAGGCGCAGCTGGCCTGAGGTGACGACCTTGTCGCCGGGCGCGAGGCCCGTCTCGATCACCACCAGCCCATCCTGCCGTTCGCCGGCTTTCACGAACACCTGCTGCGCGGTGAAGCCATCGCCCTTTTCCGCGGGCCGCACCACGAACACCGAGTCGCCGTGCGTGCTGTAGGTGATGGCCGTCTCGGGCACGGTGATGGCGTCGGTGCGTGCAGGCAGCGCGACCTTGCCATTGACGAACATGCCGGGCGTGAGCGTGCCGTCTGCGTTGTCGATGGTGGCCTGCAGGCGCACGGTGCGTGTGTCGCTGCCGATCTGCGGCTCGATGGTGCTGAGCCTGCCCTGGAACACCCGGCCCGGATACGCATCGACCGACAGCGCCACCTGCTGGTTGCGCTGGAGCATGGGCAGCGCCGTCTCGGGCAGCGTGAGGTTGGCGAACAGCGTGCGGCTGTCGGTGAGCGATACCAGCGCATCGCCGGCCCGCACGAACTGGCCGAGGTTGACGCGGCGGATGCCGAGCACGCCGTCGAACGGCGCCTTGACGCGCTTCTGCTCCAGTACGGCGTGGGCGCGCCGCAGGTCGCCGCTGGCCTGGTCGAAGGCGGCCTGCGCCTGTTCGAGCTGTTCCTGCGTGGCGGCCTGCTGCGGCAGCAGGCGGCGCGTGCGTTCCAGCAGCGCCTTCGCATTGGCGCGCTGGGCCGTCAGGCGCTCCAGGTCGCCTTGCTCGGGCGCGTCGTTGAGCTGCACCAGCAGCTGCCCTGCGCGCACCTGGCCGCCGGGCGTGAAGAGGATCTTCGCGACGCGGCCCTCCAACTCGGCCGGCACCTCGACCTGCCGGTTGGCCTCCAGCGTGCCGATGCCGCTGAGGAAGCGCGCCACCTCCGTCTTCCGCGCGGTGGCAACGGCCACCTTGGCCGGCGGCATGCCAGCGTCCTGCGCGTGTGCCGGCTCGAGCTTCGTGACGAGCCCGTAGCCGGCTCCCCCCAGTACCAATGTCGCCAGGCCAGCGCCCAGCCACGCCCTTGATTGCTTGTTCATTACGACGCCCATTATTAATCAAAGAAAGTGCTTGGATTATTTGATGGCGCCGGCTGCCTGTCGAGGAAGGCCCGGCAATGGCCGTCATAGGCTGGGGCTATTCGAGCGAACACCTGAAGCCACGTCGGCACCGCGAGGCGACGGCCGTTTTTTTACGCTTTCTTTACGGCCGTACCTTCACTCTTTCCCCCGTTTTGACGCACGACTGCCGAGACTGAAGCCCATCTTTTCTCGTTTGCAGGAGTGATGCATGGACATCGTCTGGATGGGCGCCTTGCTGGCGCTTTGGGCCGTGGTGGGGGCCATGGTGGTGGGGCTGAACAGGCTCGACGCACCGAAGCCATCGAACAAGACCGACGGAGCGCCGTCATGATCAGCCTCGAAGTTCTCTATGGCTTCGGCGCGCTGATCGCCGTGGTGCTTTTCGCCTACCTCGTGTTCGCGCTGATCTGCGCGGAGGAATTCTGAAATGACTTCCTCCGCCTGGGGCCTGCTGGCCCTTTTCCTGGCCGCGCTGCTGGTGCTGGCCTGGCCCGTCGGCAAGTTCCTTGCCGCGCTGTGCGACGAGCGCGTGCCGCGCTGGATGCAGCGCGTCGAGGCGCCGCTGTACAAGCTCGCCGGCACGCAGCCCGGGCAGTCGATGCACTGGCTGCGCTACGCGCTCGCGCTGCTGGCCTTCAACGCCGTGGGCGCGATCTTTCTCTACGGCCTGCAGCGCCTGCAGGGCTGGCTGCCGCTGAACCCCGCGGGCATGACGGCCGTGTCGCCCGACTCGGCCTTCAACACCGCGGTGAGCTTCGTCTCCAACACCAACTGGCAGGGCTACGCCGGCGAGTCGACCATGAGCTATCTCACGCAGATGCTCGGCCTGACGGTGCAGAACTTCCTGTCCGCCGCCACCGGCATCGCGGTGGCCTTCGCGCTGGTGCGCGGCTTTGCGCGGCGCGGCGACGGCAAGGGCCTGGTCGGCAACTTCTGGGCCGACGTCACGCGCATCACGCTGTGGGTCCTGGGGCCGATCTCGTTCGTGCTCGCGATGATCTTCGCGGGCCAGGGCGTGATCCAGAACCTCGACGCCTACAAGGAAGTGAGCACGCTGGAGACCACCGCCTTCCAGCAGCCGAAGAACGGCGCCGACGGCCAGCCCCTGAAGGACGAGAAGGGCCAGCCGGTGATGGAAGACGCCACCACCAAGACGCAGACCCTGGCCATGGGCCCGGTGGCTTCGCAGGAAGCCATCAAGATGCTGGGCACCAACGGCGGCGGCTTCTTCAACGCCAACTCGGCGCATCCTTATGAAAACCCGACGGCGCTGGTGAACCTGCTGCAGATGATCGCGATCTTCCTGATCCCGGCCGCGCTGTGCTTCACCTTCGGCCGCGTGGTCGGCGACATGCGCCAGGGCTGGGCCGTGCTCGCGGCGATGACGATCATGTTCGTCATCGCGGTGATGGTCATCACGCCCGCCGAGCAGGCCGGCAACCCGCTGTTCGCCTCGCTGGGCGTGGACCAGGTGTCGAGCGCGCTGCAGGCCGGCGGCAACATGGAAGGCAAGGAAGTGCGCTTCGGCATCGATGCCTCGTCGCTGTTCGCCGCCATCACCACGGCCGCTTCGTGCGGCGCGGTCAACGGCATGCACGACTCGCTCACCCCGCTGGGCGGCATGGTGCCGATGGTGCTGATGCAGCTGGGCGAGGTGGTGTTCGGCGGCGTGGGCTCGGGCCTGTACGGCATGCTGATCTTCGCGATGCTCGCGGTGTTCATCGCCGGGCTGATGATCGGCCGCACGCCCGAGTACCTCGGCAAGAAGATCGAGGTGCGCGAGATGAAGCTGATCTCCATCGCCATCCTGGTCACGCCGGTGCTGGTGCTGGCGGGCACGGCGGTGGCGGTGATCGCGGGCGCCGGCAAGGCCGGCATCGCGAACCCGGGCGCGCACGGCTTCTCCGAAATCCTGTACGCGCTGACCTCGGCCGCCAACAACAACGGCAGCGCCTTCGCGGGCCTGTCGGCCAACACGCCCTTCTACAACGGCCTGCTCGCGCTGGCGATGTGGCTCGGCCGCTTCGCGATGATCGTGCCGGTGCTGGCCGTGGCCGGCGCGCTGGCCGCCAAGAAGCGCCTGCCCGTCACCAGCGGCACGCTGCCCACGCACGGTCCGCTGTTCGTCTCCCTGCTGATCGGCACGGTGCTGCTGGTCGGCCTGCTCAACTATGTGCCGGCGCTGGCCCTGGGCCCGATCGTCGAACACCTCGTGCTCTGGAAATGAGAAGGAGCGCAACATGACTACTGCCAATACCAAGACATCTCTCTCGCTGTTCGACGCGGCGCTGGTCAAGCCCGCGCTGTGGGCCGCCTTCGCCAAGCTCGACCCGCGCACCCAGTGGCGCAACCCGGTGATGTTCATCGTGTACATCGGGAGCATCCTGACCACGGTGCTCTGGGTGCATGCGCTGAGCTTCCCGGGCGACACCGGCATGAAGCCCGCCTTCGTGCTGGCCGTGACCATCTGGCTGTGGTTCACCGTGCTGTTCGCCAATTTCGCCGAGGCCCTGGCCGAGGGCCGCAGCAAGGCGCAGGCCGCTTCGCTGCGCGGCCTGCGCAAGGACACCTGGGCCAAGAAGCTGCAGGAGCCGCACCACGGCGCCCAGTGGCTGCCGGAGCAGGCGCCCAACCTGCGCAAGGGCGACGTCGTGCTGGTGGAGACCGGCGACGTCATCCCGCTCGACGGCGAAGTGATCGAAGGCGTGGCCTCGGTCGACGAAAGCGCCATCACCGGCGAATCGGCGCCCGTGGTGCGCGAATCGGGCGGCGACTTCTCTGCCGTGACCGGCGGCACCCGCGTGCTGTCCGACTGGCTGGTGGTGCGCATCTCGGTGAATCCGGGCGAGTCTTTCCTCGACCGCATGATCGGCATGGTCGAGGCCGCCAAGCGCCAGAAGACGCCCAACGAGATCGCGCTGACCATCCTGCTGGTGGCGCTGACCATCGTGTTCCTGATGGTCACGGTCACGCTGCTGCCGTTCTCGATCTTCAGCGTGGAAGCCGCCGGCGCCGGCACCGTGGTGTCGCTCACCGCGCTGGTCGCGCTGCTGGTGTGCCTCATTCCGACCACCATCGGCGGGCTGCTGTCGGCCGTGGGCGTGGCCGGCATGAGCCGCATGATGCAGGCCAACGTGATCGCCACCTCGGGCCGCGCGGTGGAAGCCGCCGGCGACGTCGACGTGCTGCTGCTCGACAAGACCGGCACCATCACGCACGGCAACCGCCAGGCCACGGCCTTCCTGCCCGCGCCCGGCATCACCAAGGCCCGGCTGGCACGCGCCGCCATGTTCTCGTCGCTGGCCGACGAGACGCCCGAAGGCCGCAGCATCGTCGAACTGGCCCGCCGCGACGGGCTGGACACCACTGCCGTGGAGGGCGCGCGCTTCGTGCCCTTCACCGCGCAGACCCGCATGAGCGGCGTCGACCTGCCGGCCGCGCCCAACAGCCTGGACACCGACGACATCCTGCTGCGCAAGGGCGCGGTCGAGGCGGTGCGCCGCCACGTGGAAGCGCTCGGCGGCAGCATGGCGCCCGAGGTGCTGCGCGCGGCCGAGGAAACCGCGCGCCGCGGCAGCACGCCGCTGGCCGTGGCCGAAGGCGACCGCGTGCTCGGCGTGGTCGAGCTCAAGGACATCGTCAAGACCGACATCAAGGAGCGCTTTGCCGAGCTGCGCCGCATGGGCATCAAGACGGTGATGATCACCGGCGACAACAAGCTCACGGCGGCGGCCATCGCGGCCGAAGCCGGCGTGGACGACTTCCTGGCCGAAGCCACGCCCGAGGACAAGCTGGCGCTCATCCGCCAGTACCAGTCCGAAGGCCGCCTGGTGGCCATGACCGGCGACGGCACCAACGACGCTCCCGCGCTCGCGCAGGCCGACGTGGCCGTGGCCATGGGCAGCGGCACGCAGGCGGCCAAGGAGGCCGGCAACATGGTCGACCTGGACTCCAACCCGACCAAGCTGCTGGAAGTGGTGGAGACCGGCAAGGCGCTGCTCATGACGCGCGGCTCGCTCACCACCTTCTCCATTGCCAACGACGTGGCGAAGTACTTCGCCATCATTCCGGCGATCTTCGTGTCGACCTATCCGCAGCTGGGCGCGCTGAACGTGATGCGCCTGGCGAGCCCGTCCTCGGCCATCCTGAGCGCGGTGATCTTCAACGCGCTGGTCATCGTGTTCCTGATTCCGCTGGCACTGAAGGGCGTGCGCTACCGGCCCGTGGGCGCCGCGTCGCTGCTGCGCCGCAACCTGGCCATCTACGGCCTGGGCGGCCTGCTGGTGCCCTTCATCGGCATCAAGCTGATCGACTGGCTTCTTGTCGTCGTCCATCTCGTCTGAGGAGTCTTCCATCATGAACAACAACAGCGGCAACATCGCCCGCCCCGCGCTCGTGCTCTTCGTGCTGCTGAGCGCGCTCACCGGCCTGATCTATCCGATGGCCGTCACCGGCGCCGCCAAGGCGGTGTTCCCCGCGCAGGCGGCCGGCAGCCTGGTCGTGCTCGACGGCACCACGGTGGGCTCGAAGCTCATCGGCCAGAACTTCAGCGATCCGAAGCACTTCTGGGGCCGCCCGTCGGCCACCGCGCCGCAGCCCTACAACGGCGTGGCCTCCGGCGGCTCGAACCAGGGCCCGCTCAACCCCGCGCTGACCGACGCCGTGAAGGCGCGCGTCGAGGCGCTGCGCGCGGCCGACCCGGGCAACACCGCGCCGGTGCCGGTCGACCTGGTCACCGCATCGGCCAGCGGCCTCGACCCCGACATCAGCCCGGCCGCCGCGCGCTATCAGGCTGCGCGCGTGGCGCGCGTGCGCGGCATTCCGGTGGACCGCGTCAACACGCTGATCGCCGACAACACCGAGGGCCCCAAGTGGGGCTTCCTGGGCGAGCCGCGCGTCAACGTGCTCGCGCTGAACATCGCGCTCGACGCTTTTTCAGGTTCCTTCAGTCCTTCGACGCCCCGTTGAGGAGAAACAAGCCATGGCCTATGCCGCCTACCGAGAACACCCCGGCGTGCCGCGAACGCACGCACTCATGAGCAAGCCGAACAGCAGGCAGGGCGCAAAAGGCCCGTACTACGTGCTCGACGTCACCGTCTGCTGCGCCGACGCCCTGCGCGTGCGCCGCAGCATGGCCGGCTGCCCCGACGCGGGCGTGGTGCGCTGCGAACCGCTGCTGCACGCCTGCAGCACGCAGGAAAGCGATGCGCCCTGCGTGCGCCTGATGATCCGCCTGCCCATCGGCAGCTATGCGGACGTGCTGCACCGCCTGATCGAGTGCGTGCCTTCGGGCGAGATCGGCCGGCTCGTGAGCTGGCGCGATCACCTCGCGCGCTGCGGCCTCGGCCATGGTCACTGACCTGTTGCTGGCACTGCTGGCCATGGCGGCGCTGTTCGTGCCGCTGGGCTTTGCCTGGTGGGTGCTCTCGCGCACCGCGCGGCGGCACGCGGACCGCCGCAAGGACCCTCCGATGCGATAACCTGCGCGCCACCCATGCTCGACGACCGCCCCGACCCCGACGCCCTGCTCGCGCAACTGCGCAGCGACGAGGCGCGCGCGCAGCGCGGCAAGCTGCGCATCTACTTCGGCGCCAGCGCGGGCGTCGGCAAGACCTGGGCCATGCTGAGCGCCGCGCAGCGCGAGCGCGCCGCCGGCCGCGACGTGCTCATCGGCGTGGTCGAGACCCACGGCCGCAGCGAGACCGCCGCGCTGCTCGCGGGGCTCGACGCGCTGCCGCTGCGCGAACTGGCCCACCGGGGCCGCACCCTCGCCGAGTTCGACCTCGACGCCGCGCTGGCCCGCAAGCCCGCCGTGCTGCTGGTCGACGAGCTGGCCCACACCAACGCGCCCGGCTCGCGGCACGCCAAGCGCTGGCAGGACGTGCAGGAGCTGCTGGCCGCCGGCATCGAGGTGTGGTCGGCGCTCAACGTGCAGCACCTGGAGAGCCTGAACGGCACCGTCGGCGCCATCACCGGCGTGCGGGTGCACGAGACCGTGCCCGACACCGTGCTCGACGAGGCCGACGAGGTGGTGCTGGTCGACGTCACGCCCGACGAGCTCACGGCGCGGCTCGCGGCCGGCAAGGTCTACCTGCCGCAGCAGGCCGAGCGCGCGGCGCAGAACTTCTTCCGCAAGGGCAACCTCATCGCGCTGCGCGAGATTGCGCTGCGGCGCACCGCCGAGCACGTGGAAGACGACGTGCGCGGCTGGCGCGTGGAGCAGTCGGGGCCGGGCGCCGGCGGCAACGGAAAAGGGCGCGGCCTGCAGGCCTGGAACACCTCGGGCGCGATCCTCGCCTGCGTCGGTCCGCACGAAGGCGCTGCGCAGACGGTGCGCACCGCCGCGCGGCTCGCGGGCCAGCTCAATGTGCGGTGGCATGCGGTGTATGTCGAGACGCCCCGCCTGCAAAGGCTGGCGGCCGCCGAGCGCGACCGCATCCTCGCCGTGCTCAAGCTGGCCGAGGAACTGGGCGCCGCCACGGCGGTGCTCACCGGCTCCGACGTGGCGGAGCAGCTCGCCGAACAGGCGCGGCGCCTGAACTGCGCAACGCTGGTGCTCGGGCGCCCGGAGCCGGCCGCGGGCTGGCGGCGCTGGTGGCCGGCGGCCGCGTCGCCGACGCTGTCGCGCGCGCTGGCGCAACGCGCGCCCACGCTCGACATCATGGAAGTCGCGCCGGCCGACAGCTCGCGCCGCCTGTCGCGCGCGCCGCTGGAAGGCGCGCGCATCGACAGCGACGACCACGAGAAGGCACCCACCTACTGGCCGGCCTACGCCTGGGCCACCGCCACCAGCATTGCGCTGACGCTGGTGTGCACGCCGCTGGCCCGCGTGCTGGAGCTGTCGAACATCGTCATGCTGTTCCTGCTGGGCGTGGTGGGCGTGGCAATGCGCTTCGGGCGCGGGCCTTCGGCGCTGGCGGCATTGCTCAACGTCGCAGCCTTCGACTATTTCTTCGTGCCGCCGCGCATGTCGTTCGCGGTCAGCGACGTGCAGTACGTGCTGACCTTCGCCATCATGCTGGGCGTCGGCCTGCTGGTGGGGCAGCTCACGGCCGGGCTGCGCTTCGCGGCCGGTGTGTCGACCAGCCGCGAACGGCGCGCGCGTTCGCTGTTCGAGCTGACGCGGGAGCTCTCCGCCGCGCTCGAAAGCTCGCAGGTGGTCACGCTCGGCACGGCCGCCGTGCAGGGGCATTTCGGCGGCCATGCGCTGGTGCTGGTGACCGACGCTGCCGACCAGCTCGTGATGCCGGACCACGCGCCCGAGGGCTTCGATCCGCAGGTGGCCGACTGGGCCTTCCGCCACGGCCAGCCGGCCGGCCTGGCGACCGCCACGCTGGCCGCGCAGCCCTGGCACTACGTGCCGCTGCGCGCGCCGATGCGCGTGCGCGGCGTGCTGGCGCTGTCGCCCGCGCAGCCGCGCTGGCTGCTCATTCCCGAGCAGGCGCAGCAGCTCGACACGCTGGCGCGGCAGATCGCCATCGCGCTGGAGCGGGTGCACTACGTCGAGGTGGCGCAGCAGGCCGTGGTGGAGATGGAATCTGAGCGGCTGCGCAACGCGCTGCTGGGCGCCATCTCGCACGACGTGCGCACGCCGCTCACCGCGCTGATCGCGCTGGCCGAGTCGCTGCAGACCCTGCCGCCCGAGGAGCATGACAACGCCGCGCGCGCCATCGTCGCGCAGGCGCACGAGCTGCATGCGCTGGTCAACAACCTGCTGGACATGGCGCGGCTCGAAAGCGGCATCGCCGGCGGCGCGGTCAACCTGCGGCGCGACTGGCAGTCGGTGGAAGAGGTCGTGGGCTCTGCCATCCGCGCGGCGCGCACCTCGCTGGGCGACACCGTCGTGCGCACCGCGCTCGACGCCGGGCTGCCGCTGGTCGAGTTCGACGCGGTCCTGATCGAACGCGTGCTCGTCAACCTGCTCGAAAACGCCACCAAGTACGGCGCGCCGCCCATCGAAGTCGGCGCGCGGGCCGAGCCCGGCACGCTGGTGCTCACCGTGCGCGACCACGGCCCGGGCCTGCCCGCCGCGCTGCTCGGCCACGAGCAGAAGCTGTTCGACAAGTTCACGCGCGGCGAGGCCGAATCGGCGACGCCGGGCGTCGGCCTGGGCCTGGCCATCTGCAAGGCGGTGGTGAGCGCGCACGGCGGCGAGATCACTGCCGCGAATGCGCGCGGCGGCGGTGCAGAATTCACGGTCACGCTGCCGCGCCGCGAGCCGCCCGAATCCGCCGAAGCCCAACTCTGAAGCCATGCCAGCCCCTACCGCCATCGTGATCGAAGACGAGCCGCAGATCCGCCGCTTCGTGCGCGGCGCGCTCGAGGCCGAAGGCTGGTTGGTGCACGAAGCCGGCACCCTTCGCGACGGCCTGGCGGCGGCCGGCACGCGCCAGCCCGACCTGCTGGTGCTCGACCTCGGCCTGCCCGACGGCGACGGCGTCTCGCTGATCCGCGACGTGCGCGGCTGGTCGGCGGTGCCGATCATCGTGCTGTCGGCGCGCACCGACGAGGCCGACAAGATCGCCGCCCTCGACGCCGGCGCCGACGACTACCTGACCAAGCCCTTCGGCACCGGCGAACTGCTGGCGCGCGTGCGGGCCAACCTCAGGCGCCCCCGCGCCGCGGGCGGCGGCAACGACGAACCGGCTGACGCGCTGTTCCGCTTCGGCGAGATCGAGTTCGACCGCGCGGCGCGGCTCGTGCGGCGTTCAGGCGTCGAGGTGCACCTGACGCCCACCGAATACCGGCTGCTGTCGGTGCTGGTCGCAAACGCCGGCCGCGTGCTGACGCAGCGCCAACTGCTGCGCGAAGTGTGGGGACCGTCACACACCGACCAGAGCCACTACCTGCGCATCTACATGGGGCACCTGCGGCAGAAGCTGGAGGCCGATCCGGCGCAGCCGCGTCATCTGCTGACGGAGACGGCGGTGGGGTATCGGCTGGTGGCGTAGTGCTATCGGTACCCTGCGTTGGCGTTGTCCGCTAGAAGACTATGGTGAGGCAGCCGGCCTCAAGCTCCCGACCGCGCCGTACCGTTTACCGGGCGCTCTACCCGGAGACCACGATCACTTGTTCGGATTCAGCAGGAACTTCTCACCGGTAGCCTGCTTGCCATAAACCCCGATCGCATCAAGCTGCAGCATTTCCACCAGCGACACCTCGCGCGTGTACTTGCTGGCAAACGTCGTCTTCAATTCGGCGACGACCCGTGCCTTCAGGCGCTTCGTGCCTTCGTCGCCGAGCTTGCCGAGGAACGGGAACAGCAGCCACCCGCCCATGCCCCACGCCATGCCGAAGTTGCGCACGAATTCGGTGGGAGAGCGATCAAGGCCGCCGTAGATGTACACCTGCTTGTGCGTGGTCGAGCCGTAGCGGCTGTATTCCTTGGCGGTGCGGTTCAGCGCCGCTTCCATGCAGCCGAGGATCTGCCCGGCCAGCTTGCCGCCGCCTGTGGCGTCGAAGGCCAGCGTGGCGCCGGTCTCCACCAGTGCCTGCGTGAGGTCTTCCAGGAAGGTGGGCGAGGTCGCGTTGCACACGTATTTCGCGCCCAGGCCGCGCAGCAGGTCTTCCTGCTCCTGCTTGCGCACGATGTTGACGAGCGCGATGCCGTCCTTCTGGCAGATCTTGTTGAGCATCTGGCCCAGGTTGGACGCGGCGGCCGTGTGCACCAGCGCCTTGTGGCCCTCCATGCGCATGGTCTCGACCATGCTCAGCGAGGTCAGCGGGTTGACGAAGCACGAGGCGCCTTCGGCCGGCGTGGTGCCGTCCGGCAGTTCCAGGCACTGGGCGGCGGCGAGGCAGCGGTACTGCGAGTACATCGCGCCGCCGATGGCCGCCACGGTCTTGCCGAGCAGCGCCTGCGCGGCCGGCGACGATCCGGCCTTGACCACCACGCCCGCGCCTTCGTTGCCGACCGGCATCGACTGGTCGAGCCGCGCCGCCATCGCGGGGAGCGCGCGCTCGGGCACGGTGGCGGTGACGACCGGGCGATCGGGCGTGCCCGAGGCCTTGGCGGTGCTCATGTCGGCGGCGCCGAACAGCAGGCCCAGGTCCGACGGATTCAGGGGCGACGCCTCGACGCGGATCACCACTTCGTGGGCCTGCGGCTCGGGGATCGGATCGTCGTGCAGAGAGAGTTCGAGTTCGCCGTTCGCGCGAACGAGGGAGCGGATTTGGAGTGCCATGGAAGAGCCCTTCGTGAAGCTTCGCAGATGGCCATCGGCCACGGGGCGGCCAGTATAGGAGCGGGGTACGGAAGCCGCTGGCGCCTTCAGGACACCACGGGGATCACGGGGGCATGCGCCAGCGCGTGGCGCATCTTCGCGGGGTCGAGCCGCTCGATGTAGCGCGGGATGTTGCGCCACAGCGTGTGATAGCCGTAGCCGCCGCGCAGCATCTCGTGGCGTGCGCTGTCCTTGTCCCAGTCCTGCACGGCCATGCGGTAGACCGCTGCGATCACGCCGGTGCGGTCGGCCCCGTGCATGCAGTGGATCAGCACCGGGCCCTGCTTCTGCGCCTCGCGGATGGCGAGCAGCGCGCGCAGCACCTTGGCGTCGTCGATGGACCAGGTGTTGATCGGCACGCGCACCAGCCGCATGCCGGTGCCGGCGAACACCTTCTTGTCGTCGTTGAACGAGCGCAGGCTCACCACGGTGCGGATGCCGAGCGACCGCAGCGCGGCCATGTCGGCGCGCCGGGGCTGCGCGCTGCGGTACAGCGTGGGCGTGATGCGGTGCAGGTTCTCCACCCGCAGCTCGTCGAGCGGGTCGGCCCAGTGGCCGGGGCGCGTTTCGTGGTCGTCGCTGCCAGCCGCGCTCATGGCTTGCGCTTCCAGTGCCGCACCGTGAGGATCAGCAGCGCCACCGCGAGGCCGCCCCAGTAGTCGACCGGCGCGCCCCACAGCCAGTGCTTGTGCCAGAACGCGTCGACCGGGTTGAAGCGCGCCCAGCCGAAGGCCGGGTTGATGATGAACCAGAGAAAGTCCTCGCAGACCCAGAACACGATCAGCCCCGCCACCGCGAGCCCGACGTTGCGCCACGTCCAGCGGCCGTTGAAGGCCAGCGGCGAGAAGAACACCAGCGCCATGAAGGTGAACACCCATGCGTGGTAGCCCGTCATCGCGCGGCCGCCCCAGAAGATGTCGAGCCAGATGCTGTTCTCGATGCGCCAGGTCGGCAGCGACGTGGCCCAGCCGGCACCGCCTTCGATCTGGATCTCGGCATTGGCGAAGAAGAAGGCCATGACGGCCACCCAGGCGAGATAGCCGAGCGTGCGGCCCACGCCGGTGTTTTCGGTTTCGCGGCTCATGCGGCGCTGCCCGACAGAACGTGTTGCAGCACCGCGCGCGCCGCCTGCGGCTTGCCCAGCGCGCGGCTGCGGGCCGCCATGTTCGCGAGCTTTGCGGTGTCGGCCATCAGGCGCGCCACCTTGTAGTCGAGGCCGATGGCGTCGTAGGCCAGCCACGCGGCGCCTTCTTCCATCAGGAAGCCGGCGTTGTGCTCTTCCTGCCCGGGGATGGGCGAGATCAGCAGCATCGGCTTGCCCAGCGCCAGGCATTCCGACACCGTGAGCCCGCCGGGCTTGGTGACGACGAGGTCGGACGCGGCCATCATCTTGTGCATTTCGTTGGTGAAGCCGACGGCGACCACGCGCCCCGGGTGGCGCCTGGCCAGCGCCTCTAGCTTGCCGTATGCCTCCACGTTGCGGCCCGCCACGGCAATGACCTGGAAGTTGCCTTCCCCGCCGAGGCCGAGCACGCGCTCGACCATGCTGGGCAGGTCGCCCACGCCCGCACCGCCCGAGGCCATCAGCAGCACCGGCCGCGAAGGATCGAGGCCCAGCTCGGCCGCGCAGGCATTGCGCGTGAGCGCCGGTGCATCGGGCTCGGAGAAGGCCGGCATCACGGGGATGCCGGTGACGTGGATGCGGTCCGCCGGAATGCCGCGCGCCCGCAGGCGGAACGCCACTTCTTCCGTGGCGGCCAGGTAGCCGGTCATGCCCGGCACGAGCCACATGTTGTGCAGGTCGTAATCGGTGATCTGCAGCCACACGGGGTAGTCGATGCGGCCGCGGTTGCGTTCGCGCATCAGCAGTTCCGCGGGCAGGAAGTGGGTGCAGATGACGGCGTCGGGCTGCTCGCGGCGGATTTCCTTCACGAGCGCGCCGGTGCTCAGCCGCTCGATGCCGCGGCGCAGGCGTTGCGATGGTGCGTGGTGCGGCGTGGTGTCGGTGCGCTGGTGCAGGTACGACCACAGCTCGGGGGCCCGGTTCACGAGCTGGATGTACCAGTCGGTGTAGACCTTGCGAAAGCCGCCGGCCACATGGGCCATCGCATCGATGTGGACCGCCGTGCAGGGCGGGGCGAGGGTCTGGGCGGTGGCGGCAAGCGCCTGTGCTGCACGCACGTGGCCGTTGCCGGCGCTCACGCTGAGGATCAGGAGTTTGGTCATGAAATCCGGGATTTGCGCGGATTATGGCGATGCCTTGTGGCAGTCCTTTTCCAGCTGTTGTTCAGGGCTCGCTCACGCCGACGGGGTGCCTTGCTCCGCGAATGTCCCCCGCCCTTCGGGCTCCTCCTTTATTTCGCTGCGCAAGGCACCCCGCCGTCGTGAGCGTTCAGAGCACTTGTTGATCGAGTGGAACAACGGCAGCGCTCGTTGTGCGCAGGGCGCCGGGTGCTCCCCGCAGCGAAATAAAGGAGGAGGGGCGCAGCCCCGGGGGACATTCGCGGAGGGGAGTACCCGGTGGCCTGCGCACGCATCCCGAACGCCTGAACCGAAAGCCTAAAGAGGCGCCCGAGAAGTGATGAACTGATTCACCCCCGCAGCAGCCCGCTCGCGAACAGCATCGAAAGTGGTGCTCTCCACGATGTGCCCGTTCTCGAACACCGTCTGCAGCAAGTCGGCCTGGCCTGCCGCCAGCGTCTCTTCACGCACAGTGCTTTCGACACCGTTCGCACCGCGCACCAGCGCAAGACGCCCCTTCTTCGAAGCCTTGCCCATGTCCCCCACGGGCGACTTGTACACGTCGCGCCACTCGCCGTTCACCTGCATCGCCGAGCACTTCATCGCCCACTGCATCGTGTCGCGGTTGACCTGCTGCAGCAGCCCGCCGCCCATGCCGAAGGAGATGTTCTCCGTCGAGAAACCGTTGTGGAAGAAGTTCGACAGGCACAGCCGCAGCGAATCGAGATTCACGCCGTCGCCCTGGATGATGCGCACGTTGTTCAGCACGCGGAAGCCCTTGGCGTTGGTCGTCGTGCCGAAGCGCTCGGCCAGGATCTGCGCCACCTTCAGCGTGGTCTCGGCCGGGTCGCCCGAGTCCGGGCGCACCACCAGCGTCGCGCCCGAGGCCACCACCTTCGCCTTCAGCTCGCCACCCCAGATGCGCGCGCAGGCATTGAAGATGTCGTAGCTGTCGCTCACCACCGCAAAAGTGGCGCCGGGCTTGCCGAACTGGTCCACCATGTTGCTGTACGCATCGGCTTCATGCTCGCGGCCCCAGCCCGTGATGGTGCTGTGCTCCGCCGCGGGAATCGAGAAGCCCGCCACGTCGCAATCGTAGTACCGGCGCGCCGCGACCAGCGCAGCGAGCGTGTCGGTGCCCATGAAGTTCACCAGGTGGGCCATGCCGCCGAGCGCGGCCGATTCGAGGCTCGACACGCCGCGCGCGCCGAAGTCGTGCAGCCGGAAGGCGATCTGCCCCTGCGGGTCGTCGCAGGTCGCTTCCAGGTAGCGCAGCAGCGTGGTGCGCGCGGCCGCCGACAGCGTGGCCACCGTGGTCGGGTACCAGATGGCGCGCAGCAGCTCGGTTTCCAGAAAGCTCGTCACCCAGAAGAACTCGGGGTCGGTGTTCTCGATGGTCGCCAGCACGTTGTGCACCGGCGTCACGCTGCCTTCGGGCACGGCGCGGATGCGCACCGGCATCAGCCCGCCGTGCTTCTCGATCAGCCGCAGCCAGCCTTCGCGGTTGAAGGGCTCGCCGTGCGCGGCCATCAGCAGGGCGGCTTCTTCCACGTCGTCGCGCGTCACCGGCGTCTGCAGGTATTCGCGCAGGTAGGCCTGCAGCCCGAAGAACAGCGAGTGGCTGAAGATGCCGCCGCGCGACTCGATGTAGCTGTACACCGTCTGCGTGCCGGGCGGGTACTGCATCCAGTGCGACACCTTGTAGGAGTCGGTGCGAAGCAGCAGGTTGTTGCCCAGGGGCGAGGAGGTGAGATTGCGGTTCATGTGAAAGCTCCTTTCACTGTGGCACCCGTCAACCGGGGCCGTTCTTGCTGACAAAGCCTGGTCGTTCAGTTCTTGCCCAGGCCACCCAAAAAATGATTCGCGATGAAGAAGTGGTCTTCGTAGATGCGGTCCTGCATGTCGAGGAACTCGGCAATGGGCACCCAGCGCACCTCGGCCGCGTCGTCGTCGGCGCGCACTTCCGAAAGGCCGGTCCACTGGTTGTGCGCCAGCTCGAAGAAGAAGCCGTGCGTGATGGTGCGCCCGCGCTGCGAGCGGTCGGGCGCGTCGAACACGTGGCTGGCCTTCATGCTGCCGTTGAGCACGGGCACGGGCACCTTGAGGCGGGTTTCTTCCTTCAGCTCGCGGATGGCCGCGTCCTGCAGCCGCTCCTGCTGGCCGACGAAGCCGCCGGGCAGCGCCCATGTGCCCTTGCCGGGATGGAACTTGCGCTGCACCAGCAGGATGTGGCCGGCCTCGACCACGACGGCGTCGACCGTGGTGTAGATGGGCGGAAAGTCGCTGCCCGCGTAGCGGTACTTGTCGCGGTAGTCGACGAGGAAGGCGCGCTCTTCGCAGAGCTCGGCGTAGTCGGCGGTGCGGGTGAACTGGTCGAGGAACGCGGCCGTGCCGTCGGGCAGGTCGGCGCGCGCGAGCTGGCCGCGGTTCTCGGGGTCGAAGTAGAGGCTGCGCACGTCGGTGGCGTTGAGGCTCTCCACGCTGTTCTGCCCGACGAACTCCCAGTGCGGGAACATCTTCAGGTAGTAGCTCGATGCGTCCTTCAGGTGTCCCACCAGCGCCACCCTGGCCTTGGCCGGTGCATGGCCGTCCTGCGCGATGAGCCGCTCGACAGCCGACTGGATCGACGCGATCCAGATCTGGTCGTTGTAGGGCGAGTCGCCCACGCCGACCACGCTCACGCGCATCTGGTCGCTGCTGCGCAGGCAGGCGCGCACCATGCGTTCGCGTTCGTCGAAGGTGAAGGGATTCTTGACGCTGCGCGGCTGCCGGTCGGAGCCGACCACCACGATGACCCGATCGGCGGCGCGCGAGGCCTCTTCGATGAGTCGTTGATGTCCGAAATGAACGGGCTGGAAGCGCCCGATGACGATGGCGTACTGGTACTTGCGTGCGTTTTGCGTGTTCACTTGGGAATCCCCCAAAAAGGGCGCGATCAACTCGCGCTTGCGTTCAGGATAGCATCGGTGCCGCACATTGATCAAGCCTTCCGATGACCGAGCCCTCTTCTCCCCCCGCCGATGCCGTGCGCCTGAACAAGCGCATGGCCGAACTGAAAATGTGCTCGCGCCGCGAGGCCGACGAATGGATCGCCAACGGCTGGGTGAAGGTCAACGGCAGGCCGGCCGAGATGGGCGTGAAGGTCACGCCCTCCGACCGCATCGAGATCGACAAGGCGGCCAAGGGCCAGCAGGCGAACCAGGTCACCATCCTCATCAACAAGCCCATCGGGTACGTGAGCGGGCAGGCCGAGGACGGCCATGAACCGGCGGTCACGCTGTTCACGCCGCAGAACCGCTGGGCCGAAGACAACGCGCGCTTCTTCTTCAGCCCGCAGCAGCTGCGCGGCCTCGCGCCGTGCGGCCGGCTCGACATCGACTCCATCGGCCTGCTGGTCATGACGCAGGACGGCCGCATCGCGCGCCAGCTCATCGGCGAAGACTCGGTGATGGAGAAGGAATACCTGGTGCGCGTGGCCTACCACGGCCTGGGCCAGCCCGCGCCCACCGGCCAGCTGGTGCGCATGGACGACGACGATCCCGTCACGACCAACGTGCAGGCGGTGTTTCCGCCGGCCATGCTCGCGAAGCTGCGCCACGGCCTGAGCCTCGACGGCCAGGCGCTGAAGCCCGCGCGGGTCGAATGGCAGAACCCCGAGCAGCTGCGCTTCGTGCTCACCGAAGGCAAGAAGCGGCAGATCCGCCGCATGTGCGAACTGGTCGGCCTGAAGGTGGTGGGCCTGAAGCGGGTGCGCATCGGCAAGGTCATGCTGGGCAACCTGCCGGTGGGGCAATGGCGATACCTGGCGCCGCACGAGAAGTTCTGAGCCTGCGCGCGCTGAACCGCGCCACGCTGGCGCGGCAGATGCTGCTGGCGCGGCGCAGCCTCGCGGCGACGCAGGCCGTCGAGCGGCTGGCCGGTCTGCAGGCGCAGGCGCCCAACCCGCCCTACATCGGCCTCTGGAGCCGGCTCGAAGGCTTCCGGCGCGAGCAGCTGACCGATGCATTGCACAAGCGGCGCATCGTGCGCATGTCGACCCTGCGTGGCACCCTGCACCTGATGAGCGCGCGCGACGCGCTGGCATGGCGCCCGCTGCTGGAGCCGGTGCATCAGCGCGGCCTGCAGGGCAGCAACCACAGGAAGGCGCTCGACGGCATCGACCGCGCGGCGGTGGTCGAGGCCGGACGCACGCTGCTCGCCGAGCGGCCGCGCACCGGCGCCGAACTCGGGCAGGCCCTCGGGCTGCGCTGGCCGGGCCGCGAGAGCGCCTCGCTCGCCGCGCTGATCCGCAACAGCCTGCCGCTCGCGCACCTGCCGCCGGCGGGCACCTGGAACTCGCACCAGAGCGCGCTGCTGCAGCCCCTTGGCGAATGGCTCGGGGATGCGGCAGCCGATGCCGCCCCCGCCACCCAGGACGACCTGCTGCTGCGCTACCTCGCCGCCTTCGGCCCCGCCACGCTGGCCGATGCCGGCGCATGGTCGGGCCTCACCGGCTGGAAGGCCGTGGCCGAGCGCCTGCGGCCCCGGCTGCGCGTGTTCGTGGGAGAAGACGGGCAGGAGCTCTTCGACCTGCCCCGCGCGCCCCTGCCCGACCCCGACACGCCCGCGCCGCCGCGCCTCGTGGCCGAGTGGGACAACCTGCTGCTCTCGCATGCCGACCGCGCCCGCGTGCTGAGCGAGGCGAACCGTGCGCGCGTGTTCACCGCCAACGGCATCGTGCGCGGCACGGTGCTGCTCGACGGCTTCGTGGCGGGCGTCTGGAAGATCGAGCGCGAGAAGAAAAAGAACATCGCCACCGTGCTGCTGGAGCCCTTCGCACGCTGGTCGAAGGCCGACCGCGCCGCGGTGGAGAGCGAGGCCCTCGGCCTGCTGGCCTTCGCGTCGGAAGGCGAGGGCGAACGCCACGCCGTGCGCATGGCCTGAGCATTGCCGCGGCGCGCCGTTGCCCCGCGCGATTGCCCCCGCGATGCACCCGCCGCCTAAGCTGCGTCTAAGTATTCCCACCTACTCTGCGCCACGGCGCAGGCTCTTCCGATCATCCCGGTCGCGTGCTACCTTGCGGCCGAAGGAGTCGCCGCGATGCGCGTTCTGCTGGTGGAAGATGACGAAATGATCGGGCGCAGCCTCAAGCAGGCGCTCGAGGGCGCGGGCTGGTCCGCGGATTGGGTGCGCGACGGCGAGCTCGCGCAAAGTGCCCTGGGCGACGGCGGCTACACCTGCGTGCTGCTCGACCTCGGCCTGCCCAGGCAGGACGGCACCGAGGTGCTGCGCCGCGCCCGCGAACGCGGCGACGCCACGCCGGTGCTGGTGCTCACCGCCCGCGACGGCCTCGACGACCGCATCCACAGCCTCGACCTCGGCGCCGACGACTACCTGCTCAAGCCCTTCGAATTCCGCGAGCTGCTCGCGCGCATGCGCGCCGTCGTGCGGCGGCGCGACGGCGCCGCGCATTCGCTGGTCGGCAGCGCCACGCTGCAGCTGGACCTCACCACGCGCGAGGTGGTGGTCAACGGCGAGCGCGAAGCGCTCACCGCGCGCGAGTTCGCGCTGCTGCACGCGCTGCTGGAGCGCCCCGGCGCCATCCTCTCGCGCGAACAGCTGGAGAACCGCATCTATGGCTGGGGAGAAGAGGTCACCAGCAATGCGATCGACGTGCTGATCCACGGCATGCGCCGCAAGCTGGGCGCGGACGCGATCCGCAACGTCCGCGGCCTGGGCTGGCGCGTGGTTGCATGATGAGGCGCGCCCCCAGGCTTCGCGCACTTCGTATCGCTGCCGCGTTTCGCGAACGGACCCGGGGCCCATGACCGGCGCAGACCGTGGCAGCGGCCGCTGGTGGCGGCCGCATTCGCTGCGCACGCAGCTGCTGCTGTGGCTCATCACGCTGCACCTGGGCGCCGCGGTGCTGACCGCGTGGTTCTCCTTCGTGGCCTACGGCAACCTCGTGCACAACGCGCTGGACGACCAGATGCGCCTGGTGGCCGAGTCGTACGCGGGCAGCGACCCGCTCAAGATCCCGCGCCCCATGGACGGCGAGGCGGCGTTCTCGCGCGGCGCCTTCATCGTGCAGATATGGAGCCCCGACGGCCACACGCTGCGCGCCAGTTCGTGGCCGGTGCTGGCGGTGCCGCTGCAGTCGCGCGCGGGCTTCGGCGACGTGAGCACGGGCGCGCATTCGCAGTCGAGCTGGCGCGTGTTCACCGCCGAGCCCGGCCCGCGCGCCGACCAGCCGCGCGTGCAGGTGCTGCAGAACGAGGACTACCGCCGCCGCCGCGCCCTGCGCCGCGCATTGCTCGAAGGCCTGCCGATCACGCTGCTGCTGCCGCTGGCGCTGCTGATCCTGTGGATCATCGTGTCGGCCGCCTCGCGCTCGCTGCGCGCGGTGGCGCGCGACGTGGCCTCGCAGGACGAGCGCAGCCCCACCGAGCTGTCGCTGGCGCGCGTGCCCGAAGAGATCGCACCGCTGGTGGGCGCCTTCAACAACCTGCTGTCGCGCGTGCGCAGCGCCTTCGCCACGCAGCGCCGCTTCGTGCAGGACGCGGCACATGAGCTGCGCACGCCGATGGCCGCCATCGGCCTGCAGATCGAGAACCTGCGCGCCCACGTGCCGGCCGGCGAGGCGACCGAGCGTTTCAACCAGCTCGAAGCCGGCGTCACGCGCGCGCAGCACCTGATCGAGCAGCTGCTCAACCTGTCGCGCCAGGACGCGCCGCAGCGCAGCACCGCCGGCGAGCGTGTCGACATCGAGGTGCTGCTGCGCGAGAGCGTGAGCCAGCTCATGGTGCTGGCCGATGCGCGGCGCGTGGACATCGGCTTCGAGGGCGGCATCGCGGCAGTGGTGGTGGCGCCCGCGGCCGAGCTGCGCAGCGTGTTCGACAACCTGATCGACAACGCGCTGCGCTATGCGCCCGAAGGCGGCGTGGTCGACGTGAAGCTGCACCAGTTCGGCGGCCATGCGGTGGTCGACGTGCTCGACAACGGCCCCGGCATTCCGAAGGCCATGATGGGCCGCGTGTTCGACCGCTTCTTCCGCGTGCCGGGCGCGGCGGCGGGCGGCAGCGGCCTGGGGCTGGCCATTGCCCGCACGGCGGCGGAGCGGCACGGCTTGCGCATCGAGCTGCACAACCGCGAAGACGGCCCGGGATTGAGGGCGCGCGTGCATCTGCCGCCGTCGCCGGCCGCGCCTATTTCGCACTGAGTGCGAAGGCCGGCGCGCGGCGCGCTCACTCATCCGCGCCTAACTCTTCGCTCACGTCCAACTCAGATGGCGTGCCTAGAGTGCGTTCAGGTCCTGCCACGCGCAGTTCGCGCGATGGCACGAGGCCGGAGACAACATGCCCTCAGGAGAACACACCATGCGTACTTCCCTCAAGCTTCTCGCCGTCGGTTCCCTTGCTGCGCTGGCAGCGATGGGCGCGGTCACCGCATCGGCCGAAACCACCGATGGTTCGGACTTCCATCCGCTGCAGATGAACTCGCCCACTAACCCCGATGTGCAGGCCGGCGCGATGGCTGCGGCCCGCCCGAGCGGCACCGAGCCGATCGGCCAGTCGACCAGCGCACCCGCGATGAATTCGACGATGCCGGTGGCCGACATCCAGGCCGGCGCCTATGCGGCGTCGCACCCGACCGGCACCGAGCCGATCGGGCAATCGACCTCGCTGCCGATGGTGAAGTCGGGCAGCGGCAGCTGAGCGCCGTCGCGCCGATGATGGCGCCGCGACGGGCGCCTGTTCGCGTTCGCTGCGGCTTCGTGTATCTGCAGCAGGATGCCGCGTTTGCGGGCTGCGCGTTCCGTCACGTTTTCAGGGCGTGACCACGATCTTTCCGAACGGTCCGCGCGCGAGGTGGTCGAGCGCGGCGGGCAGCGCATCGAAGTCGTAGCGCGCCGCGATGACCGGCCTGAGCGCGTTCACGTCGATGGCGCGCACCAGGTCTTCCAGCGCGCGGCGGTGGCCCACGCCGATGCCTTGCACCGTGGCGCGGCCCAGCACCATGGCGTAGAACGACGCGCTCAGGGTCTCGCCTTCGAGCATGCCGATGATCGACACGCGCCCACCCTGCCTCAGCGCCTGCAGAGAGCGGTCGAGGTTGGGTCCGCTCGCGAGTTCGAGCACATGGTCGGCGCCGCGGCCTTGCGTGAGCCTGCGCACTTCGGCCGGCCAGTCGCCGTCGCGCGCCAGCACGTGCGAGGCGCCCAGCGCCTGCACCTGCGCGCGCTTGCTCTCGCTGCCCGTGACCACGATGGCCTGCGCGCCATGCAGCCGCGCGATCTGCAGGCCGAACAGCGCGACGCCGCCGGTGCCGTGGATGAGCACCGTCTCGCCCGCGCGCAGCCCCCCGGTCTCCGCCAGCGCGAACCAGGCGGTGAGGCCGGCGCAGGGCAGGGTGCTGGCTTCGGCCAGGCTCAGCGTGGCGGGCGCGGCCACGGCCCAGTCCGCGTCGATGCACACGTGCGAGGCCAGCATGCCCGGCCCCGGACCGCCGAACAGCGTGGCGCCGGCCTGCCAGTGGCTGTCGATCCAGCCGCCCCAGAAAGTGTTGACCACGCGGTCGCCCACCGCGAAGCGCGTCACGCCCTCGCCGACGGCCACCACGGTGCCCGCCATGTCGGAGCCGGGCGTGAAGGGCAATGCGAGCGGCATGCCCATGCCGTCGCGCACCATCAGCAGGTCGCGGTAGTTGAGCGCCACCGCGCCGACCTGCACCAGGATCTGGTTCGCGCCCGGCGCGGGCAGGGGCGCTTCGGCCTGTTCGAGGTTGGCGTGGCCGAGCACCGGCAGTTGCCAGCGGCGCAGCATTCGAGCTTCTTGCATGAGGGGACTCCGGGAAAAAAGAGCGCCCATGCTATTGACGATTGCTGATATCCAGTGGTGGATAATTTTCGCTTTGATGGTGCTTGAAAGTATCCAATGGGTCAGCGTCTTCAGGGCATCGAAGAATTCGTGGCGGCGGTGGAAGCGGGCAGCTTTGCGCTGGCCGCGCAGCGCCTGCACGTCACGCGCTCGGCCGTGGCCAAGAGCATCGGGCGGCTCGAGGCGCGGCTGAACACGCGGCTCTTCCTGCGCACCACGCGCAGCCAGAGCCTCACCGAGGAAGGCCACGGTTACTACGAGCGCTGCCGCCGCGTGCTGGCCGAACTCGAGGCGGCCGAGGCCATGGCCGACTCGGCGCGCAGCACCGCCTCCGGCCTGGTGCGCCTGAGCATGCCGGCGATGCTGGGCCGGCTGAAGGTGGGGCCGCTGCTGCTGGCGCTGGCGCGGCGGCATCCGCAGCTGTCGCTCGAACTCTCGTTCAACGACCGGCGGGTGGACCTGGTGGAAGAAGGGCTCGACCTGGCCATTCGCAGCGGCGAACTGGCCGATACCGACGAGCTCGTCGCGCGGCCCGTCGGCACGCAATGGATGACGCTGTGCGCCGCGCCCGCGTACCTGGCCGAGCGGGGGCATCCGCGCGGCGTGGCCGAGCTCGTGGCGCCGCACGAGGCGGTGTTCTATGCGCGCGACGGGCAGGTATCGACCTGGCGCTTCCATGCGGGCGAAGGCGGCCTCGCGGACATGGTCGAGGTGACGCTGCCGTCGCGCCTGCGCTGCGACAGCGCCGAGGTGCTGCTCGAGGCGGCCATCGGCGGCATGGGCCTGGCGCGCCTGCCGGCCTGGCTGGCGGCCGATGCGCTCGCGGCCGGCACGCTGGTGCGGGTGTTCGACGAGCCGCGGCCCTTCGGCTTTGCGCTGAACGTGATCCGCTCGCGCAGCCGCTACCTGCCGCTGAAGACCCGCGTGGTGATCGACTGGCTGGCCGAGCACCTGCCGCCGCTGCTGGCCGCACGCTGAAAACCCTGCGCCGCCGTGCGACGCGGCGCTATCCTGCGGCTTCCTGCCATCGCACACCGAGGAGACCCGCCGCATGCGCCCATTCGCCATTCCACACACCGCAGCCGCCGTCGCATGCACGGCCCTCGTGGCCACGGCGGCGCTGCTGGGCGCGTCGAACGCGGCCGCGCAGGGCACCGTCAACGCGCTGTGCAGCACCGACGCTGGCTGGTGCGAGGCCGCCGCCGCGGCCTTCACGCGCGAGACCGGCATCAAGGTGCAGCAGGCCCACAAGGGCACCGGCGAAATCGGTGCGCAGCTGCGCGCGGAAGCTGCCAACCCCAAGACCGACATCTGGTGGGGCGGCACCGGCGACCCGTTCCTGCAGGCCGCCGAGCAGGGCCTGCTGGAGCCCTACCGGCCGGCCTACATCAACGACCTGTACGACTGGTCGGTGCGCCAGTACGCGATGTCGCAGAACATGGTGGGCGGCTTCTACACCAGCGCCATCGGCTTCGGCTTCAACACCGACCTGCTGAAGAGAAAGAAGCTGCACGAGCCCAGGTGCTGGGCCGACCTGGTCAAGCCCGAATACAAGGGCGAGATAGAAATATCGCACCCCGCCTCCAGCGGCACGGCCTACACCATCATCGCGGGCCTGGTGCAGCAGATGGGCGAGGACCAGGCCTTCGAATACCTCAGGAAGCTGCACCGCAACGTGACCAGCTACACCCGCAGCGGCCAGGCGCAGGCGCCCAACGTGGCCAAGGGCGAAGTGGCCATCGGCGTGAGCTTCATTTTCGGCTTCGAGCGCTGGCGCTACGACAAATTTCCCGTGAAGACCGCCGCGCCCTGCGAGGGCACCGGCTACGAGATCGGCGGCATCGCCCTGGTGAAGGGCGCGCGCAACAAGGAGAACGCCAAGCGCTACTACGACTGGCTCATGAGCCCCGCGGGCCAGTCCATCGGCGGCAAGGCAGGCAGCCTGCAGTCGCCGGCCAACAAGACCTTCAAGCCCGACCCGCGCATCCCGTCGATGGCCGACGTGAAGCTCATCAAGTACGACTTCGAGAAATACGGCAAGGCGGCCGAGCGCAAGCGGCTGATCGACCGCTGGACCCGGGAAGTGGAATCCCAGCCGAAGTGACGAAGGAGCCTACGAGCAGGTCTTGTTGTGGGAGGCGTGCATGCCCTTGGCCTTGGCATCGGCCTCGCTCAGGTATTCGCCCTTCTTGGTCTTGCCGTAGTAGCGGTCGCCCATGCAGTGGTAGACCTTGGTCTCGTCGTTGGCCCACACCTTGCCGGCACCGCCGCCGGGCGCGGCGGCCATCTTCGTGGGGTCGGGCGCGCCGGGGGTCTTGGTGGCCGTGCCGGTGCTCGGCGCGACGCCGGTCTTGCCGACATCGGCCGACTGCGTCTGCACGGCCGGAGCCGCGGCGGCAGCAGGCGCTGCAGGCGCCGCGGCCGCGCCCTTGCCGAACCACGTCTTGATGCCCTTGTGCCCGCGGCAGGCGCCTGACCTGGTGTCGGGCGACGCATAGCTGCCGTCCTTGCATTGCACGGTGGTGCCGGCCGGCGCGTCGGCCGGCACCTGGGCCTGCGCCGCGAAGGCGGCCAGGCCGAGGCAGGCGGCGATCCACAGCGTCCGGGGATTCTTGTTGTTCATGGAAAGCTCCTGGTGGGTTGGAAACGAGGGCAACCCCGCAGCTTTGGCGATCAATCCCAGCGGGAGCTGACCTGGCGCAGCCCTGCTGCGCACCTCGACCGGCAGAATTGCCGTTCGACGCCATGCCCGGCGCATCGGGAATCGATTTTTCTGGAGATGCCGGGTGCGGTACTCTTTTGTGTTCCATGAGGCGCCGTGCGCCTACGTGTGGAGGCCATTCGTTTTAATAAAAATACGAAGTGCATCAGTCCTGAGGCTCGGGATGTTGAAGAAGCACACGAACGCCTTACCTTAGAAAGTCGGCACGCCGTCACCTTGCGGGCACCGTGCCGATTTAGAATTTTTTTGACTCGATATTTCTCTTTCCATGGCTGATTCCTCCAACACCAAACTCCCGTTCCAGGCTGAAGTCGCGCAACTGCTGCACCTCGTCACGCATGCGCTTTATTCGAACAAGGAAATCTTCCTGCGCGAGCTGATCTCGAACGCCTCCGACGCGTGCGACAAGCTGCGCTTCGAGGCGCTCGACCACCCCGAGCTGTACGAGGGCCAGTCCGATCTCGACGTGCGCCTGTCCTTCGACAAGGCCGCGCGCACCATCACCATCACCGACAAGGGCATCGGCCTGTCGCGCCAGGAAGCCATCGACAACCTCGGCACCATCGCCAAGAGCGGCACCAAGGACTTCATGAGCAAGCTCAGCGGCGACCAGAAGGCCGACGCTCAGCTCATCGGCCAGTTCGGCGTGGGCTTCTACTCGGGCTTCATCGTGGCCGACAGGATCACGGTCGAATCGCGCCGCGCCGGCCTGCCGGCCGACCAGGGCGTGCGCTGGGTCAGCGGCGGCGCCGGCGACTTCGAGGTGGCCGACATCACCCGCCCCGAGCGCGGCACCAGCATCACGCTGCACCTGCGCGACGACGCCGACGAATACCTCAACGCCTGGAAGCTCAAGCAGATCGTCGGCAAGTACTCCGACCACATCTCCCTGCCCATCCTGATGGAAAAGGAAGAGTGGAAGGAAGGCGAGAACGACCAGCCCGGCGACATGGTGAAGACCGGCGAATGGGAAACCGTCAACAAGGCCAACGCCCTGTGGAGCCGCCCCAAGAAGGACATCACCGCCGAGCAGTACGAAGAGTTCTACAAGAGCATCAGCCACGACTACGAGGCGCCGCTCGCCTGGAGCCACAACCGCGTGGAAGGCAGCACCGAATACACGCAGCTGCTCTACATCCCGGCCAAGGCCCCGTTCGACCTGTGGAACCGCGACAAGAGTGCGGGCGTCAAGCTGTACGTCAAGCGCGTCTTCATCATGGACGACGCCGAGGCCCTGCTGCCCAGCTACCTGCGCTTCGTGAAGGGCGTGATCGACTCTGCCGACCTGCCGCTGAACGTGAGCCGCGAGCTGCTGCAGGAAAGCCGCGACGTGAAGGCCATCCGCGAAGGCAGCACCAAGCGCGTGCTCGGCATGCTCGAAGACCTGGCGAAGAAGCAGAAGACCGGCCCCGAGAGCACCGAAGGCCGCATCGACGTGGGCTCGGGCGAATCGGTGCCCGCACCCGAGCCGACCGAAGCCGTGACCGACGTGGTCGACAAGAACGCGCCCACCGCCGCCGAAGCCGCCGCGAGCGCGGCCGACGAATCGGGCAAGTACGCCAAGTTCTACGCCGAGTTCGGCGCCGTGCTCAAGGAAGGCCTGGGCGAGGACTTCGGCAACCGCGACCGCATCGCCAAGCTGCTGCGCTACGCCTCCACCACCACCGACACGGTGAGCGTGAGCTTCGCGGACTACAAGGCCCGCATGAAGGAAGGCCAGGACGCGATCTACTACATCACCGCCGACACCCTCGCCGCCGCCAAGAACAGCCCGCAGCTCGAAGTCTTCAAGAAGAAGGGCATCGAGGTGCTGCTCATGACCGACCGTGTGGACGAGTGGGCGCTGAACTACCTCAACGAGTTCGACGGCACCCCGCTGCAAAGCGTGGCCAAGGGCGCGGTCGACCTCGGCAAGCTGCAGGACGAGGCCGAGAAGAAGGCCGCCGAGGAGGCCGCCGAGTCGTTCAAGCCGCTGCTGGAGAAGCTCAAGGAAGCGCTCAAGGACAAGGCCGAAGACGTGCGCGTGACCACCCGCCTGGTCGACTCGCCCGCCTGCCTCGTGGTGCAGGACGGCGGCATGAGCACGCAGTTGGCGCGCATGCTCAAGCAGGCCGGCCAGCCCGCGCCCGAGCTGAAGCCGGTGCTCGAGGTGAACGCCGAGCATCCGCTGGTGAAGAAGCTCGAAGGCTCGGCGCACTTCGACGACCTCGCGAACATCCTGTTCGACCAGGCGCTGCTGGCCGAAGGCGGCCTGCCCGCCGATCCGGCGGCCTATGTGAGGCGCGTGAACGCGCTGCTGGTGTGACCGGCCGGCCGCGCACCGTCCGGACAACGGCCGCCGCGGTTCCCGCGGCGCTGCTGCTCCTCATGGTGGGCGGCTGCTCGCACTATCACGTCGGCATTCCGCTGGTGCCGGGGCTCTCGCTGGGGCTCGGCGCCACGAAGGACGGCAACTTCTCGGTGGGGCTCAACACGGGCTTCGGCCCACTCAGCGCGGGCGTGGCGGTGAACAACGGCGGGCAGGTGTCGGGCTCGGCCGGCGTCGGTGTCGGCGTGGGGCCGGTGGCCACGGGGATCAGCAAGGGCGCGGTGCTCTACGACCCGAAGGCCGCGCCCGCAACACCCGCCGCAGCCGCCTCGACCGTGGCCCCGGCCGCCGTCACCGTGACGGCCGCGCCGGGAACGCCCGCCCCCATCCTGTATTCGACGCCAGCGGCGCCTTTCACGCCTATAGCGTCTACTGCGCCTTCAGCGCCGGTCGCGCCCGCGGCCCGGACTGCCGCCGCTCCGGCTGCCCCCGCCAGGCCGCCTCTCTTCAAGATCACGCGCCCGCCGCCGGAGCCTGCGGTGAACGTGAGCTACCGCACGCCGGCCGTCGCGGCCGCGGCGGCCTCGGCCCGCGAGGCCGGCACGCCGGGCAATCCCGTCGCGCCTTGATGGCCGCGTCCTTTCAATCATCCGCGCCGCGGAGCGGCGCGAGGGTGCCCCGATGAGTCTCAGCACAGAAGCCGTCCTGGCGCTCGCCCCCGACGACGCGTCGGCCAAGGCCGCCAAGGGTTTGCTCGCACCGGCCAAGTGGCCCACGCTCGCGTTCTCCGACACCGCCGTGTGGGGCGAATGCCAGGGCAGCGGCAGCAAGCCTTACCAGACGCAGGTCGACCTCACGGGCCCGGTGTTCCGGTGCTCGTGCCCGAGCCGCAAATTCCCTTGCAAGCACGGCCTGGCGCTGATGCTGCTGCGCGCGCAGAACGAAGCCGGCTTCACCCAGGGCGACCCGCCGCCGTGGGTGGCCGAGTGGCTCGCCTCGCGCCGCGAAAAAGCCGAGAAGAAAGAAGCCCGCGCCGCCGAACCGCCGGCCGCGGCCGACCCCGCCGCTGCCGCCAGGCGCGACGCGCAACGCTGGAAGCGCATCGAGGCAGGCGCGCAGGAGCTTGCACTCTGGCTCGACGACCAGACCCAGCGCGGCCTGGCATCGCTCGGCAGCGAGCAGCAGCAAGCCTGGAGCGCGATGGCCGCGCGCATGGTCGATGCCCAGGCGCCAGGGCTCGGCCAGCGCATCACGCAGGCGGCCGAACTCATCGGCGTGGGCGAAGGCTGGCCCGCGCGGCTGCTCGACCGGCTCGGGCGGCTGCAGCTGATCGTCGATGCGGTCCCGCGCCGCGAATCGCTGTCGCCCGCCACGCTGGCCGATTTGCGCACCGCGCTCGGCTGGCCCCAGGACCGCGAGGCGCTGCTCGCCGAGGGCGAACGCGTCAGCGACCACTGGCTGGTGCTGGGCCAGTGCATCGACGAGCGCGACACCAAGCTGGTCGAGCGCCACGTGTGGCTGCAGGGCCGCGCGAGCAGGCGCCGCGCGCTGCTGCTCGACTACGCCCACGGCGGGCGCGGCTTCGAGACCGGCTGGGTCAGCGGCAGCGAACGCGCGGCGGTGCTGTGCTTCTATCCGGGCCATGCCTCGCAGCGCGCGCTGGTGGCCGAGCTGCCGTCCGACGCGCCCGCCACGGCCGTACCTGCCGTCCCCGCCGTCCCTGCGGATGGCGCGCCCGACGAATGGCAGCGCATGGCGCAGCAGATCGCCGCCAACCCCTGGCAGCCGCTGCTGCCGATGGTGTGGGCCGACGCCGTGCCCAGCCGCGATGGCGACCGCTGGTGGCTGCGCCTTGGCGGCGCGCCGCAGGCGCTGCCGATGCAGGTCGCCGCGCAGGAGGCATGGCAGCTGCTGGCGCATTCCGGCGGTGCGCCGCTGCGCGTGTTCGGCGAATGGGACGGCGAGCAGTTCGCGCCGCTCACCGCATGGCCGATGGGTGCCGTGGCGGGCAGTGCGCCGGTCTGGACGCTGACGGGAGTGCGGACATGAGCGCAGCGCCGGGCCGCCCCAAGCAAGCTCGCACCGCAGTGCGAAGCACGGAGGTCATCGAATGAGCCACTGGAACCAACTGCTGCAGGCCGCGCTGGTCGGCACCTCGCGCCAGCCCGTGCCGCCGGCCGAAGGCATGGCGGGCGAATTCGCCGGGCTGCTGCAGGCGCTGCAAGGCGGCGAGGCGCAAGGCCGGTTGCTGCGCATGGCGGGTGCCGTCGCGGTCGGGCGGCGCGCGGGCTTCGTCGCGCCGAAGCTGTCGCCGTCCGACGCGCCCGTCGCCGCCGAAGACGAACGCCCCGAACTCAAGGACGCCGCGCTGCAGGCCGCCATCGCCGATGCCCTGTCGAGCGGCCCGCTGCGCCTTCAGCATGAAGGCCTGGCCGCGCTCGCGGCCGCCGGCCTGCGCCTGCCGCACAGCCTGCTGCCCCTGGCGCTCGACGCCGGCCGCCGCGCCATCGACCTGCGGCCCGCCGTGGCGCCCGCGCTCGGCGAACGCGGCCTCTGGCTCGCGGCGCGCAACGACGACTGGCGCTATGCCATCGGCGCCAGCGAACAGGCCGACGCGCAGACACGCTGGGACGAAGGCAGCCTCGACCAACGCGTCGCGGTGCTGCGCGAACAGCGCCAGGCCGACCCGGCCGGCGCGCGCGAACGCCTTGCCGCCGAGCTGCAGCAACTGCCCGCCAAGGACCGCGCCGCGCTGCTCGGCGCGCTCGCCGAAAACCTCGGCCCCGACGACGAGGCACTGATCGACGCCCAGCTCAAGGACCGCGCCCGCGACGTCCGCCAGGCCGCCGTCGAACTGCTGCAGCGCCTGCCGCAGAGCGCGCATGCGCAGCGCATCGCCGCCTTCCTCGAACCGCTGCTGAAGCACGACGGCGCCACATGGCGCATCGACGCTCCCGAAGCCGCCGACGCGCGCTGGAAGGACGACGCCATCGACCCCGCACGCCCCACGCACGAGGGCCTCGGCGAGCGCGCATGGTGGCTCTACCAGCTCGTGCGCCAGGCGCCGCTGTCTTGGTGGACCGCGCGCACCGGCATGACGCCGGCGGCCTTGCTCGACTGGGCCGCCGCCGGCGACTGGAAGGACGCGCTGCTGCGCGGCTGGAACGACGCCGTCATCGCCGCCCCCGACCACGACTGGTGCGACGCCATGCTCGACCGTCCGCGCGCCCAGCGCGCCTGGATCGGCCAGCTGCTCGCGCTGCTGCCGCGCGCGCGCCGCGAGCGCCACTGGCTCGCCGAGCTGGGCGCCGAAGGCAACGGCGCGCAGGAAGTCGTGGGCTTCGCCGACCAGGCCTGCGCGCCCGGCGAAACGCCGTCGGCCGAGCTGTCCGCCAGGCTGGCCGCCGCGCTGCGCCTGCGCGTGGAGCGCGGCAGCCTCGCCAACGACTACATGCTGCGCCAGGTGCTCACCAGCGCCGCGGCGCTGCTGCATCCCTCGGCGCTGCCTGCGCTGGCCGACCTGCCGCGCACCGCCGACGAAACACCCGGCACCGCCAACGCACTGGCCGAGACCGCGCGCATCGTGCGCGCGCGCCGGCTGTTCCTCACCCTTTCATCTACTTCTTCTTCTCCATCCCAAGGCCGTCCATGAGCAATGTCCTGCGCCAGCATGCCGAACAGCAATTCGCCGAAGAACTCGATGCGCTCCAGAAGGTCGACGACCGCCAGCGTCCGGCCAACTGGAAGCTCTCGCCCTGGGCGGTGCTCACCTACCTGATGGGCGGCAAGCTCGCCAGCGGCTTCGAGGTCAGCCCCAAGTACATCGGCAATCCGCGACTGATGGAAATCGCGGTCTCCACGCTCGCCACCGACCGCGCGCTGCTGCTGTACGGCGTGCCGGGCACGGCCAAGTCGTGGGTATCCGAGCACCTGGCCGCCGCCGTGAGCGGCGACTCCACCATGCTGATCCAGGGCACCGCCGGCACCAGCGAAGAGCAGCTGCGCTACGGCTGGAACTACGCCGAGCTGCTGGCCCACGGCCCGTCCGACAAGGCGCTGGTGCCCAGCCCGCTGGTGCACGCCATGCGCCTGGGCAAGATCGCGCGCGTCGAGGAACTCACCCGCATCCCGGCCGACGTGCAGGACACGCTGATCACCGTGCTGTCCGAAAAGACACTGCCCATTCCCGAACTCGGCAGCGAGGTGCAGGCGGTGCGCGGTTTCTCGGTCATTGCCACCGCCAACAACCGCGACAAGGGCGTGAACGAGCTGTCGAGCGCGCTCAAGCGCCGCTTCAACACCGTGGTGCTGCCGGTGCCGTCGAGCGAGGCGGAGGAAGTGCAGATCGTGGTCAAGCGCGTGGGCGAACTGGGCCGCGCGCTCGCGCTGCCGGCCGAGCCGCCGGCGCTGCAGGAAGTGCGCCGCGTGGTGCAGATCTTCCGCGAGCTGCGCAACGGCCAGACCGAGGACGGCAAGACGCGCATCAAGTCGCCCAGCTCCACGCTCTCCACCGCCGAGGCCATCTCCGTCATCAACAGCGGCATGGCGCTGGCCGGCCACTTCGGCGACGGCGTGCTGCGTTCGGCCGACGTGGCCTCGGGCCTGATCGGCGCGGTCATCAAGGACCCGGTGCAGGACCAGGTGGTGTGGAAGGAGTACCTGGAGACGGTGGTGAAGGAGCGCAGCGACTGGAAGGACCTGTACCGCGCCTGCCGCGAGCAGCTGTGAGCGCGCCGATGTCGGACTCCCCACAGCCAGACCTCCCTTCGCAGACGCCGGCGCTGCAGACCACCCAGGTGCACCTGGACGGCCTGTTCGACGTGCTGGCCAAGCACCTGTATTCCACGCCCGTGGTGGCGATCCGCGAGCTGATCCAGAACGCGCACGACTCCATCTCGCGCCGCCGGCTCGAAGACCCGTCCTTCACCGAGGCCGGCCGCATCGACGTGCTGGCCGACGAGGCCGCGCAGACCATCGTCATCCGCGACAACGGTTCCGGCCTCACCGAGCAGGAGCTGCACCGCTACCTCGCCACGCTGGGCAACGGCTACACGCGGCAGCTGCGCGCGTCCGACAAGGACGGCAGCGACGAGCTCATCGGCCTGTTCGGGCTGGGCTTTCTCTCCGCCTTCGTGGTGGCCGAGCAGGTTGTGGTGAACAGCACCTCGTTCCAGTCGCCCGGCGAAGGCTGGCGCTACCGCTCGTCGGACGGCCGGCGCTACGCGGTGCAGGCCATCGACGCGCGGCCGGTGGGCACCGAGATCCACCTCGCGATGCGCAGCGACTTCAACCACCTGTGCTCGGCCGGCGTGCTGAAGAAAGTGCTCGGGCGCTATTGCGCGCTGCTGCGCGAGCCGCTGTGGTTCGACGACGAATGCGTCAACGCCGACCCGCCGCCTTGGCGCGCCGCCGCCGACGGCGTGGTGCTGCACCCCGCGGTGCTGCAGCGCCAGCGCATGGCCTTCGCCGCACGCATGGAGCGGCACTTCGAGCCCATCTGCGTGATTCCCGTGGAGCCCGAGGGCGAGAGCGACGCGCGCGGCCTGCTGTGGGTGCAGGACGGCGCCACCTACGGCACCAGCGACAACCGCCACCTGAGCGTCTACGTGCGCGGCATGCTGCTCGACGACGAGGCGCGCGACCTGCTGCCGGTGTGGGCCGGCTTCATCGGCGGCGTGATCGAGTCGAACGCGCTCACGCCCACCGCCAGCCGCGAAGACCTGCAGCGCGACGCCGCCTACCAGGCCACGCGCGCTCACATCCAGGACGCGCTGATCCGCGGCCTGGCCGATCTTTCGCGGTCGCAGGCACCGGCCTGGAGCCGGCTGCTCACGCGCCACAACGAGGCGCTGCTGGGCGCCGCGCTGTGCGAGGACGAACTCTTCGCCATGCTGGCCGACGCCGTGCGCCTGCCCACCAGCCAGGGCGACCTGCCGGTGCGCAGCCTGGTGCGCGAAGGCCGCATCCACCTGAGCCTGGGCCAGAGCGGCGGCTTCGAGGACGTGCTGTTCCGCGCGCTGCAGGTGCCCGTGGCGCGCGGCGACCGCTACGCGGTGGCCGGCTTCCTGCGCCAGTGGGTGCGCGATCGCGGCGTGCAGCTCATCGAGATCGGCACCGCCGCCGGCAACGCCCGCATGTTCCGCGGCGAAGACCTGCCCGAGAGCGAACTCGCCTGGCTGCGCGAACACCTCGCATGGGGCGAGCTGGTGGTGCCCGCGCGCTTCGTGTCGCCCGAGCTGCCGCTGATCGCCGTGCCCGACCGCGAGGCGCAGCTGAAGGCGCGGCTGGAGACCGACGAGGCCAGGAAGCGCATGGCCGGCGCCGCGCTCAGCCTGGCGCGCGCGTTCACCCAGCGCATCGACGCGAGCGTGTCGGCGCGGCTGTACGTGAACCTCGACAACCCGGCCATCCAGGCGCTGCTGCAAAGCCACCGCGAGGGCCGCGCCGTGCCCGCGCATGCGGTCGCGCTGCTGCGCAGCTTCAAGGCCATCATGGCGCCGGGCGGCGAGGAACTGAAGGGCCAGCCGCCGCTGGTCGAACTGCTGGCCGATTTCAGCCGGGCCGTGGCCGCGCTCTGCGCGCCGCGCTCGGCTTCCTAGAAAACCAAAGAGAGAGGATCAACACGATGGACAGCTTTGCCTGGGTCAACGACCTGTCGGACCGGCTCGAGGAAGAAGGCCAGCAGCGCCTGGCCTACCTGATTCACGACGTGCCGCACCAGCAGTTCCAGGGCAACCATGCGCTGGTCGAGGCGCTGGTGCCCGAGGCGCTCGCCAGCGCGCGCGGACTCGACATTCCGTGGCTCGACGTGTACTTCAAGCACTGGCTGTGCGCCTCGCGCGTGGCGCGCCACCACGGCGAGTCGCAGCTCGGCGAAGTGGTCGATGCCTACGAGCGGGCGCACCAGGAAAAGACCCAGGGCTGCCCGCAGAGCGTGTGCGTCACGCAGGACCTGGTGGCCACCTACGCGAACGTCGACGGCCCCGGCTGGGCCGGCGAGCGCCTCGCGGCCTGCGACGAGACGCTGGCGCGCATCGACCCCAGCTGGGGCTGCTTCGGCTGCCTGAGCATCGAGCGCGCCAATGCCATGGGCGACCAGGGCCAGCCGCGCGAGGCCGTGCTCTACCTGAAGAGTCAGCGCGACGCTCAGCGCCGCGCCGGCGAGGAAGTGACCACGCTGTTCGTCACCACCGAGGTCGAGCAATGGCTCGCGGCCGGCGACCCGCACACCGCGCTC
Source organism: Variovorax sp. AB1(2024) (assembly GCF_037482385.2). Classification (NCBI taxonomy): domain Bacteria; kingdom Pseudomonadati; phylum Pseudomonadota; class Betaproteobacteria; order Burkholderiales; family Comamonadaceae; genus Variovorax; species Variovorax sp. AB1(2024). Next base: position 492,756 of record NZ_JBBHKP020000001.1, on the reverse strand, counting down.
AAGCTGCTCGACGACTCCGAGGACGAAGCCGACGAGGACGACCGCCGCGAGCAGTCGACCCGCCTGCTGCAGCGCAGCCGCGCGCTCGTGCTGGCCGGCCAGCCGCAGGCCGGGTGGGACCTGCTGCCGGAATTCGGCGACATCGAGGTGGCCGACCATGTGTCGTGGTGCCGCGCCGCCGTCGCGGCCGCGCGCGCGCTGCCGGAGCTCAACACGCCCGCGCTGGGCCACGCGCTGTGGACCACCATCGAGCACCTGCACACCGTCGGCAGCCACCGGCTGCTGATCGACCTTGCGCTGGCCCAGGCCGAGCTGGCCGGCGCGCGGCAGGTGCCGTGGCTGGCCGCGCAGGCCGTGGCGCGTGCGCGCCACCACGTGCCGTTGCTGCGCGAGGACTTCGGTGCCGCCGACAAGGTGCGGCGTGCCGAGCAGGCGCTCGCCGCCGTGGCACCGAAGCCCGCGCCGAGCGCGCCCGAATCGCTTCCCGACTGGCTGCGTTCGCCCGAGGCCGAGGGCCTGTCGAACGAGACCGTCATCCAGTGGCTGGAGCAGGCGCACCAGGCGCTGCCCGGCGACGAGGGGCTGGCGATGATGCTGGCCTCCGCGCTGTCGAACTACGGCTGCCACGACGAGGCGCGCAGCCGGCTGCAGGCCATGGTGCTGGCGGCGCCGCAATCGGTGGCGCTGCAGAACCACTGGTTCGGCCTGTGCTTCAGCGCCGGCGACCTGGGCGCCATCGAGGAACAGGCGCGACGCATCGAGGCCGCGCAGCCGGCCATGGCCGCCTGGTACCGCGCGCGCATCGCCTTCCGCGAAGGGCGCTACACGCAGGTCGGGCCGCTGGTCGAGCAGGTGCTGGCGCACGACCCCGAGGCCACGGCCACGCGCCGGCTGTGGGCCGACGCGGCCATGGAACTGAAGGACTTCGACACGGCCGTGGCCCAGCGCCGCATGGTGCTGGCCGCCGACGATGCGCCCGAGCCTGGCCGCCGCTGGGAGCTGCTAATCGCCGCCACCGCGGCGCGCCAGTGGGCCGACGTGCGCGCGCAGGCCCGCGCGCTCGAGATGGAACTCGAAGCCGGCCAGCCCGACGATGCCGAGGTCGAGGAAGACTGGGGCCTGGTCTACCTGCGCTGCGAGGAAAACGGCCGCGAGCGCGACGTGCTCGCGCGCCGCACCGGCCCGGCCACCGCGCGCATCGTGCAGCCCTCGCCGCGCGGCCTCGAGCAGCGCCTGGGCGACTGGGTGGTGTTCGAGCCCAGGCTGGCGGAGCAGCCGCCCGAGGACGAGGAAGAACTGCGCACCTACACCCGCGTCTTCACCGCGCCCGTGCACCTGCTGGAGAAGGGCCCCTACGGCCCGAGCTACATGATCGACGGCGTGCACCCCGGCGAGGAAAGCGTGAGCGCCCTGCGCGACGCGCTCCACGAGGCGGGCTGGAGCACCTGGCAGTACAGCAACGACAACTATCGCGTGAGCGACGCCGAAGCGGATGACGCGGACGAAGAAGACGAACACGACGAAGACGACGACCTCCCCGGCCTCTACCTCGCCGTGACCGCGCCCGCCAGCGTGCCGCCGCGCGCCATTGCCGCGCGCGTGGCTGCGCTGTGCAAGGGCCATCAGCTGTGCTGGACCGAGCTGGCCCGCGCGGCCGGCGAGCCGACCGAATGGCACGAGGCCATGGAAGCGCGCTACGGTCTCTGAGCCCCTGCAACTCCACTTTTTCGACGCACTGAACAGATGGGCTCTCCGCTGCACTACTTCGGCATCCGCCACCACGGGCCCGGCTGCGCGCGCAGCCTGCTGCGCGCCTTCGAGTCGCTGCAGCCCGACTGCATCCTGGTCGAAGGCCCGCCCGACGCGGAAGGCCTGCTGTCCTTCATGGCGCACGCCGACCTGCGCCCGCCGGTCGCGATGCTGATCCACGCGGGCGAGGACACGGGGCTCGCCGCCTTCTACCCCTTCGCCGAGTTCTCGCCCGAATGGCAGGCGCTGCAATGGGGCGTGTCGCGCAACCTGCCGGTGCGCTTCATCGACCTGCCGCAGTCGCACCGCATGGCGATCGAGCAGGCCGCGCGCGCCGCCGACGAAGCCGAGGCCGCGAAGGCACAGGAAGCCCCCGGGGCCGAAGCCGGCGAGCCGCCGGGCGATGACGAACACGACGAAGCACCGGCCTCCGGCGAGGAAGCGGCGCTGCGGCGGATCCCCGACGACCCCTTCGACTGGCTCGCCCATGCCGCCGGCTATGCCGACGGCGAGAGCTGGTGGAACCACATGGTCGAGGAGCGCGGCGACGGCGAAGACCTGTTCGGCGCCATCGCCGAGGCCATGACGGCCGTGCGCGCCGAAACACCCGAAGACCGCCGCGGCCCGCGCGCCGCGAAGCGCGAGCAGCTGCGCGAGGCCTTCATGCGGCAATCGATACGCGAAGCCGTCAAGGCCGGCCACCAGCGCATCGCCGTGGTCTGCGGCGCCTGGCATGTGCCGGCCCTTCAGGGCGCGGCCACCGCCAAGGCCGACGCCGCGCTGCTCAAGGGCCTGCCCAGGCTCAAGGTGCTGGCCACCTGGGTGCCGTGGACCTATCGCCACCTCACCAGCGCCAGCGGCTACGGCGCGGGCATCGATTCGCCGGGCTGGTACGAGCACCTGTGGCAGCAGGGCCAGCAGGTGGCGGGCCGCAGCACCGGCTGGCTCGCGCGCGTGGCGCGGCTGCTGCGCGAGCACGACCTCGACTGCTCTTCCGCCCACCTGATCGAGGCCACGCGCCTGGCCGACACCCTCGCCGCCCTGCGCGAACGCCCCGCGCCCGGCCTGCCCGAACTCGACGAGGCCGTGCGCAGCGTGATCTGCATGGGCGAGCAGGCGCCGCTCACGCTGATCCGCGAGCGCCTGACCGTCGGCGACCGCATGGGCCAGGTGCCGGCAGAAGTGCCGACCGTGCCGCTGCAGCGCGACATCGAGCAGCAGCAAAAAAGCCTGCGCCTGAAGCCGGAAGCCACCGCGCGCACGCTCGACCTCGACCTGCGCCAGCCCAACGACCTCGCGCGCAGCCACCTGCTGCACCGGCTGCGCCTGCTCGACCTGCCCTGGGGCGCGCCCACCGTCGGCCAGCGTTCCAGCCGCGGCACCTTCCACGAGGTGTGGCAGCTGCAGTGGCAGCCCGAATTCGCGCTGCGCATCATCGAGGCCAGCCGCTTCGGCGCGACCCTGGCGCACGCCGCCACCTCGCGCGTGATGGAGCAGCTGGCCGGCGAAAGCTCGCTCACCGCGCTGGCCGGGCAGGTCGACACCGTGCTGCTGGCCGACCTGCCAGCGGCGGTGCAGGCCGTGACCCGCGCGCTCGAAGACCGCGCCGCGCTCACCGGCGACGCGGTGCAGCTCATCGGCGCGGTGCCGCCGCTGGCCAACGTGTTCCGCTACGGCAGCGTGCGCCAGACCGACAGCGCGCTGCTGTCGCACGTGCTCGACAGCCTCATCGTGCGCGGCGCCATCGGCCTGCCCATTGCCTGCGGCGCGCTCGACGCCGAAGCGGCCGAATCGCTGCGCACCAGCCTCATCGCCGCACACGACGCGGTGCGCCTGCGCGACGGCGAGGAAACCACCGCCGCATGGCGCGGTGCGCTGCGCGCCATCGCCTTCGGCGAGAGCGCGGCGCCGCTGCTGCGCGGCGTGGCCTGCCGGTTGCTGCTCGACGATGCGCAGATCGACAGCGAAGGTGCCTCGCAGCAGCTCGCGCGCAATCTCTCGGCCGGCGCTCCGCCGACCGAGGCGGCAGCGTGGCTCGAAGGTTTTCTCAACCGCAACGCGATGGTGCTGCTGCACGACGAGGCCGTGTGGCCGCTGGTCGACGGCTGGCTGTCGGCGCTCGGCGAAGAACACTTCCTGCAGGTGCTGCCGCTGGTGCGCCGCAGCTTCGCCGACTTCTCGGGCGCCGACCGGCGCGCGCTGGGCGAGCGCGCGAAGCGGGGCGCGACGGGTGGAAAAGGCGGCACGGCGGTGGTCGCCACAGCCGCCGCCGAGTGGGACGAATCTCGCGCGGTGCTCGCGCTGCCGCTGCTGCGGGAACTGCTGGGAGTGAAGGCATGAACACCGACGACACCGTTGCCGCGTCCGCGGACGAGACGCCGCCCTCCACCGACCGCCTGCAGCGCTGGCGCCTGGTGCTCGGCAGCGAGGCCACGCCCAGCTGCGGCGCCGTGGAAGGCCGGGTCCGCGAGATCGACATGGCGCTCGCCGCGCTCTACGAGGCCGACGGCCGGCGCGGCCTGGGCCAGGGCGGCCAGCGCGGCGGCCGGGGCGATTCGGCGCCCAGCGTGGCGCGCTGGCTCGGCGACATCCGCAAGTACTTTCCAAGCCAGGTGGTGCAGGTGATGCAGCGCGACGCGATGGAGCGGCTCAACCTGCGCCAGATGCTGCTGCAGCCCGAGATGCTCGAGAACGCCCAGCCCGACGTGCACCTGGTGGCCAGCCTCGTGGCGCTGGCCAGCGTGATTCCCGCGGGCACCAAGGACACCGCGCGCGCCGTGGTGCGCAAGGTGGTCGAAGAGCTCATGAAGAAGCTCGAGGAGCCGATGCGCAGCGCCGTGAGCGGTGCGCTCAACCGCAGCCAGCGCAACCGCCGCCCGCGCCATTCGGAGATCGACTGGAACCGCACCATCCGCGCCAACCTGCGCCACTGGCAGCCCGAGTACCGCACGGTAGTGCCGCAGTCGCTGGTCGGCTACGGCCGCAAGGCGCGGCAGCCGCAGCGCGAGGTGATCCTGTGCATCGACCAGAGCGGCTCCATGGCCGCGTCGGTGGTCTATTCGAGCATCTTCGGCGCCGTCATGGCCAGCCTGCCGGCGGTGGCGACCAGGCTGGTGGTGTTCGACACCAGCGTGGTCGACATGACCGAGCAGCTGCAGGACCCGGTCGACCTGCTGTTCGGCGTGCAGCTGGGCGGCGGCACCGACATCAACGGCGCCGTGGGCTACTGCCAGGGCCTCATACGCGAGCCGCGCAACACCATCCTGGTGCTGATCTCCGACCTGTACGAAGGCGGCGTGGAAGAAAAGCTGCTGCACCGCGCCAACGAGCTGGTCGAGGCCGGCGTGCAGTTCATCGCGCTGCTGGCGCTCAGCGACGAGGGCGCGCCGGCCTACGACCGCGACCTGGCCGCCAAGCTGGCCGCGCTGGGCGTGCCCTCGTTCGCATGCACGCCCGACGCGTTCCCGGGCCTCATGGCCGCCGCCATCAAGCGCGAGGACGTGGCGGGCTGGGCCGCTGCACAAGGCCTGAGGACCAGCAGGGCTGGATGAACAGGCCCTAACATGGAGGCGGAGACGCCCGCCCATGCCGCCCATGATCCGCCGCCGACCGCTTCTGCTGCAGCTCCTGTCCACGGCCGCCCTCGCGGCCGGCACGCTGCCCCGCGCCGCGACGGCGCAGCCGCTCTATCCCGCCAGGCCCTTCCGCTGGATCGTGCCGTACCCGGCCGGTGCCGGCGCCGACATCGTCGCGCGCACCGTGGGCGCCCAACTCGCCATCGACACCGGGCAGCCGGTGACCATAGAGAACCGTGCCGGAGGCAACACCGCGCTCGGCGCCATCGAGGCGGCGCGCGCGCCGGCCGACGGCTACACGCTGCTGTCGGCCGACAACGGCATGCTGGTGTTCAACCCCGCGATCTACCGCAACCTCAGCTACAACCCCGTGCGCGACTTCGCGCCGGTCACGCTGATGGGCCGGCTGCCGATGGTGCTGCTGGTCGGCCCGGCCACCGGCGAGAAAGACGCGCGCGCGTTCATCGCCGACGCGCGCGCCTTTCCCGGCAAGGTCAGCTTCGCTTCCGCCGGCACCGGCAGCCCGCAGCACCTGGCCATGGAACTGCTCGAGCGCGAGGCCGGGCTGAAGATGGTGCACGTGCCGTATCGCAGCGCGGCGCCCGCGCTGGCCGACGTGGCCGGCGGCCAGCTGCCGGCCATGATGTGCGACCTGGCGGCGGCCCGCCGCTTCATCCAGAGCGGCAGGCTGCGCGCGCTGGCGGTGGCCCATCCGCGCCGGCTGGCGCAACTGCCGGCGGTGCCGACCTTCGCCGAGCTCGGCATGCCGCGCGTCGAGGCCGCCACGCTCATGGGGCTCGTGGTGCCCGTGAACACGCCCGGCGAGCTGGTGGCGCGGCTGCAGCAGGCGGTGGCCAGCGCCATCCACAACCCGGCGGTGCTGGCCCGGTTCGCCGAGCTCGGCATCGAGGCCGCAGGCGACGGGCCCGGCAAGTTCGCTTCGCTGCTGCAGGCCGAAGCGGCGCGCTGGCACCCGCTCATCCGCGACCTCAACCTGGTGCTCGACTGAGCGGCCCGCGCCTTTACGGCAACTTTGCGCGCAGGCCGCGAAGTTCTCATCCCCGGCTAAGAGTCGCTGCCTAGATTGGCGCATCGCCAGAAAGGGTTGGCGGGGCGGTGTGCACGGGCAGGCCGGCCTGCCCGGAAAAACAATGAAAACTCGCCGGTTCCACCACGTCGTCTTTGCGGACGATTTTTTTCGCTCCGCGGCCAACGGCCTGACCTACCACGTCGCGAACCGGCGATTCCTGCGTGCTTTCTTCGACACCGCTCTCGGCCGCCTGGGCCTGCCGGTGCAGGAGGTCGCGCCGCTGTCCGACGGCGGGCGCATCGACGTCGCGCGCCTCATGGCCCGGCTCGACCTGCCCTGCACCCCGGCCGGCTGGGCCCGCGCCTGCATCGCCGACCTGGCGCCGCTGGCGGGGCGCGACGGCATGCCGGCGTTCGACCCCGGCTGCCTGGTGATCGGCTGGGGGCTGACGCCAGCGCTGCAGCACTGCATCGACCGCGGCGGCGCCAGCTACCTCGACATCGAGATCGACCCGCGCCGCTTCACCGAGCACCTGCACTTCTGCGCCCGCACCAACGACCCCGCCATCGAGGCCGCGCTGCGCGCGCGCCGGGTGGACGAGGAGCTGTTCTGGAACCACGCGAGCGTGCTCAAGGGCTACTTCGCCAGGCGCGGCGCCGCTTCGCTGTTCGACCCGCGCCTGCGCGTGGGGCTGTTCTTCGGCCAGAGCCTGGTTGACCTGTCGCTGGTGGGCGGCGGGCGCACCATGCATCCGGCCAGCGTGATCGCGCCGCTGCGCGAACTGGCGCGCGGGGTCGACCTGCTGGTCATCAAGCCGCACCCGTACGAGCCCGCGCTGCACGACCTCGCGCCCATCGCACGGGCCATTCCCAACGTCGCGTGGACGCAGGAGAACACGTATGCGCTGCTGTCGGCGAACAACGTGCACTTCGCGTCGGCGCTGTCGTCCAGCGTGCTGGCCGAGGCGCGCTATTTCCGCAAGCCCGCGCACGCGCTGATCCATGCGGACCGCAATGCGCGCTCGCAGCTGCCGGCGGCATGCTCGGGCTGGATGCCGATCGGCGCCGGGCTCGGCGCGATGGACTTCATGGCCGAGGCCTGCGGCGACATCTCGCCTTTGTCAGCCAATGCCGCCGCCAGCGCATCGGCGTGGCCGGCCGCCGCCATCGAGCAGGCATTCGCGCTGCGCTGGGGCTTCGACGACAAGAGCCAGGGCCTGCGCGACGTGGCCGAGCTGCGCCTGGACCGGCCCTACATGTTCCATCCCGGCAGCCCCGCGGCCGGCTGGCTCAGCCACGGCTGGGCCGGCTTCGACGGGGAGGGCGCGCGCAGCGAGGGCGAACTGGCCAGCCTGGTCATACCGCTGCCCGCGCTGGCGCCTTCGCAATCGCTTGCGGTTTCGCACCAGAGCCCGCACCGCATCGAGGTGCGGGTGGACTACCGCAGCAATGCCAAGGCCACGAGCGTGCACGCCATGTTCGACGGCGTGGTGCTGCCGGCCCGGCGCGTCACGGGGGCGCGGCGCCGCAGCCTCGTGTTCGACATCGAGGCCGCGGCGGCGCGCAAGTGCCTGGTGCTGCAGTTCGTGGTGGCGGACACCGGGCGCTCCCTGCCGCGCCGTGCGCTGGCGCGGCCGTCTTTCACGATCAAGCGGCTGCAGGTGTCGCTGCGCATGGGCCGGGGCGTGGTCTCGGCGCCGCCGAAGGCCACGTCGATGCGATGGGCCGAGATGCATCCGCTGCGCGCGGCGGCCCGCGTGTTCCGCGCGGTGGTCGATTCGGCGCGCGGGGTCATGGGCTAGCCGGCGCGCCGCCCGCAAGGCGCAGCAGCAGCGTGACCCATTGCTGGCGGCGGTCGATGGCGGCCTGCCTGCCTTCGACGCCGTCCGTGGTGTTGCCGGCATTCATGGCGAGCAGTTCGCCCGCCGCGGTTGCCACGGCCCGCGCGAACTTCGCCGCGTCGCCGCGCCACACCACCACCCGGTGCTCGAGCCCGAGCTGCGCGGCGCGCCCGGCGTTGATCGCCTGTTCGGGCTGGTCGGTCAGCAGCAGCAGGATCGGCTTGCGGTACACCGCCGCGATCGACAGCGCCGCCATGCCCGGCGCGGAGACGATGAAGGCGCTGCGCGCTGCGGCCTCGATCCAGTGCTCGTCGCGCGCATGCCAGCGGGGACGCCGCGCATAGCCTTCGCCCACCAGGTGCGCCGGCAGGCCCGCGTCGGCCAGGCCCTGCTCCAGGCCTTCGGCCAGGGCCGGTTCCTCGAAGTGGGGGTTCAGGTAGACAGCGGCGGCGCGCGGCGCGGCCTCCTGTGCATGGGCCACCGCATCCACCACCGCGACCGGCGTCGGCAGCCGCCAGCCGCCGCGCCCGTCGTGGGCCGGCTCGCCGTGCGCGAAGTCATGCGCGATGCGCGCGAGGCTGCGGTCGATCTGCCACGCCACGATGCCGCCGAACAGCCGCGCCACGGCGCCCGGCATGCGGCCCTCGAAGTTGGTCTGCAGCGCATGCCGCAGGCTCGCGCCGTACACGTGCACGACCTTGCGGCGCCAGAACGGCAGCCAGCCCATCAGCAGCAGCGCGGGGTGGAAGGAGTCGTTCACCACCAGGTCCGCGTCGCGGAAGCGGCGGCTCAGCCGCAGCACGTCGCGCAGCATGCGCGTGGGGCGGAACATGTAGTGCGCCACGTTGCGGTCGGTCTCGCGGCGCAGCATGTTCTGCTCCTTGTCGAACTGCACCGCGTAGTGGCGCGAAAGCACGGGCGCGTCGATGCCGAAGCCGGCCAGGAAGCGCGCGCCTTCGTCCGAGGTGGTGAGCACCTGCACCCGCGCGCCGGCGTCGCGCAGCGCGTGCGTCAGCAGCTGCGCGCGCATCAGGTGGCCGCGCGCGTCCGCGGTCGCGAGGTAGAGGATGCGCGGCGGCATCGCTCAGGCGTGATGCCGGTGCCGCAGCGGCCGCGTGGCGCCAGGGCGCAGCCGCAGGGCCACGCCCGCCAGCCACATCCCGGCCGCGCCGGTGATGCCGAAGCCGCGTTCGGTGTCTCGCACCTCGCGCATCAGCTGTGCGAGCCGGGCCTGCTCGTGCGGCGCCACGCAGCGCTGCAGCGTGTGGCTGCACAGGCGGATGTGGCGGTCTTCGTCGGCCAGCACGCGCGACAGCAGCGGATGCAGCGGATGCTGCTGGCCGATCAGCGCGCAGTGGCGCTGCAATATGCGCGAGGCCATCTGCTCCGCGCTCAGGCCGATGGCATAGGCAGGCACCAGCCCGCCGTGCGCGAAGTGCGGCGCATGCCGGCGGATCAGCTGCTGCCAGCGCGCCAGCTTGCGGCGGCTGAACCAGTCGGGCCGGGGTGCTTCCTCGGGCGAGGCGGCGGCCTGGGCGGTGCCGCCGCGCAGGTTGATGGCTTCCGCGAAAAGGCGCGCGTGCAACTGCTCGTCGGCCAGGTGCTGGTCGAGCTGGCGCGCGAGCCAGTCGGGCGGGTCGATGCGCAGCTCACGCTGCAGCGCCTGCTCGGACGATTCCTCGCCCACCAGGTAGAAGCGCAGCAGCAGCATCTCGCCCGCATTGCTCGCATGCAGCTGCCGCAGCGCGGCGCGCTTGACGTGGTGCACGATGCGCGCCTGCAGCGCGGGCCAGCCGCTAAGCCGCGGCGGGGCGAGGCAGTCGAAGCCGGCTGCCGCGTCTGGTGTCTGGTCAGCGGGCATCGGCCTTGGCCTGCACGGGCTGCGGCTGTTGCTGCTGCTGCCAGCCCAGCACGAGCCCGATGAAGCTGTCCTGCAGGAACGCGCGCGCGGCCGCGTCGGCGCCCGCGAACTCGCGCTGCTGTCCGTCGTAGCGCACGAAGCCCTTGCCGCCGGCCGCGCCGAGCACCAGCTTCTCGTTCTTGCGGAAGCCGCGCTGCAGCAGCGGCTGCAACAGCGACTGCGACTCGAGCCCGTACAGGAACAGGTCGCGCTGCACCACCTGGCGCGGGATCTTGCCGCTGAGCGCCTGCAGCTCCAGCGTCCAGTTGCCTTGTCGCATCGCTTCGGCCAGTTCGCGGCCCTTGGCGGCCGGCGCGTGGAAGCGCGCGCGCGCCACCGACTTCGACGCCTTGCCCAGCCCCAGGCCGATGGTGATGTCGGCGTCTCTTGCGCCATCGGTGCGGTTGTCGTCCACCTGCACCAGCACATTGGCCAGGCGCGCCGTGAGCGAGGGCCTGGCCAGCGCTTCGATGACCTGGTCGGCCGTGAGCACCACGCGGTCGGTGTTCGCCTCGTTCACCACGACCTGGTACGGGTCGATGCGGATGTCGTTGAACTCCCCGCCGATAGGCGAGTGCGCGTGGCTGCTCACCGACCAGTCGGTGCCCGAGCGGCTCAGCAGCGCGTGGAAGGTCAGCGGCACGCGCTGGCCGCCGCGCGCCTGGCCCGAGCCCTGCAGCAGCACGTCGCCGACGATGGTCTTCTCGGCGTAGCTGCGGGTGTTGGTGAAGCGGATGGTGTGCGCGGCGCCGTCGAGCGCAGCGCGCGTTTCGGGGTCGTCGAGGGCGAGGCGGTTGCAGTCGTTGCCCGCGCCGGCCAGCGCCGCGAAGGGGCAGCCGGCATCGGACTTGAAGTTGAAGACGCCGCGGCCGGCGAAGTCGGCAGCGCTGGCCAGCGTGAAGGCGCCTGCGAGCGCGAGGCCGAGCGCGGCGCGGCGCGCCGGAAACGAAGAGCGGATGTGCATGGTCTTTGTCGTTTGTTGTTCTTGTGTCGAGTGCCGCTCAGGGCAGGCGATTCAGGGCCGGTGATAGGAGAGCGCCTGCGCGTCCGCGTTGGTGCGGCCCGTGGTGTGCCAGCCGATGCCGCGCGCGAACGCGCCCAGCATGTCGACGGCCGAGAAACCCAGGATCAGCGCCACGCCCGCGAGCCAGCGCAGGCCGCGCAGCGGCGGCAGGTCTTGATGGTTCAGCGCCTTCACGCTGAAGCCCAGCCGCGTGAACAGCACGCACAGCGGGCCGATGGGGCCGCTCTTGGCCAGCCACTGCCAGCGCGGCGACACGTAGCTGCGCAGCAGGTGCGGCGTGAGCGAGTAAGTGTCCTGCCCGCGCATCCAGCGCAGCTTGAGCGCCTCCAGGCGCGTGTCGGGCAGGCGGTGTTCGGTGTGGGCCGTGGCCGCGTAGCGAATGGGCACGCCCGCCGCCTTCAGCCGCATGCCCAGCACCTGGCAGTGCGCGCGGTACACGCCGTCGAGCGCCTGGTAGCTGTGCCGCTCGAACACCTCGCGGCGGAAGGCCACGTTGTTCGCGTAGAAGTTGCTCGTGGCGCCGGCATGGCCGGCGTTGGGGAAGTACATGAAGTCGATGGTCGTCAGCGCGGTGCCGACCACGTTGGCCGCGTAGCTGGTGCGCCCGGCCACCACGGCGGGCGCATCGGCGCCTTGCGTGAACGGCAGCAGCATCTGCAGCAGCCAGTCGTCGTCGGGCAGGCAGTCGGCATCGGCGAACACCACGTGCGTGCAGCGCTGCGCATCGGTGGCCGCGAAGCCGGCGTTCTTGGCGTCGTAGTACCCGGTGGCCGCGTCGATGCGCACGAAGTCGACCGGGCGGCCCGCGAGCGCGCTCACTGCATCGCAGGTGGCGGGGCTCAGCCCGTCGTGCGTGATGACCACCTGCGCGAGCGCCGTGAGCGGCAGCTTCTGTTTCGCGAGCAGTGCCACCAGGCGCTGCAGGCTGGCGCCGGCCCTAGCCTCGGCATCCGCTCCGCCGCGCAGGTTGTTGGTCTCCAGGACCAGCGCGCAACGCGCGGCAACTTGATCGGGCATCATCGAATTTTCCTGTCCGGACATTGTTTTGAAGGCTTGCACCCTGCTTTTATCGCACAACCGCGCCAGCCACCAGTGCAGCGCGCCGCCGGGCCGGCCATGAAGGTCGGCATCTTCGGCGCCGGCTACGTGGGCCTGAGCTTCGCGGCCTGCCTGGCCGAGGCCGGGCACGAGGTGCTCTGCACCGACGCCGACCTGCCGCGCATCGAAGGCCTGCAGCGTGGCCTGATGCCCTTGCACGAACCGGACCTGGAGCCCCTGGTGGCCGAGGGCCTGGCCGCCGGCACGCTGCGCTTCACCGCCGACGCGCAGGCCGCCTGCGGGCACGGCGACGTGCTCTTCATCGTGGTCAACACGCCGGCGGATGCGCAAGGGCGCGTCGACCTGCGGCAAGTGATGGCGGTGGCGGCGGGCATCGGGCGGCACCGCGAGCGCGAGGCGCTGGTGGTGTGCAAGTCGACCGCGCCGGTGGGCACGGCCGACCAGATCGAGGCCGTGCTGAGCGGCGAGCTTTCGCGGCGTGGCGCCTCGCTGCGCGTCGCGGTGGCCGCCAACCCCGAGTTCCTGCGCGAAGGCGCGGCGGTGCGCGACTGCCGCCGGCCCGACCGCGTGGTGATCGGCACGCGGGACCCGTGGGCCATCGACCTGCTGGCCCGGCTCTACGCGCCGTTCGTGAGCGAACCCGAAAGGCCGCTGCTGGTGATGGACCGCCGCTCGGCCGAGCTCACCAAGTACGCAGCCAACGCGATGCTCGCCACCCGCATCAGCTTCATGAACGAGATGGCGCGCGTGGCCGGGCACGCGGGCGCCGACATCGAGATGGTGCGGCGCGGCATTGGCGCCGACCACCGCATCGGGCCCGACTTCCTGCAGGCGGGCGCGGGCTACGGCGGCTCCTGCCTTGCCAAGGACGTGCGCGCGCTGACCCGCATGGCCGAGCGCGACGGCCATGCGTTGCGCATTCTCTCGGCGGTCGAGGCCGCGAACCACGAGCAGAAGGGCCGGTTGTTCGACCTGATGACCCACCACTTCGAAGGCCGCATCGCGGGCAAGACCGTCGCCGTGTGGGGCCTGGCCTTCAAGCCCGACACCGACGACATGCGCGACGCGCCCAGCCTGGTGCTGCTTGAGCGGCTGCTGGCGGCCGGCGCGCGCGTGCAGGTGCACGACCCGGCCGCGATGGCGAATGCGCGCGCCATCGTCGGCGAGCGCGACGGCCTGCTCTGGTGCGCCACCGCGCAAGAGGCGCTGCACGGCGCCGACGTGCTGGCGCTGGTGACCGAGTGGCCGGTGTTCCGCGAGGCCGGCCTTGCGCAGATCGCGCGAGAACTGCGCATGCCGGCGATCTTCGACGGCCGCAATGTCTATGACGCGGCGCAAGTGGAGGCCGCGGGCATCGCGTACTACGGCATCGGGCGCGGGCGCGCGGTGCCGCGCTGAGGCGGTCGCCCGGTCAGTCCTGCGGCAGGAAGGCGTCGCCCGGCGTGAGCGGCGCATGCCGGTAGCTGGCCGGCGTGCGGCTCAGCTTCACCGGCGCGCCGATGCCGCGGTAGCCGCCGGGCATCTCGACCACCATCTCGCGGTGCAGCGTGTGCGGGTGCTGCAGCGCGGCGTCGACCGGCAGGACCGGCGCGGCGGGCACGCCGGCGGCCATGAGCTGCTCGACGAGTTGGCGGCCGTCGAAAGCGGCCATGGCCGCCTCGAGCCGCTGCTTGAGCTCGCCGCGGTTCACCGAGCGCGCACCGGCGGAGCGGTAGAGCGGATCTTCGGCAAGCCCGGGCAGGCCGATGCAGCGGCACAGGCTGGCGAACTGGCGGTCGTTGCCCACGGCGATGAACACGGGGTCGGTGCCGGTGGCGAGTGCGTCGTAGGGGTAGATGTTGGGATGCGCGTTGCCGGTGCGGCGCGGCGCGGTGCCGTCCATGAACCAGTTGGCCGCATGCGGATGCAGCAGCGACAGGCCGCTGTCGTACAGCGCCGCTTCCACGAACTGGCCGCGTCCGCTGCGGTTGCGTTCCTGCAGCGCGAGCAGCACGCCGATGACCGCGTTGAGGCCGGTCACCATGTCGACCACGGGCAGACCGACGCGCAGCGGGCCGCCATCGGCTTCGCCGTTGATGCTCATGATGCCGGTCATGGCCTGCACGGCGGCGTCGTAGCCGGGCAGCGCGCCGAGCGGACCATCGGCGCCGAAGCCGGAGACGCGGCACCACACGAGGCGCGGGAAGCGTTGCGACAGGGTCTCGTAGCCGATGCCCCAGCGTTCCATGGTGCCGGTCTTGAAGTTCTCGATGAGCACATCGGCCTCTGCGACCAGGGCGAGCAGCGATTCGCGGCCTTCTTCTGTCGAGAAGTCGAGGTGCTGCACGCGCTTGTTGCGGTTGAGGCCGTGGTAGTACGAGGCCACGCCTTCCTTGAACGGCGGGCCCCAGGTGCGGGTGTCGTCGCCTTGTGGCGGCTCGACCTTGAGCACATCGGCACCGTGGTCACCGAGGATCTGTCCGCAGTAGGGACCGCCGAGGATGCGGGAGATGTCCAGCACCCGGATGCCTGCGAGGGCGCCTTGGGGTTGTGTCATTTCTGTCTTTCGTTTGTTCTTTCTTTCTTTCGGGGCACGCTCACGCCGACGGGGTACCTTGCTCCGCGAATGTCCCCCGGCCTTCGGCCTCCTCCTTTATTTCGCTGCGCAAGGCACCCCGCCGTCGTGAGCGTTCAGAGCACTGGTTGATCGGCCCGCACGAGCGCGGCGTCCATCGTGCACAGGGCGTCGGGTGCTCCCCGCAGCGAAATAAAGGAGGAGGGGCGCAGCCCCGGGGGACATTCGCGGAGGGGAGTACCCGATGGCCTGTGCACACGCCACGAACGAAGCGGCTGAATCAGTCCAGCTGCGCCCCGGACTTCTGAACCACGTCCTTCCACTTGACCGACTCCGCGGCGATGAACTGCCCCAGCTTCTGTGGCGATGTGTCGGCCGATGCTTCCAGGCCTTGGGCAGAGAACATCTGCTTCACCTTGGGTGAGTTGAGCACCTCGGCAAACGCATGATTCAGCTTGGCCACGCGGTCCGCCGGCGTGCCGGCCGGCGCGACGATGCCGAAGAACACGCTCACGTCATAACCCTTGTAGCCCTGCTCCGCGATCGTCGGCACGTCGGGCAGCGCCTGCGAGCGCGCCGACGTGGCAACGCCCAGCGCGCGCAGCTTGCCCGCCTTCACATAAGGCAGCGCGGTGAGGATGTCGGTGAACGTCATGCTCACCTGGTTGCCCAGCAAATCATTGAGCGCCGGCCCCGTGCCCTTGTACGGAATGTGCTGCAGGTCGGTACCCGCCACCGAGTTGAAGAGCACGCCCGCCAGGTGCGACGACGCACCGTTCCCCGACGACGCATAGCTCAGCTTGCCGGGGTTGGCCTTGGCGTAGGCCACGAGCTCCGGCACGGTCTTCACCGGCAGGGCGGGGTTCACCACCAGGATGTTGGGCAGGTAGCCGACCTGGATCACCGGCGCGAAGCTCTTCACCGGGTCGTAGTTGATCTTGCGGTACAGGCTCTTGTTGATGGCCAGCGGGCCCGAGGTGCCGAACATCAGCGTGTGGCCGTCGGCCTCGGCGCGCGCCACGTATTCGGCGCCGATGTTGCCGCCCGCGCCCGCGCGGTTCTCCACGATCATCGGCTGGCCGAGGCGGTCCTTCATCTCGGCGGCGAGCGTGCGCGCCATCGCGTCGGTCGGGCCGCCGGGCGGGAAGGGCACGACCAGCGTCAAGGGCTTGGCGGGAAAGGCGTCGGCCGCATGCGCGGCGGGCACGGCGGCCACGAGCGTGGCGCATGCGGTCAGCAGGAAGATGAAGCGTTTCAAAGGGATGTCTCCGTTTTTGTGTGTTGGGGAAAGCAGGTTCAGGCGATGGCCTGCGCGGTGCGTGCGGCGGGTGCGCCGTTCCAGTCGGCGGGCATCGCATCGGGCGAGAGCGGGTCGCGCGGCAGCACGCGGTGCAGCAGCACCAGCTGCGCCCAGCGCAGGCGCGGCGCGGAGCCGCCGTGCGCGGCCTCCCAGGCCATCGCGATGGCGCTGGTGCAGTGGTAGAGCGCCGATGCCGCCTGGCGCGCGAGCACGTCGCCGCCTTCGCGCGCGGCGGTCTCGGTCAGCGCGGCGGCGCGGTCCAGCGCGTCGCGCAGGGCCTTGGCGAAAGCCGGGGCCAGCGCCGCGTCGTCGAGCAGCTTGCGGCAGTGCGCGCGCAGCACGGGCAGCGAGCCTTCGCGCTTGACCGCGCGGATCACGTCGAGCGCCACGATGTTGCTCGTGCCTTCCCAGATCGAGCCCAGGTGCGCGTCGCGCACCAGGCGCGCATCGCTCCATTCCTCGATGTAGCCGCAGCCGCCGCGCACTTCCATTGCATCGCCCGTCACCTTGCGCGCATCGCGGCAGGCGCGGAACTTGATGAGCGGCGTGAGGATGCGCAGCAGCGCATAGGCGTCGCGCTCGCCGGCGTCGGAGCGGGCGAGCGCCAGAGCGGTCTGGCACACCATCGTGCGGGCCTGCTCGGCCGGCAGGCGCAGCTTGTCGAGCTGGCGCTGCATCAGCGGCATCTGATCGAGCGTGCGGCCGAAGGCGCGGCGCTCGGAAGCGATGAACTCGGCCTCGGCCACCGCACGGCGCATCAGGCCGGCGGCGCGCACGCCGTTCGACAGGCGCGAGTTGTTGACCATGTCGGCCATCTGCACGAAGCCGCGGCCGGCCTCGCCCACGAGGTACGCGACCGCGCCTTCGAGGCGGATCTCGCCGCTGGCCATCGAGCGCGTGCCCAGCTTGTCCTTCAGCCGGATGATGCGGTAGTGGTTGAGGCTGCCGTCGTCCAGCCGGCGCGGCAGCAGGAACAGCGACACGCCCTTCATGCCGGGCTGGCCGCCCGATTCGTCGTCGGCGCGCGCCAGCACCATCGCGAAATCGGCGTCGGGGTTGGAGCAGAACCACTTGTCGCCGCTCAGGCGCCAGCTGCCGTCGGCTTCCTGATAGTGGGCCAGCGTGGCGGTGGCGGCGATGTCGGAGCCGGCGGCCTGCTCGGTCATGAACATCGCGCCCTGCGCGAGTTCGTCGAAGTCGAGCGAGGTCAGGCGCGGCAGAAATTTGGCGACCAGCTCAGGGTGGCCGAATTTCTTGAGCGTGCGCGTGAGCGAATCGGTCATCGACACCGGGCAGCACAGGCCGAACTCGGCCTGCACGAACAGGTAGGTCAGCACGTATTTGACGAGCGGCGGCATCCTGCCCTGCCAGCCCAGCGTCTCGTCGCGGTGCGAGATGGCGGCCAGGCCGAACTCGGCGAGCGCCAGGCGTTCCATCTCGACGTAAGCGGGGTGCTTGAGGATCTTCTGGTCGTCCAGCCCGGTGCGGGTGCGCTGCTTCAGCACGGGCGGGTTGCGGTCGGCGGTGCCGGCCAGTTCGTCGAGCAGGCCGCCCGCGAGGCCGCCCAGGCGCTCGAAGTGCGGCTGCATGTGCCGGCGCAGGTCTTCGGGCAGGTAGAGCGCGAGCAGCGCGTGCAGCTCGGCGTCGGTGGTGAACAGGTTCTGGCCGTGCCGGTCGGGAATCGGATGGGCTTGCTCTGCGGACATGCGCTTTGTCTCCATGGGTCCTTTGGTCTGGCGCATTGTTGGAGCCGCGACGATCCGTGTCTAATATCGATTTGGTCTTGTTCGATTCGATCTGACTATCCATGGAACTGCGGCACCTGCGCTACTTCTCCGTGCTCGCCGAAGAACTGCACTTCGGCCGGGCGGCGCGGCGCCTGTCGATCTCGCAGCCGCCGCTGTCGGTGGCGATCCGCCAGCTCGAGGACACGGTGGGCGCGCGGCTCTTCGAGCGCAACAGCAAGGAGGTGCGGCTCACGCCGGCCGGCGAGGCGCTGCGCGTGTCGGCGCGGCGCGTGCTGCTGCAGGCGGAAGAGGCGGCCGCGGAGGCGCGCGACGTGGCGCTGGGTTCGGCGGGGCGGCTGCGCATCGGCTTCGTCGGCGCGATGCTGTACCGGGGACTGCCGCAGGCGCTGCGGGCTTTCCAGGCGAAGCACCCGGCGGTGCGCATCACCCTGAGCGAACTCAATTCCGGCGTGCAGATCACCGAGCTGCTGAACGACCGGCTCGACCTGGGCTTTGCCCACACGCGGCGCGTGCCGCTCGAACTGCAGCACCGGCTGCTGCTGTCGGAGCCCTTCGTGGCCTGCCTGCCGGCGGAGCATGCGCTCGCGCGCAAGCGGGTGCTGGCGCCGGCCGACCTGCGCGCGCAGCCGTTCGTGCTGTTCTCGCGCGAGGCCTCGCCCGACTATCACGAGCGCATCCTGTCGATCTGCGCCGACGCCGGCTTCCTGCCCGAGGTGCGGCATGAAGTGCGCCACTGGCTGGCCGTGGTCTCGCTGGTGTCGCAGGGGCTGGGCGTGGCGCTGGTGCCGCAGGCGATGCGCAATTCAGCCTTGCGCGGCGCTGTGTTCAGGCCGCTCGACCGCGCGGTGGCGCAGTCGGAGGCCTATGGCATCTGGCGCAACGGACCGGCCAACGTGCTGGTCGAGCGCCTGCTGCAGGGCGTGGCGGACAGCATTGCCGCCGACCAGAGTCAGGCGTAGAGGGGCTCCTCGGCCATTTGCTCGCACTGGTCTTCCAGCACCAGGATCTGCCCCTTCCAGTAGTCGCTGGAGCCGAACCACGGGAAGTTGATCGGGAAGATCGGGTCTTCCCAGCGCCGCGCCAGCCATGCGCTGTAGTGGATGAGCCGCAGGGTGCGCAGGGGCTCGATCAGCGCCAGCTCGCGCCGGTCGAATTCGCGGAACTGCTCGTAGCCGTCGAGCAGGCCCGACAGCTGCGCGGTGCGCTGGGCGCGGTCGCCCGACAGCAGCATCCACAGGTCCTGCACGGCGAAGCCGGTGCGCGCGTCGTCGAGGTCGACGAAGTGCGGGCCGCCGCCGGGGCGGTCGGTAGGCGTCCACAGAATGTTGCCGGGGTGCACGTCGCCGTGCAGGCGCAGCTTGCGCGGCTTGAAGTCGGAGGCCGGCGGCTGCAGCGCCAGCGCGGTGGCGCGGACCATGTCCAGCGCGTCGTTGCAGGCCTTTTCCCAGTCGCGCTGCACGTCCAGCGGGATCTTGTCGTTCTCCAGCAGCCAGTCGCGCGAGTCCAGGCCGAAGGTCTGCAGGTCGAGCGCGGGGCGGGCCTCGAAGGGCTTCGCGCTGCCCACGGTGTGGATGCGCGCGAGGAAGCGGCCGACCCATTCGAGCACCTCGAAGTCGTCGAGCTCGGGCGCGCGCCCTCCGCGGTACGGGCTCACGCTGAAAGCGAAGCCGGCGTGGTGGTGCAGGGTCTTGCCGTCGAAGGCCAGGGGCGGCACGGCGGGCACTTCGCCGGCGGCCAGTTCGAGCGAGAAGCCGTGCTCTTCGAGGATCTCGGCCTCGCTCCAGCGCCCGGGACGGTAGAACTTGACGACGACCGCGGAGCGGTCTTCCAGGTAGACCTGGTAGACCCGGTTCTCATAGGAATTCAGGCCGGTGAGCCGGCCGTCGCCGTGCAGGCCGAGCGTCGCGAGCGCGTCGAGCACCACGTCGGGCGTGAGGCTCTCGTAAGGATGTGTGTTCGCGGGCGCCGCGGAAGAAGGAGTCATGCGGCCATTGTCGCCACACGCGCGCTCCAGGGGTCAGGCGTCGCCGGGTTGTTTGTAAAGAGAAAGGACATGGCCCGCGCGCGGGTCGCCCTTGCCGGCCAGCACTTGCGCGTAGGCGGCCTGCACCGCCTCGCCGCCGTGGTGGCGCTCGGCGCGCAGCCAGGGCTTGTTCGCATCGGTCGCGGTGGCGATGAAGTCGCGCCAGGCGGCCACCATGCGGCGCCCGAACTCTTCCGCGCCCCATTCGGCGGTGCGCTTCTTGATCTGCGCGGGCGCGAAGAACAGCGTGGCGCGCGGGCCGGCCAGGTCCTTGCCGGCGCCCTTGGCGGCGAGCTGCTCGACGTGCGTGCCGCCGATGGAGCTGCTGTACTTCAGTTGGGTGAACCGGCCGTGGATGGCGTTGCGCAGCGCGCCGTTGCCCGCGAAGTCGATGTACACGCAAGGCGTGTCGGCCGCGATGGTGTCGAGCGCCTCGTAGGTCACGACGCGGTCGTAGCAGCCCAGGCTTTCGCAGAAGGCCACGTTGGCCGGCGAAGTCAGGCCGATCACCTCGATGCCTTCGCGCCGGTGCAGCTGGAACGCGGTGCCGTAGGCCGTCTTGCTCGATGCGCTGGACAGCAGCATGGTCCTTGCGCCGAAGAAATCGTTGTCGCCCATGAAGTCGTCGATCAGCCACGAGGTGATGAACAGCGGGCGCAGCAGCGACTGCGTGTCTTCCGAATCCGCGGTGTAGAGCGGGTCGCGCGCGCAGCGGAAATACTGGTTGTAGACGGCGGGCAGCTCGGCGCGGTGCGCCGCCGTGTCGGTGAAGCGCTCGGGCGACAGCCGCCCGGGGCTCAGCACCGCGCCGGTGGCCATCGGCCAGTAGCCGTAGAGCCGCTCGCCCACCGCCACGCCCGGGTGCAGCGACTGCACCACGCTCGCGAAGCCCCACACGGGAATGCTGCCCCAGCCTTCTTCGCCGGTCGGGTAGAACTGCCAGTAGCTCATCGCGTCGCCGAAGGCGGCATAGGTGATGTTGTTCGACGTGAGCGCAAAGCTGTCGATGCGCACGCGCACCTGGCCGTCGGCCAGCGGCGCGTCGGTGGCGGTGTGCAGCCGCGTGGTCGCGAGCTGGTCTTTGCGGATGAGAAGGCTGGTGGTGCTCATGGGCGAAGCTCCGGCAGTGGATCGTGCCCGCGACCTTAGCCAAGCGCCATGAAAGGCGCCATCGCGCGCAGCGTTTTGGCGTCGCGCGCGAGACATGCCGTGCCTGCCCTGCCGCTCTGCCGCTCTGGCGCTCTTCCGCTCAGTCCGAGCGCCCGTGCCGCAGCACGCGGCCCGCATGCACGTCGGCCGTGCGGCCCTCGCGGCAGGCGAGCCGGCCGTTGACGAACACCGCGTCGATGCCCGCGCTGGGCTCGGTGGGGTGGTCGAAGGTGGCGCGGTCGGCCACACGCTGCGCGTCGAACACCACGATGTCGGCATGGTGGCCGCTTGCCAGCAGGCCGCGTTCGTGCAGGCCGCAGCGGCGCGCGCTCAGGCCCGTCATCTTGTGTACCGCCGTCTCCAGCGAGAACAGCTTGCGCTCGCGCACGTAGTGGCCCAGCACGCGCGGGAAGGTGCCCCACAGGCGCGGGTGCGGGCTGGTGTCGTGCGCCAGGCCGTCGGAGCCGACCATGGACATCGGGTGGCCGAGGATGCGGCTCACGTCGTCCTCGCTCATCGCGAAGTAGATCGCGCCGGCGGGCTGCAGCTCCGCGGCCAGCTGCTCGGGCGGGCGGCCGCGCTCGCGCGCCAGTTCGAGCAGCGAGCGGCCGGCCGCGCTGGCGTCGGCCTTCGACCAAGTCACGCGCACGTCGTCGGACTGCGCCACGCGCCCGGGCAGCAGCATGGTCGACGAGGCGTTGTAGGGATAGCAGTCGAAGCACACGCGCTGTGTTTGCGCGGCCTCCTCGATGGCCGCGAGCGTCTGCACCGAGCGGCCGTGGTTGGCCTTGCCGACCAGCTTGTGGTGCGACAGCACCGTGTCCACGCCCAGCGCGCGGCCGATGTACAGCGCCTCGCGCAGCGCCTCGTCGATGGCGTCGGCCTCGTCGCGGATGTGCATGGTGACGATGCCGCGCGCGCCGGCCAGCGCGACGCCCACGGCAATCACCTCCTGCGCGCTGGCGGCGCGCGCCGGCGGGTAGTAGAGGCCGGTCGACAGGCCGATGGCGCCGCTGTCCAGCGCTTGTGCCAGGTCGTCCGCCATGCGCCGCGTCTCGTCGCCGTCGGCCACGCGGTCCAGCCGCGCCATGTGCCGCACGCGCAGCGTCGAATGGCCGACCAGGCAGGCGGCATTGAGCGCGGGCCGTGCCTGTTCGAGCGCGTCGAGGTAGTCGCCGAAGCGCTCGAAGCGCCAGGCGTCGCTGCCCAGCAGGTCGAGCGGCGCGGGCGGCGTGACCGACGAGCACAGCGGCGCCAGGCTCACGCCGCAGTTGCCGGTGACCACGGTGGTCACGCCCTGCGACAGCTTGGGGTGGGCGCCCTGCGGCGCGTCGAGCAGCAGCCGGTCGTCGTGCGTGTGCACGTCGATGAAGCCCGGCGCCACGATGCGCCCGCGCGCGTCGAAGCGCTCGCGCGCCGCCACGCCGGCCAGCTCGCCCAGGCGCACGATGCGCCCCTGTTGCACGCCCACGTCGGCGCGCACGCGCGGCGCGCCGCTGCCGTCGATCACCTCGCCGCCTTCGATCACCAGGTCGAGCATCGCCATGCCTTCAATCGACCTGCGCGCCGGAGCGCTTCACCACGTCGGCCCACAGCGGCGTTTCGCGGGCCACGCGCTCCCACAGCCGCTGCGGCGGTCCGGTGAGCGTTTCGAAGCCGATGGCCGCGTACCTCTCGCGCATGGCCGGCGTGGCGAGGATGGCGTTGACGGCCGCGTTCAGCCGCTCGACCACGGCGGGGGGTGTCCTCGCGGGCGCCACGATGCCGCCCCAGGCCACCACGTCGTAGCCCGGCACGCCCGACTCGGCCACGGTGGGAATGGCCGGAAACAGGGCGCTGCGCTGCGCGCCCGTGACGGCCAGCACCGCGAGCCGCCCGGCCTGGATGTGCGGCGCGATCGAACTCAGGTTGTCGAACATCAGGTCCACCTGGCCGCCCATCAGGTCCTGGATGGCCTGGGGGCTGCCGCGGTAGGGCACGTGCGCCATGGACGTGCCCGTCAGGGTCTTGAACAGTTCGCCGCTCAGGTGGCCGGTGGTGCCGTTGCCGGCCGAGGCCATGGTGAGCTTGCCGGGACGGGCCTTCGCCAGCGCGACCAGTTCGCCCACGCTGTGCACGCCCAGGTCCTTGCGCACCACCAGCGCGTTCTGCACGTAGCCCAGCAGCGCGACGGGCACCAGCTGGCGGTCGGGGTCGTAGGGGAGCTTCGAGAACAGCGCCTTGTTGATGGCCAGCGTGCCCACGTTGCCGTAGCCCAGCGTGTAGCCGTCGGGCGCGGCGCGCGTCACGTCGACCATGCCGATGTTGCCGCTGGCGCCTGGCTTGTTGTCGATGACGATCGCCTGGCCCAGCGACTTCGACAGCTCGTTGGCCAGCAGGCGGCAGACCGCGTCGGGCGAGCCGCCCGCGGCCGAGGGCACGACCAGGCGCACCGCGCGCTCGGGCCAGTCGCCCGCGCGGGACGCCAGCGGCAGCGCCGCCAGCGCGGTGGCCGAAGCCAGCCGCAACAGCGCGCGGCGGGTGGGAATCTGCGGTGTCATGGAAAGCCTTTCATCGTCGAAGCCATCAAGGAATGGCCGCGATGTTGCGCGGCGCGCTCTCCGTGGACAAACCATGTTTGCTGCGTCTAGCATGAGGTTTTCGCATGCACTTTCGCGGTGCTGCACTGGCAAACGCCCACAGCGGCATGCACCGAAAGAGCGCTTTCCTCATGAACACCAACATCCGTGCCCCTTCGACGATGTCGCTGCTGTGCCTGGAGGCCAGCGCGCGGCTGCGCTCGTTCACCGCCGCCGCGCACGAGCTGCGGCTCACACAGGGCGCGGTGAGCCGCCAGGTGCAGAGGCTCGAGGACCGGCTCGGCGTGCGGCTGTTCACGCGCCGCCGCGAGGCGCTCGCGCTGACCGAGGCGGGGACGTACTACCTGGGCGAGGTGGCGCCCTTGCTGCGCCGGCTGGAGCGCGCCACCGCCACCGTCATGGCCCTGAAGGGGCGCGGCGGCGAACTGTCGCTGTCGGTGGGCGCGTCGGTCGGCAGCTACTGGCTCATTCCGCGGCTGCCGGCCTTCACCCGCGCGCACGGCGAGATCACGCTGAACCTGGGCACGCGCGTGGGCCAGGTCGACTTCCGCACCACGCCGGTCGATGCGTCGCTCGAGTTCAGCGACGGCCAGCGCGCCGGGCTGCACAGCGAGTTCGTGCTGCCGCTGGTGCTGTCACCCTACGCCTCGCCGTCGTGGGTCAAGGTGCACGGCAAGACGGTCGATGCCGGCACGCCGCGCTCGGCGCTCATCCACCATCACACGCTGCCCGACGGCTGGGACGAATGGTTCCGCCGCGAGGGCATCGCCGATGCGGCGCCGCGCGAGGGGCCGCGCTACGAGATCATGTCGATGGCGCTCAACGCGGCTGTCGCCGGCATGGGCGTGGCGCTGCTGCCGCCCTACATGGGCGAGGACATGGTGGCCTCCGGGCGGTTGAAGCGCCTGAGCCGCCACGCGCACCGCTACGCCAAGGGCTACTACCTCGTGTACCCGGAAGAGTCGGCGCGCATGCAGTCGCTGCAGGTCTTCAAGGCGTGGCTGCTCGCGCAGGCAGGCGCATGAAAAAAGGCGGCACCGTGGCCGGTGCCGCCTTCAATTGCGAGCTCGCCGAGCGCGCCAGCTGCGCTGGAGCTCTCAGGCGATGGTCAGTTCCACGTCAATGTTGCCGCGGGTCGCGTTCGAGTACGGGCAGACCTGGTGAGCCGTGTCGACCAGCTTCTGCTTGGCTTCGGCGTCCAGGCCGGGCAGCGTGATCGCCAGCTTCACGGCGATGCCGTAGGCGGCGCCGCCGTTCGTCGGGCCGAGGGAAACGCTGGAGTCGATGGCGACGTCTTCCGGCACCTTCACGCCGATCTTCGGGCCGACGGCCTTCATGGCGCCGATGAAGCAGGCGGCGTAGCCGACCGCGAACAGCTGTTCGGGGTTGGTGCCGGGCTTGCCGGAACCGGGCGAGCTCAGCTTGACGTCGATGGCGCCGTCGCTGGACTTGCCTGCGCCGTCACGGCCGCCGACCGTGTGGGCTTCTGCGGTGTAGAGCACTTTGTCGAGCTTGGTGGTCATGGTGATTCCTTTGATGATGGAGTGGAGGGAGGGTGGAAAAGCCTCGGCCGCAAGCAGCCTCGGCGGGGAGAAACGGAGAACAAAAACGGGCGCTGCGTCAGGCGGCTTTCCTGATGCGGTCGCGCAGCGCCTGGATCTGCTGGGTGAGCGAAACCAGCTCGGGCACCGAGCACTGGGCAGCAGCCATCAGGCACTCGGGCACGTCGGCCGCGCGGGTCTTGAGCTTGCGGCCGACGGCCGTCAGCGTGATGTGCACCCGGCGCTCGTCGGCCACGTCGCGCACGCGGGTCACGTAACCGTTGGCTTCCAGCCGCTTGAGCAGCGGGGTGAGCGTGCCGGAGTCGAGCGACAGGCGGTCGCCCAGCGCGGAGACCGTCGGGCCGTCCTGCTCCCACAGCGAGAGCATCACGAGGTATTGCGGGTAGGTGAGCTGCAGCTTTTCCAGCACCGGCTTGTAGAGCCGGGTCATGGCCAGCGAGGCGGAATACACGGCAAAGCACAGCTGGTTGTCCAGCTTGAGCATTTCGTCGGCGGAGACGGGTGTGGAGCGCATGGGTCGAATTGTAGCGAGCAATTGAATTGTGTGCAATGTAAAGTTAAGGTAAACGTCGTGCCACACTTGGGACTTTGGTTTTCATCCCGCCTTCCGTTTCGCCCGACCCCGTATGCGACTCTCCCCGATTCCCTCGACAGGAAACGCCACGCCCCTGGCCGTCCCGCCTCCTGCCCTGCAGCGCAACATCCTGTGGGCCCTGGCGGCGATGCTGCTGCTGTGGACCCTGTCCTTCAGCTGGTTCTATCCGACCCCGCCCTGGGACAACGTCGAGGAGCTGTTCTGGGGCAGCAGCTTCGAATGGAGCTACTACAAGCATCCGCCGCTGCCGAGCTGGCTGATGGGCGCCCTGATGCTGCTGGGCGGGCGCCAGCCCTGGCTGACCTACGCGGCCGGTGTCGGCTGCGGCGTGGGCGCGCTCTGCCTGGTGTGGCGCTGGTCGCTCGAAATGGTCCACCCGGCGCGCGCGGCGCTGGCCGTGCTGCTCGGCTCGCTGGTGGCCTACCACGTGCAGCGCGCGGTCATCTACAACCACAACACCGTGCAACTGCTGCCGCTGGCCGGCTACTGGTGGATGCTGTGGCGCGTGCTGCACGCGCCTTCGTCGTCGAAGCTGCGTGACTGGGCCTGGCTGGGCGTCTTCGCGGCGCTGTCGATGCTCACCAAGTACAGCGCGGTGGTGCAGTTCGCGGTGGGCGCGGCCTTCATCGTGCGGCAGGGCCTGTGGCGCGATGCGCATGTGCGGCGCGGCCTGCTGCTGGCGGCCGGCGTCGCGCTGGTGCTGATGGCGCCGCACCTGTGGTGGGTGCTGGAGCACTCCGGCCGCAGCATCGACTACGCGCGCCATTCCGTCCACCCCGGCACGCACGGGCACGGCTTTCGCCACCTGGTGCATGTGTTCCTGGTGCAGGTATCCCGCCTGTTGCCGATGCTGCTGCTGGTCGGCTGGGCCTGGTTCACCCGGGCTGCCGTCGCGCCCGCGCCCTCATCGGCCGCCACGCCGGGGCTGAACGCGTTCGACCGGCGCTTCCTGGCCTGGGCCACGCTGGGGCCCATGTGCCTCGTGTTTCCCGCGGCGGTGCTGCTGAAGGTTCCGCTGGTTCCCTCGTGGCTCGGCACCTTCTTCCTGCCGGCCGCGCTGTGGGCCGTGGCCGTGCTGCCCGGCCTCGAGGCGGAGCGCTGGAGCCGCCGCCGGTGGCGCGGCGTGATCGTCACGGTGGCGGTGCTGCATGTGGCCGGCGCGCTCGGCCAGGCCTGGGTCGACGGCGTGCTCAGCAAGCGCCTCGGCTACATCACGCGTGCCAACCTGCCGGCGCAGGAAGTCGCGGACGCTGTTCGTGACATCTGGCGCGACCGCGTCGGCGACCGCCCGCTCACGCTGCTGGTGGGCGACACCTGGTTCGCGGGCGCGGTGGCGCTGAGGATGGACCCGTCGACGCAGTTGCTGATCGACGGCGACGAGCGCAATTCGCCGTGGCTGCCTCCAGGCACGCTGGCGCGCGAAGGCGGCATGGTGCTGATCCTCGACACGCACGAGTTCCGCTCCGAAGGCGCGCTGCTCCAACCCCGGCTGGCCCTGGCCGACTGCCGCGGCACGCTGGACATTCCGTGGGCCGGAACCGACGAGCACAACAGGCTGCGCATGCGCTGGGGCATCGTGCTGCCGCAGGGAGAGCGCGCAGCGAAGAACTGCGCGGCGGATGCGAAGAAGTAGCGCGGCCTCAGCCCCTGAACCGCTTGCGCGTCAGCGCCAGCGCGATCCAGAAGGAGACGACCGCGTACACCGCCAGCACCGCCGCATGCACCCACCAGCCTGCCGGCCACTGGTCCATGAACAGCGGCCGCACCAGTGCCACCGCATTCGTCAGCGGCAGCCAGGCCGCCACGGCCTTGACCGCGGAGGGCAGCTGTTCGAGCGGAAAGAACACGCCGCTCAGGAACATCATCGGCGTCATGAACAGCGTGAAGTAGTAGGTGAAGAAGTCGTAGCCCTTGGCCAGCGCGTTGAAGATCAGCGCGATCGACGAGAAGGTGATGCCCGCGCCCACCAGCACCATCCACGCGACGATGAGCTTCGGGCTTTGGCTGATGCCCAGCCCGAGCATCACGAACAGGATGGCCGTGACCGTGAAGATCGACTTGAACGCGGCCCACAGCATCTCCGCCAGCACGATGTCGTCGAGCCCGACCGGCGCGTTCATGATGCCGTCCCAGGTCTTCTGCACATGCATGCGCGAGAACGCCGAGTACAGCGCCTCGAAGCTCGCCGCGTTCATCGCGCTCATGCAGATCGACCCGCTCGCCAGGAACAGGATGTACGGCACCTTCACGCCGTCGACCGACACCTGCCCCACCAGCGCGCCCATGCCGTAGCCGAAGGCCACCAGCCAGATCAGCGGCTCGGCGATGTTGCCGATCAGGCTGGGAATGGCCAGCTTGCGCCACACCAGCAGGTTACGCAGGAACACCGGCCAC
Organism: Variovorax sp. AB1(2024); assembly: GCF_037482385.2. NCBI lineage: Bacteria > Pseudomonadati > Pseudomonadota > Betaproteobacteria > Burkholderiales > Comamonadaceae > Variovorax > Variovorax sp. AB1(2024). Next base: position 464,675 of record NZ_JBBHKP020000001.1, on the reverse strand, counting down.
CAGCGCAGCGAGATTTCGGGTGCGCGCCAGACCGAGGGCGCAGCGGGCGCGTTCGTTTTTGTTGTTGCGGCGGTTGTCGTGTCCATGGCCTAGCCGTCCTCGCGAATCTGGCGGCCGGTGAGCTTGAGGAACAGGTCCTCCAGGTTCGCCGGCCGGTGAAAGGTGCGCAGCCCGCCGTGCCGCGTCAAGGCGTCGAGCAGCCGTCGCGCGTCCTGCGTGTAGAAGAACACCGTCTCGCCGCTCACTTCCACGCGCGCGGCCATCGCCTTCAGTTCGGCCGATTCGGCCAGCGACAGCGCGCCGTTGCCGTATACCTCGACCACGTCGGGCTCCAGGTGCTCGGCGATCAGGTCGCGCGGTCGGCCTTCGGCGATCTTGCGGCCGTGGTCGAGCACCAGCAGGCGCGAGCACAGGCGCTCGGCCTCGTCCATGAAGTGCGTGGTCAGCAAGATCGACTTGCCCTGCTGCAGCAGCACCTGCAGCCGCTCCCACATCAGGTGGCGCGCCTGCGGGTCGAGCCCGGTGGTGGGCTCGTCGAGCAGCAGCAGCTTGGGGTCGTTGACCAGCGCGCGCGCCAGCGACAGCCGCCTGCGCATGCCGCCCGACAGTTCGCCCGGCTTGGCATCGGCCTTGTGCGACAGCGCCGCGAACTCCAGCAGCTGCGGCACGCGCTCGCGCACCTGCGCCTTGCCGAAGCCGAAGTAGCGGCCGTACACCACCAGGTTCTCGGCGCAGCTGAAGTCGGGGTCGAGCGTGTCGAACTGCGACACCACGCCCAGCTGCGCCTTGATGGCCAGCGCGTCGCGCGGCATCTGCAGGCCCAGCGCGGATATCTCGCCGCCGTCGGGCGCGGTGAGGCCCAGGCACATGCGGATGGTGGTGGTCTTGCCGGCGCCGTTCGGGCCGATCACGCCCAGGCATTCGCCGGGCGCGATCTCGAACGACAGGTCGTCGACCACGGTGGTCTCGCCATAGCGCTTGCGCAGCCGGCTGACCTGGAAGAGGGGCGGGGGGGACGGGGTTGTTGTGGGCTGCACGCGGCGATTCTGACGCAGGCGTGCGCAATCCGCCCCCGCGGCTTGCCCGGGCCACGGCACAATCGCTGCCAAATGCATTTCACGGGGGGAGGCCCAAAGATGCTGCGTTTCCTGTTGGCGCTGTCTCTCCTGATGGCGCTCGGCGCCTGCGCGCCGTTTCATCGGCCGCTGTCGTCCGCGGACCGGGGCAAGGTCCGGGAGGTGGACGTGCGCGTGGTCGTCGCCCAGGAGAGCTTCATGTTCTCCGCGCAATCGCCCGGCGTGAGCGCTGCCACCGGCGGCGGGCTGATCGGCGCGCTGATCGACTCGTCGGTGCAGCAGTCGCGCCAGAAAGACATGAGCGCCGAGGTGCAGGCCATCGTCGGCCCGCTGCTCGACTACGACTACCGCGCCGAAGCGGCCCGCGCGCTCGAGGCGCAACTGGCCGATCCGAGCTCCTTTCCGCTGAAGATCCGCTCGGCGCAATTGCTTGCCGCCATGCCGGTCAAGGCCGCGCACGAAGCCCGCATCGCCGCCACCCGGGACGGTCCCGCGTACATGGTGGTGTGGCTGCAATACGCGCTCGAGCCCGGACTCGGCGCTTTCACCACGCGCGCCTCCGCGCTGCTGTGGCAGGACGGCAAGAGCGAGCCCAGCTACCGCACCGCTGCCATTTTCCAGACGCCCATCGGCGGCACCGCGCGCGCCACCGTCATCCGCCGACTCACGGCCGACGACGGACAGGTGCTGCGCGGCGTGATGCGCGACTCGATGACGCAGACGCTGCGCGCGGTGGCGATGGACATCGCCGGCGCGCGCTCCGGCGCGGTGAAGACCGCGCGCTTCAATGTCAACGGCTCGTGGGTGACCGTGGCCGGCGCGAGCTTCGACGAGCAGCCGGGACGCGTGCTGTTCCGCGACCAGGACGGTGCCCTCTACTCCGTCAGGAGCGCAGCCCCATGATGCAAATACGCGCGCGGAGTGCCGCCGCCCTGTGTGTCCTTTCGGCGCTCTGCGCCATGCCGGGCCTGTCGCATGCGCTGACCGAGACCGAGCCGCTTTCCATGGTGTTCGAGCCGGCGCCCGAGGCGGCGGAGCGGCCCAACAGCCCGCCGGTCGCGCGGCTGCACGTCGCCAATGGCTGCACCCTGTACCTGCCGGCCATCGACGACCTGCGCCTGAACAAGGCCAACGTGGGCAACCTGACCGTGATGCTGCCCACCTTGCACGCCACGCCGGTGTCGGTGCAGTCCATCCAGGGCGGCGACGCCGGCCCGTGGATTCGCGGGGCGCTGCAGTCGGCCGGCCGCTACGGGCTGCAGGTGGTGGCCGCCGCGCCGCCGTCGCCCGGTGCCGCACGGCAGGTGACGGCCGATGTGGCGCTGCGCCTTGCGCATGCGTGGTCCGCCGGGCTGAACCTGGTCTCTCATGTCGTGCTGCAGGCCACCTACCGCAGACCCGGCGCCGAGCCCGTGGTGCGCCAGTACCACGGCATGGGCACGCGCACCAACTGGGCCAACGGCAACGGCGAATTCATGTCGGTGCTGAACCTCGGCATCGAGGAAGCCGTGCGCGGCATGGCCACCGATGCCGCGGCGCTGTGCGATGGCAGGCCCTTGCCCGAACGGGCGGCCGTGCCATGAAGCCCATGCTGAAGCTGCACCTGACCTGCGGCGCGCTGCACGCGTCGCAGATTCCTTTCTTCGTCGCGGTGTGCGAGCAGGCCGGGCTGCGGCCGCTGCTGATCGACCATCACCACCATCGCGGCGGCAACGATCATGGTGGCGGTGATCGCAAGCAGCAGCCTTCGGCCATCGCCTGGCTGCGTGCCGACTTCGAAGAAGCCAAGGCCGAGGCCATGGCGCTGGCGCAATGGCTGGCGCGCGCGGGCATGGCCGTGCTGGGCGTGAAGGTCGATGCGCAGGTGCATGACGCCGACAGGCTGGGCCGCGCCGGACGGTACTTCGAGTGGCGCGGCAAGCTGCGCCAGCTGCACGACCTCTCCGCGCTGCAGCAGCTGTGCGAGGCGCACGGCGCACAGCTGTCGCGCGACAGCCTGCGCGAAGAAGCCGACACCTGCTTCCTCACGCTGCGCAGCCGCGAGCCACTGGATGCGTTCAGCGTGCGCGTGGTGGCGCTGTGCGAGCAACTCCACCGCGACGGCTGGTCTCTGCTGGCGCAGGACTCCGAGATCTGCCTGCACGACAGCCGGGAGACACCCGAGATGCCCGGAGCCGACTGGCTCGCACCTTACCTGGGGTCTGCTAGAGCCTGAGTTCGCTGAACTCCATCTTCATCCAGTCGATGAAAGCCCGCGTGCGCGCCGGCAGCAACCGCGCGTTCGGGTAGATCACGCTCACGGGCCGCGGCTGCGGCTCGAAGTCTTCCAGCACCAGCGCGAGCCGCCCCTGCGCCACGTGCGGCATCACCTGGTAGGAGAAGAAGGTGCCGAAGCCCATGCCCGCCGCGCAGGCTTCGATGGCCGGTGCGATGTGGTTGAACTCCAGCCGGTTGTCCGGCGTCACGCCGATGGTCTTGCCGCCGTCGCGGAACAGCCATTGCGGCGGCGCATCGACCCGGCCGCGCACGCAGGGCGCGCCGTTCAGCTCGCGCGGATGTTGCGGCGTGCCGTGCGCTGCCAGGTAGGCGGGGCTGGCCGCCACCACGCGGCGGATGGTGCCCAGCGTCTGCGCCACCAGCGACGAGTCTTCCAGCGGGCTGATGCGGATGCCCACGTCGACGCCCTCTTCGAGCAGGCTCACCGTGCGGTCGTACAGGCGCACGCTGCAGCGCACCTTTTCATAGCGCTTCATGAAGCGCACGATGGCCGGCGCCACGTACATGTGGCCGAACAGCACCGGCGCGGTGATGGTGAGCTGCCCGGCCGGCTCGCGTGCCTCGGCCTTCAGCGCGAGGTCGGCGGCGTCGGCCGCCAGCAGCACTTCGCGCGCGCTCGGCAGGTAGTGGCGGCCCTCCTCGGTCAGCGAAAGGCGGCGCGTGGTGCGGTGGAACAGGCGCACGCCCAGGTGCGCCTCCAGCGACGCCAGCGAGCGCACCACCGCGGGCAGCGAAGTGCCGAGCGCCTCGGCGGCGCGGGTCAGGCTGCCCTGGTCGGCAATCTGCACGAAAGTCTGCATGGCCTTGAAACGATCCATGGCGCGATTAAACCGGAAATCGCAGCAGTCAAATACAGAAGTGGCTATTCATTCATCCGGCGCAAGAGAGAAGAATCGGCACCGTACCCGCTCAAAGACATCCCAGAAGGACCCTCGCCATGAACGCCACCCGACCCATTCGCCCCATCAAGCTCTACGGCGCCGCCATTTCGGGCCACGTGCACAGAGTGCGCCTCTTCCTCACGATGCTCGGCCTGCCCTTCGAGAACATCGAACTCGACATGCGCAAGCGCGAGAACCGCACGCCGGAGTTCCTGGCGCGCAACCTCTTCGGCCAGGTGCCGGTGATCGAAGACGGCGATCTGACGCTGGCCGACTCCAACGCCATCCTGGTCTACCTCAACGCGCGCTATTCGCCCGACCCCGCCCGCTGGATGCCGCAGGACGCGGTGGGCGCGGCGCAGGTGCAGCGCTGGTTCTCGGTGGCCGCCGGTCCGCTGGCGTACGGGCCCGCCGCCGCGCGCGTCATGGCGCTGTTCGGGCTGGCCACCGATCCGGCGGAGACGGTGACGCGCTCGCATGCATTGCTGGCGGTGATGGAGGCGCACCTGCGGCAACAGCCCTTCCTCGCGGGCCCGGCCGCCACCCTGGCAGATATCGCGAACTACGCCTACGTGGCGCACGCACCCGAAGGCAGGGTGTCGCTCGACGGCTACGCGCATGTGCGCGAATGGCTCGCGCGGGTGGAGGCGCTGCCCAGCTTCGTGCCAATGGTGCGCACGCCCGTCGGGCTCGCGGCGGCCGCATGATCGCCGCACCGTTCCATGCGGGCGAACGCGCGCTGCAGACGCTTGCGGGATCGCGCGAGCAGATGGAGGCCGCGGGCCCGCGCATCATCCGCGACTTCATGCCCGACCAGCACCGCGAGTTCTTCTCGCTGCTGCCCTTCATCGTGGCGGGCAGCATCGACGACGGGCTGCAGCCCTGGGCCAGCGTGCTCGCGGCGCCCGCCGGCTTCGTGCATTCGCCCGATGCCACGCACCTGCGCATCGACGCGCTGCCCGCGGCGGGCGATCCGCTCGCGGGCCAGCTGAAGCAGGGCGCGACGCTGGGCCTGCTCGGCATCCAGCCGCACACGCGGCGGCGCAACCGCATGAACGGCACCGTCGAGGCCATCGACGCGGCGGGCTTCATGGTCGAGGTGCAGCAGAGCTTCGGCAACTGCCCGCGCTACATCCAGGCACGCGAGCCGGTGTTCGCACCGCCGCGCGGTGATGCGGCGCCCGCGCAATGGCTCGACAAGCTCGACCTGGCGGCGCATCGGCTCATCGGCAGCGCCGACACGCTGTTCATTGCCACTGCGTATCCGAACGAAGTGGCGGTGGGCGACGATGCCGATGCGAGTTCGCACGGCGTCGATGTGTCGCATCGCGGCGGCCGGCCGGGCTTCGTGCGCATCGACGGCGACGACACGCTGACCGTGCCCGACTTCAACGGCAACCGCTTCTTCAACACGCTCGGCAACCTGGCGGCGCATCCGCGCGCGGGTCTGCTGTTCGTCGACTTCGACAGCGGCGACCTGCTGCATGTGGCGGTCACGGCCGAGATCGTCTGGAACGGCCCCGAGGTGGCCGCGTTCGAAGGCGCTGAACGGCTGATGCGCTTCCGTGTGACCCACGCCTTGCGCCGCCCGGCGGCACTGCCGTTGCGCTGGGGAGATGCGCAGCTGTCTGCGCATCTCGCGCACACCGGTCAGTGGAACACCGGCACGCGCGCCGCGACTGACGGCCGGTAGTGCCAGCCGCGCAGGAGCTGCGCGTCGACGTCGGGTGCGCGCTGCAGCAGGGCTTCGAGGCCGGCCGCCGCCAGCGTGCAGGCCAGGGTCTGCCCCGGGCAGGCGTGCGTGCCGTGGCCGAAGCCGAGCATGCGGCGCTTCGCACGCACGAGGACGAAGCTGTCGGGGTCGGGGTTGAACGCCGGATCACGGTTGGCCGAGGCCAGCAGCACCAGCACCGTGTCGCCCGCCGCGAGCGGCGTGCCCGCGATGGTGACGGGCGTTGCCACGAAGCGCCGCGTGTTGTGCACCGAAGGGTCGTGCCGCGCCGTCTCTTCGACGATGGCCTGCAGCCCGTCGCGCGTGCGTGCGGCCGTGCGCAGCGAGGGTTCGCGCAGCAGGGCGATGAGGCTGTTGCCCAGCAGGCCGGCCGTGGCGTCGCAGGTCTGTGAGAGCAGGCCGACCAGGTTGGCGAGCAGCGAGCGCGACGGTGCGGCGCTTTCGGCCATCACGGCCGCCAGCAGCGTGCCCCGGCGCGGCGGCGTGCCCGCGACCAGGTCTTCGAAGCGTGCCATCAATTCGCCTGCCGCCGTGCTTGCGCCCTGCAGTTGGCTCGCCGTCGACAGCGGCGACAGGCAGGCCACGAAGTCGCGCGTCCACAGGTCGACCTGCGGCAGCGCCTCGTCGGCAAAACCCAGCAGGTGCGCGACGGACCGCACCGGCATCGAGAACAACGTGTCGGACAGCGGCTGCTGCTGCGGCACTTGCCGCGCCACCTGCAGGGCAGCTTCGCGCACGGCGTTCAGATCGAGCCCGGCCAACGCCCGCTGCAGCGCGGGCCGTTGGACCTCGTGCGCTGTGCCGTCGTTCATGCGCACCAGGTGGCCGAACACCTCGCCGGCCGGGCTGCCCGCGATGGCGCTCGGCACCGGCTCGGCGGCCGGCCGAACGCGCAGAGCGCCGTGCGCCTGCAGCACTTCTTCGATCACCTCGGCACGGCTGGCCACCCAGAGGCGCAGCTTTTCGTTCCACGCCAGCGGTGGGCCGTTGCGCAGGCTGGCGTAGAAGGGGTAGGGGTCGGCATGCGTCGCGGCCGCGACCGGGTCGAGAGTCGCGTCGGGAGGGGTGGGGCTGTTGTTCCGGTCCATGGCCGCAGTGTGCGATCGGCGGCGCCGCCACACTTCGTCCGCGGCCGAAGTGTCGGATGCCGAGCCGTCTTACGATGAGGCGCATGGACACCCTCGATTCGACCGCCGATTTCCAGCTGGCCCGCGTAGCCGGCGCCATCGCCGAGCCGGCGCGCGCCCGCATGCTCAGCTGCCTGATGGACGGCCACGCACGCACCGCCACCGAACTCGCCACCGTGGCCGAGGTGGCCGCGTCCACCGCGAGCGCGCATCTTGCGCGGCTGAAGGAAGAGCGGCTGGTCGAACTGCTGGTGCAGGGCAAGCACCGCTACTTTCGCCTGGCCAACGACGACGTGGCCGCCGCGCTCGAAAGCCTGATGGTGATCGCCGGCACGCCGCGCGCGGCGGAGTTCAAGCCCAACACGCCGAGCCGCCTGCGCAGCGCGCGCACCTGCTACGACCACATGGCGGGCACGGCCGGCGTCGCACTGCACGACCGGTTGCATGCGCAAGGCTGGCTCAGCGGCTTGCAGAGCGGTTCCTACGAGCTCACGCCCGACGGCGCGATCGCGCTCGAAAGCCTGGGCGTGGAGGTGGACGCGGTGCGCCGCTCGCGCCGGCGCTTCGCCTGTGCCTGCCTCGACTGGAGCGAACGCCGGCCGCACCTGGGCGGCGCGCTCGGGGCCGCGTGGCTGCAGCTGTCGCTGCGGCGCGGATGGGTGCGGCAGGAACTGGACGGCCGCGCGCTCACGCTCACGCCGAAGGCGCAGCGCGAGATGCCGGAGCTTTTCGCCTGAGCGCCGGCAGGGTCCGACTTCAGGCCTTCAGCTTGAGCAGGTAGATCAGCGGGCCGGCCATCGCGGTGTCCAGCTCCAGGAAGCTCTCGAAGTCCTTGCCCGCCATCCAGTACGGGTCCCAGTTGTTGCGCTTGATGGTCTTCGCCCACAGGTCATGCGTGGTCGCGCGGCGCACCGCGTCGAGCAGCACGGCCTTGCGGTAGGGCGGCACCTTCTTGCCGGTCATCACGCCGCGCCAGTTGGCGAGGTCGGCGTCCACGCCCTGCTCGCGCACCGATGCGATGCCCTGGAACGGCTGCTTCGACGACACGCCGATGGCGCGCAGCCGGCCGCTGGCCAGGCTGTCGCTGAATTCGCTGAAGCCCGAGATGCCCGCCACCGCCTTGCCGCTCTCCAACGCCTCCACCACCTGCGCGCCGCCTGGGTGCGGCTGGTAGACCAGCGAGGAGGAAGCGCCCGCCACGCGCGCCAGCATGCCGGCGTACATGTGGTCCACGCCGCCGGCGGAGCCGCCCGCGACCACTGTATTGGCCGCGTCCGTGCGCAGCTGGGCGATCAGGTCCTTCGGCGTCTTGATGGGAGAGTCGGCCTTGACCGCCACCACTTCATAGTCGCTGGTGAGGCGTGCCACCGGCGACACGTTGCTCAGGGTCACGGCCGGCTTCTGCAGCGCCACGGCACCGACCATCACCATGCCGCTGACGAGCAGGGCCTCCGGGTCGGCGTCGTATTTCTCGACGTACTTGGCCAGGCCGATGGTGCCGCCCTTGCCGCCGATGTTCTCGTAGACCACGTTGCCCACCGCGCCCGAGGCCAGCAGCGCGGCGCCGAGCGCGCGGCCGGTCTGGTCCCAGCCGCCGCCTTCGTTCGCGGGAATCACGATGCGCAGCTTGCTGCCCGCCGGTGCGTCGGCCGCCCTGGCGACGCCGGGCCACAGCGCGGCGCCCCCTGTGCCTGCAGCTGCGGCCGATGCCGCGATCCATGCCGAGAAGTTGCGGCGCGAGAGAGTGACGGAAGGCGACTGGGGCATCTTGTTTCCGGTTTTCTGTGGGGAAACCGAATGATGTCCGCGAAAAGCGCCGATCCCGCCCGTGCGCGGGCAGGGACAAACCCGGATGCACGCCGGGCGCCCTTGCTTTACTGGAAGGCCACCTCGGCAAAGCTGCGCAGCTTGCGGCTGTGCAGGCGCGTGGAGCCTTCCTCGCGCAGGATGTCGATGGCCCGCATGCCGATGCGCAGGTGCTGTTCCACCCGTTCGCGATAGAAGTGGTTGGCCATGCCGGGCAGCTTGATCTCGCCGTGCAGCGGCTTGTCGCTCACGCACAGCAAGGTGCCGTAGGGCACGCGGAAGCGGAAGCCGTTGGCCGCGATGGTGGCGCTTTCCATGTCCAGCGCCACCGCGCGGCTCTGGCTGAAGCGGCGCTGCGGCTGGTTGCCGGGCAGCAGCTCCCAGTTGCGGTTGTCGGTGCTGGCCACCGTGCCGGTGCGCATGATCTTCTTGAGGTCGGGGCCCTCGTAGCGCGTGACGTCGGCCACGGCCTTCTCGAGCGCGAGCTGGATCTCCGACAGCGCCGGAATGGGCACCCACAGCGGCAACTCTTCGTCGAGCACGTGGTCCTCGCGCACGTAGGCGTGGGCCAGCACGTAGTCGCCCAGCTGCTGCGTGTTGCGCAGGCCGGCGCAGTGGCCCAGCATCATCCAGGCGTGCGGGCGCAGCACGGCGATGTGGTCGGTGATGGTCTTGGCATTGGCCGGGCCGACGCCGATGTTGACCATGCTGGTGCCGCTGCAGTCCTCGCGCACCAGGTGGTAGGCCGGCATCTGCGGCAGCCGCGGCGGTGCCGTGCCCTGGCTGCCGTCGAGCAGGTGGCCGAAGTTCTGGCTGCCGCCAGCGGCCAGGCCGCGGCGGCGCGTGACCACGTTGCCGGGCTCGATGAAGGCGATGTACTCGCTGTTCTCGTCGGCCATGGCCTCGTGGCCCAGCCGCACGAATTCGTCGATGTAGAACTGGTAGTTGGTGAACAGCACGAAGTTCTGGAACCAGTCGGGCGCGGTGCCGGTGTAGTGGCGAAGGCGGTGCAGCGAGTAGTCCACCCGCGCGGCCGTGAACAGCGACAGCGGTTGCGCCTCGCCGTCGCGCGCCTCGAAGGTGCCGTTGGCAATGCCGTCGTCCATCACGCCCAGGTCGGGCAGGTCGAACACGTCGCGCATGAGGGCGCGGCGCTCGGCGCTCATGGTGCCTTCGATGTGGTCGTTCTCGGCAAACGAGAAGTGGATGGGAATGGGCTGCGTGCTGGTGCCGATCTCCAGCTCGACCTGGTGGTTTTCCAGCAGCAGGCGGAACTGGTCGAAGTAGTAGCGCGAGAACAGGTCGGGCCGCGTCAGCGTGGTCTCGTAGCGGCCGGGGCCGGCCACGAAGCCGTAGCTCAGGCCGGCGTTGGCCGGCGGCGTGTGGCGCGAGACGGTGTGGGTATGCACCCGCACGAAGGGGTAGCAGGCCCGCACCCGGCCCGGCAGCGCCTCGCCGGCAACGAAGCGCAGCATCGATTCGCGAAGATGGGCCAGGCCGCCGTTGTAGATGGCCTTGACCTGTTCGAGTGCGGCGGCGGCATCGGCGAAGCGGGCGGGAGCGACGAAGGTGGGCATGTAGGGCATGGCGTCATTGTGCAATGCTTGTTTGAGGGCGTTGTTCGGGGTGCGCTCACGCCGCCGTCGTGAGCGTTCAGAGCACTTGTTGATCGAGCGGCACAACGGCAGCGCTCGTCGTGCACAGGGCGCCGGGTGCTCCCCGCAGCGAAATAAAGGAGGAGGCCGCAGGCCGGGGGACATTCGCGGAGGGGAGTACCCGGTGGCCTGTGCACGCACCCTGAACGAAAGCACCCAAACCTCAGCCCAGCAAGCACTCCAGCACCTTCGCAAGCATGTCGTTCACATCGACAGCCTGCACAGCCCCGGGCAGCGCCACATCGCCGTGCATCACGAACACCGGCTTGCCCCACTTCAGCCCCATCGCCATCTCCGACAGCGTGCCCATGTTGCCGCCGATGGCCACCAGGCACACGCCGCTGCGCGCGATGATGCCGTTGCGCATCTCGCCCATGCCCGTGGGAATGGCCACGCTGAGCCACTCGTTGGCGTTGCGGTCGTCGTCCTCCGGCAGGATGCCCACGGCGATGCCGCCTGCTTCCACCGCGCCGCGCGAGGCCGCGGCCATCACGCCGCCGCGCCCGCCGCACACCACCGACATGCCCGCGCGGGCCAGCGCATGCGCCACCGCATGGGCGGCCTCGCACTCGGCCGGGCCGCCGTCGCCGGGGCCGATCATCGCCACCGGCTGGCGGTGGCGCGACGGCCCCCGCTGCTTCTGCGCCAGGCGCGCCAGCGCCTCAGTGACCGGCGCCGACAGCACCGCGCTCGCGCCTTCGCGTAAAGACATCACCCACTCCCATCACGATCACACACACCACCATCAGCACCAGCGACAACGCCGCCGCCACCGCGAAATCGGAACCGCCGTCGCCCACCTGCGCCAGCAGCATCAGCGGCAGGATGTTGAGCTGCGTGCCCACCAGCGCCAGCGCCGTGCCGTAGGTGCCCATGGCAATCGCGGCGACCATGCAGGCGTTCGACAGCACCGAAGGCAGCACCTCGGGCACCACCGTGTCCCGGAAGGCGCGGGCTTTCGACGCGCCCAGCGTGCGCGCCGCCTGCGCCGGGCGCAGGTCGAGGTTCGCGAACACCGGGTACAGCGACAGCGCCACGCGCGGGATCAGGTAATAGGCATAGGCGAAGCCCAGGCCCGACACGCTGTAGATCCAGCTGCCCAGGGCCGCCGGGTCCGCGCCCAGCCCCGCGAGCAGCTGCGTCACGAAGCCGGCGCGCCCGAAGGCCAGGATGAAGCCGTAGGCGATCACCAGCCCCGAGAAAGCCAGCGGCAGGCCCAGCAGCGTCATCATCCACTGGCGCCGCGACGCCGGCTGGCGCGCCAGCTCGATCGCGATGCAGGTGCCCACCAGCGCCGACACCGCGCCCGCCGCCAGCCCGAGCGCCAGCGTGTTGCGCAGCGCGCCGAAGAACAGCGGGTTGCCGAACAGCCGCCCGAAGGCGCTGCCGCCTTCGCCGAAGGCCTCGGGCAGCAGCGCCGCCAGCGGCACCGCGAAGAACAGCGCCATGAAGGCCCAGGCGGGCCAGGCGCCAAAGCGTCGCATCACGGCTGACCGATCACTTGCCCAGGGCAGCCTGTGCCCACAGCTTGTCGATCTCGGCCTTGCGCTCCGAGGCCTTCACCACGTCCAGCGGCTTGATCTGCGGCGCGGGCGGCATCTTGGCGGCCACGTCGGCGCTCAGCTGCGTGCCCGGCACGGCCGGCCGCACGAAGCCCTGCGCGAACAGCGACTGGCCGGCCTCGCTCATGATGAAGTTCAGCCACAGCTTGCCGGCGTTCGGGTTCGGGCCGTTCTTCACCAGGCTGATGGCGTAGGGCGCGGCCACGCTGGCTTCCTTCGGAATGACGACTTCCATCGCGTCGCCCATGCCGTCGACGTGCTTGGCCTTCAGGCCGTCGTTCTCGTAGCTGATCCACACGGGAATCTCGCCCTTGAGGAACTTGGCGTAGGGCGTGGTGCCTTCCACGCGCAGCACGTTGCCGGCCGAATGCAGCTTGCCCAGGTAGTCGATGCCGGGCTGCACGTTGTCGACGCTGCCGCCGTTGGCGTAGGCCGCGGCGAAAGTCAGCACCTGGCCGATGCCGGTGGAGCGCGGGTCGAGGTAGACCACCGTGTTCTTGAACTCGGGCTTGAGCAGGTCGGCCCAGCCCGTGGGCACGTTCTTCACCAGCTTCTTGTTGACCAGGAAGGCGATGTTCAGCGTGTGGATGGTGAACCAGCGGCCTTCGGCCTCGCGGAACACGGGCGGCAGCTTGTCGAAGTTGACGGGCTTGAAGGGCGCGACCACGTCCTTCTTCGCGGCGTCGACGGCCGAGGCGGCGAAGTAGTAGGCGGTGTCGGCCTGCGGGCGGCGCCTGGTCTTCTCGAGCGCGACCACGGTGGCGGCGGAACCGATGTCGTTGTAGGTCAGCTCGATCTCGGGGTAGCGCTTCTTGAAGTCGCGGAACAGCGACTTCCAGTTGGCCCATTCGGGGCCGGTGTCGAAGGAGACGCACAGGCCTTCCTTCTGCGCCTCGGCGTACAGCGCCTTCTCGCCCGCATACAGCTCGGGGCCGTCGAAGGCGAAGGCGGTGCGGGCCGCGAGGGTGGCCAGCGGCAGTGCGCCGGCGGCTTGGATCAGTTGTCTGCGTTGCATGGTGGCTCCTTGAGGAAAGGGTTCAGTGGTCGAGTAAACGGATGTGCCCGGGCGCGATGGCGATGGCCTCCACGGCCGGCGCGGGCGATTCGGCAAGGAAGGGCCTGGCCGCGCCCGGCACCTCGAAGTCGTAGCGCGTGAGCGCACCCAGGTAGCGCTGCGCGCGGGTGCTGCCCGCGAGACGGTTCACGGCGTCGGCTGCCGGGTCGGCGCGGATGTGCTCGGGGCGCACCAGCACGTGCACCGCGGTGCCGAAGGCGCGCTGGCCGGTGTCGGCGAAGAGTTCGGCAAAGCCCAGGTCCAGCCGGCCCGGCGCGGCCACCTTGGCGGGCAGGATCGTCGAGAGCCCGACGAACTCGGCCACCGCGCGGCTCGCGGGGTTCTCGTAGATGTCGCGCGGCGTGGCGATCTGCAGCAGCCGGCCGTCCTTGAGCATGGCGACGCGGTCGGCCATGACCAGTGCTTCTTCCTGGTCGTGCGTGACCAGCAGCGTGGTGGCGTTGAAGCGCTGCTGTATGGCGCGGATCTGGTCGCGCAGGTGGCCGCGCACGCTGGCGTCGAGCGCCGACAGCGGCTCGTCGAGCAGCAGGGCGCGCGGGTCGATGGCCAGGGCGCGCGCCAAGGCCACGCGCTGCTGCTGGCCGCCCGAAAGCTGCGCCACGGCGCGCTGCGCAAAGTCGCCCAGCCCCACGATGTCGAGCAGCTCCTGCGCGCGCTGGCGTCGTTCGGTGGCCGCCACCTTGCGCAGCTTGAGCCCGTAGGCCACGTTGTCGAGCACGCTCAGGTGCGGGAACAGCGCGTAGCTCTGGAACACCATGCCGATGTTGCGCTGGTGCACGGGCGTGCGCGACATGTCTTCGCCGTCGAGCGCGATGCGGCCGGTGTGGCCCGTCTCCAGGCCCGACACCAGCTTCAGCAGCGTCGACTTGCCGGAGCCGCTGGGGCCGATCACCGCGACCAGCTCGCCGGTGCGCACGTCGAGCGACACGTCGTGCAGGCCGTGCGTGCTGCCGGGATAGTTGTAGTTGACGTTGTCGAGTAGGAGGCTCATGGCGTATCGGTCAGGCGCGTTGCTTCACGAGGGAAGAGGAAAGAAGCGCCGACGCGCTCGCCAGCACAAGAAGGATCACCGTGGCCGCGCAGGCGAAGCCCGTGGCGCCGTAGAAGGCCTGCAGCAGCACCACGGGGTAGGTGCGGTTCTGGAAGCTCGTGAGCAGGTTCGACACGCCGAACTCGCCCACCGAGATGGCCGCCACCATCACCAGCCCGCTGATCAGGCTCTGGCGCAGGCTCGGCAGCACGATGCCGGTGAACTGCTGCCAGCCCGAGGCGCCGAGCGTGGCCGCCGCCTGCTCGAGCCGGCCGAGGTCGAGGTGGCGCAGGTCGGTCAGCAGCGTGTTGGTGAGGTAGGGCAGGGTGAGGATCGCGTGCGCGGCTATCAGCAGCGGCATCGAGCCCAGCCAGGGCGCGAGATCGGTGTTGAACACGATCATGTAGCCGAAGGCCAGCGTGATGGCCGGCACCGCCACCGGCGTGGCGCTCACGATGCGCGCCGCCAGGCTGCCGCCGCGCTGCGCGCCGTGGTACAGCGCATAGGCCAGCGGCAAGGCCAGCACGGTGTTGATGGCGCAGGCCGACATGGCGACCACGAGGCTGCTGACGAAAGCCTTGCGGAACGAGGTGTCGAGCCACAGGTCGACGTACCACTGTCCGGTGATGCCGGTGGGCAGCAGCGTGTTGGTCCAGTTGCCGCCCACGCTGCCGATCATCAGCAGGGCGATGGGCAGCAGCAGGTACAGGCCGTAGATGAGCGAAATGCCGCGAACCAAGGTTGTCTCCAATGTCATGGACACCCGGCATACTTTCCGGATGCGCTACTGTCAGCGCCGGGCATGCCGCCGCGTTGCCCCGAATTCTAGGAACCGCGTGCGTACTTATGGGTGAAAGTTGGATGACGACACTTGAGCAATCAGAAAGCGTTTTTCACGCAGCTTTCATGAAGCGGAGCGATGCATGAAGCGCGACTGCCCCACCATCCAGGAGCTGCTGGCCTTCGACGCGGTGGCGCGCCACCAGAGCATCACGCTCGCGGCGGGCGCCCTGTGCATCACCGTGAGCGCGGTCAGCAAGCAGATCGCCGGGCTCGAGGCTTTCCTGGGCCGCGAGCTGCTGCAGAAGAACGGACGCGGCGTGCAGCTCACGCCGCAGGGCCGCGTGTACTGGCAGAAGATCTCGGGCGGGCTGCGCGCCATCGAGACCGCGACCTTCGAGGCCCGCTCGGGCGACGCGGGCGCGGGGCTCCTCACGCTGGCCAGCGTGCCCACCTTTCTCACCAAGTGGCTCATTCCGCGGCTGCCCGCCTTCAGCCAGAAGAGCCGCCACGTGATGCTGAGCTTCAGCCGCCACCTGGAGCCCAGCGACGGCATTCCGGCGGGCGTGGACGCCGCCATCCGCTACGGCCCCGACGGCTGGCCCGGCGTGGTGTCCGAGTACATCGCGGGGCGCGAGTTCGTGCTGATCGTGGCGCGCTCGCTGGTCGAGGGGCGCCACCGCATCGCGCAGCCCGCCGACATCACCGGCCACACGCTGCTGCATCACGAAGGCGCGCCCGGCGCGTGGCGGCAATGGGCCGCGCAGCACGGCGTGCCGGAAGTGCAGACGGTGGCGGGGCCGCGCTTCGCGCAGTATTCGGCGCTGATCCAGGCGGCGCTCAACGGACTGGGCATCGGCCTCGTGCCCAGGCTGCTGGTGCAGGAAGAGCTGGCCGAAGGCGCGCTGCTGAGCCCCTGCGGCACGCCGGTGAGCGTGAACCAGGGCCACTACCTCTGCTACCGGCCCGACCGGCTCGACCTGCCGGCCTTCGTGGCGTTCCGCGAATGGCTGCTGGCCGAGGGCGCGGCCTCGCGCGGCGCCGAGGCCGAGGCATGATCCCCGCAACATCCAAGGAGTCGCATCGATGAAAGTCGCAGTCATGGGCGCCGGCGCGGTCGGTTGCTACTACGGCGCCATGCTGGCGCGCGCGGGCCACGAGGTGGTGCTGATCGGCCGGCCCGCGCATGTGGAGGCCGTCAACGCCAACGGGCTGCGGCTGGAGACCCGGGCCTTCGACGAGCAGGTGCGAATGGCCGCGAGCACCGAACCCGGCGCGGTGCAGGGTGCCGACCTGGTGCTGTTCTGCGTCAAATCCACCGACAGCGAATCGGCCGCCGCGCAGATCGGGCCGCACCTGGCGCCGGGCGCGCTTGTGCTCACGCTGCAGAACGGCGTGGACAACGACGAGCGCGTGCGCGCGGTGCTGCCGGCGTCGAACGAAGTGGCCGCCGCCGTCGTCTACGTGGCCACCGGCATGGCCGGCCCCGGCCACGTGAAGCACAACGGCCGCGGCGAGCTGGTGATCGCGCCGTCGCGCCGCAGCGAAGAAGTCGCGCGGCATCTGGCGGCGGCCGGCGTGCCCACGCAGATCTCGGGCAACGTGCGCGGCTCGCTCTGGGCCAAGCTGATCCTCAACTGCGCCTACAACGCGCTCTCGGCCATCACGCAGCTGCCCTACGGCGTGCTCGTGCAAGGCACGGGCGTGAGCGACGTGATCCGCGACGTGGTGGCCGAGTGCCTCGCGGTGGCGAAGGCCGAAGGCGTCGAAGTGCCGGGCGACACCGACGCCGCCCTGCGCGGCATCGCGCAGACCATGCCCGCGCAGTATTCGTCGACCGCTCAGGACCTGGCGCGCGGCAAGCTCAGCGAGATCGACCACCTCAACGGGCTGGTCGTGCGGCGCGGCGAGGCGCTGGGCGTGCCCACGCCGGCCAACCGGGTGCTGTTCGTGCTGGTGAAGCTGCTGGAGGGCAAGCCGCAGCAGGCGGCACAGGCCTGATCAGCCGGGCATCGGCTCGCGCATGGTCACGAACTCTTCGGCGGCCGTGGGGTGGATGCCGATGGTGCTGTCGAACAGCGCCTTCGTCGCGCCCGCGCGCATCGCCACGGCAAAGCCCTGCACCACTTCCCCGGCATCCGCGCCCACCATGTGCAGGCCCACCACGCGGTCGGTGGCCTTGTCGACCACCAGCTTCATGAAGGTGCGCTCGTTGCGGCCCGACAGCGTGTGGCGCAGCGACTTGAACTCGCTCGAGAACACGGTCACTTCGCCGAACTTCGCGCGCGCTTCGATCTCGCCGTAGCCGCAGGTGCCGATGTTCGGGTGCGTGAACACGGCGGTGGGAATGAACTCGTAGTCGAGCCGGCGCTTGCCCTTGCCGAAGAGCTCGTCGACCACCACCATCGCCTCGGCCAGCGCCACCGGCGTGAGCTGCACGCGCGTGGAGACGTCGCCCACCGCGTAGATCGACGGCACCGAGCTGCGGTAGTGCGCATCGACCGCGATCGCGCCTTTCTCGTCGAGCTTCACGCCCGCGGCCTCCAGGCCCAGGCCCTGCGTGTTGGGCACGCGCCCGGTCGCGAAGAGCACCGTGTCGGCCTCGATCTGCTGGCCGCGTGCCAGCGTGACGGTGAGGCCGCCTGCGCCGCGCGCGACGGAAACGGCCTCGCAGTTGAGCCGCAGGTCGACACCCGCCTTGCCCATCTCGCTGGCGAGGAACTGCCGCACGTCGTCGTCGAAGCCGGTGAGCAGGTGCGCGCGGCGATGCAGCTGCGTCACCTTGGCGCCCAGGCCGTTGAAGATGGAGGCGAACTCGCAGGCGATGTAGCCGCCGCCCACCACCAGCAGGCGCCTGGGGAACGGGTCGAGGTCGAACATCGCGTCGGAGGTCACGATGTGCTCGCGGCCCGGAATGTCGGGCACGAAGGGCGTGCCGCCGGTGGCTACCAGCAGGTGGCGCGCCGTGTGGCGCTTGCCGTCGATCTCGACCGTGTGGGCATCGACCAGCTGGGCCCAGCCGGTGACGAGCGTCACGCCGGCGTTCTTCAGCAGCGAGCCGTAGATGCCGTTGAGCCGGCCGATCTCTTTCGCGCGCTGCGACTTGAGATGCGCCCAGTCGAACTGCGGGGCCTGCGGCAGCTTCCAGCCGTAGCCCGCGGCCTCCTCGAAGGATTCGGCGTAGCCGGCCGCGTAGCTGTAGAGCTTCTTGGGTATGCAGCCCACGTTGACGCAGGTGCCGCCGAGATCGGCGGCCTCGGCCAGCCCGACGCGCGCGCCGGTTTGCGCCGCCATGCGCGCGGCGCGCACGCCGCCGCTGCCGCCGCCGATGACGAAGAGATCGAAGTCGAATGTGGGCATGAAAAGCTCCTTGGCCGCCGACTTTAGCGGCCGGTGGATTGGCGGAGCTTTCGGCGGGGCTTCCGGCGCCCCGTGCCCGGAAGAGTCAGCGAGAGTCCGGCGAGGTCCAGAGCCGCTTCAGGTCTTCGCCCTGGCCTTGTTGCTGCTGCGGCGTTGCGGCAGGGCCGCGTTGCTGTTGCTGCTGTATCGCACGAAGCTGCGCTTCCTGGGCCTGGCGCAGTGCGTTCTGCTGCGCCGCCTGCTGGGCCTGCACCTGCTGCTGCATCTGTACGGCGCGCAGTTGCATCTCCTGCTGCTGGCGAAGCTGCAGTTGCTGCTGCTGGACTTGCGCCGCCTGCTGCGCCGCGCGCTGTTGCTGTTGAAGCAGCTGCTGTTGCTGCTGGGCCTGCGCCTGCGCGGCGCGCAGCTGCATTTCCTGTTGCTGGCGCAGGGCCTGCTGTTGCTGCTGCTGGAGCTGCAACTGCATCTGCTGTTGTTGCTGCTGTTGCCGCCAGCGGTCCTGCTCGGCGCGATCGTGCCACTCGCGGCGCTGCTGCCATTCGCGCTGCTGGCGCCATTCCTGGTCGCGGCCCCAATCTTCCTGCTGGCGGAGTTCCTCCTGCTGCTGGCGCCACTCCTGCTCGCGCTGCCAGGCCAGCTGTTGCTCCTGCTGCGCCCTGTAGTCGGGCTCGTAGCGCACCTGCGGCGGCGGCACGGCCACCACCGCCGGTTGCACCAGCAGGCCGGGCGGCTCGAAGTGTGCGGTGCCGGAGTAGCGGTCCTCGTTCCGGTCGCGCTCGGCCACCCAGGCGTCGAAGCCGGCGTTCTGCACCCGCTGGGTCTGCACGACCGCCAGGTCGCGTCCGGACACGGTCGTCTGCTGGCGGTCGGTCAGCAACTGCGAGGCGCCGTTCCTTCCGTACAGCGTGAGCCGGCCCGACGCCACCGCCACCCAGGTGGTGGAAGTGGCGGTGTCCGCGGCAAAGCGGTATTCGCCCGGCGCGGTGATCACAGCCTGCAGGTTGCCGGTGTGGATCTTCAGGCGCTGGCCCGCCAGGCCGTCGCGCACGCGCAGCTGCAGCTCGCCCTGGGTGGTGGTGATGTCCACGAAGTTGCCGTCGAGTCCCGAGAACTCCACCTGCGTCTGGCTGCCCAGCCGCAGCGCCACCGGGCCGATGTAGAACTCGGCGCGCGCGTTGCGGTCGGTCCAGACGCGGTCGCCGACCGACAGCGTGCTGCCTTGCCGGGCCGCCTGCCAGCGGTCCTGGCCGGCGGGCGCGATGCTCACGGTGCCCTGTTGCTGGTTCAGGCGTGCGATCTGGCCCTGTGGGCCGGGCTGGGCGCCGGCCGCGATGCCGGCGCCCAGGAGCGCCAGGCCGAGCAGCCACTGTTGCAGCGGGCGACGAATGCGCCCGGGTGTCTTGCGGTTCATGTGTTTCCTCTGATCCCCGGATGTACGAAGCGGTCCGGTCGCTTGGTTTGCCTGTTTGTAACGCGCGAGAATCCGCTGCCGCTGTCAGCGCCGTCCCCTTGCTTGGTGAAGCGCAGGTGCATTCGGCAACCAGCTGTAAGGAGGGAACAGAGGTGAAGAACGAAAACAACGCGCGCCTTGAGGGCGAAATGTGCTTCCACAAGAGATGGCCGGCGCTGCTGGCGCTGTGCATCGCCGCCACCGCGGCGGTGCCGGCCGCCGCCCAGCTCGCGCGCAAGCCTTCTTACTATCAGCAACAGAACCAGCAGGGCCCGGTCCAGCCGCAGGGGGCGCGTCCGGCGGTGCCGTCGTCGCTGCCGGCGCTGCGCAGCCAGGGCGACTTCGACCAGCTCGCGCGCGTCTACGACGCCGGCACGCCGATGCAGCTGGCTCACGTGCTGTTCGTCGTCGACCTGAAGGCGAAGCCGGCGCCGCGCATGTACTACATCGACACGCCGCGCTACCAGCTGCACGTGCGGTTCCTGCGCGGCACGCGGCTGGCGCCCGACACCGCCAAGCGCGAGATCGATCGCAACTACCTCGTGCCCGACCGCCGCTTCCTGTTCGGCACGCTGAGCTGGCAGCAGAACATCGGCGCCTTCAGCTACGAATTCTGGGAAGGCGACCGGCTCACCGCGCCGCTGCTGCGGCAGGCCGATGCGCAGGTGAAGGCCAGCTTCTTCGCGCCCGTGAAGTTCAAGACCAACTCCACGCTGCACGAGCGAATTGCCATGGAAACCGGCATCGACTATGTGAGCCAGGAGGCGCTGATCCGCGAGCAGCCCTATCTGCCGATGAACGTCGGCACCGCCACCGGCCGCGTGCGCGTGGTGGAAGACGAGTCGGGCATCAACGCACTGCTGCCCGACGACATCGCGGTGCTGCGGCAGGTGCCCCTGAGCCTGCCGCCGGTGGCGGGCGTGCTGACCGAGCGGCCGTCCACGGCGCTGTCGCACGTCAACCTGCTGGCCAAGGGCTGGGGCATTCCGAACGCCTATGTGCGCGACGCGGCGACGGTGCTGAAGGAGCACGCGGGCCAGTGGGTGGCGCTGAAGGTCGCGGCCTCGGGCTACCAAGTGCGCCGCCTCACGGCCGATGAGATCGCGGCGCTGCCGCCGCGCGCGGTGCGCACCGCGTCCGCCGGCGCCACGCCCGGCGGTGCGAAGGCCATCAACCCCGACCTGCGCGAGACCCGCCTGCTGCCGCTGGCCTCGCTGCGCGCCCGCAACAGCGCGCAGTGCGGCACCAAGGCCGCCAACCTCGGCGCCATGCAGGCCGCACGCATTCCGGGCACGTCGGTGCCCGACGGCTTCTGCGTGCCCTTTGCCCACTACGACCGCTTCATGCGTGCCAACGGCCTGGGCGAGCGCATCGCGCGCATGCAGCAGCAACCCGGCTTCGCGAGCGACCCCAAGGTCCGCCAGAAGGCGCTGGCGCAGCTGCGCGACGAGATCGTTCAATGGCCGGTCGATGCGGCCACTGCCGCTTCATGGCGCGCGGCATGGCAGTCGCAATTGGGCGGGGGGGGCGTGTTCGTGCGCAGCTCGTCCAACTCCGAAGACCTGCCCGGCTTCAGCGGCGCGGGGCTCTACACCACCGTGCCCAACGTCAAGACCGGCGACGCGCTCGAGGCCGCGGTCAAGAAGGTCTGGGCTTCGGTCTTCAACCCCGAGGCATGGGAGGCGCGCGGCGCCGCGGGCTTCGGCGCCGAGTCGGTGCTGATGGGCGTGTTCGTGCAGACCGCCATCGACTCCACCAACGCCGGCGTGCTGATCACCCGCGACCCCTTCGACGCGGGGCATGCGCATGTCACCTACATCTCGGCCAAGCGCGGCATCGGCATCCGCGTGGTCGAGGGGCAGCGGGTGGCGGAGCAGGTGATGTATTCGAGCTGGTCCAAGGCCATCCAGGTGCTGAGCCGCTCGGCCGAAGACACGGCGTTGCAGCTCGACAAGGACGGCGGCGTGAAGGAAGTGCCGCTGCAGGCCGGGCGCAACGTGCTGACCGACGAACTGGTGGTGCGCCTGGCCAATGTGGGCGCGGCGGTGAAGCGCACCTTCAACGCGGTCGACCAGGACATCGAATGGGCGACGGTGGGCGACAGGATCGTGCTGCTGCAGGCGCGGCCTTATGTGGAGCGGCGGCGCTGAGACAGGGCCGCGAACCTTCAACCCTTTGCCTTGCCAGCTCAGCACAACGGGTAATAGATAAAAAAACGCCACCCCCAAACCGCGAGCAAGGCAATGGCAATCCAAAGGGAGTAATGTATTTTTCTTTCTCTGATTGACTGGATTGCTGCAAAGACAAAGAGTGGAATTAAAAAGGCGGCAGAGAAAAATCTGGTGCTGATGTCATTGTCAATAGGCAATCCACAAAAAGTCAGCCCGTCGGATTTTGCACTCGGCTCGTCCAACATCCATTCATACTTGTTCATGGGCATGAGAAGCATCAGGGCAATGCAAAATAATGCATACGCCGATACAACTGCCAGGCCTATTCTTTTCATCGTCAGACTTTTTCGAGAAGCATTGAGATATGGTCACGCTGCTCCAGCATTCTGCGCCCATATTCGGAAAATTGCCTGCCTTGGCTCCCAGGGGGGAGCTTTATTGAATCTATAAATTCATTCAACGCACGCTCGATGCCTCGGTTATAGCGAGAGCCTGCGACGATGAATTGTTCATCAGTGAGATTTGAAGTATCGGTGCCTGGGTAGTCGTACAGGATCAGATTTTTCAGATGCAGGGCAACGACGTTCAAATTGAACGTGTCGGTCTCAAGGCACGCAATCAGGTTCATTCGATCGGAGTACGACAACAGTTCGATCGGTATGCCTAGCTCTTTGGAGGCAACCCGCAGCTGGATGCTGACCGCGCCAACCGATGTTTCTTCGGGCGGCTTTCCAAATTTGACGGGTCTGCCAGCCAGTGTTCGCTGCAACGTGCGTCCTTGGAATACCGGTCTTTTAATGCCGTCGGGTTTGCCGCCCACTTCGGCCCAAGCGACGCAGCCGAGCATCGCAGGAGGGATTCGGTATTGCTCCGCCGCATCTTTTATACGGAATTTATTGTAAACGACCCAACCGTCTTTGTACGCTTGCAGATATGCTCGCCCGCCACCCATTTTTTCCGATAATACGCGCCATTTGAAAACGTCCCAACTTTTCCATTTGGGATGATTTGAATTGTCCGGCGCGCAAAACTCCCTGCCGCTCATGTGCCACTCCCTTTTTAATTTGAGGCATCATGGTAGGGGCGCTCGGCTCAGTCTGCTATGTCTCAAGTAGCAGCCTGAGAATTTCTGCACGCTTGAGCATATATTTGCTCATAGGAATGCGGTTCATGCGGGAGCAGGTCGCAAAGGCGGCTCGGCTCTTTATCGTCAATGGAACCGCGCCGGAGTGGACGCAGAGCGCGACGACATTGCTCTACTTGTAGAGCAGCTGCGGCAGCCACAACCCGATCTGCGGCCATGTGTACAGCAGCACGATCGCCAGCACCTGGATGCCCATGAAGGGCAACATGCCCAGGAAGATCTGGTTGAGCGTCACGTGCGGCGGGCTCACGCCCTTCAGGTAGAAGGCCGCCATGGCCACTGGAGGCGACAGGAAGGCCGTCTGCAGGTTCAGCGCCACCAGCAGCCCGAAGAACAGCGGGTCGACGCCGAAGTTGTCGAGCAGCGGGATGAAGATGGGCATGAAGATCACGATGATCTCGGTCCACTCTAGCGGCCAGCCCAGCAGGAAGATGATGACCTGGCTCAGGATCAGGAACTCCACCTTCGTGAGGTTCATGCCCAGCACCCACTCTTCCACCAGCGCCTGCCCGCCCAGCAGCGCGAATGCGGCCGAGAAGATGGCCGAGCCCACGAAGAGCCAGCACACCATGGCCGATGTCTTGGCCGTGAGGAACACCGACTCCTTCAGCACCGTGAGGTTCAGCCGCCGGTAGGCCGCGGCCAGCAGCATGCCGCCGAGCGCGCCCATGGCGGCCGCCTCGGTCGGCGTGGCAAGGCCCAGCACGATGGAGCCCAGCACCGAAAGGATCAGCAGCACCAGCGGGAAGAACGACGCCAGCAGCATCTTGAAGATCTCGAGCCGCGCGAAGCTCAGGAACAGGTAGAACAGCGTGACGATGGCGCCGAAGATCGCGAAGGTGACCCACCACCAGGTGGGCGCGGGGCGCTCGGTGGCGGCTTCGGCGGCACTTTCGGCGGCGCCTCGTGCTGCTTCTGCCGGCTCGGCCAGCGGCGCGGAGGCCGCGGCGGGCTCCGGCGCCTGTTCACCGCCGGGGGGCTCCTGCAGGCCTTCTTCGCGCGGCGGCTCCTGCAGCCCGCCCTCGGACGGCGGTTCCTGCAAGCCGCCCGCGGCGGGTGCGCTGCGCACGGCGCCGATCTCCTCGATGTCGTAGCGCGCCTGCGCCTCCACTGTGGTCACGGCCTTGTAGCTGAAGGCCGCCAGCAGCAGGAAGATCACGCCGGGCATCGCGACGATGCCGAGCTGCTTCAGTACATGCGAGAGCGGCACGCCGGCGTTGCGCCGCCCCTTGACCAAGCCCACCAGCGCATGCGCGGCGGGGCTTTCGGCCAGCCGCTGCGACAGCGGCGGCAGCGGCACCACGCGCTCGGCCTGCGACAGCGGCGGCGCCCACTGCGGCTTGATCCACGCGATGATGATCACGTACAGCACATAGAGCGAAGCCAGCATCAGCCCCGGAAAGAATGCGCCCGCATACAGCTGCACCACCGAGACCCCGGCCGTCGCGCCGTAAACGATCAGCAGCACCGACGGCGGAATCAGGATGCCCAGGCAGCCGCCCGCCGTGATCGCGCCCGCGGCCAGCGGCACGCTGTAGCCCGCGCGCAGCATGGCCGGCAGCGCCAGCAGGCCCATCAGCGTGACCACCGCGCCCACGATGCCGGTGGCCGTCGCGAATATGGTGCAGGTGACCAGCGTCGCCACCGCGAGCGCGCCCGGCAGCCGCGCGAGCGCCAGGTGCAGGCTCTTGAACAGCGATTCGATGAGGTTCGCGCGCTCCACCAGGTAGCCCATGAACACGAACAGCGGCACCGCGATGAGCACGTCGTTGGCCATGGTCTTGAAGGCCGACTGCACCATCAGGTCGAGCGTTCGGTGCCAGTCGCGGTCGTAGGCGAGCCAGGTGAAGATCATGCCCATGCCCATCAGCGTGAACGCCGTGGGAAAGCCCAGCATGATGGCCACGACCACCAGCGACAGCATCAGCAGCCCGAGGTGGCCGTTGGTGATGGTGGGCGCATTGGCCAGCACGGTGCCGGCGCCGATCACGATCAGCGCCATGAACGACAGGCCGAACCAGAGTTCGCGGCGGATCATCGCGCGCCCCCGGTGGCTGTCTGCCCCACCACCACGCGGTCGAGCGCGGCGATGTCCTCGTCTTTCACGTGCACCATTTCCTTGAGCTTCTCGACGTCGACCTCTTCCACGTCCTGCTCGCGCGAAGGCCATGCGCCCTGCCGGATGCACTGCACGCAGCGGATGATCTCGACGATGCCCTGCAGCAGCAGCGTGAAGCCCGCGAGCGGGATGATGTACTTGAAGGGGTACAGCGGCAGCGGCTCGGCCGAGAAGGTCTGCTCGCGGATGGCGAGCGACTCGCCCGCGTAGATCCAGCCGGCCCAGGTGAGCGCGACGATGCCCGGCAGGAAGAACACGATGTACAGCGCCAAGTCGACCGTCGCCTGCGTGCGCGGACGAAAGAAGCCGTAGAGCACGTCGCCGCGCACGTGGCCGTTCTTCGAGAGCGTGTAGGCGCCGGCGGTCATGAACATCGCGCCGTACAGCATGATCTGCGCGTCCAGCACCCAGGCGTGCGGCTTGTTGAGCGCATAGCGCGAGAACACCTCCCAGCTGATGAGCAGCGTGAGCAGCAGCGCGCACCAGGCGAAGGTCTTGCCGATCCATGTGGAGAACCGGTCGACCGCCAGCAGGAAAGATTGCATCGGAACGAACTCCTCGCCGCGACCCGTGCGCGGCATGCGTGCAGGCATGAAAAAGAGGGCGCCGCCCGGGCGCCCTCGCGTCACATGAATCGCATCAGGCCTTCCTGGCCTGTCGTCCGAAATAGTGGTTGTAGGCCATCTTGAAATCGACCGAGTAGTCGTTCTGCCACTGGCCGGCGCGTTCGGCAAAGGCACGCTGCGAGTCGAGCACCTTCTTGAACATCGGGTTCTCGGCCGACTTCTTCGCGATGGTCTTGTCCCATGAGGCGAGCTGCGCGCGCAGCACCGCGTCGGGCGTCTTGTAGAACTTGATGCCGGACTTCTTCAGCTCTTCGTAGTCCTTCGAGTTGCGGTCGATGGCCTTCCAGCTCATGTCGGCGCTGGCCGCCTGCGTGGCGTATTCGATGATGGACTTGAGCTCGGGCGGCAGCGACTTCAGCTTGCTGCCGTTGAACAGCACCTCGAACTGTTCGCCGCTCTGGTGGAAGCTCTGCAGCATGCAGTTCTTCGCCACGTCGGGAAAGCCCAGCACGCGGTCGCTCGATGCGTTGTTGAACTCGGCCGCGTCGATCAGGCCGCGGTCCAGCGCGGGCACGATCTCGCCGCCGGGCAGCGGGTTCACGGCGGCGCCCATGTCGGTGAACACGTCCACGGCCAGGCCCACGGTGCGGAACTTCAGGCCCTTCATGTCCTCGGCCTTGGCCACCGGTTTCTTGAACCAGCCCAGCGGCTGCGTGGGCATGGGGCCGTAGAGGTAGGAGGCCACGTCGAGGTTCAGGCCCTTGTAGATCTCGTCCATCAGCGCCTTGCCGCCACCGTAGGTGTGCCAGGCCAGGATCATGTTGGCGTCCATGCCGTAGCCGGGGCCCGAGCCCCACAGCGCGAGCGCGGAGTTCTTGCCGTACCAGTACGCGACCACGCCGTGGCCGCCGTCGAGCGTGCCCTTGGCCACCGCGTCGAGCAGCTGGAATGCGGGCACCACCGAGCCGGCCGGCAGCACCTCGATCTTCAGGCGGTTGCCCGCCATGTCATTGACCTTCTTGGCGTAGTCCTGCGCGTACTCGTGGAAGATGTCTTTCGCGGGCCAGGTGCTCTGGAAGCGCAAGGATGCGGTCTGGGCCATGCTGACCATCGGCACGGACATGGCACCGGCGGCCACGGCGGCGCCCTTGAGCAGCCCGCGGCGGCGGGGCAGTTTGCTGTCTGTCATTTGTCTCTCTCCAATTGGCTGTTCTGACTGGGGGAACCCAGGCTGCCGTCTTGGAGTTATGGTTTGACAGGCCCAAGCCGCCATCTTTGGCGCACAGGAACACGCAACAAACAGGGTTTTCACGAAGCGGTGAAAAATTCCGGTCATTGAAAACCCGCATTCCAAGGAAGAAAGCAGATGACTGATCCCGTCGAGAACAAGGGCTACGCCGGCGACGTGACGCCCGAGCAGGCCGCGCAATGGATGGCCGGCGGCCAGGCCGTGATGGTCGACGTGCGCACCGACGCCGAGCGCGAGTGGGTCGGCTACGTGCCCGGCGCCGTGCCGCTGGCCTGGAAGCAATGGCCGGGCATGGCGATGAACCCGGCCTTCGACGACGGCGTGCGCGCGGCGGCCGAGGGCGGCAGGAAACTGGTGATGCTGTGCCGCAGCGGCGTGCGCTCCATCGCTGCCGCGAAGCGCGCGACCGAACTGGGCGTGGAGGCATACAACATCCTCGAAGGTTTCGAGGGCAATCCGGACGAGAACGGCCACCGTGGCCTGACCGGCGGCTGGCGCAAGCGCGGGCTGCCCTGGAAGCAGAACTAGGCGTCGGGGAGGGCGCGCACCGCGCCCCACAAGCCGCAAGCGCGATGAGGTAAACCCCGATGGCCGTGCGGCCAGTGCCTCAATACGATTGCGCAGCGGCGCACAATCGATTGTGCGCCCCGCATCGGCTCACTCCCTGCATTCCCTCTTCTCGTCCCCATGAAGCACGCATTGCTCGGCATCGACGTCGGAACCTACAGCAGCAAGGCCACCCTGACGACGTTCGACGGACGCATCCTCAACACCGCCACGATCCCCCACGACATCAGCCTGCCGCACCCCGGGCACGTGGAGCAGGACGCCGACAAGGTCTGGTGGCACGACGTCGGCGCGCTGTGCAGGAAGGTGATGGAAGGCACCGGCCTGAGCGGGCAGGACGTCGCCGCGCTGGCCGTGAGTGCGATCGGCCCCTGCGTGGTGCCGCTGGATGCCCGGATGCGCCCGCTGCGCCCCGCCATCCTGTACGGCGTGGACGTGCGCGCGCAGGCGGAGATCGCCGAGATCGAGGCGGAGTTCGGCGCCGCGGCCATTCGCGAGTTCTCGCTGATGGACCTCACCAGCCAGGCCATCGGGCCGAAGATCCGCTGGCTTCGCAAGCATGAGCCCGATGTCTGGGCGGCAACCGCGCATCTGGCCACGGCCAGCTCCTACCTGGGCTGGCGCCTCACGGGGCAGCATCGCATCGACCGGCACACGGCCAGTCACTACATGCCCCTCTACAACCCCCGCACGGGCATGTGGGACGAGCGCTTCAATCGCGCCTTCGTGCCGTTGCATGCGCTGCCCCGGCCCGCCTGGTCCGACGAGATCGCCGGCGAGATCACCGCGCAGGCCGCGCAAGCCACCGGCCTTTCCGCGGGAACTCCGGTGGCCGTGGGCGCGGTCGACGCATTGAGCGAGGCGATCAGCGTGGGTGCGGTCGCCCCCGGCGACCTGATGGTGATGTATGGAAGCACCACCTTCTTCGTGCTGGTGCAGGACAGCCCGACGCCCGATCCGCGGGTCTGGACTGTGGCGGGCGCCTACGAAGGGCAATTCAACCTGGCCGCCGGCATGAGCACCACGGGCAGCCTGACGCGCTGGTTCAAGGACGAGCTTGCGCGCGACCTCGCCGAGCCCGGTGGCTACGCCGCGCTTTTCGACGGCGCCGCCAATGTGGCGCCGGGCGCTGGCGGATTGCTGGTGCTGCCGTATTTCAGCGGCGAGCGCACGCCCATCAACGACACGCGGGCCAGCGGCGTGATCGCGGGGCTGAGCCTGTCGCATTCCAGGGAGCAGCTTTTCAGGGCCGTGCTGGAAGGGGTGGGCTTCGGTGTGCGCCACAACCTCGAAGCCTTCGCCGACATCGGCGCGAAGGTCGATCGCGTGGTGGCCGTCGGCGGCGGCGCACAAGGCAACACCTGGCTGCAGATCGTCTCCGACATCGCGCAGGTGGAGCAGGAAGTGCCGGCCGTGACCGTCGGCGCGAGCTTCGGCAATGCCTTCCTGGCGGGCTGCGCGGCGGGCCTCGTGCAGCGCGGCGACATCGGCCGGTGGGTCCGGCCCGGGCGTCGCATCGTGCCGGACCCTTCGCGGCGCGCGCTCTACGACGACATGTACGCCCAGTACCGCAAGCTCTACGACGGCACCCGCGACGTGATGCATGCATTGAAATCCATCGCGGCGGGCCAGGCGGATTCGAGGCCGCAATAGCCGGTCGCCAGGGCTGCACCTCCAACGCTCGAAGGCTCCCCGTGGAAGATCCGTCCCAGGCCCGGTGCGATGCCGTGTTCGAGAGCGAACTGGCGCGGCGCGTCGAGCTGGGCATCGAGCCATCGGGCGGCATCAGTTGCCATACCCATGCAACGCCCTCGCCGCTGGAGCGATGGCACTATCACGACGACTATGAACTCCAGCTCGTCCTCCGGACCTCGGGGCGCACCTACGTCGGAAACCATGTCGGAGAGTTCAAGCCGGGGTCCATCGTCCTGATCGGTCCTCGGGTTCCGCACAACCTGGTCTCCCTCGATGCGCCGGCCAGCGGAACGCGCGAGCGCAGCGTCGTGATCCATTTCCCGGGGGACCTGATGCCCAAGGCGGTGGAGCTCTTCCCGGATCTGCACGACGTGGTGTCGCTGCTGGACCGCGACCGCTGCGGAATCGAGTTCATGGATGCTGGCCGTGAACTGCAGGACGGTTTTCGCCTGGTACAAAACACTTTCGGCGTTGCCCGCTTCAGCGCCCTGGCCGAATTGCTGCAATGCCTGGGGCGGTGGCCCAGGTTTCGGTTGCTCTCCTCGACCTCCATTCCGGGCGCACGAGACGAGCGCAAGACCGTCCTGGACCGGCGGGTCGACAAGGTGCTCGAGCTTGTCTATCAAAACTATGCCGACAGCCTGTCGCTGGCCGACGCCAGCCATTGCGCCGGCGTCGGCCTCAACGGCTTCTCCAGGCTGTTCAAGAGGGCGACCGGCAGTACCTTCACCGACTTCCTGATCAGCGTGCGGATCGCCAGGGCCTGCGAGTTGCTGAGCAGGAAAGACCCGCAGGTCTCCAGCATCTGCTACCTGGTGGGCTTCAACAACATTTCCAATTTCAACCGGCACTTCCGGCGACTGAAAGGCATGACGCCGAGCGAATACCGGATGCACATGTCGGGCCGGTTCGGCGGCGCGCAGCGACTCAGGCTTCGACCAGCTCAGGGCGGATCCGGATGACCTCGGCGGGATCGAAGCGGCCCGAATCGATGATCTCGAAGGCCCTTCCGAGCAGGCCCGGGATGTCCTGCCGCACCATGAGCAATGGAAAGCTCAGGCAGGTCGCAAAAGGATCCCAGTCGTAGCTGCCGATGGCGCATTGGCGGACCTCGTCGAGCGGGACGGTCTTGAGAAACCGCACCACGCCCTCCAGCGCGATGGTCGAGTTCACGAACAGCCCGCGCGGCAGGCCTCCCATGCGCTGGCAGAGCGATCGCACCGAGGCTTCCGCCTGGTCCGCTTCGTAGCCGCAGGCATCGATGTCCGCACGGTCCAGGCTGCCGAACGCGTCGGCGATGGCTTCGGAAAATCCCTCGATCCGCTGCACCGTGTTGTGCTCGCCCGGAATGCCGCCCACGAAACAGAAGCGGTCGCGCCGCCCGGCACGCGGCGCCTTCGATCGCTCGATGAGCTTCGCCGTGAGTTCACGCGCGCCCCAACGGTTGTCTGAAACCACCGAAGGCGCGAGCGTGCCCGGCAGGTCGACATTCAGGTGTGCAATGCCGTGGTGCGCGCAGATCCTGCTCACCGCGTCGGGGTCGGAGGCGCCGGTCACCAGCAGGTATTCGACCTGGTAGGAGATCAGGGTGTGTGCCGTCTCTGCTTCCAGCTCCGGGTCGCGCAGCGTGCTGACCACGATGGGATAGAGATGCCGCTCGCGCGCCAGCCGCTCGAAGGTCTGCGACATGGCGCTGAAGAAGCGGTTGTCGTGCATCGGAATGAGCATGCCGATCAGCCCGGAGCGCTTGCGCCGCAGGCCGCTGGCCTGCCGGTTGAGCGTGTATTTCAGGTCTTTCGCGAGTGCGAGGACGCGTGCCGCAGTTTCCTCGCCGATGCGCCGGCTCTTCCAGGTGCCATTGAGGATCGCGCTGACCGTGGATGCGGAAGTCTCGGCAAGCCGAGCCAGATCGTAGATGGTCGGTTCGCGACGGCTCATCGGTGCCGCCCGGCGGGGCGATCGCACGGCGCCCCGGCTGCGGGGGTGGACGATCGGTTGGCGTCAGGCTTCCACTTCATCGATGGAAGTTTACGCGCCCGTGTACAGCGCCGAGCCTGTCGAGCCGCGGCCCGGCACGTGCCCTTGCCGCGTATGCGACGCACGCGCCAGCATGCCTGGACACAAAGTCGCAATAATCCGGCGCATGGCATCCCCCTTCCTCGCTATCGATATCGGCAACACCCGCCTCAAGTGGGCGCTCTACGATGCGGCCCGCCCCGGCGCCGTGTTGCAGGCGCAGGGAGCGGAATTCCTGGACCACATCGAGCGGCTGGCCGACGGCCCGTGGGCCGACCTGCCCGCGCCCGGCGCCATGCTGGGCTGCGTGGTGGCCGGCGACGCGGTGCGCCGCCGCGCCGAGGAGCAGATCGTCGAGCGCTTCGACTGCACGCCGCGCTGGGTCATGCCGAGCGCGGGCGAGGCCGGCATCGTCAACGGCTACGACCACCCGACCCGGCTGGGCGCCGACCGCTTCGTGGCGATGATCGGCGCGCGCCACCGCATGCTGGCCGAGCAGCCGGGCGAGCCGCCGCGGCCGATGGTGGTGGTGCTGATCGGCACGGCCGTGACGGTCGAGGCGATCGATGCCGAAGGCAAGTTCCTCGGCGGCCTGATCCTGCCGGGCCACGGCATCATGCTGCGCGCGCTGGAGTCGGGCACGG
Source organism: Variovorax sp. AB1(2024) (assembly GCF_037482385.2). Taxonomy (NCBI): domain Bacteria; kingdom Pseudomonadati; phylum Pseudomonadota; class Betaproteobacteria; order Burkholderiales; family Comamonadaceae; genus Variovorax; species Variovorax sp. AB1(2024). The sequence continues at coordinate 432,693 of NZ_JBBHKP020000001.1, read as the reverse complement.
CCGGGCTGCATGTGCCGACCGGCGAAGTGCGCGAATTTCCCACCAACACCAGCGACGCGCTCACCAGCGGCGGCACCTACGCCATCGCCGGCGCCGTCGAGCGGATGGTGCAGCACGTGCGCTCGCACTGCGGCGCCGAGCCGGCCTGCTACATGACCGGCGGCGCGGGCTGGAAGATGGCGCCCGTCATGAACGGGCATTTCGAGCTGGTCGAGAGCCTGATCATGGACGGGCTGCTGGTCATCGCTGAAGCACGCGGCTGAGCCTCGCCGGGCTCAGCGGCGCATCAGCGCCTCGCCCATCGCCTGGAACGCGGGCAGCGTCAGCGGGTCGTTCGCGCCGTTGGCCGCCACCGGATGCGCCGCATAGCGCACGATGACCATCTCGGCCTTCGGGTCCACATAGATGCTCTGGCCGTGGATGCCGCGCGCCATGTAGGCGCCATGCGGGTTGTGCGAGACCCACCACATGTCGCGGTAAGACCAGCCCTGCAGCAGCGGGTAGCCGGCCTTGACGAACTTGGCCGGGTCGCCGCCGCGGCGGATGTCTTCCACCACCGCCTTCGGAATGGCCTGCTGGCCGTTGGACGCGCGGCCGTCGTTGCGCATGGTCTCGCCGAAGCGGGCCAGGTCGCGCAGCACGGTGTTCAGGCCGCCGCCGCCCGACTCGGTGCCGATGCGGTCGACCATGAAGTAGGCGTCCTGCTCGGCGCCGATGCGCCGCCAGATCTTCTCGCTCAGCAGGTCGGCCAGCGACTGGTTGCTGGCGCGGCGAAGAATCCAGGCCAGCACCTCGGCGTTGACGGTCTTGTAGGCGAAGGCATCGCCATGCTCGCCTTCCTTCTTCAGCGTGACCAGGAATTCGTAGAACGACTTCGGTCCGGTGTAGTTCTGGCCCTGGGTGAGCATGCCGCCGGCGCGGGCGTAGTCCCAGATCTCGGCCTTGGGGTCGGCGTAGTTCTCGGAGTAGTGCACGCCCACGGTCATGTCCATCACCTGGCGCACGGTGGCGTCGCCGTATGCCGTGTCCTTCAGCTCGGGGATGTATCTGGTGACGGGCGCGGCCGGATCCAGCCTGCCTTCGTCCGCGAGGATGGCGGCCAGCGTGCCCACGAAGGACTTGGTGACCGACATCGCGATGTGCGGACGCTCGGGCGTGAGCGCGCCGAAGTACTTTGCGTAGACCACCTTGCCGCGGTGCATCACGAGGATGCCGTCGGTGTAGGTGCCGGAGATCATCTGGGCGAAGTTGAGCGTCTGGTCGCTGCCCAGGGGTTTGAACGTGACGGCCTCGATCTGGACCGGCGAGGTCCCCGACGGCAGCGGGCTGGCCGCGCCGGCGCCGCGCCACACGTTGACGGTGGGCACGGTCTCGCGCACGTGCGAGAAGCTCCAGCGGGTGCGCGGAAACACGCCGCCGGCCGGGTTGTCGAAGGTGATGAGCTTGTCGGGCGGGGGCGGGAAGCCCTTCATCCAGCCCATCGCGTCGACCGAAGTGGCCGCGGGGTCCGGCAGCGCGGCGGGCGTGGAGGTCTGGGCGGAAGTGGTGTTCACGGCGAGCAGGGTGAATGCAGCGGCAAGCGCCGTGCGAATGAAGACGGACATGTTGTTTGTTGTTCTGGGTGAAGACGGGGGAATCAGCGGCCGCTGAAGCGCGCGGGCCGGCGTTCGACGAAAGAGCGCACGCCTTCGACCGCGTCCTCGCTGTTCGACAGGCGCTTCTGCGTCTCGATGAATTCCGACACCGCCGCCAGCGGACCTTGCTCCACCGCCTTGATCACGTTGAGCCGCGTGGCCACCACCGCCAGCGGCGCCTGCGCCGCGATGCGCTGGGCGATGGCCAGCGCCGCATCGAGCTCCTGCCCGGCCGGCACCACCTTCTGCACGAAGTTGAGGCGATAGGCCTCGGCGCTGTCGAACTCGTCGGCCGTGAGCAGGTGCAGCATCGCGTTGCCCACGCCCGCGCGCTCGGCCATGCGCAGCGTGGCGCCGCCCGTGGCCATGATGCCGCGCTGCACTTCCATCTGCGAGAAGCGGCAGTTGTCTGCCGCCACCACGATGTCCGCGCCCAGCATCAGTTCGATGCCCACCGTGAAGCAGATGCCCTTGACGGCCACCACCATCGGCTTGGTGCGGCGGCGGTAGCCGGGCAGGCCGAAGTCGTGCGGCTCCACCAGGCCGGCGGGAATGGCCTTCTCGCCACGCTTCATGTACTCGGTGACCGCAGGCAGGTCGAGGCCCGCCGTGAAGTGGTCGCCGAACGCATGCAGCACGCCCACGCGCAGGTCCGGGTCGTCGTCGAGCCGGGTGTAGGCCTCGGCCAGCTGCCTGAACATCGGCGGCGTCCAGCCGTTGCGCTTGGCCGGGCGGTTGATGCCGATCAGCAGCACGTGGCCGAGCACCTGGGTGTCGATGCAGCCTTCTGCGGGCGGGGTGGTGGGGGTCGCGGTCATCGGTGTTGTCTCCGTGTTGTCGTTATGGCTGCGCGGCTCAGTACGTGTACACGCCGCGGCCGGTCTTGCGGCCCAGCTGGCCCGCCGCCACCATTTCCTTGAGCAGCGGGCAGGGGCGGTACTTGGAGTCGCCGAACTGCTCGAGGTAGACCTCCATCACCGCCAGGCACACGTCCAGGCCGATCATGTCCGCCAGCGCGAGCGGGCCGATGGGCTGGTTGCAGCCCAGCTTCATGCCGGCGTCGATGTCTTCCGCCGTGGCGATGCCTTCGGCCAGCACGAAGAAAGCCTCGTTGATCATCGGCACCAGGATGCGGTTGACCACGAAGCCCGGCGCGTTCTTCACCGTGATCGGCGACTTGCCCAGGCGCTCGGCCAGTTCCTTCACCGTGTCGTGCGTGGCGTCGCTCGTGAGGTAGCCGCGGATCAGCTCCACCAGCGCCATCATCGGCACCGGGTTGAAGAAGTGCATGCCGATGAAGCGGTCGGCGCGCGAGGTGGCGGCGGCCAGCTGCGTGATCGAGATCGACGAGGTGTTCGAGGCGATGATGACCTCGGGCGCCAGCATCTCGTCGACCTGCTTGAGGATCTTGAGCTTGAGCGCGTGGTTCTCGGTGGCCGCCTCGATGACCAGTTGCGCGCTCTTCAGGTCTTCGTAGCTGGTGGAGCCCTGGATGAGGGCCAGCGCGGCGGTCTTCTGCTCGGTGGTGAGCTTTTCCTTCTTGATGAGGCGGTCGAGGCTGCCCGACACCGTGGCCAGGCCCTTGTCGACCGCCGCCTGGGCGATGTCGACCATCACCACCTTCACGCCGGCCACCGCGCAGGCCTGCGCGATGCCGTTGCCCATTGTTCCGGCGCCGATGATGCCGACAGTCTGGATAGCCATGAGAGAACTCCTTGAAGAAACGAAAAAGTGGGGTGCACGGGGCGGTCGCCGCGGCAGGAACATCGATTGTGAATCAGCCCCACGGCCCCGCCGTTGCCGCGTGTGACACCTGCGCCGCGCGGGTGGCTTACAGTGCTGCGGTTGCTTTTTTCCCCTCTTTTCCCGATCCCCGACCATGACCACCCTCGGCACCCCCCTTTCCCCCTCCGCCACCCGCGTGATGCTGCTCGGCTCCGGTGAACTCGGCAAGGAGGTGCTGATCGCCCTGCAGCGCCTCGGCGTCGAGACCATCGCCGTCGACCGCTACGAGAACGCCCCCGGCCAGCAGGTGGCCCACCATGCCCGCACCATCACCATGAGCGACCCCGAGCAGCTCAAGGCGCTGATCGAGGCCGAGAAGCCCGCGCTGGTGGTGCCCGAGATCGAGGCCATCGCCACGCCCATGCTGCAGCAGCTCGAAGACGCCGGCGTGGTGCGCGTCATTCCCACCGCCCGCGCCGCCCGCCTCACGATGGACCGCGAAGGCATCCGCCGCCTGGCCGCCGAGACGCTGGGCGTGCCCACCAGCCCCTACAAGTTCTGCGACTCGCTGGCCGAGCTGCAGGCCGCCATCGACGAGGGCATCGGCTACCCCTGCATCGTCAAGCCCGTGATGAGCAGCTCCGGCAAGGGCCAGAGCAAGATCGACGGCCCCGCCGACGTGCAGAAGGCCTGGGACTACGCCATGGCCGGCGGCCGCGTGAGCCATGGCCGCGTGATCGTCGAAGGCTTCATCGACTTCGACTACGAGATCACCCTGCTGACCGTGCGCGCCAAGGATGCCTCCGGCGCCTTGGAAACGAAGTTCTGCGACCCCATCGGCCACGTGCAGGTGAGCGGCGACTACGTCGAAAGCTGGCAGCCCCACCCCATGGCCCCCGCCGCGCTGCAGAAGGCGCAGCAGATCGCGCAGGCCGTCACCGCCGACCTGGGCGGCCAGGGCCTCTTCGGCGTGGAGCTGTTCGTGAAGGGCGACGAGGTGTGGTTCAGCGAAGTGAGCCCGCGCCCGCACGACACCGGCATGGTCACCATGGCCACCCAGTGGCAGAACGAATTCGAGCTGCATGCGCGCGCCATCCTCGGCCTGCCGGTGGACACCTCGCTCAAGAGCCCGGGCGCCAGCGCGGTGATCTACGGCGGCGTGGACGCCACCGGCATCGCCTTCGACGGCGTGGCCGACGCATTGCAAGTGCCCGGCAGCGACATCCGCCTCTTCGGCAAGCCGGAGAGCTTCACCAAGCGCCGCATGGGCGTGGCGCTGGTGCACGCAGGCGACACCGACACGGCCCGCAAGCTCGCCAAGGAAGCCGCCTCGCGCGTGAAGCCGCGCAAGGCCTGAGCGGGGCGTAGCCAGTTTCCGCAAGCCGCGCCGCGATGGCGCGGGCATGGTCGGGCGAATCCACCGGAGACACCATGCTGCATCCCCAGGCTCGCGCCTTGCTCGACCTCATCGAGGCGCGCGGCATTCCGCCGACGCACACCCTCTCGCCCGCCGATGCGCGGGCCTTCTACCGCGATCGCCGCACCGCCACCCAGCCGCTGCCGGCCGAAGTGGCCGAAGTGCGCGACCTCGCGGCCGACGGCCCGCACGGCACCATCCCGGTGCGCCTGTACCGGCCGCTGGGTTCGGGCGCCGGCCCGCTGCCGGTGCTGGTGTACTACCACGGCGGCGGCTGGGTCATCGGCGACCTCGACACGCACGACGTGCTGTGCCGCGAGCTGGCCAACGGCGCCGGCTGCGCGGTGGTCGCGGTCGACTACCGCATGGCGCCGGAGCACCGCTTCCCCGCCGCCTTCGACGACGCGCTGGCCGCCGCCCGCTGGGTGCGCCGCGAGGCCGCGACGCTGGGGCTCGATGCGAGCCGCCTGGCCGTGGGCGGCGACAGCGCGGGCGGCAACCTCGCGGCCGTGGTGGCGATCGCCGCGCGCGATGCGGGGGACCTGTCCATCGCCTTCCAGCTGCTGATCTACCCGGCCACCGACATGCGCCGCGTGCACCCCTCGCACCAGAGCAACGGGCAGGGCTATCTGCTGACCAGCGACACCATGAGCTACTTCCACGACCACTACATCACCGACCCGGCGCACGACGTCGACTGGCGCGCCTCGCCGCTGCTGCACCCCGACCTGTCGAAGCTGCCGCCGGCCCTGGTGATCACCGCCGGCTACGACCCGCTGCGCGACGAAGGCGCCGCGTATGCCGATGCGCTCACCGCCGCCGGCAACCGCGCGGTGTACGTGTGCTTCGAGCGGCAGATCCACGGCTTCGTGCCGATGGGCAAGGTGCTCGACGAGGCCAACACCGCGGTGGCGCTGTGCGCGGGCGAACTGCGCCGCGCCTTTGCCGCGGCGTAGCGGTGGCCTAGGGAAAGTCCCCGCGCAAATCGATGCCGCGCAGACGGCCCGCGCCGCTACGATCCAGCCAACAAAGACGCCACCACAGAGTGGCAGTCCACCGATGCAGGAGACAAACACCATGCAGCGAACGAGGACGCCGCCGCCAGCGCACACCAGCCTGAGCGGCGCCGCACGGCAGGGCGAACGCCTGATGTGGCTCACGCCGCACCGCGTGTTCTATGCCGGCCTGCTCGGCGCCGCCGCCGAGCGCACGATGGGCGGGCACGGCGTGTACGTGTCGCCTGCCGGCGCGCCGCCGAACCGCATCCGCGTGGGTGGCGGCGCATGGCTCACCGGTGAATTCATCGTCGTGCCGCCGCACGTGCCGCACCAGGTCGAGAGCGCGCATCCGCTGATCTTCAACCTGCTGGTCGAGTCGGAGTCGGTCGACCCCGCGCGCCTGCCGGCGTTCATGCAGCACTGCGGCCCGGTCGATGCGCCGGCCTTCGTGCAGCGCGTGCGCGAGGGCCATGCGCACCTGCTGGCGGCTTCGGCGCGCGGCATGAACTTCGAGGGCTTCGACTTCGACGCGCTGTTCTTCGGCGAGGCGCTCGCGCCGCGCGCGCTCGATGCGCGCATCCGCAAGGTGGCCGACGCCATCAACGCAGACCCCGCCGCCGCGATGTCGGCCGAGGAGTGCGCGGCCTCGGTGCACCTGTCGTTCTCACGCTTCCTGCACCTGTTCAAGCAGGAGACCGGCATGGCCTTTCGGGCATTCCGCGCCTGGAAGCGCGCGCGAAGCCTGCTGCGCTACGTGCAGCAGGGCAGCACGCTCACCGACATCGCACTCGACACCGGCTACCCCGACTCCACCCACTTCAGCCATTCGATCCGCCAGGTCTACGGCCTCAAGCCCAGCGACATCGTGGCAGGCTCGCGCCGCCTCGCGCTGCACGACCTGGCCGGCGGGTTCCGGCAGTAGCGCGGGCGACGGGCATGCAGATCCTTCAACTGCTGCTGTCGGGCATTGCGCAAGGCTGCATCTACGGCCTGATCGCGCTGGGCTTCGTGCTGATCTACAAGGCCACGGAGACGGTGAGCTTTGCGCAGGGCGACCTGATGATGCTCGGCGCCTTCGGTGCGTTCGCGGGCATGTCGCTGTTCGGCATGCCGTTCTGGCTGGCGGCCATCCTCGCGGTGGTGGCGATGGCGGCCTTCGGCGTGCTGCTGGAACTGGTGGTGATCCGGCCGATCCTCGGGCAGCCGCAGTTCTCGATCGTCATGCTGACCATCGGCATCGCCTACGTGGCGCGCGGCGTCGTCACCATGGTGCCCGGCATCGGCACCGAGACGCACACGCTGGCCGTGCCCTACAAGGACCAGATCTGGAAGCTGGGCGAGCTGGTGGTCAACCTGGAACAGCTCGCGATCATCATCGCCACCGCCGTGCTGTGCGGCCTGCTGTTCGCGATGTTCCGCTACAGCAAGCTCGGCATCGCGATGCAGGCCTCGTCGCAGAACCAGCTGGCCGCCTACTACATGGGCATTCCGGTGAAGCGGCTCAACGGGCTGGTGTGGGGCCTGGCGGCGGCGGTCGCGGCCATCGCGGGCATGCTGCTCGCGCCCATCACCTTCGTGCACGCCAACATGGGCTTCATCGGGCTGAAGGCCTTTCCGGCGGCGGTGGTGGGCGGCTTCGGCAGCCTGCCGGGCGCGATCGTCGGCGGGCTGGTCATCGGCATCGTCGAGTCCTTCGCGGGCTTCTACCTGCCCGACGGTTTCAAGGACACGGCGCCGTACATCGTGGTGCTGCTGATGCTGATGATCAAGCCGAACGGCCTGTTCGGCGAGAAGCTGCGCAAGAAGGTTTAAAGAAAATGCGCCCCCACGCTCGTCACTTCGTGTACTCGCTGCCCCCCGAGGGGGCGCAGGTCCGCCTTGGGGCGGCCCGGCGGCGGACCTGAACCATGCGCTTCATCTTCAAAACGAGCTACGACCAGGACATCCGCCTCGCGCGGCACGGCGGCCATGTGTTCTGGTACGGCCTGCTCGTTGCGTTCCTCATCGCCGCGCCGTGGGTCATCGACGAGTACTGGCTCGCACAGCTGACCTTCGTGCTGATCTACGGCATCGTCGGCCTGGGGCTGATGCTGCTGGCCGGGTTCACGGGGCAGTTCTCCATCGGGCATGCGGCGTTCCTGGGCGCGGGGGCGTACACGCAGGGCGTGCTGACGAACCTGGGCGTGCCGTTTCCGTTGGCGCTGGTGGCCGCCGCGGGGCTGTCGGCCGCGGTGGGCGTCGTGGTCGCGCTGCCGGCGCTGCGCGTGAAGGGGATCTACCTGGGCATTGCGACGCTGTCCTTCGGCTTCATCGTGGAAGAAGTGTTCGCGCGCTGGGAGAGCGTGACGGGCGGCAACGCGGGGCTGCACGTGAAGTCGCCGCAGCTCTTCGGCTGGTCGCTGGGCTCGGGCGACGGCTTCTACTTTCTTTGCCTGGTGGTGGCGGTGCTGGCCACGCTCGGCATCCTGAACCTGCTGCGCTCGCCGACCGGGCGAGCCTTCGTCGCCATCCGCGATTCGGAAATTTCCGCGCAGAGCATGGGCATTCACCTGGCGCGCTACAAGACGATGTCGTTCGCGATCTCGGCCGCGCTGGCGGGGCTGGGCGGCGCGCTGTACGCGCACAAGCTGAGCTTCATCTCGCCAGACCAGTTCAGCATCCTGCAGTCGATTGACCTGCTGCTGATGGTGGTGATCGGCGGGCTGGGCTCGGTGCACGGCGCGTTCCTGGGCGCGATCTTCCTGATCGCGATGCCGCAGCTGATCTCCATCGGCAAGGACTGGCTGCCGGAGGCCATCGGACAGGCGCCGGGGTTGCAGGGGCTGGTGTATGGGCTGGTGCTGATCGCGTTCGTGCTGTTCGAGCCGCTGGGCTTGTACGGGCGCTGGCTGAAGATCCGGACCTGGCTGCAGCTCTTTCCGTTCTACCGCAAGGGGTTGTTCAAGCGGCAGAAGTCGTTCACCAAGTCGGACCGGTTGAGATGAGCAGCGGCGACATTCTTCTCTCCGCGAAGGAGCTGAGCGTGCGCTTCGGCGGGGTGCTGGCGGTCAACAAGGTGAGCTTCGATGTGCGCCGCGGCGAGGTGTTCACGCTGATCGGGCCTAACGGCGCGGGCAAGACGACGGTGTTCAACCTGATCAGCCGCATCTACACGCCGACGACGGGCGAAATCACGTGGCATGGCGAGGAGGGCGGCCCGTTGCCGCTGACGCAGCAGGCGCCGCATGCGATTGCGGCGCTCGGTATTGCGCGGACCTTCCAGAACATCGAGTTGTTCGAGCATGCGACGGTGTTGCACAACCTGCTGATCGGCCGGCACACGCATCGGCAGACGGGGTTCTGGAGCGAGGTGTTCTTCACGCCTGCGACGCGGCGTGCGGAGATTGCCGCGCGGGAGAAGGCGGAGCAGGTGATCGAGCTGCTGGACCTGCAGCACCATCGCGATTCGATGGTGGCGGGGTTGCCCTATGGCGTTCGCAAGGTCGTCGAACTGGCGCGTGCGTTGTGCACGGAGCCCAAGCTGCTGCTGCTCGACGAGCCGTCGTCGGGGCTCAATGTCGAAGAGACGGCGGACATGGCTTTCTGGATCCAGGACATCCAGCATGAGCTGGGGGTGTCGGTGCTGATGGTCGAGCACGACATGTCGCTTGTTTCCAAGGTGTCCGACCGGGTGCTTGCGATGAACATGGGGGAGGTGCTGGCTACTGGAACGCCCGGTGAGGTGCAGGCTGATCCGCGTGTTGTCGAGGCCTACCTTGGGACTGTGGACGACGTGAGCAGCTTGAGGAGGGTGGCGGCGTGAATGCCTTGTTCGTTGCCTCTTTGGGGACGCCCGGTATGCGGTGCGGGGCGGGCGCCCCCGCTATGCCGGCCCTTCGGGCTCCCTTCCGGTGCTCGCTTTCCGCGGGGTCCCGCCCAAACTCGCTTCGCTCAAACAAGGGCGGGCCCTTATCCGCGGAAAGCTGCGCTCCTCAGCGGCACAGAGGGGGCGCCCGCCCCGCACCGCACACCGGGCTTGGCCGGCGTTGGAAACTACTTGAGCGTGTCCACGGCGTTGGGGCCCCTGTCTCCGGTGGGCCGTTGAGGCACCGCCGAGCAGCGCAGCGGCGGGCGGATCAGGGCTCGCAGCTGTCTGAGCGAAGCGAGTTCTGCGAGACCCCGCCCGTCGCGAGCAGCGCAGGGAAGCCCGAAGGGCCGGTGACGTCGGCCCGCCGGAGACAGGGGCCCCAACGCCGCTCCCCGAACGAAAGCGCAAAAAAATGAGCGACGCCGTCCTCCAGCTCCTCAATGTAGAGAGCGCCTACGGCCCCATCAAGGCCATCAGAGGCGTGAGCCTGAAAGTAAGGCAGGGCGAGATCGCAACGGTATTGGGTTCGAACGGCGCAGGCAAGACGACGATCCTGAAGACGATCTCCGGAATCATCGACCCGAGAAAAGGCAGCATCGAATTCCAGGGCAAGGACATCACCGCCAAGGACCCGGCCTACATCGTCGAGCAAGGCCTGAGTCACGTGCCCGAAGGCCGCGAAGTGTTTCCGCTGCTGTCGGTGAAGGACAACCTGCTGATGGGCGCCTACACCCGCAAGGACCGCGACGGCGTGGCGCGCGACATGGAAACCGTCTATGCCTACTTTCCGATCCTGCGCGAACGCGCGACGCAGGACGCGGGCCTTCTTTCCGGCGGGCAGCAGCAGATGCTGGCCATCTCGCGCGCCATCATGGCCGCGCCGCATCTCATTCTTCTGGATGAACCCAGCCTCGGCCTGAGCCCCAAGCTGACGAAGGAAATCTTCGAGATCGTCGTGCGCATCAACCGCGAGCGCGGCACCACCATCCTGCTGGTCGAGCAGAACGCCAACATGGCGCTCAATGCGGCCGACCACGGCTACGTGCTGGAGAACGGCCGCATCGTGATGGAAGACGCCTGCGAACGCCTGAGGGAAAAGGAAGACATCAAGGAGTTCTATCTCGGCGTGAAAGACGACGGCGTGCGCGGCGAGCGGCGCTGGAAAAAGAAGAAGACCTGGAGGTAGCCGCCGCCATGCAAGGACTCTGGGACCTCAATACCTTCGAACCCCGGCTCGACGTCGTCGTGCCCGGCGACACCATTCCCGCGATGTTCTGGAATGCCGTCAAGCAGCGTGGCGACACCGTCTGGATGCGGCAGAAAGAGCTCGGCATCTGGCGCAGCTGGAGCTGGCACCAGACCGCCGACGCGGTGCGCGAGATCGCGGCCGGCCTGCAGGCCATCGGCTTCGCGCCCGGCGAGTGCGCGTCCATCCTGTCGAACACCGTCATCGAATGGGTGCTGGCCGACCTGGCCGTGCTCAGCTGCGGCGGCGTGTCCAACGGCATCTACCCGACCGACGCCGCCTCGCAGGTGCACTACCTGTGCGAAGACTCGCGCACCACCGTGCTCTTCGTGGAAGACGACGAGCAGCTCGACAAGGCGCTCGAAGTGCGCGCCGGCCTGCCGGGCCTGCGCCGCATCGTGGTGTTCGACATGGAAGGCCTGCGCGACCTCGACGACCCGGGCGTGATGAGCCTCGATGCGCTGCGCGAACTCGGGCGCGCGCGCCTGTCGGCCGATCCGCAGGCGGTGGAGCGCACCGTGGCCGCCTGCCGGCCCGAAGACCTCGCCATCCTCGTCTACACATCGGGCACCACCGGCAAGCCCAAGGGCGCCATGCACAGCCACGCGGGGCTGGTGTACACCGCGCGCGGCTACAACACGCTCATCGCGCAGGACGAGAAAGACGAGCGCATGTGCTTCCTGCCGCTGTGCCACATCGCCGAGCGCATGGGCGGCGAGTACTTCGCGATGTACACCGGCTCCATCCTCAACTTCGTCGAGAACCCCGAGACCGTGCCGGAGAACGTGCGCGAGATCGCGCCCACCGTGTTCACCGCGGTGCCGCGCGTGTGGGAGAAGTTCTATTCGGGCGTGATGATCGCGCTGAAGGAAGCGAGCCCGCTGCAGCAGGCTGCCTACAGGTGGAGCATCGGCGTGGGCGAAGCCATTGCGGCGAAAGTGCTGGCCGGCGAGCCGGTCGGCGCGGGGCTCAAGCTCAAGTTCAGGCTCGCGCGGCTGCTGGCGCTGGACAACGCGCGCAAGCTCATCGGCATCCATCGCTCGCGTTTTCTCGTGACGGGCGCGGCGCCGATTTCGCCCGAGCTGGTCAAGTGGTACCTGGCGCTCGGCGTGCCGATGCTGGAGGTGTGGGGCATGACGGAGTCCTGCGGCGCTTCCACCGCGGTGCCGGCCACGCGCATCAAGCCCGGCTCCATCGGGCCGGCCACGGGCTACAACGAGGTGCGCATCGACCCGGCCACCGGCGAGATCCTGGTGCGCGGCCCCAATGTCTTCATGGGTTACCTCAACCTGCCGGAGAAAACGGCCGAGACGATCGACGCCGAAGGCTGGCTGCACACGGGCGACGTCGGCGTGATGGACGAGGACGGGTATTTCCGCATCACCGACCGGATGAAAGACATCATCATCACGGCAGGTGGCAAGAACGTCACGCCGAGCGAGCTGGAGAACGAACTCAAGTTCAGCCTCTACATCACCGACGCCGTGGTGATCGGCGACAAGAAGCCCTACCTCACGGTGATCGTCATGATCGACCAGGAGAACGTCGAGAAGTTTGCGCAGGACAACGACGTGCCGTTCAGCAACTACGAGAGCCTGACGCGCACGAAGGAAGTGCTGGACCTGATACAGGGCGAGATCGACCGCGTCAACGCCAAGTTCGCGCGCGTGGAGCAGATCAAGAAATTCTTCCTGCTCGAGACGCAGCTCAGCGCCGAGGACGAGGAGCTCACGCCCACGATGAAGCTCAAGCGCAAGCTGGTGCAGACCAAGTACGCCGAGCGCATAGAAGCCATGTACCGGTGATCCGTTTTTTTCGTCAACCCGAGGAGACAACCGCATGAAGCTCAAGACACTGACGACGCTGGCCGTGCTGGGCCTGGCCGCGACGCTTGCGTCCGCGCAACAGCAGCAGGGCGTGACCAAGGACGAGATCCGCATCGGCACCATCCAGGACCTGTCGGGCCCGCTGGCGGGCTTCGGCAAGCAGGCGCGCAACGGCATGCAGCTGCGCGTGGACGAACTCAACGAGCAGGGCAACGTCAACGGGCGCAAGCTCAAGCTGTTCGTGGAAGATTCGGGCTACGACCCGAAGAAGGCCGTGCTGGCCGCGCAGAAGCTGGTGAACCAGGAAAAGATCTTCATCATGGCCGGCCACATCGGCACGGCGCAGAACATGGCGGCCATGCCGGTGCAGTTCGACAAGAACGTCATCAACTACATGCCCATCACCGCGGCGCGCGAAATGTACGAGCCGCTGAACCGGCTGAAGTATTCGTTCGCCGCCACCTACTACGACCAGATCCGCCTGGCCCTTCCGAAGATGATCAAGGACAAGGCCGCCAAGAAGGTCTGCACCATCTACCAGGACGACGAGTTCGGCCTGGAGGTGCAGCGCGGCGCCGAGGCGGGCCTGAAGGCCGCGGGCATGGAGCTGGCCGAGAAGACTTCGTTCAAGCGCGGCGCCACCGACTTCAGCTCGCAGGTCGCGAAGATGAAGGCCGCCAACTGCGACCTCGTTGTGCTCGGCACCATCATCCGCGAGACCATCGGCACCGTGGGCGAGGCGCGCAAGACCGGCTTCAACCCGACCTTCCTGGGCTCCAGCGCGGCCTACACCGACCTGATCCACAAGCTCGGCGGCAAGGCGATGGACGGCGTCTACGCCACCATGACGGTGCAGAACCCCTACACCGACGAGCAATCGCAGCCGCTGCGCTTCTGGGCCAACAAGTACAAGACCAAGTTCAACGAAGACCCGACCGTGTTCTCGGTGTACGGCTACGTGATCATCGACTCGTTCATCAAGGCCGCGACCAAGGCCGGCCCGAACCTCACGACCGACAGCTTCATCAAGGCGATGGACAGCATCACCTTCGAGCCCGACATGTTCGGCAGCCCGAAGAGCACCTACACGGCCACCAAGCGCCTGGGCAACGACCAGTCGCGCTTGTCGCAGATCAAGGACGGCAAGTGGGTGGTGGTGTCGGACTATGTGACACCATGACGGGACCATGCCCACCCATTCCCCCAGTTTCTGGTTGATGAAATCCGAGCCCGACGAGGTCTCGATCGACGATGCGCTCGCCGCGCCCGACGCCACCGTGGCGTGGACCGGCGTGCGCAACTATCAGGCACGCAACTTCATGCGCGACGGCATGAAGGTCGGCGACGGCGTGCTCTTCTATCACTCGAGCTGCCCGGAGCCGGGCATTGCCGGCATCGCGCGGGTGGCCTCGGGCATCAAGCCCGACCCGACGCAGTTCGACCCGAAGTCGCCCTATTACGACGCGGGCGCCAAGCCGGAAGATCCGCGCTGGCTGCTGGTGGACGTGCAGGCGCTGCGCAAGACGCGGCTGCTGGCGCTGCCCGAGCTGCGCGCCAGGCCCGAGCTGGCCGACCTGGTGGTGCTGCGCAAGGGCAACCGGCTGTCGATCACGCCGGTGGAGCCGGTGCACTGGAAGATCATCGAGAAGATGCTGGCCTGAAGGCTCAGCCGATCTTGTTCAGGATCGGGAACAGCTTGCCCAGGCCGTCGGCCATCACCTCGACCGCGAGCGCCGCGAGGATCAGGCCCATCAGCCGCGTCATGATGTTGATGCCGGTCTTGCCGAGCACGCGCGCGATCGGCTGCGCGAGCGAAAACGCCAGGGCGGTCGCCAGCGCCACCACCACGCCGTAGCCCACCAGGATGGCAAGCTCCCACAGGTGCTGCGCCTTGTCGGCGTAGATCACCACGGTGGAAATGGTGGCCGGCCCGGTGAGCAGCGGAATGGTGAGCGGCACCACGGCAATCGACGCGCCCATCGACGCCTTGACCTCGGTGGCGCGCAGCTCTTCGACGTTGGTCTTGCTCTCGGCCGGCTTGGCGTTGAGCATCGACAGCGAACTCATGAGCAGCAGCAGCCCGCCGCCGACCTGGAAGCTCGCGATCGAGATGCCGAAGAACGACAGCAGCTGCAGCCCCAGCAGCGCGCTCACGGCAATGACCACGAACGCGCTGAAGGCCGACATGCGCACCGTGTGGCGGCGCTGCGCGTCGCTGTAGCCCTGGGTGTAGTGGATGAAGAAAGGCACGATGGCCAGCGGGTTGACGATGGCCACCAGCGTGACCAGCGGCTTGATCAGGTCCATCGATGTGCTCATGGCTCAGCGGCCTCCGGTGACGTCGAGCAATGCCATCGTGGTGTAGCTGGCCTCTGCCGACAGCAGCCATAGGATGGCGCCGGCAATCTCGTGGGCGGTGCCGGCGCGCTTCATCGGGATCTGCGGGCCCAGCGCGGCGGCGCGGTCGGGCAGGCCGCCGGAGGCGTGGATCTCGGTGTCGATCACGCCGGGGCGCACCGCGTTCACCCGGATGCCTTCGTCCGCCACTTCCTTGGCCAGGCCGACGGTGAAGGTGTCGATGGCGCCCTTGCTCGCGGCGTAGTCGACGTACTGGCCCGGCGAGCCCAGGCGCGAGGCGCCGCTGGAAACGTTGACGATGGCCCCGCCCGTGCCGCCGTGCCTCGTGCTCATGCGGCGCACGGCCTCGCGCGCGCACAGGAAGCTGCCGATCACGTTGATGCGGAACATGCGCTCCAGGCGCGCCACGCTCATTTCGTCGACGCGGGCCGTCACGTCGACGATGCCCGCGTTGTTCACCAGCGCGGTGAGGCGGCCCAGTTTGGCGTCGACCTGCTCGAACATGGCGAGCACCTGGGCCTCGTCGCCCACGTCGGCCCGCACCGCCATGGCCGTGCCGCCTTCCGCGCGGATGGCGCGCACCACTTCGTCGGCGGCCAGCGAATTGCTGGCGTAGTTGACGGCGACCGCATAGCCGCGCTTCGCGGCGAGCCGCGCGGTGGCGGCGCCGATGCCGCGCCCGCCGCCCGTGATCAAGAGCACCTGGTCCAAAACCTACCTCCTGCAGAGAAACTGCGCGTCAGTTAAAACCGTCGGCTGATTACATCACCGGGGGCATGCGAATGAGCACGAGCAAGACGATCGACTATTACTTTCCTCCGCAGAGCCCGTGGACGTATCTGGGACATTCCCGCTTCGTGGCGATCGCCAAGGCCGCGGGCGCCACGGTGCGGGTGCGGCCCATCGACATGGGCAGCGTGTTCCCGGTGTCGGGCGGGCTGCCGCTGGGCAAGCGGGCACCGCAGCGGCAGGCCTACCGGCTGGTCGAACTCGAGCGCTTCTCGCGCCACCTGGGACTGCCGCTGAATCCGAAGCCGAAGTTCTTTCCGGTCGCCGGGGACGACGCGGCCCGGCTGATCATCGCGGTCGACCTGCACGACGGCACCGACGCCGCCCTGCGCATGTGCGCGGCGGTGTTCGAAGCGGTGTGGGTGCAGGAGCGGAACATCGGCGACCCGAACGTGCTCGAAGCGCTGGTCGCCGAGTGCGGCCTGCCGGCCAAGCGCGCCGAGCAGTCGCAGAGCCAGGCGGTGCAGGAGCGCTACGAGGCCTACACGCAGGAGGCCATCGACATCCAGGTCTTCGGCGCGCCGAGCTACGTGATCGATGGCGAAATATTCTGGGGGCAGGATCGCCTCGACTTCGTCGAACGGGCGCTGCGCGCGTAGCCCGGCGTCCGTTCATTCATTCATTTATCTGTTTCGATTCACCATCCAGGAGTAACAGCACATGGGCCAATTCATCGATCTCACCGCCAAGGACGGCTTCACTTTTCCCGCCTACGTGGCCGAACCCGCGGGCAAGCCGCGCGGCGCGGTGGTCGTGGTGCAGGAGATCTTCGGCGTGAACTCGCACATCCGCTCGGTGGCCGACGGCTATGCGGCCGAGGGCTACCTCGCCGTGGCGCCGTCGACCTTCCATCGCGTCAAGCCGGGCGTGGAGCTGGGCTATTCGGACGATGACATGAAGAACGGCTTCGGCCTGAAGACGGCGGTCGAGGCGTTGCCCGCGCCCGGCGTGCTGCAGGACATCGAGGCGTCGATCGCCTATGCGTCGAAGGCCGGCAAGGTCGGCATCGTCGGCTACTGCTGGGGCGGCCTGCTGGTGTGGCGCGCGGCCGCGCTGCTGCCGGGCCTGTCGGCGGCGGCGCCGTACTACGGCGGCGGCATGACCACGCCGGAAGAAACCGCTCGCCAGCCCAAGGTGCCGGTGCTCGCGCACTTCGGCAACCAGGACCACTGGATTCCGCTGGACACCATCGAGACCTTCAAGAAGGCGCATCCCGAAGTGGAAGTGCATGTGTACCCGGTCGGCCACGGCTTCAACTGCGACCAGCGCGGTTCGTACGACGCGGACGCTGCCAAGCTGGCGCGCGAGCGCACGCTGGCGTTCTTCGCCAAGCATCTCGGCTGAGCGGGTTGCCGCGCTGAATGAAAAAACCCGGCGCTGCCGGGTTTTTCAATGGCTCTTGCGCGGCGTGCTGCCGGGGCCCACGCGGGTCTGCAGGAAGTCGAGCAGCGCGCGCAGCGCGGCGCTGTTGTGGCGCCGCTGCAGGTAGGCGGCCGAAAGCCACATGTCCTTGCGGGCGTAGTCCTGCAGCACCGGCACCAGTTCGCCGTGGTCCAGGTGCGACTGCACCAGGATCGACGGCAGGTAGATGACGCCGAAACCATGCATCGCCACGCGGATGAGCGGCGCGCCTTCGGTGCAGTCCATGCGGCTTTTCACCGGCACGTCGAGCGGCGTGCCGTTGTCGTCGAAGCGCCAGACCGGCTGCTGGCCCAGCAGCGAGAACGTCAGGGCTTCGTGGCTGGAAAGATCGCGCGGATGCTCGGGCTTGCCGTGCTTCTTCCAGTAGACCGGGGAAGCGCAGACCACCATGTTCATGAGCCGCAGCTTGCGCACGATGAGGTTGGCGTCCTCGACCGGACCGCTGCGCAGCTCGACGTCGATGCCTTCCTCGGCGAGGTCGACGGTGCGGTTGGTCAGCTGCAGGCTGATCGTCACGTCGGGGTAGTAGCGCATGAAATCGGCCAGCAGGTTCGGGAATTCGCCGCTGCCCATGCCGTGCGGGGCCGAGATGCGCAGCCGTCCGCTGGGCTGGCTGGCGCGCTCCTGCAGTTCCGACTGGGTGAGCTCGACCATCTCCAGCATCGGCGTGCTGCGCTCCAGCAGCAGCTGGCCGGCGTCGGTGAGGCTCACGGAGCGCGTGGAGCGGTTGAGGAGACGCACGCCGAAGCGGGTTTCCAGCTCGGCCACATACTTGCTGACCGTGGCCTTCGACATGTCGAGCCTCTTGGCTGCCTGGGAAAAGCTGCCGTGGGAGGCGACTTCCCGGAAGGTTCTGATCAGATCGAGACTGTCCATGTGAATGAGCCCATTGTTTCCGTTTTGGGAACGCGATGGTTCGATTCTCCCGGGTTTTTCCTAGCCGGATTGGGCGACACTTCGGTTACACGCCGCCGCTTGACCGAAGGAACCGACATGAAGACCTCGAACATCATTGCCGCAGCAGCCCTGTCGATGCTGGCCGCCGCCGGTGTGCGGGCCCAGGGCTACGCGCCGGTTCAGCCGCTTCAGGCCACGACCAGCCGGGCCGACGTGGCGGCGGGGGCGGACGCCGCGGCGCGCGCCGGCAACATCTATGGCGACGTGGTGCCGGAGCCCCTGCGCTCGCGGCCCGGCGTGCGGGACCGGGCGTCGGTTCGGGCCGAAGCCGTGGCCGCCGCCCATGCGCCGAACCAGAACCTCGACCGCCGCGCCTTCTTCAACAGTGAAGTGCCGCCGCAGATCGGCACCGGGCGTCCGTAGCCACTGGCGTAGAGGCATTTGCAAGGGGCCGGACCGGTGCGAACCGGTCCGGCCTTTTTGCTTGCATGCCTTCATGTCGTCATTGTTTCAATAGAGGAAACACGGTGTCTCTGATTGGCGCGTTTCGGCCATGTGATTCGCCCCGAAACTCGCTGCACAGGCAAGCGACCATGCAAGCCTGGTGGACAAACGATCCAACGAACATCCAGGAGAAATGAATATGAAGACCTCGCAAATCCTCGCAGCTGCCGCCCTGACCCTGTTCGCCGCCGCCGGCGCGCAAGCAGAAACCTACGAAGGCGTGAACACCGCCGTCTCGACCAAGAGCCGTGCCGACGTGAACGCCGAAGCCGTGCGCACCGCATCGGCGCCGAACCAGAACGTGACCCGCGGTTCGCGCGGCCCGGAAACGGTCGCCGTGTCGAAGGACCGTTCGATCGTCCAGGCAGAAGCCGTTCGCACCGCCTACGCTCCCGACCAGAACGTGACCGGCGGCTCGCGCGTCAACAGCAAGGTCATCTCGACCATGCAGCACCCGATGGACGTTCGCGTTCAAGCCCAGCAAGGTGCTGGCGCAACCGCCAAGTAAGACGGACTAGACGGCCGCCCTTCGGGGCCGCCGGATTGAAAAAGGGGCCACGCGCGCAGCGTGGCCCCTTTTTTCATGGGCGCGGCGATCAGCGCGTGCGGGCGAGGTAGCGCTTGCGCCAGAAAATCAGCACCAGCAGCACGGCGATGACGAGCATCGACGTCATCGCGATCCAGAAGCCGTCCGCCTTGTGTACCAGCGGGATGAACTCGAAGTTCATGCCGAAGATGCCCGCGATCAGGTTCAGCGGCAGGAACACGGCGGTCAGCACCGTCAGCACCCGCATGATGTCGTTGGCGCGGTGGCCCTGGACGCTGAAATGCATCTGCACCGCCGTCTCGGCGTTCTGCTCGAGCCGGTGCACGTGGTGCACCACCCGCTCGATGTGCTCGAGCACGTCGCGGCTGCGGATCATGATGAGTTCGCGCTCGCGCTGCTCCGCCTCGCCCTTGGGCACGGGCAGGGTCTCCAGAGAGTCGATCCAGTCCTGCATGGCGGCGCGCTGGTCCTCGCAGATCTCGTCCAGGTGGTGCAGCGACTGGCGTGCCTCCATCAGCGCGCTCCAGTTGGTGAAGCGGCTGCGCGGGTCGATCAGCTCGGTCTGCCAGTGGTCCAGCTGCTTGGTGAGCTCGCGCCGCAGATCCAGGTAGCTGTCGACGATCTGGTTGATGACGCGAAGCATCAGGTCCGAGGGGCTCGTCGGCAGCCGCGCCGAGGTGGAGCGCACGTCGAGCGCGGGGGCGCCCTGGCCGTCGGGCGAGGCGGCGGCCAGCAGGCGGGCGGCGAAGGCGTCGCGCACCGCGCCGTCTTCCGGGTGCACCGACAGCAGCACGCGGTCGAACACGGCAAAGCCGACCGGGCGGGTGTCGACCCGGCGCAGCACCGGCGGGCCGCTGCGGGGTGCTGGCGGCGGCGCCTCGGTCCCCTTGGCGTTGCCGTTGCCGCTGGCCAGGCGCCGGAACACCAGCACGTCGTACTTCGAGGTGTAGTCGTAGTGCGAGGGCAACTGCTCGTTGAGCAGGTCGGCCACGTGCAGGTCGACCAGCTGCGTCAGGCAGAGGGTCTGCAGGATCTGCTGCACTTCGGCCAGCGAGGCCTTGAATTCCTCGCGCGTGAGCGAGATCCAGAGATAGCCGCCGGCGCCGCACGCGCCCGGCACGGCCAGCGGCGCCAGCGCCGCGTGTTCGCTGACCCGCGAACGGTCGATTTCGAAAATGCGCATGCCCGGTGCCGGCGGGCCGTTACTTCTTCAGGAGGCGCGCGGCGTCGAGCGCGAAGTACGTGAGCACGCCGTCGGCGCCGGCGCGCTTGAAGGCCAAGAGGCTTTCGAGCACCACGGCGTCGTGGTCGAGCCAGCCGTTCTGGGCGGCGGCCTTGAGCATGGCGTATTCGCCGCTCACCTGGTAGGCGAAGGTGGGCACGCGGAACTCGTCTTTCACGCGGCGCACGATGTCGAGGTACGGCATGCCGGGCTTCACCATCACCATGTCGGCGCCTTCGGCGATGTCGAGCGCCACTTCGCGCAGTGCCTCGTCGCTGTTGCCGGGGTCCATCTGGTAGACCTTCTTGTTGCTCTTGCCGAGCGTCGAGGCCGAGCCGACGGCGTCGCGGAAGGGGCCGTAGAAGGCGCTGGCGTACTTGGCGCTGTAGGCCATGATGCGCGTGTGGATGTCGCCCCGGGCTTCGAGCGCCTGGCGGACGGCGCCGATGCGGCCGTCCATCATGTCGCTGGGGGCCACGATGTCCACGCCGGCTTGCGATTGTGTGAGTGCCTGCTTCACCAGGAGCTCGACAGTTTCCTCGTTGAGGATGTAGCCGGTGTCGTCGAGCACGCCATCCTGGCCGTGGCTGGTGTAGGGGTCGAGGGCGACGTCGGTCATCACGCCCAGTTCCGGGAAGCGCGCCTTCAGGGCGGCGACAACACGGGGAATCAGCCCGTCGGGGTTGAAGGCCTCGCTGCCGTCGGGCGTCTTGAGGCCGGCGTCGATCACCGGGAACAGCGCCATCACCGGAATGCCGGCCTCGACGCATTGCTCGGCAACCGGCAGCAGCAGGTCGAGGCTCAGGCGATCCACGCCGGGCATCGACGGCACCGCCTCGCGCCGCTTCTCGCCTTCCTGCACGAAGACCGGGTAGATCAGGTCATTGACCGTCAGGGCATGTTCGCGCACCAGATTGCGGGTGAATGCGTCGCGGCGCAGGCGTCGTGGCCGGCCGGCGGGGAACATGGCCAAAGGTAAATTTGATGACTTCATATGCCCAAAATTGTGCCTGAAGCCACCTTTCGCAGTACTGGCGCTGCGGAGTCGGTTGTCTGACAACTACGGTAATTCGTAGGCCGAAGGTTTTCAAATTTTTGGTTTAAATGTCAAAGAAAGTGCCACAGTCGCTTGAAACCTTGTTTCGTCTTTGTTAAATTCTGAGGCGGGCGGCTTGCCGCTCCCCGCTTTTCCTCCCTGAGCGGGTGCCTTGATGTGTGACAGCAAAAGGGCTTCCCAGCCCGACGTGAAGACGTCGGGCTTTTTTTTGCCCGAAGGTCTTCCAGAGCCTTGTTTCAGAGGGGCAAGAGAGGTGCGCCACTAAACTGCCGCCATGCTCTGGGTCAAATCTCTCCACATCGTTTTCATCGCAAGCTGGTTCGCCGGGTTGTTCTACCTGCCGCGCATCTTTGTTAATTTGGCCATGGTGCCGCCGGAGTCGAAGGCCGAGCGCGATCGGCTTCTGCTGATGGCTCGCAAGCTCCTGCGGTTCACGACCTTCCTGGCGGTCCCGGCGCTCGGCTTCGGCCTTTGGCTCTGGCTTGGCTACGGCATCGGACGCGGCCCGGGCAACGGCTGGATGCATGCCAAGCTGGCGCTGGTGCTGGTGGCCATCGGCTATCACCACGGTTGCGGTGTGCTGCTGCGCCGCTTCGTGGCGGGAGAAAACCGGCGCAACGACCGCTGGTTCCGCTGGTTCAACGAACTGCCGGTGCTGCTGCTGCTGGGCATCGTGATCCTGGTGGTGGTCAAGCCGTTCTGACACCGGCAGGCATGGTGGCCATGGTGGAGAAGCCGCACAAGTCCGCCGCGTTGCCGCTGGCGCTCGCTTATGCGGCGTTGATCGTCTACGCCAGCCTGTATCCGTTCGCCGACTGGCGCGACCAGGGCATCGCCCCCTGGGCCTACCTTTGGGCGCCCTGGCCCAAGTACTGGACGGGCTTCGACTTCGCGGTCAATGTCGCGGGCTACGTGCCCTTCGGGTTCCTGTGCGCGCTGGCGGTGCTTCGAACGCGCGGCGGCGCCAGCGCGTGGCGGGTGGTGCTGCGTGCCACGGCGGCCGGCGCGGCCATCGCCTTTTCGATGGAGACGCTGCAGAGTTATCTGCCGGTGCGGATTCCTTCGAACGTGGACCTGGCCCTGAACACGGCGGGCACGGTCATCGGCGCCGTGCTGGCGGCGGGGCTGGAGCGGCTCGGCGCCATTGCGCACTGGAGCCGCGCGCGGTCGCAGTGGTTCGTCGAGGAATCCCGCGGCGGGTTGGTGCTGCTGGCGCTCTGGCCGTTTGCGCTGCTGTTCCCGGCGGCTGTCACCTTCGGGCTCGGGCAGGTGTTCGAGCGGCTGGAGGTCGCGATCTCCGAGTGGCTGCTCGACACGCCCTTCATCGACTGGCTGCCGCTGCGCCAGTTCGAACTCGAGCCTCTGGTTCCCGCGGTGGAGCTGCTGTGCGTGATGCTCGGGGCGCTGGTGCCTTGCCTGCTGGGCTACCTGGTGGCGCGCTCCGTCGTGCAGCGCGTGGTCATGCTGCCGCTGATCCTGCTGACCGGCGTGGCGGCCTCGGCGTTGTCGGCGGCGCTGAGCTACGGGCCCACGCACGCCTGGGCCTGGCTGGACCTGCCGGTGCAGGTCGGCATGGCGGCCGCGCTCTTTGCCGGCATGCTGCTGCTGCTGGCGCCGCGCCGGCTGTGCGCGGCCTTGCTGCTCGCCGGGCTGGTGCTGCAGCTCAGCCTGCTCAACCAGGCGCCGGAGAGCGCGTATTTCGCGCAGACCCTGGCCACGTGGGAGCAGGGGCGCTTCATCCGCTTCCATGGACTGGCCCAATGGCTGGGCTGGGCGTGGCCCTTTGCCGTGCTGGCCTACGTGGTGGCGGCGCTCTCGCGGCGAGGGCGCGGCAGCGGCGATGGCGGGCTGGCCGCAAGGGGCGGTCACTAAAATCGGCGGATGCCCAACTCCTCAACCGCCGCGCCGTCCGGCTATTACGGTCGCCACATCTTCTTCTGCCTCAACGAGCGCAAGAACGGCGAGGACTCCTGTGCCTTGCACAACGCGCAAGAGGGCTTCGACCGCTGCAAGGCCAAGGTCAAGGAAGCGGGGCTTTCCGGGCCCGGCAAGGTCCGCGTGAACAAGGCCGGGTGCCTCGACCGCTGCGCGGGCGGGCCGGTCGCGGTGGTGTATCCGGAGGCCGTCTGGTACACCTTCGTCGACGGCGACGACATCGACGAGATCGTCGAATCCCACCTCAAGAACGGCGAAGTCGTCGAGCGGCTGCTGCTGCCGCCCGATATAGGGCGCTGAACTTTCCGCCGCTCCCTCTGCTCGTACTTTGTGCCAATGAATTCCCAGACCGAAAAGATCACCCTCCAGGGCGCCGCCGGCCGCATCGAAGTGCAGCGCGATCAGCCCGCCGAGACGCCGCGCGGCGTTGCCGTCATCGCCCATCCCCATCCGCTTTTCAGCGGCACCATGGACAACAAGGTGGTGCAGACGCTGGCCAGGGCTTTCGTCGCCGGCGGCTGGACCGCGGTGCGCTTCAATTTCCGCGGCGTGGGTGCCAGCGAGGGCGTGCACGACGAGGGGCGCGGCGAACTGGAAGACATGCTGGATGTCGTCCGCCAGTTGGCGCCCGAAGGCCCCTTGGCAATTGCCGGTTTCTCGTTCGGGGCCTTTGTCGCGAGCGGCGCCGTTTCCAGGCTGTGGGCCGAGCGCGACGTGCGGCAGATCGTGCTGGTCGGCACCGCCGCCGCGCGCAATGTGGTGGCGCCGCTGCCGGTCGAGGCGCACGAGCGCGCGCTGGTCATCCATGGCGAGGCCGACGACACCGTGGCCCTGTCCGCCGTGATGGACTGGGCGCGGCCGCAGTCACTTCCCGTCACAGTCATCCCCGGGGGCGGCCATTTCTTTCACGGACAATTGCCGCTGCTCAAAAGTCTTGTTGCCCGCCATCTTCGCGCGGGCGCTGCGTGAAGGCCTTGCAGGCCTGTCTTCGTCTCTCTCCGAACTCCCGATGAATCGTTTCCTTGGTGCGCTTCGCGCGCTGGTCATTACCGCCGCCGCATCCATCAGCCTGATTGCCGCCGCCCAGGTGCCGGCCCCGCCCGAAATTGCCGCCCGCAGCTACCTGCTGCTCGACGTGACCGCGAACCAGATCCTCGCGCAGAAGGACATCGACAGCCCGATCGAGCCGGCGTCTCTGACCAAGCTGATGACGGCCTACGTCGTGTTCGACGCGCTGCGCGCCAAGAAGATTTCGCTGACGCAGACGCTGCCGGTCAGCCCGCGCGCCTGGAAGATGCCCGGCTCGCGCATGTTCATCGACCCCAAGATGCAGGTGCCTGTGGAAGACCTGATCAAGGGGCTGATCGTGCAGTCGGGCAACGACGCCACGGTGGCGCTGGCCGAAGGCGTGGGCGGCACCGTGGAGCACTTCGTCGAAATGATGAACGCCCAGGCCAAGGTGCTGGGCATGAAGAACACGGTCTACAAGAACCCCGAAGGCCTGACGACGCCCGGCCACACCACCACGGCCCGGGACCTGAGCACCCTGGCCACCCGCCTGGTGCGTGACTTCCCCGAGGAGGCCAAGTACTACGCCATCAAGAAGTACCGCTACCCAGGTGCGCCGTCGACCAACGACACCAACCGCAACATGCTGTTGTTCCGCGACCCCACCGTCGACGGCCTGAAGACCGGCCATACCGATGCGGCGGGCTACTGCATGATCGCCACCGCCAAGCGCGACTTCCCCAACCTGACCGGCGGCCGCCGCCTGCTGTCGATCGTGCTGGGGGCCGCGAGCGAGACCGTGCGCGCCAACGAGTCGCAGAAGCTGCTGAACTGGGGCTACACGGCCTACGACGCCGTCCGCCTGTTCGACGCCGGCCAGCCGGCCGCCACCCCTGCCGTCTGGAAGGGCAAGGACAACACCCTGAAGCTGGGGCGTCCCGAAGCCATCGTCGTGGCCGTGCCTGCGGGCAGCGCCAGCAAGATCAAGACGCAGGTGTCGCGGCCCGATCCGCTGGTGGCGCCTTTCACCAAGTTCCAGCCGGTCGGCTCGCTCAAGGTCACGCTGGACGACCAGCCCGTGGCCGACGTGCCGCTGGTGGCCCTGGAGGCGGTCGAGCAGGCCGGCGTCTTCGGCCGCGCCTGGGACGCGCTGCGGCTCTGGATCAAGTAAGCCGCATTTATGTAAGAGAAGGTCAAGACAAGGCGGCTGGCGGGGTGTCCGCGGCGCCTGAACTTGCCGTTTCAAGCTCGTTTGCTATACTCGTGGGCTTTTCGGAATTTTCCGAAGGGTTTCACGTTTTCGTTATTCCCGGCTCCTTTGTGTCACGAACAAGGGTGGTTTCACAGCCAAGGCCGGGTCGTTTTGGGACTAATTCATTCATGCCAACCATCAATCAACTGGTGCGTCAGGGTCGAACGGTCGAGAAGATCAATTCGAAGAGCCCTGCCATGCAGAACTCGCCGCAACGTCGCGGTGTCTGCACCCGCGTCTACACCACGACGCCCAAGAAGCCCAACTCGGCGCTTCGTAAAGTTGCCAAGGTCCGTCTGACCAACGGCTTCGAAGTCATCTCCTACATCGGCGGCGAAGGCCACAACCTCCAGGAACACAGCGTCGTGCTGGTTCGCGGCGGTCGTGTCAAGGACTTGCCCGGTGTGCGTTACCACATCGTGCGCGGTTCGCTGGACCTGCAAGGCGTGAAAGACCGCAAGCAGTCGCGTTCCAAGTACGGCGCGAAGCGTCCCAAGAAGGCTTAAGCCTTCCTGTCGTCAAAAACAAACGGTGTTCGGTTACCTTGGCGGGTACATCGAACGAAGTGACCCAGTGTCGGGTCGAGTAAGTGAGAGTTCCAGCTGGCTCTCGCGGTGCCGGAAACGGTGCCAACTGAAGCAAAGAGGTTAAGAAAATGCCACGTCGTCGCGAAGTCCCCAAACGTGAAATCCTGCCGGATCCCAAGTACGGCAATGTCGAGCTGTCCAAATTCATGAACGTGATCATGGAAGGCGGCAAGAAGGCTGTTGCCGAGCGCATCATCTACGGTGCACTCGACTTCATCGAAAAGAAGAACCCGGACAAGGACCCCCTCGAAGCCTTCACCGTTGCCATCAACAACGTGAAGCCGATGGTCGAAGTGAAGTCGCGCCGCGTTGGCGGTGCGAACTACCAAGTGCCGGTCGAAGTCCGTCCCGTCCGCCGCCTCGCCCTGTCGATGCGCTGGATCAAGGAAGCCGCCCGCAAGCGCGGCGAGAAGTCGATGGCCCTGCGTCTGGCCAACGAGCTGATGGAAGCCACGGAAGGCCGTGGCGGTGCCATGAAGAAGCGCGACGAAGTGCACCGCATGGCAGAAGCCAACCGGGCTTTCAGCCACTTCCGCTTCTAAAAATCAAACTTCGCTTGGGCGTTGGGTGTCGGGTTTCGGGCGTTGTGCCCGTGCCCGGGGCCCAGCGCTCAACGCATTTCAACCCGAAAGTAAATCATGTCCCGCAAGACCCCCATCGAGCGCTACCGCAACATCGGCATCTCCGCGCACATCGACGCTGGCAAGACCACGACGACCGAACGTATCCTGTTCTACACCGGTGTGAACCACAAGATCGGTGAAGTGCACGACGGTGCCGCCACGATGGACTGGATGGAGCAAGAGCAAGAGCGCGGTATCACGATCACGTCCGCCGCCACCACCTGCTTCTGGAAGGGCATGGCCGGCAAGTTCGACGAACACCGCATCAACATCATCGACACCCCCGGCCACGTGGACTTCACCATTGAAGTCGAGCGCTCGATGCGCGTGCTGGACGGCGCCGTGATGGTGTACGACGCCGTCGGCGGTGTGCAGCCCCAGTCGGAAACCGTCTGGCGCCAGGCCAACAAGTACAAGGTGCCCCGTCTCGCGTTCGTCAACAAGATGGACCGTACGGGTGCCGACTTCCTGCGCGTTCGCCAGATGATGGTCGATCGCCTGAAGGCCAACCCCGTCGTGATCCAGATCCCGATCGGTGCCGAAGAGCACTTCCAGGGCATCGTCGACCTCGTGAAGATGAAGGCGATCATCTGGGACGAAGACAAGGGCGTGACCTTCCAGTACGGCGAGATTCCCGCCAACCTGGTCGACGTCTGCAACGAATACCGCGAAAAGCTCGTCGAAGCGGCTGCCGAAGCCAGCGAAGAGCTGATGAACAAGTACCTCGAAGGCGGCGAGCTGAGCGAGGAAGAAATCAAGAAGGCCCTGCGCCAGCGCACCATCGCCGGCGAAATCCAGCCGATGCTGTGCGGCTCGGCCTTCAAGAACAAGGGCGTGCAGGCCATGCTCGACGCCGTCGTCGAATACATGCCCTCGCCGCTGGACATCCCGCCGGTGGCCGGCCTGGACGAAGACGAAGCGCCTGTCGTTCGCAAGGCTGACGACAACGAGAAGTTCTCGGCCCTCGCATTCAAGCTGATGACCGACCCGTTCGTGGGCCAGCTGACCTTCGTGCGCGTCTATTCGGGCGTGCTGACCAAGGGCGACAGCGTCTACAACCCGGTGCGCGGCAAGAAGGAACGTATCGGCCGTATCGTGCAGATGCACGCGAACAACCGCGAAGAAGTGAACGAAATCCGCGCCGGCGACATCGCCGCCTGCGTGGGCCTGAAGGAAGTGACCACCGGCGAAACGCTGTGCGATCCCGAAGCCATCGTCACGCTCGAGCGCATGGTGTTCCCGGAATCGGTGATCTCGCAGGCCGTCGAGCCGAAGACCAAGGCCGACCAGGAAAAGATGGGCATCGCGCTGCAGCGCCTTGCACAGGAAGACCCCTCGTTCCGCGTTCGCACGGACGAAGAGTCGGGCCAGACCATCATCGCCGGCATGGGCGAGCTCCACCTTGAAATCATCGTGGACCGCATGAAGCGCGAATTCGGCGTGGAAGCCAACGTCGGCAAGCCGCAAGTGGCCTACCGCGAAACGATCCGCAAGACCGTCGAAGAAGCCGAAGGCAAGTTCGTTCGCCAGTCGGGCGGCAAGGGCCAGTACGGTCACGTGGTCCTGAAGCTCGAGCCGCAGGAAGCTGGCAAGGGCTTCGAGTTCGTCGA
Organism: Variovorax sp. AB1(2024); assembly: GCF_037482385.2. Lineage (NCBI taxonomy): Bacteria > Pseudomonadati > Pseudomonadota > Betaproteobacteria > Burkholderiales > Comamonadaceae > Variovorax > Variovorax sp. AB1(2024). The sequence continues at coordinate 404,189 of NZ_JBBHKP020000001.1, read as the reverse complement.
CGCCATCAAGGGCGGTGTGGTTCCTCGCGAATACATCCCTGCCGTGGAAAAGGGCGTTGTCGAAGCGCTGACGCAAGGCGTGCTGGCGGGCTACCCCGTCGTGGACGTCAAGGTCACGCTGCACTTCGGTTCGTACCACGACGTGGACTCGAACGAAATGGCCTTCAAGATGGCTGCCATCTTCGGCTTCAAGGAAGGCGCACGCAAGGCCAACCCCGTGATCCTCGAGCCGATGATGGCCGTGGAAGTCGAAACGCCTGAAGACTATGCCGGCAATGTGATGGGCGACCTGTCGTCCCGTCGCGGCATGGTGCAGGGCATGGACGACATGGTCGGTGGCGGCAAGGCCATCAAGGCCGAAGTGCCGCTGTCGGAAATGTTCGGCTACTCGACCACGCTGCGTTCGATGTCGCAAGGCCGTGCCACGTACACGATGGAGTTCAAGCACTACGCTGAAGCTCCGCGCAACGTTGCCGAAGCCATCGTGGCCGCTCGCGCCAAGTAAGTTTTTCAAGAATGCGGGGCCGCGCAGTGCGCGGCCCTCGTTGTCTGCGATCCGGTGCCGCCGCGTTCCCGTGCGAGGCGAACCAGCAATCGGGTGCAGACATAAAACCAATACACGGGAACTGCTCTTTCAAGGATTGAAAAATGGCAAAAGGTAAATTCACCCGCACCAAGCCTCACGTCAACGTGGGCACGATCGGTCACGTCGACCACGGCAAGACCACGCTGACGGCTGCGATCGCAACGGTGCTGTCGGCCAAGTTCGGCGGCGAAGCCAAGGCCTACGACCAGATCGACGCTGCGCCTGAAGAAAAGGCCCGCGGCATCACGATCAACACCGCGCACGTCGAGTACGAAACGGCCAACCGCCACTACGCACACGTCGACTGCCCCGGCCACGCCGACTACGTGAAGAACATGATCACCGGCGCTGCCCAGATGGACGGCGCGATCCTGGTGTGCTCGGCCGCCGACGGCCCGATGCCCCAGACCCGTGAACACATCCTGCTGGCTCGCCAGGTGGGCGTGGGCTACATCATCGTGTTCCTGAACAAGTGCGACATGGTCGACGACAAGGAACTGCTCGAGCTGGTCGAAATGGAAGTTCGCGAACTCCTCGACAAGTACGAATTCCCCGGCGACGACACCCCCATCATCCATGGCTCGGCCAAGCTCGCCCTGGAAGGCGACAAGGGCGAACTGGGCGAAGGCGCCATCATGAAGCTGGCCGAAGCCCTGGACACGTACATCCCGACGCCCGAGCGCGCCGTGGACGGCACGTTCCTGATGCCCGTGGAAGACGTGTTCTCGATCTCGGGTCGCGGCACCGTGGTGACCGGCGCCGTCGAGCGCGGCGTGATCAAGGTTGGTGAAGAAATCGAAATCGTGGGCATCCGCCCGACGGTCAAGACCACCTGCACCGGCGTGGAAATGTTCCGCAAGCTGCTGGACCAGGGTCAAGCCGGCGACAACGTGGGCGTGCTGCTGCGCGGCACGAAGCGCGAAGAAGTCGAGCGCGGCCAGGTGCTGTGCAAGCCCGGCTCGATCAAGCCGCACACGCACTTCACCGCCGAGGTGTATGTCCTGTCGAAGGACGAAGGCGGCCGTCACACGCCGTTCTTCAACAACTATCGCCCGCAGTTCTACTTCCGCACGACGGACGTGACCGGCGCGATCGAGCTGCCCAAGGACAAGGAAATGGTCATGCCTGGCGACAACGTCAGCATCACCGTGAAGCTGATCAACCCGATCGCGATGGAAGAAGGCCTGCGTTTCGCCATCCGTGAAGGCGGCCGCACCGTGGGTTCGGGCGTCGTTGCCAAGATCCTCGACATCTAAGCCGGACGCAAAGGAATCACCATGGCAACCAAGCAAAAAATCCGCATCCGCCTGAAGGCGTTCGACTACAAGCTGATCGACCAGTCGGCAGCCGAAATCGTTGACACCGCCAAGCGTACCGGCGCGATCGTCAAGGGTCCTGTGCCCCTGCCGACCCGCATGAAGCGTTTCGACATCCTGCGTTCGCCGCACGTCAACAAGACGTCGCGCGACCAGCTGGAAATCCGCACGCACCAGCGCCTGATGGACATCGTCGACCCGACCGACAAGACCGTGGACGCGCTGATGAAGCTCGACCTGCCGGCCGGCGTGGACGTCGAGATCAAGCTGCAGTAAGAAAAGCACCACACTCGTCGTGTTTTAACAAGGCCCGCCCGCAGAAATGCAGGCGGGCTTTGTGCTTTTCTGCCCAGGTATGGCATCCTCGCGCGGCGGCAACTCCGGCGTATCGACCGGAGGCTGAAACGAGGGCAGCACCAGTCATGAACTACAAGTTCTTTTTTGCGTTTGCGTCGGCATGCGTTGCAGCGGCGTTGCTGGCTGGCTGCGGCGGGGGAGGCGGTGGAGGAGGGGGAGGCGGTGGCGTGGGCGTGTTGCCTTTTCTGCCGCCGGCGAGCGCGGGGCCAGTTACCCTGACGGGCACGGCCACCTACGAATCCGTTCCCAATCCGAACGGCAACCTCGTGTATGCATCCACGTCCGTCAAGCCGGTGCGAGGCGCGTCGCTGGAGGTGGTCGATGCCGCCACTTCCGCGCAACTCGCGGTCGCCACGACCGACGACAACGGTGCGTATTCGGTGAGCGTGCCGGCGAATGCAACCGTGATCGTGCGCGTGAGGGCCCAGTTGACCCGCACCGCACCGGGCGCGGCCTGGGATGTCAGCGTACGCGACAACACCCAGGGCAACGCCTTGTATTCGATGCAGACGGCGGCGTTCTCGTCGGGCACTGCGTCATCGACCCGTGACCTGCGGGCGGCAACCGGCTGGGACGGTTCCAGGTATGCCTCGCAGCGTGTGGCGGCGCCCTTTGCAATCCTCGACACGGTCTACACGGCAATGCAGAAGGTGCTGTCGGTCGCGCCCGCCACGTCTTTCCCATCGTTGCGCGTGTACTGGAGCCCCAACAACGCACCATCGCCCGGCAACCCGGCGCTGGGCCAGATCACCACCACCTACTTCGTCAACGAGAGCACCGGCCGCGAGATCTACGTGCTGGGCAAGGAGGGCGTCGACACCGACGAATTCGACTCGCCGGTGATCGCGCACGAATGGGGGCACTACTACCAGTCGTCCTTCAGCCGCGACGACTCGCCGGGCGGGGAGCATTCGGGCAGCGACCGGGTCGACCGCCGGCTGGCGTTCTCGGAAGGGTGGGGCAATGCCTGGTCGGGCATTGCGCTGGACCGAAGCACCTACGTGGATTCCCGCGGCCCCGGCCAGGCGACCGATTCCATATCGGTGGACCTGAGGGCCGGTCCATCGACCAACCCCGGCTGGTACCGGGAGGTTTCGATCCAGTCCATTCTCTGGAACCTGAACCAGCAGGTCGGATTCAAGCCGATCAACGACGCGATGACGAGCTTCCAGTTCCGAAGCGCGACGCCCGTCACGTCGATCCACCTGTTCTCCTCGGTGTTCAATGCCGTTGCCCCGGGGAGCGCGCCCGCGCTGAAAACCCTGCTCGCGGGGCAGGGCATCACGTCCACCGATGCCTACGGCGTCGGTGAAACGAGCGATGACAGTGCTGCCGCCACGCCGGTTCCCGACGTGCTGCCGTTGTATACGCCCGTAGCGGTCGGCGTTCTGGCGTCCAACGTTGCCTGCATCTCCAACGTGGCAGGTACCGTCAACAAGCTCGGCAATATTTCTTACCTTGCCTTCAGCGTCAACCCATCCCCGAGCCGCGACTACACGATCCAGGTCTCCGGAGGGAGCGGCCTGCCGAACTTCGACCTCTTCAAGGGCGGATTGATCGCGAGAAGCAGCAACAAGGTCAGCCTGGGCGCCGGTGACTACGTTCTTGCGGTGCGCGACGATGCGCCGGTGTCCGGCGCGAACAATCTGCCGCCAAGGTGTTTCTCCGTTCTCGTTCAATAGGAAGGCTCGCCATGAACATCCGCACCCAATCGACGATGGCGCTGGCATGGCTTGCGCTGGCAACGGCGTCGGCGCCAGTCCTGGCCGATGGCATGCCGGGGTCGCGAGGCGCCAGGCAGTCGGCGGCCCAGCCCGTGGTGACCGCGTCCAGAAAGTCCAACGACTCCGGCGTTACGTTGCAGTACCAATTCAGCGGCAATCCCCAGGTGGGCAAGCCGACGGCCATCACCCTGCAGTTCGATGGCGTCGCCAGCCCCGACGGCGCGACCGTGCGCCTGAGCCCGGACGCCGGGCTGACGTTGTCGGGCAGCAACACGCTGACTTTGTCGCCAGGCGCACGTACCAGCGCCACCGTCACGGTGGTGAGCGACCGCGAAGGCATCGCCTATCTGAATGTCTTCATCGCGCAGGGCAATGCGCGCAGCGCCATCTCCATTCCTGTGCAGACCGGCTCGGACGCGCCCTCCATGAAGCCGGCGGGCGAGGTGAAGGCCGTGCCCGGTGGCGAAAAGATCATCTCGCTGCCCGCTCAATAAGCGGGAAACCTGCGCTCGAGGCCCTGAACAAGGGGCCTGAGCGGCCGCTTGCATGGCCTGCGCATCGCGGGCTATAATCGCTGGCTCTGCCCTTGTTGCGTCCGCAAGGCGCCATGCGGGCAGAGATTTATCAACCTTCTTCCGTAGCCGGAGAAATCTGGCAAACGCTGTTGCCAATTGAAGTGGCAGTGGCGGAAGAGGATTTCCATTTTTGGAGAAAACATATGAGTCTGAGCAACTCCCTCGGGTTGCTGGGCCGCAAGGTGGGGATGATGCGTCTCTTCACCGATGACGGGGACGCAGTTCCTGTCACGGTGGTGGATGTGTCCAACAACCGTGTGACCCAGATCAAGTCCCAAGAGACCGATGGCTACGTCGCCCTGCAAGTGACGTTCGGTTCGCGCAAAGCATCGCGCGTGACCAAGCCCGAAGCCGGCCACCTCGCCAAGGCGGGTGTCGAAGCAGGCGAAATCATCCAGGAATTCCGCGTTACCGCCGATACCGCAGGTCAGCACAAGGCTGGCGGCGTGATCGCCGTGAACAGCGTTTTCACCGTGGGCCAGAAGGTGGACGTGCAAGGCACCTCCATCGGCAAGGGCTACGCTGGCACGATCAAGCGTCACAACATGAGCTCGCAACGCGCGTCGCACGGTAACAGCCGTTCGCACAACGTTCCCGGCTCGATCGGTATGGCGCAAGACCCCGGTCGCGTGTTCCCCGGCAAGCGCATGACGGGCCACCTCGGCGACGTCACCCGCACGACGCAAAACCTCGACGTGTTCCGCATCGACGAAGCACGCCAACTGCTGCTCATCAAGGGCGCGATCCCGGGTTCGAAGGGTGGCTTCGTCACCGTGCGTCCCGCCATCAAGGCCAAGCCGCAAGCGGCTGAAGGAGCGAAGTAATGCAACTCGAACTCCTGAACGAGCAAGGCCAGGCCGCGTCGAAGTACGACGCCCCCGAGACCGTGTTCGGCCGTGACTACAACGAAGACTTGGTCCACCAGATCGTCGTTGCATTCCAGGCCAACGCCCGCCAAGGCACGCGCGCCCAGAAGGACCGCGAACAGGTCAAGCACTCGACCAAGAAGCCTTTCAAGCAAAAGGGAACGGGCCGTGCCCGCGCCGGTATGACGTCCTCGCCGCTGTGGCGCGGGGGTGGTCGCATCTTCCCGAACATGCCTGACGAAAACTTCTCGCAGAAGATCAACAAGAAGATGTACCGCGCCGGCATGGCGTCCATCTTCTCGCAACTCGCTCGCGAAGGCCGTCTGGCCGTGGTCGACTCGATCAAGGTCGATTCGCCCAAGACCAAGCCGCTGGCTGCCCGTTTCAAGGCGATGAATCTCGAGTCCGTGCTCGTGATCGCCGAAGAAGTCGACGAAAACCTGTACCTTGCCTCGCGCAATCTGGTGAACGTTCTCGTGGTCGAACCCCGCTACGCCGATCCGGTGTCGCTGGTTCACTACAAGAAGGTGCTGGTCACCAAGGGTGCCGTCGACAAGCTCAAGGAGATGTTCGCATGAGCCGCGTGAACCCTACCGCCGCTGAACGTACGTTCGAAGAAGGCCGCCTGATGGCGGTGCTGGTCGCTCCGATCGTGTCCGAAAAGGCCACGATGGTCGGCGAGAAGTCGAACGCTGTCACTTTCAAGGTGCTGCAAGACGCCACCAAGCCCGAGATCAAGGCCGCTGTCGAACTGATGTTCAAGGTCGAAGTCCAGGGCGTGTCGGTGCTCAACACCAAGGGCAAGACCAAGCGCTTTGGCAAGTCCATCGGCCGCCGCGACAACGTGCGCAAGGCCTATGTGACCCTGAAGCCGGGTCAAGAGCTCAACCTCGTCGGGGAAGGCGCTTAATCATGGCCGTCATCAAGATGAAACCCACTTCGCCGGGCCAACGCGGCGCGGTGAAGATCTCGCGTGACCACCTGTTCAAGGGTGCTCCTCACGCTCCCCTGCTGGAACCCCAGTTCCAGAAGGCCGGCCGTAACAACAACGGTCACATCACGATCCGTCATCGTGGCGGCGGTGCCAAGCACCACTACCGCGTCGTCGACTTCGTGCGCAACAAGGACGGCATCCCGGCCAAGGTCGAACGCATCGAATACGACCCGAACCGTACCGCCCACATCGCTCTGGTCTGCTACGCCGACGGCGAGCGCCGCTACATCATCGCCCCGCGCGGTCTGGAAGCCGGTGCAACGCTGCTGTCGGGCTCCGAAGCGCCGATCCGCGCCGGCAACACCCTGCCGATCCGCAACATCCCGGTCGGCTCGACGATCCACTGCATCGAACTGCAACCCGGCAAGGGCGCGCAGATCGCTCGTTCGGCCGGTACGTCGGCCACGCTGCTGGCCCGTGAAGGCGTCTACGCCCAGGTCCGCATGCGTTCGGGCGAAGTTCGCCGCATTCACATCGAATGCCGCGCGACCATCGGTGAAGTTGCCAACGAAGAACACAGCCTGCGCCAGCTCGGCAAGGCCGGTGTGAAGCGTCACATGGGTATTCGCCCGACCGTTCGCGGCGTGGTGATGAACCCGGTCGACCACCCGCACGGTGGTGGCGAAGGCAAGACTGGCGAAGGCCGCCATCCTGTCGACCCATGGGGCAACCTGACCAAGGGCTATCGCACCCGTAACAACAAGCGCACGCAGGTCTTCATCGTGTCGCGTCGCAAGAAGTAAGGGATAGCCAATGACTCGCTCTCTCAAAAAGGGTCCTTTCGTCGACCACCACCTCGTGGCCAAGGCCGACAAGGCCGTGACGACCAAGGACAAGAAGCCGATCAAGACCTGGTCGCGCCGCTCGATGGTTCTGCCCGAGTTCATCGGTCTGACCATCGCCGTGCACAACGGCAAGCAACACGTGCCCGTGTACATCACCGACCAGATGGTCGGCCACAAGCTCGGCGAATTTGCGCTCACGCGCACGTTCAAGGGGCACCCCGCGGACAAAAAAGTCCAGAAGAAGTAAGGAACGACCATGTCTGAAACACGTGCAGTCCTCCGCGGTGTCCGCCTGTCGGTCGACAAGGGCCGTCTGGTCGCTGACCTGATCCGCGGCAAGAAGGTCGATCAAGCGCTCAACGTTCTGCAGTTCACGCAGAAGAAGGCCGCTGTGATCATCAAGAAGGTGCTGGAGTCGGCTATCGCCAACGCCGAGCACAACGACGGTGCCGACATCGACGAGCTGAAGGTCAAGACCATCTACGTCGAGCAAGGTGCAACGCTCAAGCGCTTCACCGCGCGGGCCAAGGGTCGCGGCAATCGCATCAGCAAGCCCACGTGCCATGTGTACGTGACGGTTGGCAACTAAGAAGGCCTGGAAGAAATATGGGACAGAAAATCCACCCAACCGGGTTCCGCCTTGCGGTTACCCGTAACTGGTCCAGCCGCTGGTACGCAAGCGACCGCGATTTCGCGGGCATGCTGGCCGAAGACATCAAGGTTCGCGAATACCTGAAGAAGAAGCTGAAGAACGCTTCGGTGTCGCGCGTCATGATCGAACGTCCCGCCAAGAACGCACGCATCACGATCTACTCGGCACGTCCGGGCGTCGTGATCGGCAAGAAGGGCGAAGACATCGAGAACCTCAAGCGCGAACTGGGCAAGCAGCTCGGCGTGCCGGTTGCGGTCAACATCGAAGAAGTGCGCAAGCCCGAAATCGATGCGCAGCTGATCGCCGACAGCATCACGCAGCAGCTCGAAAAGCGGATCATGTTCCGCCGCGCCATGAAGCGCGCCATGCAGAACGCCATGCGTCTGGGTGCCCTGGGCATCAAGATCATGTCGGCTGGCCGCCTGAACGGCATCGAAATCGCTCGTACCGAGTGGTACCGCGAAGGCCGCGTGCCGCTTCACACCCTGCGCGCCGACATCGACTACGGCACCTCGGAAGCCAAGACCACCTACGGCGTCATCGGCGTCAAGGTCTGGGTCTACAAGGGCGACACGCTGGGTCGTAACGACCTGCCGGCCGTCGAAACGCCGCGTCCCGAAGAAGAACGTCGTCCGCGCGGTCCGCGCCGTGACGGTCGCCCTGGCGATCGTCCGGGTGGCGACCGTCGTGGTCCCGGCCCCCGTGCCGGCGGCCGCGGCCCGATCGGTGGCAACACCGCTCCGGCCGATGGCAGCGACAAGCCCGCAGAAGCAACCGGCGGTGCCGGTGCAGACTCGAAACCCGCCGTTAAGCGCGTCCGCAAAGCCGCGCCCGCTGCAGCAGCGGACGGTGCCAAGACCGAGTAATCGGTCGCTCCCGGGCACGCAAGTGCCTGGGGCCCTCACGGAGTAATAAAACATGCTGCAACCTGCACGCAGAAAGTTCCGCAAGGAACAAAAGGGCCGCAACACCGGCATCGCAACCACGGGTAACTCGGTTGCGTTCGGTGACTTCGGTCTCAAATGCACCGACCGCGGCCGCCTCACGGCGCGCCAGATCGAAGCCGCTCGTCGCGCGATTTCGCGTCACGTGAAGCGCGGTGGCCGTATCTGGATCCGCGTGTTCCCGGACAAGCCGATCTCGACCAAGCCCGCAGAAGTGCGGATGGGTAACGGTAAGGGCAACCCCGAGTACTACGTCGCTGAAATCCAGCCCGGCAAGATCGTGTTCGAGATCGTCGGCGTGCCCGAAGAACTCGCCCGCGAAGCGTTCCGCCTGGCCGCCGCCAAGCTTCCGCTGCGTACGACTTTCGTCGCTCGCCAGCTCGGCGCCTGAGAGGAGAACACTTATGGCAACCCGTAAGAAGAAAGAAACCGCGGCTCCGGCCAAGGTGACGAAGGCCGCAACCCTGCGCACGAAGGACGTCGCAGGCCTGCAAGCCGAAATCAAGGATCTGCAGAAGGCCCATTTCGGCCTGCGCATGCAGAAGGCCACGCAACAGCTGTCGAACACCTCGACGCTGCGCGTGACGCGTCGCGACATCGCACGCGCCAAGACCATTCTTGCGCAGAAGCAGCAAGAAACCCAAGCCGCCAAGTAAGGAGTGAACATGACGGAAGCTAAAAAATCCCTCAAGCGCACCTTGATCGGCAAGGTGGTCAGCGACAAGCGTGCCAAGACCGTGACCGTGCTGGTCGAGCGCCGTGTCAAGCACGAGCTCTACGGCAAGATCGTGGCCAAGACGAGCAAGTACCACGCCCATGACGAAAAGGGCGAGTACAAGCTGGGCGACACCATCGAGATCACGGAAAGCCGTCCGATCTCGAAGACCAAGAACTGGGTCGTGACCCGTCTGGTCGAGAAGGCCGTCCTGGTCTGATCAATCATTGGGGCCCCCTGGGGCAACCAATCCGGAAACGGCCCACAATGTGGGCCGTTTTTCTTTTTCTGGAGCACATCGAATGATCAAAGTCGGCGACACCCTTCCCGCGGCCACCCTGCAGGAATATTCCGAAGTCGAGGGCGAGGGCTGCAGCATCGGCCCGAACGCCGTGGACGTGGCCAAGGCTTCGGCCGGCAAGACCATCGCGCTGTTCGCGCTGCCAGGCGCCTTCACGCCCACCTGCTCGGCCAAGCACGTGCCGGGCTACGTGCAGCACTTCGACGACTTCAAGGCTGCCGGCGTGGACGAGATCTGGTGCGTGAGCGTGAACGATGCTTTCGTGATGGGCGCCTGGGCGCGCGACCAGAAGACCGGCGCCAAGGTGCGCATGCTGGCCGACGGCAGCGCCGATTTCGCCAAGGCCACCGGCCTCACGCTCGACCTGACCGGCCGCGGCATGGGTCTGCGCAGCAACCGTTATTCGATGCTGGTGAAGGACGGCAAGGTCGCGACGCTGAACGTCGAAGCGCCGGGCAAGTTCGAAGTGAGCAACGCCGAGACGCTGCTGGCGCAAGCCCGCGGCTGATCCGGCTAGAGATCCACCTTCAGGTAGTGGGCCCCGGCGACGGGGTTGTGATAGTAGGGCGGCACCTCCGCGAAGCCCAGGTCTTCGTAGAGGGCCCGCGCCGACTCCATGTCGTCGAGGGTGTCGAGCAGCACGCAGCCGTAGCCAGAGCTGCGCGCGGCATCGAGGATCGCCTCGGCCAGCTGCCGGCCCAGGCCCAGTCCGCGGAAACCAGGGCGCACGTACAGGCGCTTCATCTCGGCCGCGTTGGCGTAGTCCGCGCTGTCCAGCGGACGCAGCGCGCAGCATCCCGCCACGTGCGCCAGCGTGCCGTCGGCGCGTTTCAGGGTCGGCGCCTGGCGGCCGGCGTCTTCCTTCACGTTGACCGGATCGACCAGCGCCAGCAGCAGCGTGCCGCGCGGCTCGGCGTATTCGCCCGGCAGGCCGGCCAGTTCGCCTTCGAAATCCTGGAAGTCGAGGTCGATGCCGAGCGAATTCGCATAGTCGCGGAAGATCGCGCGTACGGCATCGATCTCGTGCGCCTCCTCGGGCGTCAGCAGCACGACGGCGGGCATGGCCGCCAGCGGCAGTGGGCGTGAAACGGAAAAGCTCATATGCGCAACGAAGAAATCCAGTAAGCCACGCCCGCGCAAAGCGCGAACACCACGAGGGCAAACGCGCGCGAGGCCGCATCGTCGCGGCTCGGTGCGACATTGCCTCCGGCGCCGGCGGCGATCAGCTTGTCGCCCGTCACCATCGGCCGCACCAGCCGGTGCCGCTTGACGAGTGCATGGAACAGCACGGCCAGCACGTGCAGGCTCGCGAACGCGATCACGATCCACTTGCCCCAGGCCTTGTGCCAGCTCGTGGCCAAGCTCACCGTCTCGCTCGAGACAAAGCGCGTGAGCGGTCCGGAGGCCGCGATCTCGTCGTCCGCCGTCAGCCCGGTCGCCACCTGGAGCGCAAGGATGGCCAGCACGGCGAAAACCGACAGGGCGCCCAGCGGGTTGTGCCCGATCAGATGGTCCGGATGAGCCTTCCCGCGCAGATAGGCGACCACGGAGCCTGGCCCGTAGACGAAGGCCGCGAAGCGCGACCAGCGCCCGCCGACGAAGCCCCAGGCCAGCCGGAAAAGCAGCAGCGCGAGCACCGCGTAGCCCAGGCGGAAGTGCCATTCCATGATGCCGTTCAGGCCGGTGCCGATCAGGCCGATCACGGCAATGGCCAGCGCCCAGTGGAAAAGGCGCGTCGGCAGGTCCCAGACCCGGGTGGCCGTGCCGGTGCCGAAGGCCGTTCGAGGGGCGGCCACGGAGGAGTCGGTCATCGAAGGAGGCGCGGAGGGCGCAATGCTGCGGAAGGCGCAGATTAGCAAAGTCCGGACCCTCATTCGCTTCGGGTTGTTGCTATGAGCCCGGCGCCGGCGCGACCTACACTCGCGCGGCGCCGCGCCAGACGGCGTTTCCCCAACGAGGAGCCCCGATGACCCGATTTGCTTCATTCGCCGTTGCAGCCGCCTGCGCTGCGATGTCCCTGCCCGCCGCAGCCCAGTTCGCCAAGCCCGAGGACGCCATCAAGTACCGCCAGAGCGGGCTGTTCGTGATGAGCCAGCATTTCAGCCGTCTCGGCGCCATGGCCAACGGCCGTGCGCCCTACGACGCCGCCGTGGCCGCCGCCAACGCCGAAGTGGTCGCCGACATGGCGAAGCTGCCCTGGGCGGCCTTCGGCCCCGGCACCGAGGGCGGCAAGGCCAGGCCCGACGTGTGGAAGGAAGACGCCAAGTTCAAGGAACGCCAGCAGAAGCTGGTCGAAGAGACCGGCAAGCTGCTGGTGGCAGCCAAGGCCGGCAACATCGACGCGCTGAAGACCCAGTTCGGCCCGACCGCCGCGAGCTGCAAGTCGTGCCACGACAGCTTCCGCAACCAGTAAAAACAAAAGGCGCTCCTCGGAGCGCCTTTTTCCTTGTCGCCGGCCGAAGGATCAGGCTTCGGCCAGGAGTTTCTCGATCAGCTTGTGCAGCTCGGCGAAATCAGGCTCGCCCACATAGCGCTTCACGATCTCGCCGCGCTTGTTGACCAGGTAGGTGGTCGGCGTGAGCTTCACGTCGCCCCAGGCCTGCGCCACGCTGCCGGTGTTGTCGATCGCCACCTTGAACGGCAGCTTGCGCGTTTCGGCGAAATTGACGACGTAGCTCGGCGGGTCGTAGCTCATGGCCACTGCCAGCGTGTCGTAGCCCCGGGCCTTGTATTTGTCGTAGGTGGCGATGACCTTGGGCATCTCGCCGACGCAGGTCACGCAGCTCGTGGCCCAGAAGTTGACCAGCGTGACCTTGCCCTTCAGGTCGGCCGTGCTCTTTTTCGTGCCGTCGAGCAGCACGAAGGTCGAGGCCGGGGCGGCGGTGGCGCCGGAGCCGAGGTACACGCCCACGCCGGTGGCCAATGCGATGACGACGGCGGCAGCGGCGATGTATTTTTTCATGGCAGCGTAGAGAGGAGGGCGGCGCGATTTTAGTTCCGCCCGCCCGATCGTGCTTGCGACGCCCCGCCGGCCCCGGGCGGCTCGATAATCGCTCCCCCATGCCGTCGTCGCCCTTTCCATCTTCCTGGCTTGCGTTGGTCGCGGCGGCCCTGCTCGCCGCCTGCAGCCCCACCTTCAACTGGCGCGACGTGCCGGTCGGCGACGCCGGGCTGATCGCGATGCTGCCCTGCAAGGCCGACAAGGCGAACCGTGCCGTGCCGCTCGGTGCCGAATCGGTTCAGGTCGACATGACGGGCTGCGAAGCCGGTGGCGCGACTTTCGCCATCGCGCACGCTTCGGCCAGCGGGCCGGCCCAGGCCGAAGCCTGGCTCAATGCGTGGCGCACCGCCACCCGCGCCCAGCTCGGCGGCATGCAGGTGACCGAAACCAGCGCCAGCGTGCAGCGCGCGACCGCCGTGCCGCCGCCGCTGCGGCTGGATGCCCGACCGGCGCAGGCCGGCGCCCCCGTGCAGGTGCTGTGGTTCGCCCAATCGCAGAAGGACGGCACCGTGGCGCTCTACCAGGCCACCGTGCTCGGCAAGCCCTCCGCGGCCGATGCCTCGCAAACCTTCTTCGAAGGCCTGCGCTTCCCGTGAAGCGAGGCTGCTATTGTTTTGATAGCCGCGCGTGCCGCTCGCCCTGGGGCGGCACTGTCCGGTTTGCCGCGCTGCCGCGTTGTGTCATATATCTACATCCACTGGGCGCCCCCGCATAATCGGCGCGTCGTCCTCCGTCCCGCATGAACAGCATCCTCATCATCGCCCACTCACCGTTCGCACATGCGCTGCGGCAGTGCGCGCTGCATGTGTTCCCAGATTGCGAGCAGGCCATCGTCGCGCTCGACGTGTTGCCCAACGTGTCGCCCGAAGAAACGCTGGCCGCCGCGCGCATCACGCTCGCGCAGCAGCTGCACGCGCCCCGCGCGCAGGTGCTGGTGCTGGCCGACGTGTTCGGCGCCACGCCCTGCAACGTGGCGCAGAAGCTGGTGGACGGCGTCCGGTCGCGGCTGGTGGCGGGGGTCAATCTCCCGATGCTGCTGCGCGCCGTCACCTACCGGCACGAACCGCTCGAGACTCTGGTGCAACGGGCCCTGGCCGGCGGCACCGCGGGTGTCATGCAGGTGGCGGCGGCCGCTCCCCAGAACCAGGCGAAGAGAAAGCACAGTGATCAAGAAATCCGTGACCATCAGCAATAAGCTGGGCCTGCACGCACGCGCATCGGCCAAGTTGACCAAGCTCGCAGGCAGCTTTCCCTGCGAGGTCTGGCTCTCGCGCGGCGACCGCCGCATCAATGCCAAGAGCATCATGGGCGTCATGATGCTGGCCGCCGGGCTCGGCTCCACCGTGGAGCTCGAAACCAACGGCCCGCAGGAAGAAGAAGCGATGAACGCCATCGTCCATCTCATGGACGACAAGTTCGGCGAAGGAGAATAAGGACTCTCCCATGACCTTCGCAGTCCACGGCCTCCCTGTCGCCCGTGGCATTGCCATCGGGCGCGCTGTGCTGGTGGTGTCGAGCCGCATCGACGTGGCCCACTACTTCATCAAGCCCGAAGAGATCGAGACCGAGATCGACCGCGTGCGCACCGCGCGCAACGCGGTGGCCGACGAGCTCACCAAGCTGCAGGCCAACGTGGCCCAGATGGGCCCCAACGACGCGCCGCACGAGCTGGCGGCGCTGCTCGAGGTGCACCAGATGCTACTGCAGGACGAGGCCCTGAGCGGCGGCGTCAAGCACTGGATCAGCGAGCGGCTCTACAACGCCGAATGGGCGCTGACCACGCAGCTGGAAATCATCGCGCGCCAGTTCGACGAGATGGAAGACGCCTACCTGCGCGAACGCAAGGCCGACCTCGAGCAGGTGGTCGAGCGCCTGCTGCACCGCATGAAGGGCACGGCCGCCGTGCTCGCGCCGAGCCCGCCGCGCCGCAAGCGCGCCGCCGCGCCGGTCGACGACAACGACGAGCACGACGACCCCACCGCGGGCGACGGCATCGACGTGCCGCTGGTGCTGATCGCGCACGACCTGTCGCCGGCCGACATGCTGCAGTTCAAGAAGAGCGTGTTCGCCGGCTTCGTGACCGACGTGGGCGGGCGCACCTCGCACACCGCCATCGTCGCGCGCAGCATGGACATCCCGGCCGTGGTGGGCGCGCGCACCGCGAGCCAGCTGGTGCGCCAGGACGACTGGGTCATCATCGACGGCGATGCCGGCGTGGTCATCGTCGACCCCTCGCCGATCATCCTGGCCGAGTACGGCTTCAAGCAGCGCCAGGGCGACCTGGAGCGCGGGCGCCTCGCGCGGCTGCGCCACAAGCCGGCCGTCACGCTCGACGGCCAGCGCGTCGAGCTGCTGGCCAACATCGAGATGCCCGAGGACACCGTGGGCGCCGTCAAGGCCGGCGCGGTGGGCGTCGGGCTGTTCCGCAGCGAATTCCTCTTCATGGGCCGCGAATCTTCGGCCCGCCAGACGCGCCTGCCCGACGAGGAAGAGCAATACCAGGCCTACAAGCGCGCGGTCGAGGGCATGCAGGGCATGCCGGTCACCATCCGCACCATCGACGTGGGCGCCGACAAGCCGCTGGACAGCAAGTCGGCCAACAAGCAGGAGCACCTGAACCCCGCGCTCGGCCTGCGCGCCATACGCTGGAGCCTGGCCGACCCGGCGATGTTCCTCACGCAGCTGCGCGCCATCCTGCGGGCCGCCGCGCACGGCGAGATCCACCTGCTGATTCCCATGCTCGCGCATGCCAGCGAGATCCGCCAGACCATGTCGCTGATCGACTTCGCGCGGGCCGAGCTCGACAACCGCGGCGCGGTGTACGGCCCGGTCAAGCTCGGCGCCATGATCGAGATACCGGCCGCGGCGCTCACGCTGCGCATCTTCCTGAAGCACTTCGACTTCCTGTCGATCGGCACCAACGACCTGATCCAGTACACGCTGGCCATCGACCGCGCCGACGAGTCGGTGGCGCACCTCTACGACCCGGCGCACCCGGCCGTGCTCAAGCTCGTGGCCGACACCATCGCCGAGTGCCGCCGGCAGGGCAAGGGCGTGTCGGTGTGCGGCGAGATGGCAGGCGACGTGGCGTTCACGCGGCTGCTGCTCGGGCTGGGCCTGCGCAGCTTCTCGATGCACCCCTCGCGCATCCTCGCGGTCAAGCAGGAAGTGCTGCGCGCCGACACCGGCAAGCTCGAGGCGTGGGCCAGGGGCGTGCTCGAATCCGACGACCCGGCCGCCGCGCTCGCGGGCTGAGTCTTTTCGTGGCGCGCGGCACCGCGCATTGCCAAGGGACATCGCTCGCATGACTTCGCCTTCGTCCACGCCCGCCGCGCCCGCCGCGCCCGCCGCGCCCGCCGCCCACGCTGCCGACGTGGCGCCCGTCGATCCTCCCGGCCACGGCATGCTGCTCGCCTTCACCGGCGGCTTCGTCGACACGCTCGGCTTCGTCGCGCTGTTCGGCCTCTTCACCGCGCACGTCACCGGCAACTTCGTGCTCATCGGCGCGGCGATGGCGGGCGACGGCCATGCGGATGTGGTCGGCAAGCTGCTGGCGCTGCCGACCTTCGTCATCGGCGTCGCGGCCACGCGCCTGTTCCAGCTGCGGCGCGAACGGCAAGGGCGCGACACCGCCGCGCCGCTGGTCGCCATCCAGCTCGCGGGCCTCGCGGCCTTCATGCTTGCGGGCGTGTGGGCCGGGCCCTTCGCACACGGCGGCGGCATGCACGCCATCGGCGTCGGGCTGATGGGCGTGCTGGCGATGTCGGTGCAGAACACCGCCGCGCGCAGCGTGTTCTCGCGCCTGACGCCCAGCACCGTGATGACAGGCAACGTCACGCAGCTGGTGATGGACCTGGTCGACATCGCCACGCGCGCGCCCGGCATGGCGGCGGCCGGTGCCCGCCTGCACAAGGCGTGGCCGCCGGTGGCCACGTTCGCCGCCGGCTCGCTGGCGGGCGGGTTGGGCTATGCGCATGCGGGCTTCTGGGCGCTGCTCGCGCCCTGCATCGCGCTCGCGGTGCTGCTGCGGCTGCTGCGAAAGCACTAGCGCCGCAATAAAACGAAACACGCCGAAACTGCGGCGAAAGGACTTGCGGCGGCCCCGCAAGCACGATCAGGCCTTCTCTTCCAACCCTGAAAGAAAGGCCTGCCAAATGAAGCAATCTCTCTCCCTGACCCAGATCATCGCCGTCGGTTCGTTCGCCATGCTCGCGGCGGCCGGTGCCAAGGCTGAAAGCTACGAGGGCGTGCTGCCCGCCGTGTCGGCCAAGAGCCGCGCCGAAGTCAGCGCCGAAGCCGTGCGTACCGCCTCGGCGCCCAACCAGAACGTGGTGCGCGGCTCGCGCGGTCCGGAGACCGTGGCCGTGTCGACCGAGCGCGCCCGCGTCGTCGCCGAAGCCGTGCGCACCGCGGCGGCGCCCGATCAGAACGTGTCCTCGGGCTCGCGCGTGAACAGCCAGGTCATCTCGACCATGCAGAACCCGGTGGACGCACGCGCCTCGGCGGCCAACGCCAAGAGCAGCCGCCTGTAATCCCTCCAATCAACGATGCCCCTTTTTCAGGGACACCGTGGAACCGGCTTTGCCGGGCCACGGGTGTCGCCCCCGGTAGGGGGGTGGCGGCCACACGAAGTGGGCAAGCCTGGGGGCGAGCAAGGAACAATCATGAAGCACTGGATCAAACGTACTCTCTTCGGTTTTGCCGGCCTGGCAGTGGTGGCCGGCAGCATCGCCGGCTGCGCCGGCCACCGCCACGGCTGGAGCGGCAACAGTGCCGAGTTCCGCGCCAAGATGGTCGAACGCGTGGGCAGCAAGCTCGAGCTCGACGCCAACCAGAAACAGAAGCTCACCGTGCTGGCCGAGAAGATGCAGGCGCAGCGTGAAGCCATGCGCGGCGCAGGCGGCTCGGGCGACCCGCGCTCGCAGTTCAAGGCGCTGTTCGCGGGCAACAAGCTCGACCAGGCCGGTGCCGCACGACTCGTCGACGAGAAGACCGCGGCGGTGCGCGCCGGCAGCCCCGAGATCATCGCGGCCGCCGCCGACTTCTACGACAACCTGAACGCCGCGCAGCAGCAGAAGGTGCGCGACTTCATGGAGCGCGGCGGCCGCCGCTGGAACTGAGCATGGGCTCGCCCCCAGTCTTCGCGCACTTCGTGTCGCTTCGCCTTCCCCCTCTCCGGGGGCGATACCTGCGGCCCGGCGAAGCCGGTTCCGCGGTATCCCGCGAACAGGCCTCTGGCGCCGCGGCCGCGGGTGGCGTGCGTGCGCTGCTGCGCCTCGAGGGCGCGGTGGTGCTTGGCGTGGCGCTTGCCGCGTACGCGCAGTACGGGCTGGGCTGGGGCGTGTTCGCGCTCTGGCTGCTGGCGCCCGACCTCGCGATGCTCGGCTACCTTGCCGGGCCGCGCGTGGGCGCGGCGCTGTACAACGCGACGCACTCGTACGTCGGCCCCTCACTTTTGCTCGCGCTCGGCGTGCTCGCGGCCACGCCGTGGGCGGTGGCCGGCGGGTTGATCTGGTTCGCCCACATCGGCTTCGACCGCGCGCTCGGCTACGGGCTCAAGTACGCCGCCGGTTTCGGGCTCACGCATCTCGGCCGCATCGGCCGGGCCGATCCGTGGTGAGCGCGATGGCCGCCCCCGTCATGCGCCCGCGTATCGCGCGCGCATGGATGCTGGCCGAGGCGCTCACGCTCGGTGTCGCGTCGACGGTGCATGCCGGCTACCTCGTGCCGGGCCATGCGCACGCACCGGCGCGCATCGCCGAGGCGGTGATCGCGACGGTGCTGGTGCTGGCTGCGGTCGAGACCTGGCTGCGTCCCGCGCATGCGCGGCGCGCCGCGATCTTCGGCCAGGGCTTCGCGCTGCTGGGCACGCTGGTCGGGCTGGGCACCATCGTGGCCGGCATCGGCCCCGGCTCCACGGGCGACGTGGTCTACCACGCGCTGCTGCTCGCAATTCTGGTGGCAGGCCTGACCTGGGCGGTGCGATGCCGGCGGGTCTGATGGTGAGCGAAGTCATCCGCCACATGCTTGCCAGGAGGCACAATCCCGCCATGCCGCGCATCCTGCTGATCGACGACGACGAACACCTCGCCGCGCCGCTGACCACCTACTTCGCACGCTTCGGCTGCACGCTCGAAAGCGCCGTGCGCCCGAGCGAAGGCCTCGCCAAGCTGCGCGCCGGCCAATACGACGCCGCCATCCTCGACGTCATGCTGCCCGAGATGGACGGCTTCGAGCTGTGCCGCGAGATCCGCAAGGAAAGCGACATCCCCATCGTGATGCTCACCGCGCGCGGCGAAGTGATGGACCGCGTGGTCGGCCTCGAACTGGGCGCCGACGACTACGTGCCCAAGCCCTTCGAGCCGCGCGAGCTGGTGGCGCGCGTGCAGACCATCCTGCGCCGCCAGCGCAGCGCGCCGCCGGCCGCAAGCAGCACGCAGCAGCGCGTGTTCGACGGCCTGTCGATCGACCTCGACCGCCGACAGGTGCTGCGCCACGGCGAGCGCGTGGAGCTCACCGGCACCGAGTTCGAGCTGCTTGCGCTGCTGGCCGGCGAACCCGGCAAGGTCTTCAGCCGCGACGACATCCTCAACCGCCTGCGCGGCCACGAGGCCGAGCTTTACACGCGCGCGGTCGACATCGTGGTGAGCCGCCTGCGCAAGAAGCTGGAGCCGCTGGACTGCATCAAGACGCTGCGCAATGCCGGCTACGCACTGGCCGTGGCGCGCAGCGAGACTGCATGAGCTTCAACCGCAGGTTCCCCCGCGAGATGCGGCGGCGCATGGAATGCCGCGACGAAGAATGGCGCCAGGAGTGGCACAAGCAGTGGCATGCGCGCTGGAACGAGAAGGTGCAGGGCAAGCGCCGCTGGCGCCGTTCGCTGCGCGTGCGGCTGGTACTGATGTTCGTGCTGCTGGCCATGGTGATGGCGGTGGTCTTCATGGGCGGCATGAAGCGGGCTTTTTCCACCGGCTGGGCCGAGGCCGCCAGGCCGATGCTGACCGACTACACCGACCGCCTGGTCGCCGACATCGGCACGCCGCCGGACGTGGCGCGCGCGCAGGCGCTGGTGGCGCGCCTTCCCATCACCATCCGCATCGTCGGCCCCACGGTCAACTGGGACTCCAACCCCGGCGGCGCGAACAGCCCCGGCGGCTGGATGCACGACCGCGACGACAGGCCCGGCGGCGACAAGTGGTTCATCCGCTCCACCGCCGATGGGCACCGCGTGATCTTCGGCTGGTCGCCCAAGCTCTGGGAACTGGCGCCGCGCGTCATCGGCTGGGCCACGCTCGGCGTGCTGCTGTCGTGCGTGCTGCTGGCCTATGCCTATGTGAGCCGGCTGCTGCGGCCGCTGATCGACATCCGCGAAGGCGCGCAGCGCTTCGGCCGCGGCGAGTTCTCGCAGCCCATTCCGGTCCGCCGCAACGACGACCTCGGCGATCTCGCGCAACGCGTCAACACCATGGCCGACGACATCCAGGCCATGCTCGACGCCAAGCGCGGCCTGCTGCTCGCGCTGAGCCACGAGCTGCGCTCGCCGCTCACCCGTGCCCGCCTCAACGCCGAGCTGCTGCCGGCCACGCCCGAAGGCCAGGCCGAGCGCGAGGCGCTGCTGCGCGACCTGAACGAGATGCGCGACCTCATCAGCGACCTGCTCGAAAGCGAACGGCTGGCGAGCCCGCACGTGGCGCTGCAGCGCGAGCCGGTCGACCTGGCCGTGCTGATCCGCGAGACCGTGGCCGAGATGCCCGGCGCGCAGCAGGTGCACCTGGACCTGGCCGACGGCCTGCCGCCGCATGCCGTCGACCGCATGCGCATCCGCCTGCTGGTGCGCAACCTGCTGGACAACGCGCTGCGCTACAGCAACGACGCGCCGCGCCCGCCATGCGTGTCGCTGCGCGCGGTGCTCGACGGCAAGCAGCAGGGCGTCGAGATCGAGGTGCGCGACCACGGCCCCGGCGTCGACGATGCACAGCTGGAGCGGCTCACCGAGCCCTTCTACCGCACCGACGGCGCGCGGGCGCGGGCCACCGGCGGCGTCGGCCTGGGCATGTACCTGTGCCGGCTGATCGCCGAGGCGCACGGCGGCGAACTCATGGTGCGCAACGCCTCGCCGGGGCTGCAGATCATCGTGCGGCTGGTGTAGCGCGCGGCCGCGCCTGGCTGTCGCCTGCGCTACAGGCGGGGCTACGGAGGGCGCGCGGTGCGCGGCTACGATGCGCCTCCGTGCCCACGCGGCGCCCGGCCCGTCATTCAAGGAGACACCATGAGCAGCCCCCTCACCAACCACCAGGTCCGCCTTGCCAAGCGCCCCGAAGGCGCCGCCACCCGCGAGAACTGGAAGTTCACCACCGAGCCCGTCGGCGAGCCGGCCGAGGGCGGCGTGCTGGTCAAGACGCTGTCGCTGTCGCTCGACCCGGCCATGCGCGGCTGGCTCAACGACGCCAAGAGCTACATCCCGCCCGTGGCCATCGACGAGGTGATGCGCGCCGGCGGCGTCGGCCGCGTGGTGGCCTCGAAGAACCCGAAGTTCGCCGTCGGCGACACGGTGTACGGCACGCTCGGCGTGCAGGAATACATCCTCATCGCGCAGGACGACCTCAAGCGCAACGGTCTGGTGAAGATCGACCTGAGCGTCGGCAGCATCACCCAGTGGCTCAACGTGCTGGGCATGCCCGGCATGACCGGCTACTTCGGGCTGATGGACGTGGGCCAGCCGAAGCCGGGCGAGACGGTGGTGGTCTCCGGCGCGGCGGGCGCCGTGGGCCAGACCGTGGGCCAGCTGGCCAAGATCAAGGGCTGCCGCGTGGTCGGCATCGCCGGCGGCGCCGCCAAGTGCGACTGGGTGGTCAAGGAGCTCGGCTTCGACGCCTGCATCGACTACAAGGCCGGCGCGGGCGCTGTGCGCGAAGGCCTCAAGGCGCATTGCCCGAAGGGCGTGGACGTCTACTTCGACAACGTCGGCGGCGAGATCCTCGACATGGTGCTGGCGCGGCTCGCGCGCAAGGCCCGCATCATCATCTGCGGCGCCATCAGCCAGTACAACAACGCCAACAGCATGCCCTCGGCCGGGCCGAAGAACTACCTGAGCCTGCTGGTGAACCGCGCGCGCATGGAGGGCATCGTGGTGTTCGACTACGCCGACCGGTATCACATCGCCATCGCCGAGATGGCCGGCTACCTGAAGGACGGCCGCATGAAGAGCAAGGAAGACGTCGTCAAGGGCCTGGACACCTTCCCCGAGTCGCTCAACAAGCTCTTTGCGGGCGAGAACTTCGGCAAGCTGGTGCTGCAGGTCGCCGAAGCCTGATCGACTGACTGATCGACGGGCGGGGGACGCTTCAGTCGTTTTCGGGGCGCATGGGAATGTCGCCCATCGCCTCGTCGTCCCGCAGGCCGCGCGCGGCCTTCAGCAGTTCGATCGACAGGCCGTCGCCCCGGCCTGCGAAGCCCTTGGCGATGCCTTCGAGCACCGTCGACAGGCCGGCTTCGCCGTCGTCGCGGGCATCCATGCTGATGTTCAGAACGCGGGCCGCCATCTGGCGGTAGGTGACGGCGCCCGCGGTTTCCAGTGCGGCGACCAGGTCGAGGTACAGCGCAAGGTTCATGTCGAACACGAGCTTGGGCGTGATCTCGAAATCACCGTTCTTTTCGTTCATGCGTGGCTCCTTTGTTCCTGAGCCGCCACTCTGCCAGAAAACGCGCGGCGCGCCGTCGGACGCAGGCGCATTCAGCGCGCGCGGGTGCCCATCAGCGCGGCCGAGATGATCAGGATCGCCGCGAGCGCGATGCTCCAGGTCAGCGGCCGGCCGGTGACGGCGAGCAGCAGCGCGGTCGAGGCCAGCGGCGTGATGTAGCTCAGGATGCCGATCTGCCGCGCGTCGCCGCGCTTGAGCGCCATGTCCCACAGGAAGAAGGCCGCGCCCAGCGGGCCGAGGCCGCACAGCACCAGCAGCAGCCAGTCGCGGCCCGACAACACGGCCGGTGTTTCCAGCAGGGCGTGGCAGGCCAGCGCCAGCAGGCCCGAGACCAGCCCGAACAGGCCGATGGCGGAAGTGGGGAAGGCTGGCACGCGCTTCGTCCACAGCGAGTAGCTGGCCCAGATCACGGCCGAGGCCAGCGCGGGCAGGAAGCCCCAGTACGTGGTTGCCGGCCCGGAGGCCACGGCCCCCCGCGCCCCGAGGATCGCCGCCGCCGCGCCCGCGAACCCCAGCAGCGCCGCCACCACGTGCACCGGCCGCAGCGACATGCCGGTCAGCAGCACCGGCGCCAGCACCACCATGAGCAGCGGCCACAGGTAGTTGACGAGGTTGGCTTCCACCGGCGGCGCGATCCGCAGCGCCATGAACAGCAGGAAGTGATAGCCGAACAGGCCGTAGATGCCCAGCGCCAGCGTGCGCGGCGGCACCTTCCATGCGCTGCGGTCGCGCAGCACCAGCGGCCAGCTCGGCACGCTGCCGACGATCAGCGCGATACCGGTCGTGAGGAACGGGGGCAGGTGCGACAGCGAGGTGCCCAGCGAGGCGAGCGTCGCCCAGAGCGCAATGGCGAGCAGTGCAAAGAAAGTGGACGGCATGGCCGGCGAGGCTACGCGATGCGAGCGTCGCGCAATGACGGACTGTCGTCGCGCAACGACGGTTTGCGGCGGGATCGGCGGTGAAATCAGCGGCGCAGCGCGGCGGTCAGCGCCGACGGCGAGCGGTAGCCCGTGCGGCGCGCCGTCTCGGCCACGCCCATGCCGCCGAGCCGCAGTTCGCGCGCATGCGCCAGCCGCAGCGAGCGCAGCCAGTGCATCGGGCTCATGCCCTGTTCTTCGCGGCAGCGCTGCGCGAACTGGCTCGCGCTCAGGCAGGCGACATCGGCCAGGTCGGCCACGCCCAGCGGCTCGTGCCAGCGGGCCCGGGCCCAGTCGGTGAGCAGGGGCCAGTCGATGCGGCGACGGCGCGAGTCCGAAGACGCCGGCCCTGGGCTCCAGGCCTCCAGCAGCAGCGCGGGGCCGTGCAGCAGGGCCAGCGCCGAGGCCTGCGGCTGGCTGATGCATTGCGCCAGGTAGCGCGCCAGCGTGTGCAGTTGCGGCGCGCCGGTCGGTGCGCGCTCGGCGCAGCGCGCCCATGCCGGCTGCGTGGTGTCGAGCACCAGGCACAGGCTGCCGTGCTTGCGCGCGTTGAAGTCGTGCCGCTCGCCCGGGGCGATCACCTGCGCTTGGCCTGCGCCGATGCCGCGGCCCCGGCCCTCCACTTCGATCTCGAGCACGCCGCCCAGGCCGATCAGCACCTGGAAGTGGTCGTGCGCGTGGCTGCCGTGCGAGTCGCCATAGTCGCGCAGGGCGAGTTCATGGCGGGGCTGGTGGGGCGGCTGGGAGGAAGCGGGGGCATGCATGGGCTGCAGCGGATTGTCCGCGCAGCCCCGGCCTTGCCACAAGCGGGATCGATCAGCCCTCGTCGGCGTCGTCCCGCACGGGCTGTCCGTTGACCCGCACGGCCTCGACCACGCGCCCGTTGCCGGTCGCCAGCGGCTGCGTGCGGCCCTCGGCCCGCACCTTGTCGCCCACTTTCAGGCCCAGGCGCGCCATGCCGTCGGGCTTGGTGTGGACGAAGTCGCCGGTGTCCAGCACCACGCCGTTGGCCTCGCCGTGGCGCGCGTAGTTGAAGCGCACCACCTGGCCGTCGATGCTTGCGGCGGCCTCCGCCTGGCGCGGGGCCTTGCCGTCGACCGAGGCCAGCCGTTCGAAGCGGTAGACCGTGTGTTGCGCCTCGCCCTTGGGCGAGGGGCCTTCCTCGATGCCTTCGATCACCAGTGCCTGGCCGGACTTCAGGCCGGCGAACGCAGCCGCGGCGTCTTCGTCGTGGCGCTCGAACACGAACTGCGTGGGCACGCCGTCGGTGTCGATCAGCACGCCTTCGATGCCGCCCTTGGGGCTGTAGATCAGATGCTGGAACCGGCCTTCGACCGACCAGACGTCGAGGGTGTCGTGGGGATGTGGCATGGAATGTCCTTTTTTGAGTGTGGTTGTGGAACGGAAAACGCGATCAAGCGAGCCGCAGCAGCAGCGCCGATGCCGCGCACACGACCAGGAAGGGAATGCTGATGCGATGGAACTCGCGCAGCCCGTGCGGCACCTTGGCCAGCCGCAGGGCGATGAGGTTGGCCAGCGAGCCCAGCACGCAGCCGAAGCCGCCCACGCTCACGCCCGCCGCCAGCGCGGGCAGGTCGTGCACGTAGCGGTCCAGCAGGATGGTGGCCGGCACGTTGCTGATGAACTGCGAGGTGGCGATGGCCGCGAGGTACGCGCGCCAGCCCTCGGCGATCGGCCACTGGCCCACCAGCGAAGCCACCGCCGGCAGTTCGGCGAGCTGTCGCAGGTCGACGAACATCAGCGCGATGATGGCGAGCAGCGCCCAGTCGACGCCCAGCAGCACGTGGCGCTGGAACAGCAGGTAGGCGACGAACACCACCGCCAGGCCCGCCAGCAGCCAGTGCCGGTCGAGCGCGATGACGAAGCCCACGAACAGCACGCCCGACAGCGCCAGCAGCCTCGGCTGCACCGGCGCGGCCTCGGCCGCCGGCTTGAGCGCGATGGCCGTGCGCGGCACCAGCAGCCAAACGGCCACGAACAGCCAGAACAGCATGACCAGCACGGTGGGCGCCATCATCAGCATGAAGCCGCCGAAGCTCTCGCCGGTGCGGTGCCACAGGTACAGGTTCTGCGGATTGCCGATGGGCGTGAGCGCGGAGCCCGCGTTCACCGCCAGCGCCTGCAGCACAACCAGACGCGCCAGGGGCAGGTGCGCCTGCGTGGCCAGCACGCGGGTGAGCGGCACCAGCAGGAACAGGCTCACGTCGTTGGTGACCAGCGCCGACAGCACGGCCGCCGTGGCGGTCAGCAGCAGCGCCAGCTGGCGCAGGTCGGTGGTGCGCGCCAGCAGCCGCTGGGCGGCCGACTGGAGCATGCCGCTCTTCTCCACGCCCTGCGTGATGGCGAGCAGTCCGGCCAGCGCGCCCACGGTCTGCCAGTCGACCAGCTTGAGCCAGTCCATCGGCGCGCGCGGGCGCAAGAAGGCGAACAGCACCGCCACCGCCACCAGCACCCAGAGCAGGCCGTTGCCGCCGCCTTCGTGGGTTGCGGGCGCGTCGGCGCCGGAAGCGGCGGGCGAGGAGGGTGCGAGGGCGGACACGGTGTCTTTGGTCATGGAGCGGCGATGGTCAGTGCGGAGGCGGCCGGCGCGTTCGCCATCGAACGGCGCCGCTCGCGAGTTTCCGGCATCGCGAGCGCGAACAGCGTCAGCGCAGCAGCCGCGATGCCCGCCAGCATCACGAAGGCCGTGCCGTAGCCGGCCAGGTGCGCGACCGTGCCCGCCACCAGGTTGCTGAGCGCCGCGCCCAGCCCCACGCAGGCCGCGCCGATGCCCAGCGCGAAGTTGAAGTGGCCGCTGCCGCGCGTGAGGTCGCCGATCATCAGGGTCAGCATCACGCCGAAGATGCCCGCGCCGATGCCGTCCAGCACCTGCAGCGACAGCAGCGCGGCCGGGCTGTCGGCCAGCAGGTACAGCAGCCCGCGCACCGGCAGCACCGCGAAGCCGACCAGGAAGATCGGCTTGCGCGGCAGCCGCGGCGCCCAGCGCCCGACCGCCAGGGCGATCGGGATGGTGACCAGCTGCGTGACGATGACCCCGCCCGAAAGCCATAGCGTGGCCGAGGTGCCGGCCTGCGTGCCGACCTTCTGCGCGACCAGCGTGAGCATGGCGGCATTGGCCAGGTGGAACAGGAAGGCGCAGGTCAGCAGCACGATGAAGCGGCGGTCGTACCACCGTGCGGTGGAGTGCGGCGCACCGGCCTCGTCGTGATCGGCATCGGCGCCGCGCGCCAGCTTCGGATCGACGTCGCGCTTGCGGATCAGCATGGCCGCCGCGATGGTCGGCAGCGCCATCGCCACCGCGTAGAAGAACATGGCACGCGGGCCGAACGCGTGGCCCACCCAGCCGGTGCCCAGCGCCCACAGCACCGTGCCCGCCGCCGTGATCGCGGCGTTGCGGCCGACCCGCGCGTCCAGCCCGGCGCGGCCCACCATGCCCAGGCTGACGGCCGCGATGGCGGGCGCCACCAGCGTGCCCGCCGCGCCGATGAGCGACTGCCCCGCCAGGATCACGCCGTAGCCCGGCCAGTGCGCCATGACCACCAGGCACGCCGCGATGAGCGAAATGGCGCCGGCGATCCAGCGCGGCTTGTGGCGCGCGCTGTCGATCAGCGCCCCGGCCGGCGCCTGCACCAGCAGCCCGACCAGCGCCGAGACGAACATCACGGTGCCGATGCGCTGCGGGTCCCAGGCCAGCGTGCCGGCCATGAAGACGATCAGGAACGGGCCGACGCCGCCCTGGATGTCGGGTGCGAAGAAGGCCAGTGCGTCGAGTGCGCGCAGGCTGCGGCGAGAAGGTGCGGCGGTGGTGGTCATGGCGGGCCGGACAGCAAGATCAGGAGGCCGGTACCGGGGCCGGCGGAGCCATCAGCGGTGCGGGCGGCGTGGGGCCCGCGCCCCTCGGACCGCGGGGACCGCCGGGACCGCGCGGTGCGGGTTCCAGGCCCGGCCCGCCGAAAACCTCGCGCACCGTGTCCGCGGTCGGGCCGAGGCTGGTGGCTTCCAGCGCCGTGCCCTGCGCGCTGCGCGTACCCCAGCCGCGTGCATGGAGCTGTGCGCCGGGTTGCAGCTGCGCGCCGTACATGGCGCCGATGTGCGGGGGAAAGCGCACCGTGGTCTTGTCGGCGAGCACCACGCCGCGCACGTCGCCGCGGTCGGTGTAGAGCAGGCGTTCGATGCGACCGCCCGCCGACAGCGCGACGAGCGCGCCCGGGTCGCGCGGCGGCGGCGGGGCCATGCCGGGCGCCGGAGGCTGGTCGGTCAGGCTGCGGCCGTTGGCGACGAGGGCCTGCATGCGCACCACTGGCACGTTGGGCGCGCGCCAGCCGCTGACCTGCACCGTGTCGCCGGGCTTGAGCATCTGCATCACGGCCGCCGAGAGGTGCGGCGGAAATGCGACCTGCGTGCCGTCGCTCAGCAGCAGGCCGTCGGCCTCGCCGTTAGGGTTGATGAGCCACTGCTGCACGCGGCCGCTGGCGACGGTGCCCGCTTCCGGCGCGGCGGGCGGCATGGGGGCGGTGGCGCCGAGCGGCGGCGGGGGCACCGGGCCGCCGGGTGGCGGCGGCACCTGGGCGAAGGCGGCGCTGCTCGCCAGCAGGCAGGCGGCAGCGAGGTAGGTGATGCGATGTGTCATGGATGGCTCCTTGAAGGGTGGATGCCCAAAGACATCTCACACAACGTGCCAGCCCATGAATCCTTTCAAATCAACAACTTGCGAGCATCACGCTGCTTGGCGCCGCATGATCCGGAGACACCGGGTGTCCGGTTTGCGGACACCCGTGGCTCATTCGAGGCCGTACTGCGCCAGTTTTCGATACAGCAGCTGCCGGTGGATGCCCAGCCGGCGTGCCGTTTCGGCGCGATTGCCCTGCGTCTGCGCCAGCGCGTGCGCGATCAGCAGGCGCTCCAGCCGCTCGACGGCGGTTGGCAGCTCGCCCTCGAGCCAGTCGGCAGGCAGCGTAGCGGGTGCTTCGCCAGGAGCCGGGGCTCCGAGCGCGAGGTCCAGGTCCGCGCCGCCGATCACGCGGTGCCGCACCAGCGCATGGCAGCGCTCCATCACGTTGCGCAGCTCCCGCACGTTGCCCGGCCACGGGTGGCTCAGCAGCCGCTGCGCCGCCTCGGCCGACAGCGCCTTGGACACGGCATCGGGTGCGCCTTGCAGCGCGGCGCGGCGCAGGAAGTGCTCCGCCAGCGGAATGATGTCCGCCAGCCGTTCGCGCAGCGGCGGCATGCGGATCGACAGCACGTCGAGCCGGTACAGCAGGTCTTCCCGGAAGCGTCCTTCGCGCACGGCGGCGGCCAGGTCGCGGTGGGTGGCCGCGACCACGCGCACGTCGACCTTCACCGTCCTGTGGCTGCCCAGCGGCGTGACCTCGCCCTCCTGCAGGGCGCGCAGGATCTTGGCCTGCACGTCCAGCGCCATGTCGCCGATCTCGTCGAGCAGCAGCACGCCGCCGTCGGCCGCGCGAAAGCACCCGGGCCGCTCGCCGGTGGCGCCCGTGAAGGCGCCGCGCACATGGCCGAAGAGCTCGCTTTCGAGCAGCTCCTTCGGAATGGCCGAGCAGTTGACGGCCACGAAAGGCTGCCCGGCGCGGGCCGAATGGCGGTGCAGGGCGCGCGCCACCATTTCCTTGCCGGTGCCCGTTTCGCCGAGCACCAGCACCGGCATCGAATTGGCGGCCGCCAGGCCGATGCGCTTGTGTACCTCGCGCATGGCCTGGCTCGGGCCGATCAGGTCGCTGTCGTCGTCCGCTGCCGCCGCGGCGGACGGCAGGGCCGCCGTTTGCTGCTGCAGCGCGCGTTCCAGCACCTCGCGCACCGCCTCGCGGCTGATGGGCTTGGCCAGGTGGTCGAAGGCGCCCAGGCGCATCGCCTCGATGGTGTTGCCCGCGCTCGAAAAGGCCGTGAGCACGATCACCGGCGGCAGCCGCGCCAGGCGCGCCTGCAGGGCGGCGAGCGTCTGCAGGCCGTCCATGCCGGGCATGCGGTGGTCGAGGAACACGGCGTCGAAGCGTTCGCGCGACGCCGTCTCGATGGCCTCGGCGCCGCTGGCGACCGGGACCGTTTCATGGCCCAGGCCCTGCAGCGTCTCGGCCAGCGTGTCGCGGAAGGCGTCGTCGTCGTCGACGATCAGGAGATGCGCCATGGAAGCTCCAGTTCGAATCGGGCGCCCGGCGTCAGCGGCACGTGGCGCAGATCGCCGCCGTGCGCCAGCGCCACCTCGCGCGCCAGCGCCAGGCCCAGCCCGGTGCCGTCGGCGCGCCCGGTGGCAAAGGGCTCGAACAGGCTGGCCTGCAGCGATTCGGGCACGCCGGGGCCGTCGTCGTCCACGCGGATGGCCAGCGTGCGCGCGTCGGGCTGCAGGGCCGAAAGCACCACGTGGCCGCCGCGCGGCGCATGGCGCACCGCGTTGTCGAGCAGGTTGTCGACCGCGCGCGCCAGGTGCACCGGGTCGAAGGTGGCGCTGGTGGGCTGGTCGTGATGCAGCGTGACCTGCACGCCGGCGGCATCGGCCTTGGGCGCCACGGCGGCCACGCGCTCGTCGAGCCAGCGGTGCAGCACCACTTCCACCGGCGCCAGCGCCACCGGCTGCACCAGCGCCAGCAGGCTCTGCACCAGGCCGTCGAGCCGGTCGATCTGCCCGACGATGGCCTGCAGCGCGGCGCCCTGCCGCTCGGGCGTGGCGGCCAGGGCGTTCTCGGCCTTCAGCCGCATGGTGGCGATGGGGTTGCGGATCTCGTGGGCGATGCCGCCCGTCATGCGGCCCAGCGCGGCCAGGCGCTGGTCGCGGCTGCGCTGCTGGGCGGCCGCGCGCAGATGCGTGCGGGCCTCCTCGAAGCGCAGCCGGTAGTGGTTGAAGCCGTCGACGATGCGGTCGAGCTCGCGCACGCCGGTGCGGGGGAGTTCGGGCACGGCGCCGCCGTCGGCGTCGGCCTGGGCCAGCCGGCTTTCCAGGCGCTGCACATGGCGCAGCCCGCGCAGCAGGATGAAGCCCAGCCACAGGCCCGAGGCCAGCACCAGCACCAGCAACACGCCCAGGCCGGTGCGCAGGCTGTCCTGCGCGGCCAGCGCGCCGCCGCTGGTGCGGGTCATGGTCCAGGCCGCCAGGTCATTGCGCGGGGTTGCCAGCGGGCAGGCCGAGACGATCAGCGCCTCGCGGCTGCCGCGCACCACGTCGGTCTGCGGCTGCTGCGTGCGCGCCGCGAGCTGCGCCAGCTCGGCGATCAGCGGCTGCTCGGCGGCGGGCACGTCCCGCTTGACGCCGCTGCCTTCGTAGGTGGGGTAGGCGTAGGCCAGGTGGCCGCCGCCGGCCTGCCATACGCCGCCCTCGACATGCGGCGCCTCTATCAGCACCAGCTGCAGCAGCACCTGCAGCAGGTCGACCTGCGGCTGGGCGGTCGGGGGGGCGGTGGCCGAGCGGGCATAGCGCGCCGCGATGGACCGGCACGACTGTTCGGTGGCGGTGCGCCCCGCCGCCACCTGCGCGCCCGCGCTGCTGCGGTACAGCGTGAGCATGACCACCGCCAGCGTGGCGCACATGCCGAACAACAGCACCCAGAAAAAGAGCAACTGACCGCGTAGAGATTTCATCTGCCGCAATCGTGCCCTGTTTTCAGGGCGGCGACGCGTCAGCCGTGATCGCGTTCACGCAATTCGCGCTTCAGTACCTTGCCGATCGCGCTGCGCGGCAGCTCGTCGATGAAGCTCAGCCGCGCCAGCCGCTGGGTCTTGCCGAGCTGGTCGTTGGTCCATTGGAGCAGCGCGGCCTCGGTGGTGGCGTCGCCCTCCCGGCGCACCACGAAGGCCACCGGGGTCTCGCCCCACTGCTGCGACGGCACGCCGACCACGGCCGCGTCGGCCACCGCCGCATGGCCGCGCAGCACCGCCTCGAGGTCGCTCGGATAGATGTTGAAGCCGCCGCTGATGATCATGTCCTTCTTGCGGTCGAACAGCGTGAGGAAGCCCTCGGCGTCGAAGCGGCCCACGTCGCCGGTGCGGATGAAGCGCTTGCCCGCGGCGTCGAACCACTCGGCCTCGCGCGTCTTCTCGGGCTGGCGGTGGTAGCCGATCATCATGCCGGCCGAATGGCCCACCACCTCGCCGGCCACCTCGGTGTTGCCGCGCGGCAGTTCGTTGCCCTGCTCGTCGATCAGGCGGATGTCGCTGCCCTCGGCGGGCCGGCCCACGGTGTGCAGCTTGGCCGGGTTCAGGTGCGCTTCCAGGATGCAGGTGCCGCCGCCTTCGGTCATGCCGTAGAACTCGACCAGCCCGCCGGGCCAGCGCTTGAGCACGTCGGCCTTGAGCGCGGCGCTGAAGGGCGCACTGGTGCTGAACTTGTGGCGGAAGGCGGACAGGTCGTGCTCGTCGAAGCGCGGGTGCGCCATCAGCCGCTGGTACTGCACCGGCACGAGCATGGTGTGCGTCACGCGACGCTGCGAGGCCAGCTGCAGGTAGCCGAGCGCGTCGAACTTGGGCATCAGCACCACGCAGCCGCCGAAGGCGATGGTGGGGAAGAACACCACCAGCGTGGTGTTGGAGTAGAGCGGCGTCGACAGCAGCGTGACGGTGTCGGGGCTGTACTCGTACTTGGCGCCGCGCTGCACATGGGCCCAGCGCATGCCGTGGCCCTGCACGATGCCCTTGGGCTCGCCGGTGGTGCCCGACGAATAGATGATGTTGAACGCCCACGCGGGCTGCGCCTCCACGGGCGCGGGCTGCGTGCCCGCCGGCGCGAGCCAGCCCTCGAGGCCGCGGCCCACGGCGGAGCCGTCGAGCGCGACACGGGCGATGCCGCCTTCTCTGGCGGGGCCGATCACCTCGGCCGCCGATGCGTCGCTGAACAGGATGCGCGCCTCGGCGTCCTCGATCATGCGAGACAGGCTCGCCGGCGTGGAGCCGGGCGCCAGCGGTGCCACCGCCACGCCCGCGCGCAGCGCGCCCAGGAACACCGCCGCATAGTTGACCGACGAAGACGCGCATATCGCGATGGCGTCGCCGGGCTTGAGGCCGTCGCGCTGCAGGCTGGCCGCGATGCGGTCCATGAGCGCATCCAGCGCGCGGTAGTCCAGCGTGTGCTGGGCGTCGGCCAGCGCGGCGTTCCCGGGCGTGTGTTGCGCATGGAGACGGACCAGGTCGGCGATGGCGCCGAAGTTGCGCTCCATCGCGGCTTGAACGGCAGGGTGCGTTTGCAAAGTCATTCCTTCTTCTTGACCAACCAAAGGGCAGGATAGCGAAATGTTCACGCTTTCGGCCAGCGCCTTGGCGACCTCGAGCCTGCAGGGCGCAGCCGTCAGCCAGCGCTCAGGATGGCCGGTCCACGATGCCCTCGTCACCATCAGCAAACAGGGAGCTTCTCGTGCACATCATCTGGACGATCCTGATCGGTTTCATCGCGGGGCTGATCGCCCGCGCGGTCCTGCCGGGCAACAACTCGATGGGGTTCATCCTCACGGTCATCCTGGGCATCGCCGGTTCGCTGGTGGCGACCTATGCAGGACAGGCCCTGGGGCTGTACGCTGCGGGCGCGGGCGCCGGCTTCATCGCCTCGGTGATTGGCGCGGCCCTGCTGCTCGGGGTCTGGCATCTCGTGACCCGCTGACAAGGAGTTCCACATGGGTCTACTAGACATCCTCCAGCAGGCCATCGGCGGCAACAGCAGCCCCGAGGCCCACCTCGACCAGGTCACGCAGCACGCTTCCACCGGCGAGGTCGGCGCGGGGCTCGCGGCGGCCATGCGCTCCGACCAGACGCCGCCATTCGGCGACATGGTCGGGCAGCTGTTCGGCCAGTCGTCGCCGCAGCAGCAGGCCGGCGTGCTCAACCAGATCCTGGCCACGCTCGGGCCGGCGGCCGCCTCGGCGCTGGCGGGCGGCGTGCTCGGCCGCATGCTGCAGCCGGGCCAGACGCAGGTCACGCCCGACCAGGCCTCGCAGCTGTCACCCGCGCAGGTGACCGAAATCGCCGCGCATGCCGAGCAGCAGCACGCGGGCATCATCGACGAGGTGAGCCAGTTCTATGCGCAGCACTCGGGTCTGATCAAGACGCTGGGCGGCGCGGCGATTGCCATCGCGCTGGCGAAGATGAAAGAGAACGCCACGCGCGGCTGAGGGCCGCGCGGGCTGCCGGCTCACGCCTGGTGAGTCACGGCCTGCTGGGCCGCATGCGCCTGCTGGTCGGCGTGGTAGCTCGACCGCACCATCGCGCCCACGGCGGCGTGGCTGAAGCCCATCTTGTAGGCCTCTTCCTCGAACATCTTGAAGGTGTCGGGGTGCACGTAGCGGCGCACCGGCAGGTGCGAGCCCGACGGCGACAGGTACTGGCCGATGGTCAGCATGTCGATGTCGTGCGCGCGCATGTCGCGCATGACCTGCAGGATTTCCTCGTCGGTCTCGCCCAGGCCGACCATGATGCCGCTCTTGGTCGGCACGCCGGGGTGCAGCGCCTTGAACTTCTTCAGCAGGTTCAGGCTGAACTGGTAGTCGCTGCCCGGGCGCGCTTCCTTGTAGAGGCGCGGCGCGGTTTCCAGGTTGTGGTTCATCACGTCCGGCGGCGCGGCCTTGAGGATTTCCAGCGCGCGGTCGTCGCGGCCGCGGAAGTCGGGCACGAGGATCTCGATCTGCGTCATCGGCGAGAGTTCGCGGATGTTCCTGATGCAGTCGACGAAGTGCTGGCTGCCGCCGTCGCGCAGGTCGTCGCGGTCGACGCTGGTGATCACCACGTACTTCAGGCGCAGCTTGGCGATGGTCTTGGCAAGGTTGAGCGGCTCGTCCTTGTCGAGCGGGTCGGGGCGGCCGTGGCCCACGTCGCAGAACGGGCAGCGGCGCGTGCACTTGTCGCCCATGATCATGAAGGTGGCGGTGCCGTTGCCGAAGCATTCGCCGATGTTCGGGCAAGAGGCTTCTTCGCACACGGTGTGCAGGTTGCTTTCGCGCAGGATCTGCTTGATCTCGTAGAAGCGCGTGGTCGGGCTGCCGGCCTTGACGCGGATCCAGTCGGGCTTCTTGAGCACCTCGCCGCCGTGCACCACCTTGACGGGGATGCGCGAGAGCTTGGCCGCCGCTTTCTGCTTGGCCAGGGGGTTGTAGTTTTCGGCGCTTTGCGCGTCGCGGACGACTTCTGTGGTGCTCATTGGTATGTCAAGGCGCCAGGAAGGCGCGGAGCTTCTGGCTCAGCACCGTGGCGGCTTCTTCCCATGTGGTTTGAATGCCGATTGTAGAAAGGTCGACCGTTTGCAGCCCCGCGTAGCCGCAAGGGTTGATGCGCGAGAAGGGTTCGAGGTCCATTTCGACGTTGAGCGCCACGCCGTGGTAGGTGGCGTGGCGGCTCACCTTGATGCCCAGCGCGGCGATCTTGCCGAGGCCCCGGAACGGGTCGGCGGCGGGCGGCGGGCCGGCCAGGGCTGAACCAGGCAAAGGCGCTGCTTTCAGCATCGCGTGCGAAAACGGGTCGTCCAGGCGCACGTAGATGCCCGGCGCTCCCGGCACGCGGTGGCCGGTCACGCCGAAGTGGGCGAGGGTGCGCAGCACCGATTCCTCGATGCGGTAGACGTATTCCTTCACGAAATAGCCGGCGCGCCGCAGGTCGATCAGCGGATAGGCCACCACCTGGCCGGGGCCGTGGAAGGTGACCTGGCCGCCGCGGTCGGTCTGCACGACGGGAATGGCGCCGGGGTTCAGGAGGTGGTCCTGCCTGCCGGCAATGCCCTGGGTGAACACCGGCGCGTGCTCGCAGATCCACAACGCGTCGGGCGTCTCGGGCGTGCGCTCGAGCGTGAACTGCTTCATGGCCGCGAAAGTGGTCGCGTAGTCGACGCGGCCCATCGGATGCAGCTCGATGGCGGGAACGGTGGCGGCGGTGTCTGTCATGGCGTGGCCTGCCGCGCGGGCAGCTTGCGGGTCTCGCCGATGGCGAGCGTGAAGAAGGCGTCGTCCGCCACGCCCTGGGCCTTGCGGGCTGCGGCAAGGTCCTTGGGCGGCTGGTCGAGCGCTTCGTCGGTGAGCGAGAAGGTGCCCCAGTGCACGCCCAGGCTGCGCCTGGCGTGCAGCTCGCGGTGGATGCGCACGCTTTCGTCGGGGTTGACGTGCTGGTCCTTCATGAACCAGCGGGGCTCGTAGGCGCCGACGGGCAGCAGCGCGAGGTCGAAGCCGCCGCCCTGCGCGTCGGCCTGGCGCGGCGCGAGACGGGTCTGGATGTCGGCGAAATCCTTCGAGTAGCCGGTGTCGCCGGAATAGAACACGTGCAGCTTCGGCGAAAGCAGCGCGAAGCCGCCCCAGAGCGTCTTCATGCGGTCGCCGAGACCGCGGGCGCTCCAGTGCTGCGCGGGTGTCAGGAACACCTGCACCGCGTCGCTGTTGGCGCCAGCGTCGATGCCCGCGCCGTTGCGCTGGACGAGCGGCTGTGCGGAAGCTGCCGAAGGCGTGGCAGGCAGCGTGACGCTGTCCCACCAGTCGAGTTCGACCGCGTTCGTGACGCCGCGCTCCGCGAGCCACGGCTTGATGCCCAGCGGCACCACGAACAGCGGCGGGCCGCCGGCCTGAGCATTCAGCGCCTTCACGCTGTCCTCGTCGAGGTGGTCGTAGTGGTTGTGGCTGATCAGCACGAGGTCGATGCGCGGCAGGTCCTTCAGGGCCACGCCGGGCGGCTGGAAGCGCTTCGGTCCCGCGAAAGAGACGGGCGAGGCGCGCTCGCCGAACACCGGATCGGTCAGCACGTTGAGGCTGCCGTTCGCGGTCGGCACCTGCACCAGTACGGTGGCGTGGCCGATGAAGGTGGCGGCGGGCCGGGCCTGTGCGCCGGTGTTCGACGCAATGAAGGCGAGGTCTGGCGCGACCACCAGCGGTGGCGCTTCGGGCGCGGGCGGCAGGCCCTTGAACCACGAAGGAATCTGCCAGCCCAGCAGCACGTCGGTGAAGAAATTCTTCGGCTTGAACTCGACGTAGTTGTCCTGGAAGCCGTCGGGCCGGTGGTGTCTGCGGCTGGCGTCGTAGTACGGGTTCGGCGGCGTCGAGCAGGCGGCCAGCAGGCCACCCGCGCAGAGCGCCGCCGCGACGTGCCGCAGGCGGGTCAAAGCACGACCTTGACCTGCGGGTGCGACGACAGCGCGCGGTACAGGTCGTCGAGCTGTTCGCGGCTGGTGGCCGTGACGGTGATGGTCACGCCGAGGTAGTTGCCGGCCTTGCTGTCGCGCAGCTCGACGGTGGTGGCGTCGAAGGTGGGGTCGAAGCGCTCGGCGATCTGCGTGACGGCGTGCACGAAGCCGTCGACCTTGGCGCCCATCACCTTGATCGGGAACTGCGAGGGGTACTCGATCAGCGACTCCTTGCGCGGGTCGGGGATCGAGGTGGTTTCGGTGGTGGTCGTGTTGTCGGTCATGCCGGGACTCCGTGCTTCTGTGCGTTGCGTAGCTTGGCCTCCTGGTAGGCCGCGTACAAGCTCTTGTAGATGGGGCCGGGGCGGCCGTTGCCAATAGCCTTGCCGTCGAGCGTGACCACGGGCAGCAGCTCCTTGCTGGCCGAGGAGATCAGCAGCTCGTCGGCGGCGAACACCTCGTCGCGCGAGATTCGGCGCAGCGTGAAAGGAATGCCATGCTCCTCGCACAGGCGCTCCAGCAGGCCGTAGCGGATGCCGGTCAGCACGAGGTTGTCCCTGGGTGGGCCGGCGAGGACACCGTCCTTCACGATCCACACATTGCTCGACGAGGCTTCGCTGAGCGAATCGCCGCGGAACATGATGGTCTCGGCCGCGCCGGCTTCCACGCTGATCTGCCGCGCGAGCACGGCGCCCAGCAGGCTGGTGCTCTTGATGTGGGCCTTCTGCCAGCGGAAGTCTTCCGCCGTCACGCAGGCCACGCCCTTGGCGCGCACGGCCTCGGAGATGGGCGGCAGCGGGTTCACCATCACGAACACCGTGGGGCGAATGCCGCGCACCATGGCGTGGTCGCGCGGCGCCACGCCGCGTGTCACCTGAAAGTAAACGGATTGTGGTGCTTCGCCGCCGGGAGCGACCAGTCGCATCACGATCTCGCGCCACTGCGCGAGCGAGAGCGGGTTCTCGATCTGCAGCTCGGCGAGCGAGCGGTCGAGCCGGGCCATGTGCTCCTCGAAACAGAAGGGCCGGCCGAAGTAGACGGGGACGTATTCGTAGATGCCGTCGCCGAAAATGAAGCCGCGGTCCAGGACGCTGATCTTCGCGTCGCGCAGCGCGGTGTACTCGCCATCGAGGTAACAAAGCGTGGCGGGCAGGGCGTCGGTGATAGGGTGCATGCAGGAATTATGGTTGCGTGCGCCGGGTCGGGCTCGCGTCAGGGAATGCAGGAGCGATTTGCATGCGCGACACGTGGGGTGGCGGGATGGGTTGGGTTTTTACTTATAATCAATGGCTTTGTAGAAATTCTGGGTCGTCATCCGGGCTTCATTCAAAATGAAAACAATCGCCCGACAAGACTCGGAGGTCGCTGAAGACCTCGACGCGGAATTCAAGCCGTTGACCGCCGAGGAGGCGCGTGAACTGCGTGCAAAGAACCCTTCGATCTCCCCCTGGCGGGTGGTCGCGGGGCAGTTGGTTGTCGGTCTGCTGGTGGCTCTGGCCATCTGGGGGCTGACGGGGAGGCAAAATCTGGGTTGGTCCGCCGCTTACGGTGCGATCGCGGTGGTCATTCCATCGGCGGTGTTCGCACGGGGGCTGACCGGTCGGTTTTCTTCCCTGAATCCGGGCACTGCGGTGTTCGGGTTCTTCCTGTGGGAAATGGTCAAGATGGCCTTGTCTGTGGCGATGCTGATCGCTGCGCCAAGGCTGATTACGGCGCTGAGCTGGCCAGCAATGCTGGTCGGCCTGGTGGTGACAATGAAGGCGGCCTGGTTGGCGGTGATGTTCTCGCCCCGGCGCCGGAAACAGAGAGACGAGTAACGGAATGGCTGCTGAAAACGCTGCGGAACATAGTCAGACCGCGGGTGAATACATCGTTCACCACTTGACGCACCTGCAAAGCTCCAAGCCTGGAGGTGTGGCTGACTTTACGGTTTTCAATTTCGACTCGCTCTTCTTCTCGATCTCGCTCGGCATCCTGGGCTGCTGGCTGCTGTGGCTTGCCGCCCGCAAGGCCACTTCGGGCGTTCCCGGCCGTTTTCAAGCGGCGGTCGAGCTGCTGGTCGAAATGGTCGACCAGCAGGCCAAGGGCATCGTCCACAACGCCACGAGCCGCAAGTTCGTGGCCCCGCTGGCACTCACGATCTTCGTCTGGATCTTCCTGCTGAACGCGATGGACCTGTTCCCGGTCGATCTGTTCCCGGCCATCTGGGCCAAGATCTTCGGCCTCGCCGGCGAAGACCCGCACCACGCCTACCTGCGCGTCGTGCCCACGGCCGACCTCTCGGTGACGATGGGCATGTCGGTGGCCGTGCTGCTGATCTGCATCTACTACAACATCAAGATCAAGGGCGCTGGCGGCTGGGTGCACGAGCTGTTCACCGCCCCCTTCGGCAACCACTGGGCGCTGTACCCCTTCAACTTCGCCATGCAGATGATCGAGTTCGTCGCCAAGACGGTCTCGCACGGCATGCGGTTGTTCGGCAACATGTACGCCGGTGAACTGATCTTCCTGCTGATCGCCCTGATGGGCGGTGCCTGGTCCATGTCGGCCACCGGCATCGGCCTGGCCATCGGCCACATCATCGCGGGCACGGCCTGGGCCATCTTCCACATCCTGATCATCACGTTGCAAGCCTTCGTGTTCATGATGCTGACGCTGGTCTACATCGGCCAGGCCCACGATCACCACTGATCATCAGTTTTCGTTTCTGTTTTTGTTTTTCTCTTCAACCAAAGTCCTCTAGGAGTCATCATGGAAGTTATTAGCTTTGTTGCACTGGCCGCCGGCCTGATCATCGGTCTGGGCGCTGTTGGCGCATGTATCGGCATCGGCATCATGGGCAGCAAGTACCTCGAGTCGGCCGCACGTCAGCCCGAACTCATGGGTGAACTCCAAACCAAGATGTTCCTGCTGGCTGGTCTGATCGACGCTGCTTTCATTATCGGTACCGGTATCGCCCTGTGGTTCGCAACGGCCAACCCGTTCCTGTCGCAAATCGCCAACCTGCCGAAGTAAGTCTTTCTCGTCGGACCTGCGTCGTCGTTCTCTAGAGCCCCTAGCGAATGGCTTCGATTCAATCCCATAGAGAGGGTGAAAAGTGAGCATTACCGGTACCCTGATCGTTCAGATGATCGTGTTCCTGATCCTGGTCGGGTTCACGATGAAGTACGTGTGGCCGCCGATCGCGAAGGCGTTGGACGACCGCGCTGCGAAGATCGCCGAAGGCCTCGCTGCAGCCGACAAGGCCAAGTCCGAGCTGACCGCCGCCAACAAGCGCGTGGAAGCCGAACTGGGCCAGGCACGCAACGAGTCCGCACAGCGTCTTGCCGACGCCGAACGTCGCGCCCAGGCCATCGTTGAAGAGGCCAAGGCCCGCGCGACCGAGGAAGGCAACAAGATCGTTGCAGCCGCACGCGTCGAAGCCGACCAGCAGGCACTGAAGGCCCGTGAGGCCCTGCGCGAGCAGGTCGCCGCGCTGGCCGTCAAGGGCGCGGAGCAGATTCTGCGCAAGGAAGTGAATGCAGGCGTTCACGCCGATTTGCTCGCCCGTCTGCAGACCGAACTCTGATAGAAGCCATGGCAGAACTCGCCACCATTGCACGCCCCTACGCCGAGGCGCTCTTCAAGGCGTCGTCGTCCGACCTCGCCGGCACCAGCGCCTGGCTCGAAAAGGTTGCCGCCATCGCGGCCAGCCCGGAGCTCAAGCAGTTCGCCGAGAACCCCAAGGCCACGGCCGAACAGGTGATCGGCGTGGTCGCCGGTGCATTCGGTGCACCGCTTGCCGCTCCCGCCCAGAACTTCCTGGGTGCGCTCCTCGAGAACGGACGTTTTTCGGTGCTGCCGGAAATTGCGAAGCAGTTCCGGGCACTGGCCAACGCGAAGAGCGGTTCGTCCGACGCCGTTGTCTACAGCGCCTTCCCGATCGATGCCGCGGCCCTCGCCAACGTGTCGGCCGCGCTCGAAAAGCGTTTCGGTCGCAAGCTCCAGGTCACGGTCCAGCAAGAGCCGGAACTGATCGGTGGCATTCGTGTGGTGGTCGGCGACGAGGTGCTCGACACCTCCGTCAAAGCGCGCCTTGAACAAATGAAAGTTGCGCTGGCGGCCTGACGGTCTCCATCGCCTTACAAAGAAAGAAGGAAAGAGTCATGCAACTCAATCCCGCAGAAATTTCCGAACTGATCAAGAGCCGCATCGAGGGCCTCGGGGTCAGCGCCAACATCCGCAACGAAGGCACCGTGGTTTCGGTGACTGACGGCATCGTGCGCGTGCACGGCCTGTCGGACGCGATGCAGGGCGAAATGCTCGAATTCCCGCCGAGCGCAGACGGCACGCCGTCGTTCGGCCTCGCACTGAACCTCGAGCGCGACTCCGTCGGCGCCGTGATTCTGGGCGAATACGAGCACATCTCCGAAGGCGACACCGTCAAGTGCACGGGCCGCATCCTGGAAGTGCCGGTCGGCCCCGAGCTCATCGGCCGCGTGGTGAACGCACTGGGCCAGCCGATCGACGGCAAGGGTCCCATCAACGCCAAGATGACCGACGTGATCGAGAAGGTCGCTCCGGGCGTGATCGCACGGAAGTCCGTCGACCAGCCGATGCAGACCGGCCTGAAGTCCGTCGACTCGATGGTGCCCGTTGGCCGCGGCCAGCGCGAGCTGATCATCGGCGACCGCCAGACCGGCAAGACCGCGGTGGCCATCGACGCGATCATCAACCAGAAGGGTCAGAACATGACCTGCGTCTACGTTGCGATCGGCCAGAAGGCTTCGTCGATCAAGAACGTGGTGCGCGCTCTCGAACAAGCCGGCGCGATGGACTACACCATCGTGGTGGCGGCATCGGCTTCCGAATCGGCAGCCATGCAATACGTGTCGGCCTACTCGGGCTGCACGATGGGCGAATACTTCCGCGACCGCGGCCAGGACGCACTGATCGTCTATGACGACCTGTCCAAGCAAGCCGTGGCATACCGCCAGGTCTCGCTGCTGCTGCGCCGCCCGCCAGGCCGCGAAGCCTACCCCGGCGACGTGTTCTATCTCCACAGCCGCCTGCTCGAACGCGCAGCCCGCGTGAACGCCGACTACGTCGAAGCCTTCACCAAGGGTGAAGTCAAGGGCAAGACCGGTTCGCTGACCGCACTGCCGATCATCGAAACGCAAGCCGGCGACGTGTCCGCCTTCGTTCCGACCAACGTGATCTCGATCACCGACGGCCAGATCTTCCTGGAAACCAACCTGTTCAACGCCGGTATCCGCCCCGCCATCAACGCCGGTATCTCGGTGTCGCGCGTGGGTTCGTCGGCCCAGACCAACCTGGTGAAGAACCAGTCCGGCGGTATCCGTACCGACCTGGCGCAGTACCGCGAACTCGCGGCCTTCGCCCAGTTCGCATCGGACCTGGACGAAGCCACCCGCAAGCAGCTCGACCGCGGTGCCCGCGTGACCGAACTGCTGAAGCAGACCCAGTACAGCCCGCTGCCCATCTCGCTGATGAGCGCCACGCTGTTCGCGGTGAACAAGGGCTTCATGGACGACATCGACGTCAAGAAGGTGCTCTCGTTCGAACACGGCTTCCACCAGTACCTGAAGTCGAGCCACGCCTCGCTGCTGGAAACGATGGAAAAGCACGGCGCCAAGTGGGACGTCAAGCCCGCCAAGGCCGACGACAGCGACGCCAAGAAGGCACTCAAGAAGACCTGCCAGGACGCCGAAGCCGAACTGCTGGCCGCCGCCACTTCGTTCAAGAAGTCGTTCGCCTGATCGACGCAAGAAGGAGCTCTCATGGCAGCTGGTAAGGAAATCCGCGGCAAGATCAAATCGGTGGAAAACACCAAGAAGATCACCAAGGCCATGGAAATGGTCTCGGTTTCCAAGATGCGCAAGGCGCAGGAACGCATGCGCGCCGCTCGCCCCTACAGCGAAAAGATCCGCAACATCGCGGCCAATCTCGGCAAGGCGAATCCGGAGTACACCCACGCGTTCATGAAGACGACCGAAGCCAAGGGCGTCGGTTTCATCATCGTGACCAGCGACAAGGGCCTGTGCGGCGGCTTGAACACCAACCTGCTGCGTGCAGTGACGGCCAAGCTGCGCGAAGCGCAGTCGGCCGGCAACGTGGTGGAGTCGGTGGCCATCGGCAGCAAGGGCCTGGGTTTCCTGAACCGCATCGGCGCCCGCGTGGTGGCCCATGTGACGCAGCTGGGCGACACGCCGCATCTCGACAAGCTCATCGGGCCGGTCAAGACGCTGCTCGACGCCTATGCGGAAGGCAAGCTGTCGGCCGTGTACCTGTGCTACACGAAGTTCATCAACACCATCAAGCAAGAGCCGATGGTGGAGCAGTTGCTGCCGCTCAAGGCCGAAACGCTGCAGACCGAGTCGGGACACCATTCGTGGGACTACATCTACGAACCCGACGCGCAAAGCGTGATCGACGAACTGCTGGTGCGCTACGTGGAATCGCTGGTGTACCAGGCCGTGGCCGAGAACATGGCGTCCGAGCATTCGGCGCGCATGGTGGCCATGAAGGCTGCAACGGACAACGCGGGCAACGTGATCAGCGAACTGAAGCTGGTCTACAACAAGACCCGCCAGGCCGGCATCACCAAGGAACTGTCGGAGATCGTGTCCGGCGCTGCAGCCGCCGCGGGCGTTTGATGGTTGGCGGGGCAATGGAACGGGCCACATTGCCTGCCG
Organism: Variovorax sp. AB1(2024); assembly: GCF_037482385.2. Classification (NCBI taxonomy): domain Bacteria; kingdom Pseudomonadati; phylum Pseudomonadota; class Betaproteobacteria; order Burkholderiales; family Comamonadaceae; genus Variovorax; species Variovorax sp. AB1(2024). The sequence continues at coordinate 360,955 of NZ_JBBHKP020000001.1, read as the reverse complement.
TGCGCGCTTCGCGTGCACAGTGACTCAAGGCCTTCTTTCAAGGGGACTACGCGCAAATGAAGAAAATTCTTGCTCTGGTGGCGGTTGCTGCCGCTCTGACCGCCTGCTCCAAAAAGGAAGAGGCGCCCGCGCCTGCACCGGCTCCGGCTGCTGCACCCGCGGCGCCCGCGCCCGCTCCCGCCGCCGCAGCACCTGCAGCCCCCGCAGCGGCATCGACGGCTTCGGCCGACCTGCCGCAAGAGTGCAACGACTACCTGGCCAAGGTGCAGACCTGCGTTTCCGCGCAAAGCGGTGCAGCCGCCGACGCGATGAAGGCGAGCCTCGACCAGACCAAGGCCACCTGGGCTTCCATGGGTGCCGACAAGGCTGCGCTGGGTCAGGCCTGCAAGGCCGCCTCGGACGCATTCGCGGCGCAAGCCACGGCAATGAAGTGCTGACCTGAACTGAACCAATCAAGGGTGCCGGCCCGTCCGGCATTCTTGCAAAAGCGGCCCGTTTCGGCACCAGGACGCTTCTGCAAGAACCTGTCGCAAATTTATTGAGATCCATCCAGAAGGAAACGCCATGGCTGAAGGAAAAATTGTCCAATGTATCGGCGCCGTGGTCGACGTGGAGTTCCCGCGTGACCAGATGCCCAAGGTGTACGACGCCTTGAAATTCGAAGGCAGCGCGCTGACTCTCGAAGTCCAGCAACAGCTCGGCGACGGCGTGGTGCGCACGATTGCACTGGGCTCGTCCGACGGCCTGCGCCGCGGCCTGATCGTCACGAACACCGGCGCACCCATCACGGTGCCCGTCGGCAAGGCCACGCTCGGCCGCATCATGGACGTGCTGGGCGCGCCCATCGACGAACGCGGCCCGGTCGGCCAGGAGCTCACCGCTTCGATCCACCGCAAGGCTCCCGCGTACGACGAACTGTCGCCCTCGCAAGACCTGCTGGAAACCGGCATCAAGGTGATCGACCTGGTGTGCCCGTTCGCCAAGGGCGGCAAGGTGGGCCTGTTCGGTGGCGCCGGCGTGGGCAAGACCGTGAACATGATGGAACTCATCAACAACATCGCCAAGGCTCACTCGGGTCTGTCGGTGTTCGCCGGTGTGGGTGAACGTACCCGCGAAGGCAACGACTTCTATCACGAGATGGCCGACTCCGGCGTCGTGAACCTCGAGAAACTCGAGGACTCGAAGGTGGCCATGGTCTACGGCCAGATGAACGAACCCCCGGGCAACCGTCTGCGCGTGGCGCTGACCGGCCTGACCATCGCCGAGTCGTTCCGCGACGAAGGCCGTGACGTTCTGTTCTTCGTGGACAACATCTACCGCTACACGCTGGCCGGTACCGAAGTGTCGGCTCTGCTGGGCCGCATGCCTTCCGCCGTGGGCTACCAGCCGACGCTGGCCGAGGAAATGGGCCGCCTGCAGGAGCGGATCACGTCGACCAAGGTCGGCTCGATCACCTCGATCCAGGCCGTTTACGTTCCCGCCGACGACTTGACCGACCCGTCGCCCGCCACCACCTTCGCCCACTTGGACTCGACCGTGGTGCTGTCGCGTGACATCGCTTCGCTCGGTATCTACCCCGCCGTGGACCCGCTGGACTCGACCTCGCGCCAGCTCGACCCGAACGTGGTCGGCGAAGAGCACTACAACGTGGCCCGCGCCGTGCAAGGCACGCTGCAGCGCTACAAGGAACTGCGCGACATCATCGCGATTCTGGGCATGGACGAACTGGCTCCCGACGACAAGCTCGCCGTGGCCCGCGCCCGCAAGATCCAGCGTTTCCTGTCGCAGCCGTTCCACGTGGCCGAAGTGTTCACGGGCTCGCCCGGCAAGTACGTGCCGCTGGCCGAAACCATCCGTGGCTTCAAGATGATCGTGAACGGCGAAGCCGACCACCTGCCGGAACAAGCGTTCTACATGGTGGGCGGCATCGACGAAGCGTTCGAAAAGGCCAAGAAGGTCGCTTAAGAAGGAATCACCATGGCAGGCACCATTCATGTGGACGTGGTCAGCGCGGAAGAGTCGATCTTCTCGGGCGAAGCCAGGTTCGTCGCGCTGCCCGGTGAAGCCGGTGAGCTCGGCATCTACCCGCGCCACACCCCGCTGATCACGCGCATCCGCCCCGGCGCCGTGCGCATCGAAATGGCCGATGGCGGCGAAGAGTTCGTCTTCGTGGCCGGTGGCATTCTCGAAGTGCAGCCCAACGCCGTGACCGTGCTGTCCGACACCGCGATCCGCGGCAAGGACCTCGACGACGAGAAGGCCAACCAGGCCAAGGCCGCGGCTGAGGAAGCACTGAAGAACGCGAAGAGCGACATCGACATCGCGATGGCGCAATCGGAGCTGGCCGTGATGGCCGCCCAGATCGCGGCGCTGCGCAAGTACCGCCAGAAGAAGTAAGTAAGCAAGCAATCAAGCGGAGCCTCTGGGGCTCTCTTCCTGAAAAGCCGCCTGCGGGCGGCTTTTTTGCGTCCGGCGTTTCCCTACCTAAGTCGACTTTGGTTTGAACTTGGCCGAAGTTCGGCCTTGTCCGGCTGAAGCCGTGCACCTAGTATTCGCCTTCGCCCGGCAGCCGAAGGTTGCGGGCGGCGACTTCAAAAGAAAGAACACGGAGACAAACGCGTGGCACCCTGGAGCGGCATCACCGCCGATGAAATGCGGCTGCTGGAAGCGACCTTCTGGTCGGCCGGCGGATCGCGCCATGCCATGGCCGAGCAACTCGGCTTCTCCAAGAGCAAGGCCAATGCGCTCATCGCCGGCCTCGTCGAACAGGGGCTGCTGGCCGAAGCGGGCCTGCAGCGTTCGTCGGGCGGGCGGCGTGCCGAAAACCTCCAGCTGCACTTCGGGCTCGGCGTGCTGGTCGGTATCGACATCGGCGCGACCAGCCTCGGCGTGGCCGTGCTGCGGCCCGACCTCACCGTGCTCGCGCAACATGAAGAGCCCGCCGACGTGCGCGAGGGCCCGGCCGTGGTGCTGGCCCGGGTACGGGTGCTGATGCGCGAATTGCTGGCGCAAGGCGGCCATGCCGCGCGCGACGTGCTCGGCATCGGCATCGGCGTGCCCGGCCCCGTCAACTTCGAGATCGGCCAGCTCGTGAACCCGCCGCTGATGCCCGCGTGGGACAGCTTCTCGATCCGCGACTACCTGCGCGAGGACTACGCCGCGCCGGTCTTCGTCGACAACGACGTGAACCTCATGGCGCTCGGCGAGCTGTGGAGACTCAAGCGTTCGCTGACCAATTTCCTCGTCATCAAGATCGGCACCGGCATCGGCTGCGGCATCGTCTGCCACGGCGAGGTGTACCGGGGCGCGGCCGGCTCCGCGGGCGACGTGGGCCACATCTGCGTCGACCAGGAAGGCCCGCGCTGCCACTGCGGCAACCTGGGCTGCGTCGAGGCCATGGCCGCCGGCCCCGCGATCACGCGCATGGCCGTGCAGGCGGCCGAGGCCGGCGAAAGCGAACTGCTGGCGGAGTGCCTGCGCGTGCATGGCCGCATCGACGCGATCGACGTCGGCCAGGCCAGCCGCGGCGGCGACACCGCGGCCAACGGCATCATCCAGCGCGCGGGCAGCCTCATCGGCCAGATGCTCGCGTCGGTCGTCAACTTCTTCAATCCGTCGCATGTGTTCATCGGCGGCGGCATCACGCGCATCGGGCCGCTGTTCCTCGCGGCGGTGCGCCAGAGCGTGTACCAGCGCTCGCTCGCGCTCTCCACGCGGCACCTGGAAATCCAGTACACGCCGCTGGGCATGCAGGGCGGACTGATAGGCGCCGGCGTGCTCGCGATGCACGAGACCCTGAAGGTCCGCGGAGTGGCGCCATGAGCAGCAGTACGCCAAGCAACAAGGGCAGCGTCGCCGTCGAGTTCGACGGCGTGGTCAAGGCCTTCGGCCCGGTGCAGGTGCTGCACGGCGTGAGCTTAGCGCTCGCGCCCGGCCGCGTGTACGGCCTGCTCGGCGAGAACGGCGCGGGCAAGTCGACGCTGATGAAGATTCTTGCCGGCTACGAGCAGCTCACCGGCGGCACGCTGCGCATCAACGGCCAGCCGCAGCAGTTCGGCAGCTCGCGCGATGCCGAGGCGCTGGGCATCGTGCTGATCCACCAGGAGTTCAACCTCGCGGAAGACCTGAGCGTGGCGCAGAACATCTTCCTGGGCCATGAAAAGAAGAAGGGCTGGCTGCTGGACGACGCCTCGATGGAGCGCGAAGCCGCCGCCGCGCTGGCGGCCGTCGGCCTGAACATCGATCCGCGCACCAAGGTGCGAAAGCTCATCGTCGCCGAGAAGCAGCTCGTCGAGATCGCGAAGGCCATCGCCCGGCGCGCGCGCCTGCTCGTGATGGACGAACCCACCGCCACGCTCACGCCCGGCGAGACCGAGCGGCTGTTCAAGCTCATCGCGCAGCTGCGCGCCGATGGCGTGACCATCGTCTACATCTCGCACAAGCTCGACGAGGTGGAGCAGGTGACCGACGAGGTGATCGTCATGCGCGACGGCCGCTTCGTCGCGCGCGCGCCCACGCCCGAGGTCACGCGCCAGCAGATGGCCAACCTCATGGTGGGCCGCGAGCTGGCCGACCTGTACCCGCCGCGCGACGTGGTGGTGGCCGCCGATGCGCCCGCCATGCGCGTGCGCAATTTCAATGTGCCCGGCTGGGCGCAAGACGCGAGCTTCGAGGTGCGCCCCGGCGAGATCCTCGGTTTCGCGGGCCTCGTGGGCGCTGGCCGCACCGAGCTCTTCGAAGGCCTGCTCGGCCTGCGCCCCGCGAGCGGCAGCGTCGAGATGCTCGGCAGGCCCGTGCCCGGCGGCAAGGGCTGGCGCAACCCGCGCGACGCGGCGAAGCACGGCCTCACCTATCTGAGCGAAGACCGCAAGGGCAAGGGCCTGCACGTCAACTTCGGCCTGCGGCAGAACCTCACGCTGATGGCGCTGGAGCGCTATGCGCAGCCCTGGCTCAAGCCCGAAGCCGAACGCGGCGCGCTGGCCGGGGCGGTGAAGGACTACGGCATCCGCACCGGCTCGCTCGAGGTCAAGGCCTCGTCGCTGTCGGGCGGCAACCAGCAGAAGCTCGCGCTCGCCAAGGTGCTGCAGCCGCAGCCGAAGGTGGTGGTGCTCGACGAGCCCACGCGCGGCGTGGACGTGGGCGCCAAGCGCGACATCTATTTCCTGATCCAGCGACTGGCCCGCGAAGGGCTCGCGGTGATCGTCGTCTCGTCGGAACTGATGGAGCTGATCGGCCTGTGCCACCGCGTGGCGGTGATGCGCGCCGGAAAGCTGGTCGCCACGCTCGACGCGGACCATTTGACAGAAGAGGAGCTCATCGCTCATGCCACCGGAACAGCAGACACCACCGCCGCGCACGCTTGAAGCCGCGCAGCAGCAGCACCGCAGCGAGGCAAAGCCGCGCTGGACCGAGCGCCTGCACGGCCTCGGCCCGGTCATCGGCCTGGTGCTGCTTTGCATTGCCGGCACGCTGCTCAACAGCGACTTCGCGACCGTCGACAACGCGATGAACGTGCTCACGCGCACGGCCTTCATCGGCATCATCGCGGTGGGCATGTGCTTCGTGATCATCTCGGGCGGCATCGACCTGTCGGTGGGCTCGATGGCCGCGCTCATCGCGGGCAGCGTGATCATGTTCATCAACTGGGCCGGCCCGGCATCGGGCTCGCCGCTGCTGGCGGTGGTGATGGGCGCGGTGCTGGCCATCGTGCTGGGTGCCGTGTTCGGCCTTGCGCACGGCCTGCTCATCACCAAGGGGCGCATCGAGCCCTTCATCGTGACGCTGGGCACGCTGGGCATCTTCCGCGCGTACCTCACCTACTTTGCGGACGGCGGCGCGCTTACGCTCGACAACGAACTGTCGGACCTCTACGCGCCGGTGTACTACGCCAGCCTCGCGGGCATTCCGGTGCCGGTGTGGGTGTTCGTGATCGTCGCGATCATCGGCGGCGTCATATTGAACCGCACGGCCTACGGGCGCTACGTGCAGGCCATCGGCTCGAACGAGCAGGTGGCGCGCTACGCGGCCGTGGACGTCGACCGCGTGAAGATCATGACCTACGTGCTGCTCGGCGTGTGCGTGGGCATCGCCACGCTGCTCTACGTGCCGCGCCTGGGCTCGGCCTCGCCGACCACCGGCCTGCTCTGGGAGCTGGAAGCCATTGCCGCGGTGATCGTCGGCGGCACCGCGCTCAAGGGCGGCGCGGGCAGCATCACCGGCACGGTGGTGGGCGCGATCCTGCTCTCGGTCATCAGCAACATCCTGAACCTCACCAGCATCATCAGCGTGTACCTGAATGCCGCGGTGCAGGGCTTCGTGATCATCATCGTCGCGTTCCTGCAGCGCGGCCGGCGCTAGTTCCCTTCCCGTTCCGTTCAATCCACCAAGAGGAGACATCCAGCATGACAACTTTCACCAGACGCCTCGCGCTCACGGCCGTTGCCGCCGCAGCCTTCGCCAGCCTGCCCGCGCTCGCCGCAGAGAAGGTCAACCTCGGCGTTTCGATTCCCGCGGCCACGCACAGCTTCATGGGCGGCATCAACTACTGGGCCAACCAGGCGAAGAAGGACCTCGAGAAGGAACACAAGGACCTGAAGATCACCATCAAGACGGCCGCCAACGCGCCCGAGCAGGCCAACCAGCTGCAGGACCTGTCGACGGTGACCAAGATCAATGCGCTGGTCGTGTTCCCGTTCGAATCCGCCGCGCTGACCAAGCCGGTCGCGCAGGTCAAGGCCAAGGGCGCGTACGTGACCGTGGTCGACCGCGGCCTGACCGACACCAGCGCGCAGGATGCCTACGTGGCCGGCGACAACACCGCCTTCGGCAAGATCCCGGCCGAGTACATCGTGAAGCAGCTCAACGGCAAGGGCAACGTGGTCGCGCTGCGCGGCATTGCGACCACGCTCGACAACGAGCGCATGGACGCCTTCAACGCCGTGCTCAAGGGCAGCCCCGACATCAAGCTGCTGGACGCCAAGTACGCCAACTGGAACCGCGACGACGCCTTCAAGGTCACGCAGGACTACCTCACGCGCTTCAAGAACATCGACGCCATCTGGGCCGCCGACGACGACATGGCCGTGGGCGTGCTCAAGGCCATCTCGCAGGCCAAGCGCGACGACATCAAGATCGTGTTCGGCGGCGCCGGCGCGAAGGACATGGTCAAGACCATCATGGACGGCAAGGACCCGCGCATCACGGCCGACGTGAGCTATTCGCCCAAGTTCATCTACGACGCGATCAAGCTCACGGCGGAAGCGCGCCTGAAGGGCGAGAAGCTGCCGGCGACGACGATCATTCCTTCGGTGCTGATCACGAAGGAAAACGCCAAAGAGTTCTACCACCCCAACTCGCCGTTCTGAGGTGATCGAGATCGCTCCTCGCAAGCTCCGCTACGCCATGGTCGGCGGCGGCCGCGACGCCTTCATCGGCGCCGTGCACCGCAAGGCCATGGCGCTCGACGGCCAGATCGAGCTCGTGGCGGGGGCGCTGTCGTCGAGCCCCGACAAGGCGCGCGCCTCGGGCCGCGACCTCGGCCTGGCCGACGGCCGCAACCACGGCGACTGGCAGTCGCTGCTGGCCGACGAGCTGAAGCGGCCCGCTGACGAACGCATCGACTTCGTGTCGATCGTCACGCCCAACCACGTGCACTTTCCGGTGGCGCAGGCTTTTGCCGACGCCGGCTTCCACGTGGTGTGCGACAAGCCGCTGGTGCACACGCGCGAGCAGGCCGATGCGCTGGTCGCCACGGTCGCTAAGCGGGGCACGGTGTTCGGCGTCACCTACAACTACACCGGCTACCCGATGGTGCGGCAGGCCCGCGAGATGGTGCGATCGGGCCAGATCGGCGAAGTGCGCAAGGTCGTCGTCGAATACAACCAGGGCTGGCTTGCCAGCCATGTCGAAGGCGGCACCAACAAGCAGGCCGACTGGCGCACCGACCCCGCGCGCAGCGGCGCGGCCGGGGCCATCGGCGACATCGGCTCGCATGCCGAGAACCTCGTGGCCAGCGTCACCGGCCTGGAGATCGAAAGCCTCTGCGCCGACCTCAGCGCGCTGGTGCCGGGCCGCATGCTCGACGACGACGGCAGCCTGCTGCTGCGCTTCAAGGGCGGCGCGCGCGGCGTGCTGGTGGCCTCGCAGATCAGCACGGGGCTGGAGAACGACCTGCGCCTGCGCATCTCCGGCACGCGGGGCACGCTCGAATGGCACCAGGAGCAGCCCAGCCAGTTGCAGCACCTGCCGCACGACGGACCCAGGCGCGTGCTGACGCGCGGCGCGCCCTGGCTGTGCGAGGCCGCGCAACGCGCGAGCCGGCTGCCGGCGGGGCACCCCGAAGGCTTCATCGAGGCCTTCGCCAACGTGTATGCCGGCGTGGCGGCGGACATCCGCGCCCGGCTCGAAGGCCGTGCGGCCGACCCGCTGGCCGCCGACTATCCGCGCGTGGAAGACGGCGCGCGTGGCGTGCGCTTCATCGAACGCACGGTGGCTTCCGCGCAAAGCGAATTAAAGTGGACGCCCTGGTAGCGCATGCGCGCTGCCGCGGGCTTCCATGACATCGACCATCACCGACAACACCGGCGCCTCGCACCCGGCCACGCAGACCTGGCCCGCGGCGCTCTGGCGGCGCTGCATCACGCTGTTCCCGCTGAAGCTGGTGGGCAACACGGTCGCCACGCTCGGCTTCTTCCCGCTGTACTTCTGGATCGCGAAGAACGCGGGCCAGGCCTGGGTGCTGCCGCTCACCGCCTTCGACCGCGCCATCGCCTTCTGGCCGGCGCTGCTGCCGGTGTATCTCTCGCTGTGGGGCTACATCGCGCTGCCGGTGCTGCTGGCCAAGGACATGCGCGAGCTGACGCGCTTCTCCCTCGGCTGCGCGGCGATGACCTTGCTGGCGCTGCTCGTGTTCTGGTTCATGCCCACGGCCATTCCCAATTTCGCGGTCGCCACCACGCCGGGCACTTCGCTGCAGTTCCTGAAGATGGTCGATTCGGCGGGCAATGCCTTTCCGTCGCTGCATGTGTCGTTCTCGGTGTTCGCCTGCGTCATGCTCGCGCGGCAGTTGCGCGATGCGGGCGCGCCGGCGTGGCTGCGCTTCGTCAACGTGGCGTGGGCGGCGGGCATCGTCTATTCGACGATGGCGGTGCGCCAGCATGTGCTGGTCGACGTGCTGGGCGGCCTTGCGCTGGGTGTCGCGCTCGGCGTGGCCACGCGGCAGCGGGAGCCGGCCGCGGCGGCGGCGCATGCGCGTGCGGCGTAGGCCGATCGCGGTATTCCGCCGCCCCCGGGCGCGCGGTACAAATCCGGCATCGTCGCCGTCCAGGCGATGCGGAGCCCGCCATGAAGATTCACCCGTCCGCCGCCGCTGCAGCCTGCCTTGCCGCGGCTGCCATCGCCATGCCCGCGTTCGCGCTCGACTACCCGGCGCGCAAGCCCGGCCTGTGGGAGATCCAGACCGGCGACGGCGGCAAGGGCCAGGGCCACACCATGCAGCAGTGCATCGACGCGGCCAGCGACAAGTCGCTGCGCGAAATGGGCCAGGGCATGGGCAAGGAAATGTGCTCGAAGCAGGAGCTGCGGCTCGACGGCGGCAAGCTGGTGATGGACTCCGTGTGCAAGATCGGCAACACCACCGCCACCTCGCATGCGGTGATGAGCGGCGACTTCAACTCGGCCTACCGCATGGAAAGCAAATCGAGCTACAACCCGCCGCTGATGGGCCGCGCCGAAGGCACCAGCGTGATCGAGGCCCGGTGGGTCGGCCCCTGCAAGGCCGACCAGAAGCCCGGCGACATGGTCATGCCCAACGGCATGAAGATGAACGTCATCGACATGATGAACAACCGGCCCAAGCGGCCCTGACTGGGCCTGCGGGGCAGGCCGGCGGGTAGGCGCCGGCCCACAGCGCTTCGCGGCTGACGTTCGGCGCCGGGCAGCGCCGGCTGCGCCTACGATGGCGTGCCATGCCCGCAACGCAGCAAGAAGATCTCGTCGTCGCCCGGCCCGAGGGCCTGTACTGCCCGCCGGGCGATTTCTACATCGACCCCTGGCGGCCGGTGGCGCGCGCCGTCATCACCCACGCCCATTCGGACCACGCACGCACGGGGCATGGGCATTACCTGGCCCACACCGACAGCGCCGGCACCCTGCGCACCCGGCTGGGCGCCGACATCGACCTGCAGACGCTGCCCTACGGCGAAGCCATCACGCACCACGGCGTGCGCGTCTCCCTGCATCCGGCCGGGCACGTGCTGGGCTCGGCGCAGGTGCGGCTCGAGCACGGCGGGCGCGTCTGGGTGGCCTCGGGCGACTACAAGACCGAGCCCGACGGCACCTGCACCCCCTTCGAGCCGGTGCCTTGCGACACCTTCATCACCGAATCCACCTTCGGCCTGCCGATCTACCGCTGGCCCACGCAGGCCGCGCTCTTCGCGGAGATCGATGCATGGTGGCGCGCCAATGCGGAGGCGGGGCGCGCGTCGGTGCTGTTCTGCTATGCCTTCGGCAAGGCGCAGCGCATCCTGCACGGGGTGGACGCGAGCATCGGGCCGATCGTGGTGCACGGGGCGGTGGAGCCGCTCAATGCCGTGTACCGCGCGGCGGGCGTGGCGCTGCCGCCGACGCTGCGCGTGAGCGACGAAGGTGTAGACGCCGCGCTGCTGAAGCGCGCGCTGGTGCTGGCCCCGCCGTCGGCGCAGGGCACGCCGTGGATGCGCCGCTTCGGCAACTATGCCGATGCGTTTGCCAGCGGATGGATGCAGCTGCGTGGCACGCGCAGGCGGCGCGGCGTGGACCGCGGCTTCGTGATGTCGGACCACGCGGACTGGCCCGGGCTGCAGAAGGCGATCGCTGGCACGGGCGCGCAGCGCGTGTTCGTCACGCATGGCAGCGTGCAGGTGATGGTGCGGTGGCTGACGGAGAACGGGCTGGATGCGCAGGGCTTCAAGACCGAGTACGGCGATGAAGACGACCAGGCGGCACCCGATGGAGCCGCCGACAGCCCCCCCTCCGGTCTTCCCCCGGCGGGGGAGGGAGCGAACGCATGAAAGCCTTTGCCGCGCTCTACCGCGAGCTCGACGCCAGCACCTCGAACCTCGCCAAGCAGGCCGCGCTGCAGCGCTACCTGCGCGAGGCCGACGCGGCCGATGCCGCATGGGCCGTGTACTTCCTGGCCGGCGGCAAGCCGCGCCAGCTGGTGCCCACCAAGCTGCTGCGCCTGCTCGCGCAGGAAGCCGCGGGCCTGCCGGAATGGCTGTTCGACGAAAGCTACGACGCGGTTGGCGACCTCGCGGAAACCATCGCGCTGCTGCTGCCGCCCCCCAGCGAGGTGCATGACCTCGGGCTCGCGGGCTGGGTCGAGCAGCACCTGCTGCCGCTGCGCGATGCGGCGAAGACTTCGCCCGAGCAACTGGCCGACCGCCTGCGCGCGCAGTGGCGCCAGCTCGCGGCCGAAGAGCGGCTGGTGTACTTCAAGCTCATCACCGGCGCGTTCCGCGTGGGCGTGTCGAAGCTGCAGGTCACGCAGGCGCTGGCGGCCGTCGGCGGCATCGACCCCAAGCGCGTCGCGCAGCGGCTCATGGGCTACACGCACATCGGCGCGCGGCCGCATCCGGACGACTACCAGGCGCTCATCGCACCCGAGTCGGGCATGGAGCAGGTGCAGAAGACCAGCGGGCAGCCGTACCCGTTCTTCCTTGCGCATCCGTTCAACCTGCCGCTGGAGCAGTTCGATGCCGTGCTCGGCCCGCCTTCCGGCTGGATCGTGGAATGGAAGTGGGACGGCATCCGTGCGCAACTGGTCAAGCGTGCGGGCGTGCCATGGGTGTGGTCGCGCGGCGAAGAGCTGGTGACGGAGCGATTCCCCGAACTCGCGGTGCTCGGCGAAGCCCTGCCCGACGGCACCGTGCTCGACGGCGAGATCGCGGTGTGGCGCGACGGCAAGGTGCAGCCCTTTGCCGAACTGCAGAAGCGCATCGGCCGCAAGACGCTCGGCGCCAAGCTGCTGCGCGACATTCCGGTCGTGCTGCTGGCCTACGACCTTCTCGAATGGGAAGGCCAGGACCTGCGCGCGCTGCCGCAGTCGGAACGCCGGGCGCTGCTCGACGAACTGGTCGCGCGCATGCAGCACCCTTCGCTGCTGCCCAGCCCGATGCTCACGGGCGTCGACTGGAACGATCTGTCCACGCAGCGCGAAGCCGCGCGCGCCATGGGTGTCGAAGGCATGATGCTCAAGCGCCGCGACGCGCAGTACGGCGTGGGCCGCACCAAGGATGTCGGCGTGTGGTGGAAGTGGAAGATCGACCCATTGAGCATCGATGCCGTGCTAATCTACGCGCAGCGCGGCCACGGCCGCAGGGCGAGCCTGTACAGCGACTACACCTTCGCTGTGTGGGACGGCCCGCCCGGTCAGGAGGACCGCAGGCTCGTGCCCTTTGCCAAGGCTTACTCGGGCCTCACCGACGCCGAAATGGCGCGCGTGGACGCGATCATCCGCAAAACCACGGTGGAAACCTTCGGCCCGGTGAAGAGCGTGAAGCCGACGCTGGTGTTCGAACTGGGCTTCGAGGGCATTGCGCGAAGCACGCGCCACAAGAGCGGCATCGCGGTGCGCTTTCCGCGCATGCTGCGGTGGCGGGAAGACAAGCCGGTGGAGGAGGCCGATACCTTGCAGACGCTTGCCGCGTTGCTGCCGGCATGAGCACCAGGCCGGACCCCGAGGATTTTCTCCCTTCCCCCAGCGGGGGAAGGAGCAAGACAAAGGTCAAGGCTGCGCTCGATGCATGGTTCACCGCGCGTGGCTGGAAGCCTTTCAAGTTCCAGCGCGACGTCTGGAAGGCGATCGCACAAGGCCAGTCCGGCCTGCTGCACGCCACCACCGGCGCGGGCAAGACCTACGCCGTCTGGCTCGGCGCGCTGCAGGCCTTCTCGCAGCCCCGAAAGGAAGCAGCCCGCCCCGCGCCCCTGCCGCTCACGGTGCTGTGGCTCACCCCGATGCGCGCGCTCGCGGCCGACACGCTGCGCGCGCTGCAGCAGCCGCTCGAAGCACTGGGCGCCGAGGTGCATCCCTGGAGCACCGGAGCGCGCAGCGGCGACACGTCTTCCAGCGAGCGCAGCGCGCAGAACCAGCGCCTGCCCAGCGTGCTCGTCACCACGCCCGAAAGCCTCTCGCTGCTGCTGGCGCGCGCCGATGCGGGCCAGGTGCTGGGCGGCGTGCGGATGGCGGTGGTCGATGAATGGCACGAGCTGCTCGGCAACAAGCGCGGCGTGCAGGTGCAGCTTGCGCTCGCCCGGCTCAGGCGCTGGAACCCGGGCATCGCGATCTGGGGCATGTCGGCCACGCTGGGCAACCTGCGCGAGGCCATGCACGTGCTGCTGGGCCATGACGAAGGCGTGCTGGTGCAGGGCCAGGTGCCCAAGAAGCTCGTCATCGATTCGCTGCTGCCCGGCCGCGCGGAGCGCTTTCCGTGGGGCGGCCACCTGGGCCTCACGATGCTGCCGCAGGTGATAGAGGAAATCGCCGCGAGCAAGACCACGCTGGTCTTCACCAACACGCGCTCGCAGTCGGAGATCTGGTACCAGGCCCTGCTGGAGGCCCGGCCCGATTGGGCGGGCCTGATCGCGCTGCACCACGGCTCGCTCGACCGCGAGGTGCGCGAGTGGGTCGAGCTGGGCCTGAAGAGCGGCGAGCTGAAGGCGGTGGTCTGCACATCGAGCCTCGACCTGGGCGTGGACTTCCTTCCGGTCGAGCGCGTGCTGCAGATCGGCTCGCCCAAGGGCGTGGCGCGGCTGCTGCAGCGCGCGGGGCGCTCGGGCCATGCGCCGGGGCGGCCGTCGCGCATCACGCTCGTGCCCACGCACAGCATCGAGATGGTCGAGGGCGCGGCCGCGCGCGCGGCCATTGCCGAGGGGCACATCGAGTCGCGCCGTTCGCCCGACCAGCCGCTGGACGTGCTGGTGCAGCACCTGGTGACGGTGGCGCTCGGCGGCGGCTTCGTGCCCGACGACCTGTACGCCGAAGTGCGCGGCACGGCCGCCTACGAAGAGCTTTCGCGGGAGAACTGGCAGTGGTGCCTCGACTTCGTCTCGCAGGGCGGCGCTTCGCTCTCGGCCTACCCCGACTACCGCCGCGCCGTGCCCGACGCCGAGGGCGTGTGGCGCGTGCCCGATGCGCGGCTCGCGCGGCGGCACCGCATGAACATCGGCACCATCGTGAGCGACGCGAGCATGTCGGTGCAGTTCGTCGGCGGCGCGAAGATCGGCAGCGTCGAAGAGGGTTTCGTCGCGCGCATGAAGCCCGGCGACTGCTTCCTGTTCGGCGGCCGGCTGCTCGAACTCGTGCGCATCCACGACATGACGGCCTGGGTGCGGCGTGCCAGCGGCAAGCGGCCTGCCGTGCCGCGCTGGAACGGCGGACGCATGCCGCTGTCGAACACGCTGGCCGACGCGGTGGTGCAGCAGCTGGCGCTGGCCGGCGACGGCGCCTACGGCTCGCCCGAACTGCAATGCGTGCGCCCGCTGCTGGAGATCCAGCAGCAGTGGTCCGCGCTGCCCACGCCGCAGACGCTGCTGGCCGAGACGCTGACCACGCGCGAGGGCTCGCACCTTTTCCTGTATCCGTTCGCCGGGCGGCATGTGCACCTGGGGCTCGCGAGCCTGCTGGCCTGGCGCGTCGCGCAGCACGAGGCGCGCACCTTTTCCATCGCGGTCAACGACTACGGCTTCGAGTTGCTGAGCGCGACCGAGGTCGACTGGCCCACGCTGCTGCCGCAGGTGCTGCGCCTGCCCGAAGGCAATGACGACGGTGAAGACGCGCGCGCGGTGTTGCTGCACGAAGTGCTCGCATCGCTCAACGCCGGCGAGCTCGCGCAGCGCCGCTTTCGCGAGATCGCGCGCGTGTCGGGCCTGATCTTCCAGGGCTACCCGGGCGAGAAGCGCAGCAGCAGGCAGCTGCAGGCCTCGTCCTCGCTGTTCTGGGAGGTGTTCCGCAAGTACGACCCCGGCAACCGGCTGCTGCAGCAGGCCGAACAGGAACTGCTGGCGCAGGAGCTGGAGATCGGCCGTCTGCGCGCCAGCCTCACCCGCATGGCCGGGCAGCAGCTGGTGCTCAAGCCGATCGCGCGGCCCACGCCGTTCTCGTTCCCGCTGATGGTCGAGCTGTTCCGCGAGAAGCTGTCGAACGAGAACGTGGCCGACCGCATCGCGCGCATGGTCGAGCAACTGGAGAAAGCCGCGGGCGGCGCGGTGACGGCCGGCGGCGTCGATCGCGTGAGGCGCACGATGGCGTTCGGTCAGGAAGGCGCGGGCAAGCCGCCGGCGCCGCGGCGCGAACGCAGGCGGCCTTCACGCCCGCTGCCGCCGCTGTGAGGGCCTGGTGAAAGGCCGTTGCCTAGCCGGCGCCGTGCGCCTTCACCCAGCGCACGATGTCCGCCGCGCTCATGGCGCCGGCCTGCCGCGCGACCTCTCGGCCGCCCTTGAACAGCGCCAGCGTGGGGATGCTGCGGATGTTGAAGCGCGCGCCCAGCGAGCGCACCGCCTCGGTGTCGACCTTGGCCAGCCGCACCTTCGGCTCGAGCTGGGCCGCGGCCTGCTCGTAGCCCGGCGCCATCTGGCGGCACGGACCGCACCACGGCGCCCAGAAGTCGACCAGCACCGGGATCTCGTTGCGCGCGATGTGGCGATCGAAGGTGGCTTCGTCGGGCAGCGCGGTCGAATGGCCGGCGAACAGCGGGCGGTGGCAGCTGCCGCAGTCGGGCGCGCTGCCCAGCTGGTCCGCGCGCACGCGGTTGGTCGTGTGACAGTGCGGGCAGACGATGTGCAGCGAAGTCGATTCGGTCATGCGCAAGAACTGGGGGCCGCAGGGGCCAATTGCAAGGCGCGCGCCGGGCAAGGCGTCTTTTGCGAAACTTGCCGGCCGTGACGCTCGCAGAATCCTCCGAATCGACCACCTCCGCTGTCCGCTGGGCAGGTGAACTGCTCCACCTGCTGCCCGAACGGGCGCTGTGGTGGCCCGCCGCGGGCGTGCTCTTCGTGGCCGACCTGCACCTTGGCAAGGCCGCGACCTACCGCGCGCTGGGCCAGCCGGTGCCGGGCGGCACCACGCAAGAGAACCTCGCGCGGCTCGATGCGCTGGTCGCGCGGTGGAGCCCCCGGCGCATCGTGTTCCTGGGCGACTTCCTGCATGCGGCGCAGGCGCGCACGGTGCTTGCCGGCGTGCAGGCCTGGCGCGAAGGCCATGCGGGCATCGCGATGACGCTGGTGCGCGGCAACCACGACAGCCGCGCTGGAGACCCGCCCGAAGCGCTGGGCATCGAGGTGGTCGACGAACCGCACCTGATGGGCCCGTTTGCCTGCTGCCACCATCCGCAGCCGCATGCCACGCATTTCGTGCTCGCGGGGCACCTGCACCCGGTGTGCCGGCTGCATGGGCCAGGGCGCGACAGGGTGCGGCTGCCTTGCTTCGTGAGCGAGGCGGGGCAGGCGGTGCTGCCTGCCTTTGGCGAGTTCACAGGCGGATGGCTGATGGAGCGTGCGCCGGGGCGGCGCTTCCACGTGGTGGGCGGTTCGGCCGTCTGGGCCCTGCCCGCGTCGGAGTGATCTTTGCTCCTTCCCCTCTGGGGGAAGGTTGGGATGGGGGCAGGCAGAGCGCCACAACGAGCGCCGCTTGCCCCCACCCCGGCCCTCCCCCAGAGGGGGAGGGAGGAATACTCAGAGCACGACCGGCTCGTCCGGCAACTCGTTCACGTCGAGTTCGCCTTCGACCAGCGGAAAGTGCTCGACCAGCAGCGCCGAAATCTCCTCGAGCGCCTGCGTGAGCCCGTCCTCGAAGCGTCCTTCGCGGAAGGCCGCGCTCATGCGCTGCATCATCGCGGTCCACGCCGCGGCGTCGACGCGCGAATGGATGCCCCGGTCGGCCACGATCTCGATCGCATGCTCGGCCAGCAGCAGGTAGATCAGCACGCCGTTGTTGTGCGCGGTGTCCCAAACGCGCAGCTTGCCGAACAGCATGACGGCGCGCTCGCGCACCGAGGCGTGGCGCCACAGGTACGACATCGGCAGGCCGGCTTCGATGCAGATGCGGATCTCGCCGCTGTGGCGGCGCTCGCTCGCGGCCACGCGGCCCGTGAGGCGCTGCATGGCCTCGTCGGGCAGGGCGCGGCGAACCTCGGCTTCGTCGATCCAGCGATGGCGCCAGATGCGGCCGAGCTTGGTGAACAGGTTTGCTTCGGTCGTCATCGTGTTCACCAGTTGCCCGACGCGCCGCCGCCGCCGAAGTTGCCGCCGCCGCCGGAGCTGAAGCCACCGCCTCCGCCGCCACGGCTGAAGCCGCCGCCGCCGCCACCGCCACCCAGACCACCGCCCCAGCCGCCACCCCCGCCGCCGCCCGGACGTCCGGCGCCGGCGACGAGCGAGAACACCAGCGCGACAAGCGCGGCGATCACCGCGATGGCGATGCTGGCGGTGATGAAGAACACCACCACGCCCACGCCGCCGCCCACGACCATCGTGCCCAGCTTCTTGCCGAGGACGGCGCGCGCGATGGGCGCGCCGACGAACACGCCCACGAACAGGAAGATCGCGAGGTTCTCCCAGTCGAAGCCGCCGCCTCGGCCGGAGCCGCCCGTGTCCTGCACCGGTGCCGGCAGCGGCTCGCCGTCGACCAGCCCGATGATCCGGTCGACCGCCGCGTTCAGGCCGCCGGAGAAGTCGTTGTTGCGAAAGCGCGGCTTCATCTCCTCGTCGATGATGCGGCTGGCCGCGAGGTCGGGCACAACACCTTCGAGCGTCTTGGCGGGCGCGATGCGCATGCGGCGGTCGTTCTTGGCCACGACCACCAGCAGGCCGTCGCCGACGCCCTTGCGGCCGATCTTCCAGGTGTCGCCCACGCGCTGGGTGTAGCTCTCGATGTCCTCGGGCGCGGTGGTCGGCACCATCAGCACCACGATCTGCGAGCCCTTGCGCTGCTCGAAGGCGGCGAGCTTGGTCTCCAGGCCGCTGCGCTGCGGGCCGTCGAGCGTGCCGGTCTGGTCGATCACGCGCGCGGTGAGCGCGGGCACCGGCAGCAGGCCTTGCGCGAATGCGCCGCCCATCGTCAGCAGCATGAGTGCCGCAAGGAGGCGTGCGGCCCATTCCAGAAACACCACGGAACCGGCTTTGCCGGGACGCCGGTGTTGCCCCCGGTGAGGGGGAAGGCGCAGTGACACGAAGTGCACGAAGACTAGGGGAGGTTACTTTTTCGGGTTACTGAAATCGACCGTTGGTGGCACGGAGATCTGCGCCTCGTTCTGCACCGTGAAGGTCGGCTTCGGCGCGTAGCTGAAGATCTTTGCGGTGATGTTGGTCGGGAAGCTGCGCGCGAGCACGTTGTACTCCTGCACGGTCTCAATGTAGCGGTTGCGCGCCACGGTGATGCGGTTCTCGGTGCCCTCGAGCGTCACGCGCAGGTCGCGGAAGGCCTGGTTGGCCTTGAGGTCGGGGTAGCGCTCCGACACCACCATGAGCCGCGACAGCGCGGAAGACAGCTCGCCCTGTGCCTGCTGGAACTTGGCGAAGGCTTCGGGGTTGTTCAGCGTTTCCGGCGTGACCTGGATCGAGGTGGCCTTGGCGCGTGCCTCGACCACCTTGGTGAGCGTGTCCTGCTCGAAGGAGGCCTCTCCCTTGACGGTGGCGACGATGTTGGGCACCAGGTCGGCGCGGCGCTGGTACTGGTTGAGCACCTCGCTCCAGGCCGACTTGCTGGCCTCGTCGAGGGACTGGAACTGGTTGTAGCCGCAGCCGCTCAGGGACACGACCGCCGCAAGGATCAGGAACCAGCGCTTCATCATCATTTGCATTACCTCCGCAGAAGAGGCGGAAGTTAGCATAGATGCCCCATGGCCCTAGACCCGCTCCACGCCCTCCAGGCCGCGAACCGCGCGGCATTGCCGTTGGCGTCCGCCGCGTTCGGCACCTTGCTGGTCGCAGGCGCGACAGGCGCGCTGGGCGCCGAACTGCTGCGGCGGCTGGCGGGCAGCCACCGGCATGCCCACACCCGCGTGCTGGCGCGCGAGCCGATCCGCGACGGCGTGCGCGGCGTGGAAGCGTGCCTGACCCCGCCGCGCACGAGCACTCCTATCGGCCAATGGCCGCTCACGTCGGCGCACACCGCCATCATCGCGTTCGACCCGCCGCGCCTGTACCACGACCGCGAGCGCGCGCTGTGGGTGCCCGAGCCGTCTGACCTTCCCGAACTCGCCCGCTGGCTGCGCGCCTGCGGCGTGCAGACGCTGGCCATCGTGCAGCCGCACGACCAGGGCCGGCTGCCCGAGGCGCTGAAGCGCGGCCTCGCCAGCCTCGACGAGCAGGCGGTGGTGGCCCACGGTTTCGAGCGCGTGATCCTGGTGCGCTCGGCGCGCAAGCCGGCCGATGCGAAGCTCGCCAACCCCTTCGAGCGGGTGGCCGCGTGGATGCTGTCCATCGTGCGCTTCATGGTGCCGAGCAGCGAACAGCCGGTGCGCGCTTCGAAGGTGGCGGAGCTGGTCGACATCGCCCTGCGCATCGCGCCGCCGGGCGTGCATGTGGCCGCGCCGGAGCTGGTGTGGCAGGCCGCGCAGGGCGACATGCACGCGGTGGCGCGCGCGTGGCTGCAGCCCTAGCCCCGGGCCCGGCCTCTGCGGCCTGCTAGCCGAAGCGCAGCGAGCGCAGCCCCACGGTGCGGTCGACCCAGACCACCGCCACCAGCGTGACCACGATGCTCACCGTCGACACGGCCGCTGCGGTCGGGTCGAAGTCCCAGCGCAGGTAGTCGAATAGCTGCAGCGGCAGCGTCGTCATGCCGATGCCCTTGAGCAGCAGCGACATGTTGAACAGGTCGAACGAGATCACGAACGCGAACAGCGCGCCGGTGATGATGCCCGGCTTGACCAGCGGCAGCGTCACGCGAACGAAGGCGCGCCACGGTGACGCGCCGAGGCTGCGCGCGGCCTGCTCCAGCGTGCCGTCCTGGTTGTAGAGCGCCGACGCCACGTTGGTGAACACGTACGGCAGCGTGACCAGCACGTGGCCCACCACCAGCCCGAACATCGTGCGCGTGCCGATGCCGCTCGCGTACAGGAAGAACAGCAGCGCGATCGCCGTGAGGATCTCCGGCAGCATGAGCGGAAGCATCAGCATCATGCGCAGCCCCTCGCGCAGCCGCGTGGCATGGCGCACCACGTAGAGCGCGCCGGCCACGCCGATGATGGTGGAGCACACCGTCGCGATGGCCGCCACCTGCAGCGAGGTGCCGATGGCGCGCATGAAGGCTTCGTTGGCGAACAGCGCGCCGAACCAGCGCAGCGAGATCCCCTGCGGCGGGAAGGTGAGGAACTCGCCCGCGTTGAGCGACATCAGCACGATCACCGCGATCGGCAGCAGCAGGAACACGTACACCGCGCCGACGTACGCCAGCCCCATGGCATTGGCCGCGCGCGTGGCCAGGGGAGTGCGCTTGCGCTTCATTGCAGGCCTTTCATGAAGCGCCCGGTGAGGCGGGCGTAGAGCCACACGGCCACCATGCCGCAGGCCGAGAGCACCAGTGCCTGCGCCGCGCCGGCCGGCCACTGGAAGTTGTCGATCAGGTTCTGCACCACCAGCACCGACATCGTCTTGACCTGCGCGCCGCCGAGCATCACGGGCGTGACGTAGGCGCTCAGCGTGAGCACGAACACGAGGATGGTGCCGGCCTGTATGCCGGGCCACGACATCGGAAGCACCAGCCGCCAGAACACCTTCAGCCGCGAAGCGCCGAGCGATCGCGCGGCCTGCTCCAGCGTCGGGTCGATGCTCTGGATCACCCCCACCAGCGGCAGGATCATGAAGGGCAGGAACACATGCACCAGCGCGATCGTCACGCCCAGGCGGTTGTTCATGAGCTGCAGGCCGGTGGCGAGCAGCCCCAGGTCGATCAGCGTGCGGTTGATGACGCCGTTGCCCGACAGCAGGATCAGCCAGCCGAAGCTGCGCACCACCACGCCCACCAGCAATGGCGACAGCACCAGCACGTACAGCAGGCTGCCCCAGCGGGAGCGCGTGCGCGCGAGGTGGTAGGCGACCGGGTAGCCCAGCAGCAGGCAGATGGGCACCGTGGTGACGCCGAGCAGCAGCGTGTCGGCCAGCACGCCGAGGACGTAGCGGTCGCCCAGCGCGCTGGCGTAGTTGGCCAGCGTGAAGCCGGCGCCGTAGGGCGCGCCCACGGCCGTGGGCCGCAGGCTCATGCCGATGATGTTGAGATAGGGCAGCACCAGGAACACGCCGATCAGCACCAGCGCGGGCGCGATCAGCCAGAACGCGCCGCTACCCGGGCCCCGCTTGCCTGCCTTGCGGGGCTTGCTGCCGTCGCGCCGCGCGGCGGCGCCGGGTGCGTCGGCCGTCATCACCGCGCTCATGGCGCCGCCGCGATGATCCAGGCGTGGCCCGGATCGAAGGCGAAGGCCGCCTGTGCGCCGGCCTCCGCGCGCTGGCCCGGCGAGGTCTGCACCAGCAGGCTCTGGCCGCCGGCGCACTGCACCGTGTGCTCCACCGTGCTGCCGAGGAAATAGGCCGACTGCACCAGCCCCGTGTAGGGTCCGTCGTTGCGCCAGCGGATCGCCTCGGGGCGGATCGTCACGTGCACCGGATGTCCCGTTGCCAGCGGCTGGTCGTGGCTCGCCGGCACGCTGCCCAGCGCGGTGCTCACGCGGTAGGTCGGGTACGGGCCGGGCTCGTCGGTGAGCCCTTCGACGCGGCCTTCGATGAGGTTCGAGCGGCCGATGAAGCGCGCCACCTCCACGCTGCGCGGGCGCATGTAGATCGCCTCGGGCACGTCGAACTGCAGCAGCCGGCCGCCCAGCATCACGGCCACGCGGTCGGACATCACCATCGCCTCCGACTGGTCGTGCGTGACATACAGCGTGGTGATGCCTACGCGCTTCTGCAGTTCGCGAATGAACACGCGCATGTCTTCGCGCAGCACGGCGTCCAGGTTGGCGAGCGGCTCGTCGAGCAGCAGCAGCCGCGGCTCCACGACCAGCGCGCGCGCCAGCGCCACGCGCTGCTGCTGGCCGCCGGAGAGCTGGCGCGGGTAGCGCTCGGCCATGGCGGTGAGCTGCACCATCGCGAGCACGTCGTCGATGCGGCGCTTGCACTCGGCCTTGCCGATGCCGCGCATCTCCAGGCCGAACGCCAGGTTGCGCCACACCGTGAGGTGCGGAAACAGCGCGTAGTTCTGGAACACCATGCCGATGTCGCGCTTCTCCGGCGGCAGGTCGGTGATGTCCTCGTCGTTCAGGCGCACGCGGCCTTCGTCGGGAAACTCGAAACCCGCCACGCAGCGCAGCGTGGTGGTCTTGCCGCAGCCGCTCGGGCCCAGCAGCGAGATGAACTCGCCTTCCTCGGTCTTCAGGTCGAGGTGCGCGATGGCCGACGCCGGCGCGTTGTCGAAACGCTTGCGCAGGCCGTCGAGCGACACCCTCGTGGTGCGGCGCGCGGGCGCCGTGCGTGCGGGGCTGGCTGCGCTCACTTCATCTCCCGGTTCCAGCGGTCGGTGATGGCCGCCACCTGCGGATTGACCTTGGTCCAGTCGAACTGGAAGATCGACTTCATGCGCTCGCCGCTCACCGGCACGTCCCTGGCGAGATCGGGCGGCAGCTTCGAGCCCACGTGGGTCGGCGAGGTGAAGAATTCCCTGGCCATCATTTCCTGCACGTCGCCGCGCAGGATGAAGTCGAGGTACTTGTAGGCCTCTTCCTTGGCCGGCGCATTCTTCAGCACGTTGAACGACTGCTCGAAGGCCAGCACGCCTTCGGTGGGCGCCACCATTTCCACCGGCACGCCTTTTTTCTGCAGCGCCACGATCTCGGGGAAGTCGATCACCGCCACGGTCACGTCGCCGCGCGTGAGCATGGTAGACAGCGTGCCGCTCCAGTCGGCCTGCGTGAACGGCAGCAGCTTCTTGATCTCGGCGAAGGCGCGGTCGATGGCGTCCTGCGAGCCGCCGTAGAGCTTGGCCGTCATCAGCAGGAACAGCATCGCGGCGGTGTTGCCTATCTGGTAGAGGCCGATCTTGCCCTTGAACTCGGGGTTGCTCCACAGGTCCGACCACGACTTGGGCGGCGTCTTCACCAGGTCCTTGCGGTAGCCGATGCCGATGGTCGAGACGATGCCGCGCACGCCGTTGTCGCCTGGGTTGCGCAGGATCGGATATACGTTCGCGAGGTTGGGCACCTTGGCTGCGGGAATGGGCTCGAAGTAGCCTTCGGCGCGCACCAGGCTTGCGATGTTCTCGTTGACCATCAGGATGCTGTAGGGCGGCTTCTCGACGCCGGCGGCGCGCAGGTTGGCGACGAAGTTCTTGCCCAGGCCCACGTCGAGCGTGGTCTGCACGCCGGCCGTTTTCATGAACATCGGCATCAGGTCGGAGCGCCAGAACTTTTCCCAGCGGCCTCCGTAGGTGTTGACGACGAGGTTCTGCGCGGCGAGCGACATGCCGGGCATGGCCAGCGCGGACATGCCGGCCGCTGCGGCCATGGCTTGCAGGCAGTCGCGGCGGGAGAAGTTTTTCATGATGGAGATCCTGGGGAAGATGGGAAAAGGAGGCGCTGTCAGGGCTGGGCCTGCTTGCGGTAGGCGTAGTTCTTGTCGAGGCGCTCGAGCAGGTAGTGGCCGTAGGTGACGGGGTCGTAGCGCGGCGGATGCTGCGCATCGGTGCACGTGGGCAGGCACTCGATCAGCGCGTCCATGGCGGGATCGAGAAAGTACGGCAGCGAGTAGCGGTCGCCGCCCGAGCGGTTGATGACGCGGTGCGGCGTGGACACGAAGCGGTCGTTGGTCCAGCGCGCCAGCATGTCGCCGACGTTGAGCACGTAGGTGTCCGCGATCGGCGGCGCCTCGATCCAGTCGCCGCCGCGCGGCCGCACCTGCAGGCCGCCGGAGTCGTCCTGCGCGAGCAGGGTGATGATTCCGTAGTCGGTGTGCGGCGCCGAGCCCATCTGGTCGTCGTCGACGGGCGGCTGCGGCGGATAGTGCAGCGCGCGCAGGAAGGTGGTGGGGTGCTCGAAGTGGTGGTCGAGCGCATGCGCCTCCAGGCCGAGGCTCATTGCAATCAGACGCACGATGTAGCGCCCGAGCGCGTCCACCTCGCTCACGTACTGCGTCATGGCGGGTTTGAAGCCCGGCAGCCATTCGGGCCACTGGTTGGGGCCCTGCATCGGCAGGCCGGCGAGCAGGCCCTTGTCGTCGGGCGGCAGCTCGTGCATGAGCATCAGCGATTCGCTCATGTTCGGGCGCGTGACCTTGGCGACCGACGAGGTCACGATGGTCGACGAGGCCATGCCCATGTAGCCGCGATGGAAGGCGTTGATCGCGAGCGACTGCTTCTGTTCGAGCGTGGAGGCGTGGAACTCGCGCGAAGCCGCAAAGGCCGCATCGCGCGTGGCGCGGCGCACCGTGTGGCCCGAGATGTAGGCGAAGCCGATGGTGCTCAGCGCCTCGTGCAGCTGCAGGGCGGAAGTCTTGGCGGCGGCGGTGCTCGGGTCGAGGTTGCCGCCGAGATCGACGAGGGGAATGGAGTTCGGCATCGGGCGTCGGGGTTCAGCAGGAAGACGGAGGGCGGATCAGGAAAGAGAAGACGGGGAAGGCTGGCCGCCGGCCAGGCCGCGCCACTTGCGCAGCAGCTCGCGCGAATCCATCACCAGCCCCAGGTGCAGCGACACCATCGCCAGCGCCGCGCCTTCCAGGTGCGCGTCGGTGCCCCGCACCAGGTCGCGCAGCACGATCACGCGGTAGTTGTGGTTGTTGGCGTCGAAGGCGGTGTTGAGCACGCAGCAGTCGGTGAAGCCGCCGTCGAGCACCACCGTCTCGATGCGCTGGTTGCGCAGCAGAAAGTCCAGGTCGGTCGGATAGAACGCCGAGAGCCGGCGCTTGCTGTCCACGCGCATGTCGCCGGGCTCCACGCGCGTGACCCACTCGGTCCACTTGGTGCCTTCGATGGCATGCGCATGGGCGTTCGGAATCTCGCCCACGTGCAGCGGGAAGGTGCGCCGCCATGCGGCCGGAATGCCGCGCGTGTCGTCCTCGCCGCCGGGCCGCAGCACCGACCTGACGTGCACGATGCGCACGCCCAGCGCGCGCACTTCGTCGTGGAAGCTGTCGATGGGCGCCACCACGTCGCGTGCGCGCGGCGCGGGGCAGGGGCAGTCGGGGTCGTCGTCGAGATGGCCCCGGTGCATGTCGATGGAGACCACGGCCGTGGTGGCCGGGTTCAGGTAGTCGGCGAACTGCGCCGCGTCGAGCTCGCGCTCCTCGTTGTAGACCCAGGCCTTCATCGGCGTTCTTCCCGCACATAGGGTTGGCCCAGCGCACCGGGCTCTTCATCGGCGCCGCGCCTGGAGAGCGCGACCCACACCATCACGCCCAGCGTCACCGCATAGGGCGTCATCATCACGAAGTACTGCGGCAGCTGAACGCCGGCGGCGGCCAGCTGCGGAATCAGCGCCTCGATGCAGCCGAAAAGCAGCGCGCCCACCAGCGCCTTCCACGGCGACCAGCGCGCGAAGATCACGAGGCCCACGGCGATCCAGCCGCGCCCGCCGGTCATGCCCGCGATCCACAGCTTGGTGCTGACCACCGAGATGTACGCGCCCGCCAGCCCCACCAGCGCCGAGCCCGCGAGCACCGCCGCGAAGCGCCATGCCGCCACGCGGATGCCGGCGGCGTCGGCGGCCTGCGGGTTCTCGCCCACCGCGCGCAGCCGCAGGCCGGTGGAGGTGCGCGCGAAGAACCAAGCCACCGCGCAGAAGATCGGCAGCGTGAGCCACACCATCGCGTTCTGCTCGAAGAGCCTGCCCACGCCCGGCAGCATCGACAGCGGCCACAGGCCCATCGCGCCGATGCCTTCGGTCGCGTGGTTGGTCCACTCGGCCATGGAGCCGACCAGCGCCGTGAGCCCCTGGCAGAAGAACACCAGCGCGAGCCCGGCAATCACCTGGTTCACGCGCAGCCAGATCACCATCACCGCGAACAGCACCGACACCACGCTGGCCGCGAGCATGGCCAGCACCAGCGACACCGCCGGCTGCCCGATGGCGATCTGCGCGCCGATGCCGGCCAATGCGCCGACCAGCATCAGCCCCTCGGCACCGAGCGCCAGCACGCCCGCGCGCTCGCAGATGATGAGGCCGAGCGCCGCGAGCGCATAGGGCACCGCGAAGTCCGGCGTGCTCGCCAGCCAGTTGAGAACGATGCCGCCGCTCATGCCGAAGCCTCCGCGCCCACGCGGCGCAGCCGGTGGCGGATGAAGAAATCGCTCGACGCCACGCACACCACGATGATGGCCTGTATGAGCTGCACCATCGAGAACGGCACCTGGTAGAACACCTGCAGGCTGCGCCCGGTGACGAACAGCGCCGCCACCAGCAGCGCCACCACCGTGGCCGCCAGCGGGTTGTTGCGCGCGAGGAAGGCAATGAGGATGCCCGAGAAGCCGTAGCCCTGGTAGAAGGCCTGCGTGAGCCTGCCTTCCTGCCCCGCCGCAACGGCGAAGCCCGCGAGCCCGGCCATCGCACCCGACAGCAGCACCGCGCCGTAGATGGTGCGCCGCACCGGCACGCCGTTGGCATGCGCGACGCGCGGGTTGGCGTCGACGAAGCGCAGGTACAGGCCCGCGCGGCTCACGCTCACCAGCCACCATGCGAGCAGCGCGACCACGCCCGCCAGCAGGATCGAGCTGCCCACGCCGCCGCCGAGTTCGGGCAGCCGCTCGAACGCGCGGAACTGCGGCGAATAGGGAAAGTTGTCCTTCGGGTCCTTCCAGCTTCCGTACACCAGGTGCAGCAGGAAGTTGGCCGCCATGTAGTTGAGCATCAGCGTCGAGATGATCTCGTTCACGCCCAGCTTCAGCTTCAGCCACGCCGGGCCCAGCACCCACAGCAGGCCGCAGCCGACGGCCGCGATGAACATCAGCGGCAGGCGCAGGTTCTCGGGGCCGATCTGCCACATCGACACCGCCGTGGCGCCGATGGCGCCCCAGATCATCTGGCCCTCGAGCCCGAGGTTCCAGAAGCGCGCGCGGAACGCGATGGCGCCGGCCAGGCCGACGAGGATCATCGGCGCGGCCTGGAACAGCACCGCGCGGAAGTTCTGGCCATCGAGGAAGGTCTGCGTGACGAACTCGTTGGCCAGTTCGTCGGCGGGCACGCCGGCCGCCACCAGGATGGCGGCGGAGATGGCGAAGCCCGCCAGCAGCGCCGCCGCGAGGATCAGCGCCTGCCAGCGCCATGCCATGTGCTGGCGGATCTCCAGCGCGTAGCGGCGGCGCGCCAGCGGCTGTGGCTGCGGCGGCTTTGCCGCGACGGTGTTCGGTGCGCTTGCCATGCTTGCGGAGAGGGATGCTTCAACCATGGTCCACCATCGCCTGCCCTATCGCCTGCCGGTCGGCGGGCTGCGCGAACTCGCCGGCGATGCGCCCGCGCGTCATCACGCCCACGCGGTCCGCGAGCTGCAGCACTTCGTCGAGGTCTTCGCTGATCAGCAGCACCGCAGCGCCGCCGTCGCGCGCGGCGCGCAGCCGCGCATGCACCTCGGCGCTGGCGCGCACGTCGAGGCCGCGGCTCGGGCTGTGCGCGAGCACCAGCGTCGGCGACTTGCCGAACTCGCGCGCCAGCACCAGCTTTTGCGCATTGCCGCCCGACAGCAGCGCCGCCTTCTGCGCGACGGAGCGCACGCCCTGCACGTCAAAGGCGCGTACCGCCTCCTGCGTGTCTGCCTGGATGCGGCCCCGGCGCAGGCGCCACACGGGTCCGTAGCGGCCGGTGTGCACGCGGCCGATGGCGTAGTTCTCGGCCACCGACAGGCCGCCCGCGAGCGCGAGGCCGTAGCGGTCGGCCGGAATCGCGGCAATGCCGATGCCGCGCCGCGCGGATGCGGCCATCGTCTTCAGGTCGCCGTGGCCTTCGAGCCGGATCTCGCCTTCGGTGGCTTCGCCCGGCAGCCCCATGATGGCGCCCGCCAGTTCGCCTTGCCCGTTGCCGCCCACGCCGGCAAGCCCGTAGATCTCGCCGGCATGCAGTTCGAGGTCGACACCGTCGAGCACCCGCCGGCCTTCGGGCGAAGCAGGCGTGCGCAGCCCGCGCACCGTCAGCCGCACCGGGCCGCGCGATGCGGCCGGGGCCTGGAAGCCCTGCGCGGCGATCGACTCGCCCACCGTGAGCTTGACCAGCTCGGCGGTCGTGGCCTCGGCCGGCTTCAGCGTGGCTACCGTGCGGCCGCCGCGCATCACCGTCACGCGGTCGGCGTACGTTTTCACGTCGGCCATCTTGTGCGTGACCAGCACCACCGCGGCGCCCTTGCGCGCCAGCCCCTGCACGGTCTGCAGCAGGCGCGCGGCTTCCTGGTCGGTCAGCACGGCGGTGGGCTCGTCGAGGATCAGGATGCGCGCGCCCGCCAGCAGCACCTTGAGGATCTCCACGCGCTGCTGCTCGGCGATCGACAGCGCATCGACGCGCTTCGACGGATCGATGTCGAAGCCCAGCTCCGAGGCCTTGTTGCGGATGTCGCGCTCTATTTCGCGCAGCCTTTCGCCGTGGCTCTGGAAGCCGACAGGCGGCGGCGCGGTGAGCAGGATGTTCTGCGCCACGGTGAACGGCCGCACCAGCTTGAAATGCTGGTGGACCATGCCGATGCGCTGCCTGGCCGCATCGCGCGGGCCGGCGAAGCGCACCGCGTTGTCATCCACCAGCAGCTGGCCCGCCTCGGGCGCATAGAGCCCGGCCGCGATGTTCATGAGCGACGACTTGCCCGCGCCGTTCTCGCCGAGCAGGGCATGCACCTCGCCCCAGCGCGCGGTGAAGTGGGCGTCGGTCAGTGCCGCGAAGCCGTCGAAGGACTTGCGGATGCCGGTGAGTTCCAGCGCATTGGGCATGGCTTACTTCTGCGTGACCACGCCCTTGACGAACCAGTCCATCTTCCAGAGGTCGGCATCGGACAGCACCGCGCCCTTGGCGACGCGCTCCTTGCCGTCGCGGTCGGCGAGCGGGCCGGCGTAGATCTGCTTGCCCTTCATGATCGCGTCGCGCTCGGCGGTGATGAGCGCGGCCTTGTCCTTGGGCACGGCCGGGCCGAAGCCGGCGATGTCGGTGCCGCCGTCCTTCATCTCGATGAAGGCGCCGTACTGGGCTGGCTTCCAGTTGCCGGCCATGATCTTCTTGAGTTCCGGCGTGAGGAAGCGGTCCCACACCCACACCGACGAGCACAGCGTGGCCTTGGGCGCGAACTGGCGCAGGTCGCGGTGGTGGCCGGTGCCGTACACGCCGCGCTCCTGCGCCACGATCTGCGGCGTGGGGCTGTCGACGTGCTGGCCGATCACGTCGGCGCCCTGGTCGATCAATGCCGCCGCTGCCGCGCGTTCCTTCACCGGGTCGTTCCACGCGCCGGTGTAGATCACGTTGACGGTGGCGTTCGGGTTCATCTTCTGCGCGCCGAGCGCGAAGGCGTTGATGGTCCAGTTCACCACGCCGAAGGGGTTGGCCGCGACGAAGCCGAGCTTGCCGGTCTTCGACGCCGCGCCTGCGGCCATGCCGCAGAGGTACTGGCTCTCGTAGGTGCGGCCGTAGAACGACTCGAGGTTGCTGCCGTTGGTGGTGCCCGAGCCGTTGAGGAAGGCCACGTCGGGGTACTTGGCGGCCAGGTCCTTGAAGCTGTCGGAGTATCCGAAGGCGGTGCCGATGACGATGTTGGCGCCGCGCTGGATGAACTTCTCCGCGGCGGGCTTGATGGCCGATGCGTCTTCGGGCACGTTCTCGACGAACTGGATCTTCTGGCCGATTTCCTTCTCGATCTTCACGCGGGCTTCGTCGAAGGCCTGCGTCCAGCCGCCGTCGTTCTTGGGGCCGAAGTAGAGCATCGCGATCTTCGGCTTGTCCTTGAGCGTGAAGCCGTCGGCCGCAGCGGCGGGCAGCGTGGTGAAGAGCGCGCCGCCGGCTGCGAGGGTCATGGCAAGCCCGAGGACGGGGCCGTGGGAGGGAGTGCGCGGCATGAAGCAACCTTTCGTGGGAAGCATGGGATGAGAGGAGAAAAAGGAGGGGAGGTCGCGTGCGGCTACATCATGAAATTGATGCGGAACACGTTGCCTTCGGGGTCGAGCAGCACCGACTGGTACCAGTTGTAGTAAGTGACGTAGGGCGCCTTCACCAGCCTGGCGCCGGCCTCCAGGGCAACGGGCACCATGCGGTCGACGTCGGCCTGGCTGTCGACGTCGATGTTCAGCAGGAACTTGACGCCGCGCGTGTCGGAGTACTCGCTCAGGTGCAGCAGCTCGTAGGCGTCGAGCGCGTTGAAGCCGAGGCTCGACTTGCCGGTGTCCAGGCCGCGGAAGATGGGGGAGCGGATGGCTTCTATCTCTGTGAAGCCGAACACGCGCTGGTAGAAGCCGCTGAGCGCGACCACGTCTTTGGCGAAGACGTTGACGTAGGAGAGGTGTGCCATGTCTGTGCTTTTTTGATGTGGTGTTTTTCAGGGCGCGTGCACAGGCCGTCGGGTACTCCCCTCCGCGAATGTCCCCCGGCCTGCGGCCTCCTCCTTTATTTCGCTGCGGGGAGCACCCGACGCCCTGTGCACAGGGCACGCTGCTGGTGCTCGGCTGATCAACAACTGCTCGGCGTGAGCGCGCCCCGAAGAACAGCGGTAAGTCATCTCAAGCCACCGCCTTGGTCCCGCCAAAGGTCGTCTGCTTGACGAACTTTGACGTCAGGTGGTCTCCGGAGGAAATGGGTGCGTACTTGGCAACCTCGCCGGGCGCGAGGCAGCTCGGCAGGCACTCGACCATCGCGTCGTAGTTCGGCTGGTGGAAGAACACCAGCGACTGGCGGCGGTTGGTGCTCGCCACCTCGAACGGCGGGTTGATCACGCGGTGCAGTGTGGACACCCACTGGTCGTTGGTCCACTGCATCATCAGGTCGGCAATGTTGACGACCAGGCCGCCCTCGACCTGCGGCACGTCGACCCACTGGCCTGCCTTGTTGAACACCTGCAGGCCCTTGTCGTCGGGCAGCACGATGGTGAGGCTGCCGTAGTCGCTGTGCGCGCCCGCGCGCAACTGGCCCGGCAGCGGCTGCTCGCGCTGCGGCGGATAGCTCAGCACGCGGAACATGCTGATGTGCTCGTCGATCTTGTCGTCGAAGAAGGTCTCGGGCAGGGAAAGGCCGAGCGCGAAGATGCGCATCAGCGAGCGCGAGAGATCGCTCATGGCCTCGAAGTAGCCTTCGTAGGCTTCGCGGAAACCGTCGATGGGCGGCCAGCTGTTGGGCTCGAAGTGCGGGCCGGCGGCGGGGCCGCGGTGATAGTCGTCGTCGGGCACGTTCGACGGGCCGATGGAGAACGACTCCTTCAGGTCGCCGGGCGCTGCCTCTTCCAGGCTGTAGGAGAGCCCCTCTTCGCCGACCGCGCTGTAGCCGCGCACCGCGTCTTCGCGCGGCCGGTCGACCTTGCGCTTCTCGGCCAGCGGCATGTCGAAGAACTGGCGCGAGAGCGACGACACGCGCTCTATCAGCTCGGGCGCGATGCCGTGGTTGGTGATGACGAGAAAGCCGATGCTTCGGCAGGCTTCGTCGACTTTTCTCGCAACCGCCGACTTGCCTTCGGCGGTGCCGTCGAAGTAGGGCGCGAGATCGATGATGGGAACGGACAGCAGGGTCATGGCGGCTTCCTCATTCGGTCGGTCATGCAGTCGTGCATGCGTTGGCATGCCTTTCGCCATGCAACGTCTGTGCCAGTTGGACCAAATGGACAAATCGCATTCGCCGCGTCAGCATGGTGCGCAACACCGCGTCGTGCCGCCGGTCGTGACGCAAGGCGATGCACCGTGGCCTTACAGTGGTGCGCCGTTTGAAAACCGATGAACGTGAAGAGAAGAGCGAGGGAAGATGCCGAAGACCAAGGCGCTGGCCGCAGCCAGCAGCAGTACCGACAAACCGGCGCGCAAGCGTGCCAAGCCGGCCGTGCGCAGTGCGTCGGCCGTGAACCGGCGGCTGCGCCAGATCGAGGACAAGCGCAGCGCGAT
Source organism: Variovorax sp. AB1(2024) (assembly GCF_037482385.2). NCBI lineage: Bacteria > Pseudomonadati > Pseudomonadota > Betaproteobacteria > Burkholderiales > Comamonadaceae > Variovorax > Variovorax sp. AB1(2024). The sequence continues at coordinate 328,908 of NZ_JBBHKP020000001.1, read as the reverse complement.
CCTCGGCGCGGCGCTGGGGCTGTTCTCGCGCTTCGGCCTGCACGGCACGTCGATCGACCAGGTGGCGGCGCGTGCCGACGTGTCGAAGAGCAACCTGCTCTATTACTTCGCGAACAAGGAAGAGCTCTACGTCAACGTGCTGCGCGACCTGCTCGCGCTGTGGCTCGAACCTCTGCGCGGCTTCAGCGCCGAGCAGGACCCGGCGGAGGCCATCGGCGGGTACATACGCCGCAAGCTGGTGGTGTCGCGCGACCGGCCCGATGCATCGCGGCTGTTCTGCCTTGAAATGATCCAGGGCGCGCCGCTGCTGCGCGACGAACTGGACCGCGAGCTGCGCTCGCTGGTGGAGAAGAAATCGGAAGTGATCCGCGCCTGGGTCGAGTCCGGCAAGCTGGCGCCGGTCGATCCGCACCACCTGATCTTCGCGCTGTGGGCGGTGACGCAGCACTACGCGGATTTCGGCGTGCAGGTGCAGGCGCTGACGGGGCACACGCTGGAAGATGCGGCGTTCTTCGAGGAGACGGTGGAGAACGTTCAGCGCATCGTGCTGCAGGGCATCGCGCCGCGCTGACTCTTATCCATCGAGCGCTCTGCCCGCCCCCCTCCCGGCCTTCCCCCAAAGGGGGAGGAAGCAATTCAGTGCTGGGGCGGCGCCGCGATCTCGTGATAGCGCCGGTCGAAGTAGATCAAGCCCTGCGCCGCGCCGCCGATCGCAATCGCCACGGCCTCGCAGAACAGCACGTCGTGCGTGCCCGCGCTCGTCGCGTGCACCACGCGGCAGTCGAAGGACACCGCCGCATCGTCGAGCATCGGCGAGCCGGTGGTCTTGCGGCTCCAGCGGCCGGCGGCGAAGCGCTCGTCCATCGGCGTCTTGCCGCCGAACAACGCGGACAGCGACTGGTGGCCCGCTGCCAGCACGTTCACGCACAGCACGCCGTTGGCTTTGAACGCCGGGTACACGGAAGCGGACCGGTTCAGGCACACCAGCAGCGTCGGCGGCTCGTCGGTCACGCTGCACACGGCCGATGCGGTGAAGCCGGCGCGGCCCGCCGGGCCGTCGGTGGTGATGATGTTCACCGCCGCGCCCAGCCGCGCCATCGCGTTGCGGTAGTCGGCCTTCTGCAAGCCCGCGGGCAAGCCGGCGGGGTTCGATGACGAAGGGGCGTGGGAGGCCATGGCGTTCAACATGGAGAGTGACTCCTTCAGGCCAGCACGCAGGCTTCGTCGAAGGGCAGCCGCGGCAGGCGGCCGAACACCTTCGACGCATCGCCGTGGCCGAGGTTGATGAGGAAATTGACGGTCCAGTCGGTGCCCTCGAAAAAGGCCGCGTCGACCTTCGCCTTGTCGAAGCCCGACATCGGGCCGGCGTCCAGGCCCACCGCGCGCGCGGCCAGCAGCAGATAGCCGGCCTGCAGGCTCGCGTTGCGGAAGGCGGTCTCGTGCGCGGCCTCGGGGCTGCCGGTGAACCAGCTGCGCGCGTCGGCATGCGGGAACAGCGTGGGCAGCTTGTCGTAGAACTTGCGGTCCCATGCGGCAATGACGGTGACCGGCGCGCTCATGGTCTTGTCGAGGTTGCCCTTGGAGAGCGCGGGCGCCAGGCGCTGCTTGCCTTCGGGCGTGCGCACGAACACGAAGCGCGCGGGCGAGCAGTTGGCCGAGGTCGGGCCCAGGCTCGCGAGCGAATAGATCTGCCGCAGTTGCGCGTCGGTGACGGGCTCGTCGGTCCAGCCGTTGTGGCTGCGTGCGGCGGTGAACAGCAGCGACAGCGCTGCGTCGTCGAGTGTGGATGCAAGAGTGGTCATGCTGGAACTGCGGGTGCGGTGACCCGCGAAAGAAAGTCGAGCAGGCTGCGGTTGAAGGCCTCGGCCTCGGTCACGCTGTGGGCGTGGCCGCCGTGCGGCATGAAGTCGAGCGTGACGTCGCGCAGGCCATCGGCCAGGCGCTGGGAGCAGGTCCAGGGCACGAGTGCGTCGTCCTTGGCCGCGGCCACCAATGCGGGCGCGGTGATGTCGCCCAGCCGTGCGTCGATGTCGAAGGCGCGCAGGGCGGCGATGCGCGCGCGCATGTTGGCCTCGCCGGGAAAATGGGCGAAGGCGTGATCGACTTCGTCGGCCACGCGCTGCGCGTGCTCGTCGGCCCAGGCTGCGGGGTAGAGGAAGATCGGCTGCGCTTCCACGTAGGCGCGCGCACCGCATGCGCCGAGCAGCGCGAGCCGGGCATCGAAGCAGCGCGCCGAATGCGGGTTGGGCTTCGACCATGCGTTGATGAGAACGAGGCTCGCAATGCGCGAGGGTGCATCCAGCGCGAGCTGCAAGCCCACGAGGCCGCCGAGCGCATGGCCCGCGAAGTGGCACCGCGAAGTGTTCGTGGCGTCGAGGATTTCCAGCACGTCCTGCGCCATGTCCTCGATGGCATAGGCAGCGGGCAGCGCGCCGGGGCTGCGGCCCGTGCCGCGCTGGTCGTAGGCGACGACGCGGTGCCCGGCGTCGACCAGCGCGCCGAGCTGCGGCTGCCAGAAACCGGCCGAGCCGCCGAGGCCGGACGACAGCAGCACAGTGGAGGGCGCCTCGGACGGCCCGTGCACCTCGTAGTGCAGCGAAGGCATGCGGCGCCTCAGCCCTTGTTGCCGATGTGCGCGATCGAGGCGATCTCGATCAGCGCATCGGGCTTCACCAGGCCGCACTGGATGCAGTAGCGCGCGGGCTTGGTGCCGGGAAAGAACTCGGCATATACCGCGTTGATCTTCGCGTAGTCGGCCCAGTCCTTGAGCATGATCTGGTTGAAGGTCACGTCGTCCATGGTGCCGCCGGCGGCCTCGACCACGCCCTTGATGATGGTGAGCACATGCCGGGCCTGCGCGCTCGCGTCGCCGACGTGCACCACGTTGTTGTCCTTGTCGAAGGGCAGCGTGCCCGACACGTAGAGCACGCCGTCGGCGAGCGTGCCGGGAACATAGGGGGCGAGCGGCACGCCGGTGCCGGGAGGGATGATGGCTTGCTTGGGCATGGGGGAACTCCTCGATGAAGGTGAATCAGGCGACGGCCGCTTCGGCCGACGCGGGTTGGGAAACGGCTTGCGGCGCGGCGAAGGTGGCGCAGAACTGGTCCACCGTGGAGACCCATCCGAAGAAGGTCTCGACGTTGTAGACCGATGCCTTCTGGATGGCCGGGCCGCCGAGTTCGTGCGTGGCGTCTTCCAGCATCACCGCGAAGTACTCGAGGTGGAAGGCGTCGCGCAGCGTCGACTCCACGCACACGTTGGTCGCGATGCCGGTGAAGGCCAGGTGCCGGATGCCGCGCGCGCGCAGCGTACTGTCGAGCGTGCTGTTGAAGAAGCCGCTGTAGCGCGTCTTGGGCACGACGATGTCGCCGGCCTGCGGCTTCATCTGGTCGATGAGTTCGTAGTCCCAGCCGCCCTTGGCGAGGAACTTGCCCTGCAGCTCGGGTTTGGCGCGCATGGTCTTGAGCGCGTTCGACTTGTGCCAGTTGGGCGAGCCGGGCCCGCCGGCTTCCACGTAGTCGGCGTCCCAGCCGTTCTGCAGGAACACGACCAGCATGCCGGCCGCGCGCGCCGCGGCAATGGCGCGCACGATGTTGGCGATGGTGCCCTGCGCGCCGGAGATGTCGAAGCCGGCCGAGTCGACATACCCGCCAATGGATGCATAGGCGTTCTGCATGTCGACGACGATCAGCGCCGAATCGCTGGCGTGCATCGCAAGCGGCTCGGGGCGTGCCGGCAGCACCAGCGGTGTGGGTGCGCCGGGCAGGCGGGGCGCGCCGACGGGCGTGGTCGAGGTGAGGGTGGTGTTGCGTGCGGGTGCGCTCACGTGGGTGCTCCTGTTCAGGCCGCGAGGCGCTGGGGCTCGACCTGCGACGGCACGGGGCTCTGCACGTGCGCGCGGCTCTTCATGAGCGGCTGGATGCGCTCGCCGAAGGCTTCCACGCCCTGCACGAAGTCGTCGAAGGTCAGCAGCACGCCTTCGGTGCCGGGCACCTCGGCCACTTCGTCGAGCATGCGTGCGACGCTTGCGTAGGAGCCCACCAGCGTGCCCATGTTGATGTTCACGGCCGAGGTCGGGTCGGCCATCTGCCGCACGTTGGTGTCGGCGCCCGACTTGGTGTCGGCCGCGCCCTGCTGGCCCAGCCATGCAATGGCTTCGTGGTCGGCGCCGGCCTTGTAGTGCTCCCACTTGGCGCGCGCGGCTTCGTCGGTCTCGTCGGCGATCACCATCATCAGCACGTAGGTGGTGACGTGGCGGCCAGTCTTGGCGGTGGCCTCGATGAGCTTCTGGGCCGCGGGCGCGAAGGCCTTGGGCGTGTTCACGCCCTTGCCGAAGCAGAAGTTGTAGTCGGCGTACCTGGCGGAGAACTCCATGCCCGCGTCGCTCTGGCCGGCGCAGATCACCTTCATGTCGGCCTGCGGCTGCGGGCTCATGCGGCAGTCGTCCATCTTGAAGTGCTCGCCCTTGAAGTCCGACCGGCCGGTGCCCCACAGGTCGCGCAGCACCTGGATGTATTCGCTGAGGTACTGGTAGCGCGTGCCAAAGAACTGGTCGCCGGGCCACATGCCCATCTGCGAGTACTCGGGGCGCTGCCAGCCGGTGACGAGGTTCAGGCCGAAGCGGCCGTTGGAGATGGAGTCGATGGTCGACGACATGCGAGCGACGATGGCCGGCGGCATGACCAGCGATGCGGCCGTGGCAAACAGCTTGATCTTGCTGGTGACGGCCGCGAGGCCGGCCATGAGCGTGAACGACTCCAGGTTGTGGTCCCAGAACTCCGTCTTGCCGCCGAAGCCGCGCAGCTTGATCATGGACAGCGCGAAGTCCACGCCGTAGCGCTCGGCCTTCAGCGTGATCTGCTTGTTGAGCTCGAAGCTGGGCTTGTACTGGGGCGCGTTTTCGGAAAGCAGCCAGCCGTTGTTGCCGATGGGAATGAAGATGCCGACGTTCATGGAAGGACTCCTGTTGCGTGATTGCGCAGCTCCTTGCATGCGGCGTGCCAGTTTGAAAAATTCTTTTAAATCAATGGCTTAGTTGTATTTTCCGGTTTGCTTTTGACCATTTGGTCCAAAACGGAGCAGGCGATTCGCCAGGATTGCGGCACCGCGGTGCGGACCGTGCCAAAGCGGTGCAGTGCCCCCGTCACCGACTGCGCGGCAGAATCACGCCATGCCCAAGACTCCACTCCGCGCCGCCGCGGCCATCGGCGGCACTGCCGACGACGTCGAAGCGGCCTTCTACGAAGCGCTGCAACGCGGCGACATCGATGCACTGATGGCCTGCTGGGCCGACGAGGACGAGGTGTTCTGCGTGCACCCCGGTGGTCCGCGGCTGGTGGGCGCGGTCGCGATCCGCGCGGCCTTCGAGCAGATGTTCGGCAACGGCGCCATCCACGCCACGCCCGCGCGGGTGCGCAAGATCGAATCGCTCGCCAGCGCGGTGCACAACGTGCTGGAGCGCATCGAGGTGCTCACGGCCGAGGGCCCGCGCCACGCTTTCGTGCTGGCCACCAACGTCTATCACAAGACCGCGCAGGGCTGGCGCCTGGTGGCGCACCATGCGAGCCCCGGCAGCGCGCGCGAACCCGACGACGCCAACGATCCGCCCCAGACCCTGCATTGATCGATGCCGTCCTTCGTTCCTTCCGCTCCCTCGTCATCCGCTTCGGGCCCTTCCCCCTCGACGGCCATGGGCTACATGGCGCCGCGCTGGCTGCCCGGCGGCAACCTGCAGACGATCTGGCCCGCGCTCTATGCACGCCGCTTCGACGGGCCGGCGCCGGTCTACCGGCGCGAGCGCTGGCAGACGCCCGACGGCGACTTCATCGACGTCGACTTCGTCGATGCGCCCCGGCAGCCGGTGCCGCTGCTGGTGCTGTTCCACGGCTTGGAGGGCTCATCGCGCAGCCATTACGCCGAAGCCTTCGCCGCATTCGCCGCGTCGCAGGGCATGGCCTTCGCGGTGCCGCATTTCCGCGGCTGCAGCGGCGAGCTGAACCTGGCGCCGCGCGCCTATCACTCGGGCGACTTCGAGGAGATCGGCTGGATCCTCTCGCGCATGCGCGAGCAGCATGCGCGCAAGGGCGGCGGCCCGGTGCTGGCCGCGGGCGTGTCGCTCGGCGGCAATGCGCTGATGCGATGGGCCTCTGAGGCCGGTGAAACGGCCGCCGGCGTGGTGAACGCGGTGGCCTCGGTGTGTGCGCCGCTCGACCTGGCGGCGGGCGGCGAGGCCATCGGCAGGGGCTTCAACAAGCTGGTCTACACGCGCATGTTCCTCGCGACCATGAAGCCCAAGGCCATGGCCAAGCTGGCGCAGTTCCCTGGCCTGTTCGACCGCGACCGCCTGCTGGCCGCGCGCGACCTCTATACCTTCGACGACATCTTCACCGCGCCCCTGCACGGCTTTCGCGATGCCGACGACTACTGGGCCCGGGGCTCGGCCAAGCCGCACCTGGCATCCATCCGCGTGCCCGCGCTGGTGGTGAACGCGCGCAACGACCCTTTCATTCCCGCCAGCAGCCTGCCGCTGCCCGGCGAGGTGGGTGCGCACGTCACGCTGTGGCAGCCCGCGCATGGCGGCCACGTGGGCTTTCCCATGGGGCTGCCGCCGGGGCACGTGCGCGGCATGCCGGAGCGCGTAGGCGGCTGGCTGGCCCGCCACGCCTGACGGCGAGCACAATAGCTTCATGGATGACATCGTCAAACAGGCACTCGCCAAATGGCCCAACGTGCCGCACTGCTACGGCTGGCTCGGTCTGGACGCGCGCGGCAACTGGTACATGCGCGACGACCGCACGCAGGCCGAAGGCCCCTTTCCAGCAGCGAAGGGATCGATGCTCAGGCACGACAAGCTGATCGAGTTCATTCACCGCAACTACGAGCACGACGGCGAAGGCCAGTGGTTCTTCCAGAACGGGCCGCAGCGCGTGTACGTGGAACTGGAGGCGGCGCCCCTGGTGTGGCGCGTGGCCGAGCAGGGCGACGGCTTCACCGTCACCGCGCACACCGGCCAGCCCGCCGAGGTGACCGGCTGCCTGCTCGACGAAGAGGGCAGGCTCTACCTGTCGTCGCCGGCCGGGCTGGGGCTGGTGCACACGCAGGACGTCGGCATTGCGGCGGATGCCATCGAACGCGGGCTCTGGACGCCGGAGGAAGTGCGTGCCGCACAACTGCCCGGCCGCTTCGGGCACGTGCTGAGCCCGGCGCAACACCACGCGGAAGCCGCTGCTGTAGCAGAGGCCACCCGCCCATGAAAAAAGCCGGCGCTGGGCCGGCTTCGTTCCTGAGACTAGGGTAAACGCCTAGTTGGCGGCGGGAGCGCTCGCCGCGGGAGCAGGGGCTGCTGCCGCCGCAGCAGGGGCCGCGGGTGCGGCAGCAGCGCCGGGTGCAGCAGCTGCGGGAGCCGCTCCAGCAGCGGGTGCATCGGCGGAGGCGGCCGGAGCCGGGCGATCCGGCACCGGGAACTTGGCGCCGCCGGCATTGGCCATGTAGACCACGGCACGGCCCACTTCGAGGTCTTCGAAGTCGCCGCCGCCCTGGGCAGGCATGGCGCCCTTGCCCTTCAGGGCGTGTTCGAGAAGCGTGGCGTAGCCCTGTCCGATGCGCGGGCCCCAGGCTGCGGCGTCCTGGAAGTGCGGCGCGCCAGGGATGCCGGGCGAGCCGTGGCAGGTGGCGCACTGGGCCTTGAAGACGGTCTCGCCGGTGGCCAGCGGACGGTTGGCGTCGCGGATCTCGATGGCGCCGACCTTCTTGAGGCGCTCGGCCACTTCGCGGTCGCGCGCTTCCTTGGTCACGCCATAGAGGGACATGTTGTCGCCCTGCGCGGTGCCCGAGGGCTTGTCGCCCGAGACCACATAGGAAACAAGACCCACGATGATCAGGATCGGGGCGATGAAGGAGAAAAATACCGCGAGAAGCAGCTGCTTCGGGTTCTTGATCGGCCCGGTGTGGGCTTCTTCTGTGGCCTGGTAATGCGGGTCTGCGCTCATTGGCGTCCTCAATATCGGGGGCTCGTCGGGGGGCTTTTCCTAACCAACCGGCGATTATAGAGAGACCCCTTGCCCAAGCGGGCAAGGGACCTACCCTTAGCGGACGCCAAAGTTTCTCAACGCATCAGCCGTTGTTGCCGTCGCGCGTGGCCCAGCCGCCACCCAGCGTCTTGTACAGCGTGACCTGGTTCTGCAACTGCAGCAGCTGCGTGGTCACGGCCGACTGCTGTGCCGAGAACAGCGAGCGCTGCGCGTCGAGCAGGTCGAGCGCGCTGGCGATGCCGTTGCGGTAGCGCAGGTCGGACAGCTTGAAGCGCACCGCCTCCGCATCGGCCTGCGCACGCAGCGCGCGCACCTGTTCGCCCAGCGTGGCGCGGCCCGCGAGCGCATCGGCCACTTCGCGGAACGCCGTCTGGATCGACTTCTCGTATTGCGCCACCGCGATCTCGCGCCCGGCCTTGGCCGACTCGAGCGTCGCGCGGTTGCTGCCCGCGTTGAAGATCGGCAGCGTCACCGTCGGCGCGAACGACCAGGCCTTGGAGCCGCGGTCGAACAGGCCCGAGAACTCGGTGCTCGCGGTACCGATGGAGCTTGTCAGCGACACGCGCGGGAAGAAGTTCGCGCGCGCCGCGCCGATGTTGGCGTTGGCCGCTATCAGCTGCTGCTCCGCCGCGCGGATGTCCGGGCGCTCGGCCAGCAGGTCGGAGGGCAGGCCGGCCGGCACGTCGGGCATCGGCTTGATGCCGGCGAGGCCCTTGGCGCCGCCCGCCGTGGCTTCGGCGGGCACCGGCGCGCCCAGCAGCAGGGCGAGGGCGTTCTCGTCCTCCGCGCGGGTGCGCAGTTGCTGCGCATACGCGGCGCGCGCGCTTTCGAGCTGGCCGTTCGACGCCTGGAAGTCGAGCTCGGAAGACACGCCGTTGTCGAAGCGCAGCTTCGTGAGGCGCACCGACTCTTCGCGCGTGACCAGCGTCTGGCGCGTGATCTCGAGCAGCTCGTCGTCGGCCAGCAGCGTGAGCCAGCCGTTCGCGACCGACGCGATCAGGCTGATCTGCACCGCCTTGCGCGTCTCGTCGGTGGCCAGGTACTGCGCCAGGGCCTGGTCCTTCAGCGCGCGGATGCGGCCGAAGAAGTCCAGCTCCCAGGCCGTGAAGCCGAAGTTGACGCTGTACTGCGAGGCCACGCTGCCCGCGCCGGGCTCGATGCCCTGGTACGGGTTGGGGCCGGAGCGCGAGCCCGAGCCCGTCAGGCCCAGCGCCGGGAACAGCGCCGAGCGCTGGATCTGGAACTGCGCGCGCGCCTGCTCGATGTTGAGCACCGACACCCGCAGGTCGCGGTTGTTCGAGAGCGCCGTCTGGATCAGGCCCGCCAGGCGCGGGTCGGTGAAGAAGTCCTGCCAGGCCAGGTTGGCCGCGGCCTGTCCGGGCGGCTGCGCCGGGTCGCCCGGGAAGGTGGTCGGCACCGGCGCCGCGGGGCGCTCGTAGGTCGGGATCAGCGAGCAGCCGGCCAGCAGCATTGCCGCTGCCAGGGCTGTTGGAATGAATTTCGTCATTGTCATAGCGACTCCATGGCCGTTCGCGCTGCATGCGCGGCGCGGCCTGTTCGGAAAACACCGCGGAACCGGCTCTGCCGGGCCGCTGGTGTTGCCCCCTGCAAGGGGGTGGGCGTAGCGACACGCAGTGCGCGCGGCCTGGGGGTGTGCCCGAGTTCAGTCATGTTTCGGTTCCTCCGTGATGCCGGCTGCTTCCGCATGCCGCTTGTCGGCCTCGCGCTGGCGCGCGCTGCCCTTGAACAGGCTGCGCACCACCACGAAGAACACCGGCACGAAGATCACGGCCAGCGCCGTGCCCGTCACCATGCCGCCCAGCACGCCGGTGCCGATGGCACGCTGGCTGGCCGAGCCGGCGCCCGAGGCGAGCACCAGCGGCAGCACGCCCAGGCCGAAGGCCAGCGAGGTCATCACGATCGGGCGGAAGCGCAGGTGCGCGGCGGCCAGTGCCGATTCGATGACGCCCTTGCCCTGCGCCTGCAGGTCCTTGGCGAACTCGATGATCAGAATCGCGTTCTTCGCGGAGAGGCCGATGATGGTGATCAGCCCCACCTGGAAGTACACGTCGTTCGAATAGGCGCGCAGCATGGTTGCCAGCAGCACGCCCAGCACGCCGAGCGGCACCACCAGGATCACCGACAGCGGGATCGACCAGCTCTCGTACAGCGCGGCCAGGCACAGGAACACCGCCAGGATCGCGAAGCCGTACAGCACGATGGCCTGCGAACCCGCGAGCTTTTCTTCGCGCGACTGGCCGGTCCATTCGAAGCCGAAGCCCTGCGGCAGCTGCGAGGCGAGCTTTTCCATCTCGGCCATCGCGGCGCCGGTGCTGTAGCCGGCCGCCGCGTCGCCGCTGATGCGGATCGCGGGGTAGCCGTTGTAGCGCACCGTCTGCGTGGCGCCCGTGACCCACTTGGTGGTCGCGAAGGCCGACAGCGGCACTGGCAGGCCCTGCGTGTTGCTGGCGTTCAGCTTGAGCAGGTCGTCGGGCTGCATGCGCGCCGGCGCATCGGCCTGCACCACCACGCGCTGCAGGCGGCCGCGGTTCGGGAAGTCGTTGATGTAGCTCGAACCCAGCGCGGTCGACAGCGTGGCATTGATCGCGTCGAAGGTCACGCCCAGTGCGTTCGCCTTGTCGCGGTCGATGTCGATCTGCAGTTGCGGCGCGTCTTCCAGGCCGTCAGGGCGCACCTGCGACAGGATCTTGCTCTGCGAGGCCATGCCCAGCAGCTGGTTGCGTGCGTTGATCAGCGCCTCGTGGCCTGCGCCCGAGCGGTCCTGCAGGCGGAAGCTGAAGCCGCTGGCGTTGCCCAGTTCGGGAATGGGCGGCGGGCTCAGCGGGTAGATGAAGGCGTCGCGGATGCCCGACAGCGCACCGAAGGCACGGCCGGCCAGCGCGCTGGCCGAGTGGGCCGGGTCCTTGCGTTCGTCCCAGTCCTTCAGCGTCACGAAGGCGAGGCCCGCGTTCTGGCCCTGGCCAGAGAAGCTGAAGCCCATCACGCCGACCATGCTCTGCACTTCGGGCTGCTTCAGGATGAAGCCCTCGACCTGCTGCATGACCGACAGCGCGCGTTCCTGCGTGGCGCCCGGGGGCAGCTGCACGTTCACGATGATGTTGCCCTGGTCTTCCTGCGGCAGGAACGAGCTGGGCAGGCGGGTGTAGGTGAACACCACCGCGGCGATGATCGCGGCGTAGATCACGAGGTAGCGCGCGGCGCGGCGCAGCACGCGGGCGACGAGGCTCTCGTAGCCCTTGGCCGTGCGCGTGAAACCGCGGTTGAACCAGCCGAAGAAGCCGGTCTTCTCGTGGTGGTGGCCTGCTTCGACCGGCTTGAGCAGCGTGGCGCACAGCGCCGGCGTGAGCGACAGCGCCATGAACGCCGAGAAGGCGATCGACGCCACCATCACCGCCGAGAACTGGCGGTAGATGTTGCCGGTGGAGCCCGCAAAGAAAGCGAGCGGCACGAACACCGACACCAGCACCACGGTCACGCCGATGATGGCGCCGGAGATCTGGCGCATGGCCTTGCGCGTGGCTTCGAGCGGCGACAGCCCCTCTTCGCTCATGATGCGCTCGACGTTCTCCACCACCACGATGGCGTCGTCCACCACGATACCGATCACCAGCACCATGCCGAACATGGTCAGCACGTTGATCGAAAAGCCCAGCGCCAGCAGCGAGGCGAAGGTACCCAGCAGCGCGATGGGCACCACGATGGTCGGGATGATCGTGTAGCGCCAGTTCTGCAGGAACAGGAACATCACCACGAACACCAGCGCCACGGCTTCCAGCAGCGTCTTGACCACCTCGGTGATCGAGATCTGCACGAAGCGCGAGCTGTCGTACGGAATGGCCCACTTCACGCCCTGCGGGAAGTAGCGCTCGAGTTCGGCCATCTTGGCGCGGATCGCCTTGGCCGACTGCAGCGCGTTGCCGTTGGGCGTGGGCTGCACGCCCACGCCGACCGCCGGCACGCCGTTCAGGCGCGCCGAGGTGGCGTACGACTGGCCGCCGAGCTCGACGCGGGCCACGTCCTTCAGCCGCACGGTCGAGCCGTCGGTGTTGGCGCGCAGCACGATTTCCTTGAACTGGTCGACGTTGGCGAGCTGGCCGTTCACCACCACCGTGGCCGCGATGGCCTGGCCGGGGATGTTGGGCAGGTCGCCGATGGTGCCGGAGGACACCTGCGCGTTCTGTGCGCGGATCGCGTTGTTGACGTCGGTGGCCGACAGGTTGAAGCCCTGCAGCTTGGCCGGGTCGATCCAGATGCGCATCGCGTTCTCGGAGCCGAACAGCTGGGCCTGGCCCACGCCGACCACGCGCTGCAACTCGGGCACCACGTTGCGCGCGGCATAGTCGCCGAGCGCCACCGGGTCGATGTTCGGGTTGTCGGAGGACAGCATCACGAACATCAGGAAGTTGTTGCGCGACTTGTCCACGCGCACGCCCTGCTGCGTCACGGCGGAGGGCAGGCGCGGCGTTGCCCGCGACAGCCGGTTCTGCACGTCCACCTGCGCGAGGTCGTCGTTGGTGCCGGCCTCGAAGCTGATCGTGATGGAGCCGGTGCCGTCGGCCTGGGCCACCGATTCCATGTAGATCATGCCCGGCGAGCCGTTCATTTCACGCTCGATGACGGACAGCACGCTGTCCTCGAGCGTCTGGGCCGAGGCGCCGGGGTAGGCGACGTTGATCACGATGGCGGGAGGCGCCACCGGCGGGTACTGCGAGATCGGCAGCTGGGTGATTGCCACGCCGCCCACCACGAGGATGAACAGTGCGATCACCCACGCGAAGATCGGGCGGTCGATAAAAAATTTGGCCATTTGCGGGCGCGCTCCTGATTACTTCTTCTCGGCCGTGGCCGCCGGTTCGGCGGCGGCAGGCGCCGCCGCAGCCGGCTTGGCCGCTGCGGCGGGGTTCGGCTTGGTCCACGGCACCGCCTTCACGGGCGTGCCCGGCGGCATCATCTGCAGCTTCTGGAAGCCGTCGACCATCACCTGTTCGCCGGCCTTCAGGCCGTCGAGCACCACCCACTGGTTGTCCTTGGCGGCGCTGATCTTCACGTTGCGCTTGGACAGCTTGCCGTCCTTGTCGACCACCGTGACGGTGTCGCCCTGCTGCGTGCGCGTGACCGCCTGCTGCGGCAGCGCGATCGCATTGGTGGCCTTGGCCTGCTCCAGCCTCACGCGAACGTACAGGCCGGGCAGCAGCTCGCCCTTGGGGTTGGGCACTTCGGCGCGCAGCGTGATCTGGCCGGTGGTCGAGTCGACCGTGAGGTCGGAGAACAGCAGCTTGCCTTCCTGTGCGTACTCGCTGCCGTCTTCCAGCACCACGCGCACGCTGGCGGCTTCCTCGCCGCCCGCGCGCTTGTACTGGCCGTCGGCCAGCGCGCGGCGCAGCTTCAGCACGTCGGTGGCCGACTGCGTGAAGTTGACGTACACGGGGTTGATCTGCTGCACCACGGCCAGTTCGGTGGCGTCGCCCTGGCCCACCAGCGCGCCTTCGGTCACGAGGGCGCGGCCGATGCGACCGGCGATGGGCGAGGTCACGTCGGCATAGCCGAGGTTGATCTTGGCGGTCTGCACGGCGGCGCGGCCGGAAGCCACGTCGGCTTCGGCGGTCTTCTGCGAGGCCACGGCCGTCGCGTATTCCTGCTTGCTCACGGCGTTGGCCTCGACCAGCGGCTTGTAGCGGTCGGCCAGGGCCTTGGCCTGTACGGCGTTGGCTTCGGCGCGGGCCAGCGTGGCCTGTGCGTTCTGCAGGGAGGCCACCAGCGGCGCTGGGTCGATGCGGAACAGCAGCTGGCCGGCCTTCACGTCGCTGCCTTCGCGGAATTCGCGCTTCAGCAGGATGCCCGATGCGCGGGCGCGGACCTGCGCGACGCGCGAGGCCTCGAGGCGGCCGGGCAGTTCGGTGACGAGGCCGACATCGCCCGGCGCCGCAACCACCACGCCGACCTCGGGCGCCGGGTGGCCGCCGCCGCCGGGTGCGCCTGCGCCGGCGGGCGCATCGCTCTTGCCACAGCCCGCGAGGACCAGCAGGGCAACGGCGGCCACGGTCGCGAGACGCGGCGAAAAGGACGATTGGCGCGAAACATGCAGGAGAGGCATGCGATTCCTTTGAAGCGAAGACGGGAGATGGCGCGTTCTCGGGCGAACCGGAAACCTGTACGGGCAGGCGGGCCATCGGGGAAGCCCGGTAGTTTACATACATTCATGGATGTATAGTGACGGTCGTGCAATGGCCCCACGACCGGGAAAGGGCGTTGCTTTACAAATCAGGAGACTTGGTGGCACGTCGTACGAAGGAAGAAGCAATGGCCACGCGGCATCGGTTGCTCGATGCCGCGGAGCTGCTGTTTCAGGCGCAGGGCGTCTCGCAGACCACGCTGCAGCAGATCGCGCAGCAGGCCGGCGCCACGCGCGGCGCCATCTATTGGCATTTCAAGGACAAGGCCGACTTGTTCAACGCCATGATGGAGCGCGTCATCCTTCCGCTCGAAGCAGGGCCCAGGGCCTCCAGCGCCAGCGGCGTCGACGATCCGCTGGCCGAGATCGAAGAGGGCATGGTCCACGCGCTGACCCTCATGGCCACCGACCCGCAGGTGCGCCGCGTGTTCGACGTGGCGACCCACAAGGTCGAATACACGCACGACATGGCTTCCGTGCAGCAGCGCCACCTCGACGCCCGCAACGCCTGCGTCGCCGATTTCGAAAAGGCCCTGCGGCTGGCCGCCCGCCGTGCCCGCATCAAGCTGCCGGTGCCCGGCGCCATGGCCGCGCAGGGGCTGCATGCGCTCATCAGCGGGCTCATCCAGAACTGGCTGCTCGACCCGGAGGCCTTCGATCTCGTGCCCACGGGAAGGCGCACCTTCAGGGTCTATCTGGCGGGGTTGGGCTTCGGTCCGCTGCTGTCCGCGGCGGCGGTTGCGGACGAAGCCGAAACAGAGGCCGCCTGATAGGCCATAATGTCTGGCTCCGGTGCTTGCCGGAGCCCTCTCTCGCTGTATTTCAACGGATAGAATTCGGCCCTCCGAAGGCTGAGATCCAGGTTCGATTCCTGGCGGCGGGACCACATACCAGACCGGAAGCTCCCAAAAGCTTCCGGTTTTTCTTTTTCCCACCCATGACGGAGTTGACTGATCTGGACGAGGCCAGCCTGGCAGCGCATGCCGCCGAATGGCGGCGGCGCGCGTTGCGCGGCGAGAAAAAGGCGCGCGGCATCGCACATGCGCTCGAAACCGAAATGCGGCGCCGCTCGGGCGACACCATCGCGCCGCAGAATACCGACGACCTCGACACCCGCCCGCTGGCGTTGCGGCAGGCGCCGCGGCCATGGTGGAAGTTCTGGTGAGCCTGCGCTCCGGCCCTCGACGCGCCTCTACGCCATCGTGAAATGCGAGGGCGGGCGCCCCAGCGTCTTGCGGAACATCGTCGAGAACGCGCCCGGGCTGTCGTAGCCCATGTCCAGCGCCACCACCGTCACCGGCTCGCCCGCCGCGAGCCGTGACAGCGCCACCAGCACGCAGGCGCGCTGACGCCACTTGCCGAAAGCCATGCCCGTCTCGAGGCCGAAGCGGCGGTTGAAGGTGCGTTCGCTGACGTTCAACTGCGCCGCCCATGTCGACGGCGCCACGTGGATGCCGGGCCGCCTGAGAAATTCCACGCAGAGCCCCGCCAGCGCCGGGTCGCGCGGCAGCGGCACATGCAGCAGCGGCAAGGCCTCGGCGCGCGCCACCTCGTGCAGCACGAGGCGCATCAGCACACCATCGCGGCCCTGTCGGTCGTATTTGGGCGGCACCTCGATCGCTTCCATCAGCAGCTGGCGCAGCAGCGGCGACACGTTCAGCACCTCGCACTGGTCGCCCTTGCGCGGCACGTCGCGCGGCTCGATGTAGAGGCTGCGCGTGCTCACCCCGAGCATGCGCACCCGGTGCGGCTTGCCGGCCGGGATCCACACGCCGCGCTGCGGCGGCACGACCCAGGCGCCGTCGTCGGTGCCGACCTCCATCACCCCGGTCGCCCCGTAGAGGAACTGCGCGCGCCGGTGGCTGTGCGTGTGCAGCATCGTGCCCGGCGGGTAGTCGGTGCCTATGGCCAACACCGCGCGGGCGATGGCATCCACGGAGTCGAGCGGAATGTTGCGCATCGGGTCGGTAAAAAAAGCGGGTTGGCCGGAACGCGAACATTATTGGCCCACATGCGCAAGCGCGCCAAGCCTCGCCAACCTATCGTGACGGTCTTGTCCTCAATGCCCAGGAGCGTTTCGTGTCGATCCATCTCATGCTTGCCGGCTTCGGTTGCCTGGCAGGCGCCACCACCGTGCTGTTCGGCTTTGGCGGCGGCTTCGTCGTCGTTCCCTTGCTTTACCGTGCGCTGATTGCGGAACACGGCGCGGGCAGCGCCACCGGCCAGTCCGCCATGCACATCGCCGTGGCCACTTCGACCTGCGTGATGATCGTCAGCGCCATGCTCGCCACGCGGCGACACCAGCGCGCGGGCACGCTCGACTGGGCGCAGGTGCGTCCGCTGCTGCGGCCCATCGGCGCAGGCGCCGTGGTGGGAGCTGCGGCGGCCGTTGCGGCCGATGGCGAGTTCGTGCGCTGGGCCTTCATCGCGTACCTCGGCGCGACCATCCTCGATTGCGTGTTCCGCCCTGGTTTTCTCAAGCACACCGCACCCGCCGCAGCACGCCCGCTGTCGGGCCGGGTCGCGAGCTTCGGCAGCTTCGTCATCGGGCTGATCGCCGCGTTCCTCGGCGTGGGCGGCAGCGTCATGACCGTGCCGCTGATGCGCCGCCGGGGCGCCGCCATGACGCATGCCACCGCCATGGCCAACCCGTTGTCGCTGCCTGTTGCGCTGGCCGGCACCGCGACCTACATGGGGCTCGCATGGAACTCGGCCTCGTCGCTGGAAGGGTGGCACATCGGCTACGTGGACGTGCCTGCGTTCGCTGCGCTGGTTGCGGGTTCGCTGGTTGGCGTGCGCATGGCCGCGCCGCTGATCGGCCGCATTCCGGACCGCATCCACACCTGGGTGTACCTGGGCCTGCTGGTGGCGGTGCTGGCGGGCATGGTGCTGCGCTGAGTGTGCATGTCAGCCGAAGCCGATGCTTCGCGCCAAAGCCTTGCAGCGGCCCGCCGAGCCATGACACCATGGCCGCATGCCATACCAACTCCATTACTGGCCCACCATCCAGGGCCGCGGTGAATTCGTGCGGCTCGCGCTCGAGGCGGCCGGCGCCGACTACGTCGACGTGGCGCGGCTGCCCGAGTCGAAAGGCGGTGGAGAGTCCGCGCTGGGCCGCCGCCTCGGGGACGCGGGCAACGCGCGCCCGGCTTTCGCGCCGCCCTTCCTGGTCGACGGCGACATCGTGGTCGGCCAGACCGCCGCGATCCTGCTGTACCTCGGGCCACGGCTGGGCCTGTCGGGCGTGGGCGAGTCCGACGGGCTGTGGACGCACCAACTGCAGCTCACCATTGCCGATGCGGTGGCGGAGGCGCACGACACGCACCATCCCATATCGACCGGCGCCTACTACGAAGACCAGCGCGACGCCGCCATGCAGCGCGCGAAGGCCTTTCGCGAAGAGCGCATCCCCAAGTTCCTCGACTGGTTCGAAGAGGTGCTGCAGCGCAACCCGGCGGGCAGCCTGCACCTGGTCGGCGACACGCTGACCTACGCGGACCTGTCGCTGTTCCAGCTGGTGGATGGCCTGCGCTATGCATTCCCCAAGGCCACGGCGCGCGCGCTGGCTGCAACGCCGGCGGTCGAGAAGCTGCATGGCAACGTCAAGCGCCGCCAGCGGGTGCACGACTACCTGCAGAGCCCGCGGCGCATCGCATTCAATGAAGACGGGATCTTCAGGCGCTATGCGGAGCTGGACGGCTGACGGCGCCTGAACCTTCAGGCCACGATTGCAGCCGCATCGTTCCACGACGGCAGCAGCACCAGTCCTGCGACTGTCACCGGCTTGCTCTGCGGGCCGAAGAGATACCGTTTCGGCACGATGCCCTCCAGATGGCGCAGCACGTCGGTGCGGTCGTCGATGAAGTGCGTGATGCGCAGGTCGCGGCAGTGATCGGCCTTTTGCGGCCTTTGAAGGCAGAAGCGCAGGTTGGCGGGTGCGATGCCGGTGCGTTCGAAAAAGCGGTGGTGCTGCAGCCACGCACGGCTCTTTGCCTGAACGCTGGGGCCGCACTTCGAGACCAGCCAGACGCGGCCTTCGAACCTTTCGACCAGCGGCGCGACGGCGTCGAACATGCCTTCGTACGGCGGCGTCGCCAGTGCGTCTTGCAGCGAGCCGCCGATGAACGAGGTGTCCGCGCCGCCAGCGCCTTCGGCGGCGATGAGCACCCGGCCGATGTCGATGCCGAGCCGGGGGAGATGAGTGGAGTCTTGCATTTCTGATTCCCTTTGTGTTTGAAGCAGGCGAATCGTAGAAATGAAGCCAATCATCAGGAACTACTGATATTGGATGTGCTATCCATAAAATGGATAGATGGATGTTCCTCGCACCAATCTCGACGCCCTTCAGTCTTTCGCAGTGTTCGCGGACACGCTGAACTTCAGCGAGTCGGCGCGCCTGCTTCACATCAGCCAGCCGGCCCTGCATGCGAAAGTGCGAAAATTGGCCGAACAGCTTGATGCAAGGCTGTACATGCGGATCGGTGGCGCGCTCGAGCTCACCAGTGCGGGTGAGCAGGTCGCACGGCATGCGCGGGAGCTGCTCGCGCTCAACCAACGCTTCGTCAAAGGCCTTGCCGCTGGGCGAGACCAGCCGGTCGTCACGCTGGCTGCGGGCGAGGGGGCTTATCTCTATCTGCTGGGCAAGGCTCTGTCGCAGTTCTCGGGTCCTGGCGCCTCGCCGCACCTGCAATTGCTCACGCGCAACCGGGACGAAGCAATACAGGCGGTGCGGGCCGGACAGGCGCAACTCGGCATTGCGCCCCTGGGCACTGCGCCTGAAGACCTGGCGGCGGTGCGCCTCACGGTCGTGGGCCAGGTACTGGTCGTACCGCGCGCGCATGCCCTGGCTTCACGCAAATCGGTGCGCCTGCGCGACTTGAAGGACGCTCAACTGATCGTGCCGCCGGAAGGGCGGCCGCACCGCGAAATGCTGGGCCGGCTGCTTCAGGCGGAGTCGGTGCCGTGGCAGCCGTCGCTCGAAGCCAATGGCTGGGAACTGATGCTGCGTTTCGCTCAGCTGGGTTTCGGACTTGCCGTGGTCAACGCTTGCTGCCGCATTCCAAAGGGTCTGGTGGCGATTCCGTTGCAGGGCTATCCGCCGCTCGAATATCACATGTTCCACGGTGCCGATCGCCCTCCGACACCGCACGCACAGAGGCTCATGGACGCGCTGCTGACGCATCGAGATCACTGGAAGGCCGCGCCATGACGCCCGAGAGCGCCAGCAAGTTCATCGCCTACGTGCTGCGTCATGCGCCGGAATCGGTCGGCCTGCGGCTCGATGCGGAAGGCTGGGCCGATATCGATGCGCTGGTGGCGGGCGCCGCGGCCGGAGGGCGCGACCTCGCGCGCGCGGACGTCGTGCAGGCGGTCGACTCGGGCACGAAGAAGCGCTATGAGCTGTCCGCCGACGGGCGCCGCATCCGCGCCCTGCAAGGCCATTCGACGCAGCAAGTCAGCCGTGGCTTCGAAGCGTTGGCACCGCCAGCATTGCTTTTTCATGGCACGGCCACTCGTTTTCTCGACGCGATCCGCGCGCATGGTCTCCTGCCGGGAGCCCGGCAGCATGTACATCTGTCGGCCGATGAAGCCACCGCGGTGCAGGTTGGGCGCCGGCATGGCAAAGCGCATGTGCTCGTGGTTGACGCAGGCCGCATGCATGCACTGGGCCACGCCTTTCATTGCGCCGAGAACGGTGTCTGGCTGACGGCGGCCGTGCCGCCGGAGTTTCTGTCGGGCTAGGCGTCTTCCGCCCCGTTGCGAATGCGCAGTGCCAGTTCATACAAGGTATTGCGCGGCGCACCGCTGATTTCCGCGGCCAGCTTCACCGCCGTCTTCACCGGCAGTTCCGCCAGCAACAGCCGCAGCACCCGCTCGCCCTCGGCACCGCCGTCGCCGCTCACCGCCACCGGATGCAGCACCAGCGCGAACTCGCCGCGCGTGCGGTCGCGGTCGGCGCCGAACCAGTCGGGCAGGGTGCTGGCCGCGACGGTCGCGATTTCCTCGAACTGCTTGGTAAGCTCGCGGCCCACGGTGATGCGGCGTTCGCCCAGCGTGGCGAGGGCGCGCGCCAGGCTCTCGATGCGGTGCGGCGCCTCCAGCAGCACCACGGCGCGGGGTTCCTGCGACAGCGCCTGCACCGCGGTGTCGCGCTCGCCGGCCTTGCTCGGCAGGAAGCCGGCGAACACGAAGGCGCTGCTGGCATTGCCGTCGCCGCCGTCGGCCACCAGGCCCGCCGCGCCGACCAGCGTGGTCACGCTGCTGGCCCCGGGCAGCGGCAGCACGCGCTGGCCCGCCGCGCGCACGGCGGCGGCCAGCCGCGCGCCGGGGTCGCTCACGCCGGGCGTGCCGGCGTCGCTGACATAGGCGATGCGCTCGCCCTGCGCAAGCCGCGCGACCACGGCCTGCGCGGCCTCGGCCTCGTTGTGCTGGTGCACCGCGAGCAGCCGCGCGCCGGGGCGGTCGATGCCGTAGGCGCGCAGCAGGCTCTGGGTGTGGCGCGTGTCCTCGCAGGCGATCGCGTCGACCAGCTGCAGCACATGCAGTGCGCGCAAGGTGATGTCGGCCAGGTTGCCGATCGGCGTGGCGACCACGTAGAGGGTGCCTTGCGGATAATGCTGCGCACCCGCGGCGTCGTGCGCGGCCGCGAGGGCGGCGCCGAAAGAAGCAGGGGCGAGTGAAGCCAAGAGGTTTCTCCGTCAGATCGAACAAGAAGATTGCAGGCAGGGAGCCATGAAGACCGACACCACAACGAAGCATCGCGGCGATGCGGCGGAAGACGCCGCGCTCGACCATCTGCAGGACGCCGGCCTGGTGCTGGTCGCGCGCAATTATCGGACGCCCGGGCGCGGCGGCGGCGAGATCGACCTGATCATGCGCGATCCGCGCGACCACACGCTGGTCTTCGTCGAGGTCCGACAGCGCAGCAGCGGCACGCACGGCGGCGCGGGCGGCAGCATCACCGGCCTGAAGCAGCGGCGCATCGTGTTCGCGGCGCGGCACTACCTGAACCAGCTGCGCACGCTGCCGCCGTGCCGCTTCGACGTGGTGCTGGTCGAGGAGAAAATCACCTGGTTGCAGGCGGCCTTCGATGCCGGCTGATACCTCTTTCGCGGGAACTGAAGCCCTCTTGAAGGCTCCACAACTCACACGTCTTGTTTCACAGCCCCCAGTTATCATCCCGCCTCATGCTCGAGCAACGGATTCAGCAGCACTTCATCGATAGTGCCGACCTCAAATACCAGACCGGACCGGTCCTCAGCAAACCCATCTCTCAGGCAATGCAGGCCATCCTGGCCTGCGTGACCAGCGGCGGCAAGGTGCTCGCCTGCGGTGCCGGCGTGTCGGGGCTGCTGGCGGCCCAGTTCGCCGCGCAGTTCGTGGGCCGCTTCGAACGCGAGCGGCCCGAGCTCGGCGCCATCGCGCTGCCCGGCGACACCACCGACCCCAATGCCGACAGCGCCAACGCCATCGACGCCGACCGCTTCGCCCGCCAGGTGCGCGCGCTCGGCCAGGCCGGCGACGTGCTGCTCGCGCTGAGCGCCAGCGGCCAATCGGCCGCAGTGCTCGCGGCCGTGACGGCCGCGCACGAACGCGACATGACCGTGGTCGCGCTGCTGGGCAATGCCGCCTCGGGCGCACCGTCGGCGCCGGGCGCCGGCAGCAGCGGCACCGGCGGCGCCATCGGCCGCGCGCTGCGCGAAACCGACGTCCAGATCAGCGTGCCGCACGAGCGTGCGGCACGCATCCACGAAGTCCATCTGCTCGCGCTGCATTGCCTGTGCGACGGCGTGGATGCCCAGTTACTCGGAGAACAGGAAGTTTCCCCATGACCCTCGCAACCATGAAGACGACACCAGCCCGACGTTTCGCCATCGCGCTCACCCTGGGGGGCGCGCTGGTCGCGGGCCTTTCCGCCTGCGTGCCGCTGGTGGTGGGCGGCGCCGCGGTAGTGGGCGTGGGCATGGTGGCGACCGACCGCCGCAGCTCGGGCGCCCAGCTCGACGACCAGGGCATCGAGCTGCGCGCCGCTGCCCGGGTGCGCGACATCGCCAACGACCAGATGTACGTGAGCGTCACCAGCTACAACCGCCAGGTGCTGCTGACCGGCGCCGTCGGCAGCGACGCCGACCGCCGACGCGTCGAGGACGAGGTGAGCCGCATCGTCAATGTGCGCTCGGTGGTCAACGAGCTGACCGTGGGCAGCTCGAGCACCTTCCAGGACCGCTCGAACGACCTGTACATCACCGGCAAGGTGAAGGCCTCGCTGCTCGACGCCAAGGACATCTTCGCCAACTCGTTCAAGGTGGTGACGGAGCGTGGCGTGGTCTACCTGATGGGCATCGCCACCCGCCGCGAAACCGACCGCGCCACCGAAATCACGCGTGGCGTGACGGGCGTGGTGAAGGTGGTGCGCGTGGTCGAGGTCGTCTCCGAAGCCGACCTGGCCGCCAGCCAGGCGGCGAACCAGGCCGCGGCGCAGCGCGGCGGCCAGGGCCCCGCGCCGGTGACGTCGGCTACGCCGTCGGCGCCTTCGTCGACGGTGGTGCCGGCTTCTTCTTCATCGTCCCGCGTGCCGCTGCCGCCGATGGAGCCGCTGCCGGCCAGCGGCGCGACGACCGCGCCGGTTCGCTGAAAGAAAGTCCCCGAATTGAAAAAGCCCGCTGAGCGGGCTTTTCTTATTTGAGGCGGGTGATGAGGCTGGAAGTGTCCCAGCGCCGCCCGCCAGCCCGCTGCACGTCGGCATAGAACTGGTCGACCAGCGCCGTCACCGGCACCCGCGCGCCGTTGCGCTTGGCTTCGTCGAGCACCAGGCCCAGGTCCTTGCGCATCCAGTCGACCGCGAAGCCGTAGTCGAACTTGCCCTCGATCATGGTCTTTCCGCGGTTTTCCATCTGCCAGCTCTGGGCCGCGCCCTTGCTGATGACGCCCAGCACGGCTTCCATGTCGAGCCCGGCGCGCTGGCCGA
Organism: Variovorax sp. AB1(2024); assembly: GCF_037482385.2. Lineage (NCBI taxonomy): Bacteria > Pseudomonadati > Pseudomonadota > Betaproteobacteria > Burkholderiales > Comamonadaceae > Variovorax > Variovorax sp. AB1(2024). Next base: position 305,717 of record NZ_JBBHKP020000001.1, on the reverse strand, counting down.
AGGCGATGGCTTCGGACAGGCCCTGCACCAGCCCCGCGATGGCGATCTGGTTCACCATCTTCGCGAGCTGGCCGGCACCGCTTTCGCCCAGCAGCGTGACCGCGCGAGAGAACGCCATGGCCACCGGCTTGATGCGCTCGAACACGGCCGCGTCGCCGCCGCACATGACGGTGAGCGCGCCGTTCTGCGCACCGGCCTGGCCGCCCGAGACGGGGGCGTCGATGAAATGCAGGCCCAGCGCCTGTGCCGCCTTCGCCAGCTCGCGCGCCACGTCGGCCGAGGCGGTCGTGTGGTCGACGAATGCCGCGCCCTTCTTCATGCCGGCGAAGGCGCCGTCGTCGCCCAGCACCACCGAGCGCAGGTCGTCGTCGTTGCCGACGCAGCAGAACACGATGTCGGCGCCCGCGGCGGCCTCGCGCGGGGTCGGTGCATGGCGGCCCGGCGCGCCGAATTCGGCGACCCAGGCCTGGGCCTTGGCGGGCGTGCGGTTGTAGACCGTGACGCTGTGGCCGGCCTTGGCCAGGTGGCCGGCCATGGGGCCGCCCATGACGCCGAGGCCCAGGAAGGCGACGGTCTGCGCGGGGACGGATTCGTAGGTGCGGGGGTTGATGCTGCTCATGGGGCGACAGCTTAAAGCCATTCCGCGACCGGTGCGATGACCCAAACCTGTACGTGTACGTACAGGTTTGGGTAGAATGGAGCCATCATGACCACGCCGAACCCCGCCAGGACCATCACCGTGCGCGACGCCGCGGCCCGGCTCGAGGTCACGCCGCGCACGCTCAAGTACTACGAAGAGCTGGGCATCGTGGTGCCGGAACGCAGCGAAGGCGGCTACCGCCTCTACGAGCAAGCCGACCTCGACAAGCTCGCGCGCGTGCTGCGCATGCGTTCGCTGGGCTTCTCGCTCACGGCCATCACCACGATGCTGCAGCAGCCGATGGAAGCGCCGGCCGAAGGCGGCCGTCCGCGCCTGTCGAACGCATCGCTCAAGACCCTGCGCGAAACCTTGACCGGGCAGCTCTCGACGCTCGATGCGCGCGTGGCCCAGGTTCGCCGCGAACTCAAGGAAGCCGCGGCGCTGCAGGCGCAATTGCGGCGCGACCTCGACTACGTGGAGCGCCGCCTTGCCGGCGAGCCGGTGGAAGAAGCGCTGGAGCAGCGCCGCAAGGAGCGGCCGGCGCCATGAGCTCCCCGGCCCTGGCGCGGCCTTCGCGCGGCAATGCCGCGGTCGCGCTGCTGCCCTGGGCCATCGGCCTCGTCACGGCCATCGACTACTTCGACAACGCGCTGTTCGCCTTCTTCGCGAGCTACATTGCCGGCGGCGTCAACGCCTCGCCCGACGAGCTGGTGTGGGCCTCCAGCGCCTATGCGCTGGGCGCGGTGCTGGGCATCCTGCACCAGCATGCGTGGGTCGAGCGGCTGGGCTACCGGCGCTACCTCGCGGTCTGCATGTTCGCCTTCGCGCTGGGCGGCGTGGGTGCCGCGCTTTGCGACAGCTCGATGCAGCTCACGGCCGCGCGCGCGGTGCAGGGCTACTTCGTCGGGCCGATGCTCGGCGCCTGCCGCATCCTGATCCAGATCGGCATCGCGCCCGCGCGACGCGGCCAGGCGCTGAAGGCCTTCATGGTGCTCATCGTGTTCGGCGGCGCGCTGGCGCCCATTGCCGGCGCCTTTCTCGTCACCAACTTCGACTGGCGCTGGCTGTTCGCCAGCACCGCGCCGGTTGCGGTGCTGATCGGCCTGCTGGTGCTCTGGACGCTGCCCGACATCGGCGACGTCGCGCCGCACGAACGCACCGAGCCGCACTACATCGCCTACGTCGTGTTCGCGCTCGCGCAGGCCGCGTTGCAGGTGGTGCTCACGCGCTCGCACTTCGAGCTGTTCACAGGCTCGCCCGCGCTGATCGGACTCACGCTCGCCGGCGTCGCGGGGCTTGCATGGTTCGGCTGGCAGCAGTGGCGGCACCCCGCGCCGCTGGTGCGGCTGCATGCGCTGCGCAATGCGTCGTTCCGCGTGGGGCTTGCGCTCTACGTCGTCTATTACTACCTGTCGACGGGCTTCAGCTACCTGCTGCCGCGCCTGATGGAAGGCGGGCTCGGCTTCACGGTGGGCAATACAGGCTACTTCACCGGCGCCGCCTCGCTCGCCACCGGGCTGCTGGTGTTCGTCTACCTGCGCTATTCGGCGCGGCTGACGCGCAAGAAGTGGCTCATCGTCGCGGGCTTCGGTATCGCGGCGCTGGCGGCGTGGTGGCTGTCGCAGGTCACGCCGCAGGCGGGGCGAGAGGCCCTGCTGGCCCCTCTGCTGCTGCGCGGCCTGCTGATGCTGTTCGTGGTGCTGCCCGTGGCCAACCTCACCTTCAGGCCCTTCGCGGCGGAAGAATTCGCGCACGGCTACCGGCTCAAGAACCTCGTGCGCCAGCTGGCGATTTCATTCGCGACGTCGAGCGTGATCGCGCTGCAGCAGCACCGCTTGGCGCTGCACGAAGTGCGCCTGAGCGAGTCGGCCAACCCCGCGAACGCCGCCTTCATGCAGGCGCTGGAGTCGCTGACCCACGGTTTCGCCGCGGCCGGCCATGCGGCGGGCGAGGCCCATGCAATGGCGCTGGGCACGCTCTGGCGAACGCTCGAGCAACAGGCCACCTTCATGGCTTCGCTCGACGGCTTCACCGCGATGGCGGTCATTGCGCTGGCGGCGGGCGCGTTCGCCGCGTGGCAGAAGACGATCGACTGAGTCGGCGGGCTGCTGTTTCAGACGATCGCGAAATGCTCCGTGCCGGCGGCCAGGTCGGTGCTGCGCGCGCGCTGGCTGTTGAGCTTGATCTGCAGCCGCAGGTCGTTGGCGGAGTCGGCGTTGCGGATCGCGTCCTCGAAGGTGATCGAGTGGCTCTCGAACAGGTCGAACAGCGCCTGGTCGAAGGTCTGCATGCCCAGGTTGCGGCTCTTCTTCATGATCTCCTTGATCTCGCCCACCTCGCCCTTGAAGATCAGGTCGGAAATCAGCGGCGTGTTCAGCAGCACCTCGACCGCCGCCACGCGGCCCAGGCCGTCCTCGGTGGGCACCAGCCGCTGCGACACCAGCGAACGCAGGTTCAGCGACAGGTCCATCAGCAACTGCGCGCGGCGCTCTTCGGGGAAGAAATTGATGATGCGGTCCAGCGCCTGGTTGGCGCTGTTGGCGTGCAGCGTCGCCATGCAAAGGTGGCCGGTCTCGGCGAAGGCCACCGCGTGTTCCATGGTCTCGCGGTCGCGGATCTCGCCCATCAGGATCACGTCGGGCGCCTGGCGCAGCGTGTTCTTCAGCGCGGCTTCCCAGCTGTCGGTGTCGATGCCCACTTCGCGCTGCGTCACCACGCAGTTCTTGTGCGGGTGCACGAATTCCACCGGGTCCTCCACCGTCACGATGTGGCCGAACGAGTTCTCGTTGCGCCAGTCGATCATCGCGGCCAGCGTGGTCGATTTGCCCGAGCCCGTGGCACCCACCAGGATGCACAGGCCGCGCTTGCTCATCGTCACTTCCTTAAGCACCTGGGGCATGCCCAGGCTGTCGATGGTGGGCAGCTTGGCGGGAATGGTCCGCAGCACCATGCCGACCTTGCCCTGCTGCACGAACGCGTTCACGCGGAAGCGGCCGATGCCGGTGGGCGAGATCGCGAAGTTGCACTCCTTGGTGCGCTCGAACTCCGCCGTCTGGCGGTCGTTCATGATCGAGCGCGTGAGCGCCAGCGTGTGCTGCGCGCCCAGCGCCTGCTGCGACACCTTGGTCACCTTGCCGTCGACCTTGATGGCCGGCGGGAAGTCGGCGGTGATGAACAGGTCGCTGCCGGCGCGGCTCACCATGAGCTTGAGCAGGTCGTTGATGAACTGGCTGGCTTGATCGCGTTCCATGAGAGCGCTCCTTGATCTGTTTAGATTGAACCCGCTGGCGGCCGACCGCCGGGCCGCCCCAAGGCGGCCGCGCCTCCCCCTGGGGGGTGGAGTTACACGCAGCGCAGCGAAGTGAAAAGCCGGGGGGCCTCATGACTAGCCGGGGAAGTTTTCGGGGATCTTGGCTTTGCCGCGGGCTTCCGCAGCCGAGATGGTATTGCGCCGCACCAGATCCGTCAGGTTCTGGTCGAGCGTCTGCATGCCCTGGCCCTGGCCGGTCTGGATGGTGGAGTACATCTGCGCCACCTTGGCCTCGCGAATCAGGTTCCGGATGGCCGGCGTCCCCAGCATGATCTCGTGCGCCGCCACGCGGCCCTGGCCGTCCTTGGTCTTGCACAGCGTCTGCGAGATCACCGCCTGCAGCGACTCCGACAGCATGGCGCGGATCATTTCCTTTTCCTCTCCCGGGAACACGTCGATGATCCGGTCGATGGTCTTGGCGGCCGACGAGGTGTGCAGCGTGCCGAACACCAGGTGGCCCGTTTCGGCCGCGGTCATGGCCAGGCGAATGGTTTCCAGGTCGCGCAGCTCGCCCACCAGGATCGCGTCCGGGTCTTCGCGCAGTGCGGAGCGCAGCGCGTTCGAGAACGACAGCGTCATCGGTCCCACTTCGCGCTGGTTGATCAGGCACTTCTTCGATTCGTGCACGAACTCGATCGGGTCTTCCACCGTGAGGATGTGGCCGTACTCGTTTTCATTGAGGTAGTTGACCATCGCCGCCAGCGTGGTCGACTTGCCCGAGCCCGTGGGACCCGTCACCAGCACCAGCCCGCGCGGCTTGAGCGCCAGTTCACCGAAAATCTTGGGCGCGTTCAGCTGCTCCAGCGTCAGGATCTTCGAGGGAATGGTCCGGAACACCGCCGCCGCGCCGCGTGCCTGGTTGAAGGCGTTGACGCGGAAGCGCGCCAGGCCGTCGATCTCGAACGAGAAGTCGACCTCGAGGAACTCTTCGTAGTGCTTGCGGTGCGTGTCGCTCATGATGTCGTACACCATGGCATGCACGCCCTTGTGGTCGAGCGCGTCGACGTTGATGCGGCGCACGTCGCCGTTCACGCGGATCATGGGCGGCAGGCCCGCGGAAAGATGCAGGTCGGAGGCTTTGTTCTTGACGCTGAATGCCAGCAGTTGGGTGATGTCCACGGGGCTCCTCGAATCGAGTTCGGTGACGTTTTGATACGATTTTGGACGATTATGACGATGATTGGCGACGACCTCCAGCAAGTAAACAACCGGATCGCACAGGCGTGTGTAACGGCCGGCCGCGACCCGGCCGAGGTGCGGTTGCTGGCGGTGTCCAAGACCTTCGGGCCGGAGGCGGTGCGCGAGGCGCATGCGGCAGGCCAGTCGGCCTTCGGCGAGAACTACGTGCAGGAAGGGCTGGACAAGATCGAGGCATTGGCCGACCTGCGCGCCCAGCTCGAATGGCACTGCATCGGCCCCTTGCAGAGCAACAAGACACGGCCCGTGGCCGAGCATTTCGACTGGGTCCACAGCATCGACCGGCTCAAGATTGCAGAGCGCCTGTCGGCCCAGCGGCCGGCGCACCTGCCGCCGCTGAATGTATGCCTTCAGGTTAATGTGGACGGCGGCGCCAACAAGTCCGGCGTGACGCCCGAAGAGGCACTGCCGCTGGCGCAGGCTGTGGCGGCCTTGCCACAGCTGCGGCTGCGCGGGCTCATGGCGATCCCCGAGCCGGCGCCCGACTTCACTTCACAGCGCGCGCTGTTCCTGCGGGCGCATGCCATCTTCGAATCGATCCGCGACGCGGGCATCGCGCTCGACACGCTCTCGCTGGGCATGAGCGCCGACCTCGAAGCCGCCATCAGCGCCGGCAGCACGATGGTGCGCGTGGGCACGGCCATCTTCGGCGGCCGGGCGCGCAAGCCCGCCGGCTCCGCCTGAAAGCTCAGATCCCGAGCGGCAGCCGTGCGCTGCTCTTGACCTCTTCCATCACCGCGTAGGTCCGCGTCTCGCGCACGCCGGGCAACTGCCACAGCACGGTGCCCGCGAACTCCCGATAGGCGGCCATGTCGGCCATGCGGGTCTTGAGCAGGTAGTCGAAGCCGCCGGCGACCATGTGGCATTCCATGATCTCGTCGCGCACCTGCACGGCGGCCTTGAACTGGTCGAACACGTTGGGCGTGGTGCGGTCGAGCAGCACCTCGACGAACACGGTGAAGCCGCGCCCCAGCTTCTGCGGATCGAGCCGCGCCTCGTAGCCCTGGATGAAGCCGTCGCGCGTCAGGCGCTGCACGCGCGCCAGCACCGCGGTAGGGGACAGCGCCACCGCCTCGGCCAGCTTGAGGTTGGTGATGCGGCCATCCTCCTGAAGAATCTTCAGCAGGCGCAGATCGATGCGGTCCAGGTCGAGCATCGGAGGATTATCCGGCTCGCCCATCGATCACTTGAAGAAAATGCGGCCTGCGAGTGCCGGCCATAGGAGATAGAACCAAGGAAATGCCTTGGCCTACCCATTGCCTACCCTTGCCGCGAAAGCAGGGGCATTTTTTTGCCGCCGCTCAGCGCAGCGTGGTGCCCGGTTGTGCCTGGGCCTGCGCCGCCGTCTTGCGGCTGCTGTAGTCCGCGGCGGCCTGGCGGTAGCCCGGCTGCGCTGCATCGGCGCCGGCTTCGCCGTTCTGCTTGGCCGCGAGCCCCGACTGCAGCCACAGCCGCGTGTCGGCCGCCACGGCGGCGCGCGTGTTCGTCGAGACCACGGCCGGCGCCTGCGCGATGGCGTCGGTGTAGCCCTGCGTCGGCGCGGCCTTCAGCCACTGCTGCGCGTCGGCGGCCACCGCGGCGCGCGTGGTGGACGACGTCATCGGCACCGGGCGCGGATCGCCTTCCGCATAGTTGCCGGCAAGGCTGGGCGCGGCGGCTGCGCCGAGCAGGGCCGCGACGGCGGTGGTGGCCAGCAGGCGGGCGGTGGACGAGGGCTTCTTCATGCGTAACTCCTTGATGTGGTTGCTTGTGTGTTGATCGGTGGAGACAACTCTAAGAAGTGGATCCGCCGGATCGATAACCCGTCGATGACGGTTCTGTCATCTGCGCCGCTCATCACTCGCGCGAGGCGGCCTAACGTCTCTTGCATAACCGCCAGCGCGGCGCGCATAAGCCATGGCGCAACGCGCGGTGGAGGTCTATCGTTGCGGCCACCCGTTCAACCAAGGGATCTCTCATGAGCGAAAAACTCTCCTTCGTCAGCCCTACCGCCAACAGCCCGTGGGGCACCTATCTTTCGCAGGTCGACCGCGTCGTGCCGTACCTCGGCCCGCTGGCCCGCTGGGTCGAAACCTTGAAGCGCCCCAAGCGCGCGCTCATCGTCGACGTGCCCATCGAGATGGACGACGGCACCATCGCCCACTTCGAGGGCTACCGCGTGCAGCACAACATGAGCCGCGGCCCGGGCAAGGGCGGCGTGCGCTTCCACCCCGACGTCACGCTCGAGGAAGTGATGGCCCTGTCGGCCTGGATGACCATCAAGACCGCGGCCGTCAACCTGCCCTACGGCGGCGCCAAGGGCGGCATCCGCGTCGACCCCAAGAAGCTGTCGCTGCAGGAGCTGGAGAAGGTCACGCGCCGCTACACCAGCGAGATCGGCATCATCATCGGCCCGCACACCGACATCCCCGCGCCCGACGTCAACACCAACGCGCAGATCATGGCGTGGATGATGGACACCTACTCGATGAACGTCGGCGGCACCGCCACCGGCGTCGTCACCGGCAAGCCGCTGCACCTGGGCGGCTCGCTCGGCCGCGTCAAGGCCACCGGCCGCGGCGTGTTCGTCACCGGCCGTGAAGCGGCGCGGCGCCTGGGCATGGACCTGCGCGGCGCGCGCATCGCGGTGCAGGGCTTCGGCAACGTGGGCTCCGTCGCTGCCGAACTCTTCGCCGAAGCGGGCGCCAAGATCGTCGCGGTGCAGGACCACACCGGCACCATCGTCAACAGCAACGGCCTCGACCTGGCCAAGCTGATTCCTGTGGCCAACAAGGAAGGCGTGGTCGCCTTCAAGGCCGGCGGCGACATCGTGCCGAACGAAGACTTCTGGAACGTCGCCTGCGACATCCTGATCCCGGCCGCCCTCGAAGGCCAGATCACCGCCGAGCGCGCGCAGAAGACCACCGCCAAGCTGGTGCTCGAAGGCGCCAACGGCCCCACGGTGCCGACCGCCGACGACATCCTCGCCGAGCGCGGCGTGCTGGTGGTGCCCGACGTGATCTGCAACGCCGGCGGCGTGACCGTGAGCTACTTCGAATGGGTGCAGGACTTCTCGTCCTTCTTCTGGGACGAGGACGAGATCAACGTGCGCCTCGACCGCATCATGATGAACGCGCTCAACCAGATCTGGGACACGGCGGACAAGCACAAGATCACGCTGCGCACCGCGACGTACGCGGTTGCTTGCGAGCGCATCCTGATGGCGCGCCAGGAACGCGGCCTGTATCCCTGATCTCCCTGATCGCAGGGCGCCGGTCCTTGTATGCTGCGGACCCATGAGCGGTCCGCCAATTCACCTCGATCCCGCGTTCGTCGCGTCGCCCGATGCCCTTCTCGAATGGCTCCGGTCCGCGGTGACGTGGGACGAGCGCATGCGCGCACGCCAGACCGCCAGCTTCGGCGTGCCCTACGATTATTCGCAGATCGCCTACGAGGCCGTGCCGATCCCCACGCAGCTCGAAGCGCTGTGCGACCGGATCGAAGCCGCGCTCGGCTTTCGTCCCAACAACTGCCTGCTTAACCGCTATGCCGACGGCGCGTCGTCGATGGGATTTCATTCGGACGCGCTCGACGCACTGGCGCCCGGCACGGGCGTGGCCATCGTGTCCGTCGGCGCTACGCGGTCGATCGCGTATCGCAGCAAGTCCGACAGCAGCGCCCGATTCGACTACCCGCTGCCGCACGGATCGATGCTCTACATGTCGGCGGCCGTACAGCAGGAATGGCTGCACGCGATTCCCAAGGCCGATGGCGCGGGGGAGCGTATCAGCCTGACGTTCCGCGAGATTCTGAAATAGCGCCGCGGGACGCTACGCTCCGGCAATGACTACCCATTCCGCGCAGATCCTTCCTCCCCTTCCCGCGGACAGCGCCGCCCGCCTGCAAGCCCTGCTGGCCGGCGGCCGGCGCAAGCTCCTGGGCCTGGTCGGCGCGCCCGGCGCGGGCAAGTCCACGCTCGCTGCGGCGCTGCTCGCGCTGGTGGGCGCCGACCGTGCGCAGGTCGTGCCCATGGACGGCTTCCACCTGGCCAACGTCGAGCTGCAGCGGCTCGGCCGCGCCGGCCGCAAGGGCGCGCCCGACACCTTCGACAGCGCCGGCTACGTCGCGCTGCTGCAGCGCCTGCGCGAGCAGCGGCCCGACGGCGACATCGTCTATGCGCCGGAATTCCGCCGCGAGATCGAGGAGCCGGTGGCCGGCGCCATCGCGGTGCTGCCGACGACGCAGCTCGTCATCACCGAAGGCAACTACCTGCTGCACGACGTGGGCCCATGGGCCGGCGCGGCGGCGATGCTCGACGAGGTCTGGTACGTGGACATCGACGACGCGCTGCGCGAAGAGCGGCTGGTGCGGCGCCACCAGCAGTTCGGCCGCAGCCTCGAAGAGGCGCGCGCTTGGGTGGCCGGCACCGACGCGCCCAATGCGCGGCTGATCGCGGCCACGCGGGTGCGCGCGCACCACGTGCTGCCCCGGGGCTGAGTCCGCCAGGAAAACTTTCATGCCGGACAGGGAACGCCGGCGCCCCGCTGCGCTCGAAGCCTTGCCGGCAAATGCGCCGGTTAGCATTCGCCGCTCCATGCCGTCCATGCACCCCATGCACTTCCGTTCTCTTCGCGCACCGATCCTCTTGCTGGGCCTTTCGTCCGCACTCGTACTGGCCGGCTGCGGCGGTGTCGCCCAGCGCAAGGTCAACTACGAGCCCGAGGCCTTCGGCTCCACCACCACCCACACCCGCGACTACCAGGCCACCGAGGCCGAGACCTGCGAAGCCGCGCGCCGCGCGCTGCTGAGCCAGGGCTACATGATCACCGCGGCCAACGCCGACCTCGTGACCGGGCGCAAGAGCTTCCAGCCGGCGGCCGAGGTGCATGTGGAGGTCGAGTTCCGCGTGGTCTGCGCGCGCGAGAGCACGCGGGGCGGCGGCAAGGCCAGCAAGAACACCGTGGCCTTCGCGACGGCCCTGCAGGACCGCTACGGCATCAAGAAGGTCAACAACTCGGCCAGCCTCGGCGTGGGCGCGATCGGCTCGCTCTCGCTGCCGTTCTCGGGCAGCGACGACGCCATGGTCAAGGTCGCGAGCGAGACGCTGACCGACGAGCGCTTCTACGACCGTTTCTTCGCGCTGCTCGACCGCTTCCTCGACGGGCCCCAAGACGAGGCCGATGCCCCCCAGGAAGAAAAGCCCGAGAAACCGGCCGCGGCCCCGGTGCCCGCCGAAGGGCCCGCCACCACCTACCCCGTGAACTCGTCGCCGAACCGGGGCTGACGCCAGCCGCCAGATAATAAGATGAGTCTTACAATCCGGGCATGGCTTCGACCTCCCCGGATCCGGTGCAGTGCGCCACGCGTCTTCGCAACTCCGTCGCGCTGCTGTCGCGGCAACTGCGCAGCGGCAGCGCCACGCCCGACGGCCCGAGCGTGGCCAAGCTCAGCGTGCTCGGCCAGTTGCACCGCCATGGCCCCAGCACCTCGACCGCGCTGGCTGCGCTGGAGCGCGTCAAGCCGCAGTCGCTGACGCGGCTGCTGGCCGAGCTCGAAGCCGAAGACTGGATCGCGCGCGCGCCGCATGCCAGCGACGGGCGGCAGTCGGTGCTGTCGCTCACGCCCGAAGGCACGAAGCGGCTGAGGGCGATCATGCGGTCGCGCGAATCGGCGCTGGCCGAGGCGATCGGCGCCACGCTGGATGCGCAGCAACGCGCCGTGCTGCTGCAGGCCTGCGAACTGATCGACGGCCTCGGCGCCACGCTGGCCGTAGATGCCGTCGATGCCGCCGGAGCGACGAAGCCATGAACGCGATGCCGGCGCTGCAGCACTTCGCCGGACTCTGGCGCCACGGCCGCTGGCGTCCCGGCGTGCAGCTGGCCGGTGCGGTGGCACTTGCCTGGATCGTGTCCGTCGCGCTGCGCCTGCCGGAGAGCTTCTGGGCCGTGATGAGCGTGCTGATCGTCATGCGGCCGAGCGCGGGCTCCACGCTCGATGCCGGCTGGGACCGGGTGCGCGGCACCGCGGCCGGCGCGCTCTGCGGCCTGGCGGGTGTCTACCTGCATCACCACGGCGCGCCCGTGCTGCCGGTCACGCTGGCGGTCGTCATGCTGCTGGCCTTTGCCGGCGCGGCGGTGCCGGGCCTGCGCAGCGCGCCGGTGGCGGCGCTGATCATCCTGTCGGCCGGCGGCATCCCCGGCCACTCGGTGTTGCAGGTGGCGCTGCTGCGCATGGTGCAGATCGGCATCGGCGTGGGCGTGGCCCTGGCGGTCTCGACGGTGATGTCCGAATACCACGCGGGCGTGCGCTTCGATGAAGGCTGCGCCGCCTTGCTGCGCGGCATCGCCAGGCGAATGGCGGCTGCTACCCGGCCCGCGGATGCGGAGAGGGAGCGCATCGACACCGGCACGCGCGCGGCGCTGGGGCGGCTGGCCGTGCTGGCCGGCAGCGCCGACCTGGAGGCGCGATGGTGGCGACGCGGCACGGCTGCGGGCAATGCGCGCACCTACCGCGACAGGGCGCGGCTGGCGGCGCGCATTTTCCAGGATGCGGTCGTGCTGGACCGCGTGTTCCGGCTGGAGAAGGGCGACGAAGCGCCGGACTCGTTCCGGCATGACGCGGCGCGAGCGGCCGCCAGGGCCATTGCCGCAATGGCCGACGCACTCGAGGGCAAGGGCGCGCCGCCGGACACCGCGGAACAGCTCGAACGCTGCGCGCAAGCGTCGCGCGGCACCCCGTCGAACGCGATGCTGGCCGCGCCGCTGAACCTGCTGCTCGACGACCTCCGGCTCTTCCGTCACACGCTCCAACCCGCCCGCCATAGCCCGTCCGGCGCCGGCTGAGTCTTCGAATCACCCTAGAATCTTCCGGAAATCAATCGTTTCGGAGAGGGACGGGCATGGAAGACCAGACGCAGGACGCGCGCTACGCGCCGCCGCAATCCCATGTGGAAGACGTGCAGCAACCCGGCCAGCCGCAGCCAGGGCAGCTCGCGACGCGCGGCAAGCGCTTCCTGGCAGCAATGGTCGACGGCGGCATCGCGGTCGGCGCGCTGTGGCTGCTGTCGATGTTCACGCCCTACGACATCTGGAGCGACGACGGTCTCGGCCTCTGGACACCCCGCGTGACCGACACCGCCATCGGCATCGTTCTCTACCTCGCATTGCACGGCTACCTGCTGGCCACGCGCGGCCAGACCATCGGCAAGGCACTGTTCAAGATCCGCATCGCGCGGCCCGACGGCTCGAAGCCGTCGATCGGCCGCATCCTCGGCTTGCGCGAGAGCCCGCTGTTCCTGGCGAACATCGTGCCGATGCTCGGGCAGATCTTCGTGCTGGTCGACAGCCTCCTCATCTTCCGTGAGTCACGCCGCTGCCTGCACGACCAGATCGCCGATACGGTCGTGCTGCAGGCCTGAGCGTTGGTGCGCCTCGACACCCTCCACACCGCCGAGACTCCGGAAGGCATCGCGCTCTCGCTGCGCCCGGCCGGGCTGTTCGCGCGCGGGCTGGCTTACCTGATCGACTTCGCGATCCGGCTGGGCATCTTCGTCGGCATCTCGATCACGGTCGGCATGCTGGGCAAGATGGGCTTCGGCATCCTGCTGGTCGCCTACTTCTGCCTCGAGTGGTTCTACCCGGTGATCTTCGAGCTCACGCGCGCGGCGGCCACGCCAGGCAAGCGCGTGATGGGCCTGCGCGTGGTGATGGACTCCGGCCTGCCCGTGACGCCCGCCGCCTCGCTCACCCGCAACCTGCTGCGCGCGGCCGACTTCGTGCCTTCCTTCTACGGCGCGGGCATCGTGTCGATGCTGTGGCGGCGCGACAGCAAGCGGCTGGGCGACCTGGCCGCCGGCACGCTGGTGGTGTTCAGCGACCAGGTGAGCCTGCACGGCAGCGTGCCCGCCGCCGAGCCGCAGGCGCCCGCGCGGCCGCTGACCGCGCGCGAGCAGATGGCAGTGGTCTCATGGGCTGGCCGCGCGACGCGCCTGACGCCCGAGCGTTTCGACGAACTCGCCCGCATCGCGCAGCCGGTGCTGGGCCCCGACACCTCCGCGGGCGGCGGTGCCTCCGCGTCGCAGCGCCTGCTGGGCGTGGCGCAGTGGGTGCTGGGCCGGCGCGGCGGCGGCGCAGCCCAAACCAGAGGAGGCACGACGCGATGACGCCGCTGGATTTCGAAGCCGCCTATGCGCCCCTGTGGGCCGAACTCGAAGCCGTCATCGGCGTGGCGGAGACCAAGCGCAAGTTCGACGGCGCGCGGCTCGCCACGCTGTACCGCCGCGTGTGCGAGCACCTCGCGCTGGCGCAGGCCAGGGCTTATCCGATCCACCTCACGCAGCGGCTCGAAAGCCTGACGCAGAGCGCGCACCGGCTGATCTACCGGCAGCACGACTACGGCCTGGCGCGCTTCGCCCGGCTGGCGCTGGTCGACTTTCCCGAAGCCGTGCGGGCGCACCGCGTCTACCTGTGGGTGTCGGCGCTGATGTTCGTGGTGCCGCTGCTGGTGGCGGGCTGGGCCGCCTGGCGCGACCCCGGCTTCATCCTGCACCTGCTGGACGCCGACAACGTGCAGCAGTTCGACGCGATGTACAGCGACGACGCCGACGCCTTCGGCCGCACGCGCAGCGCCGGCGACGACTGGCAGATGTTCGGCTTCTACGTGATGCACAACATCGGCATCGGCTTCCGCTGCTTCGCGGCCGGCATCTTCGCGGGCGTGGGCAGCGCGGCGCTGGTGGTGTTCAACGGCATCCAGATCGGCGCGGTCGGCGGCTACCTGATCGGCGCGGGGCATGCGCAGAACTTTCTCTCCTTCGTCGTCACGCATTCGGCCTTCGAGCTCACGGCCATCGTGCTGGCCGGCGCGGCCGGGCTGCGGCTGGGCTACGCGTGGATCGCGCCCGGGCGCCACACGCGGCTCGAAGCCCTGCGGCTGGCCGCGCGCCATGCGGTGGTGATCGTCTACGGCGTCATCGGGCTGCTGCTGATCGCCGCCGCGGTCGAGGCCTTCTGGTCTTCGGCGCGCTGGATCGCGCCGGCCGTGAAGTACGGCGTGGGCGGCGCCTGCTGGGTGCTGGTGCTGGCGTACCTGGGCTGGCAGGGACGGCCGCGCGGTGCCGCCGGCACGGCGGCGGAAAAGGAGCCCGGCCGTGCAGGTTGACGGCCTCGCCATCGCGCTGCGGCCACGCCCCATGGCCGAGGCTGCGGACCTGGGCGCGCAGCTCGTGCGCAGCCATGCACGCTCGGTCTGGCGCACCTTCCTGCCGGTGTACCTGGCCACGGTGCTGCTGGCCTTCTGCACCGTCGAGATCGCGGGCTGGCTGCCGAGCCTGCTGATCTTCTGGCTCAAGCCCTGGCTCGACCGCAGCCTGCTGTTCGTGCATTCGCGCGCGGTGTTCGGCCAGGAGACGCGCTGGGCCGACCTGTGGCAGAACCGCCGCGCCGTATGGGGCGGGCAACTGCTGCGCACGCTGGTGTGGCGGCGGCTGTCGCCCTGGCGCTCGTTCACCCAGGCGATCGACCAGCTCGAAGGCCAGCGCGGCGGCGCACGCAGCAAGCGGCGCGCGCAGCTGCTGCGCGGGCGGCGCGGCGCGGCCACGGGCATGCAGCTGGTGTATGCGAACGTGGAGATGGCGCTCGACATCTGCCTGCTGTCGCTGCTGTTCTGGTTCGCGCCGGAAGGCAGCGCGCGCGAACTGTTCGGCTGGCTCACGCAGTCGGACGCGCCGCTGCAGAGCCTGCTGGCCGCGGGCGCCTACGCCATCGTCGTCGGCGTGCTGGAGCCGTTCTACGTGGGCGCCGGTTTTGCGATGTACCTCAACCGCCGGGTCGAGCTGGAAGCCTGGGACATCGAACAGGAGTTCCGCCGTGGCTTCCGCTGACGTCCGCCGATGGCTGTTCGCTGCCGTGCTGGCCGTGTGCTGCGCGGGGGGCACGGCCTCGGCCGCGAGCGACGCAGCCCCGACGCGCGAGCAGGTCAGGGCGGCCGCCGACAAGGTGCGCGCCGACCCCAACATGCCCGGCGTCAAGACCGAGAAGAAGCTGCGCTTCAAGGAGCGCGACGACGACGAGGAAGAAGAGCCCGAGAAGAAGACCGACAGCCTCGACTGGCTGCGCGACTTCGTGAGGGCCGTGGCCGAAGGCGCGCGCTGGCTCATCTGGGGGCTGGCCGCTCTGGCGCTGGCCTGGCTGGCGATCCGCATCCACCGCTGGGCGCGGGTGCGTGCCGGCGGCGCGCGGCCCGGCAAGGCGCCGCTGCCCAGCCATGTGGGCAGCCTCGACATCCGGCCCGAGAGCCTGCCCGACGACGTCGGCAATGCCGCCGCGGCGCTCTGGCAGCGCGGCCAGCACCGGCCGGCGCTGTCGCTGCTGTATCGCGGCGCGCTGTCGCGCCTCGTGCATGCGCACGGCGTGCCGGTGCGCGCGGCGAGCACCGAGGGCGAGTGCGTGGCCCTTGCCGCCGGCCGGCTGCAGCCGCAGGCACAGGCCTTCTTCGTGCGGCTGGTGGATGCCTGGCAACTGGCGGCCTACGGCGGGCGCCTGCCTTCCACCGCGCAGGTGCTGGCGATCTGCGGCGAGTTCGACCTGCACCTGCCGGCAGTCGCCGCGCCCGTGCCCGGCTTCGCGCAGGAGGCCGCCGCATGAAGGCCTGGGCGGTCCGCATCGTCGCGGTGCTCGTGCTGGTGCTGGCCGGCGGCTGGCTGGTTTCCGCCACCGAATGGGCGGAGACCGAAGTGCCGACGCCCGCGAGCGAGGAGGTCAGGAAGAACTCCTTCTATGCCGTGCAGTCGCTGCTGCGCCACCTCGGCGCCGAGGTGGTCAGGCGCGAGAACCTGGACGAGCTGCCGCCCGCGCAGGCGCGGCTGGTGCTCGCCTCCAGCTACTGGGACATGTTCCCCGAGCGCGGGCAGCGCCTGCGCCGCTGGGTGGAGCAGGGCGGCCATCTCGTGATGCCGGGCCACCTCGCGAGCGGGGACATGCTGGAGAGCTGGATTCCGCTGGTCCGGGAAAAAACCGTGCGGCCGGACGAGTCCGACGAACCCGTCGCGCCGAAGAAGAAAAAGTCCCGCTCGCTGCGCGATGAACAACGCACCAAGGATGCCGACTGCCGCATGCTGGCCGAGCCCGACACCGTGCCCGCGAGCTTTGCGGGCGGGCGGGGCTTTCGCATCTGCACCTGGGCCGAGCCCGTGCAGTTCAGTCCCTCCGACAAGCGGCAGCCGCCGCTGTGGATGGCGCGCGGCGCACGCGGCGCCGAGGCGATCCGCGTGCGCGTCGGCCAGGGCACCGTCACCTTGCTGCCCTCCGGCGTGTGGCACAACCAGAACCTGCTGCGCGGCGACAACGCGCTGTTCGCCGTGGCCGCGCTGCAGCTGCGCACCGGCTCGCAGGTCTGGTTCGTCGCCGAGGAGGCGCGCGAGCCCTTCCTGCGCTGGCTCTGGCACAAGAGCTGGGTGGTCTGGGTCGTGGGCCTGCTGGCGCTGGCCGCCGCGCTCTGGCGCGCGGCCGTGCGCTTCGGCCCGCTCGCGCCTTCGGCCGGCACGCATCGGCGTTCCATGGCCGAGCAGGTGCGCGGCACCGCCGGCTTCCTGCACATGCACGGCGGCGACGCGCTGCATGCGGCGCAGCTGCGCGCACTGAACGAATCCGCCACCCGCCAGCTGCGCGGCTATGCCCACCGCGACGCGTCGGCACGCGCCGACGCCATCGCCAGGGCCACCGGCCTGGAAGCGGCCATGGTCGTGCGGGCGATGGCCGAGCGCGCCCGCAACCCCGGGGCCATGGCCCTCGACCTGGAAGTGCTGGAAACCGCGCGCCGGCGGCTCGATGCCAACGGGCCGTTCGTGCCTTCGCCTCCGTCCGCTTCTTCTTCTTCCCCCTCCATACCCTGAACCGAGAGACGACGCCCATGCAAGCCATCCAACCCGAAGAACTGACGCGCGCGGCCCAGTGGCTGCAGACGCTGCGCGCCGAGGTCGGCCAGGCCGTGGTCGGCCAGCTCGAGGCGGTCGACCAGACGCTGGTGGCGCTGGTCGCGTCGGGCCATGTGCTGATCGAAGGCGTGCCGGGCCTGGGCAAGACGCTGCTCGCGCGCGCGCTCGCGCAGGCCATGACGCTGCGCTATGCGCGCGTGCAGTTCACGCCCGACCTGATGCCCTCGGACATCACCGGCCACGCGGTGCTCGACATCGCCTCGCGCGGCGACGGCAGCCTCGGCACCCTGCGCGTGCACCAGGGGCCGGTGTTCACCAACCTGCTGCTGGCCGATGAAATCAACCGCGCGCCGGCCAAGACCCAGAGCGCGCTGCTCGAAGTCATGCAGGAGTACCAGGTCACGCTCGAAGGCACGGCCATGCCGCTGCCGCGTCCCTTCATGGTGATGGCCACGCAGAACCCGATCGACACCGAAGGCACCTACCCGTTGCCCGAAGCGCAGCTCGACCGCTTCCTGCTGAAGATCGACATCGGCTTTCCCAGCCACAGCGAAGAAAACGCCATCGTGCAGCTCACCACCAACCAGCGCGCCGGCAACCAGTTTCCGCTCGACGCGGTGCGCCCCTGCCTCGACGAGGCGCAGGTGCTCGAGCTGCAGCGGCTGGCCTGCCTGGTGCAGGCCGACGAGCGCGTGATCGACTACGCGGTGCGCATCGCGCGCGCCACGCGCGACTGGCCGGGTCTGTCTTCGGGCGCCGGGCCGCGCGGCACCATGGCGCTGGTGCGCGCCGCCCGCGCCGCCGCGCTGATGGCCGGGCGCGACTTCATCACGCCCGACGACGTGGCGCGCCAGGCGCTGCCCGCGCTGCGCCACCGCGTGATGATCTCGCCCGACGCGCAGCTCGAAGGCGTCGGCGTCGACGCGCTGCTGCGCGCCGCCCGCGACAGCGTCGAAGCCCCGAGGCTCTAGGCCAGCGGATGCGCATGGCTGTTCCGATCCCCGCGCGCGCGGCCGTGCTGGCGCTGGCCGGCCTGGCCGTGGCCGCCGCCGCGGCGCTGCTGCTGGGCGCGCCGCTGGGCTACGTGGCCGCGGTCGCGGGCGTGCTGCTCGCGCTGGGGCTCGTGCTCGCGGCGTTCGACCTGTTGCACAGCCTGAGGCTCTGGCGCGCCGCGCCGCTGCGCATCGAGCGCAGCCTGCCGGGCGCGTTCTCCCTCGGCGTGCCGACGGTGCTCACGCTCTCGCTGGTGAATGAAGGCGCGCAGCCTTGGCGGGTGGCGGTGTTCGACGAACTCGACGCGCACTTCAGCTTCGACGGGCTGCCGCAGTCCGTCACCGTGCCCGCGGGTTCGCGCGCCGTGCTGCGCTACACCGCCACGGCCACGCAGCGCGGCGTGGCGCAATTCGGCGCCACCCAGCTGCGCTGGCGCACCCGGCTCGGCTGCTTCGAGGTGCGGCAGACGCTGGGCGAGCCGCGCCGGCTGCGCGTGTATCCCAACTTCGCCGCGCTGGCGCGCTACGCATGGCTGTCGGGCGACCGGCGGCTCGCGCAGATCGGCATCAAGACCTATGCGCAGCGCGGGCTGGGCACCGACTTCCGCCAGCTCGCCGACTACAAGACCGGCGACTCGCTGCGCCACATCGACTGGAAGGCCACGCAGCGCCAGCGCCGCCCGATCGTGCGCGAGTTCCAGGACGACCGCGACCAGTGCGTGCTCTTCCTGCTCGACTGCGGCCGCCGCATGCGCGCAGACGAAGGCGCGCAGGCACAGAGGGCCAACAGCCACTTCGACGAGGCGCTCAACGCGCTGATGCTGCTGAGCTACGTGGCGCTGAAGGAGGGCGACGAGGTCGGCGCCATGACCTTCGGCTGCCCGCCCGAAGAGCGGCGCGACTTCGCGCCGCGCAAGGGCACCGCCACGCTCAATGCGCTGATGAACCGGCTGCACGACATCCAGCCCGGCGCCACCCACTCCGACTACCTGCTGGCCGCGCAGGAGCTGCTGCTCACGCAGAAGCGGCGCGCGCTCGTCATCGTGCTGACCAACTTCCGCGACGAAGACGCCACCGAGCTGCGCCCCGCCATCAAGCTGCTGCGCCGCAAGCACCTGGTGCTGGTTGCGAGCCTGCGCGAACGCGTGCTCGGGCGCATCGCCAGCCAGCCGCTGGCGCAGCCGCGCGACGCGGTCGACGTGGCGGCCGCGCACCTGTTCGACCAGTCGAGGCGGGATGCCTTCGCGCGCGTGGTCGGCAACGATCCGCTGTCGGTCGACGTCGAGCCGGCCGACCTGGCGGTGGCGTTGGTGAACCGCTATCACGCTGTCAAAAGGGCTGGCCTTTTGTAGCGATCCCTGTCCAAAATGTTTGCGTTCAGTCAATCGTTCAACTACCAACAGTCAGAGGAGAAGAAACACATGACGGATTTCACCAACGCCAATCCCAACCTCAACCCGAACCCCTATGCAGCGCCCCGCGCTGCCGTGGACGACGTCTACGACGACAACGCGAGCGTGCAGCCCGTGAAGCTCTGGTCCGCCAAGGGCCGCATCGGGCGGGTGCGCTTCCTGGCGTACATGATGTATTCGTACCTGCTGTGCGTCGCGGGGGCTGGCGTGCTGGGCGGCATCATCGGCGCGGCGGGCCTGGGCACGCCGGTCGGCATCGGCATCGTGACCGTGCTGGCCCTGATTCCCTATTTCATCTTCTATGTGCTGGTGGCGATCCAGCGCACGCATGACATGGACTGGTCGGGCTGGATGCTGCTGCTGGGACTGATCCCCCTGGTCGGGCTGATCTGGGTCTTCAAGGGCGGCACCAAGGGCCGCAACCGCTTCGGCGCGCCGCCGCCGCCCAATGGCATCGGCGTCATCATCGGTGCGTGGCTGCTGCCCGTGGTCGCGCTGGTCGGCGTCGTGCTGGCCATCGCGATGCCGGCCACCCGCTAACGCACCAGCGTCGACTTGCCGAACAGGCTCTCGATGAGTTCCACGGCCACCTCGGCCGTCTGGTTGCGCACGTCGAGGGCCGGGTTCAGCTCCACCACGTCGAGCGAGCAGAGCCGGCCGGTGTCCGAGATCATTTCCATGCACAGCTGCATCTCGCGGTAGGTCGGCCCGCCGCGCACCCCGGTGCCCACGCCGGGCGCGATGCCGGGGTCGAGGCAGTCGAGGTCGAAGCTCACGTGCAGGTGCGTGTCTTCGTCCACGTCCTGCAGCGCTTCCGTCATGGTGGTGCGCATGCCGTGCTCGTCGATGTGGCGCATGTCGAAAACGTTCAGGCCCAGCGTGCGGATGGCTTCCTTCTCGTCGCTGTCCACGCTGCGGATGCCTATGAAGCGGATGGCCTCGTGCGCCAGCGCCGCGCGCTCGCCGCTCCAGCCGGTGAGCACCGAAGGCCCGTGGCCCAGCAGGCACGACACCGGCATGCCGTGCAGGTTGCCGCTGGGGCTGGTGGTCTCGGTGTTGACGTCGGAGTGCGCGTCGAGCCACAGCACGCGCAGCTTCTTGCCGCGCCTGCGCGCATGCCACGCCACCGCGCTGATCGAACCGATGGCCAGGCAGTGGTCGCCGCCCATCATGAGCGGCACATGGCCGGCGCCGAGCGCGCTGTCGACGGCGGCGTAGACCGAGCGGTTCCACGTGACCACCTCGTCCAGATGGCGCAGCCCGTTGGCCGGTGGCGCCCACGGCGTGGCGGGGCCGGCGAGGTTGCCGCGGTCGATCACCGCGAAGCCCTGTTTCGCCAGCGCCTCGGGCAGGCCCGCCACGCGCAGCGCATCGGGCCCCATGCCGGCGCCGCGCACGCTGGCGCCGATGTCGGTGGGGGCGCCTATCAGTTCGAGGGTGGTGGTGTTGGTCATGCCGGCTTCCCCAGGTGTTGCCACAGATATGCATAGCCCAGCGCATCCATGAACGCCGATTCCTTGTTGTCCGCAGCCGCGCTGTGGCCGCCTTCCATGTTCTCGTAGAAGCTGCTGTCGCAGCCCAGCGCCAGCATCTTCGCGTGCATCTTGCGCGCATGCACCGGCCCCACGCGGTCGTCGCGCGTCGACGTGGTGAAGAGCGCCGGCGGGTAGGCCTGGCCCGGCTTCGCGTTCTCGTAGGGCGAGAAGGTGCGGATGAACTCCCACTCGTCGGGCTGCTCCGGGTCGCCGTATTCCGCGATCCACGAGGCACCGGCCGACAGCTGCGTATAGCGCCGCATGTCGAGCAACGCGACCTCGCTCACGATCGCGCCGTAGAGCTGCGGGTACAGCGTGAGCATGTTGCCCATCAGCAGCCCGCCGTTGCTGCCGCCCATCGCGCCCAGGTGGGCGGGCGAGGTGATCTTGCGCGCGATGAGGTCCTCGGACACCGCCGCGAAGTCTTCGCAGGTGCGCAGCCGGTTCTCCTGCAGCGCGGCCTGGTGCCAGCGCGGGCCGTACTCGCCGCCGCCGCGGATGTTGGCGATGACGTACACGCCGCCCCGGTCCAGCCATGCGCGGCCGATGCTGCCGCTGTAGCTGGGCTGCAATGAAATCTCGAAGCCGCCGTAGGCGTACTGCAGCGTGGGGTTCCTGCCGTTGGCCTGCAGGTCCTTGGCGGCGATCTCGAAGTAGGGCACGCGGGTGCCGTCCTTCGACTGCACGAAGTGCTGGCTCACGCGGTAGCGCGAGGCGTCGAAGAACGCCGGGCTGTGCTTCAGCACCTGGGGCTCGCCCTGGCCGATGGTGCCGATGTAGAGCGTGGTCGGCTGCAGGAAGCCGCTCACCGTGAGGAAGTAGTCGTCGTTCTCGTCCTCGTCGATGCCGCCGGCCGCGATGGTCGAGAGCGCGGGCGCGCCGCCCAGGCTCTCGCGCTTCCACGGCCCCTTTCCATCGGCGGGCGGCGTGAGCACCTCGAGGCGGTTCACCACGTCGTGCATCACGTTGAGGATCAGGTGGTTGCGCGTCCACGAGTGGTCGTCCAGCGCGGTGGTGTCGTCGGGCTCGAACAGCACCGTCAGCTCGCGCCTGCCGGCCATGTAGTCGTCGAACTTCGCGGCCAGCAGCGAGCCTGATGCGTAGGTGCGGCCACCCACCGTCCAGTCCTCGCGCGGCTCGATCAGCATCCACTCGCGCGTGATGTCGGTGTTGGAGTCGTCGGGCACGTCGATCTTCACGAGCTGGCCGTCGGCGCCGCGCAGCCATGTCTCGCTCTCGTAGAAGTCGATCTGCCGCGTGACGAAGTCGCGCTCGAAGCCGGGCGTGTTGTCGCGCCAGGCACTGACGGACATGTCCTCGTGCAGGCCCTCGTACACCGTCACTGCATCGGCCAGCGGCGTGCCGCGCCGCCATTCCTTCACGATGCGCGGGTAGCTGGAGCTGGTCATCGAGCCGGGGCCGAAGTCGGTGGCCACGTAGAGGTGGTCGATGTCTTTCCAGCCCACGTGGTTCTTGGCCTCGGGCAGCGAGAAGCCGCCTTCGACGAACTGCGCGGTTTCCAGGTCGAACTCGCGCACCACGTCGGCGTCGGCGCCGCCGCGAGACAGCGAGATCAGGCAGCGCCTGTAGTCGGGCTCCAGGCAGTCGGCACCGTGCCAGACCCAGTTCTCGCCGTCGGCCGCGGCCAGCGCGTCGAGGTCGAGCACGGTCTCCCAGGCGGGCTGCGGCTTGCGGTACTCGTCCAGCGTGGTGCGGCGCCAGAGGCCCTTCGGATGGTCCTTGTCGCGCCAGAAGTTGTAGAAGCGCGCGCCGATCTTGCGCACCATCGGAATGCGTTCGTCCGAGTCGAGCACCTCGAGGATGCCCTGCTGGAGCGCATCGAACGCGGGCGACCGCGCATAGGCCTGCACGGTGCGGGCGTTCTGCGCGCGGGCCCAGTCGAGCGGCTTGTCGCCGTCGATGTCTTCGAGCCAGAGATGGTCGTCCTGGGCTTGCTGCGGGGGGAGGCTGGATGTCATGGCCTCAGTGTACGGAGGCTGTGTGAAACGGGCGACGCGAGCAGTCGCGGCCCTGCCCGCCGGCACATGGCACTTTTTCGCTACTTCGGGCAAACCCCTGCCTCCCGAGTGCCTTCCCCCGGTGGAAACACTGAATAACCAGCGGCCCCGGAACGCGGTGCCCGCGCTATCCTGCCAAGCGGCGCACGCCCCACCAAGGAGACACAACACATGAAACACCTGAGCGGACTTGATGCCACTTTCCTGCACCTGGAAACGCCGGAAATGCCGATGCACGTGGGCTCCCTGAACGTGCTCGACCTGCCCAAGGGCTACAAGGGCGACTTCTACGAAGACGCCAAGAACTTCATGGCCAGCCGCATCCACCTGGCCGACGTGTTCACGCGCAAGCTCGCGCTGATGCCCTTCGACATGACCAACCCGGTGTGGGTCGAGGACGACGACATCGACCTCGACTACCACGTGCGCCACATCACCCTGCCCAAGCCCGGAACCAACCGGCAGTTGCAGCAATACGTGGCGCGGCTGCATTCCACGCTCATCGACCGCAGCCGGCCGATGTGGGAGTTCTTCATCATCGACGGCTTGAAGAGCGGGCAGGTGGCGCTCTACACCAAGGTGCACCATGCGGGCATCGACGGGCAGGCCGGCGTGGAAGTGGGCAAGGCCATCTTCGACCTGGAGCCCACGGGCCGCGTGGTGAAGCCGCCGCGCTCGCGACCGCGCAGCAGCGGCTACCAGCTGGGCATGGCCGAGCTCGCGAGCGCCGCGCTGCGCAACACGGCGCAGCAATACGTGAAGCTCTTCAAGATGGCGCCGGCCATCGCGCGCGCCATCGGCGGCCTGGCCAAGCCCGACGAGAAGGCGGCCGAGAAGAACACGACCGCCGCGCCGAAGAAGTTCAACCTCTTCGCGCCGCGCACCTCGCTCAACGTGTCGATCACCAACCAGCGCACCTTCGCCGGGCGCACCATCTCGCTGGCCGAGACCAAGTACATCGCCAAGCACTTCGGCGTGTCGCTCAACGACGTGGTCATGGCCACGGTGGCCGGCGCGCTGCGCCACTACCTGGCCGACAACAACGAGCTGCCGGCCAAGCCGCTGGTGGCCGGCGTGCCGGTGAGCCTGCGCGAGGCCGGCGACCAGACGGCCAACAACCAGGCCAGCATGATCCTGGTGAGCCTGGCCACCGACATCACCGACCCGCTGCAGCGGCTGAAAGCGATCAATGCGTCTTCCACCGCGTCGAAGTCGACCATGAACCGCTTCAAGGCGGTGATCCTCGACGACTTCCCGACCTTCGCCGCGCCCTGGCTGGTGTCGGGCATCGCGTCGATGGTGGGGCGCTCGGGCATCGTCAACCTGCTGCCGCCGGCGGCCAACGTGGCCATCTCCAACGTGGCCGGCGCGCCGTTCCCGATGTACTTTGCCGGCGCGCTCGTCACCTGCTACTACCCGGTATCGATCGCCAGCCACGGCACGGCGCTGAACGTGACGGTGCAGAGCTACAACGGCCGCATGGACTACGGCCTGATCGCCTGCCGCCGCGCCGTGCCCGACATCACCGAGATCGGCGACTACCTGCTGGCCGAGCACAAGCTGCTGATGGAGCTGACGCAGAAGCACCCGGCCGCCGCGGGCGCCGCGCCCGCGCCGGTGCCTCCGAAGACGGTCGAGGCGCCTGCCGACGAGGCGGCGGCCGCCGCGCCGGTTGCCGCGAAGAAGAAGCCGGCCGCGCGCAAGAAGGCCCCGGTGAAGGTCGCGGCGGCGGGGAAGGCGGTGAAGGCCGTGAAGGCGAAGGCGCCCGCCAAGGCTCCTCCCAAGGCGGTGGCGAGGAAGGCCAAGCCCGCCCCCAAGCCCACGGCCCCCAAGCCGCCGGCGCGCAAGGCCGCTCCGGCCAAGCGTTCCGGCGCTTCGCGGGCCGCGGCGGCATGAAAAGAAAATTGGGGCAGTTGGACTAGTTTTCCGACCGTTCTAGTTTTCCAGGCCTAGGCCTTGCGGAAGAAGATGGGTCCATCGCGAAAGACACCCCGTTTCCTTCGCGAACCTTTCAACTTCAAGGAAACCACACCATGTCCACGCAAACCACCATCGCTTCCGCAGCCGTCCACGTCGTCGGCCAGTACAACGACGCGGGCAAGACCCTGGTCGGCGCCTACCGCGCCGGCGTGCATCGCCTGCTGAACGGCGCCGCTTCGCGCTACAGCGACTTCCTGGGCAGCCGCCAGATCCCGATGGTGAGCGAGAAGGTCAAGGCCAACCTGATCGGCGCGCAGGAGAAGGTCAACGGCTTCCTGGCCAACCGCTTGGACATCGACACCAGCCGCATCGTGAACGTGATGGACCGCGTGGCCGCGGGCACCACGACCGGCATCGAAACGGTCGCCGCCCGCGTGGCGCGCGTCGAATCGCCGGTGGCCACCTCGGTCATCAACACGCTGAGCGCCATCAACCAGCCGATCGCCACCGTCTCGGTGCAGATCGCCGACAAGATCGTCGCCGGTACCAGGCAGATCGAAGCCCGTGTGAGCGGCGCCGAAGAAGCCGCCAAGCCGGTTCGCACGGTGAAGTCCAAGGCTGCCGTCGCCAAGAAGCCGGTTCGCCGCGCTGCTGCCCGCAAGGCGGCCTGACCCCCGGGGCGCCTCTCGGCGCCCTTTTCATTTTTCCGGCATCTGGAGCACCTGCATGGCGACCCGTCCTGACGAAACCGCAAACGCGAAGAAGAGGGCGGCGCCTGCCAAAAAGAGGGCTCCGGCCGTGAAGAAGAAAGCGCCCGCCGCCAGGAAGCCCGCGGCGCAGCCCGGCAAGGCCGAAGGCCTGCTGCGCGCCGGCCTCAAGGCGCTGGACAACGTGCGCAACGACGTCGCCAAGCGCCAGGCCAACGTGATCGAAGGCCTGCTCGGCATCGGGCAGGGCAAGGTGCCCGGCCTCGGCCTCGACGGCTTCGGCATCCGCAAGTTCGAGGACGTGTTCGACCAGCGCGTCGCCACCGCCCTGCAGCGCCTGGGCATGCCCGGCGCGGACGAAGTGCAGGCCCTGCGCGACGAGGTTGCGCAACTGCGCGAACGCGTGGCGCAGCTCGAAGGCTCCGCCACTGTCGCCACGGCCGCCCCGCGCGCGCGCGGCAAACGCTGAGCGGCCACAACGCAACGCCCCGGTTGTGGCCAGCTCCAACACCACGCGCGACCGCATCCTGCAGGCCAGCCTTGCGCTGTTCAACGCACAGGGCCTCGCGGCCGTGTCGACACACAAGATCGCTGCGGAGCTGGGCATCAGCCCCGGCAACCTGCACTACCACTTCAAGGCCAAGCAGCTCATCGTCGAATGGCTGTTCCGGCGCTTCGAGCAGCGCATGGAAGCGCTGAACGGCTCGTCGGCCTCCATCGCCGCCATCGACGACCTGTGGCTGGCCCTGCACCTGCGCTTCGAGGCCATCGACGAGTACCGCTTCATCTACCGCGACATGGCCTTCCTGGCCGGCGAATACCCCGCGCTCGGCCAGCGCGCGCAGGCGCTGACGGCGCAGAACCTGCTGGCCGCGCAGGCGCTGTGCGAAGGGCTGGTGGCATCGGGCGTGATCGAGACCAGTGCCGAGCAGGCCCGCATCCTGGCGCTTCAGATGGTGTTCACCACCACCTGCTGGCTGTCGTTCGAGCGGCTCGTGCCGGGGCGCGACGCCCTGGCGCAGGCCGACCCCGGCCTGGCGGCCTTCTATACGCTCACGCTGGTTTCTCCGTATGTTTCGAGCGAATCGAGGGCTTACCTCGATTACCTGAGGGGCAAATACCTCGGATAAATGTCGTTGTTGTCCGACGGGGCATTGGCTGCTGCAGCCCCAACTTCGTCTTGAAGAAGATAAAAACCAGCAAGGATCCATCCACTATGTCCACCGCCACCCACGCCCGAGCCCACGACTCCATCGCGCCGCCGTCGCGCCTGCTGCTGCTTGCCGAAGCCCGCGCGCTGTGGGAAACCGGCGCGGGCATCGCGATGTGGCCGCTGCTGCAGCTCACGCCGCGCGGCGACGGCCATCCGGTGCTGGTGCTGCCGGGGCTGGTGGCGGGCGACGGTTCCACGCTGCTGCTGCGCCGCTACCTCTGCAGCCGCGGCTACGACGCGCACGGCTGGGGCCTGGGCCGCAACCTGGGTCCGCGCGAGGGCGTGGAAGACGGCATGGTCGAATTGCTCAAGACCCTGCACGAGAAGAGCGGCAAGAAGGTCAGCGTGATCGGCTGGAGCCTGGGCGGTGTCTACGCACGGCTGCTGGCTTCTTCCTATGCGCCGATGATCCGCAACGTCATCACGCTGGGCAGTCCGTTTTCGGGCAGCCCGCGCGCCACCAACGCATGGCGGGTGTACGAAGGCGTGAGCGGGCAGAGCTCGCACGATCCGCGCCGCATGAAGTTCGTGCAGCCCACGCCGCCGGTGCCGACGACCTCGATCTTCAGCCGCACCGACGGTGTGGTGGCATGGCGCTGCAGCATCGAGAAGACCGGGCCGCAGTCGGAGAACATCGAGGTGCTGGCCAGCCACCTGGGGCTGGGCGGGCATCCGGCGGTGCTCTATGCGGTGGCTGACCGGCTGGCGCAGCCCGAGGGGCAGTGGAAGCCGTTCAATCGCGGGTTGCTCGGGCCGCTGGTGTATCCGGATCCGGACCGCGACGCCTGACAAGACCTGGCTGGTGGCTGGCCGAGTGGATCGGCGCCGTCAATCGAATTGACTCGTTCGGGAACATCCGAACCCGTCTTCAAAATCCATCCGGTCCGAACTGTGCCGCTGCCACTCGGCCCAGCGCGGCCGATGTCCGGGCTCTAAAGGTCTAGCTCGGCTCGGAGCTTGCTCCTGATACTTTCCATCATCGACTTGTAGTCCGGGTCCAAGATGAAGTCGATCTCCGACTCGGCTGCAGATTCGATCTCCCTCAGGACGTGCTCCTCTTCCGGGGCGAGCCCGAACCGGGCAATCTTGGTGCAGATCTCCATCAGGATGGCCATCTTGGCTTGCGACAGGGTGATGTTCACTTCCTTGTCGAAATCGTACTTGTCGTTCGTCACAGGCTGCCTCTTGTTTGGACGTTGGTGATCTGGGCCGGATTGAGCCGCCATCCGGAAAGAAAGTTGTGCGAAGTATCTGTCATGACGTTCAAGCCCGTGGAGGGGTTGAGATAGTGGATGACAGGATCGCCACGATACGTTCCGCCGATCATCTGCGTGCCCGCACCCTGCACGTGTGCATCGAGGGCCGACTGATAGTTTGCGGCAGCATTCCTGCTCCAAGGATCGTTCACGCCGAAGTCTCTGGCATGTTTGTATTTGGCTTGTAGCTGCTTCTTGTCGTATTGAACCGTGGGCCGGGGCGGCGGTGCCGGGGGTGGAAGGCGTCGAACAACAGTGCCCTGCGCAGGGGGCTCTGGTGGTGGACTCTGCGTCGAAAACTTTCCTCCGACGGGCCGGCCGACTGGTTCGAGAGGAGCGCCGCGAGCGCTTTCCCCGGGTCTTGTCAGAGGCTCGGAACCACGCTTTCCGCCCCCAAGCCCCACGTGTGCAGCGGCCGCATCGAATGCGGCCGCGCCGACCTGATTGGCCGCTGCCACCTGCTCCTCGCTTCCTCCGAGAACACGTGTTGCTGCACCGGGCGCACCGAAGATCGGCCCCAGCAGGGCAATGCCCAGCGTATTGCCGAAGCGCAGGTTCTGCTCGCTCAGCCAGGCACTCTCGGCGCCGGACCTGCTGTTCTCCCAGCGCGGCCCCGGCGTATAGACGTCCTGCTTCCGTGGCTTGCGGCATCTCCGGCCTGCCTAAAACAATAGTGGCACCATGCACAGCCCGTCACCTGTCTATTCCCGCATAAAGCATGTCGGCTTCCTGGAGTCGATGCGCTCGATGCTCAAGCAGGTCGAGTCGTCACGCCGACCGGGGAGGGCATGGTGGAGACAGGGCTCGACCCACAGCGATGTATGAGCTGGCCATCGTCTCGGTCACCGAGGCGCTGGTTCGCATGTGCCGAGCCGCCATCGGTGTCAAGGCCGACGCCGGGCCGCACGGCCTCTCCGACAAGGTGATGGCGCTCGACGCCTGAGCGCCGCCGGGCCCTCGGGACTCCTTCTTCAGCTGCCCGCCCACACGTCCAGCACATAACGCTGGTCCGCAATCATCCTGTCCATCCACGCGGCGCTGTCGTGCCCATGCTCGCGCGCCAGGTCGCTCAGCGTGCGCCGCACGTCGGGCTCCATGCGCGAGCCGTCGCCGCACACATAGACCACGGCCCCTGCTTCGAGCAGTTTCCACACATGGGCTGACTGCTCGCGGATCAGGTCCTGCACGTAGACCTTGCGCTCGCCCGCGCGCGAGAACGCGGTGTGCAGCTTCATCACGCCGCGGTGCGCCCAGGCCTGGAGTTCGTCGGCGTAGATGAAGTCCTGCTCCGGATGGCGGCAGCCGAAGAACAGCAGCGCCTCGCCGAGCGCGTTGCCGGCTTCTATCTGCGCCGCGCGCTCCTGCAGGAAGCCGCGGAACGGCGCGAGGCCGGTGCCGGGGCCGATCATGATGAGCGGGCGGCTCGCATCTTCCGGCAGCCTGAAGCCCTCGGCGGTGGTCTCGCGCACCACGCCGTGCACCGTGTCGCCGGCCTCGGCGCGCGCCAGGAAGTTGGAGCACACGCCCTCGAAGGTGCCGATGCCCGACTTGGCCGGGCCGCTCACCACGCCCACCGTCACGCTGCACCTGCCCGGCGTCATCGTCGGCGACGAGGAGATCGAGTAGTAGCGCGGCGACAGCGGCGACAGCATTTCGAGGAACACCGCGAACGGCACCTGGCAGGCGCGGTGCTCTTCCAGCAGGTCGAGCAGCGACTTGCGCTTGTGGAGCACGTCGGCCTTGTATGCGGCCTGCGAAGCCTCGTCGCTGCCCGAGAGGGCCACCAGCTTGGGCTTGGTGAACGGGCACTCGGTGTAGGCCGCGAGCGTGGCGATCTGCTTTCGCGTGGCCACGTCCTGCAGCTCGACGTAGTCGCCCAGCAGGCGGTCGACCGCAATCACCTGCTCCACCGGCAGCGCTGCCTTGCGGCCCGCGACGGCATGCAGGCGCACATGCGCAGTGCGGTCGAAGCCGAAGCGCGCCATGGCACGCTCGACCTGCGCCGGGCTGTTGCGCGGCACCACGCTCAGGTGGTCGCCGGCGCGGTAGACCAGGCCCTCGGGCAGCATCAGCTCGACGTGGCGGGTGGAGCGGCCGGCTTCTCCATTGCCGCCTTTCTGCAGCTCGCGGTTCTCGATGACCCGCAGCGCCACCGCGCCCAGCGCATCGACGATGGCGTTCTTCTGCGGCGGCGGCAGCTCTTCCAGCGTGTAGAGCGGCTCGCTCTGCGCGGGCGTGTCGGCGCCGGTCTTGATGTCGAAGGCCTTCACCAGTTCGGGCCAGAGCGCGTCGCTCCAGTCCTGGAAGGCGCCGTCCATGTCTTCGCGCGCATCGCCCTCGCCGCGCGGATGCACCCGCGTGGCGCCCAGTGCCTCGAGCCGTTCGTCGATGCGGCGCGGCACGGCCTGGTAGGTGGCGGCCCAGTCGGTGTTGCCGCAGCCGAACACGCTGAAGCGCACGCCGTTGAGCGCGTCGTCGGCCTTGTCGAGCCAGCGGTGGAACTCGGCCGCGTTGTCGGGCGCCACGCCGTTGTAGGAAGCGCAGACGATCGCCACCGCGCCGTTGGCCGGCAGCCGCTCTGCATAGTCGTCGAGCGAGGCCAGCTGCGTGGAGAAGCCGCGCATCTCGCCCGCTTCGGCGAGCTGGCGCGCCAGGTCTTCGGCGGTGCCGAGGTTGGAGCCCTGCAGCACCAGCAGCGAGGTGCCGTGGCGCGCGGCCTGCGGCTTGCGCGCCGCGGCGGCCTGAACGGGCTGCACCGGCGCGGCCGCCGCGTCGGTCATGTTGCCGCGCGGGCGCGTGGCCGGGTCGCGCAACAGCGCCTTGATCCTGAAGCCCTCGGGCTTGATGGTGAGCGCTTCCTTGATCTTCAGCTTGTAGCCCGTGTGGTCCACCAGGTTGAAGCGCTGCAGGATCATGCCCAGCGTGAGCACCGCCTCCTGCAGTGCGAACTGCCGCCCGATGCAGGCGCGCTGCCCGTTGCCGAAAGGCTTGAAGGCGTTCACCGGCCGCTCGCGCTCGGCCTCGCGGCTGAAGTTGTCGGGGTCGAACCGGTCGGCGTTCTCGCCCCAGATGCCTTTGTCACGATGCAGCGCCAGCGCATGCATGATGACCATGTTGTTCTTCTTGATGGTGTACTGGCCGCCGATCTTCGTGTCTTCCTTGGCGCGCATCGAGATGGCCGGCGCGGTCGGGAACAGGCGCAGCGATTCCTTCAGCACCTGCATCACGTACTGCAGGCGGTTGACCTGCGCATAGGTGGGCTTCTGTGTGGTGTCGGGGCCGAACACGTTGTCGACCTCGGCCTGCGCCTTGGCCATGGCCTCGGGGTTGTTCAGCAGGAAGTAGATGGCGAACGAGAGCAGGCCGCTGGTGGTTTCATGCCCCGCGATGAGGAATTCGATGCACTCGTCGCGGATCATCTTGTCGGTGAGCTGCTCGCCGCTCTTCTTGTCCACGCCCGCGATCATGTAGCTCAGCAGGTCGGGCTTGGTGGCGATGTCGGCGCCGCTCGCGCGCCGCTCCTCGATGATGTCTTCCACCATCTTGTGCATGTAGCGGATGTCCTTGCGCTGCTGCGCAAGCTCCTTCTTCAGCATCAGCTCTTCGAGCGGCAGTCCGCGGCGGTTCTGCACCGTCTCCAGCGTGCGTACCATCGCGTCGACGAAGGGATGGAAGCCTTCGCGGTAGAAGGAGTTGAAGCGATAGCCGAAGCCGCACAGGCCGATGGTGTCGAGCGTGAGCGCGGTCATGTCGCGCACCACGTCCACCTCTTCGTCGAAGTTCAGGCGCTCCCACTTGGTGACCAGTTGCCCGGCGATGTCCAGCATCATCGGGTGGTAGGCCTGCATCGCGCGCTGGCTGAAGTTGGCCAGCAAAATGTTGTGCGGCTTCGACCAGGTCTCTTCGTGCGTGTCCGATGTGAAGAGGCCATGCGACGCGGCGCGCAACCGGCGCAAGGCACCGCGTGTGCTCTTGTCGAAGCGGGCTTCCTCGCACAGCTCGTCGACCAGCGCGGGCGAAGACACCACGATCACCGGCATGCCCGGCATGTCGAGCCAGTAGATGCCACCGAGGTCTTGCGCGATCTTCCACATGTCGAGCACGGGAGAATCGGAGCCGATCGACAGCAGGTTCCCGACGAAGGGCTTCTTCGCCGGATGCGGGATCGGGTGGAGCGAGTTTTTGCCTGCCATCGTTGTTGTGCCTTCGGGTTGGACCCGCTTCGGATGTCCGGGGTGTAACAACCGGAGTATCCCGACGGCACGGGGGCAGGGAGGACGGGGTTTCCCTTAGCTTCCGGGTTCGTTTCTCGGGTTCATTCAGGGCGCGTTCAGGGCGTTCAGGGTGCGCTCACGCCGGCGGGGTACCTTGCTCCGCGAATGTCCCCCGGCCTGCGGCCTCCTCCTTTATTTCGCTGCGCAAGGCACCCCGCCGGCGTGAGCGTTCGGAGCACTGGTTGATCAGCCAGCACAACGGCAGCGCTCGTTGTGCACAGGACACCGGGTGCTCCCCGCAGCGAAATAAAGGAGGAGGGGCGCAGCCCCGGGGGACATTCGCGGAGGGGAGTACCCGGTGGCCTGCGCACACGCCCTGAACCTGAAGCCACTGGGAAGAATCAGGGCCGAACCATCTTGCACTCAGTACCCTGAGCCAGCTCGTTCCCGGTATAGACCGCGTCAGTTCGGAATCCGTAGTTGGTGCCCTCCCAGCCCACCTTCACGGTCTTGCCGTCCACCGGCGCAATGGTGTTCACCACCTGCGGCAGCAGCAACTGATGGTCTTCGCCGCGCATGCGCACCGGTCCCACCACCGAATCGAAAGTCAGGTCTTCGAGTGCATGCGCCAACTTCACCGTGTCCGTGGAGCCTGCCTTGTTGATGGCCGCGGCCAGCAGGCGCGGCGTCATGTCGATGCGCGGCGCGAGGAAGTCCTTGCCCGTCTTCGACTTGTAGGCCCTGGCCAGCGCGTCCACCTTCGGCGTGTCGGCCTCGCCCGGATGCCATTCGGCCACCCACGTCAGCTGCCCCAGCTTCGCCTGCGACACCGCGGTCACCGTGCCCGGCACCGAACCCGCGCTGTGGTTGAAGTACCGCAGGTTGTAGCCCGCGTCGCCCGCGGCCTTCAGCAGCAGCGTCATGTCCTGGCCCCAGTTGCCGGTGATGACCGAGTCGGCCCCGCTCTGCTTCACGTTGGCGATGTACGGCGCGAAGTCCTTCACCCGGCCGATGGGGTGCAGCGTCTCGCCGACGAACTGGATGTCGGGCCGCGCCAAGCCCACCATCTGGCGGCCATAGCTGGCCCACTGCTTGCCGTGCGCATAGTCCTGGTTCAGCAGGTAGACCTTCTTCACATCGGGCGTCTTCTTGATGTAGTTGGCCAGCGCCTTCATCTTCATCGCCGTGTTCGCTTCGGTCTGGAAGTGCCAGAAGCTGCAGGCCTTGCCCGTCATCTCCGGGTCGATGGAGGAATGGTTCAGCACGATCAGCTCCTTGCCCGGGTTGCGCTGGTTCCAGCGCGCCACCGACTGCACCAGCGCCGTGACCACCGACGAGCCCGAGCCGCCCGTCACGATCGCCTTCGCACCCTGGTCGATGGCCGCCTGCAGCGCGCTCTGGCTTTCCTGCGCCGACAGCTTGCTGTCGAACTGCAGCAGCTGCAGCTTGGTGCCGCCGAGCACGCCGCCCTTGGCGTTGATGTCCTCGATGGCGTACTGCGTGTGCATCAGCATCAGCTCGCCGACGTTGGCGAAGGGGCCCGAGAGCGGGTCGATGTAGGCGATCTTGTAGGTCTGCTGTTGCTG
This sequence comes from Variovorax sp. AB1(2024), assembly GCF_037482385.2. Classification (NCBI taxonomy): domain Bacteria; kingdom Pseudomonadati; phylum Pseudomonadota; class Betaproteobacteria; order Burkholderiales; family Comamonadaceae; genus Variovorax; species Variovorax sp. AB1(2024). The sequence goes on along the minus strand of NZ_JBBHKP020000001.1, from coordinate 271,806 downwards.
CTGGGCATGCGCAGCGCCCGCAATGCAAAGCACAGAGGCAAGGGCGATCCGCGCCAATGGCGCACGGTTGAACTTCATGGTCTGTCTCCGGAGGTTGTTGTCGTCAGGTCTTCGTTCGCAGCCCGATCACGCGGCTGGCCAGCCTGGTGAGCTCGGCCACCACCTCGTCGGGCGACAGGCGTCCGCCCGGCCGGTACCAGCTGTACAGGAAGCCCGGCAGGCTGCAGGCCGCGAGCGCGGTGATCTTGGTCTCGGTGAAGTCGAGGTCGCCGTCGCGCCGCGCTTCTTCGAGCAGCGGGCACAGCAGGTCGTAGAAGTGATGCGCGAGCTTCTTCTGCGCGGCGAGGTATTCGGGCCGGTACACCTGCGGCTCGCGGTAGGCGAAGAAGGCGGCCGGGTGATGCGTGATGGTCGCGCGGATCAGCCGCTCGATGCCTTCGAGCACCTTCTCGCTGGCGCGTCGCGGGTCGGTGGCCGCGAAGTCGAGCGCGGTGAAGCAGTCGACCGCCGGGGCCCACGAGAGCGTCTCGAAGATCTCCTGCTTGTCGCGGAAGTAGTAGTAAACGAAAGGCTTGGTCACGCCCAGTGCGCGAACGATCTGCGCCATGGTCGTGTTGGCGTAGCCCTGCGCCGCGAACAGCTGCGCCGCCGCCTGCAGGATGCGCTCGCGCTGCAGGTCGGTGCCTTGCGTGGCGGCGCGCTGCCGGCCGGTGCCCTGCGGCAGGTGCGGCTGCGTGGTCGTTGTCTCGCTCTGGTCTCCAGAGGGTTTTTGCCGTGTCGCGGAAGTTATACCCATGGGTAGGATTGTTCGTGCACCATGCGGCATTGGCAAGCGCCCGCCCTGCATGGGCGGCTATCGATAACCCTGAGAAAGTGACGCCATGGAGACATTGCCCGACCGCCCCCAGCAGCCCCTGCACGAGTACCTGCGCACCCACGCGCGCGAGCGCGGCGCGAGCCCCGCGTGCATCTGGTACGGCCACGCCATGAGTTGGGCCGAGCTCGACCGCGCGAGCGATGCCTTCGCGGCGCGGCTGCAGGCCCTGGGCGTGAAAAAGGGCGAGCCGGTGGTGCTCTTCCTCAACAACTGCCCGCAGTACCTGGTGGCGCACTTCGGCATCCAGAAGATCGGCGCCATCGTCTGCCCGAGCGGCCCGCTCAACAAGGAGCACGAGCTGGCCTACCAGGTCAACGACCTGAAGGCGCGGGTGATCGTAGCGGCTGCGCCGCTGCTGCCGGTGGTGCGCAAGGTGCAGCCGGAGAGCGCACTCGCGCATGTGTTCGCCGTGCACTACGCCGACCTGCTGCCCGCGCAGCCCTCGCTCGGCCTGCCGGCCGAACTGGCCGCCGAGCACGACGCAGCGCGCACCGTGCCCGAGGGCTGCGAAGACTTCCTCGCCGTGATGAAGGCCGACGCCAGGCCCCAGCCCGTGGCCATCGACATGGACGACGTGGCGCTCATGACCTACACCTCGGGCACCACGGGCCTGCCGAAGGGCGCGATGCTCACTTACGCCAACGCGCTCTTCAAGACGCGCGCGGCGGCCGACTGCAACGGCGTGGGGCCGGCCGACGTGCTTCTGTCCATCGCGCCGCTGTATCACATCGCCGGCATGCTGATGGGCGTGAACGTGCCGGTGCTCAGCGGCGCGGCCTCGGTGCTGCTGCACCGCTTCGACCCGCGCACCGTGCTGCAGGCCATCGCCGCGTACAAGGTGAGCTGGTGGTACAGCATCGCGCCGATGAACGTGGCCTGCATGCAGGTGCCGGACATCGCGGCCTTCGACCTGGGCAGCCTGAAGATGAACCCGGTAACCAGCTTCGGCATCACCTTCACCGAGCCGCTCGCGCAGCAGTGGCGCTCGCATGCGCCCAACTGCACCTCGTTCGAAGCCGCCTACGGCCTGAGCGAGACCCACACCTGCGACACCTACACGCCGCACCATGCGCCGCGCTGGGGCACGCAGGGCATCGCGGTGCCGGGCGTGACCATCTGCATCATCGACACCGAGACCCAGGCCGACATGCCCGTGGGCGAAGTCGGCGAGATCGTGCTGACCAGCAAGGGCTCGTTCAAGGGCTACTGGAACAAGCCCGAGGCCACCGCCGCCACGCTGCGCAACGGCTGGGTGCACACCGGCGACATGGGCAAGCTCGACGCCGACGGCTACCTCACCTTCATCGGCCGCTTCAAGGAAATGATCAAGGTCTCGGGCTACAGCGTGTTCCCGGAAGAGGTCGAGACCATCCTCATCAAGCATCCGGCGGTGGCGCAGGCGGCGGTCATCGCGCAGCCCGATGCGGAGAAGGGCGAGGTCGTGAAGGCCTTCATCGTGCGCAAGCCCGGCGCCGCGCTGGAGGCCGACGCGCTCGTGGCCTGGGCGCGCGACAACATGGCGAGCTACAAGGCGCCGCGCGCCGTGAGCTTCATCGACGCACTGCCGACCACCGGCGCCGGCAAGGTGCTGCGCCGGCTGCTCAAAGACAAAAGCTGAGAGGTTCCGTTTGCTGTTTTCCAAAGTTCTGATTGCCAACCGCGGCGAGATCGCCGTGCGGCTGGTGCGCGCGCTGCGCGACCTGGACATCGCCAGCGTGGCGGTGCATGCGCGCGACGACGCGGCGGCGCTGCACGCGCAACTGGCCGACGTGGCGGTGGCGCTCGATGCCACCGGGCCCGCCGCCTATCTCGATGTCGCGGCGCTGATCGCGGTGGCGAGGGCGCAGGGTTGCGATGCGGTGCATCCCGGCTACGGCTTCCTCAGCGAGCGCGCCGACTTCGCACAGGCCTGCGCGGACGCCGGCCTGGTCTTCATCGGCCCCACGCCGGAGCAGCTCGGCCTGTTCGGCGACAAGGCACGCGCGCGCGCGCTGGCCACGCAATGCGACGTGCCGGTGATGCCCGGCAGCGCCGGCGCCGTGACGCTCGCGCAGGCGCAGGCCTTCTTCGCCGAGCAGCATGCGCAGGGCGCGGGCGTGATGGTCAAGGCCATCAGCGGCGGCGGCGGCCGCGGCATGCGCGCGGTGCTCGACGCGCAGGAGCTGCCGCAGGCGCACGCGCGCTGCATGTCGGAGGCCAAGGCCGCCTTCGGCATCGAGGGCGTGTATGTGGAGCGGCTGATGCGCAACGCGCGGCACATCGAAGTGCAGGTGCTGGGCGACGGCAAGGATGTGGCCAGCCTGGGCGAGCGCGAATGCACGCTGCAGCGGCGCTTCCAGAAGCTGGTGGAAATCGCGCCCAGCCCTTCGCTGCCCGAAGCCTTGCGCGCGCAGGTCACGCAGGCCGCGTTGCGCATGGCCAGGACGGTGGGCTATCGCGGGCTCGGCACCTTCGAATTCCTGGTCGACGTGGAATCGCCGACGCTGCCCTTCGTCTTCATCGAGGCCAATCCGCGCCTGCAGGTCGAGCACACGGTGACGGAGGCGGTCACGGGGCTGGACCTCGTGCAACTGCAGATTTCGGTGGCAGCGGGCGAGCCGCTCGGCGCACTGGGCGTGGAGGCCGATCGCACGGCGGCGCAGCGCGGCTTTGCGGTGCAGTGGCGCATCAATGCGGAGACGCTCGATGCGCAGGGCAATGCGCGGCCTTCCGGCGGCACGCTGGCTCGCTTCGACCTGCCCGCGGGGCCGGGCGTGCGCGTCGACACGCACGGCTATGCGGGGCTCGCGCCTTCGCCGCACTACGACACGCTGCTCGCGAAGCTGATCGTGCATTCGCCGTCGCCGCGATTCGCGGATGCGCTGCGGCGCTCGCTGCGCGCGCTGGACGAATGCCACATCGAAGGCATCGCCACCAACCTGTCGCTGCTGCGTGCCATTGCCGCGCGGCCCGAGTTCGCGACGCAGGCGGTGCACACACGTTTCGTCGAGGCGCACCTGGGCGACCTGCTTGCCGCCTCGGCGTTGCTTGAGAAGAAGGCAAGGAAGACCGCTGCCGCGCCTGCAGCCGAAGCCGCCATCGCGGACGACGGCTCGGACGAACTCACGGTGAAGGCGCCGATGCCCGCGCGCCTCGTGCAGTTCGAAGTCGCCGTGGGCGACGTGCTGCCGGCCGGCGCGCAGCTCGGCGTGCTCGAAGCGATGAAGATGGAGCATCTGCTGCACGCGCCCGTGGCGGGCCGCGTGGTCGCGTTGCTGGCCGCGCCCGGCGACTACCTCGTCGAAAGCCAGTCGCTGGTGCAACTCGAAGCCGTCGATGCGCAGGCCGTGGAAGCCGAAGCGCGCGCCGAGCACGACCTCGATGCCATCCGCCCCGACCTGCAGAAGGTCATCGACCGCCACGCGCCCACGCTGGACGTCAACCGCCAGGCCGCCGTCGGCAAGCGCCATGCGCAGGGCGGCCGCACCGCGCGCGAGAACATCGCGGACCTGTGCGACACCGCATCAGACCCCGGCAACTTCATCGAGTACGGTGCGCTCGCCATCGCCGCGCAGACGCGCCGCCGCACGCTGGAAGACCTGATCGCCAACACGCCGGCCGACGGCATGGTCACCGGCCTGGGCAGCGTCAACGCCAAGCAGTTCGGCCCCGAGGCATCGCGCTGCGCCGTGCTGGCCTACGACTACACCGTGCTGGCCGGCACGCAGGGCATGCGCAATCACCACAAGACCGACCGGCTGTTGGCGGTGGCGCACCAGCTGAAGCTGCCGGTCGTGCTGTTCGCCGAAGGCGGCGGCGGGCGGCCGGGCGACACCGACATGCCGATCGTGGCGGGCCTGAACAACCACACCTTCAGCCAGTTCGCGGCGCTGTCGGGCAAGGTGCCGGTGGTCGGCATCGTGCATGGCCGCTGCTTCGCGGGCAACGCGGCGCTGCTGGGCTGTGCCGACGTGATCATCGCCACCAGGGGCAGCAACATCGGCATGAGCGGCCCCGCCATGATCGAAGGCGGCGGTCTCGGCACCTTCGCGCCCGAGCAGATCGGGCCGAGCAGCGTGCAGTCGCGCAATGGCGTGATCGACATCCTGGTGGACGACGAGGCGGCGGCCGTGGCGGCGGCGAAGCAATATCTCTCGTACTTCCAGGGCCCGACCTCCGACTGGCAGTGCGCCGACCCGCGCACGCTGCGCCACGTGGTGCCCGAGAACCGCCTTCGCGTGTACGACGTGCGCGCCGCCATGCGCGGCGTGGCCGACACCGGCTCGCTGCTCGAACTGCGCGCGGGTTTCGGCGCCGGTGTGGTCACCGCGCTGGCACGCATCGAGGGCAGGCCGGTGGGCCTGATGGCCAACAACCCGCATCACCTGGGCGGCGCGATCGACGTCGAGGCGGCCGACAAGTCCGCGCGCTTCATGCAGTTGTGCAATGCGCACGGGCTTCCGATTGTTTCGTTGTGCGACACGCCCGGCTTCATGGTCGGCCCCGAAATCGAGGCGCAGGCGCAGGTGCGGCACGTGTGCCGCATGTTCATGGTGGCCTCGCATCTGCGCGTGCCGTTCTTCGCGGTGGTACTGCGCAAGGGCTACGGCCTGGGCGCGCAGGCGATGACGGCGGGCGGCTTCGACGCGCCGGTCTTCACCGTGGCCTGGCCGACCGGCGAGTTCGGCGCAATGGGGCTGGAAGGCGCCGTGCGGCTGGGTTTCCGCAAGGAACTGGCCGCCGTGCCGGAAGGCGACGAGCGCGACGCGCTGTTCAAGAAGCTCGTGGCGCAGCAGTACGCCAACGGCGAGGCGATCCACATGGCGCAGACCCTGGAGATCGACGCGGTGATCGATCCGGCGGACACGCGCACCTGGCTGGTGCGCGGGCTGGATTCGGCCGCGGGGCGCCACGAGGCCGTCTCGCCCTACGTGGACACCTGGTAACCGCGCGCTAGACCTCGTAACGACCGGGGTAAAGGCGGCTCCGTAAACTGGGCGGCTTTGCGCGCATGGAATTGATTTCACGTTGGCGGGCCCGGTTCTGCGCGGGCGCCGCAACGCATTGGATGGTCGCATGGCTCCTTGCCGCGGTGGGTGCCGGCGTGTGGGCATTGCCATCCGCCGGCCAGCCGCCCCGGCAGCCCGCCGAGGCCCATTGGGTCGCGAGCTGGGCGGCGGCGCCCATGGAGTTCAGCGAGCTCATGGCGAACCCCACCACCGCACCGCTGGCAGGGCCCGGCAAGCACGTGTTTCGCGGCCAGACGCTGCGCCAGCTGGTGCAGCCCGCGCTCGACGGAAGCCGCGTGCGCGTGCGCTTCTCCAACCGCTTCGGCAAGGCGCCGCTGCGCATCGCCGCGGCGAGCGTGGGGCTGGTCACGGGCGGGAACGCGGTGTCTCCGGCCACGCTCGGCCCGCTGCGCTTCGGCGGCCGCGGCAGCCTCACCATCGCGCCGGGCGCGGACGCCTGGAGCGACGGCATCGACCTGAAGGCCGAGGCCGGCCAGACCCTGGCGGTGAGCACCTACCTCGACCAGCCGACGCCCTTCGCGACCATCCACCAGAACGGCCAGGGCACGAGCTGGGTCGTCCCTGGCAACGCCACCGGGACGGCCAAACTGCAAGGCGCGGCGCCGCTGGCGCTCAATCACATCGTGACCGGCCTCGACGTGATGACGAGCCAGCCGGCCCGCATCGTGGTGGCCTTCGGCGACTCCATCACGGCGGGCGGCAACGACGCCAGCGGCGGTTCCTACCCCGTCATGCTGGCCACGCGGCTGCGCGACAGCCCGCAGGTGCCGGCCGGGCTGTCGGTGATCAACATGGGCATCGGCGGCAACCGGCTGCTGCTCGACAGCTCGGGGCCCAGCGGCATGTCGCGCTTCGCGAAGGACGTGCTGGCGCAAAGCGGCGTGACGCACGTGATCGTGCTGATGGGCACCAACGACATCGGCCGCGCAGCCTTCGCCGGCGTGCCGGGGTTCCCGCACATCGCGTCAGAGGCGCCCACTGCCGAGCGCATCACCGAAGGCCTCGAGCAGCTCATCAAGCAGGCGCGCGCCAAGGGCGTGAAGCTGATGATCGGCACCGTGCCGCCGTTCCGGAACACGCCCTACTGGACGCAGGCGACCGAGGCCATGCGCGGCGCGGTCAACACCTGGATCCGCGGCCGGCAGGACGTGGACGGCGTGATCGATTTCGACGCCGTCCTGCGCGACCCCGCCGATCCGCTCGCGCTGAACCCGAAGTACGACAGCGGCGACCACCTGCACCCGAACAAGGCCGGGCATGCGGCGATGGCTTCTGCCGTCGACCTGAAGGAACTGATGGAGTGAATGTGCGCGATTGCCCCGGGAGAATCGCGAAACAGCTCTACATAAGACTTCGTGTCCCGCTTACAGGCGGTTCACATGAGCCCGGCAGCATGAAGGCTCTTCCAACTACTCATGAGGAGTCCTTCATGAAAAAAATCGCATTGGCTCTTTCCATCGGTACGGCTTCGCTTCTGTCCGTGGGCGCTCTGACCGTTCCCACCGCCGCGCAGGCGCAACCCGTGGTCACCGTCCAGGTGGCGCCGCCTCCGCCACGCTTCGAGCGCGTGCCGCCGCCGCGCCGCGGTTTCGTCTGGGCGCCGGGGCACTATGAATGGCGTGGCGGCCGCCATGTGTGGGTGCGCGGCAACTGGGTGCGCGCCCGTCCGGGCTATGCGTACCGTGCGCCTGAATGGCGCCAGGATGGCGGCCGCTGGGTGTACAACGCCGGCCGCTGGGACCGCGACGGCGACGGGGTGCCCAACCGCTACGACCGCCGGCCGAACAACCCCTACAGGAACTGACCTAGCGGAAGACGACGGTGCGGTGGCCGTTCAGCAGCACCCGGTGCTCGCTGTGCCACTTCACCGCGCGGGCCAGCACTTGGCTCTCGGTGTCGCGGCCGCGCGCCGTCAGGTCTTCCACGGTGTCGGTGTGGTCGGCGCGGGCCACGTCCTGCTCGATGATCGGGCCTTCGTCCAGGTCGGCCGTCACGTAGTGGGCGGTGGCGCCGATCAGCTTCACGCCGCGGTCGTGCGCCTGGTAGTAGGGCTTGGCGCCCTTGAAGCTGGGCAGGAACGAATGGTGGATGTTGATCGCGCGCCCGGCCAGGCTGCGGCACAGGTCGTTGCTCAGGATCTGCATGTAGCGCGCCAGCACCACCAGCTCGGCGCCCTCGGACTCGATGATTTCCAGCTGCTTCGCCTCGGCCTGGGCCTTGGTGGCGGCCGTCACCGGGATGTGGTGGAACGGCACGTTGTAGCTGGCGGCCAGCTGGTAGAAGTCGCGGTGGTTCGAGATGATGGCGCGCACGTCGATGGCGAGCAGGCCGCTCTTCCAGCGGAACAGCAGGTCGTTGAGGCAGTGGCCTTCCTTGCTGACCAGCAGCACGGTCTTCATCGGCTCGGCGGCGGCGTGCAGCTGCAGCGTCATGCCGAAGCCGGCGGCGAAGGTCTTCAGCTCTTCGCGCAGCGTGGCTTCGCTGTGGTCGCCGCAGGCGAAGCGCACGCGCATGAAGAACAGGCCGGTGCCGTGGTCGTTGTACTGGGCTGCCTCTTCGATGTTGGCGCCACGCTCGAGCAGAAAGCCCGAGACGGCGTGCACGATGCCTGTCCGGTCGGGGCAGGAGAGGTTCAGGATGTAGGCGGGCGAGGTAGGCGTAGAGGTCGTCATCTGGGTGGAATTGTCGCAGGGGTGCCAGAATCGCGATTTTCCCCGACCCCATAACCCGCAGGAGCGAGACATGGCCTTCCAGGACTTCAACATGGACAACCAGTGGTTGCCCTTCACCCCCAACCGTCATTTCCGCAAGGATCCGCGCGTTTTCGTGGCGGCCGACGGCATGGAATTCACCACCCATGACGGCAAGAAGGTGATCGACGGCATCTCGTCGCTGTGGTGCGTGGGCGCGGGCCACAACAGGAAGCCGATCAACGAGGCGATCAAGAAGCAGCTCGACACGCTCGACTACGCCACCGCCTTCCAGGTCAGCAACGACAGGGCCTTCAAGGCGGCCGAGATGATCGCCTCGCTGGCGCCCGGCGACCTCAACAAGGTGCTGTTCTGCAACTCGGGCTCCGAAGCCGCCGACACCTCCATGAAGGTGGCGCTGGCCTACCACCGCGCGCGCGGCGAAGGCCACCGCAACGTGTTCATCGGCCGCGAGAAGGGCTACCACGGCGTGGGCTTCGGCGGCATGTCGGTGGGCGGCATCCCGGGCAACCGCAAGGTGTTCGGCTCGGCCTTCCTGCCGCGCGTGGACCACATGCGCTTCATCCATGATCCGGTGAACCATGCCTACATCCACAACGAGGAGCCGGTGTGGGCCGAAGACCCGCTGGTCGAGCTCGAGACCCGCATCCTGCCGCTGCACGACCCGAGCAACGTGGCCGCGATCATCGTGGAGCCCGTGGCAGGTTCGGCCGGCTGGTACCTGCCGCCCAAGGGCTACCTCCAGCGCCTGCGCGAGATCTGCGACAAGCACGGCATCCTGCTGATCTTCGACGAGGTCATCACCGGCTTCGGCCGCATGGGCACCAACTTCGCGTCCGACTATTTCGGCGTGGTGCCCGACATGCTGAACTTCGCCAAGTGCGTGACCAACGGCGTCATCCCGCTGGGCGGCGTGATCTGCCGCGACAAGCTCTACGACGCGATGATGAAGACCGACGCACCCGAGCATGTGGTCGAGTTCTTCCACGGCTACACCTATTCGGGCCATCCGGTGGCCTGCGCCGCGGCCATCGCCACGCTCGACCTGTTCAAGCAGGAGAACCTGTTCGCGCGCGCAGGCGAAATGGGCAAGGTGCTGGGCGATGCCTTCCACAGCACATTCAAGGGCCTGCCGAACGTCATCAGCATCCGCAGCCTCGGCCTGGCCGCGGCGGTGGAGCTGGCGCCCATCGCGGGCACGCCGGGCAAGCGCGCCTATGAAATCTTCCTGGACTGCTTCCACAAGGGCGCGCTGGTGCGCCCCGCCGGCGACGTGCTGGTGATCGCGCCGCCGTACATCGTGGAGAAGTCGCACATCGACACGCTCGTGAACACGCTCGCGGACTCGATCAAGGCTCACGCCTGAGGTCTGCCCGCACACGCCGCCGCGGCACCGCGGCGGCGTGACCTCCTCGCTGGCCACCCGTCCTCTTCCTTCGCGGCAACACCCGCGATGCACACGAAGAACCCACGGATAACGGTGGCCGGCAGCACCGGCGAAGGCATGGGTTTGTTCCCGCCACTTCTACCGGTTCTCGGGATACCGGCTGTTTCCTGCCGTCCCTAGCATCCCTCCTCGCAGAACGCCGACCGCGAATCCAATGACGGATTCAAGGCGTGCGAATTCCAGAGAGGAGCAGTCATGCAGCGCGTCTTTTTCCATGCCGGCCTCGTCGAAGCCGGCTGTCGCCGCCGTCGGGTCCCGAGGCTGATCGCACTGGCGTTCGCGGCCTGCGGCTGCGCGTCTTCTTCCATGGCGCTGGCCAACAACGTCGGCGAGAACGCCGCGTGGCAATTCCAGTCGAGCGCCGACAAGGTCAACCAGGCCGCGGTGCAGGACATGATCCGCAAGCAGAAGAGCGGCTACTACGCCGCTCCGGTCTACAACACGACCATCGGCCGGCAATACAACTGCAACGTCTCGGCCACCTCGACCGGCAACGACGGCAACAACAGCACGGTCGCGAATTCGCCGTCGAACGCGGGCGCGAATTCGAGTGCCTCGGGCAACGACAGCCGCACCGGCGTGGGCACGCTCGGCGGCGCGACGGTGGGCACCTCGCAGGCCAACAGCGGCGCGGTGGGCTCGGCCGTCGTCGGCGGCACCAGCACGCAAGTGCAGGGCGCGGCCAACCAGGCGCTGAACTCGGCACAGGGCAACGCCGGCGCGCAGACCGCCAGCGTGGGCGGCAGCTCGGCATGCGCGTTCGGGGTGCTCAATTGAAAACCGGGGCACGCGACATGCACACCACCAGAACATTCGCACTCGCCGCGGTCGCGGCCGTGGCGCTCGCCGGTTGCGTCTCTGCACCGCAGCAGCGCTTTGCGCCCAACGAGGCGCCCGTGGTGCTCGGCCCCGCCGTGCGCGACAACGTCACGCCGATGGAGGCCGTGCTCGCCTGCTACGCCGACCACATCGCGGCCACGCGCCGCCCGCCCATCGTGGTGGGCGTGGGCGACGTGAAGGACTACACCGGCAAGTACAGCATCAACGAAGGCAACGCCATCACGCAGGGCGGCGCGCTGATGGTGTATTCGGCGCTCGGCAAGCTCGGCGGCGCCGTGAGCATCGCGGAGCGCTTCGACCCGGTGATCGCCGAGCGCGAGCTCGCGTACGCGGACCGCCGCCAGCTCGGCGACGGCCGCACGCATCAGCTCGGCGGACCCAACGGCGGGCAGACCGTGCCGTGGATGCCGTACTTCGGCGGCACCATCAACAAGTCCGACTACTTCATCGTCGGCGGCATCACCGAGCTCAACTACAACATCAACTCGGGCGGTGCCGAGTTCGCGGTGAACCAGGTGGGCGTGAAAGCGCGCACCTTCAGCCAGTCGGTGAGCGTGGACCTGCGCATCGTCGACACCAAGTCGCTGATGGTGGTGCGCACGGTGAGCCTCACCAAGCAGTTCAACGGCTACGAGGTGGGCCTGAACGTGTTCCGCTTCTTCGGCAGCAAGCTGTACGACGTGGACATTGGCGCCAAGGGCCAGGAGCCGGTGCAGATGGGCGTGCGCGCCGCGCTCGAAGAAGGCGTGGTGCGGCTCATGGCGGCCGTCACGCAGGTCGACCACCGGCCCTGCATGACGATGCGCCCGGGCGGCGGCGAAGCCATCCCGCTCACGCCCGCCGCAGATCTGCGCAAGGTCGACAACCCGGGCGATGCCACGGTGGGCGGCGCGGCCGTCGCTTCGCCGGTGGTGCAGGGCGGCGTGGCCGTCAACGCGGGCGGCCCTGGCGGCGCCCGCCTCACCGGCACGGCCACGCAGGTGGCGTTCGACTTCGGCGCGACCACGCTCGGCGGCAGCTCGCTCGCGCTCATCGACCAGATCGCGGGCCTGGCCAAGAAGGGCGCGACCGACATCGTGCTGGTGGCGCGCGACACCGAGAACTGGGACGCCCGCAAGCGCGACGAACTGACCGACCAGCGCATTGCCGCCGTCACTTCGGCGCTGGCCAACCGCGGCGTGGCGCCGGGCGCCATCAGCGTCACCTGGCGGCCCGATGCGGCCGACACCTCGATCCACCGCGACGGCCCGGGGCTGCAGGAGATCGCCAAGCTGCGCATCGGCAGCGTGGCGGTCGGCAGCGCGGCGCCGCGCGCTTCCGCCGACGACGGCGCCACGAAGGGCGACTGAAGACCACTTCATCCAGAGCGACCGACCGCGCCTTGCAGCGCACAGCCTCCCATCCGTTTTTTTCAGCCGAGCCAGAACGCTTCCAACATCCGAGGAGTCACGACATGAAAGCACGCAAGATCCAGAGCCGGGCCGCACGCGCGCCCATGTTCAGCCGCAGCAGCGTCGGCACCGCAGTGGCGATGGCGCTGATAGCCGCCGCTTCCGGTGCGCAGGCCGCAGAGACCACTGTCGGTGCCGCGTACAACGGCAGCGCCAACGGTACGCCGTCGGTGAACGCGGGCAGCAACAACACCGCCAACGTCAACGCCGCGATCACCGGCGCCAGCGTGGGCACCACCTCCACGGGCACGCCGTCCACGCCCAATCCGGTGGCGATGAGCACCAGCGGCAACCTGATCGGCGCGACCGCCACCGGCAACAGCTTTGCCAACGGCATCCAGCCCGCGCCCGGCCTGCCGGTGAACAACGCGGCGACGCTGGGCGTGGCGACCAACAGCGGCGTGATCAACAGCAGCGTCACGGGCAGCAAGCTCGCGGTCGAGTCGAGCACGCTGCAAAGCGGCAGCGTGGTCAACGCCGACAACACCATCTCGGCCACCACCACGCTCAACAGCGGCAGTTCGGTGGTCTCGGGCGCGGCGCCGGTGGGCGCGCCGGCGCAGGCCGGCACCTCGGTGCTGACCTATCCGGCGGGCGCGCAATTGTTCGACGCCAAGGGCAACATCGTCGTGACCTCGCTGCAGTCGGCCACCGGCGCAGGCTCCGGCGCGGTCCTGCTGAACAACACGGTCGACCTGATGCTGACGGCCAACGCCGGCAACACCATCACCACCGCGGCCGCGCTCGAGCGCAACTCGATCGCCGCGGTGCTCAAGGCCAACAGCGCCAGCAACACGGCCGAGATCCAGTCGGGCGGCGCGCCGTCCTTCGCGGGCTCGGCGGTGGTGGCGAACCTTCAGGCCAACGGCAACGGCATCCTCGCGGTCACGCACAGCGCGACCAACACGGGCTCGGTGGTCATGGGCATCGTGAGCGGGGCGCCCGCTGGCGGCGCCAACGTGCTCCAGGGGTCGCTGTCGGTGCAGGGCAATGCCATCTCCAGCGCGGCCACCGGCAACGAGGCGCTCGGCGCCACCGCCGGGGTGGCGGGCAACCGCATCCTGATCGACGACGTGAGCATCGCCGGCACCGGCACGGCCGCCACGGCGGCCAACAACAGCACGCACAACGGCGTGGGCGTGACCAGCAACGTCAACAGCGACCTGGCCATCGTCAACAGCCAGGGCAACATCGGCGTGACCACCTTCGCCCAGACCGTGGGCGCGCGGGTGCTCGCGGGCGTGCAGTCGAGCAAGAGCAGCCAGCTCACGCTCGCGGACAACAGCATCACGGCGGCCGCCACGGGCAACACCGCCTCGAGCGCCATCGCCAGCGGCCAGAACGCGGCGTCGTTCACCGGCACCGCCGCGGTGTCGAACCAGCAGGCCAATTCCGCCGCGGGCGTGTCAGCCTTCGTCATGCCATCGATCATCGCGGCGCAGACCGGCGAGTCGCCCGGCAACGGCCAGACCACCGGCAGCACGGTGACCGTGTCCGACAACACCACGGCCGCCACCGCGCAGGGCAACCAGGTCACGCAGAGCCTGGCGCTGCAGGCGGCTACCGTGGCGCTGGGCAACGGCAACGCGGTGCTCTCGGGCGGCACCGCCACCGACGGGCGCGTGTCGGCAAGCGGCGCGGCCACCCTCACCAACCTGCAGGGCAACTACAACGACGGCGGCGCCGCGGCGCTGAACCTCGGCTCGCAGATTCACCTGACCGCCAACGGCGGCGGCGCGCCGGTGGCGAACAACACGCTGGCGCTCAGCGGCAACCGGCAGGAGGCCGTGGCGCTCGGCAGCGGCGCGTCCAACACGCTGACGCTCACCGGCAATTCGGTGGGCACCGGCGCCGGCATTGCCAGCGTGCAAATGAACGACGCAAGCTCCGGCGTGGGCGCGGGGCTGTCGGATCCGGAGGCGCGCATCGGGGTCGACGGCAACCTCTCGGGCGGCTCGGCCGCGGTCGCCGGCAACCTGCAGCGCGCCATCGCCTACGGCAACTCGGCCACGAACACGCTGGGCGTGAGCGCAGGCAACCTGGCTGCGGCACCGGGTCCGATCCTGCTGGGCGCGGCGGCCTCGACGGTCACTGTCGACCTGGCCAGCGGGCTGCCGTTCAGCAACGCCGCCGGGGCACTGCCCACGGTGCGCGCGGCCTACGGAGTGCTGAACGACCAGTCGGTGCAGGCGACGGTCAACAGCGCGGCCACCGGGCCCAACACCTTCGCGGCGACCGTCAACGGCAACGTGTCGGCCGCCAGCGTCTCGAACAGCGGCAACGCCTTCGTCGGCGCCGCCTACGGCAACGACGCGGCCAGCGGCGTGGCGCTGGGGCTGAACAACGTGAGCGGCTCGAACGCCTCGATCGCGAACGTCACCAACACGCAGGCGGTGGCGGGGGCAAACACCAAAGTCTCGGCCATCGCGGCCGGCGGCATCGTGGCGCGCACCACCGTGGCGGGCACGCTCGCCAACGGCTCCGTGTCCAGCACGGGCAACACCGCCGAGGCGCTGGCCTACGGCAGCCGCGCCACCGCCAACACGGTGAAGGTGACGGGCAACAACATCGACACGGCGGGCCTCTTGCTGTCGGGCGCGACCTTGGTGGGCAACGCGCTCTCCACCACCGCGGCCTTCAGCGTGCAGAGCGCGCAATCGGGCCAGGGCTCGGTGTCGGCGCAGCGCAGCGGCGGGCCCGAAGTGCAGGTCGCGGTCGCGGGCGCGGTCAACAACTCGAAGGTGGATGCCAGCGGCAACACCACGCTGGCCGGCGCCACCAGCAACAGCGCCGCCAACGGCGTGAGCGTGAATGCGGTGGGCGTCTCGACCACCACCGCGGTGCAGAACCTGCAGCTCACCAGCGCGACCGTCGCCTCGCTGACGGGGCAGGAGGGCGCGTTCCTCACCAACAAGGACGGCGTGCAGGTGGTGCTGGGCGGGAGCATCCAGGGCTCGCAGGTCACGGTTGACGGCAACACCGCCGGCGGCTCGGCCACCGGCAACGCGGCGGCCAACGGCATCGACGTGAAGGGCAACACCATTGCCGTGGGCAACGGACTGCCGCTGGCCGGCGCGAGCAGCCTCGCCGGTACGGCGGGCGCGGTCGGCGACCATGCCGTCTCGAACATCCAGCTGGTGACGAGCCCGACGATCTCCTCCAGGGTGGCTGCCGCATTCGGCGTGGACACCGCCCCCGGCGCGGCGATCGGCGGCTCCACGCTGAGCGCGTCGGGCAACACCCAGGGCGCGAGGGCCGTGGCCAACACCGGCAGCAACGCCATCGCGCTCGCGGCCACCGATGTCTCCGCCCGCTCGGCGCTGCTGTCGGCGCAGGGCAGCACGGCGGCGGTGGAGTCGCGCTCGTTCCAGCAGGTGTTTGCGCCTG
Organism: Variovorax sp. AB1(2024); assembly: GCF_037482385.2. Classification (NCBI taxonomy): domain Bacteria; kingdom Pseudomonadati; phylum Pseudomonadota; class Betaproteobacteria; order Burkholderiales; family Comamonadaceae; genus Variovorax; species Variovorax sp. AB1(2024). Next base: position 256,084 of record NZ_JBBHKP020000001.1, on the reverse strand, counting down.
CCTCGGTGTCCGGCTCTTCGGTGAAGCTCTCGAACAACGGCAACACGGCGCTGGGCGTGATCAACGACGTGAGCAACAAGGTGTCCGTCGCGGGCGGTACCTCCGGCGGGATCGGGATTCCCGCGGTCATCACCCAGGGCGCGCTGCCCGGCAACACCATCGCGCTGGGCGACCAGGTGCTGGTGAACCGCCAGTCGGCCGGAACCTCCGTCACCAGCACCGCCGACACCGCGATCTACAACGAAGACCGCCTGGTGCCCGCCAACGCCGGCCTGAACGGCAGCAGCTTCACGGCATCGGGCAACAGCACCTACTCGGAAGCCTCGGCCAACCGCGCGACCAACGCGGCCTCGCTGGTGGGCGGCGCGTCGCAGTCGGCCAAAGTCGCGGTGCTGAATGCGCAGGACAGCAGCGCGGCCGTGACGGCCAGCGCCAACAACGCGACGAAGCTCACGCTGACCGGCAACAGCGCCCTCGTCGGCAGCAGCGCCACGCTGGACGGCAACAGCACCAGCGCCGCCGCCACCGGCAGCGCGGCCACCAACAGCATCGACGTGAAGAGCGGCGGCGCCATCGCCGGCGGCCTGGCGGCGCTGCCCGCGACCACGACCGGCCCGGCATCGTCGGTGACCGTGTCGGCCGACCAGGCGCTGGCCAACGTGCAGCTGGGGGCGGGCGCCGTGTCGGCCACCGCCACGGGCGTCGTCGGCATCGACACCGCACCGCTGTCGAACGTCGGCACCTCGACGCTGGGCGTGACGAACAACAGCCAGAGCGCGAAGGCGGTGTCGAACACCGCGCTCAACAGCGTGGCGCTGGCGGGTTCGAACGTGGGCGCGCGCTCGGCGCTGCAGTCGACGCAGTCGGGCACCGCGCCGGTGACGGCATCGTCCACGCTGGAACTGTTCGCGCCGGTGGCTTCCTCCGCTTCGACCATCCGCATCTCCGGCAACAGCAACACGGCGCTGGGCGTGATGAACGACGCGGCCAACTCGCTGAGCGTGAGCGCGGTCAACGCCTTGCCGCCGGGCGCGACGGGCTCGGCCACGCTGAGCGAGACCGGCAGCGCCGACAACCTCGTGGCCAGCGGCGACCATGTGCTGTCTAACCGCCAGTCGGCTTCCTCGACGGTTTCCAGCACCGCCAGCACCTCGATCCACAACGACGACAACAGCGTGCCCGGTACGCAAGGCCTGGCCAATGGCGCGCTCACGATCTCCGGCAACAGCACCTTCGCCGAGGCCTCGGCCAACCGCGCAGCCAACACCGTCACGGTGGCGGGCAGCGCGGCGCAGGGGGCCAGCACCGGCATCGCGAACGTGCAGGGCAGCACGGCGACCGTGACGGCGACGGCCGGCACCGTGGCCGACACCACCCTGGCCGGCGCGGCGCCGCTCAACGGCAGCAGCGTTTCGCTCGACGGCAACACCACGGCCGCTCTGGCGCGCGGCAACTCGGCGACCAACCTGCTCGAATCCGGCGGCGGCAGCGGCTACGGCGTGGCGGCAGCGGCGGGCTCGTCCAGCCTCGTGGCTTCGCCGCTGGCGCTCAACGTGGGCGCCAGCGCGGCGATCCTCAACAGCCAGAACAATGCGGGCATGGTCACGGCCACCAGCACGGGCACGAGCTACCAGGTGGCGCTCAACGGCACCGGCGCGGGCGTGTCGAACGGCACGGTCGGGGTCACCGGCAACGCGCTGGCGGCGCAGGCCTTCGGCAACAGCGCGACCAACCGCGTGACGCAGACGGCGCTGAACACCGGCACGCCGAGCGCGGCCATCGCCAACTACCAGGTCAACACCGGCGCGGTGACGGCCACGGTGACGAGCGTGAACTTCGGGGTCGGCGTGACGGGCGCGGTGGGCAACAGCACGCTGCGCACCACGGGCAACCAGATCACCGCATCGGCGACCGGCAACTCGTCGGTGTCGACGATCACCGCGCGCTGAAATCGCGCGCCGCCGGCGGGCTGCAAAAGCCGCGGACCTTTCGAGGCCCGCGGCTTTTTTTCGCTTACTGCGGGCTCGCCTTGGCAGGCCGGCGCAGATCGGCGCAGTAGTCCTGCGGGGGCAGCGCCGGCGTCTGCCAGATGCGGTCGTATTCGCCGGGCACCACGTTCGCCAGCGTGGGTGCGGCCAGCATGCGCACCGTGGCGATCCTTACGTCGTTCGGCAAGTGCTGCGGCACGCCGAGGGTGCGCACCACATGGCCGGAGCCGGCGATCAGCAGCACCGTCTTGCCGGGCTGCCGCGCCTTGACGATGGCCTGCGCCATCGCGCGGTCGCGGCCCACCTGGATGCGGGTCATGGGAATGATCTGCGACTCGGGCAAGAGCTTGCAGTGGCCCTCGCGCACCGCGTCCTGCTGCGCGACGTAGGCATCGTTGCCGAGCTGCGCGTCGAGCGAGACGTCCGCCATCGCGTCTTTCATGCGGGCGCGCGGCAGGTTGGCGCCGACCACGGGCACGCCCGCGCGCACGGCGGCCATCACGGCCGGGCCGTAACTGGCCCAGGGCCAGGCCTTGTCGCTCCAGTCGAGCGCGGCCCGCACCTGGGCTTCGGTGGCGGTGGGTGCCACGTGGGCGGTGCCGCGGCCTTCTTCCGCCATCTCGAGCGCCAGCGCGGCGAGCTGGCCGCGCGCGACCAGCGCCTCGACGGTTTCGCGCTCGATGACGTGGTGCTCGGGTGCGTCATGCTGCTCGCCGAGCAGCAGGGCGTCAACCGGCAGCAGCGCGGCGACGCGGCGTGCGACGGGGGCGTCGGGCGCGTCGGACGACAGCGCCGAGCAGCCGGCGAGGGCGGCCGCAACCAGCGTGGCGACGAGGAGAAAGGGAAGGCGGGGAGCCCGCGCTGGCGAGAATCGTGAAAGAGCCATCGCGCCATACTAGGCCTTCGGCGCATGCGCGCCCTGCCGTCCAATCCCGCTACTTCCTGTCCGTCCGTGCCTCTCCCCTTCATCGTCCGCGTGACCGCCACGCTGCTGCTGGCGCTCGCCGCCGCGGGTGTCTGCCTGGCGCTGCACACGCCGCTGCCCTGGATGATCGGCCCGCTGATCGCGGTGTCGCTGGCTTCCATCGCCGGCCTGCCGACCGCCAGCCTCACACCGCTGCGCAACGCGGGCCAGTGGACCATCGGCACCGCGCTGGGGCTGTACTTCACGCCGCACGTGGTGTCGCTGGTGGCCGGTGTGTGGTGGGCGATCGCGCTGGCGATCGGCTGGGCGCTGCTGCTGGGCTGGGGCTTCGGGCGCTGGCTGCACGGGGTGCATGCGGCGCGCATGCCGCATGTGCCGGCGAAGTCCATGAGAGCCACGACTTACTTCGCGGGCGCCATCGGCGGCGCCTCCGAGATGACGCTGATGGCCGAGTCGGCCGGCGCGCGCACCGATCTCGTGGCGGCGGCGCACAGCCTGCGGCTGGTGGTGGTGACGGTCACCATTCCGTTCGCGATGCAGTGGAGCGGGCTGCACGGGCTGGAGATCAGTCCGCCCGGCGCGCGCGAGGTGAACCCGGGCGGGCTCGCGCTGCTTGCGGTGGCGACCGGCATCGGCGCTCTGGCGATGCGCGCGCTGAAGCGCACCAACCCGTGGTTCATGGGACCGCTGCTGGTGGCGATGGGCTTCACCGTGGCCGGGCATTCGCTGTCGGCGGTGCCGGCATGGATGTCGAACACGGCGCAGCTGGTGATCGCGGTGAGCCTGGGCGTGCGCTTCAGCCGGGAGTTCCTTCACACGGCGCCGCGCTGGCTAGGCTCGGTGGCGCTCGGCACCTTCGGCATGCTGGCGCTGTGCGGCGCGGTGGCCTGGCTGCTGGCATGGGCAACCGGGCTGCACCCGGCCACCATGATCCTGGGCACCTCGCCGGGCGGCATCGCAGAGATGTCGATCACGGCCAAGGTGCTGCAGCTGGGCGTGCCGGTGGTCACGGCGTTCCAGGTGTGCCGGCTGGTGGCGGTGCTGCTGCTGGTGGGGCCGATGTACCGGTGGATCTACCGCTGAAGAGCGGCTGCCCATGAAAAAAGCGCCCTGAGAGGCGCTTTTTGCTGGGGACAGGAGCGAATCAGTGCACGAGCACCGGCGTGTGGGCCAGCTCGGCATAGCCTTCCAGCGTGTCTTCGACTTCTTCCTGGGTGGGGGTGTTGAGCTGCCAGGCGGCGATCTGCTGCTGGAAAAGCTCGGCCCAGGAGCCGTCGAGGTAGACCTCCTTGCCTGAACGCTTGTCCACGATTTCGAAGCCGTGGCGTTCGAGGACCGGCATGTTCGGCTGCGCGGGTTCGTCGCCTTCGGTGGGTTGCACGTGGACGACGACGAAAGACTCCGAGTCATAAAGCATGTTCATGGCGGGCCCCGTAAGGATGTCGATGGCATTCATGGAGAGTACTTAGCAATCAACGCGCCAGTTTCAAGACCCGTTGTCTTTTGTTTACTTTCAACGTCGATATGTGCGTTTTGCCTCAATTTGTGGGGCTCGTGGGTAGGGATTTGCGCAACTGCGCGTCGGCGAAGTTGCCGTTGGGCTCGGTTTGCTTGATTCGCACGGGCAGATAGCCGTAGTCCGGCGCCAGCCAGAGCTCCAGCTTGCTGTCGAACTGCTGGCGCGGACTGCGGGTGAGCTTGCGCGCCCGGTATTCGCCGGCCGGCAGGCTCAGCTGCTCCTCGTCGCCGACCACGAAGACCCAGACGCCCGCGTCGCGCGGACCCACGGTCTGCACCGAAATCTGGGTGCCCGCCGGGTAGCGGCCCGGGTCGCCCGCCAGCAGGCCTCCGAGCTGCATCATGATGCTCAGCCGGTCCTGCGCGCCGGCCAGCAGCGGCACGGAGGGCGCGTTGTTGCTGAACACCACCTGCCCCTGGTCGCGCACGAAATGCGACGCCACCTCGGACTTGCGGCTCTCCGAGTAACGGTCCGGCTCGATGCCCGACGGGCCGATGCGGCCGGTGCTGTGCTGGCTGCGGATGGTGCTGAACAGCACCTTCAGCGTCAGCCGGGCGTCGTAGCGGCTGCCGTCCTGCAGCCAGGTCAGCTCGCCGAACACGCCCTGCATGGGAGACGAGCCGTCTTGCCCGGTGGCCGTGAAGTCGAGCGTCACCGAACCCGGAATGCGCAGCGACTGGGTACCGACGATGTTGCCGGACGCGGGATTCGCAGCGCCGGCGGACGCGCCCGCCGCGCCGTCGCCGGTGCCTGCGCCGCTCCCCGCGGCGGCGGCCGGGGCTTCAGCCGGCGTTGCTCCTGAATCCGTAGCGGGCTGCGCCGTCAGGTCGGGCGTTTCCGGTTCCTTGGGCGCCGCGTTGTCGGCCTGGGGCACGGGCGCCGGTGCCGGCTTGGGCTTCGGCACCGACGGCGCGCGGGCCCGGCGCGGCTTCACCGGGGCCGGCGGCCGGGCTTCAGGCGGCGCTGCGGCGGCCGGCGCGGCCGGCTTTTCGGAAGCGGGCGGCGCGATCACGATCGTGCGCGTGATGAACTTGTTGGCCAGCGGCGAGGGCTCCGGCCCGATGGCCGTCGGCGCCAGCCCGAGCACCAGCAGGTGGATCACCGCCACCAGCAGCGTCAGGGCAGCCAGTACCCGCCATGACGGGCGCCCGGGCAGGCCGGCGGGCAGCGGAGGGGGGGCGACGAGCGTCGGCATCAGAGTGTGGAGTGGGGCGCCGGCGCGGAGGTTCACCGAGACCACCTCGGTACACTGCCGCCCGTCCAACCAGTTTAAGTGGGAGCGGCAGCCGCCCTCACACACCTACCGCATCATGAAACTCGCCACCCTGAAGGACGGCTCGCGCGACGGCCAGCTCGTCGTCGTTTCCCGCGACCTCACGCTCGCCCACTACGCCACCGGCATCGCGAACCGGCTGCAGCAGGTGCTGGACGACTGGGGCTTCATGAGCCCGCAGCTGCAGGACCTGTACGACTCGCTCAACCACGGCCGCGCCCGCCATGCATTTCCGTTCGATCCCTCGATGTGCATGGCCCCGCTGCCGCGCGCCTACCAATGGGCCGACGGTTCGGCCTACCTGAACCACGTCGAGCTGGTGCGCAAGGCGCGCAACGCCGAAGTGCCCGAGAGCTTCTACACCGACCCGCTGATGTACCAGGGCGGCAGCGACGACTTCCTCGGCCCGGTCGACGACATCGTGGTGCCCAGCGAGGCCATGGGCATCGACTTCGAGGCGGAGATCGCCGTCATCACCGGCGACGTGAAGATGGGCACCACGCCCGACAAGGCGCTGGACGGCATCCGCCTGGTGATGCTGGCCAACGACGTGAGCCTGCGCAACCTCATTCCGGCCGAGCTGGCCAAGGGATTCGGCTTCTTCCAGAGCAAGCCCGCCACCGCCTTCAGCCCCGTGGCGGTGACGCTCGACGAGCTCGGCGAAGCCTGGCAGCACGGCCGCGTGCACCTGACGCTGCAAAGCAGCTGGAACGGCCGCAAGGTCGGCATGTGCGACGCCGGCCCGGAGATGACCTTCCACTTCGGCCAGCTCATCGCCCACATCGCCAAGACGCGCAACGTGCGCGCCGGCAGCATCGTCGGCAGCGGCACCGTGAGCAACAAGGGCGTCGAGAAGAAGGACGGCCAGATGGACTGGCCCAAGGGCTATTCGTGCATCGCCGAGAAGCGCTGCATCGAGACCATCCAGGGCGGCGCCCCCGTCACCGAGTTCATGAAGTTCGGCGACACCATCCGCATCGAGATGAAGGGGCTGGACGGCCGCTCGCTGTTCGGCGCGATCGACCAGGAGGTCGTGTCGACCGCCGGGCGTCCGAAGGAGGCGCCGGTGTCGCTGGTGAAGCCGGCCGCCGACGCGCAGCAGGACGAGGCGCCGGAAGAAGCGGCCTCCGAAGACTGACCCGGGCTCGCCCCCTCAGTGCGGCCCCGCGCCGCGCAGCAGCTCCTTCTGCGACCGTATTCCCAGCCGCCGGAACGCCCGGTACTGGTGGGTGCGCACGGTCGTCAGCTCCACGCCGATTTCCCGTGCCGCCTCTTTCGCGGTCTTGCCCGCCATCAGGTGGCCGATGACTTCGCGCTCGCGCAGGCTCAATGTCAGCAGCCGCGAGGCCAGCGCGGGCTCCACGGCTTCGCGCACGGCCATTGCGCTGCGGCCGTGCGCCGCGGTCGCGTCGGCCAGCAGCGCGGCATGCGCTTCGATGCGATGGAAAGCCTCCGCATCGAACTCGGGCTGCGCCAGACTCCGGTAGAAGCTCACCGCCACGCGCTGGCCGGTGGGCAGGAGCAACAGCACCGATGCCCGCTCGCGGATGCCCACGTCCCCGTAGCAGGCCGCGCGGTAGGCCGGGTCGGCCACTTCGTCGGCGCGCTGGTGGCCCAGCCAGAGCTGCGCGCGCTGCGGCAGCTTGCGCGCGGCGAGCCACGCCATGTTCGGATCGAGCAGGTCGAAGCGCTGTGCCACGTAGCGTTCCGACGTGCGCTCGGCCGTGCTGCCGTAGCTGCTCGCGGCCGACACCGCCTCGATGCGCCCCGCCGCGCTGACCGCGAACACGGTGCAGAAGGTGACGGGCATCACGCGCTGCATCGCCTTCAGGTAGCTGGTGGCCAGGTGCGCCGTGCCCACGCCGCCGAGCACGTCGCTGACCACGGCGGCGGCCAGCGCGGTGTCGGTGGGGTGGATGCGCCAGCGTCTCATGGGAAGGGAAAAAGGTCAGGGATTGGGGTAACTACCTCGTACGAAGTTATGACATCGGCAGCCCGCGCGCATCGGGACAATCCCGTCGCATGACGAACTCTCCCGCAGCCGCTCCGGGCGATGCCGCCGGCGGCCCCGTGCCGCCTCCGGCCAGCGCCACCGAACTCCCGCCCTCCGTCGGCGCCTTTCACTACACGCGCTACAAGCCGTGGACGCCGCCGCTCGAGCAGGACGGCGTGGAGCCCGGCCGCCACCCGGTGGTGATCGCCGGCGGCGGGCCGGTGGGCATGGCGCTCGCGCTGGGGCTCGCGAACCACGGCGTGCGCTGCGTGATCCTGGAAGCCGACGACACCGTGTGCGTCGGCAGCCGCGCGGCCTGCATCTCGCGCCGCAGCCTGGAGATCATGGAGCGGCTCGGCGTGCTGCCCGACTTCATGGCCAAGGGCCTGCCGTGGACCGGCGGGCGCAGCTTCTACAAGACGGCCGAGGTGTTCCGCTTCGAGATGCCGCACGACGCGCGGCAGAAGCTGCCGCCGATGATCAACCTCGAGCAGTACTACGCAGAGCACTATCTGCTGGAAGAAATCTTCCGCCGCAACGAGGCGACGCCGGGGCTCATCGACATCCGCTGGGGCACCGAGCTCACCGGCCTCGCGCAGGACGGCGAGGGCGTGACGCTCGACGTGCGCAATGCCGAGGGCAGCTACCGGCTGCACGGCCAGTGGCTCGCGGCCTGCGACGGCGGCCAGAGCTTCGTGCGCAAGGCGATGGGGCTCGCACTGGAGGGAACCGGCTACGAGGGCCGCTACGTCATCATCGACATCGAGCTGCACAGCGGCCATCCCACCGAGCGCCGCGCCTGGTTCGACCCGCCGTGGAACCCCGGCTCGACCGTGCTGATGCACCGCCAGCCCGACGACATCTGGCGCATCGACTACCAGCTGCGCCCCGGCCAGAGCACCGAAGAAGCGCTGCAGCCGGCGGCCGTGGCCGAGTTCGTGCAGCGCCACCTCGACGCCATCGGCGAAGGCCACCTGCCGTGGAAGACGGTGTGGACCTCGGTCTACCGCGCCGGCGCGATGACGCTCGACAGCTACCGCCACGGCCGCGTCGTCTTCGCGGGCAACGCGGCGCATGCGATGCCGATCTTCGGCGTGCGCGGGCTCAACTCGGGCTTCGACGATGCCGACAACCTGGCATGGAAACTGGCCTTCGTGGCCAAGGGGCTGTCCGGCGCGCCGCTGCTCGACAGCTATTCGCAGGAGCGCATCGAGGCTTTCCACGTGAACGCCGAGAACGCGATGCGCAGCACCGAGTTCATGTCGCCGCCGTCGCGCGGCTTCGACCTGCTGCGCGAGGCGGCGCTGTCGCTGTCCGAGGCGCACCGGGGCATCGCGCAGCTGATCAACCCGCGCCAGACGCAGGCCGTGCGCTATGCCGCTTCGCCGCTGTCGAGCCCGGGCGACGAACTGCCGGCGGGCCCGCTGCCGGGCGAGGCGGTGCCGGAGCAGCAGCTCGAGCGCGGCCACCTCACCGACTGGATCGCGCCCACCTTCACCCTGCTGGTGCTGCGCCCCGACGTGGCCGCGCTGCCGGCCGCCGACGTCGTGCGCGCGCAGCAGGGGGCGCTGCCCTTCGTCGTGCGCACCATCGCCAGCCCGGGCATCGCCGGTGTCGACGCGCATGCCTCGGCCGACGTGTTCGAGGCGCTCGGTGCGCAAGACGGCGCGGTCTACCTGCTGCGCCCCGACGGCCACGTGGCCGCGCGCTGGCGGCGGCTGCCGCCCGGCGCCCTGCAACCCGCGCTGGCACTTGCCGCCGCTGCCCTGGAGACCCTTTCAGCATGACCAACCCTGCTCTTCCCCCCGATGCCCGCGACCGCCTCTACGCCGAGTGCGCGCGCGCCATCAGCGAAGCGGGCGCCGAGCGCGAATCGCTGTTCCTGGCGCGGCTCGCGCTGCTGCTGTTCGAGCAGGTCGGCGACGAGGCGCGCTGCCGCGAGGCGCTGTCCGATGCATTGCACGCGCTGCCCGTACCATCGCTGTCCGCTTCCTGATTTACAAACGACTGGAGACTGATCCATGGATCGCCGCACCCTTCTCGCCACGCTCGCCTCCGGCGCCGCAATGGCCGCATCGCCCTTCGCCCGCGCGCAGGAATATCCCGCACAGCTCATCAAGTGGGTCGTGCCCTATCCGGCGGGCGGCGGCACCGACGTGATCGCACGCGTGCTGGCCGAATCCATGCGCCAGACGCTGGGCCAGCAGATCGTGGTCGACAACCGCCCCGGCGCCTCGACCAACATCGGCGCCGACCTGGTCGCCAAGAGCAAGCCCGACGGCTACACCATCCTGTCGGCCGACAACGCCGTGCTGGCCTTCAACGAGCACCTGTTCAGCAAGCTGCCGTTCAACCCCGAAAAAGACTTCACCTACATCGGCGCCATCGGCAAGTTCCCGCTCGCGCTGGTGGTGCACCCGGACTTCCCGGCCAAGACCTTCAAGGAGTTCCTGGCCTACGTGAAGGCCAACCCCGGCAAGGTCAACTACGCCTCGCCCGGCAACGGCTCGCCGCACCACCTGGCCATGGAAATGTTCAAGGTGCGCACCGGCACTTTCATCACCCACATTCCCTACCGCGGCGCCGCGCCGGCCATGGCCGACGTGATGGGCGGGCAGGTGCCTTGCATGTTCCTCGACCTGGCCTCGGGCCTGTCGATCATGCAGAGCAACAAGGTGCGGGTGCTGGCCATCGGCTCGGGCGCGCGCAGCAAGCTGCTGCCCAACGTGCCGACGCTGGCCGAAGTGGGCGTGCCCAACACCGAGGTGTTCGCGTTCCAGGGCATCCTCGGCCCGGCGGGCCTGCCGCCCGCGGTGGTGAACAAGCTCAACGGCGACCTGAACAAGGCCTTCGGCACGCCGGCCGTGCAGAAGCGCTTCGAGGACTTCGGCATGGAAGCGATGCCCGGCACGCCGGCGCAGTTCGCGGCGCTGTCGCGCGCGGAATCGAAGCGCTGGGGCCCGATCATCAAGCAGGCTGGAATCAAGCTCGACTGAACTCGCCAAGGGCTTTTTTTCTCGCGTAACACCGCGGAACCGGCTTCGCCGGGCCGCAGGTGTTGCCCCCGGGTAGGGGGGGCGCAGCGACACGAAGTGCGCGGAGCCTGGGGGCGTTACTTTGTGTATGCCTTGCGCGAGCCGTCCTCGAAGACTTCGTCGTCTCGCTGCAGCTCGCCGTTTTCGTCCCAGGCGCGTTCGCGCGTCACGCGGCCCTTGGCATCGAAGCTCGATTCGGCAATGAGCGTGCCTTTTTCGTTGAAGCGCTGGTGCGTGCCGATCGGCACCTGCCGGCTTCGGCCGACGAGCTGGTAGCGGCCCTGCGCGGCGCGCTGGCCGCTGTCGTAGAACTCGGTGATGTCGACCACGCGGCCATTGCCGTTGCCGCTGTAGGCCGACTTGCTGCTCGGCTGGCCGTTCAGGTAGTAGCTGTCGTCGCCGATGGGCTCGCCCGCGCTGTTCCAGCGCTGGTCGCGCACCAGCGTGCCTTTTTCGGAGAAAGCCTGCTCGCGCTGGCGGATCGAGGCGCGCTCCACCAGCAGGTACACCGTCTCGCGGCGCTTGACGCCTTCTGATGAATAGGCCTGCTCGGTGCGCTGGTTGCCCATGGTCTCGTCGAGCGACGCTGTCTTGCCGTTGTCGTAGAAGCTCTGCGAACGCACCCGCTTGCCCGACAGGTAAGACAGCCGCGAGCGCAGGTTGCCGCGCGCATCGAACAGGTCGACCTGCGACGGGCCGCCGCTGAAGCCGCAGAGCTTGGCGTCGTCGACCACCGGCGCCAGCGTGGGCGCGTCGGCGCAGCGCAATGCCGAGAGCTGGCCGCGTTCGGTGAACTCCACCGAGCTGCCGCTGCCGGTGTCCGGATAGAAGATGACGCGGCGCAGCTTGCCGTCGGGGTAGTAGCTGCGCGCCAGCCCGCGCTCCTGGCCGTCGTCGTAGGTGGCCTCGCGCAGTACCTTGCCGTTGGGCGAGAACTCGCGGGCTCGGCCCTGCAGGTTGCCCTTGGCATTGAGGGTGTGCTCCTTGGCGAGCTTGCCTTTCTCGTAGATGCGCACGAGGCCCATGAAGACGCCGTTCTGCACCTGCTCCTCGCGCTGCAGCTCGCCCGTCTCGCGGGCCTTGCAGCGCAGGATGCCCGTCTGGCCGGCGGTGGTGGCGCCGTTGGCCGGGTTCACGCTGCGACCGTTGAGCTCGCAGTCCTGCTGGGCATGGGCCGCCGAGGCCGCGAGCAGCGGCACGAGGACGGCAAGCCCGGACCCGAGCTGCCTCAGGCGCAGGCGCGGACTTGTCACTTGTCGTAAAGAGTGTCTAGTGAACGGAAGCCCTTGACCTCGATCGGATTGCCGAACGGGTCGCAGAAGAACATCGTCCATTGCTCGCCCGGCTGGCCTTCGAAGCGCACCTGGGGCTTGAGCACGAAGTCGGTGCCGGCGGCTTCGAGGCGCCCGGCCAGTGCCTGCCAGTCGGGCAGGGCGAGCGCGAGGCCGAAGTGCGGCATCGGCACCATCACGTCGCCCACGCGGCCGGTGCGGGTGGTGGCGAAGGGCTCGCCGAGGTGCAGGGAAATCTGGTGGCCGAAGAAGTCGAAGTCGACCCAGGTGTCGGTGCTGCGGCCTTCGGCGCAACCGAGGACATCGCCATAGAAGCGGCGGGCACCGTCGAGGTCGCGAACGTGGAAGGCAAGGTGGAAGATGCTTTGCATGGTTTCGGATTATGGGCAACGGTGCTGTGAGAATGCCGGACTTTCTTTCATCGTGGAGCAAGCCTTGCGGATACTCCGGATCCTCGCCGCGCGGATGCGCGGCATCTATATGTCGGCGCGGATGCGCGCCGTCGATTTCTCGGCGCCCTCGCGCCTCGTGCAGCGGGCACCGCGCCAGATCCTGGCGGGCGTGTGCTGCGTCTTTACATTCGGCGCCGCCCATGCGGCCTGCCCGCCCTCGGCCATCGCCAGCCTCGAGAAGCCGGGCGTCGGCCTGCGCAACGGCGTCGACCGCGGCATGCTGTGGCGCATCGAGCGCGACGGCCGCACTTCATGGCTCTACGGCACCCTGCATGTGGGCCGCGGCGACTGGGTGCGGCCCGGGCCGACCATCCAGAAGGCGCTGACGCAGAGCGACCTGCTCGCGCTGGAGCTCGACTCGCGCGACGAGGCCACCGCCCGCACCATGGCCCAGCCGGCAGACCCGGCGCTGGTGGCCCGGGTACTCAGCGGCGAGCGTGCCCGCCGGCTCGAGCGCCAGAACGCCGAGGCCTGCGTGCCGCCCGGCACCACCTCGAAGCTGCAGCCCATCCTGCAGGTCACGGCGCTGGCCGGCCTGGCGGGCCGCGCCGACGGGCTGTACCCCGAATTCGGCGTGGACGAGACGCTGGCCGTGTCCGCCCGCAACAGCAGCAAGCCGATCGTCGCCCTCGAGAACGCGGCCGACCAGCTGCGCGTGCTGACCGGCGAGTCGGAAGACGAAGAAGGCCAGCAGATCGACGCCGCGCTCGACGAACTGGAGTCGGGCAAGCTGCGCGGCCAGCTCAAGGAACTGGCCGACGTCTGGGCCCGCAGCGACGCGGCCCGGCTCGCGCGCTATGCCGACTGGTGCGACTGCCTCAACACGCCCGCCGAGCAGCGGCTGCTCAAGCGCCTGCTCGACGACCGCAACCCCGGCCTGGCCGACGGCATCGAGCGGCTGCACGCGAGCGGCAAGGGCGTGTTCGCGGCAGTGGGCGCGCTGCACATGATCGGGCCGCAGGGGCTGCCCGCGCTGATGGCGTCGCGCGGCTTCACCGTGACGCCGGTGCTGACCAGCGCGCAGGAGCAGACGGCGGTGCCGATGCCCGCGCTCGCGGCCCCGTCGCCTGCGCCGAGGGCGCGCGGTGGCAAGGCCGTGAAGGGCCAGCGCGTGCAGAAGGGCCAGAAGGGCGCACCGGCTGCCGCGGCCAAGGGCGGCAGGCCTGCGGCAGCTGCCAAGGCCGCGCCCGCCGCCAAGGGCGCGAAAGCGCCGGCCAAGGCAGCCGGCAAGGCGCCCGCCAAGGCCCCGGCCGCCAAGGGCAAAGTGAGCCGATAATCGCGACCGCCATGCACGCGCTGCGCCTTCCCACCCGCTTCCTCGGCCTCATCGGCCGCTGGGTGCTGCTGTGGTTCGTGCTCTCGCTGGGTGTGGCGGTGGCGTCTCCGCTGGTGCATCCGCAGTCGATGGAACTGGTGTGTTCCGGTGCCGGCCCCGTCAAGGTGGTGGTCCACACCGACGACGGCGCGCGCGAAATGGGCGCCTCGCACATGGACTGCCCGCTGTGCGTGCTGACCGGCGCCCCGCCGCCGGCCATGGTGGCGCCGGCTTTCGATCTTCCCCTTCCGCTGGGCCGCGTGGTCCAGTCGATTCCCGCCGCGCGACTGGCCGCGGCCACCGCCGCGCCCCTGCCGGCGCGCGGCCCCCCGACTTTCTCCTGACGCTCTCGAAACGATAGCTGCATTCGCGCGCCCGGCGTGCGCACGCGGCTTGTCCGGTTTGAAGTTCGATGGAGAAGGCTCCTCTTGAAAAAAGCAATCCCGCGCCCTGCCGTTGCTGCTCGGCGCAACCCCGCAACCCACCTGTGTGGCCGAACGCAAGTTCGACCTTTGACTTTCCCGTTCCAACCCCAAAGGATCCGCGACATGACGAAACCGATGGCCGCCATCACCCTGCGAACCCTCGCCGCCTGCGCCATGCTGGCCGGCACCACCGCCGCGCTGGCGCACGTGACGCTGCCGCCCGGCGGCGCCACCGTCGGCAGCGACTACAACGCCGCCTTCCGCGTCGGCCACGCCTGCGAAGGCGCCAAGGCCACGACTGGGCTGGCCGTGCGCCTGCCCAAGGGCTTCGTGCTGAGCGACGCCCAGGCGCGCAAGGGCTGGAAGCTCGACGTGACGAAAAGCGGCGACGGCGAAGTGCGCTGGACCGCCGAGACCCCCGGCAACGCCTTGCCCGGCAGCGAGCGCTCCGAATTCGTCCTGCGCGGCAAGGTGCCGGCCACGCCGGGCACGCTGTGGTTCAAGGTGCTGCAGACCTGCGACACCGGCGTGGCCGACTGGGCCGAGGTACCGGCATCGGGCAACTCGACCGCCGGCCTGAAGAGCCCGGCCGCCAGGCTCGTGGTGGTGGCGCAAGGCGTGGCCACTGTCGACGTGCGCGACGGCTGGGTGCGCCAGTCGGTGCCGGGCCAGAGCGGCACCGGCGCCTTCATGAAGCTCACCGCGCCTACCGGCACGAAGCTGGTGAGCATCTCCACGCCCGCGGCCGGCACCGCCGAAGTGCACGAGATGAAGATGGAAGGCGACGTCATGAAGATGCGCGAGCTGCCCGGCGGCCTCGACCTGCCCGCGGGCCAGACCGTCGAGCTCAAGCCCGGCGGCTATCACGTGATGATGATGGACCTCAAGGGTGCGCTGGCCAAGGGCGCGACCGTGCCGATGACGCTGAAGTTCGAGGACGCCAAGGGCGTGAAGACCGCGCTGGACGTGACGCTGCCCGTGGGCGCGCCCGAGGGTGCCGATGCCGCCGGTTCGTCGGCGCACCAGCACAAGCACTGAGCGCCGCGTCGCGGCTACAGCAGCTGGTCGGGCGCGAGCGGGCCGAACAGCTTGAGCATCAGCCGCAGGCTGGCGCTGGTGTCGGGCTCGGTGGTCGCGTCCTTCAGGCCGCTGCCTTCGGGGGCGCGCCACACCAGCGAGCCGTCCGTCAGCTCGACGTGCCATGAGCGCTCGCGCATGCCGCGCTCTATCTGGGCCGATGCGGCGCGCGAGAGCTCGTCGCTGCGGATCAGCAGGGCGATCTCGGTGTTCTGCAATTGGGAGCGCAGGTCGAGGTTCATCGAGCCGACCACCAGCAGCCGGCCGTCCATCACCAGCACCTTCGAGTGCAGCATCGCCCGCGACTGCCCGGTGACGCCACCGCTGCCGGTGCTTCCCGAGGAGCCGAACACGTTGCCGAAGTTCGACTGCTCGCTGCGCAGCTCATAAAGCTCGATGCCCATCTTGAGCAGCGCCTCGCGATGGCGCGCATAGCCCACGTGCGCCACCGGGGCGTCGTTCGAGGCCAGGGAGTTGGTCAGCACCCTGATCTTCACTCCCCGTGCGCGAGCCTCGCCGAAGGCCTTGAGCATGTCTTTCCCGGGTACGAAGTAGGGCGAGATGATGAGCAGGCTGGAGCGCGCCTGGCCGATCATCTGCAGCAGGCCCTCGACCACCGTGTCGCCGTTGGCGGCCAGGTCGGAGGCTGCCTCGAGCGATGCCGCACCGCGCGAGGCCGCGGGTTTGTCGTCGGGCTGGCTGACCACGAGACCGGGGGCCTTCGCGGTGTCCGGGCCGGAGTCGGCGGGGATCTTGCCGGGCTTGTCGGCCAGCATCACGGCCGGCGCCCAGACGAAATCGGCGGTGCGCAGGTCGAGCGCCTTCTGGTCCCAGGCGCGGGCGCGTTGCTCGGCGGTGGGGGGCGCATCGGCGCTGGGCGGGTCGTCGCGGTCGCGGGTGGCCTGTTCGACCAGCTCCTGGTCGGCCTTCTTCGCGCGCTCGCGCATCGACTGCAATTCCTCGCGCGTGACCAGCGATTGCACGGGGTAGGCGCGCTCGTTGTTCCAGTAGCTGTCGAAGCTGCGCGACAGGTCCTGCACGATCGGGCCGATTGCCAGCACGTCGACATCGACGAAGTTGCCGTTGGCCGCGTTGCCGAAATAGGCGTCGCCCAGGTTGCGGCCGCCCGCCACCCCCATCACGTTGTCGGCCAGGAACAGCTTGTTGTGCATGCGCTGCTGGATGCGCGAGGCGTCGTCGATCGAGTTGACCAGGCGGCTGAAGGTGGAGTCGCGCGAGCCGGCCAGCGGGTTGAAGAGCCGCATCTCGATGTTGGGAATGAAGGCCAGGCCCAGCACCAGTGCGTCGCGGCCGGTGGTGTGGAAGTCGTCGAGCAGCACCCGCACCCGCACGCCGCGCTCGGCGGCGGCGCGCAGGCCCCTGACGAGGCGGCCTGTGCTGGCGTCGGCGTGGATGGCGTAGTACTGGAGGTCGAGCGTCTTCTGGGCGCCTTCGATCAGCGCGAGCCGGCTGCCGTAGGCGGCCTGCGGCCCGCCCAGCAGCAGGAAGCCGGATTCGTAGCGGGCGTTGGCGGCGCGCCGGCGCTGCTGCACGAGGTCGGCCAGCGCGGAGCCGGTGGCCGGCGCGGCGATGGCGGTCGAGACGGGGCGCTCGACGTTCTGCGGCAATTGCGCGCAGGCCCCGAGTATCAGCAGCGCCAGGAGCGCGGTGGACCGACGAAAGAAGGCTTGGAATGAAGAAGGCATGCAGCTTTCCCGGGGCTTGGGGGGCGAAGCCGCATATATAGCCTAGTCCGCGTCCCGCCGGCGTCGGACGGCGGGACGGGCGCGGCGCGGCGGGCGCGCTTTGGTTCGCGCCGGTCAGCGGCCGGCGCCCAGTTCTTCCTGGCGCTCGAGCGCTGCGAGCAGTTCGTCGTCGATCTTCGCGTGGCGCTCGGCGAGTTCGGTGGCGCGCGAGGAGTCGGTGGCATAGATGGCGCCGCCGTCGAGTTCGAGCATCTCGGTGATGCGCTTCTGTTCCGCTTCCAGGCTTTCGATCTGGGCGGGGAGCGCTTCCAGCTCGCGCTGCTCCTTGTAAGAGAGCTTCTTGCGCGCAGCGGTCGCCTTGGGCGCGACGGGTTCCGCGGGCGCGGCCGGCGCTGCTGGGGCCGGTGCCGCAGCGGGGGCCGCAGCCTGGCGCTGTTCGGCGATCTCTCGCGCACGCTTGGACTGGACCAGCCAATCCTGCACGCTGCCTTCGTACTCGCGCCAGCGGCCGTCGCCTTCATAGGCGATGGTGCTGGTCACCACGTTGTCGAGGAAGGTCCGGTCGTGGCTCACCAGGAACACTGTGCCGTCGTAGTCCTGCAGCAGGTTCTCGAGCAGTTCCAGGGTGTCGATGTCGAGGTCGTTGGTCGGCTCGTCGAGCACCAGCACGTTGGCGGGGCGGGCGAACAGCCGGGCCAGCAGCAGGCGGTTGCGTTCGCCGCCGCTGAGCGAGCGCACGGGAGAGTTGGCGCGCGCCGGGGAGAACAGGAAGTCGGAGAGGTAGCTCTTCACGTGCTTCTTCTGGCTGCCGATCTCGATCCATTCGCTGCCGGGGCTGATGAAGTCTTCCAGCGTGGCGTCGAGGTCGAGCTTGTCACGCATCTGGTCGAAGTACGCCACCTGGAGGTTGGTGCCGCGGCGGATCTTGCCGCTGTCGGGTTCGAGCTCGCCGAGGATCAGCTTCAGCAGGGTGGTCTTGCCCGCGCCGTTGGGGCCGAGCAGGCCGACCTTGTCGCCGCGCAGGATGGTGCCGCTGAAGTTGCGGATGACGGTCTTGGGGCCGAACGACTTGGTGGCCTCTGTGAGTTCCGCCACGATCTTGCCGCTGGACTGGCCCGAGGCCACGTCCATGTTGACGCTGCCCTGCACCTCGCGGCGCGCCGCGCGGCTGGCGCGCAGTTCCTGCAGGCGGGTGATGCGGCTCTGGCTGCGGGTGCGGCGCGCTTCCACGCCCTTGCGGATCCAGATTTCTTCCTGGGCGAGCAGCTTGTCGGCCTTGGCGCTGATCACGGCTTCCTGGGCGAGTTGCTCTTCCTTCTGCACGAGGTACTGCTCGAAGTTGCCGGGATAGGAACCCAGCTTGCCCCGATCCAGCTCGACGATGCGGGTGGCGACACGGTTCAGGAAGCTGCGGTCATGGGTGACGGTGACGACGCTGCCCTTGAAGTCGATCAGCAGTTGTTCGAGCCACTCGATGGAGTCGAGGTCCAGGTGGTTGGTGGGCTCGTCCAGCAGGAGCACGTCGGGCGCGGCCACCAGGGCCTGCGCCAGCGCGACGCGCTTGCGGGTACCGCCGGAGAGAGA
>NZ_JBBHKP020000001.1:0-232500 GCF_037482385.2 Variovorax sp. AB1(2024) | reverse complement strand
TCCCAGTAAACGGCGGCCGTAACTATAACGGTCCTAAGGTAGCGAAATTCCTTGTCGGGTAAGTTCCGACCTGCACGAATGGCGTAACGATGGCCACACTGTCTCCTCCTGAGACTCAGCGAAGTTGAAATGTTTGTGATGATGCAATCTCCCCGCGGAAAGACGGAAAGACCCCATGAACCTTTACTGTAGCTTTGTATTGGACTTTGAACAGATCTGTGTAGGATAGGTGGGAGGCTTTGAAGCAGGGTCGCTAGATCTTGTGGAGCCAACGTTGAAATACCACCCTGGTGTGTTTGAGGTTCTAACCTAGGTCCATTATCTGGATCGGGGACAGTGCATGGTAGGCAGTTTGACTGGGGCGGTCTCCTCCCAAAGCGTAACGGAGGAGTTCGAAGGTACGCTAGTTACGGTCGGACATCGTGACGATAGTGCAATGGCATAAGCGTGCTTAACTGCGAGACTGACAAGTCGAGCAGATGCGAAAGCAGGACATAGTGATCCGGTGGTTCTGTATGGAAGGGCCATCGCTCAACGGATAAAAGGTACTCTGGGGATAACAGGCTGATACCGCCCAAGAGTTCATATCGACGGCGGTGTTTGGCACCTCGATGTCGGCTCATCTCATCCTGGGGCTGTAGCCGGTCCCAAGGGTATGGCTGTTCGCCATTTAAAGAGGTACGTGAGCTGGGTTTAAAACGTCGTGAGACAGTTTGGTCCCTATCTTCCGTGGGCGCTGCAGATTTGAGGAAGCCTGCTCCTAGTACGAGAGGACCGGAGTGGACACACCTCTGGTGTATCGGTTGTCACGCCAGTGGCATTGCCGAGTAGCTAAGTGTGGAAGAGATAACCGCTGAAAGCATCTAAGCGGGAAACTCGTTTCAAGATGAGATCTGCCGGGGCCTTGAGCCCCCTGAAGAGTCGTTCAAGACCAGGACGTTGATAGGTCAGGTGTGGAAGCGCAGTAATGCGTTAAGCTAACTGATACTAATTGCTCGTGCGGCTTGACCCTATAACTTTGATCAAAATACAGATCAAGGTGTTATGCCAAGTTGACGCATTCAAAACAATTCGCCAAAAGCTGATTCCAAACTCTATGAATTCGTCCGGTTGATCTCCCGATCAACCAGACAACCCTTTATGCCTGATGACCATAGCGAGTTGGTACCACTCCTTCCCATCCCGAACAGGACAGTGAAACGACTCAGCGCCGATGATAGTGCGGGTTCCCGTGTGAAAGTAGGTCATCGTCAGGCTCTTACAGCCCAGAAAACCCCAGTCAGAAATGACTGGGGTTTTTTGCTTTGCGCGAGCAGACAAATACGCCCCATCTTTCAAAGATTGCGAATCGCGATCTTGTCTTTCTCCGCAGCTCCCGCCGCAATCAATTCCTGCAAGATATCAGCGGTAAGTTGATCGAATTCGACGCCTCCAAAGAACCGGGCATGAATCATGGCCAAGTACGGCGTACTGTGCAGCCACAGCCGCCATTCCTCGAGAGCCATAACCTGCATTTCCAGCAGCTTGAATTTCATCAGCACCTTGATCGCATGCCGCGCGTGCTTGACTGGATCGCGCAGCAATCCGTCGAGGCGCTTGCGTGCGACAGAAAGAGCTTTGCTGACGTCGTCGAAGATCGCACCGTGTCCTGGAATCACCCGCAAGGGCTTAAGCGATTCGATCAAGTCCAGCGTTGCCGCCATGTCCCCGAATGAAGGCTCGCCAGCAAGCTCAGGAAAAGCAATCCCGAATCCGTGTTCCCACAGCGCATCCGCGGAGATCAGCGTTCGCGATGCTGCATCGAACAAGATGATCGAGTGCGGATCGTGCCCAGGTGCCGCATGAACCTGCCACGGCCTGTCACCCAGCATGCACTCGGTGTCCGGTTGCAATAGTCCGCCGAAGCCGAACCGCGGGCAAGTCTGTCCCGTCGCCAAAAAACTCAGGCCGCTTTCGTCCCACCGCTCCACCAGCGCCGCCTCGCCAGGCGGTATCTCGATGCGAACTGATGGATAGCGTTCCTCCAGCGCCGAGTTGCCTCCGCAGTGATCGCTATGCAGATGCGTATTCAGGATGCGATCAAGCGCCCGATCTCCAAGCACCGACTCGACCAGTGCCACCGTCTGCTCCGCATGCGTGGCATATCCGGTGTCGACCACTGCTGTCTCGTGGGCGCCCAGGAACAAGATGTTGTTCGAAGAAAGCCATCCCCGCTCGAGCACGATTACGTTCGCCGGAAGACCGGCGCTTGCCGACGATTGGCTCATTCAGGCGCCCGCGCTGGCGCGAAGCTCCCGCCGCAGGATCTTCCCCACATTCGTCTTCGGCAGCGACTCCCGAAACTCGATGTGCTTGGGCCGCTTGTAGCCGGTGAGCTGCGAGTGGCAATACTGGAGCACCGCGTCCTCGGTCAATGCCGGGTCCCTTCGCACCACGAACACCTTGATCGCCTCTCCCTGCTTCTCGTCGGGTACACCCACAGCCGCGCATTCGACGACCCCGGGGCAGAGCGAAATCACGTTTTCCAGCTCGTTCGGAAACACGTTGAAGCCGCTCACCAGGATCATGTCTTTCTTGCGATCGACGATCCGGCTGTAGCCATCTTCCTGCATCACCGCGATATCGCCAGTCCGCATGAAGCCATCTGCCGTGAACGCCGCTGCGGTCTCGGCGGGCTGGTTGTAGTAGCCCACCATCACGTTGGGGCCCTTGATGCAGAGTTCGCCGGACTGCCCCACGGGGAGTGAATTGCCTTCGTCGTCCTTGATCGCGATCTCGATACTCGGCAGCGGCAGCCCGATCGTCCCAGTGAACTCGGTGTTTGACACGGGGTTGTTCGTCCCGATCGCGCAGGTCTCGCTCATTCCCCAGCCCTCGATCATCGGGCAGCCGGTGACCTCAAACCACTTGCGTGCCGTTCCTTCAGAGGCCGCCATGCCTCCCGCCTGCGAAACGAACAGCGTCGAGAAATCGAGCGTCTTGAATTCCGGATGCATCAACAGCGCATTGAACAGCGTGTTCACCGCGGGCAGCATGTGGAAGGGCCGCTTCTTCAGCACCGCAATGAACTTGTTGAAGTCGCGCGGGTTAGGGATCAGCGTCATGTGAGAGCCCTGCCGGATCGCCAGCAGGCACAGCGTCAGCGCGAAGATGTGATACAGCGGCAGGGCCGCGATGCTGTTGACCTTCGACAGGTCGCCGGCACGTTCGAGTGCCGGCGTGAACCAGGCTTCGGCCTGCAGTGTCGCGGCGACGATGTTGCGATGCGTCAGCACCGCGCCCTTCGACAAACCCGTCGTTCCGCCCGTGTACTGCAGGAATGCGACGGAGTCGAGCGTGCTGCGGTCGGGCCCCAGCGTGCGGCCGCGTCCCTCGGTGATCGCCTGCGTGAAAGCCGTGACCGAGCGCTCGTCGCTCAGGGGCAGCTTGTAGGCCGGCACGATCTTCGCCAGATGCCGCACCGCGATCGTGATCCACGCGCCGTACAGGCCGCCGAGCAGGTCGCCCATCGACGTCACGACCACATGCTTCACGGGCGTGCGCTCGATCACTTTTTCAAGCGTCGACGCGAAGTTCTCGAGAATGACGATGGCCGTCGCGCCCGAATCCTTCAGCTGATGCTCCAGCTCGCGCGCCGTGTACAGCGGATTGACGTTCACGCATGTGTAGCCCGCGCGCAGCACGCCGCACATCGTGACCGCGAATTGCGGAATATTGGGCAGCATGATCGCCACGCGCGCTCCCGGCTCGAGCCCGCGCGACTGCAGCCACGCGCCGAGCGCCTTCGACAGCGTGTCGAGTTCGCCAAAAGACATCCAACGCTCCATGCAGACCGAGAACGGCCGGTCGGCATAGCGGCCGAAGGCTTCCTCGAACATGTGGGGCAAGGACCGGTACTGCTCGGGATGAATCTCGTGCGGTACGCCGGCAGGATAGTTTTGTCGCGCGGATGTCTGCATGCAAGCTCCTTTGGCGCGGATTGTGGGAGGCAGTGCGCCTCCGCCGCCAGCGGGCTTGTCCTAGGGAACGGGCTTGCGCTGTCGCGCGCGCGATAGCCGCGCGGCGACCGAATGGCTCAGGCCTTGCCCGTCTCGCCTGGCAGCAGCACGCCGGCCTCGATGTCGGTGGCGACCTCGAGCGCTTCGTACAGCGGCGTGAAGTCGGGCGCCGTGAGGTCGAAGAGCTGCGCGAAGCTTTCGATCACGAAGTAGTTGGCCTGGTAGGTGTCGATCTTGTAGCGCGTGCGCATGGCGCGCAGCAGGTCGATCGGCAGCCTGAGCGGCTCTTCGCTGAGCACCGCGTGCTTCAGCTCGCCCACCGAGCTGAGGATGCCGGCGCCGTATGCGCGCAGGCCGTCCGGCTGGCGGATCAGCCCGAACTCCACCGTGTACCAATACAGCCGCGCGAGCTTTTCGCCGGCACCCAGCTCGTGCGCCTTGATGCCACCCGCGCCATAGCGCTGCACATAGTCGGCGAAGGTCGGGTCGAACAGCATCGGCACATGGCCGAACAGGTCGTGGAAAACGTCGGGTTCGACGATGTAGTCGAACTCCTCGGGCTTGCGGATCCAGTCGGTCACCGGAAACTTGCGGTTCGCGAGCAGCGTGAAGAACGGCAGCTCGGGAATCAGTCCCGGCACCGCCACGATCTCCCAGCCGGTTGCGCGATGCAGCCGCTCGTTGAGTTCTTCGAAGCGCGGGATGCGGTCCTTCACGCCCAGCGACGGCAGCGCCTTGATGAAGGCATCGCAGGCCAGCCCCGGCAATTGCGCGGCCTGCCGCTCGTAGAGCCGCTTGTAGGTGTCATGGTCGGCGGCCGTGTAGCTCGCCCAGTCCTGCGGGCAGGTGTAGTCGGCCAGCACGGTGCCGCCGCGCGAGTAGTCGCCGCGCGGCGGGCGGTCCGAGGCGCCATACACGGCGGGGGTGACAACTGCTGCGGCGGGGGAGTCCATGGAAAACGATCTCGGAGAAGAAGGGTTACTTGAGCCAGCGGTCCATCGTGCGCTGGAAGTCGCCGCCGGCCTGCTGCAGGTGCAGCCACTGGTCGACGTACGATTTGAATGCCACGTCGTCGCGCGGCAGCATCCAGGCCATCTCGCCGTACTGCAGCGGCTTGTCGGGATTGATCGCGCACAGGCCCGGCTTGAGCTTCTGCTGCGTGATGGCCTCGGCCGCCTCGGTGACGAACACATCGGCGCGGTTCGCGAGGATCTCGTCGAAGATCGTCACGTTCTCGCCGTGCAGCGTGAGTTTGGCCTGCTTGAAATTGGCGCGGGCGAAGCGTTCGTTGCTGCCGCCCGGATTGAAGATGACACGCACCGACGGCTTGTCGATGTCGGCCACGCTCTGGTACTTGGCCACGTCGGCGCAGCGTGCGATGGGCGTCTTGCCGTTGACCATGTAGGGCGCGCTGAAGAAGGCGCGCTTTTGCCGGTCGGTGGTGACCGAGACGCCACCCACCGCGATGTCGCACTTGCCGGCGGCAAGGTCGGGCAGCAGGTTGGCCCAGGTGGTCTTGATCCACTCCGGCTTTGCGCCGAGGCTGGCGCTGAAGCCCGTCATGAGGTCGACGTCGATGCCCTCGAAGGCCCCGTCGGCCTTCTGGAAGCTGAAGGGCTTGTAGTCGCCCGGCGTGCAGATGCGCAGCACGGCGGCCTTTTGCACCGCGTCCAGGTGCGAGCCGGCCATCGGCGTTGCCGCCGGCGGCATGGCGCAGCCTGAAAGAACGGCGGCAGCCGCCGCGATGAAGGTCAGGCCGATCGAAAACGTGCTGCGCATGCCGGGCTCCTGGAGCAATGAAGAAGCGCTTATTTTGCGGCGCTCAGCACGCCGCGGCGCATCTGGTCGAGCTCGATGCTCTCGAACAGCGCCTTGAAGTTGCCGTTGCCGAAGCCGTCGTCGCCCTTGCGCTGGATGAATTCGAAGAAGATCGGGCCGAGCTGGTTCTCGCTGAAGATCTGCAGCAGCAGGGCGTCCTTCTTGCCGTCGATCAGGATCTTGCGCTTGTGCAGCTCTTCCACGCTCTCGCCGTGGCCGGGGATGCGCTTGTCGACCAGCTCGTAGTACGTGTCGATGGTGTCCAGCAGCGTGACGCCGTTGGCGCGCAGCGCGTCGACGGTGGCGTAGAGGTCGTCCGAGCCCATGGCGATGTGCTGGATGCCTTCGCCCTTGTACATGTCCAGGTACTCTTGGATCTGGCCGGCCTGCTCCTTGCCCTCTTCGTTGATCGGGATGCGGATCTTGCCGCAGGGGCTGGTCATGGCCTTGCTCTTCACGCCCGTCACCTGGCCTTCGATGTCGAAGTACTTGATCTCGCGGAAGTTGAAGAGCTTCTCGTAGAAGCCGGCCCAGACGTTCATGCGGCCGCGATACACGTTGTGCGTCAGGTGGTCGATGTAGGTCAGGCCGTTGCCGAACGGCGAGAGCGCCTGCTCGGGCGCGACGCCGGGCAGCGCCTCGAAGTCGACGTCGTAGAAGCCGATGTTGCCGATGTCGCCGGGCTTCGCGCCGTTCTTGCCGGGCCAGCGGTCCACCAGGTAGATCAGGCTGTCGCCGATGCCCTTGATGGCGGGGATGTTCAGCTCGCCGGGGCCGGCCTTGTCGGCAAAGCCCCAGGCGCCGAGTGCGGTGGCGCGTTCGTAGGCTTGCTTGGCGTCCTGCACGCGGAAGGCGATGGCGCACACGCTCGGGCCGTGCTCGCGCGCGAACTTCTGCGCAAACGAGTCGGGCTCGGCGTTCAGGATGAAATTGATGGTGCCCTGGCGATACAGCAGCACATTCTTGTGGCGGTGCTTGGCCACGGCCTTGAAACCCATGCGCTCGAACACCTTGCCCATGGCGACCGGATCGGGTGCCGCGTACTCGATGAATTCGAAGCCGTCGGTGCCCATGGGGTTCTCCCAGGGGGTGAAGGCGGGTGCGTCGGCTTGGCTCATGCGTGGTCTCCGGAAAGGTGTGGGGTATTCAATGAAAAGGCGCGAAATCGGCCAGTCATGCAATGTAGGGTGGATGGCTCTCAGGTTTTCTGCGTTTCCGGGCGCTTGCGATGGCCTTCGCGCAGTAAAACTGCAAGAATATGGAAATGGAAGCACTGGACAAGATTGACAGGCTCATTCTGCGCACGCTGCAAGCAGACGGGCGCGCGACTTACGATCAACTCGCGGAACAGGTGAGCCTGTCGCCCAGCGCCGTGCTGCGACGGGTCAAGCGGCTGGAGGAAAGCCGGGTCATCGACCGCTATGTCGCCCTGGTGCAGCCGGAAGCCATCGGCCTGGGGCTGACCGCCTACCTCAACGTGCGGCTCGAAAAGCACACCGAGACCCACAAGCGCAACCCCATGGACCTGTTTCGCGCCAGCGTCCAGACCTGGCCCGAGGTGGTCGAGTGCGCCGCGCTCACCGGCGACATGGACTACCTGCTGCGCGTGGTGGTGGCCGACATGGCCCACTACAGCCGTTTCATCATGGACACGCTGCTCAAGCACCCCAGTGTCGAAGACTGCAAGACCAGCTTCGTGCTGGATCGCGTCAAGGCCACGACAGCCGTTCCTGTTTGACGACCCAGGCAGCCGGGTTGCACGGGCGCCACGCGTCTCGGCACTGATTCACGGACCGTGTCCCGCAATTGACCCTGGCGGCTTGATGATTAAGGGAAAACCCTTACATTTGAGCCATGCTTACCGCCAAGACCCTTCTCAAGGCGTCTCTCGGCCTTGGCTCTTTCCTGAAAGCGCCGATGGTTGAGGCGCAACCACGCGCTGCCAGCGCGCCTCAACCCGTGATGGTGCCGATCCGCTCGATCGGTCCTCGCGAACGCGAGCGCATCGCGCGCCACCTGCTCGAACTCTCCCCGCACGACCGCTACCTGCGCTTCGGCTACGCGGCGGCCGACGAGCAGGTCCAGCGTTACGTCGACAGCCTCGATTTCGAGCGCGACGAACTCTTCGGCATCTACAACCGCCGCCTCGACCTGATCGCGATGGCGCACCTGGCCTTCGCCCCCGGCGACCAGCACAGCGATTGCGCCGAATTCGGCGTGTCGGTCTCGGCGCATGCGCGCGGCCGGGGCTATGGCGCCCGCTTGTTCGAGCGTGCCGTGGTCGTGGCCCGCAACGAAGGCGTGGGCATGCTCTTCATCCATGCGCTGAGCGAGAACGCCGCCATGCTGAAGATCGCCCGCAACGCCGGCGCCACCGTGGTGCGCAGCGGCTCCGAGGCCGAGGCCCACCTGGAGCTGCCCAGCGCCACCTTCGACAGCCGCATGAGCGAAATCGCGCTCGAGCACTACGCCGCCGTCGACTTCGCCCTCAAGAGCCGCGCCAAGCAGTTCTGGGCCTTCCTGGCAGGCCTGCAGGAAATGCGCAGCGGCATGCGCGAAGCCCGCAAGAAATCCGCCCCCTGAGCCCGTCCGGCGGTTCCCGTACGGCCTATGCCGGCCGTACGGTGGAGCGTGTCACACGCAATCCGGTATCCTTGCCCTTCCTCAACTCCGCCCTCCCGCAGTGGCCGAACCTCACCCTGAACGCGCTCCCGTAGAACGGGAAGACAAGCGCGGCTTTCTCCAGAAGCTCGCCGAATTCATCCACCCCGGTCCCGACTCGCGCGACGAGCTGATCGAAACCCTGGCGGACGCCGAGGACAACGAGGTGATCGGCGCAGAGTCGCGCGTGATGCTCGAGGGCGTGCTGCGCATGGCCGACATGACGGCCGGCGACGTGATGGTCGCGGCGCCGCGCATGGACATCATCAACATCGACGCCCCGTTCGACGCGCTGCTGCATCTCATCATCGACACCGCGCATTCGCGCTTCCCGGTGTACGAGGGCGAAAAAGAAAACATCATCGGCATCCTGCTCGCGAAGGACCTGCTCAAGCTGCAGCGCGCGCCGGGCCTGAACATCCGCGCGCTGCTGCGGCCGGCGACCTTCGTGCCCGAGAGCAAGGGCCTGAACGACCTGCTGCGCGAATTCCGCGGCAACCGCAACCACCTGGCCATCGTCATCGACGAATTCGGCCGCGTGGCCGGCCTCATCACGATCGAGGACGTGCTCGAGCAGATCGTCGGCGAGATCGAGGACGAGTTCGACATCGCCGAGGACGAAGGCGACATCTTCGGCCTGGCCGACCACACCTACCGCGTCTCCGGCGACACGCCCATCGAGCGCGTGGCCGAGGCATTCGGCATCGTCTTCAACGAAGAGCAGCTCAGCGAAGACTTCGACACCATCGGCGGGCTGATCGCGCACGAGATGGGCCACGTGCCCAAGCGCGGCGAGCACCACGCGATGGGCGGCTTCGACTTCGTGGTGCTGCACACCAAGGGCGGCGCGGTGCGCTGGTTCAAGGTGTCTCCGGCCCGCGGCAGCGACGCGGCCGACTGATGGCGCGCGCGCCGGCTTCCCCGCTCGCCAACCTGTTCCGCCTGCTCGGCTTCGGTGCGGCCGGCCTCGCCCAGGCGCTTTCGATGGCTTCGCCCGCTGGCGGCAAGCCGCTGTGGTGGCTGCAGCTGCTGTCGCTCGGCGCGCTGGTCTGGCTGCTCGACGGCCTGCGCGCGCAGGGAGCGGGCTGGCGCCGCGCCGGCCTGCACGGCTGGCTGTTCTCCACCGCGTGGCTCACCGGCAGCTTCTGGTGGCTCTTCATTTCGATGCACACCTACGGGGGCCTGCCCGCGCCGCTGGCGGCCATTGCCGTGCTGGCCCTGGCCGCCGCGCTGGGGCTCTACTACGCCGCGGCGGCGGCATGGTTCGTGGTGCGCGGCCCGAAAGGGCGTGTGACGGGCGCGCTGGTGTTCGCGGCGCTGTGGACACTTGCCGAACTCGTGCGCGGCAGCTGGTTCACCGGCTTTCCATGGGGCGCTGGCGGCTATGCGCACGTCGAGGGGCCGTTCGCGGCGCTCGCGCCGTGGGTGGGCGTCTACGGCATCGGGGCGGCGGCTGCGCTGGTGGCTGCGCTGGTCGCATTGCATCGCCCGGTTCGCATGGCCGACGCGGTGCCGGGCGTGGCGCTCCTCGCGCTGGTGTTCGCCGTGCCGCATCTCGTTGCGCCGCTTCGCGACGACGTGCGGGGCGCGGGCGGCGCGACCGGCAGCCTGAACGTCGCGCTCCTGCAGGGCAACATCCCGCAGGACGAGAAATTCATTCCGGGCGGCGGCATCGAGACCGCATTGCGCTGGTACGGCGAGCAACTGCGCGATGCCAAGGCTTCGCTCGTCGTCACTCCCGAGACCGCCTTGCCGTTGCTGCCGCAGCAACTGCCGCCCGGCTACCTCGACGCCATCCGGGCGCGCTACAGCCAGGGCAGCCAGGCCGCCATCGTCGGCTTGCCCATGACGGGGCTCGGCGGCCCGGGCACCTACAGCAACTCGGTGCTGGGCTTCCAGCCCGGCGCCTCGCAGGTCTACCAGTACAGCAAGCACCACCTGGTGCCGTTCGGCGAATTCATTCCCACGGGCTTTCGCTGGTTCATCCAGATGATGAACATCCCGCTCGGCGACTTCGCGCGTGGCGGTCTCGCGCAGGCGCCCTTCGTCTGGCAGGGCCAGCGCATCGCGCCGAACATCTGCTACGAAGACTTGTTCGGCGACGAGATCGGCGCGAACTTCCGCGACGAGGCCAGCGCCCCGACCATCCTGCTCAACGTGAGCAACATCGCGTGGTTCGGCGACTCGGTGGCCATCGACGAGCACCTTTCCATCTCGCGCATGCGCGCGCTCGAATTCGCGCGGCCGATGGTGCGCTCCACCAACACCGGCGCCACCGTGGTGATCGACGCCGAAGGCCGCGTGACGCACGAACTGCCGCGCCTCACGCGCGGCGTGCTCGAAGCCAGCATCGAAGGCCGGCGCGGCCTCACGCCCTACGCGCGCTGGGTCGCGCCCTTCGGGCTGTGGCCGCTGTGGATCCTGGCGATGGGCATCGTGGCCGCAGCCTTCTTGCTGCGCCGCCGCGGCCGCGATTGAACGGCCTCAGGCGCCCCCCGCGCCCTTCACCGGCCAGTCGCGCAGCTTGCCGGGGTTCAGCAGCCCCATCGGGTCGAAGCGCTTCTTCACCGCGATGACCTCGGGCGGCAGCGGCCCGCCGGCCTTGCCGTCTTCCACGATGTTCACGTGCGGGTTGTTGATGTGCACGTTGTGCTCGCGGTGGATGCGCATGATCTCCTGAAGCCGCTCCTCGGTGCTGAAGCGCACCAGCTGCAGCCCGCTGCAGGTCATGAGGCCCGCCACGTTGCGGATGAACTCCAGGTGCATCATCACCTCGCCGTTCGCGCCCATCAGCTTTTCCATCTCGATCACCTGCTCCACATGCCTGCCGGGCACGAAGCCGCTCTGCAGGTAGGTCAGCGTCGGATCGATCTTGAGCGCGTGCAGCGTCGTGTGGTTCCAGGTGAACTCCATCAGCGTGCGGTTGCTCTTCTGCACCTCCGCCGCCGTCTTGCGGTAGCCCACGGTGCCGCCGTGCGCTTCGACCAGCTGCAGCAGCGCGGGCTCGCTCGATTCGGCCACCAGCGACAGCACCGTGTGGCAGCCCTTGGGCAGGTGCGCGGCGAGCTGCGCCAGATGGTCGGAGATGGGGGCGGCGAAAAAGCTCACGCCGCGCTTCACGATGCCCGGCGCGTGCGCGAGCTTGTCGGCGAAGTGCAGTGCGCGCTCGAAGTCGTCGAAGGTCACCAGCGTTTCGAGCCACGGATGCGCGGGCGCCAGGGCGATCTCCAGTTCCAGCACCAGTCCGTTGGTGCCCCACAGGTGGTGCATGCGCATGGCCTCGGCGCCGCGCAGTTCGACGACCTGCGGCTCGGCCTCGATGCTCATCGCGCGGATGCCGATCACGTTGCCCGGCGCGCCCAGCGGCCCGTAGTTGATGGAGCCCACGCCGCCGAAGCCGCCGCCGAACAGGCCGCCCAGCGTCGCGCTGCGGTAGGTGGAGGGCACGCAGCGCATCTCCTGCCCCGTGGGCCTGGTCTGCTTTTCGAGCTCGCCCAGGCGGATGCCGGCCTGCGCGCGCGCCACGCCGGGGCGCACCCAGAGGCAGCTGTTGTAGCCCGTCATGTCGAGCACCACGCCGCCGGCCAGCGGCGTGGTCTGGCCGTAGTTGCCGGTGCCGCTGCCGCGGATGGTGATGGGCACGCCGCGGCGCGCGCAGGCACCCACCACGGCGCGGATCTCTTCCTCGGTGCGCGGGCGCACGACCACGTCGGCGCGCTTGTCCTTGAGCTGGCGCACCAGCACGGGGCTGAACCAGGAAAAGTCGGAGGACAGCCGCGTGACGCGGCTTTCGTCGGTGATCCAGTCGAGGTCGGGCAGTTCGAGCAGCAGTTGCTCGATGGCGGAAACGGGAGCATTCATGGTCAAGGTCAATCCTGGGAAAGTTCGCTCGCATGCCACGAGCCCAGCGCCACCTTGGTGAGCCAGGCCATCAGCACGAAGAGCGCGACACCGGTGAGGGAAATGAGCAGCAGCGCGGCGAACATGCGCGGGATGTTCAGCTGGAAGCCCGCCTGCAGGATCTGGTAGGCCAGCCCTGCGCCGGAACCGCCCGTGCCCGCGACGAACTCCGCCACCACCGCGCCGATCAGCGCGAGGCCGCTGGAGATGCGCAGGCCGCCGAAGAAGTACGGCAGCGCGCTCGGAATGCGCAGGCGCACCAGCTGCTGCCAGCGCGTCGCGCGGTTGAGCTTGAAGTAGCTCTGCAGGTCGGGGTCGATGCTGCGCAGGCCCAGCGTGGTGTTGCTGATGATCGGGAACAGCGCCACCAGCGCCGCGCACACCGTCATGGCGGCCACGGGGTTCTTCACCCAGATGATGATCAGCGGCGCCACCGCCACGATGGGCGTCACCTGCAGCAGCACCGCGTACGGAAAGAGCGCGGTCTCGATGCGCTTGCTCTGCACGAACAGGAACGAGATCAGCACGCCCGCCACCGTGGCCAGCAGGAACGACAGCAGCGTGATCTTGAGCGTGACCAGCAGCGCGTTGCCCAGCGGCGTCCAGTCGGTCACCAGCGTCTGCATCATCAGATAGGGCGAGGGCACGAGGTAGGCCGGCAGCTCCATCGCCACCACCATCCACTGCCACAGCGCCACCAGCACCACGCCGATCAGCACCGGGTACAGCACGCGCTGCACGCGCGGCTGGCTCATCAGGGGAATGTTCTTCTTCATCGCGCGTGCTCCTCGTCGGTGCTGCTGGCGCGCAGCAGGCTGTCCTGCAGTTGCTTGGCGTGGCGCGCGAATTCGGGCGTCACCATGAAGTCGGCGCTGCGCGGGTACGGTTCGTCGATGTGGAACTGCTCGACCACGCGGCCCGGACGCGCGGCCATCATCACCACGCGGCTCGACAGGAACACGGCTTCGTGGATCGAGTGCGTCACGAAGATCACGGTGAGCTTCTTCTTGCGCCACAGCTCGAGCAGGTCGGCGTCGAGCTTGTGGCGCGTGATCTCGTCGAGCGCGCCGAAGGGCTCGTCCATCAGCAGCAGGTCGGGCTGCGTGACGAGGCCGCGCGCGATCGACACGCGCATCTGCATGCCGCCCGAGAGCGCACGCGGCAGCGCGTCGGCGAACTTCTCCAGCCCGACCAGCGCGAGCGACTCCATCACCCGCGCGTCGGCCTCCTTGCGCGGCACGCCGGCCAGGTCCAGCGGCAGCCGCACGTTGGTGCGCACGCTGGCCCACGGCATCAGCGTGGGCGACTGGAACACGAACGACATCTTGCGTGCGCTGTCGTGCAACTGGCCCACCGGCTTGCGCCACACCAGCAGCCGCCCGTCGCTGGGCTCGAGCATGCCCGCCACCATCTTCAGCAGCGTGCTCTTGCCGCAGCCCGAGGGTCCGAGCAGCGTGACGAATTCGCCCTCGGCGATCGACAGGTCCACCGGCAGCAGCGCCTGCGTGCCGTTGGGGTAGGTCTTCTCGGCCGAGAGCACTTCGACGGCGGGCACCGAAGGCGAGAGTTCCGGCGGTGGCGCCAGGGTGTGGGGTTCGATGCGGTTCATGCGGCGGGCCTTGGCAAGATCAGGGCAGGACCTTGGCGTCCTTGATGAACTCGGTGCTGTACGTCTTTGCGAGTTCGACCTTGGCCGGGTCGAGCAGCTTCGCGCTCACGAGGAAGTCGTAGCTCGCCTTGGCGCGCGCATCGGTCATCACGCCGATGCCCAGCTTGGACGCGTCGCCGCCGGTGATCATCCCCATCTCCTTGAGCTTGGCGACGCTGTAGGCCAGCTGGTCGTCGGTCATGTTGGGGTTGTCCTTCTTGATCAGCGCGTTGGCGGGCGCCGGATCGGCGAGGTAGCTCTTCCAGCCTTCGGCCGAGGCCTTCACGAAGGCGGCGACCTGCTTGTTGCGGTCCTTCAGCGTCTTTTCCATGCACGACACGGTGGTGGCGTAGGCCGGGAAGCCGTGGTCGCTGAACATCAGCACCGTGCTCTTCACGCCGGCCTTCTGGATGGCGTAGGGCTCGGAGGTCAGGTAGCCCTGCTGCGCGGTGTTCTTGTCGGCCACGAAGGGCTGGATGTTGAAGGTATAGGGGCGCGTCTGCTCGTCGGTGAAGCCGAACTTGGCCTTCAGCCAGGGCCAGTAGCCGCGCTGCGCCTGCGCGCCGATGAGCAGCGTCTTGCCCTTCAGGTCTTCGAACTTCTTCACGTCGTCGTGCGCGATCAGCACCTGCGGGTCCTTCTGGAAGAACGCCGCCACGTTGACCACCGGCACGCCGCCTTCGCGCACCTGCATCATCTGGATGTCGCTCGAGCCCATGATGCAGTCGGCCTGGCCGGCGGCCATCATCTGCGTGATGTTGACCTGCGGGCCGCCCATCTTGATGGTCACGTCCAGGCCGTACTTCTTGTAGATGCCCTGCGCCACGGCCTGGTAGAAGCCGCCGTGCTCGGCCTGCGCGTACCAGTTGGTCATGTAGGTGAACTTGTCCTCGGCCTGCGCGGGCGCGGTGGCGAGGAAGGCGATGGCGGCGGCGCCGGCCAGGGACAGTGCGAAGGAGCGCATGGTGGGGACCTTTCGGAGGCTGGAGAGTTTTCGGGGAAAAAGAATGCGGTGAACGGGCCGATGCAAGAAGCAGGCTCAGGCGGCTTCGAACTGCTGCTGGATGAAGCCCTGCTGGTGCCCGCGCTCCCAGGTGGCTTCCTCCCGCACGACCCAGCGCAGCGCGTGGAGCTCCGTCAGCGCCTGCACCCAGCTGTCGGAGAGCGTTTCGAGAATGGCTTCGCCCTGTTCGCGCGTGGCCGTGGTCGGGTCGCCGATGACGCCGCTCGGGCCGAAGTCGCGCGCGGTCCAGGCGCAGGCCGGGCGGCCGTCGGCCGACAGCAGCTTGATGGGAAAGGGCGGCGGGAAGTTGGCAACCGCGCGCTCCATGTGCACCGTCTCGGGCGCCAGCGCGAGCATCAGCGCGGTCTCGGAATGGCCGGCGTGCATCGCGAGCTTCTTCTCCTGCTCGCTCACCTGCTTGCTGGCCGCGCTCGGCAGGCGCGACACGCCGTGCGGCACCACCACGAAGTCGCCGTGGCGCAGGCGCAGTTCGCGCGCGGCCATCTCCAGCACCTGCGGCTGGCCGCCGTGGCCGTTGGCGAACAGCAGCTTGCGAAAGCCCGCGCGGTACACCGACTCGCCGATCTCGGTCACGGTCGCGAGCAGCGTGGTGCCGGTCAGCGTCATGGTGCCGGGAAAGTGCAAATGCTCCTCCGACTTGCCGTAGGTGATGGGCGGCAGCGCGAAGGCGCGCACATCCGCCGGCAGCTTCTCGAGCGCCTTGCCCATCACGCCCGACGAGATGACGCTGTCGACCGAGCACGGCAGGTGCGGCCCGTGCTGCTCGATGGCGCCGCAGGGCAGCACGATGACGGTGTTCTCGCGGTCGGGCAGCGCGGCGATTTCGGTCCAGCTCAGGTAGGGCAGGAAGCGGTGGGGCGGGATGTAGCCGTGGAGCATAGGGAGTCCTTGTGTTCTTTACTTGGTGAAGAAGGGCGTCGCGTCGCCGTGCGTCACCCGGCCGTCGCGCAGCACCACGCGGGTGGCGGTGCGCGAGGGCCAGCCGTGGCGGTCGGCCTGCGTGAACAGCACGAGATCGGCCTTGGCGCCGACCAGCGTGGGGCTGGCTGCCGCCGGCGCGCGCTGCAGCCAGTCGCCGCGGCACAGCGTCTGCGACCAGCTGTCGAAGGGCTCGTCGAGCTGGGCCACCAGCGCGGCGGTGCCCAGCGCTTCCACCGGGTCGAAGCTGCCGAGCCGGCAGAAGGGGTCTTGCACGTTGTCGCTCGCGAACAGCAGCGGAATGCCGCGCTCGCGCGCTTCCTTCACCAGCGTGATGCCGCGCTGGCGCGGCGTGCGGCCGGTGACGGCGTCCTGCAGCAGCAGGTTGGTGGCGGGCAGCGACACCACGGTGATGGGCGCGCGCGCCACCGCGTCGAGCGTGGCGAAGGCCTGCGCCTCGGGCTGGACGGAGAGCGCGCAGATGTGGCCGCAGACCACGCGGCCTTCGTAGCCGATCTCGCGCAGGATGCGCGCCGTGGTCTGCAATCCGACCGCTGCGGCGTTGAGCTCTTCGTCCACATGCAGGTCGATGTCGAGGTCGCAGGCCTGCGCCGCCACCAGCAGGTTGCGCAGCGCGTTCTCGCTCCAGTTGGTGGAGTGCACGAAGCCGCCGAGCAGCGCATGCGGCCCGGTGGCCTTCACCTGCTTGGCCAGCCGCATTGCCTGCGCCGCGTCTTCGAACAGCGGCAGCTTGATGAGGCTCACCTGCTCCAGCCGCACCTTGCCGGCCCATTCCTGCGCGAGTTCGGCCATCACCGGCCAGGCCATCGGCAGCGACTCGGGCTCCCACCAGTCGACGTGCGTGCGCACATGCGTGGTGCCGCATTCCCAGGCCCACTGCAGGCCGCGCGAGGCGCGCTCGCGCACGTCGGCGAATGTCCAGTGCACGCGGTCGGCGAGCATCGCGTCGATGGCACCGAGCAGGCCCGGCCGCACCTCTTTCATGCGCGGCAGCGTGAAGGTCTTGTCGAGGTGCGTGTGCGCGTCGACGAAGCCGGGCAGCGCCAGCCTGCCGGCGGCGTCCCAGCCCGACGAGGCGGGCAGGTCGGCAGCGCGCATCGGCCGCACCGAATGCACGCGGCCCGCCTCGATCTCGATGCGCGCCAGCACCGGCACGCCCTCGTGCAGCGGCCAGTCCGCCGGCAGCAACCAGCGCGGCAGCCGCAGGTTGTCGATGTGCGCGGGCGCGTTCATGCGAAGCGCGCCATCGCCTGGCCCACGCGCGCCATGAAGCGCTTGAGCTGGGGCTCGGTCGCGATGTTCATGTGGTAGTGGGCGTGGTAGTCCACCTTGGCCTTCTGGCCGGTGAGCCGCTTCATGTAGCGCGTCACGATCTTTCGTGGCGGGTCGCCCATGTACATCGCCATCCAGCGCGGGCGGCCATAGGTGACCACGGCGCTGATGCGCTTGATGTGCGTGAGCATCGGCTTCACGTTGGCCGGGTCGCTGATGTCGAAGGCCACGCCGGGCATGAAGAGCCGGTCGAAGTAGCCCTTGAGCATGGCCGGCAGGCCGAAGCACCACGTGGGGAAGCAGAACACGATGCCCTCGGCCCACTGCAGCCGCTCCACGTAGGGCGCGAGCGGCAGCTGGTTGGACGGCACGTCGTGGTAGCCCAGCCGCTCCTCGCGCGACAGCACCGGGTTGAAGCCCTCGGCATAGAGGTCGCAGTCGTCCACCTCGTGCCCGGCGGCGCGCAGGTTCTTCAGCACCTCCTGGTGCAGGGCGGCATGGAAGCTGGTTTCGACCGGGTGGCAATAGACGACGAGCACGCGCATGGTGTTTTTGACCGCTTAATCAGAGCAAGTGGTCAGGTTATGCAAGCGACGTGCCAGTCCAAATGCACCGGATTGGGTCGACGTGGTGGTCAACCCGCGCAACGACGGCCTCGGGACTCTTCTTTCTTCAGCTTGTATTTCGCAACAGAAGTCACAAAAGCCCGTGAATAACCGGCGGGGAGCGGCGGTCCCTTGTCGACTCTTTCCGTAACATCCGCCCACCCCTAATACAAATTGTCGTCAAAAGTCAACAATTAATTAATTGGGGGTCCTTGGACTCTCGGTTGCCTCCGTATCAACCCATCCGATGCACCGAGTGCTCTGTTTTGTTGACATCTGTAAGCATTTCTCATGAAAAACCCTTCTTTCCTCCTCGCAGCCGTTCTTGCAATCTCCACCACCAGCGCGGCGGTAGCGGCAACGAGCACCTCCACATTCCAGGTCCTCATCAACGTGAACAAGGCCTGCGTGGTCATCGCGGGTCCGACATCGAACATCGATTTCGGCTCGGTGGCTTCCTACGCCACCGACCTGTCCGCCAGCAACAGCATCAGCGTGACCTGCTCCAAGTCGACGCCCTACAACGTCGGTCTGCTGCCCTCGAACAACAGCACCACCGGCGGTGGCGTGATGAGCCCCGTCGTGGCCGGCCCGGACACCGTGGCCTACCAGCTCCGTTCGGTGAGCGCGACGGGGCCCGTCTGGGGCAGCACTGCCACGGCCACCTCGGTTGGCAACGGTGTGGCCGGCACCGGCACCGGCGCTGCTCAAACGATCCCCGTGTGGGCCACGGTCGCGAATGCCAACGTGACCCCCGGTGCCTACATCGACACCGTGACCGTCCAGGTCAACTACTGATCGAGCGATTGCCCGTGCCCCGCTTGCTGCGCTACACCTTTGTCCTCGCGCTTGTCCTGGCGCATGCAGTCGCCTCGGCGAGTGGACTGCAGGTTTCTCCGGTCACGCTGACGCTCCAGGCCACGCAGAACGCCGATGGCCTTTGGCTCAGCAATGCCGGCGACAGCGTGGTGCACGCCCAGGTGCGGGTCTATCACTGGTCACAAGAGAACGGTGCCGAAAAACTGACGCCCTCGCGCGAACTCCTTGTGAGCCCGCCGATGGTGCAGTTGGCCGCGTCCGAACGGCAGCTGATTCGTGTCATCCGCGCTGGCGTTCCTGCCAGCGCGGTCGAAAGCTCGTATCGGGTCATCATTGACGAGTTGCCGGTCGAGGTGAAGGAAAAGAAGGGCCTGCAACTGGTGCTGCGCTACTCGGTGCCCATCTTCATTGCGGCTGCGGGCGCACCACAGTCAACTGCTGCGCCCCGGCTCACATGGTCGCTGCGCGGCGAAGGCGGCCAGGCGGTGCTTGAAGTTGTCAACAGCGGCGGCATGCATGCACAGCTTGCCGACCTGGAGTTTGTCGATACCGTCGGCCGACGCACGGCGGTGCATGCCGGCTTGATGGGCTACGTCTTGCCGGGCGCGAGCATGCGTTGGCCCCTGAAGACTTCCGCAGAGGCCTTTGCCCTCGGCGGCGTTCTGGAAACAAAGATCAATGGCAATGCGACGCAGGAAAAGATGCCGCCGCTTCAACGCGTCCGCTGAGCGCCTGCTGCCACTGCTGCTTCTTTCCGGTCTGGTGTCATTCGCCGCTCAGGCCGGGAACGCTGCAGCCGGCTCGAGCTCGCGGGTGGTCGCACCCGCGGAGGGCGACCTCTCCGGACCGAGTGGCAGCGACCTCTTTCTGGAACTGAGCCTCAACGGCAATCCGCAGGGCCTCGTGCACTTCGCGCTGCGCGGGCAGGAACTGTGGGCCAGTGTCGCCACCCTGCGGCAGTTGGGCTTCGTGCTGCCGGCGGGCGTGTCCGATCCGGTGGGACTCGAGAGCCTCCCGGGGGTGCAGGTCAAGTACGACGTCGCAAGTCAGAGCGTTGCAATCAGTGCCACGGCCGATGTACTGCGCCTGCCAACGACCGTGGTCGACACATCGAAGATCATCGCGTCGAAGGCCAGCGCTTCGACTGGCTTGCTGCTCAACTACGACCTCTATGGCACGCAGGGGCGCGGCAACACGTCCAGCTTGAACGCGCTCACCGAACTGCGAGCTTTCAGCGCAAGCACGGTGTTCAGCAACACGATGATGTCGCGCTCAGCCCGCAGAGATGAAGAGGACTGGAAGCACGACTCGGTCCGGCTCGACACCACCTTGAGCACGTCGTACCCCGATGAAATGCTGACCCTTCGCGTGGGTGACACCACCACGGCCTCGCTGCCGTGGTCGCGCTCCACGCGGATCGCAGGCATCCAGCTTTCGCGCAATTTTGCGCTGCGGCCCTATCAAACCACCACGCCGTTGCCGGCGTTTTTGGGGTCGGCCACGCTGCCGTCGCAGGTGGAGCTGTATATCAACGGCATGCGCCAGTACACGGGCCAGGTACCGGCGGGGCCCTTCCAGCTCAACACGGTTCCGAGCATCAACGGCGCGGGCAATGCCCAGGTGGTGCTCACTGATGCCTTCGGCCGTGTCACGACGCTCGATTTCTCGCTGTACGACACGCAGCGGCTGCTTGAGGCAGGCCTGTCCGACTGGTCCGTCGATCTGGGCATGGTGCGCAAGAACTACGGCTTGCGCTCGTTCGACTACGGCAGCGATCCCGCCGCCACCGGCACCTGGCGCTACGGCGTGAACAAGAGTTTCACGGTGGAGGCGCACGGCGAGACCACCAAAGGGCTGCTCAAGGTTGGTGTTGGCGGCGCCTGGCTGCTCGGCCAAGGCGGCGTGCTTGCGGGTGCCGTGGCGCAGAGCAGCTACCGCGGAGAGAAGGGCTCACTGCTCAACCTGGGCTACAGCTGGCGCGACAACCATTTCAATTTCGCGCTCGAAGGCACGCGCACGCGCAGCGAATACCGCGACGTCGCATCCCTGTACGGCAGCGCGCCGCCACGCGGTTCGGGCCGGGCGTCGATCGGCTACACCACCAAAGACTTCGGCAGTTTCGGCCTCAGCTACCTTTACCTGCGCTATCCCGCGCAGGCGGCGGCGCGCATGGCGAGCGTGTACTGGTTCAGGTCGCTGGGACGCAGTGCCTCGGTGAATGTGAGCCTCAATCAGGACCTCGACCAACGCCGGGAGCGCAGCCTCTTCGTCGGCTTCACCTGGGCGCTGGACGGCAATGTCACGGTCAGCGCCGGGCTCCAGCGCGACCGCGACCGCACAGTCCATACCGCGGACGCGCAGAGTTCGATGCCAAGCGACGGCGGCATCGGCTGGCGCGCCGGCCTGCGCCAGGGCGGCGGCCAGAACGGCGGGCAGGCCGAGGTCGATTACCTGGGCCGCTACGGCCGCGCCATGGCCGGCATCAGCGTGCTCGGCGACAGCCGCTACGCCTATGCCGGTGCCACGGGCTCGATCGCGTTCATGGGCGGCCAGCCCTTTGCGGCCCGACGCATCGACGATGCCTTCGCAGTGGTTTCCACCGACGGCATTGCCGGCGTGCCGGTGAAGCTGGAGAACCGGGATATCGGCACCACCGACGGTCAGGGCATGCTCCTGGTGGCGCCGCTGAGGGCCTACCAGAACAACCAGTTGTCCATCGATCCGATGCAATTGCCTGCCGACGTAAGGATCGAGCGCGTGAAAACAGTCGCCACGCCAAGCGATCGTGCCGGCACGCTGGTGCGATTCGGCATCACGCCGGTCAGCGCGGCTGCGCTCCTGCTGGTGGACGAGGCGGGCAATCCCCTGCCGCTGGGCAGCCGCGTGCGCATCAATGGACAGGGCAGCGAGCCGGCCTTGGTCGGTTTCGACGGGGCGGTGTACCTCGAGTCGCTCGAGCCCCGCAACACGATCGATGTGCAGACGCCCGACGGCCATTGCCGGGCCAGCTTCGACCACCGAAAGAACGGTGCCGATATTCCGCAGATCGGGCCTTTGCGCTGTGCCAGGGAGGCCAAGACGCCATGATTCTTCTGACCCGTACTTTGCAGGCCCTGCGCCTGCCCTTGATCTGCATGATGCTCTGGGGGCTGCCGGCGGGCAGCGCCCAGGCCGCCGTCAGCTGCTCCGCGACGATGACGGGCCTGGCTTTCGGCACGGTCGATCTGGTCAGCGGCGGCACGCCAACGCCTGCCACCGCCACGCTGAGCTACACGTGCAACAACACTGGCAACGCCACCGAGTTCGTCCAGATCTGCTTCAACATTGGCGACGGCAATGAAGGCCTCACCAATTTCAATCCGCGCGTCATGAAGAGCGGCGCGGGTGATACCTTGAAGTTCCAGCTCTACCAAGGGACGAGCGGCACGATTTGGGGGTCGACTGGAAGCGGGGTGGTGCCGAACCCCTACACCGTCAACATGAGCATTCCTAGCCGGTCTTCCGCCGGAAACAGCGCCGCCATGCGCGGGGAATTGCTCGCCCTCCAGGGCACGGCGCCTCCGGGCTCGTACCAGGACAATTTCGCCGGAGTTCACACGTCGATCACGTTCACGACGAGCACATCCTCCGCGCCGTCGACGTGCGGTGGGCAGACGGGTGGGCAGTTCCCCTTCGTGGTCAACGCGACCATCGCCAAAAGTTGCCTGGTCACGGCCGATCCGCTGAACTTCGGTACCGTCGCGGGGCTTCCCGGCGCCGCCAATATCGACCAGGCCAGTGCGATCAACGTCACCTGCACGACACCCACGGCCTACACGGTCGCGCTGTCGCCATCCAATGGCGCGACGACCGGCGCCGGGGTCATGGCGCCGACGGGAGGCATGCCCGGCAACACGGACACGGTGGCCTACCGGCTCTACCGCGATGCCGGCCGCTCCAGCCCCTGGGGCAGTGTCACCGGCAGCAACACCGTCGCGGGCACCGGCTCCGGCCAGGCCCAGGCGCTGACCCTGTATGGCCGCGTACTCGGCGGCAGCGCCAACGTGCGGCCGGACAGCTACCGGGACGTCGTGACAGTCACCGTGACTTACTGAGTCGCGCCGACGGCCATCCCGGCGCAGGAAAGCCTGCTGGCAAATTGCAGGCAACGCGCGAAGAATGACGCCTGACCCCGTCTTCATTTTCCCGCGACTCTGCCGATAAACCAGGCAGGGCATCGATGCGATGCCTTCCACCCTGGTTGCGAGGATAGGAGTTTCAATGTCCAGAAACAGGCGCTCTGCAAGGGCAACTGCGCTGCGAGCCGCACCGCCGCTGGCCGCCGTCGGCATGCTGCTGCTCTTGCTGCCGCTGCAGTTCAGTTCGGCGGAGCCGATGCGCGACATGAACAGCAGCACGGGCCGGTTCAACCTGACAATGGTCGTTCTTCCGACCTTCAAGGTGCTCGAGGTCACGCCCGTGAAGGGCGGGCATGCGTACCGCGTCTGGACCAACATGAGGTCGGTGCTCATCAAGGGGCGCGAGTACCGCTTCGACAAGATCGGAGAAACGACGTTCGTGGTGGCCGGCACCGATGCCGATGGCCGCGACAGCCTCGACCCCGTCTGGCGCGGCGCGGTCGGTGCGATGGCGGCGACCGCTGCAGCCGGCGACGGCAGCAACGCGACGCGGGTGACAGTGACTTACTAGGCAACAAGCAAGGCGTCGGTCTTCCTCGGCAAGCCTGCTGCTCCTGCATTTCGTCTTTGCTGCCGATATCCGGAGATCGGGCGCCCATGCCGCGCCCAACCTCTCCTGATGCGAGTCAGGTGCCCATCGAGTTGCCAAGGAGCACTTTTCACTGAGTGCATCGGGCGCGTGGGCCCGTTCGGGAGAGGTAAGAAGAAAGGCTACGCCTTGATGCCGCAGCCGCCCAGCACGAACGCCACCAGTTCGCGCGCGATCGGTTCGCGGTCGATCGGTGCGTCGGGCGGCAGGCCGAGCATCACGCGCGTCTGGATCGCGTAGTCGGCGTAGCTCTGGGTCATGGCCCAGATGTGCATCAGCAGGATGCGCGCATCGAGCGGGCGCATCTGCCCGCGCGCGATCCAGCCGTTGATGACGTCGACCTTCTTTTGCGTCCACGCCCGCGCGTTGGGCCAGTAGCGGTCGAGGTTGCGCCCGCCGTCGAGGATCTCGCGCGTGAAGATGCGCGACATCTCGGGGCTGTCGATGGCGTGGTCGAGCTTCTTGCGGATGTAGTCGCCCAGCACCGTGGCCGGGTCGCTCGCGTCCTCGAAGGAGAACACCACCTTCCACGCATGCAGCACCTGCATCAGCAGCTCTTCGTAGAGCTCTTCCTTGCCCGCGATGTAGTAGTGCAGTTGGGGCTTGGTCAGGCCCGCGCGCGCCGCGATCGCCTGGGTCGATGTGCCCTTGAGCCCGTGCAGGCTGAACTCCGCCACCGCCGCCGTGCGGATGGCCGCCATGATGCGTTCGCGGCCCGGGCGCGCGCGCGACAGCGGGCCGTCGGGCGCGGGCATTTCCTGGGCGGGAGTCACGGCGGTCGGGGCGGGAAGGGCGGCGGATTCGGCGTTCATGGCAAGGGTGGCAGCAGTGCGCGCGGTCGATGGTAATCCTTCGCGCATGGACGCATGCCATGCCGGCATGAGCGCGCAAGGCATGCCGGCATGGTTCATGTATCTTCCTCGCCGCCTCGAATAATTCATTTCAACCAAGGAGCTCTCCATGTATCTTTCCCCCCGTTTCAGGGCCTTCGCGGCCGGCGCGGCATTGCTGGCCGCCAGTGCGCTCGCGCAGGCACAGCAGGCGCTCCCCAATGTGGTGATCCTGGCGACCGGCGGCACCATCGCGGGCGCGGGCGCATCGGCCGTCAACAGCGCCACCTACGCGGCCGCCAAGGTCGGTGTCGAAAAACTCATCGCAGGCCTGCCGGAGCTCTCCAAGGTGGCCAACGTGCGCGGTGAACAGGTGTTCCAGGTCGCATCGGAAAGCCTCACCAACGACAACCTGCTGACGCTGGCCAAGCGCGTGTCGGCGCTGTCGAAGCAGAGCGACGTGGACGGCATCGTCATCACGCACGGCACCGACACGCTCGAGGAAACCGCCTACTTCCTGACGCTCACCGTGCACACCAGCAAGCCGATCGTGGTGGTCGGCTCGATGCGCCCGGGCACCGCGCTGTCGGCCGACGGCGCGCTCAACCTGTACGACGCCGTGAGCGTGGCGGGCAGCAAGGACGCCATGGGCAAGGGCGTGCTGGTGACGATGAACGACAACATCGACAGCGGCCGCGACGTGAGCAAGAACGTCAACATCAAGACCAGCGCCTTCTCCAGCCAGTGGGGTCCGCTGGGCATGGTGGTCGAGGGCCGCAACTACTGGTTCCGCGCACCGGTCAAGCGCCACACCATGAACTCGGAGTTCAACATCGACAACATCAGCGCGCTGCCGCCGGTGGAAATCGCGATGGGCTACGAGGGCGTGTCGTCCATCGCCATCGACGCCATCGCCAAGAGCGGCGTCAAGGCGCTGATCCACGGCGGCACCGGCAACGGCTCGGTGGCCGACCGCATCGTGCCCAACCTGCAGAAGGCGCGCGCCGACGGCGTGATCGTGATCCGCAGCTCGCGCGTGCCCGACGGCTTCGTCATCCGCAACGCCGAGCAGCCCGACGACAAGTACGACTGGGTGGTGGCGCACGACCTGCGCCCGCAGAAGGCGCGCATCCTGGCCATGGTCGCCCTGACCAAGACCAGCGACACCAAGGAACTGCAGCGGATCTTCTGGGAGTACTGAGCCCGCGGGGCTCAGCGCGCGGTGCGGCTCTTGCGGTGCCGCGCGTACTCCAGGCTGCCCACGCACACGAGCAGCCAGGCGAAGCCGGTCAGCAGGCCGGCCGCCACATCGCTTGCGAAATGCACCTGCAGGAAGATGCGGCTGCAGGCGATGGTGACGATGGCCCCGGCGGCGGCCATTGCACCCGGCACGTGCCAGCGCGCAGGCAGCGTGCGCAACACCAGGTACAGCAGCATTCCGTAGCTCACGATCGCGCCGGCGCTGTGGCCGCTGGGAAAGCTGTAGCTCGTCTCCAGCGCCAGGCCGTGTTCGTGCAATGGACGGGCCCGCTCGAAGATGTGCTTGAGCGCCGGGTTCAGCACCACGATGCCCCCCAGCGCCAGCATCCAGCCCAGTGCCAGGCCGCGGTGCGCATGCCACCACAGAACGGCCGCCACCAGCAGGCACACCGGGCCGAGGAAGGCCGCGTCGCCCAGGTGCGTGATCCAGCTGAACGTCACCAGCGCCGCCCACGGCAAATGGGTGGCGATGGCATCGGTCAGCGCGTGGTCAGCCTGGCCGAGCACGCGGCCGTCGGAGATGTTCGAGGCGATCCATGCGAACAGGCTCGACGCCAGCAGGATCAGCACGAAGCCCGAGGCGAGGCCGAGCGCGATGCGCGGCTCGCTGGGCT
The DNA here is from genome assembly GCF_037482385.2 of Variovorax sp. AB1(2024). Taxonomy (NCBI): domain Bacteria; kingdom Pseudomonadati; phylum Pseudomonadota; class Betaproteobacteria; order Burkholderiales; family Comamonadaceae; genus Variovorax; species Variovorax sp. AB1(2024). The sequence continues at coordinate 206,345 of NZ_JBBHKP020000001.1, read as the reverse complement.
CTTCGGTGTCCTGCGCCTTGAAGTGGCGCTTCTGCAGCACGTGGCAGGCCGCGCCGGCACCGAGCACCGACAGCGCTAGAAGGCACAGGAACCAGGGCAGCGCGTGCGCGCCGAGCTGCTGGGCGGCGACGACAAGGGGGGAAAGAGGGGAGAGGGGTGCAAGAGAGGCTTCCGTCGACATGCGGCGCACCCTAAGGCCGCACCGCTTCACTGGCAAGAGAAAGCCCGAATACTTCAGCGCAGCCGAAGGCTTTGTCGCGCGCCACGTAGTCCCAGCGTTCCACCCGGCACGCGCGACGGCCATCGGCGATGTCCGCGCGCACCACGTTCACCGAGTTCGGATGCCCGGCGCGCACGCGCGACGACACGGCCGTGCCGGCCTGCACCGCCCATGCCGTGCGCGCGCAGCCCGAGAACGCGTCGTGCAGCGAACGAACGAACGGCAGGTGGATGTGCCCGCCCAGGATGAGGTCGGCCCCCGCCGCGGTCCAGCGCGCCACCGCCCGCTCGCGCCCATGCAGGCGGTTGCCCAGGTCCTGCGTGCGCGTGACCATCACCGGCTGGTGCGTCACCACCACGCGCACCTGCGAAGGCGCGGCCAAGGCCAGCCGCTGCGCCACGCGCTCGACCTGCGCGGGCGAGACCGCGCCGTCTTCGTGCCGGTACCAGCGCGTGGTGTTGACCGAGACCACCAGCCACTCGGGCGACTCGAACTCGGGCTCCAGGTCGTCGCCGAAGGCCTGGCTGTAGCGCGCGTAGGGCGACAGGACGCGCGCGGCCAGCTGGTACAGCGGAATGTCGTGGTTGCCCGGAACCGCGAGCACCGGCGCGCCAAGCCTGTCGGCGAAGGCGCGCGCCGCCGCGAACTGCGCCACGGTGGCGCGCTGCGTGATGTCGCCGGAGAACACCACCACCCCCGGCGACAGCGCGGCCGAAAGCCGCTCCAGCGCCTGAAGCACGTCAGGCTGCTCGGTGCCGAAGTGGGGGTCGGAGATCTGCAGCAGGCAACTCATCGGGGGCTCATTGGACGCTCATTCGCGCGCCGCTTCGAGTTCCGGCGCCGTCTGCGCCGGACGCACCAGCCACAGCCGCTCGGGCGACACGCGAAACAGCAGCGGCATGTCGGCCCAGCCGATCTCGCCGTCGGTCGCCACCTTCACGCGGCGTGCCCCCGCCTTGCCCGGCGAGCGGGGGGCCTTCACCGTGAGCGACTCGAATGGAAAGCTCAGCACCTCGTCGGCGTCGCCGAGCCGGCCGAGCGCGCCGCGCACCAGCAGGCCGGGCATCGACAGCGGCCCCACGGGCTTGAGCACGATGGCCGCCAGCTGGCCCTGCTCGGGCACGTCGGCCTCGGCAATGCCGACCTGGTGCAACTGCAGCGGGTTGTTGCCCACGAACAGCGTGGGCGTGCGGATGTCGCGCTCGTTGCCGCGCCAGGCCATGCGCAGGTTCCAGTGCCGGTGGCCGCGCAGCACCGACAGCAGGCCGGCGCCCAGGGCGATCCAGCGGCTGCGGCCGTAGCGCGCCTTGTAGGTCTCGCGCTCTTCCAGCAATTCGGCGTACAGGCCCATGCTGGCGTTGACCAGGAACACCCGGTCGTTCACCAGCCCGACCTGCACCGGCCGGGGCTGCTCGGTCAGCAGGATGTGCAGTGCCTGCGCCGTGTCGCGCGGAATTCCGTGGGTGCGGCTGAAGTAGTTGAAGGTGCCCTGCGGCAGCACGCCGAAGGCACAGCCGCTGCCCAGCGTGGCCTGCGCCACCGCGTTGATGGTGCCGTCGCCGCCCGCGGCCACCACCACGCCGCCCACGGCGCGGGCACGCTCGACGGCTTCGCGCGCGAGCGCCTGGACCCGGCGGGGCCCGTCGATCAGGAAGATGCGGTGCTTGCGCCCGGCGGCCGCGCAGCCTTCCTCGATGACCCGGCGGGCCTCGGCCGCGTCCTCGCTGCCGGAGCCGGCATTGAGCACGATGAACAGGGGGGAGTCGGGTCCGGTGTCTGGCGCTGGCATGTTTCTGGAAGGTGGGGCGGCGCGTGGCGGAGGCGGGCGGATTTGTACGGAGTGGGGTGTTGTCTCACCCGCCGCGCCACTGCGCGAGCAGGCGACTTCCCGAGCCGCTGTGGGAGAGTTGCCCTCCGAACGTAAAATCGCCCGCTTTCGCGGTGCTTCGCCGCGCTACCGTCCAATGTCCGGCCCCGCCGGCCAGCTTCATGTTGACCTTCCAGCAAATCATTCTCAAACTGCAGTCGTACTGGGCCGACAAGGGCTGTGCGCTGCTGCAACCGTACGACATGGAAGTGGGCGCGGGCACCTCGCACACCGCCACCTTCCTGCGCGCCCTCGGCCCTGAACCCTGGAAAGCCGCCTACGTGCAGCCCAGCCGCCGCCCCAAGGACGGCCGCTACGGCGAGAACCCGAACCGCCTGCAGCACTACTACCAGTACCAGGTCGTGCTGAAGCCCGCGCCTTCCAACATCCTCGAGCTCTACCTCGGCAGCCTCGAAGCCCTGGGCTTCGACCTGAAGAAGAACGACATCCGCTTCGTCGAGGACGACTGGGAGAACCCCACGCTCGGCGCCTGGGGCCTGGGCTGGGAAGTCTGGCTCAACGGCATGGAAGTGACGCAGTTCACCTATTTCCAGCAGGTCGGCGGCATCGACTGCAAGCCCATCACCGGCGAAATCACCTACGGCCTGGAGCGCCTGGCCATGTACCTGCAGGGCGTGGACAACGTCTACAACCTGACCTGGACCGACGGCCTGAGCTACGGCGATGTCTACAAGCAGAACGAGGTCGAGCAGTCGACCTACAACTTCGAGCACAGCGACGCCGAGTTCCTCTTCACCGCCTTCAACGCGCACGAGAAGCAGGCCAAGCACCTCATGACCGAGCAGCTCGCGCTGCCGGCCTACGAGCAGGTGCTCAAGGCCGCGCACAGCTTCAACCTGCTCGACGCGCGCGGCGCGATCAGCGTGACCGAACGCGCGGCCTACATCGGCCGCATCCGCAATCTGGCGCGCAGCGTCGCGCAGAGCTATTACGACAGCCGCGAGCGGCTCGGCTTTCCGATGGCCCCGCGCGAATGGGTCGCACAAATGCCACCGAAGAAGGCGGCCTGAGCCATGACGAGTCCCATGAAGAATTCCCTGCTGGTTGAACTGTTTGTCGAAGAACTGCCGCCCAAGGCGCTGAAGAAGCTCGGCGACGCCTTTGCGGGCGTGCTGCGAGACCAGCTCGTGGCGCAAGGCCTGGCCGAGGCCGGCTCGGTGCTCACGCCGTACGCCTCGCCGCGCCGCCTGGCCGCGCACCTCACGCACGTTGCCGAGCGCGCCGCCGACAAGGCTGTGTCGCAGAAGCTCATGCCCGTGGCCGTGGGCCTCGACGCCTCGGGCCAGGCCACGCCGGCGCTGCTCAAGCGCCTGGGCGCGCTGGGTGCCGACGCCTCGGCCGTGCCCGGCCTGAAGCGCGCGATGGACGGCAAGGCCGAAGCCCTGTTCTACGAAAGCACCGCCAAGGGCGCCACGCTGGCCGAAGGCCTGCAGAAGGCGCTGGCGGAAGCCATCGCCAAGCTGCCGATTCCCAAGGTCATGAGCTACCAGCTCGAAAGCGGCTGCGAGCTGCCGGGCTGGACCAGCGTGAGCTTCGTGCGCCCGGCGCACGGCCTGGTGGCGCTGCACGGCGACACCGTGGTGCCGATCGAGGCCCTGGGCCTGAAGGCCGGCCGCGACACCCACGGCCACCGCTTCGAGGCGGCGGTCGATCCGGTCGTGCTGCGCAACGCCGACAGCTATGCGCTGCAGCTGCAGGAAGAAGGCGCCGTCATCGCCAGCTTCGAGGCGCGCCGCGCCGAAATCGCGCGCCAGCTGGCCGCGGCGGCGGTGAAGGTCGGCGGCGGCTCGGTGCCCATCCACGACGACGCGCTGCTCGACGAAGTGACCGCGCTGGTCGAGCGCCCCAACGTGCTGGTCTGCAGCTTCGAGCGCGAGTTCCTCGAAGTGCCGCAGGAGTGCCTGATCCTCACGATGAAGGCCAACCAGAAGTACTTTCCGCTGCTCGACGCATCGAGCAGGCTCACCAACAAGTTCCTGGTGGTCAGCAACATCAGCCCGGACGACGCGAGCGCGGTCATCGGCGGCAACGAGCGCGTGGTGCGCCCGCGCCTGGCCGACGCCAAGTTCTTCTTCGACCAGGACCGCAAGAAGTCGCTGGCCTCGCGCGTCGAGTCGCTGGGCAAGGTGGTCTATCACAACAAGCTGGGCACGCAGGGCGAGCGCGTGGAGCGCGTGATGCGCATCGCGCGCGGCATCGCGGAAAAGCTGGGCGACCCGGCGCTGGCCGCGCAAGCCACCCAGGCCGCGCAACTGGCCAAGGCCGACCTCGTGACCGACATGGTCGGCGAGTTCCCCGAGCTGCAGGGCACCATGGGCCGCTACTACGCCAGGCACGACGGCCTCGACGCCGCGGTGGCCGACGCCATCGAGGACCACTACAAGCCGCGCTTTGCCGGCGACGAGCTGCCGCGCAACAGCGTGGGCCTGGTGGTCGCGCTGGCCGACAAGCTGGAAACGCTGGTCGGCATGTTCGGCATCGGCAACCTGCCCACCGGCGACCGCGACCCGTTCGCGCTGCGCCGCCATGCGCTCGGCGTGATCCGCATGCTGATCGAAAAAGACCTGCCGCTGGGCCTCGATGCGCTGCTGCAGGACGCCGCCGCGCAGTTCGGCGGCATTGCCGGCTTCGACAGCGGCCGCGCCACGGGCGAGCTGCAGGACTTCATCCTCGACCGCCTCGCCGGCAGCCTGCGCGAGCAGGGCGCCAGCGCGCAGGAGGTCGACGCCGTGCTGGCACCGCGCCCGCAGCGCCTGGGCGAAGTGCCCAAGCTGCTAGCGGCGGTGCGCGCCTTTGCCGCCCTGCCCGCCGCCGCCGCCCTGGCCGCCGCGAACAAGCGCATCGGCAACATCCTCAAGAAGGCCCCCGAGGCCGACGCGCACGTCAGCGAACTGCTGCTGCAGGAGCCCGCTGAGAAGGCGCTGCACGCAGCCATGGCGCAGGTGGTGCCCGCCGCCAACGCGCAGTTCGAAGCCGGCGACTACACCGCCTCGCTGCAGACGCTGGCCGCGCTGCGCGAGCCGGTCGACGCCTTCTTCGACGGCGTGATGGTCAATGCCGAGCAGGCAGACCTGCGGCTGAACCGCCTGGGCCTGCTGATGTCGCTGCACACCGCGATGAACCGCGTGGCGCAGCTCGAGCGGCTGGCCGTCTGAGTTCCCGCGCTCGATAATTCGCCCCATGAACCGGCAACAACAGATCGACGATTTCCTGCTCCAGGCGCACCGCCTGGCGGTATCGCGACTGCGAGCCGATCCGGGGCGGATCGCGGATGTTTCGGCAACGCTCGAACGATGGCAGGCGCTGGCCGGAGCGACCCGGTCCGACGCCTACTGGAACGAGTGGCGGGCCATGCTGGCGGCGGGTGTCGATGCCATCGAGGCCGCTACTTGCGGCACCGACGACCATGCAGTGGCGCTGCGCAATGTTTCTCCCGTCGGCGTCCTCATGACGCAGCGCGAACGCGGCGAACTCCTGCGTGCGGCGCGGCAAGGCGCACATGCAGCGTAGCGAAGCGGAACATGTGCTGCGCGCGGCGGCCGCGATTGCGCAGGAGCAGTCGTTTGTCGTAGTCGGCAGCCAGGCGCTGCTCTTCCGCGAACTCGATCTCTATCCGGCGCTGCATCCCGAGAAGTCGGACCTGATCGATGGCGCCATCGGCGCGTTGTCGAGCTTCGACGACACCTTCGGCTATCACGCGGACGGCGTGGGCCCGGAAACGGCGGTGATGCCGGGCGACTGGATGCAGCGCGCCAGCCTTCACTATGTCGGTGAACTGACGGTGGTGTGTCCGGAGTTGCACGACCTGGCGTTGTCCAAGTGTGTGGCGGGACGCGAGAAAGACGCCGATTTCGTGCGCGAGCTGCTCAGGCTCAAGCTGGTGTCGCCGGTGGTCCTGCGCGAGCGCGCTGCGTTGCTGGATGTGGCGAAATACCCGGTGGCGCAAATTGGCGACTGGATCGAACGGCGTCGCATCGAAGCGGGAGTGCATTCATGAAACTCGTCATCCTCGACCGCAACGGCACGATCAACGTGCACCGCGAAGACTTCGTCAAGAGCGACATCGAGTGGACGCCGCTGCCAGGTGCGCTGGAAGCCGTGGCGCGGCTCAACCATGCGGGCTGGCACGTGGTGATCGCGTCCAACCAGTCGGGCCTGGGCCGGGGGCTGTTCGACATGGCCTCGCTCAACGCCATGCACGCCAAGATGCACAAGATGCTGGCGGCGGTGGGCGGCAGGATCGACGCGGTGTTCTATTGCCCGCACAGCCCCGACGAGGACTGCGACTGCCGCAAGCCGAAGCCGGGCCTGTTCCTGCAGATCGGCGACCGCTACGGCATCGATCTGAAGGGCGTGCCGACCGCGGGCGACAGCCTGCGCGATCTCCAGGCCGGCGCGGCCGCCGGCTGCGAGCCGCACCTCCTGCTCACGGGCATGGGCGCGGCCTGCCGCGGCGTCGATCCGCTGCCTTCCGAATACCCGGCGAACACGGTGGTCCACACCGATCTCGCCGCCTTTGTCGATTTTCTGCTCGCGCGCGAAGCGCGGGCCGCGTTGCAGGTGACTGTCTGATGGCGTTTTTCCGTTCCGTTCTCCACGCGCTGTGGATGCTCGTCACCGTGATTCCCTGGGGCATCATCATGTGCGTCAGCTCGCTCTGGAAGCGCGGCATTCCGCTCTACTGGATGGCGGAGCGCTGGCTCGGCTGGGCCATCGGCGGCGCGCGCGTGCTGCTGGGCATCAAGACGCGCGTGACGGGCATGGAGAACCTGCCGACCGACAAACTCGCCGGCGCGATCCTGCTGGTCAAGCACCAGTCCACGCTCGAGACTTTCCTGATGCCCACGCTGATGCCGCATCCGCTGGCCTACGTGTTCAAGAAAGAGCTGATCTACATCCCGTTCTTCGGCTGGGCGATGGCGCGGCTGGACATGATCCACATCGACCGCAGCCAGCGCGCGCAGGCCTTCAACAAGGTGGTGAACCAGGGCCGCAAGCTGCTGGCGCAAGGCATCTGGATCATCATGTTCCCCGAAGGCACGCGCATTCCGCGCGGCCAGAAGGGCACCTACAAGAGCGGCGGCACGCGGCTGGCCTGCGAGACCGGCGTGCCGGTCATTCCCATTGCCGTGACCTCGGCCAAGGTGTGGCCGCGCAAGGCCTTCATCAAGCGCCCGGGCGTGGTCGATGTGTCGATCGGCCCGGCCATCTCCAGCGTCGGCCGCAAGCCCGACGAGCTGATGCGCGAGGTCGAGGCCTGGATCGAGGCCGAGATGCGCCGCCTCGACCCCGAGGCCTATCGCGACAGCCCGCCGCAGCTGCAGCAAGAAGCGGCGAGCTGAACGAAAGAGAACCCGCCATGGGGGGCCTGCTGCAGTTCACGCTCGACCTGTTCGAAGGGCTGGGGAGCGAGTTCGCCCCGCGTGCGCCGGCGCCCAAGCCGCGGCGCCGCGCGAAGAAGCCTGCCGGCCCCGTGGCTGCGCCTCCCGCCATCGTGCCCGCCGCGCCGCCTGCGCCGCGCGACCTGGTGCCCGGCCCGCCGGCCGTGCCGCTGGCCGACACCCTGACGCTCGCCAGCTTCGCGCATCCGCAGGCCACGCGCGAACTGGTGCTCGGCTCTGCGCGGGTGGCCTATGAATTCAAGCGCGGCAACCGCAAGACCATCGGCTTCCTCGTCGGCGCCGAGGGCCTGTCGGTGCGCGCGCCGCGCTGGGTGGCGCTGCGCGATGTCGACGCGGCCATCCGCGAGAAGTCCGACTGGATATTGCGCAAGCTGGCCGAGACGCAGCAGCGCCACGCGCGCGTCGAGGCCACGCGCATCGAGTGGCGCGACGGCGCGGAGTTTCCGTTCCTCGGCGAGCCGGTGGTGATCCGGCTCGACCCGAAGCACGGCTTTGCCAGCGTCGGCGGCACGCTCGACGAAAAGGTCGGCGACGGGCCGCGCGTTCTGCGCCTGGCGGTAGCGCAGAACGCCGAGCCTTCGCAGATCCGCGACGCGGCGCAGGCCTGGCTCACGCGGCAGGCGCGCAAGCTCTTCATCGAGCGGCTCGACCATTTCGCGCCGCTGCTGGGCGTGCGCTGGCAGAAGCTGTCGCTGTCGAACGCGGCCACGCGCTGGGGCAGCGCGAGCGCCGACGGGTCGATCCGGCTCAACTGGCGGCTCATTCATTTCCGCATGCCGGTGATCGACTACGTGGTCGCGCATGAACTGGCCCACCTGCGCGTGATGGACCATTCGCACCGCTTCTGGGAAACGGTCGAGAGCGTGGTGCCCGACTACGACCAGCTGCGCCGGCAGCTCAAGGACGAAGCGGTTCCCCGCTGGTCCTGAAGCCTTTGGTTGAGTGTCAACGCGCGTGCGTGACGCCGCCGTCCACCACCAGCGTCGAACCCATCACGTAGTCGCCCGCCCGAGACGCCAGGTAGATGGCCGCGCCCGCCATGTCTTCCGGCACGCCGATGCGCCCGGCGGGAATGCGGCCCTTGACCTCGTCGCCGTGGTCGCGCGCATCCTTGTTCATGTCCGAAGCGAAGGCGCCGGGCGCGATCGCGCTCACCACGATGCGCTCCTGCGCCAGCCGCAGGGCCATGCGCCGCGTGAGCTGGATCAGGCCGGCCTTGCTGGCGGCGTACGAGTAGGTTTCCTGCGGATTGACGGAAATGCCGTCGATCGAGGCGATGTTGATCACCTTCGCCAGGTGGTCCGTGGCGGCCTTCTTGAGCATCGGCGTGAGCGCCTGGGTCAGGAAGAACGGTGTCTTGAGGTTCAGGTCCACCACCTTGTCCCATCCGCTTTCCGGAAACTCCGCGTAGGGCGCGCCCCAGGCCGCGCCCGCGTTGTTCACCAGGATGTCGAGCGTGCCTTCGTGCTTTGCATAGGCCTCGACCAGCTTGTGCGCGCCCTCCACCGTCGACACGTCCGCCGGCAGCGACACGCAGTGGCCGAAGGCCGACAGCTCCTTCGCCGTCTGGTCGCAGGCCGCGGCCTTGCGCGCCGAGATGTACACGCGCGCGCCCTGGGCCAGGAAGCCCTCGGCGATCATGCGGCCGATGCCGCGCGAGCCGCCGGTGATGAGTGCGGTGCGGCCCTTCAGCGAGAAGAGTTGGGTGGTGTCCATGGTGCGGTTGTCTCCTGAATGAAAGATTTTCAGGAAACGAGCTTAGTGCGCACCGCGCCCGGCCCGCGTCACCTTGGTGCCAGCGACAGGTTCCGGGGGCTGCTGAAGCGGCGCGGCTCGCCCGTGACCGGATCGGTGAAGGCTACCGACTTGGCCAGCAGCTGCAGCGGCTTGTCGAAGTCGTCGGTGTTCTCGGGCAGCAGCACGGGGTAGATCGGGTCGTTGACGATCGGCATTCCCAGCGCCAGGCAATGCACGCGCAGCTGGTGCTTGCGGCCGGTGACGGGCGAGAGCTTGAGCAGCGCATGGCCGTCGCGCGCGGCCAGCAGCTCGATGTGCGTCTCGGAGTTGGGTTCGCCGGGCTCCTCGCGAACGCGCATGAAATGGTCGTCGTCGACCAGCCGGCTGCGGTAGGTGGCCGGCACCGACGAGACGCCCTCTTGCCAGGGCACCACCGCCTCGTAGTGCTTGTCGATGCGGCGCTCGGGGAACATCGCCTGGTAGGCGCCGCGTGTTTCCTGGCGCACCGAGAACAGCACCAGCCCCGAAGTGCTGCGGTCGATGCGGTGCAGCGGCACCAGGTCGTCGATCTTCAGCTTGCGCTTGAGCCGCACCAGCAGGCTTTCCTGCAGGTATTTGCCGGTGGGTGTGACCGGCACGAAAGGCGGCTTGTCGACCACCAGCAGCTGGTCGTCCTGGAACACCACCTGTTCCTCGAAAGGGATGTGCACCTCGTTGTCGAGCGAGCGGTAGTAGTACACGCGCAGCGGCGACTGGTAGCGGCGCTGCGCCGTCACCGGCACGTGGTGCTCATCGATGACGTCGTTGGCCGCGATGCGTTCGAGCCAGGCCTCGCGCGTGATGGCGGGGAAGCGCTCGATCAGGAACTCGGCGATGGTCGGCCATGGGCCGTGCGGCAGCCCGACGCAGCTGGGCCCCACGCCGTCGCGCGTGGGCAGCGGCAGCTGCGGCGGACGGCGTCTCGTCATCGCGCGGTTGCTTCCTGCAGCAGCGCCAATGCTTCGGCAGACGAAGGCCGCGCGGCGGGAACAGGCTGCAGGCAACGGTCCTTGAAGGCGCTCACCGAGGCCGGCACGGCATCGGTGCAGCGCTCGAGCAGCTCCTCGAGCAGGCAGCCGAAGGCGCGCATTTCGAGCGCCTGGAATGCACGTGCCTGCGCCTCGCCGAGCGAGCCGGTCATCCAGGCCGCGCCGAAGTCGCCGAGCCGGCCTTCGCCTTCGGGGCTGCGCAGGATGTTGTGCGCATACAGGTCGCCGTGAAGAATGCCGCGCGCATGCAGATGCTGCATGGCCGAGGCGATGTCCCGCGCGATGCGCAGGGCGATGGCCGCGGGCCAGCGTGCTTCGTCCGCATAGACGTCGCGCGTGCACGATGCCAGGCTGGGCGGCCCCGCCAGCGTGGTGAAGCGCGGGTCGACCAGCCCCATCACCAGGCCTTCGGTGCCTTGCGGATGCCCGTCGATGCGGCTTTGCGCGGCGATCAGCGTGGGGTGCGCGCCCGCGCCGATGCAGGCGGCCATTTCGCTGTGCGGCCAGCCGTCGCTGGTGACGGCGCCCTTGAAGAGCTTGACCGCCACCTGTCGCGATGCGCCTAGCGTCGCCTGGTGGATCACCCCCGATGCGCCTTCGCCGAGCTTGCGGCCCAGCGTCAGTTCATGCCAGTCGACATGCGGCACCGACTGCGCTGCGATGGCGGCGTCTTCGGCTTGCGTGTCGAAGGGGTTGCCGGCGCAGGCGAGCCACGAAAGGCGCGGCAGCGACGGCAGCCATTCGGGCAGCGTCTCGAAGCGGTTGGCCGAGATGCGCAGCAGCTCGAGCCTTTCGAGCCCGGCCATCGAAGGCGGCAGCGCGCGCAGCAGGTTGCCCGCCAGCATCAGCTTCTGCATGCGCGTGCAGGCGCCGAGCGCATCGGGCAGCTCTTCGATGCGGTTGTCGGTGAGGATCAGCCAGCGCAGCGAAGGCGGCAGCGCGGCGGCCGGCACGCTGCGGATCCGGTTGGCCTTGAAGCCCACGATGTCGAGGCTGCGGCACCGGCCGACGGCTTCGGGCAGTTCGGAGAAGCGGTTGTCGGAGCAGAAGAGCACACGCAGCCTGTGCAGGCGGTGCAGGTCGTCGGGCAGGGTGTCGAGCGCATTGCCCGACAGGTTCAGCACCTCGAGCGAATCGGCCAGGTCGAAAACCTCTCGCGGAAACTCGGTGAGTCCGCACGAGAGGTCGATTCTTGTTGCGCCTGCCAGCCGGCCCGCGCGCAGCTGAGCCAGCGTGTCGTCCATCCGGAGAGTCTAAGCCGTGGTGGACTGGGGGCCGAAGCGGTAGATGCCGTCCTTGCCCAGCTCGCGCTTCACCTGGCCCGAGAACCACAGCAGGTGCAGGTGGGCCACGGTCTCGCCCATGGCGAAGGTCATCTGGTGCAGGTCGAGTTCGCGCTTGAACAGGATCGGAAGGCCTTCGGCCGCGGTGAGCGGGCGCGCCACGCAGGCTTCGAGCAGTTCGGCCAGTCGGTCGCGGTGGTGCTCCTGCAGCTGGTCGACGCGGCGGTGGATGCCGGTGAATGGCTTGCCGTGCGAGGGCAGGCCCAGCGTGTCGGCGGGCAGCGCCTTGAACCGGTCGATGCTGTCCAGGAACAGCCGCAGCGAATTGGCTTCGGGCTCGCCTGCGTGCACGCTCACGTTGGTGGAGATGCGCGGCAGCATCATGTCGCCGCCCAGCAGCAGCTTGAGCTCGTCGCAGTACAGCGAGATGTGCTCCGGCGCATGGCCGTAGCCGCTGATGCAGCGCCAGGCATGGCCGTCGATCATGACGGTGTCGCCGTCGAGCATGCGCACGAAGCTGTCGGGCACCGAGGGAACCATGTTCGCATAGTAGTTGGTGCGCGCGCGGATCTTGGCGATGGATTCGGGGTCGGTCAGCCCGTGCGAAGCGAAGAAGCGCGCGGCCTGTTCGCCGCCTGCCAGGGTGTCGCCCGCGGTGCTGAGCACGCGCGCCACGTGGTAGTCGGTCGAGCTGATCCACAGCGGCACGTTCCAGCGCTGGCACAGCCAGTGCGCCAGTCCGATGTGGTCGGGGTGCATGTGGGTGACGATGACGCGCAGGATCGGCAGGCCCTGCAGCTGCGTCTCGAAGATCTGTTCCCACTGCGCGCGGGCCTCGTCGTGGGCGATGCAGCAGTCGACCACCGTCCAGCCGGCCACGCCGTCGATGGTGTCGCGCAGCAGCCAGAGGTTGATGTGGTCGAGCGCGAAGGGCAGCCGCATGCGGATCCAGCGCACGCCGGGCGCCACTTCCATGGCTTCGCCGGGCTGGGGCAGCGTGTCGCCCAGGGGATAGTGGAGTTCGCGTTCGAGGAGGTTCATGTAAGATTGACGTTTACGTAAACGTCATGGAATGAGGGCTCCATTGTAGGGATCGCGGGGGAAACCTGCTGTCGCCCCGGTAACCCTCCTTCCGGCGTCCCTTTCGCCTCCACCGTCGTCATGCCTGCGCAAACCTTCACCATCAGCCAGCTCGCGAAGGAATTCGACCTCACGACGCGGGCCATCCGCTTCTACGAGGACATGGGCCTGCTCACGCCCGAGCGCGCCGGCCTGCAGCGCATCTACAGCGCGCGCGACCGCGCCCGGCTCACGCTCACGCTGCGCGCCAAGCGCCTCGGCCTGAGCCTGACGGAGGCCAAGGACATCCTCGACATGTACGACAGCCCGCGCGACACGGTGCCGCAGCTGGAAAAGTTTCTCGGCGTGCTGGGCGCCCACCGGGCCCAGCTCGAGGCGCAGCTGGCCGAGCTGCAAGCCAACCTCGCGGAAGTCCGCGAACATGAGAAAAAGGGGCGCGCCACGCTGGCCAGGGCGCAAAAGGCTGCCAAAGCCTGAGAACACACGACTCATCGACAATAGCTGACTATGTCCGACACCGATAACCTCAACGACCTCTTCGCCCACAACCGTGCCTGGTCCGCCCAGATGGAGCGTGACCGCCCCGGCTTCTTCACCGGCCTGGTGAAGCAGCAGACGCCGCGCTACATGTGGATCGGCTGCTCCGACAGCCGCGTGCCCGCCAACCAGATCACCGGCCTGGAGCCGGGCGAAGTGTTCGTGCACCGCAACGTGGCCAACATCGTGGTGCACTCCGACCTGAACGCGCTCTCGGCGATCCAGTTCGCGGTCGAGCACCTGAAGGTCGAGCACATCATGGTGGTCGGCCACTACGGCTGCGCCGGCGTCAAGGCCGCGCTCAGCGGCAAGCGCATCGGCCTGGCCGACAACTGGATCCGCCACATCCAGGACGTGCGCGACCGCCACCACGTGATGCTCGAGAGCCTGCCCGACGAGGAAGCCCGCGTCGATGCGCTGTGCGAGCTCAACGTGGCCGAGCAGGTGGTCAACGTGGCCGTCAGCACCGTCATGGTCGATGCATGGGCGCGCGGCCAGAAGGTCCGCATCCACGGCTGGACCTTCGGCGTGCACGACGGCCTGCTGCAGGACCTCGGCCTGAGCGTGGACGGCACCCAGCCGCTCGACGCCATCTACAAGGCCGCGGTGCAGCGCATCCGCCACAAGTGGAGCAAGCCCGGGGCATCGGTGAAGTCGATCACGGCGGCGCAGCCCGAGGCCGACGGCACCACCGCGGCCACCTGAGCGGCGGCAGCGCCGTCGTCCTCCACCCCGTCCGTCCCGCCATGTTCCCGCAGCGTCTCGATTCGCCGCTGGCCTATGACATTGCGAAGGCGATGATGGACGGCTTCAACCGGCACTACCGGTTGTTCCGGGCCGAGTCGGCGCGTGCCAAGCACCGCTTCGAAACCGCCGACTGGCACGGCCAGCAGCGTGCGCAGCGCGAGCGCATCGAGTTCTACGACCTGCGGGTGAGCGAGGCCGTGGCCCGACTCGAGAAAGAGTTCAAGGCCGGCGAGCAGCCCATGGACGTGTGGCACCAGGTCAAGCTGCACTACATCGGCCTGCTGGTGAACCACCACCAGCCCGAGCTGGCCGAGAGCTTCTTCAACTCGGTGACCACCAAGATCCTGCACCGCGCCTACTTCCAGAACGACTTCATCTTCGTGCGCCCGGCCATCAGCACCGAGTACATCGAGCCGCGCGGCGCGCCCACCTATCGGCCGTACTATCCTTCGCCCGACACGCTGGCCGACACCGTCGAGCAGATGCTCGACGACTTTTCCCTGCTCGGCAGCTTCGCCAACAAGCGGCGCGACGCACAGCGCGTGGCGCACGTCATCCTGAACCGCTTCCACCAGGTCAAGCTGCGCGCCAACTTCCAGCTGCAGGTGCTGTCGGGCCTGTTCTTCCGCAACAAGGGCGCGTACGTGGTCGGCAAGATCATGAACGGCTTCACCGAGATCCCGTTCTCGCTGCCCATACTGCACGACAGCCACGGCAGGTTCTACATCGACGCGGCCCTGTTCGGCGAAGACGACCTGCAGATGCTCTTCAGCTTTGCGCGCGCGTACTTCATGGTCGACATGGAAGTGCCCTCGGCCTGGGTGCAGTTCCTGCGCTCGCTCATGCCGCGCAAGCCGCGCGCCGAGATCTACAACGCGCTCGGCCTCGCCAAGCAGGGCAAGACGCTGTTCTACCGTGACTTCCTCTCGCACCTGAACTACTCGAGCGACCGCTTCCGCATCGCGCCCGGCATCAAGGGCATGGTGATGCTGGTGTTCGACCTGCCGTCGTTCCCGTTCGTGTTCAAGGTCATCAAGGACTTCTATCCGCCGCAGAAGGACACCACGCGCGAGCAGATCAAGGGCAAGTACATGCTCGTGAAGCAGCACGACCGCGTTGGCCGCATGGCCGACACGCTGGAGTACAGCGACGTGGGTTTTCCGCTCGACCGCTTCGAGCCAGGGCTGATCGAGGAGATCCGCAAGTTCGCGCCCAGCCAGCTCGAGATCGGCGACCGCGACGGCAACGGGGAAATGGAGCTGGTGCTCAAGCACGTCTACATCGAGCGGCGCATGATCCCGCTGAACATCTACCTGCAGGAAGCTTTCGACACGCTGGCCCATCCCGAGAGCCCGGCGCACGCCAGGCGCGCGAAAGAGCAGCTCGAGCATGCGGTGGTGGAGTACGGCAACGCCATCAAGGACATGGTGGCGGCCAACATCTTTCCCGGCGACATGCTGTGGAAGAACTTCGGCGTCACGCGCGGCGGCAAGGTGGTGTTCTACGACTACGACGAGATCGAATACGTCACCGACTGCAAGTTCCGCAAGGTGCCCGAGCCGCGCAACGAGGAAGAAGAAATGAGCGGCGAGGTCTGGTATTCGGTCGGCCCGAAAGACGTGTTCCCCGAAACCTTCGAGCCCTTCCTGCTGGGCAACAAGGACGTGCGCGAGGCCTTCATGGCCCACCACGCCGACCTGCTCGACGCTGCCTTCTGGCAGCACCACAAGGAACGCATCCAGGCCGGGCAGATGCTCGATGTGTTCCCCTACGAAGAGTCGCAGCGCTTCCAGCACGAAGGGCACGCGACGCACTTCTGACCCGTACGGCTGTTTTCGATTTCCGCTTTCACATCATTCTTGAAGGAGACCTCCACATGTCCGAATCCATCGTCATCGTCGGCCTTGCCCGCACCCCCATGGGCAGCTTCCAGGGCGACTTCTCGTCGCTCTCCGCGCACGACCTGGGCGGCGCCGCCATCAAGGCCGCCGTCGAGCGAGCGGGCATCGCGCCCGACAGCGTGGGCGAAGTGCTGTTCGGCAACTGCCTGATGGCCGGCCAGGGCCAGGCCCCGGCGCGCCAGGCGGCCTACAAGGGCGGCCTGCCCGACAGCGCGGGCGCGGTCACGCTCAGCAAGATGTGCGGCTCGGCCATGAAGGCCGCGATGCTGTCGCACGACCTGCTGCTGGCCGGCACGCACGACGTGATCGTCGCGGGCGGCATGGAAAGCATGACCAACGCGCCCTACCTCATGCTCAAGGGCCGCGGCGGCTACCGCATGGGCCACGACCGCATCTTCGACCACATGATGCTCGACGGCCTCGAAGACGCCTACCAGCCGGGCCGCTCGATGGGCACCTTCGGCGAGGACTGCGCGGCCAAGTACAAGTTCACGCGCGAGCAGCAGGACGCCTTCGCCATCGCCAGCGTCGAGCGCGCCAAGAAGGCCACCGAGACCGGCCTGTTCAAGGACGAGATCGTGCCCGTCACGGTCAAGGGCCGCGGCGGCGACACGGTGGTCTCGGTCGACGAAGGCCCGGGCAAGGTCAAGCTCGACAAGATCCCCACGCTCAAGCCCGCGTTCAAGAAAGAGAACGGCACCATCACCGCCGCATCGAGCTCGTCCATCAACGACGGCGCCGCCGCGCTGGTGATGATGACGGAGTCGCATGCCAAGAAGATCGGCGCCAGGCCCATCGCCCGCATCGTCGGCCATGCCACGCACGCGCAGCAGCCCGAGTGGTTCTCCACCGCGCCCGTGGGCGCTGTCGCCAAGCTGTTCAAGAAGACCGGCTGGGCCGTGAAGGACGTGGACCTGTGGGAAGTGAACGAGGCCTTCGCCGTGGTGCCGATGGCGCTGATGCACGAGCTCGACGTGTCGCACGAGATCGTCAACGTGCACGGCGGCGCCTGCGCGCTGGGCCATCCGATCGGCGCCAGCGGCGCGCGCATCATGGTTACGCTCATTCATGCCCTGAAGGCGCGCGGCAAGAAGCGCGGCGTGGCCACGCTGTGCATCGGCGGCGGCGAAGGCACCGCCGTGGCACTCGAATTGCTATAAGAGCAGCGTCGGGAGCGTCCGAGCACGGGCGCTCCCGGCTTTTTTTCATTCAGACATTCAAATAAATGCGTAGAGCAGGAGATTTCATGCGCCCATCCATCCACCGTACCGCCATTGCCGCCTTGCTGGCCGCCGCTTTCCTGGCGCCCGCCGCCAGCTGGGCCCAGAAGCGCGACAACGTGCTGTTCCAGGCTGCCACCGACGAGCAGCCCGCGGTGATCAAGACGCTGGAGAAACTCGTCAACATCGAGACCGGCACCGGTGACGCCGAAGGCATCGCCGCCGCCGGCAACTACCTCGAGGGCGAACTCAAGAACCTGGGCTTCACCGTCACGCGCAGCAAGTCGGCCGGCATCGTGGTGGGCGACAACATCGTCGGCAAGATCAAGGGCCGCGGCGGCAAGAACCTGCTGCTGATGTCGCACATGGACACGGTGTACCTGAAGGGCATCCTCGCGAAGGCTCCGTTTCGCGTCGAGGGCGACAAGGCCTACGGCCCGGGCATCGCCGACGACAAGGGCGGCAACGCCGTCATCCTGCACACGCTCAAGCTGCTCAAGGAATACGGCGTGCGCGACTACGGCACCATCACCGTGCTGTTCAACACCGACGAGGAAAAAGGCTCCTTCGGCTCGCGCGACCTGATCCAGGAAGAAGCCAAGCTGGCCGACTACGTGCTTTCCTTCGAGCCCACCAGCGCCGGCGACGAGAAGCTGTCGCTCGGCACCTCGGGCATCGCCTATGTGCAGGTCAACATCACCGGCAAGGCATCGCATGCGGGCGCGGCGCCCGAGCTGGGCGTGAACGCGCTGGTCGAGGCCTCCGACCTGGTGCTGCGCACGATGAACATCGACGACAAGTCGAAGAACCTGCGCTTCAACTGGACCATCGCCAAGGCCGGCAACGTGTCGAACATCATCCCGGCCACCGCCACGCTGAACGCCGACGTGCGCTATGCCCGCAACGAAGACTTCGACGCCGCCATGAAGACGCTGGAAGAGCGCGCGCAGCAGAAGAAGCTGCCCGAGGCCGACGTCAAGGTGATCGTCACGCGCGGCCGCCCGGCCTTCAATGCCGGTGAAGGCGGCAAGAAGCTGGTCGACAAGGCCGTGGCGTACTACAAGGAAGCCGGCGGCACGCTGGGCGTGGAAGAACGCACCGGCGGCGGCACCGACGCGGCCTATGCCGCGCTCTCCGGCAAGCCCGTGATCGAAAGCCTGGGCCTGCCCGGCTTCGGCTACCACAGCGACAAGGCCGAGTACGTGGACATCAGCGCCATCCCGCGCCGCCTGTACATGGCCGCGCGCCTGATCATGGACCTCGGCGCCGGAAAGTGAATGCTGCCCCCCGGCTTTTCACTCGCCTTGCTCGTGTAACTCCACCCCCCGAGGGGGAGGCGCGGTCCGCCTTGGGGCGGCCCGGCGGCGACCGCCTCTTCACATAGAAGGAACTGCCATGTTGTTGACAGCAGACCAGGAAGCCATCCGCGACGCGGTGCGCGATTTCTCTCAAGCCGAGCTGTGGCCCAACGCCCCCAGGTGGGACCGCGAGCACAGCTTTCCGAAGGAAGCGCACCACGGCCTCGCGGCGCTGGGTGCCTACGGCATCTGCGTGCCCGAGGAGCATGGCGGCGCCGGCCTCGACTACCTCACGCTCGCGCTGGTGCTGGAGGAAATCGCGGCCGGCGACGGCGGCACCAGCACCGCCATCAGCGTGACCAACTGCCCCGTCAACGCCATCCTCATGCGCTACGGCAATGCGCAGCAGAAGAAGCAGTGGCTCGAGCCGCTCGCGCAGGGGAAGATGCTCGGCGCCTTCTGCCTCACCGAGCCGCAGGCCGGCAGCGACGCGTCGAGCCTGCGCACCACGGCGCGCAAGGACGGCGACGCCTACGTGATCGACGGCGTCAAGCAGTTCATCACCAGCGGCAAGAACGGCCATGTGGCCGTCGTCATTGCCGTGACCGACAAGGGCGCGGGCAAGCGCGGCATGAGCGCGTTCCTGGTGCCGACCGACGCGCCCGGCTACAACGTCGCGCGGCTGGAAGACAAGCTGGGCCAGCACAGCAGCGACACCGCGCAGATCAACTTCGACGGCTGCCGCATCCCGGTGGAAAACCTCATCGGCGCCGAAGGCGAGGGCTACAAGATCGCCCTCGGCGCGCTCGAGGGCGGGCGCATCGGCATTGCAGCGCAGAGCGTGGGCATGGCGCGCAGCGCCTTCGACGTGGCGCTGGCCTATGCCAAGGAACGCCAGGCCTTCGGCGGTTCGATCTTCGACCAGCAGGCCGTTGGCTTCCGCCTTGCCGAATGCGCGACGCAGCTCGAAGCGGCGCGCCAGCTCATCTGGCATGCCGCCGCGCTGCGCGACGCCGGCCGGCCCTGCCTGAAGGAGGCGGCCATGGCGAAGCTCTTCGCCAGCGAGATGGCCGAGCGCGTGTGCAGCGCCGCCATCCAGACGCTGGGCGGCTACGGCTACGTGAACGACTTCCCGCTGGAGCGCATCTACCGCGACGTGCGCGTGTGCCAGATCTACGAAGGCACCTCGGACATCCAGAAGCTCTTGATTCAACGCGCGCTGGCGTGAACCGGCGCAGCGGACGGTGGTGGGGCTGGATTGCCACGGCATGCGTGCTGGCGGGGCTCGCGCTATGGGGCTTCGTCATCGAGCCGCGCTGGGTGGCCGTGCGTGTAGAACCCCTGGGCTCATCTGCATGGCAGGCGCCGCCGGGACTGAAGGTGGCGGTGGCGAGCGACTGGCACCTCACCGCGCGTTCGGCATGGCGCGTCAACGGCCTTGGGCGCGCCGCACGCGTCGTGGACGACATCAATGCAGCGCAGCCCGACATCGTGCTGCTGCCCGGCGACTTCCTGGCCGGCTCGGGTGGCGACGAGTCGCTGCCCATCGAAGACATGGCCGTGGTGTTCGGCCGCCTGAAGGCGCCGCACGGCGTGTATGCAGTGCTCGGCAACCACGATTGGTGGCATGACGGCCAGCGCATCGCCAAGGCACTGGCCGCGCAGGGCATCCGGGTGCTGGAAAACGCTTCGGTGCAAGTGCCCGGCCACGACCTCTGGGTGGTCGGTATCGGCGATCACTCGACCGGCCATTCGGACCCGATGCGCGCGCTGGCCGGCGTGCCGCCCGAGGCAGCGACACTGGTCATGATGCACGACCCCTTCAGCCTCGCGACCATGCCGCGCACAAGAGGCCTCGTGGTCGCGGGGCATACGCACGGCGGACAGGTCAGCGTGCCGGGCCATGGCGCACTGATCGTGCCCGGCGCGGCGCCGCGCGAATGGGCTTACGGCTGGATCTCGCACAAGGGCAGGCGCATGTACGTAACCAGCGGCCTCGGCGTGAGCATCCTGCCGGTGCGCTTCAACATGCGGCCCGAGTGGGTGATGTTCCGCTAGCCGGTTACCCATCCGTCAGCCTGTCATCGGTTTCGACGACAGACAACCGTGCGCCTCGAGCGCACCATGGCGGCCTCTCTTGTCGGAGGCCTTCGCCATGTCCATTTCAAAATCCGTTCCCGCCACCGCCCTGGCCCTGCTGTGCCTTGGCGCCCCCATCCTGCCGGCGCAGGCGCAGGCGCAGACCGCCGCCGCGCCCGACATCGCCGCGCTGACCGCGAGCGAAGCCGTGAAGCAGCTGTGCGCCGGTGCCGTCACCAGCGAGCAGCTGGTCACGGCCTACATCGCCCAGGCCAAGGCCCGGGCGAACCTCAATGCCTTCATCACGCTCGACGAAGCCGGCGCACTGAAGCAGGCGCGCGCCGCCGATGCGCTGCGCAAGCGCGGCGGCGCGTGCAAGCCGCTCGCGGGGCTGCCCGTGGCCATCAAGGACAACATCCAGGTGCAGGGCCTGCCCGCGACGGCCGGCACGCCTGCGCTCAAGGGCTTCGTGCCCGGCGCCGATGCACCTGTGGTGGCCAAGCTGCGCGCCGCCGGCGCGGTGGTGCTCGGCAAGACCAACATGCACGAGCTGGCCTTCGGCGTCACCGGCTACAACCCCGCGTTCCAGAGCGGGCCCGAGGTGGGCGTGCGCAATGCCTACGACGCGAGCCGTATCGCGGGCGGCTCTTCTTCGGGCAATGGCGCGGCGCTGGGCGCGCGCATGGTGCCGGCCGCCCTCGGCACCGACACCGGCGGCTCGGTGCGCATTCCGTGCGCTTTCAACGGCTGCGCGTCGCTGCGCCCGAGCATGGGCCGCTATCCGCAGCAGGGCATTGCGCCCATCTCGCACACGCGCGACACGGCCGGGCCGATGGCGCAGTCGATGGCCGACGTGGCACTGCTCGACGGCGTGATCGCCGGCGGCAAGCCGCTCCGGCCCGCCGACCTGAAGCGCGTGCGGCTCGGCGTGGTGCAGGCTTTCTACGCCAACCTCGACGCCGACACGCGCGCCGCCACCGACGCCGCGCTGGCCAAGCTGCGCGCGGCCGGCGTCACGCTGGTGGATGTGGAAATGCCGAAGCTGATGGAGCTCAACGGCGCGATCGGCTTTCCGCTCGCGCTCTACGAGGCGAACGACGACATGGCGGCCTACCTCGCGAAGTACCGCACCGGCATCGACATCGCGCAGCTCGCCGCCGGCATCGCCAGCCCCGACGTCAAGGGCACCTTCGACGCCTTCGTGATCCCGCGCAAGCTGCCCGCGCCCGCCGGCACGGTCGATGCGAAGCCGGTCTACGACAACGCGATGCGCGTTGCACGCCCCGCGCTGCAGAAGCTCTACCGCGACACCTTCGCCAGCAACAGGCTCGACGCGCTGGTGTTCCCGACCGTGCCGCGCGTGGCGCTGGCCGCGGCGCCCGAGGCCAGCAGCCCGGAGAACTTCGGCGCGCTGATCCAGAACACCGACCCGGGCAGCAACGCCGGCATTCCGGGCGTGCAGTTGCCGTCGGGCCTCGGCGCGACGACGGGCCTGCCCGTGGGGCTGGAACTCGACGGGCCGGCCGGCAGCGACCGCAAGCTGCTGGCCGTGGGGCTCGCCGTGGAACAGGTGCTCGGCCGGCTGCCCGCGCCCAAATAAGCAAGCAAGCCGGGGTGCGTGGTCAGCGCCCGGCCGGCGGCACGCTCCAGCCGGCCAGCGCCGAGCGGCGCTCGATGCCCAGCTTGTCGAAGATGCGCCGCAGGTAGGTGCGCACGGTGGGCACGCCCACCTCCATGCGCCGCGCGATCTCCTTGTCGGTGAGGCCTTCGCGCACGCAGCGCGCCACCTGCTGCTCGCGTGCGCTCAGCAGGGACCATGCAGCGTCTTGCGCTTGCCGTGGCGGGGGCAAGGCGATGGCCGCAGCCGCGCGCTGGGCCCGCTGCAGCGCCCCGGCGAACGCCGGCTCGATCAGGTCCAGCAGCGCTTTCTCGTGGTCGCCGAAATCGCCGCGTCCCTTGCGCCGCCAGATGCGCAGGTCGCCCAGCGCGCGCTCGCCCTCGAAGGCATGCAGGTTCATGCCCCAGTGCAGCCCGTCGCGCGAGAGAAAGTCATTGAAGAACGGGGTGCGCATCAGGGCGCGCTGCGGCATCACCTCGGTCACGCGCGTGGCGCGGCGGCGCGATTGCAGCACGAAGGTGATCGGGTCGTTGTGCTGGTGCCATTGCGCGTAGCTGTCGAGGTTGGCGGGCTCCATGTTGATCGCCACGCGCCCGCCGAAGCTGCGGCTGCCCGCATCCCACACGAACGAGGCGAACTGGTCTGCGCGCAGCAGGTCGAGCAGCGCTCGGCCCAGGCTTTCGCGAATATCGCGCTCGTTGCCGGCGGCGTCCTGCGCCAGCAGCGTGAAAACGCCGCGCAACGCCTGCTGTTCAGTGCCTGTGAGGTACATCGCGGTTCTTCCGGTGGAATCGCTGTGAAGCTAGCGTTTAGCAAGCGCCGCGCCAAGGGTGAATGCCCTCGGCGCGGTACCCCGGGGCTTGCCCTCTCGGCACCCGGCCCGCGAGGTGTTCCAATAGCGGTCTTCATGAGTGCCATCGATCCCACCACCGGACCTTGTCCCTGCGGCCGTACCGACCGCCGCGACAAGCCCATCGGCTACGCCCTGTGCTGTGGCCGCTATCTCGACGATTTCGAGAACACGCCGGCGCCGGACGCCGAATCGCTGATGCGTTCTCGCTACTCGGCCTTCGTGCTGGAGCGCGGCGAGTACCTGCTCGCCACCTGGGACGCGGCCAGGCGCCCGGCCTCCATCGAGTTCGAGCCCGGGGTCAAGTGGCTGGGGCTGGACATCCGTTCGCGCTCCGTGCTCGACGCCGACCACGCCGAGGTCGAGTTCGTCGCCCGCCAGCGCAGCGCGGCCACCGGCGCCGCGACCCGGCTGCACGAGCGCAGCCGCTTCGTGCGCGAGGGTGCGCGCTGGTTCTATCTCGACGGCGACCTGCAGCAGCCCCTGGCTTGACGCGCCGCCCGGCGGCTCGCACAATCGGCCCCGCTCCGGGGTGCACGCATGTGGCGTGCTGAGATGGCAAAGCTGCCGACCCGCGAACTTGATCCGGGTCATACCGGCGTAAGAAGAGCTGCACTCCCTGACTCCGGTCCGTCACTCCCCCTTCCGTGACGGGCTTCCCGAAGTCCACCGAGCGATTGCGGAGCACCCTTTTCCTCAACAAGGAGTGCCTCCGATGAATGCCCCCGACAAGTTCACCTCGCTGCTTTCGCTCACGCGCGAGCCGTTTCCCGCTTCGCACAAGTGCGTGATTCCGGGCAGCCGTCCCGACCTGCAGGTGCCGGTGCGCGACGTGCTGCTGACCAACGGCGAGACCGTCTCGCTCTACGACACCTCCGGCCCCTACACCGACCCCAAGGTCGAGATCGACGTGCGCCGCGGCCTGCCCGACGTGCGCGGCGCCTGGGTCATCGAGCGCAATGACACTGAAAGTTACGAGGGCCGCTCGCACCACGCGCTGGACGACGGCGCCAAGAACGAAGACCGCGACGCCCAGCGCCTGGCCGAGCTGCGCGCCGGTGCCTCGGCGCTGCAGCGCCAGCCGCGCCGCGCGAAGTCGGGCGCCAACGTCACGCAGATGCACTACGCGCGCCGCGGCATCGTCACGCCCGAGATGGAGTACGTGGCCCTGCGCGAGAACGGCAAGCGCGAGTGGATGGCCGAGTACCTCGCCAACGAGGAGCGTGCGAAGCGCGTGGCGGGCAACCCCATGGGCGCGAGCATTCCGCGCATCATCACGCCCGAGTTCGTGCGCGACGAGGTGGCGCGCGGCCGCGCCATCATTCCGGCCAACATCAACCACCCCGAAGTCGAGCCGATGGCCATCGGCCGCAACTTCAAGGTCAAGATCAACGCCAACATCGGCAACTCGGCCGTCACCTCGAGCATCGAGGAAGAGGTCGAAAAGCTGGTGTGGGCCATCCGCTGGGGCGCCGACAACGTGATGGACCTGTCGACCGGCAAGAACATCCACACCACGCGCGACTGGATCGTGCGCAACTCGCCGGTGCCCATCGGCACCGTGCCCATCTACCAGGCGCTGGAGAAGGTGGGCGGCGTGGCGGAAGACCTCACGTGGGAGATCTACCGCGACACGCTGATCGAGCAGGCGGAGCAGGGCGTCGACTACTTCACCATCCACGCCGGGCTGCGCCTGCCGTTCATCCACCTCACGGCCGACCGCATGACGGGCATCGTGTCGCGCGGCGGCTCGATCATGGCCAAGTGGTGCATCGCGCATCACAAGGAGAGCTTCCTCTACACGCACTTCGAGGACATCTGCGACATCATGAAGGCCTACGACGTGAGCTTCTCGCTCGGCGACGGCCTGCGCCCCGGCTCGGGCGCCGACGCCAACGACGAGGCGCAGTTCGCCGAGCTGCGCACGCTGGGCGAGCTCACGCAGATCGCCTGGAAGCACGACGTGCAGACCATGATCGAAGGCCCGGGCCACGTGCCGATGCACATGATCCAGTCGAACATGGACGAGCAGCTCAAGCATTGCCACGAGGCGCCGTTCTACACGCTGGGGCCGCTGACCATCGACATCGCGCCGGGCTACGACCACATTGCCAGCGCCATCGGCGCGGCCATGATCGGCTGGGCCGGCACCGCGATGCTCTGCTACGTGACGCCCAAGGAACACCTGGGCCTGCCCGACCGCGACGACGTGAAGCAGGGAATCATTGCGTACAAGATCGCCGCGCATGCGGCCGACGTGGCCAAGGGGCACCCGGGCGCGCGCTCGCGCGACGACGCGCTGAGCAAAGCACGCTTCGAGTTCCGCTGGCAGGACCAGTTCAACCTGGGCCTCGACCCCGACACCGCGCGCGAATTCCACGACGAGACGCTGCCGAAAGACTCGAGCAAGGTGGCGCACTTCTGCTCCATGTGCGGCCCGAAGTTCTGCTCGATGAAGATCACGCAGGAAGTGCGCGAGTACGCCGCGAAGAAGGGCGTGGCCGAAGCCGAGGCCATGACCGAGGGCATGGAAGAGAAGTCGAAGGAATTCATGGCGGGCGGCGGCGAGATCTACATCCCGATCAAGGCCGTGTCCTGAGCTTGCAGCGGGTCGTTGCTACCATGGAGGCATGACCCCTTTTCCCTTTTCCGCGGTCCTGTTCGACTGCGACGGCGTCCTCGTCGATTCCGAACCCATCACCAACCGCGTGCTCGCCGAGATGCTCGGCGAGCTCGGCTGGCACCTCAGCACCGAGGAATCGATGAACACCTTCACCGGCAAGGCGGTGAAGGACGAGGCCGCGCTCATCGAATCGAAGACCGGCGTGAAGATCACCGACGAGTGGCTGCGCAGCTTCCGTGCGCGGCGCAACGAAGCACTGGAGCGCGACCTCGTCGCGATTCCGAACGCACCGGCCGCCATCCGCGCGATCCATGCGCGGCTCAAGGGCCGCATTGCCTGCGCCTCGGGCGCGGACCGCCACAAGGTCGAGCTGCAGCTGGCCAAGGTCGGCCTGCTGGACTGCTTCCAGGGCCGCATCTTCAGCGGCCATGAAATGCCGCGTTCCAAGCCGCATCCCGACGTGTACCTGGCGGCAGCCGAGGCGCTGGGCGTCGATCCGCGCCGCTGCGCGATCGTCGAGGACACCGTCACCGGTGCGATGGCCGGCGTGGCCGCGGGCGCGACCGTGTTCGGCTACAGCACCGGCGAATCGGGCCACAGCGGGCCGGGGCCGCTGCTTAGCGTGGGCGTGGTGCGCGTGTTCAGCGACATGGCCGAATTGCCCGCGCTGCTTTCAGGCTACGACCTGCAGGCGGCCTGAGTTTCTGGTGCAATGAAGGGCATCGACAGCCCTTCAGTTCAGCACAGGAACATCGCCACATGACTTCCGAATACAAGACCGAGCAACCCGACCGCGCCGAGATCGATGCGCTCACCGGCCCCGCCGTGGTCGAGTTCGGCACCAACTGGTGCGGCATCTGCAAGGCCGCGCAGCCGAACATCGCGGAGGCCTTCGCCAAATATCCGGACGTGCGCCGCATCAAGGTCGAAGACGGCAGCGGCCGGCCGCTAGGCCGTTCGTTCAATGTGCGGCTGTGGCCCACGCTGGTGTTCATGCGCGACGGAAAGGAAGTCGCGAAGCTGGTGCGGCCGGAAGACAGCCAATCCATTGCCAACGCGCTTGCCTTGATCGACTCGCCTGCCTGAACATTCTGTTCGGGGCGACGCTCACGCCGACGGGGTACCTTGCTCCGCGAATGTCCCCCGGGGCTGCGCCCCTCCTCCTTTATTTCGCTGCGCAAGGCACCCCATCGTCGTGAGCGTTGGACAGAGCGCCGGTTGATCGGCCGAGCGCCAGCGGCGTGCCCCGTGCTCAGGGCGTCGGGTGCTCCCCGCAGCGAAATAAAGGAGGAGGCCGCAGGCCGGGGGACATTCGCGGAGGGGAGTACCCGATGCCCTGAGCACACGCCCCGAAGCAACAACGGCGCCCAAAAGCGCCCCCGCTACAACCCCAGCTGCCGAAAGTCCCTCGGCGCATGCCCCGTCCACTGCAGGAACGCGCGTGAAAAGCTCTTCTCGTTGCGGAACCCCACCGCCAGCGCCACCTGCTTGATCGGCCGGGTGGTGCGCCGCAGCAGCTCCACGGACAGCTCGTGGCGCACCTCGTTCTTCAGCGTCTGCAGCGACGTGCCTTCCTCGTGCAACTGCCGGTGCAGCGTGCGGCCCGACACGTTCAGCAGCCCCGCCAGCGCCTCGGCCGTGGTCGCTTCGCTGGCGCGTGATCGCAGCAGCTCGCGCACGCGCTGCCCCAGCAGACGGTCGCGCCGGTACTGCAGGATGGTCAGCGGCAGTGCGCGCTTGAGCATGGCGCGCAAAGCGCGCTCGTCGCGCTGCAGCGGCAGGGCGAGGTAGCGCTCGTCGAAGCTGATGCTCGCCTGCGGCGCGTCGAAGCGAACCTCCGGCGTGAACATCGGCGCATAGGCGTCGCTGTGCGGTGGAGCGGCAAACGGAAAGCCCGCGCTGCGCAGCGAGATGCGCGAATCGATCGCCCAGCACATGTAGCCGTGCATGAAGCGCAGGCTGGTGACCAGGCAGAACTCGCGGAAGGCCTCGTCCAGCGGGCGGTTCTCGGTGATGCGCAGGGTGGCCACGCCGCCCGCCACATCCAGCGCCAGGCCGATGTCCTCGGTCAGCAGGCGGTGGTGGCGGCACCAGCGCTTGATGGCCACGCCCAGGTCGGGCGAGGTGAGCGAGGCGCGGCACAGCATGCCGTAGCTGCCCCAGGGCAGGCGCCGCGAGAACCAGCCCAGGGCCTCGTCGTCCAGCTCCTGCATGGCGTGTTCCGACAGCGCCTCGAACTGCGCGGCCGTCACCCGCGCGCCCGGCCGGGCCAGCTCGCGCGGCGTGATCTGTGCCGCCTTCAGGGCCTCGGCCGGGTCCATGCCGTAGCGCTCGTAGCCCTGCACGATGGCTCTCACGAAGGCCATCGGCGTGACGGCGCGGGCGGGTCTGAGGAAGGACGGGGACGACATGGCTTTGCGGATCGGTCGTGGCGCAATTTGCAACCATTGTGGCGCCAATTGAGGCGTGCCCAGGCGTAAGCTGCGATCTTTCAAGCGCCATCCAGCGCGGGTAGCACTGCGCGCCGACCCCTTCAGAGGAGACAAGACACATGCACGATCCCGGCCTGAACTTCGACCTGGGCGAGACCATCGACTCGCTGCGCAGCGCGATCCAGGACTTCGCCGCCAACGAGATCGCCCCGCGCGCCGCCGACATCGACCGCGACAACCTGTTCCCGCACGACCTCTGGAAGAAGCTCGGCGACCTCGGCCTGCACGGCATGACGGTGAAGGAAGAGTTCGGCGGAACCGAGCTGGGCTACCTGGCCCACATCGTGGCGATGGAAGAAGTCTCGCGCGCCTCGGCCTCGGTGGGCCTGTCTTACGGTGCGCACTCCAACCTGTGCGTGAACCAGATCCACCGCAACGGCAGCGATGCGCAGAAGAAGAAATACCTGCCCAAGCTGGTGAGCGGCGAACACGTGGGCGCGCTGGCCATGAGCGAGCCCAATGCCGGCTCCGACGTGGTGAGCATGAAGCTCAAGGCCGAAAAGAAGAACGGCTACTACGTGCTCAACGGCGGCAAGATGTGGATCACCAACGGCGGCGACGCCGACACGCTGGTCATCTACGCCAAGACCGAACCCGAGATGGGCGCGCGCGGCATGACGGCCTTCATCGTCGAGAAAGGCTTCAAGGGCTTTTCCGCCGGCAACAAGCTCGACAAGCTCGGCATGCGCGGCTCCAACACCTTCCCGCTGTTCTTCGACAACTGCGAAGTGCCCGAAGAGAACGTGCTGGGCGGCGAAGGCATGGGCGCCAAGGTGCTGATGAGCGGCCTCGACTACGAGCGCGCGGTGCTCTCGGGCGGCCCGCTGGGCATCATGGCCGCCTGCATGGACGCGGTGCTGCCCTTCATTCACGACCGCAAGCAGTTCGGCCAGAGCATCGGCGAGTTCCAGCTGATGCAGGGCAAGCTGGCCGACATGTATTCGACCTGGCAGGCCACGCGCGCCTATGTGTACGCCGTGGGCAAGGCCTGCGACCGCAACGACCATGCGCGCACCTTCCGCAAGGACGCGGCCGGCGCCATCCTGTACTCGGCCGAGAAGGCGACGTGGATGGCCGGCGAGGCGATCCAGGCGCTGGGCGGCGTGGGCTACACGAAGGAGTTCCCGGTGGAGCGGCTGTGGCGCGATGCGAAGCTCTACGAGATCGGCGCGGGCACGAGCGAGATCCGGCGCATGCTGATCGGCCGCGAGCTTTTCGCTGAAACGGCATAGGCTGTTTTTCTCCCTCCCCTTCCGGGGGAGGGCAGGGGTGGGGGCAAGCGGCGTTCGATGAGGCATTGCATTCCACCAGCGCCGCTTGCCCCCATCCCAGCCTTCTCCCAGAGGGGGAAGGAGCAAGACAAACGGAGACAAGGAAGGAAATGAACATGACTGCAGCACTGACCGAGAGCTACGGCAAGGGCGCCACCGACGTCCCCCTCATCGAACAACCCATCGGCGACTTCTTCGACGACATGGTCGACAGGCAGCCCGACCGCGAAGCCCTCATCAGCCGCCACGAAGGCCAGCGCTTCACCTACCGCGAACTGCAGGCCGAATCCAACAGGCTCGCCAGCGCGCTGCTGGGCCTGGGGCTGAAGACCGGCGACCGCGTCGGCATCTGGTCGCACAACAACGTGCCGTGGGTGCTGATGCAGATCGCCACCGCGAAGGTCGGCCTGATCCTCGTCAACATCAACCCCGCCTACCGCACTTCGGAGCTCGAGTACGCGCTCAACAAGGTCGGCTGCAAGGCGCTGGTGACGATGGCGCAGTTCAAGACCAGCGACTATCTGGGCATGCTGCGCGAGCTGGGCCCCGCGCGCCTGCCGCTGCTGCAGCACATCTTCTGGATCGACAGGCCCGGCCAGGGCGACGAACAGCCTGGCATGCGGCGCTTCAGCCAACTGCTGGCCAGCGGCGATGCGGCCGATCCGCGCATCGCGCAGATCCAGAAGACGCTGAAGGCCACCGACCCGATCAACATCCAGTTCACCAGCGGCACCACCGGCTTTCCCAAGGGCGCGACGCTCACGCACCGCAACATCCTGAACAACGGCTTCTTCATCGGCGAATGCATGAAGCTGTCGCCCGTCGACAAGCTGTGCATTCCGGTGCCGCTGTACCACTGCTTCGGCATGGTGCTGGGCAACCTGGCCTGCCTCACGCACGGCTCGGCCATCGTGTACCCGAACGACGGGTTCGATCCGCTCACCGTGCTCGAGACGGTGCAGGCCGAGAAGTGCACCGGCCTGCATGGCGTGCCCACCATGTTCATCGCCGAGCTCGACCATCCGCGCTTCAAGGAGTTCGACCTCTCCACGCTGCGCACCGGCATCATGGCCGGCTCGCCGTGCCCCATCGAGGTGATGAAGCGCGTGGTCAGCCAGATGCACCTGAGCGAGATCACCATCGCCTACGGCATGACCGAAACCAGCCCCGTGAGCTGCCAGAGCAGCACCGACACGCCGCTGGACCGCCGCGTGTCCACCGTGGGCACGGTGCAGCCGCACCTCGAGGTGAAGATCGTCGACCCCGAGACCGGCGCGATCATGCCGCCCGGACAGTCGGGCGAGCTGTGCACGCGCGGCTATTCGGTGATGCACGGCTACTGGGACGACGAGCCCAAGACGCGCGAAGCCATCGACCCCGAACACTGGATGCACACCGGCGACCTCGCCACCATGGACGCCGAGGGCTACGTCAACATCGTCGGGCGCATCAAGGACCTGGTGATCCGTGGCGGCGAGAACATCTACCCGCGCGAGATCGAGGAGTTCCTCTACCGCCACCCCAAGGTGCAGGACGTGCAGGTGGTCGGCCTGCCCGACAGGAAGTACGGCGAAGAGCTGTGCGCGTGGATCATCGTCAAGCCCGGCCAGAGCGCCACCGACGAGGAGATCCGCGACTTCTGCAAGGGCCAGATCGCGCACTACAAGGTGCCCAGGTACATCCATTTCGTCACCGAATTCCCGATGACCGTCACCGGCAAGATCCAGAAATTCAAGATCCGCGAAGCCATGACAGAGCAACTCGGCCTCAGCCAAGAA
Organism: Variovorax sp. AB1(2024); assembly: GCF_037482385.2. Taxonomy (NCBI): domain Bacteria; kingdom Pseudomonadati; phylum Pseudomonadota; class Betaproteobacteria; order Burkholderiales; family Comamonadaceae; genus Variovorax; species Variovorax sp. AB1(2024). The sequence goes on along the minus strand of NZ_JBBHKP020000001.1, from coordinate 175,293 downwards.
AAAACCGCATGAGCAAACTCGAAACCAAACTGAACGCCCGCTCGGCCGACTTCCAGGCCAATGCAGCCGCCATGCGCGCGCTGGTCGACGACCTGCGCCAGCAGTTCGCCAAAGTGGAGCAGGGCGGCGGCGAGGCCGCGCGCGCCAAGCACACCGCGCGCGGCAAGCTGCTGCCGCGCGACCGCGTGGCGGAACTGCTCGACCCGGGCACGCCCTTCCTCGAAATCGCGCCGCTGGCCGCGCATGCGATGTACCTCGACGCCAAGGGGGCCGAGTCGGCACCGGGCGCGGGCATCATCGCGGGCATCGGCCGGGTGAACGGCGTCGACTGCATGATCGTGTGCAACGACGCCACGGTGAAGGGCGGCACCTACTACCCGATGACGGTGAAGAAGCACCTGCGCGCGCAAGAAATCGCCGAGCAGAACCGCCTGCCCTGCATCTACCTGGTCGACTCGGGCGGCGCCAACCTGCCGAACCAGGATGAGGTGTTTCCCGACCGCGACCACTTCGGCCGCATCTTCTACAACCAGGCCAACATGAGCGCCCAGGGCATTCCGCAGATCGCGGTGGTCATGGGCTCGTGCACGGCCGGCGGCGCGTATGTGCCGGCGATGAGCGACGAGTCGATCATCGTGAAGAACCAGGGCACCATCTTCCTGGGCGGCCCGCCGCTGGTGAAGGCGGCCACTGGCGAAGTGGTCACGGCCGAAGACCTGGGCGGCGGCGACGTGCACACGCGCCTGTCGGGCGTGGTCGACCACCTCGCGCAGAACGACCTGCATGCGCTGGCGCTTGCGCGCACGGCGGTGGCCAACCTCAATGCGAAGAATGCGGGCGCCGAGGCTGCGGACGGCAAGGCGGTGCGCGCCCCCGAGTTCCCGCGCGAGGAGCTGTACGGCGTGATCCCCACCGACACGCGCAAGCCCTTCGACGTGCGGGAGATCATCGCGCGCATCGTCGACGGCAGCGAGTTCCACGAGTTCAAGGCGCGCTTCGGTGCCACGCTGGTCTGCGGCTTTGCCGAGATCGAGGGGATGCCGGTGGGCATCATCGCGAACAACGGCATTTTGTTTTCCGAGTCGGCGCAGAAGGGCGCGCACTTCATCGAGCTGTGCTGCCACCGCAAGATCCCGCTGGTGTTCCTGCAGAACATCACCGGCTTCATGGTGGGCCGCAAGTACGAGAACGAAGGCATCGCGCGCCACGGCGCCAAGATGGTGACGGCCGTGGCCACCGCCAACGTGCCCAAGTTCACCATCATCATCGGCGGCAGCTTCGGCGCCGGCAACTACGGCATGTGCGGCCGCGCATACAGCCCGCGCTTCCTCTGGATGTGGCCCAACGCGCGCATCAGCGTGATGGGCGGCGAGCAGGCCGCGAGCGTGCTGGCCACCGTGAAGCGCGACGGCATCGAACTCAAGGGCGGCAGCTGGAGCAAGGAAGAGGAAGAAGCCTTCAAGGCGCCTATCCGCCAGCAGTACGAGGACCAGGGCCACCCCTACTACGCCACCGCGCGGCTGTGGGACGACGGCATCATCGATCCGGCGGACACGCGCCGTGTGCTGGCGCTGGGCCTGGCGGCCGCGCGCAACGCGCCGGTGCCCGAGCCGAAGTTCGGCATCTTCCGGATGTAAGAGGCGCCCGAGGAATCCTTCATGACGTTGCGCAAGCTCGCGTTCATTGCCACCGCACTGTTGTGCTGCGCGCTCGGCGCGCAGGCCCAGGACGTGGCGCGCCGCGACGTCGAGATTCCGATGACCGTCAAGGGCTTCTTCGGCGAGTCGCACGTCAAGCTCGCGGCCACCGAATACAAGCCCGAGGGCGACGGGCCGTTTCCGGTGCTGGTGATCAACCACGGCACGCCGCGTTCGCCCTCCGACTTCCCGAAGATGCAGGACCGCTATGCACGGCAGGCCCAGATGTTCGCGCGCCACGGCTTCCTGGTCATCAACCCGATGCGCCGCGGCTACGGCAAGTCCGACGGGCCGTGGGCCGAGAACTACTTCAGCTGCAGCAACCCCGACTACGTGCGGGCCGGCCTGGAGAGCGCCAAGGACATCGGCGCCGCGCTCGACTACGCCCGCGCGCTGCCGTATGCCGACGCGCAGCGCATCGTGCTGCTGGGCAAGTCGGCCGGCGGCTTCGGCGTGCTGGCGCTGTCGAGCCTGAACCCGGCTGGCGTGATCGGCACCATCAATTTCGCGGGCGGACGCGGCTCGCGCGGACCGGACGACGTGTGCAACGAGGCCAGCCTGGTGGACGCCTTCGGCCGCTATGCCTCGACCACGAAGGTGCCGATGCTGTGGGTCTATTCGCAGAACGACCATTTCTTCGGCCCCGCATTGGCGAGCCGGCTGCTGGACGCCTACAAGGCCAGGGGCGTGGACGTGCGCTTCGAGGCCGTGCCGCCCTACGGCGACGACGGCCACGCCTTCTTCGAAGGGCGGGATAACGCGGCCATCTGGGTGCCGATGGTGGATCAGTTCCTTGCGAAGCTGGGGCTGCCACAGCGCCTTCAATGAACAAACGACAAGAGACATGAGCGACCACTACAGCAAACTGCAACTGCGCATCGACGGCGCCATCGCCCGCATCTGGCTCGACCAGCCCGACGCGCGCAACGCCTTCGACGACGTCGTCATCGCCGAGCTGACGCAGGCCTTCACCGAGGCCGGCGCATTGCCGCAGGTCAAGGCCATCGTGCTCGGCGCCAACGGCCCGGCCTTCTGCGCGGGCGCGAATCTCAACTGGATGCGCCGCATGGCCGACTACACGCGCGACGAGAACATCGCCGACGCGGGCAAGCTGGCAGCCATGCTGCGCACGATTGCCGAGTGCCCCAAGCCCACCATTGCGCGCGTGCAGGGCGACGTGTACGCGGGCGGCATGGGGCTGGTCGCCGCATGCGACATGGCCGTGAGCGTGGACACCGCCTGGTACTGCCTGAGCGAGGTGAAGATCGGCCTGGTGCCCGCGACCATCAGCCCGTATGTGCTGCGCGCGATGGGCACCCGCGCTTCTCAGCGCTACTTCCTCACGGCCGAGCGCTTCACCGCCGCCGAGGCGCACCGCATCGGCTTCGTGCATGAAGTGGTGGCCGCCGACGCGCTCGATGCCAAGGTCGACGAACTGCTGAAGGCGCTGACCGGCGCCAGCCCTGCGGCCGTGCGCGCCTGCAAGCAGCTGATCGCCGATGTGGACGGCCGAGAGATCGACGATGCGCTGATCGCGAAGACCGTCGAGGGCATCGCTGACATCCGCGCGAGCGACGAAGGCCGCGAGGGCGTGCAGGCCTTCCTGCAGAAGCGCAAGCCCTCTTGGCTGGAAACGGGCAAGGCCTGAGCACCATGGCGCACCACGCACTCGTCGAACGCATGGACGCGTGGCTGGCCGCGCATCGCGCGGACTACCATGCGGTGCTTCAGCCCGGCGTGAGCGATGCCGGCCTCGACGCATTCGAAGCGAAGTTCTCGCTGAAGCTGCCGGAGGCTTTTCGTGCGCTCTACCGCTGGCGCAACGGCCAGCCGGACAGCAGCTTCGACAGCCTGCAGGGCAACCGCATGTTCAGCGCGCTCGAAGACATCGCCGACACCAAGGAGATGCTCGACGACATGATCGGCACCGACTTCGAAGACCCCGCCACCTGGCGGCGCGGCTGGGTGCCGTTCCTGTCGAACGGCGGCGGCAGCTACCTGTGCGTCGACATCGATGCCGAGGGCGGCGGGCAGCCGGGGCAGCTCGTCGCCTTCTGGAAAGCCGACGAAGACCGGCCTGTCGAACATGCGTCGGTCGAGGCATGGCTCGCGGACCTCGTGGCTTCCATGGAAGCCGGCACCATCGAATTCGACTGACAGAGAGCCGCCGCCATGAACACCAGCCTCGACATGCCCCAGCTCATCGCACTGGCAGCCGCCATCGGCTGGGCCAGCGGCGTGCGGCTCTACCTGGTCGTGCTGCTGACGGGCATCGTCGGCTACTTCGGCTGGGTTCCGTTGCCGAGCGGGCTGCAGTTGCTGGCGCACCCGGTGGTCATTGCGGCCAGCGGCTTCATGGTGTTCATCGAATTCTTCGCCGACAAGATTCCCGGCCTCGATTCGCTGTGGGACGTGGTGCACACCGCCATCCGCATCCCGGCCGGTGCCGCGCTCGCCGCCAGCGTGTTCGGCACCGACCACGGCGTGATGGCCATCGTCGCGGCGCTGCTGGGCGGCGGCTTCGCGGCCACGGCGCACGCGGCCAAGGCCACGACGCGCGCGGCCATCAACACCTCGCCCGAGCCGTTCTCGAACGTGGGCGCCTCGCTGGTCGAGGACTCCATGGTGCCTGCCGGGCTGTGGCTGGCGGTGGCGCACCCTTTCGTCTTTCTCGTGCTGTTCGTGCTGGTGCTTGTGCTGAGCGTGTGGCTCATCCGCAAGAGCTGGCGTTTCCTCAAGGCGCTGTTCGCCCGCGTGGCCCGTATCTTCAGCGGCCGACCCGATCCGGGCGTGGTGCCCGCGTTTCAACTGAAAAAGAATCCTCCGGGAGACACTCCGAATGTTTAAGAAGATCCTCATTGCGAACCGTGGCGAGATCGCCTGCCGCGTCGCGGCAACTGCGCGCCGCATGGCCATTCGCACGGTCGCCGTGTATTCCGATGCCGACGCGCATGCCAACCACGTGCGTGCCTGCGACGAGTCGGTGCACCTCGGCGGCAGCGCCCCTAAAGACAGCTACCTGCGCTGGGAGAAGATCCTCGAAGCCGCCAAGGCCACAGGCGCCGAGGCGGTGCACCCGGGCTACGGCTTCCTGAGCGAGAACGAAGAGTTCGCGCAAGCCTGCGCCGACGCCGGCCTGGTCTTCATCGGCCCGCCGCCCTCGGCCATCAAGGCCATGGGACTGAAGGCCGAATCGAAGCAACTGATGGAGAAAGCCGGCGTGCCGCTGGTGCCCGGCTACCACGGCCACGACCAGGACCCGCAACTGCTGCAGCGCGAGGCCGACCGCATCGGCTACCCGGTGCTCATCAAGGCGAGCGCGGGCGGCGGCGGCAAGGGCATGCGCGCGGTCGACAAGGCGGAGGACTTCGCTGCCGCGCTCGCATCGTGCCAGCGCGAAGCCATCAACAGCTTCGGCGACGACGCGGTGCTGATCGAGAAATACGTGCAGCGCCCGCGCCACATCGAGATCCAGGTGTTCGGCGACACGCACGGAAACTACGTCTACCTGTTCGAGCGCGACTGCTCGGTGCAGCGCCGCCACCAGAAGGTGCTGGAAGAAGCGCCCGCGCCCGGCATGACCGAGGCCATGCGCAAGCAGATGGGCGATGCCGCCGTGGCGGCCGCGCGCGCCGTGAATTACGTGGGCGCCGGAACCGTTGAGTTCATCGTCGAGCAGCGTGAAGGCGGAGAGATGAACTTCTTCTTCATGGAGATGAACACGCGCCTGCAGGTCGAGCACCCGGTGACCGAAGCCATCACGGGCCTCGACCTCGTCGAATGGCAACTGCGCGTGGCCTCGGGCGAGGCATTGCCCGCCAAGCAGGCCGACCTGAAGATCCACGGCCACGCCATCGAGGCGCGCATCTGCGCCGAGAACCCGGACAACAACTTCCTGCCCGCCACCGGCACCCTGCGCGTGTACCGCAAGCCTCAGGCGACGGCCTTCCAACGCATGGCACTGACCGGCGCGAGCGCCGGGGTGCGCATCGACGACGGCGTGCGCGAGGGCGGCGAGATCTCGCCGTTCTACGACTCGATGATCGCCAAGCTCATCGTGCACGGCGCCACGCGCGACGAAGCACTGGCGCGGCTCGACGCCGCGCTGGCGCAGGTGCAGATCGTGGGCGTGCAGACCAACGTGCAGTTCCTGCGCGGCATCCTGGCGACCGAATCGTTCTCCAGGGCCAACCTCGACACCGCGCTGATCGAGCGCGAGCGCGCGGTGCTGTTCGACCGCGAGACGCTGGGCCTGCCGCTGGCCGCGGCCGCCGCCATCACGCGAACGCTGGTCACCGAATGGCCCGGCAAGATGCCCGACCCCTTCGCCCGCCGCGACGGCTGGCGCTCGCTGGGCGAATACCGGCGTCATTTCGACTTCGAGTTCCGCGGTGCGGAGCGGGCCGCCGTGCTCACCTACAAGCGCGACGGCGGCCTGTGGCTGGAAGCCGGCGGCACCGAGGGTCCGCTGGTGATCGGCCAGTTCCCGTCGGGCGAATTCGAGGTCGAGTTCGCCGGCATGCGCCAGACGCTCGACGTGCATCTCGACGGCGCCACCGCCCACGTCTTCGCATCGAAGGGCGCGACGAAGATCACCACCATCGACCGCCTCGCCCACGCTGGCGACGCCCAGGCCGAAGGCGGCCGGCTCACCGCGCCCATGCCGGGCAAGGTGGTGTCGTTCGCCGTCAAGGCCGGCGACAAGGTCAGCCGCGGCCAGCCGCTCGCGGTGATGGAAGCCATGAAAATGGAGCACACCATCGCGGCACCGGCCGACGGCACCGTGGAGGAACTGATGTTCGCCCCCGGCGAGCAGGTGGCCGAAGGCGACGAATTGTTGCGAATGGCCGCCGCAACGGTTTAACCCCGTTCCGGGCGCTGGCCCGTATCAGCTGCGGTAGTCATTCTTTCAAAGGGATTTTCATGACCGCTCGCAGGCCCTTCGCTTCTTTCTTCTTCGCCCGCCATCGCTCAGGGCTCGCCCTGCTGGCCCTGGCCGCCGCCCTGTCGCTGGCCGGCTGCGGCCGCAACAACGGGCATGACGAATCGCTCGCCCGGCCGGCACCTCCGCCCGCACCCATGCAGGCCGCCGCCGGCTACGGCGGTGGCGTCGCGATGAAGGAGTCGCGCTCGCGCATGGCCGACACGGCCGCGGAGCCGCCGGCGGCCGAGGCACCGTCGGCGCAGGAGTCGCCGCTGCAGCGCTTCCTCGCCGTGCGGCAGGACTTGAACGTCGAGGTGCCGGCGGAGCAACTGGCCGACGCATGGGGCAAGGTGCGCGACCTGTGCGGCACGCTCAAGTGCGAGCTGCTGTCGTCCTCGCTGCTGCGCGAGACGCCGCAGCAGCCCGGCAACGCCATGCTCGAGATGCGCGTGGAGCCCGCCGATGTCGAGAAGCTGCTCGGCGGCCTGGCCGGCGTGGCGAACGTGGTTTCGCACACCACCACCAGCGAAGACAAGACCGCCGAAGTGATCGACGTCGAGGCCCGCATCAAGAACCGCACCGAGTTCCGCGACAGCCTGCGCGTCATGCTGCGCGACACCGTCACCAAGCGCACCATGGCCGACCTGCTGTCGATCCAGCGCACGCTGTCGGACACCCAGGCCGAGCTCGACGCCATCGCCACGCAGCGCAAGGTGCTGGCGCAGGAAACCAGCAAGCAGCACATCCAGATCCAGTTCACGCCCAAGCGCGCGCTGGTGAGCAACGGCGACGGCTACAGCCCGATGCGGCAGGCGCTGCGCAACGCGGGCTCGGTGCTGGCGGAGAGCGTGGGCGCGCTCATCACCTTCATCGCGGCGGTGCTGCCGTGGCTGGTGCTGGTGGTGCTGCCGCTGGGGTGGCTGGTGCGGGTGCTGTGGCGCCGCCGCCGTTCCAAGATGGCATGAGGCCCGCGGTCGGGCCTGCCGTCAAACCCCAGAAGCCATTCCCGATGCGGGACCCGATCCGGCAGGAGCGTTCGACGGAGGTCGTGTTCTTCAGGCCGTCGAGCGCGCCGCTGTCCGCAGCGGCGCAGGCCTGCGCGAAGTCGCTGTTCGACGCGGTGGAGGCGCCGCTGCCCGCCGATGCGCAGAACCTGTTCGGGCAATGGTCGATCGCCGATGTGGACCTGGCGCTGATGCTGAACCGGCTGGTGATGAACGGGGACGAAGTGCCGCAGCGGTTGGCCGCGTATGCGGCGCGGCAGTGGCAGCGGCCTTCGGTCCAGCGGTGGGTGAATCTGGCGCGCTGACCCGCGTCAGCCCACCACCACTTCGCTGATCTGCATCACCGGCGCGATGTCGGTGTAGTTCTTCACGTCGCCCATGATCTCCTTCATGTGCGGGCCGAAGGCCTTCTGGAAGGCTTCGACGGATTCGCTGAACACGTGGCACATGCCGACGTAGGTGGGCGGGGAGCCAGGCGCGCCGCCGGCCAGGCCCTTGTCGATGGTGTACGAGAGGCAGGCGTCGCCCATGCGGGCCTTGAGCAGCGGCATGTGCTTGTCGCGGTAGTAGTCGTGGTCGAACCGCGCGCCGGGGGTGTGGGGGTACATCACGCTGACTTTGATCATGGGTGTCTGTCTCCTGATGAAGTTAGGCGTTCGAGCATAGCCATCCGTGCGCGCCGCGTCAGCGGCTTCACTAAGATTCGGCCCCATGCGAATCACCGTCTACCTCACCGACAACCGCCCAGACCCCTGGATCGAAGGCCTCAAGGCCGAACTCCCCGATGCCGTCATCGAGCCCTGGAAGCCCGGCGCGCCGCAGGCCGACCATGCCGTGGTGTGGGCGCCGCCGCAGGAGCTCATCGACGAGCAGCCGAAGCTGCGCGGCATCTTCAACATCGGCGCGGGCGTCGATGCGCTGCTCAAGCTCAAGGTGCCGGCGCACACGCGCATCGTGCGGCTCGACGACGCGGGCATGTCGGTGCAGATGGCCGAGTACGTGTGCCACACGCTCATTCGCCACTTCCGCGAGTTCGATGCCTACGAGGCCGATGCGCGCGAAGGCAAGTGGAGCTATCGCAAGCCGAAGCTGCGGCGCGACTTCCCGGTCGGCATCATGGGCCTGGGCGTGCTGGGCGAGCGCGTGGCCAGGGCCGTGGCGCAGTTCGAATTCCCGGTGCTGGGCTGGAGCCGCTCGCCGAAGGACATCGACGGCGTGCAGGTGTTCAGCGGCGAGGCGCAGTTCGACGAGTTCCTGTCGTCCACGCGCGTGCTGGTCAACCTGCTGCCATTGACCGAGGCCACGCGCGGCATCCTGAACCGCAAGACGCTCGGCAGGCTCAAGCCCGGGGGCTACCTCATCAGCATCGCGCGCGGCGGCCACCTGGTGGAAGACGACCTGATCCCGATGCTCGATGCAGGCGAACTCGCGGGCGCCACGCTCGACGTGTTCCAGGTCGAGCCGCTGCCCTCGGACCATGCTTTCTGGCGCCATCCGAAGATCACCGTGACGCCGCACGGCTCGGCGCGCACGCTGCGCGAGGAGTCCATCGCCCAGATCGCCGGGAAGATCCGCGCGATGGAGCAGGGCCTGCCGATCGCCGGCGTGGTCGATCCGGCGCGCGGCTACTGAAGGCAGGCGCCACCGCTTCCGGCGCTGCCGTGATTCGGCGCGGGCAGGGGAAACCCTGAAGCGCGAGTTTTTCACAAGCATGAAAATCTTTTCATGACTGTGAAAACTGCGTTTCGGGTGATCGAGATCGTCGAGCTGTTCGCCCGGGAGAAGCAGCCGCTGGCGCTTTCGGAAATGGCGCGGCTGCTCGACATGCCGGTGTCCAGCTGCCTGGGGCTGATCCGTACCCTCGAAGAGCAGGGCTACATGTATGAAACCGGCCGCCGCCAGGGCTACTACCCGACCGGCCGGCTGCTGGCGATGGCGCAGGTCATCGCCGCCCACGACCCGGTGCTCGACCGGGTGAAGGCCACGCTGGAAGAACTGCGCGACGCGGCGCGCGAGACGGTGGTCTTCGGCAAATTCCGCGACGCGGGCCAGGTGGTGTACCTGGAGGTGCTGAGCGCACCGCAAGCCATCCGCTATTCCGCCGAGTCGGGCGAAACGCGCCCGGCCTATGCCAACTCGCTGGGCCGCGCGCTGCTGTCCACGCTCGAACCCGAGGCGCGCCGCAAGCTGCTGGACGGCATGGCGCTCGCGCCGCTGACCGAAGCCACGCTCACCACCGCCGAAGCCATCGAAGCCGAGCTGCAGCGCGGCGCCGCGCGCGGCTGGTACGGCAACCTCGGCGAAAGCATTCCGGACCTGATCGGCCTGGCCTGGCCGCTGCGCATCGGCGGCGAGGCCTACGCCATCTCGGTCGCGGGCCCGCGCTACCGCATGGAGCCGCGCATCGAAGACATCGCCGCGATGCTGCGCTCCGCCTGCCTCGCCATCGAACCCAAGACCGAGAACCCCCGATGACCACCTCCACAGCCCGCTACTTCGTCCGGGAAGCCGACATCGCCGGCTACCACCCCGCCAACCACACCGGCACGCTGAACAAGCGGCTGATCGGCCCCGAGACGGTGGGCGCGAAGCAGCTCGAGGTGCTGGTCGGCCACATACAGAAGGGCAAGGGCGCGCTGCCGCATGCGCACCCTGGCATCGAGCAGGTCTGCTACATGCTCGAAGGCCGCGCGGTCGCCGAGGTGGGCGGACAGCGGCAGGAGCTGCAGCCTGGAGACAGCTGCTTTTTCCCGGCCGACGCGATGCATACCTTCACGGTGGTGAGCGACGAGCCGGTGCGCGTGCTGGTGATCTACAGCCCGCCGTACGAGGAATCGCCGGAGCGCGTGATCCGGCCCTGAAGCGACAACAACCCGGAGACAAGCAAATGCAGACAACGAAGAACGCGACCGAGAAATCGGTCGTGGTGGCAAGCCGCCGCCGTTTCATTTCCATCGGTGCCGCCACGGGCCTGGCCAGTGCGGCGCCCTGGGCCTTCGCGCAGGACGGCGGCTACCCGAAGCAGCCGATACGCATCGTCGTGCCCTTCGCGGCCGGCAGCGGCACCGACGCTGTGGCCCGCATCGCCGGGCAGATGCTCGGCGATGCGATCAAGGGCTCGGTCATCGTCGACAACAGGGCAGGCGCAAACGGCGTCATTGCGGCCGAGTACGTCGCCAAGGCGGCGCCCGATGGCTACACGCTGTTCATGACCACCAACACCACGCACTCGGCCAACCCGAGCCTGATGAAGTCGCTGCCCTACGACCCGGTGAAAGACTTCGCGCCCGTCAGCCGCATGGGCAACCTGCCGTTCATGCTGGTGGTGAACAACGACCTGCCGGTGAAGAGCGTGGCCGAACTGCTGGCCTGGGGCCGCGCACATCCCGGCAAGCTGACTTACGCGAGCGGCAACAGCACCGGCATCGTGAGCGGCGCCACGCTGTCGCGCATGAGCGGCGTGCCGATGCTGCACGTGCCCTACAAGAGCACGCCGCCCGCGATTGCCGACCTGATCGGCGGGCAGGTGTCGATGATGGTGGTCGACCTCGCCGCGGGGCTGGCAACGGTGAAGGCCGGCAAGATGCGTGCGATTGCCGTCACCACGCAGGAGCGCACCAAGCTCTTTCCCGAACTACCGCCGTTGGCCGACACGCCGGAGCTGAAAGGCTTCGACATCACCTCGTGGAACGGCGTGTTCGCACCGGCCGGCACGCCGCGCGACATCGTGCTGAAGCTCAACAAGGTGCTGTCGGACATGGCGAACGGAACGGTCTTCCGCGAGCGCGTGGCGAAGCTGGGCTTCGATGCCTTCGGCAGCACGCCGGAGGAGCTGGGGGCGTTCACAGTGTCGGAGCTGGCGAAGTGGAAGAAGCTGATCCAGGCGGCCGGCATTCAACCCGAATGAGCGAGCTGAACTTCTCCCTCGCCCCAGAGGGGTAAGGAGCCAACACAAAGACATGAGTACATCCGGACCTCTCCAAGGCATCCGCATCCTCGACCTCACGGCCGTGGTGATGGGCCCTTATGCCACCCAGACGCTCGGCGACCTCGGCGCCGACATCGTCAAGGTCGAGCCGCCCGGCGGCGACAACCTGCGCGCCGTGGGTCCGATGCGCCATGCGGGCATGGGCGCGATGGCGATGCACCTCAACCGCAACAAGCGCTCCATCGTGCTCGACCTCAAGCAGCCCGAGGGCCGCGAGGCCTGCTTGAAGCTGGCGGCGGGCTGCGATGCGCTGATCTACAACACGCGACCGCAGGCGATGGCGCGACTGGGGCTCGGCTACGAAGCCGTGGCGGCGGCCAACCCCAAGATCGTCTACCTCGGCGCCTTCGGCTACGGCGAGCAGGGTCCCTACGCGGGCAAGCCCGCGTACGACGACCTGATTCAAGGCGCGGCCGGCATCGCCTCGCTGTTCGCGCAGCAAAGCGGCGGCGAGCCGCGCTACGCGCCCGTCACGCTGGCCGACCGCGCCGTGGGCCTGCAGGCGGCCATCGCATTGCTGGCCGCCGTGCTGCATGCGCAGCGCACCGGCAAGGGCCAGGCGGTGGAGGTGCCGATGTTCGAGGCGCTCTCGCAGTTCGTCATGGGTGATCACCTTGGCGGCCACAGCTTCGAGCCGCCGCTCGGCCCCACCGGCTACGCGCGCCTGCTCGCGCCGCACCGCAAGCCCTATGCGACCTCGGATGGGCATCTCAGCGTGCTGATCTACAACGACAAGCACTGGCAGGCCTTCTTCGACGTGATCGGCCGGCCCGAGCTGCGCGACTCGCCCATGTTCGGCACGCACACCGCGCGCGCCGCGAACATCGGCGCCGTGTACGCCTTCGTTGCCGAAGTGATGGCCACGCGCACCAGCGACGAATGGTTCGCCGCGCTGGCGGCGGCCGACATTCCGGTCGCGCGCCTGCACAGCACCGACAGCCTGCTCGACGACCCGCACCTGCGTGCCGTGGGCTTCTATCCCGAGTTCGACCATCCGAGCGAGGGGCGCATCCGCACCCTCGCGCCGGTCGGCCGCTACAGCGCCACGCCCACTGGCATACGCCGCCTTGCGCCGCGCATCGGCGAGCAGAGCGTGGAGCTGCTGCGCGAGGCGGGCTACGACGACGAGAGCATCGAACGCATGCTGGCGCGCGGCGTCACGCTGCAACCGGAACCAACGAAAGACAGCGAATGAATTTTTCCCTGAACGATGACCAGCGCTCGCTGGTCGCGGCCATCGAGCGCCTGTGCGAAGACTTCCCGGCCGACTACTGGCGCGACCATGACGACCGCGCCGTGTTCCCGCACGAGTTCCACCGCGCCGTGGCCGAGAGCGGCTGGCTCGGCATCGCCATGCCCGAGGCACAGGGCGGCGCGGGCCTCGGCATCACCGAGGCGGCGCTGATGATGCGCGCCATCAGTGCGTCGGGCGCGGGCATGTCGGGCGCGTCGTCGGTGCACATGAACATCTTCGGGCTCAACCCGGTGGTGGTGTTCGGCACAGAGGAACAGCGCCAGCGCTTCCTGCCGCCGCTCATCGCCGGCACCGAGAAGGCCTGCTTCGCCGTGACCGAGCCCGACGCGGGGCTCGACACCACCAGCCTCAAGACGCAGGCGGTGCGCCAGCCCGATGGCGGCTACCTGCTGCACGGCCGCAAGATCTGGATCTCGACCGCGCAGGTGGCCGACCGCATGCTGATCCTCACGCGCACCACGCCGCTCGACCAGGTGAAGAAACCCACGCAGGGCCTCACGCTCTTCTACACGCCGCTGGACCGCAGCAAGGTCGAGGTGCGCGAGATCCACAAGCTCGGCCGCGCGGCGGTGGACTCCAACATGCTCTTCATCGACGGGCTCGCGGTGCCTGAAGAAGACCGCATCGGCGAGGAGGGCAGGGGCTTCGAATACATCCTGCACGGCCTCAACCCCGAGCGCATCCTCATCGCGGCGGAAGCCATCGGCATCGGCCGCGCGGCGTTGCGCATCGCCTCGCAGTACGCGCAGGAGCGGGTCGTGTTCGGCCGGCCCATCGGCCAGAACCAGGGCGTGGCGCATCCGCTGGCGCGTGCCTGGGCCAACCTGGAGGCGGCCGACCTGATGATGCTCAAGGCCGCCACGCTGTACGACGCGGGAGAGCCCTGCGGCGTCGAGGCCAACGCCGCCAAGTACCTCGCGGCCGAGGCTGCGCACGACGCCTGCCAGAACGCGGTTCTCACGCTCGGCGGCATGGGCTATGCCAAGGAATACCACGTGGAGCGGCTGCTGCGCGAGAGCTACATACCGCGCATCGCGCCGGTGAGCCCGCAGATGATCCTGAACTTCATCGCCGAGAAGGCGCTGGGGCTGCCCAAGTCGTACTGAGCCGCGCGGCTGGCACCATTTGCAACCCCGCAGGCAGGCATTGCTACCTTCCGCGACTCGTGCGGCGAGCAGGGCATTTGCAGGTGTCGGACAATCGCAGGCGGTCTTCCATCCTCCCGCGATACAAGAGACATCCCATGAAACTCCCCGCCCAAGTCAAGATCATCGACGTCGGCCCGCGCGACGGCCTGCAGAACGAAAAGCAGCCGGTCTCGGCCGAAGTGAAGATCGGCCTCGTGCACCGCCTGCAGGACGCGGGCCTGAAGGAGATCGAGGTCACCAGCTTCGTGTCGCCCAAGTGGGTGCCGCAGATGGCCGACAACGCCGAGGTGATGCACGGCATCCGCCGCCAGCCCGGTGTGCGCTACTCGGTGCTCACGCCGAACATGAAGGGCTTCGAGGCCGCCATTGCCGCGCCGCGCGAAGAATGGCCCGACGAGATCGTGGTGTTCGGCGCCGCCAGCGAAGCCTTCAGCCAGAAGAACATCAACTGCTCGATCGCCGAGAGCATCGAGCGCTTCGCGCCCGTGGTGGCCGCGGCGCTCGACAAGGGCATCCGCGTGCGCGGCGCCATGTCGTGCACCGTGGGCTGCCCCTATGAGGGCGAGATCGCGCCGGGCAAGGTCGGCTATCTCGCGCAGCTGATGAAGGGCATCGGCGTGCAGCGCGTGGACGTGGCCGACACCATCGGCGTGGGCACGCCGCGCAAGGTGCAGGCGGCCATGGAAGCCACGCTGGCGCACTTCGATGTCGACGCCGTTTCAGGGCACTTCCACGACACCTACGGGCAGGCGCTGGTCAACACGCTGGCGGCACTCGAGCTGGGCGTGTGGAACTTCCAGTCGTCCTCGGCCGGCCTGGGCGGCTGCCCCTACGCAAAGGGCGCGACGGGCAACGTGGCGACGGAAGACGTGGTCTACATGTTGCACGGCATGGGCATCGAGACCGGCATCGACCTCGACCGGCTGATCGACGCGGGCGTGTACATCAGCGAGGCACTGGGCCGCGAGCCGAACTCGCGCGCGTCCAAGGCCATCCGCACCAAGCGGGCGGGTTGAAGCATGGACCTGAATGTCTGGCTCGCATTCCTGGTGGCGAGTTGCGTCATCGCGGTGTCGCCCGGTTCGGGCGCCGTGCTCAGCATGAGCCACGGCCTCAGCTACGGCGTGCGGCGCACCACCGCGACCATCGTCGGCCTGCAGCTGGGGCTGGCGGTGATCCTGCTGGTGGCCGGCCTCGGCGTGGGCGCGGTGCTCACCGCCTCGGCCACCGCTTTCACGGTGATCAAGGTGGTCGGTGCCTGCTACCTGCTGTGGCTGGGCTGGCGCCAGTGGCGCGCGCCCGTGGCGCCGGCGGCGAGTGCAGAAGGCGGCGACGCAGCGCGCGAGCCCGACCTCACGGCGCCGCAGCGCGTGCTGCGCGGCTTTCTCACCAACGTGACCAACCCCAAGGGCATCGTCTTCATGGCCGCGGTGCTGCCGCAGTTCATCCAGCCGACGCGGCCGCTGTGGCTGCAGCTGCTGGTGCTGCTGGCCACGACGGTGATGGTCGACGTGACCGTGATGCACGGCTACGCCTGGCTGGCCGCGCGGCTGCAGGGCGTGCTGCGCAGCGTGCGTGCCCGGCGCGCGCAGAACCGCGTCTTCGGCGGCGTGCTCATGAGCATGGGCGCCTTCCTGTTCCTCTTCAAGCGAAGCGCCTGATAGATTCGAATCCCATGTGCGGCTCCGAACTCCACTCCCTCCCCGAAGGCGTCCAGCGCGTTTCCCGCGTGCTGCAGGACGCCGGCCATCCCCATTCGCCACGCATGCTCGATGACGCCTGCCGCACCGCGCAGCAGGCGGCCGACGCGCTCGGCATTTCCGTCGGGCAGATCGCCAAGAGCATCATCTTCCGCCGCAAGAGCGACGAGGCGGCGGTGCTGGTCATCACCTCCGGCGACAAGCGCGTGGACGAGAAGAAGGTCGATGCGCTGATCGGCAAGACCGGCCGCGCCGACGCCGACTTCGTGAAGGCGCGCACCGGCTTCACCATCGGCGGCGTGTCGCCCGTGGGCCACCTGACCAAGCCGGTGGTGCTGATCGACCGCGAGCTGTTCCGCTTCGAGGAAATCTGGGCTGCGGCGGGCCACCCGCATGCGGTGTTCCAGCTGCGCCCGCAAGACCTCGAGAAGCTCACCGGCGCGCCGGTGGCGGACGTGGTGTGAATTTCGGCGAGGCGCAGACGCTGGCCGAGCGCGCCGTGGCCGTGCAGGCCATGGCCGAAGACGTGCCTTCGCCCTGCTCGTCGGTGTGCCGCATGGACCGCCTGAGCGGCTTCTGCGAAGGCTGCCTGCGCACCATTCCCGAAATCGCGGGCTGGAGCAAGATGGAAGACGAGACGCGGCGCCATGTGTGGCGCGCGATAGAGTTGCGGGCGCTCGCCGGCATCTGGCGCGCCCCAGGAGACCACGCCGCATGAAGCACATCGACTTCTATCTCGACTTCATCTCGCCCTACGCGCACCTTGCGTTCGAGCACCTGCCGGAGGCGCTCGAAGGGCTGAGCTACAGCGTGGCCTACAAGCCGGTGCTGCTGGGCGCGCTGCTCAAGCAGCACGGCCAGCTCGGCCCGGCGGAGATTCCGTCCAAGCGCAGCTGGACCTACCGCCATGTGCTCTGGCTGGGCCACGCGCACGGCATCCCGATCGAGATGCCCGCCTCGCATCCCTACAACCCGCTGGCGCACCTGCGGCTCGCGCTGTCGACCGGCGACGACGGCACCGTCAGCCGGCTCGTGGCGGAGACCGTCTTCCGCCATGTGTGGCGCGGCGGCGAGGAAGCGGGCGACCCGGCCCGCCTTGCCGCGCTCACCGCGCAGCTCGAGCCCCTGCGCGACGCGAACAGCGACGAGAGCAAGGCCCTGCTCAAGCGCAACACCGAAGAGGCGCTGCAGCTGGGCGTGTTCGGCACGCCGGCCTACGTGGTCGACGGGCGCCTGTTCTGGGGCTTCGACGGGCTCGCCATGCTGCGCGCCTACTTGAGCGGCGACGCATGGTTCGACGGCCCGCAATGGACCGCCGCAGACCAGCGCCCGTCCCTGCTGCGCAGCGGCAAGCAGGGCTGAGGACAAACCCGAGCAAGGGTCCGATTTCTTACAAGCTGAAACGCACGGCGCGGGTTTCACCCTAATCCGTAAGCGTCGATTCAGTTTCGCGAAAGCCTCGGGTCAGTCGCGCCTCCAAGAATGCCCCACGGTCCCCGGAATCGGTGGAACCGCATGGACGCATACACACAGGAGACGACCAAATGGCAGCCACACTAGATTCGCGGGGAGTGCCGCATCCGGCCCCCCGGCCCATGTCAGCGGAGGAGAAGAAGGTCATCTTCGCCTCGTCGCTCGGCACCGTGTTCGAGTGGTACGACTTCTATCTCTACGGCTCGCTGGCCGCGATCATCGCCAAGCAGTTCTTCAGCGGCCTCGATGCGGGCGCGGCCTTCATCTTCGCGCTGCTGGCGTTCGCGGCCGGCTTCCTGGTGCGGCCGTTCGGCGCCATCGTGTTCGGCCGCCTGGGCGACATGATCGGGCGCAAGTACACCTTCCTTGTCACGATCCTGATCATGGGCCTGTCGACCTTCATCGTCGGCCTGCTGCCCAGCTACGCGACCATCGGCGTCGCGGCGCCGGTGATCCTGATTGCGCTGCGCATGCTGCAGGGCCTGGCGCTCGGCGGCGAGTACGGCGGTGCCGCCACCTACGTGGCCGAGCACTCGCCGCACGGCAAGCGCGGCGCCTACACCTCGTGGATCCAGACGACGGCCACGCTCGGCCTGTTCCTGAGCCTGCTGGTGATCCTGGGCGTGCGAGAAGGCCTGGGCGAGGCGGTGTTCAACGACTGGGGCTGGCGCATTCCGTTCCTGGTGTCGATCCTGCTGCTGGGCATCTCGGTGTGGATCCGCCTGACGCTGTCGGAGTCGCCCGCCTTCCAGAAGATGAAGGCCGAGGGCAAGACCTCGAAGGCGCCGCTGGCCGAGTCCTTCGGCCAGTGGAAGAACCTGAAGATCGTGATCCTGGCGCTGGTGGGCCTGACGGCCGGCCAGGCGGTGGTCTGGTATTCGGGCCAGTTCTACGCGCTGTTCTTCCTGACGGCACAGCTGAAGGTCGACGCGACCACGGCCAACCTGATGATCGCCGCGGCACTGCTGCTGGGCACGCCCTTCTTCGTGATCTTCGGTACGCTGTCCGACAAGATCGGCCGCAAGCCGATCATCATGGCCGGCTGCCTGCTGGCCGTGGTCACCTACTTCCCGGTCTTCAAGATGCTGACCGAAGCCGCCAACCCCGACCTGGCCCGCGCACAGGCCACCGCCGGCGTGACGGTGACGGCCGACCCGGCGACCTGCTCGTTCCAGGGCAACCCGGTGGCCCGCGAGATCGACTTCAAGAGCTCGTGCGACATCGCCAAGCGCTACCTGGTGCAGAACTCGGTGAGCTATGAGAACGTGGCCGGCGCGCCGGGCTCCAAGGCCGTGGTGAAGATCGGCGACAAGACCGTCGAGGCGCCCATCGGCAACGTGGTGAACCTCAAGTTCGACGAGAACTCCGCCAAGGAAATCGCCGCCTTCAAGAAGGGCGTGGCCGAAGACCTGAAGGTCGCGGGCTACCCGTCCAAGGCCGACCCCGCGAAGATGAACAAGGTGCTGACGGTCCTGCTGCTGTTCTGGCTGGTGCTGCTGGTGACGATGGTCTACGGCCCGATCGCCGCGATGCTGGTCGAGATGTTCCCCACGCGCATCCGCTACACCTCGATGAGCCTGCCGTACCACATCGGCAACGGCTGGTTCGGCGGCCTGCTGCCGACCACCGCCTTCGCCATCGTGGCTTCGACCGGCAACATGTACAACGGCCTCTGGTACCCGATCATCATCGCGGGCATCACGCTGGTGATCGGCACGCTGTTCATCCGCGAGACCAAGGACGTGGACATCTACGCCAACGACTGATTCCGCCGCACGCAGGAGGGCGCAACGCCCTCCGTTCAACAAAGAGGCTTCATGCCACCCCGCATGAAGCCTTTTTCTTGAGCCCTTTCCCTTCATCCCCCCAGTTTTTCAGGAGACCAGACCCATGTGGAAGATCGTCGTCGGCTTCATCGCTTTTGCCGCACTTGCCCTGTTCGTGATTTCCAAGGCCGGCGACAAGGTCGACATGTCTGGCGAAAAGCACGGCGGCGACACGACCACGCACGAGCCCGCGCCGGCCGCCGCGCCGAAGTAGGTTCGCGGAGCTGGCTGGCTAGCGCTTGAAGCGGCCGTCGCTGATGATCGACAGGTCGGCGAAGTCGATGCCGCTGTGGTCCTGCGGCGAGTAGCTCACTTCGAGCCCGCCGCCCAGGTCGAAGCCCTTGATGCTTTCCAGCGCGGCCGTCACCTTGGCGCGCGTGGGCTTGGGGCCGGCGCGGCGCAGCGCCTCCACCAGCACCTTGGCCGACGCGAAGCCTTCCAGCGCGGCGGGCGACAGCTCCACCTGGCCCTTGGCCTGCGCCAGCGTCAGCGCTTCCTTCACCATGGGCTGGCCCAGCGAGCGTTCGTTAGGGAACACCTGCGTCACGATCACGCCCTTGCTTGCATCGCCCAGTTGCTTGATGAAGCCCGACGATGCGTTGTTCGACAGCGTGACCACCTGCGCCGCCGAGCCGGCCGCGCGCAGCGCCTTGATGCCGTCCACCACGGCCACGCCCGAGCCGATCCACACCACGGCCTGCGCATTGGCCTCCTTGATGGCCGGCACGATGGCCTTGTAGTCGGGCTTGTCGCGGTCCGCGGGAATGGTCGCGGTGGGCTTGGCCCCGCCCTTGGCGAAGCCGGCCATCGCGCCTTCCAGCGCGTCCTGCCCGAACGAGTCGGTCACGTACACCACCGCGATGCGCGTGAGGCCGATGGTCAGCAGGTGCTGCACCGCCTTTTCCGCCTCGCGCTGGTAGGTGGCGCGCACGTTGAACACATGCTTCTGCAGCGGCTTGTGCAGCACCATCGCGCCGGTCGAGGGGCCGATGAGCGCCACGTCGTACTTGTCGAGCCAGGGGATGATGGCCTGCGAATGCGGCGTGCCCCGGCTCATGAACAGCGCCAGCACTTTCCTGTCCTCGATCAGCGCGCGGGCGTTGTCGCCGGCGCGCTTCACGTCGAAGCCGTCGTCCATGCGCAGCACCTCGATCTTCTCGCCGTGGATGCCGCCCTGCGCGTTGACCGCGTCGATCACCAGTTGCGCCCCGCCGATGGTCTCGTTCACGCTCGCGGCCACCGAGCCTGTCATGCCTGCGGTCTGGCCGATCAGGAGCTGGGCCGAGGCGCCGGCGGCGCTGAAAGCCAGCAGGGCTGCGGCGCAAAGCGTGCGCGTCTTCGTCATGGAAACCTTTCGGAACAGGGCTGGGAAGCGGTGTGTGAATTGGCGTAAACAAACGTCGTATTTGTTTCCAGAAGTGTCTCGAACTCCATTCGGACAAACCCCTGCGCGGGCACGGACCTTGTGACCCACCGCGCAAGCCCGTCATGGACCACTCCCTAGAATGTTTGCCCCACCCCTCAAGGCATTCATGACACAGGGCTCCATCCGGATTCGCGGCGCGCGCCAGCACAATCTCCAGAACCTCGACCTCGACATCCGCACCGGCGAGATGACCGTGGTCACCGGGCCCAGCGGCTCGGGCAAGTCGAGCCTCGTGTTCGACACCCTCTATGCCGAAGGACAGCGGCGCTACGTGGAGACCTTCTCCGCCTATGCGCGCCAGTTCCTGGACCGCATGGACAAGCCGGCCGTCGACAAGGTGGAGGGCGTGCCGCCCGCCATCGCCATCGACCAGACCAACCCGGTGCGCTCCTCGCGTTCCACGGTCGGCACCATGACCGAGCTGAACGACCACCTGAAGCTGTTGTTCGCGCGCGCGGCCGATCTGTTCGACCGCGAAACCGCGCTGCCGGTGCGGCACGACTCGCCCGACAGCATCTATGCGCAGATCGTCGAGCGCGCAGCGGCTGCGGGCGACCCGCGCCTGGTCGTCACCTTCCCGGTCGAGCTTCCCGCGAGCACCACGGCGGAGGAAGTCACGCAGTGGCTGTCGGCCAGCGGCTTCACGCGCGTGCAGGCCGAGCGCGAAGTGGCCACGCCCACCGGCCCGCGCAAGGTGCTGGACGTGGTGGCGGACCGCTTCCGCGCCTCGAGCGCCGAGCGTTCGCGCGTGGTGGAGGCCATCGAGGTCGCGCTCAAGCGCGGCAGCGGGCGCGTCACCGTGCATGCCACGGGAGCCGAGGAAAACGCTGCAACCGATGTGTGGAAATTTTCGACCGGCCTGCACTGCCCCGAGAGCGACATCCGCTACGCCGACCCGATCCCGTCGATGTTCTCGTTCAACTCGGCCGTGGGCGCCTGCGACACCTGCCGCGGCTTCGGCCGCGTGATCGGCGTCGACCTGGGCCTGGTGATTCCGAACGACAAGCTCACGCTGCGCGCGGGCGCCATCAAGACCATCCAGACGCCCGCGTGGAAAGAAGCGCAGGACGACCTCATGCGCCACGCCGAGACGGCGGGCATTCCGCGCGACACGCCCTGGAACAAGCTCACCGACGAGCAGAAGCACTGGGTGATCGAGGGCACGCCGAACTACAAGGAAGGCAACTGGAACAAGCAGTGGTACGGCGTGCGCCGCTTCTTCGCCTACCTGGAGAGCAAGGCCTACAAGATGCACATCCGCGTGCTCTTGTCCAAGTACCGCAGCTACACGCAGTGCCCGACCTGCAGCGGCGCACGGCTGAAGCTCGACAGCCTGATCTGGCGCATCGGCAGCAAGGAAGACGCCGACGCGGTGCTGCCGCCCGGGAAGCGCTTCATGCCGACCGGCGCGAAGTGGACGCGCGCGCAGCTGGAGGCGCTGCCGGGGCTGTGCCTGCATGACCTGATGCTGTTGCCCATCGAGAGGCTGCGCAGGTTCTTCGACCGCATGGGCAACGGCATGGCTCCCTCCCCCGCTGGGGGAGGGCAGGGGTGGGGGCACGCGGCCTCCGCAAAGGCCGTGGCCGTGGTGGAGGCCGAGAGCCCCCATCCCGACCTTCCCCCGGCGGGGGAAGGAGCAAGACAGGGCGAGGCGCAGGCGCTGAAGCTGCTGTTCGAAGAAATCACCACCCGCCTGCGCTACCTGCACGACGTCGGCATCGGCTACCTCACGCTGGATCGCCAGAGCCGCACGCTGAGCGGCGGCGAGGTGCAGCGCATCAACCTCACCACCGCGCTCGGCACTTCGCTGGTCAACACGCTGTTCGTGCTCGACGAGCCCAGCATCGGCCTGCATCCGCGCGACATGAACCGCATCACCGAGGCCATGCTTCGCCTGCGCGACGCGGGCAACACGCTGGTGGTGGTCGAGCACGACCCGGCCGTGATGCTGGCCGCCGACCGCGTGATCGACATGGGCCCCGGCCCCGGCGCGCGCGGCGGGCAGATCGTGTTCGACGGCACCACCGACCAGTTGCGCGACGCCGACACGCTCACCGGCCAGTACCTGGGCGGTCGCAAGAAGATCGGCATGGGCTTCAAGCGGCTGGTGAGCGAGAACACGCACCGGCTCATCCTCGAAGGCGTGCGCGAGCACAACCTGAAGGACGTGACGGTCGAGTTTCCGCTGGCGCGGCTGGTGTGCGTCACCGGCGTCAGCGGCTCGGGCAAGTCCACGCTCATACAGGACGTGCTGGCGCCCGCGCTCATGCGCCACTTCGGCAAGGCCACGGAAACGCCCGGCGCGCACGACCGCATGCTCGGTGCCGACCACCTCGGCGACGTGGTGTTCGTCGACCAGTCGCCCATCGGCAAGACCGCGCGTTCCAACCCCGCGAGCTACGTGGGCGCGTGGGACGCCATCCGCGAAATTTTCGCGACCGCGGCGCTGTCGCGCCAGCGCGGCTACACCGCGAGCAAGTTCAGCTTCAACTCCGGCGACGGGCGCTGCCCCACCTGCGGCGGCTCGGGCTTCGAGCACGTCGAGATGCAGTTCCTGTCCGACGTGTACCTGCGCTGCCCCGACTGCGACGGCAAGCGCTACCGCCCCGAGATCCTCGAAGTGCGCGTGGAGCGCAAGGGCAGGAGCTACAACGTGGCCGACGTGCTCGACCTCACCGTGGCCGAAGCGGCGGCGGTGTTCGAGGCCGACCGCGACGTGCTGCGCGTGCTGCAACCCATCTCCGACGTGGGCCTGGACTACGTCAAGCTGGGCCAGCCCGTGCCCACGCTTTCCGGCGGCGAGGCGCAGCGCCTGAAGCTCGCCGGCTTCCTGGCCGAGGCCGCGAAGAACGCGACCGCCAGCAAGCAGTCGGTGGCGCGCAAGGGCACCCTGTTCCTGTTCGACGAGCCGACCACCGGCCTGCACTTCGACGACATCGCGCGGCTGATGCGCGCGCTGCGCAAGCTGCTGGACGCGGGGCATTCGCTGATAGTGATCGAGCACAACCTCGACGTGATCCGCGCGAGCGACTGGCTCATCGACCTCGGCCCCGAAGGAGGCGAGGGCGGCGGCCAGGTGGTGGCCGAAGGCACGCCCGAGCAGCTGCGCGAGAACCGCGCCTCGCTCACCGGCGCCGCGCTGGCCGACTACGAGCTTGCCATCGGCCCCGACGCCTACAAGGTGGCCGAGCGCGCCGCGCGCCGCTACATCGCCAACGCGAAGACGGCGCCGGGCAGCAATGCCATCAAGATCGTCAACGCGCGCGAGCACAACCTGAAGAACCTGAGCGTGGACATTCCGCGCGGCAAGTTCAGCGTGGTGACCGGCGTGAGCGGCTCCGGCAAGTCGACGCTCGCGTTCGACATTCTCTTCAACGAAGGCCAGCGCCGGTACCTCGAGTCGCTCAACGCCTATGCGCGCAGCATCGTGCAGCCCGCCGGCCGGCCCGAGGTGGACGCGGTGTACGGCATTCCGCCGACCGTGGCCATCGAGCAGCGCCTGTCGCGCGGCGGCCGCAAGAGCACGGTGGGCACCACCACCGAGGTGTGGCACTTCCTGCGGCTGCTGTACGTCAAGCTGGGCATCCAGCACTGCATTCACGACGGCGCCGCCGTGCAGCCGCAGACGCCCGACAGCATCGCCGCGCAGCTGATGCGCAACTTCAAGGGCCAGCACATCGGCCTGCTCGCGCCGCTGGTGAGCAACCGCAAGGGCGTGTACACCGAGCTGGCCGACTGGGCGCGCCCGCGCGGCTTCACGCACCTGCGCGTGGACGGCGACTTCCTGCCGACCACCGGCTTCCCGCGCATCGACCGCTTCAAGGAACACAGCATCGAGCTGCCCGTGGCCAGCCTCGACGTGCTGCCGTCGAAGGAAACCGAACTGCGCGAGGCGCTGACCAGGGCGCTCGAACACGGCAAGGGCGTGGTGCATGTGCTGAGCGAACTCGACGGCCTGCGCGCCGCGATGATGGCGGGCGTGTCCGCCGCGGGCATCGGCCGCGTGAACGTGTTCTCCACGCTGCGCGCCTGCCCGGTGTGCAGCACCAGCTATGCCGAGCTCGATCCGCGCCTGTTCAGCTACAACAGCAAGCACGGCTGGTGCCCCGATTGCGTGGGCACCGGCGTCAAGCTCAGCAAGGACCAGCGCAAGGTGTTCGACGACTCCGTGCGCGACGACGACAACAAGGGCCGCGAGCAGACCTTCGCCGAACCCGAGGTCGAGGACCTGGCCGACGTGGTCTGCCCGACCTGCGAGGGCACGCGCCTGAACGCCACCGCCCGCGCCGTGGGCTTCGGCACCGCGGCCGACGGCACGGGCGGCATCGGCATCACCGAGCTTGCGCGCATGAGCGTGACCGAGGTGCGCCAGTGGTTCGAAGGGCTGGCGCTCACGGGCCGCGAAGCCGAGATCGCGCGCGACTTGGTGCCGGAAATCAAGAGCCGGCTCGAATTCCTCGAAGAAGTGGGCCTGGGCTACCTCACGCTCGACCGCGGCGCGCCCACGCTCTCCGGCGGCGAGGCGCAGCGCATCCGCCTGGCGGCGCAGCTGGGCAGCAACCTGCAGGGTGTGTGCTACGTGCTCGACGAGCCGACCATCGGCCTGCATGCGCGCGATAACCAGATCCTGCTGAACGCGCTGCACAAGCTGGGCGACAAGGGCAACACGCTGGTGGTGGTGGAGCACGACGAAGACACCATCCGCCGTGCCGACCACATCATCGACATCGGCCCGAGCGCGGGCAAGCGCGGCGGCCGGCTGGTGGCCGAAGGCTCGGTGGCCGACATCCAGAATGCCGGCGATTCGCAGACCGGCCGCTACCTGCGCGATGCCATCCGGCACCCGCTGCAGGCACGCCGCACGATTCCCTCGCCCGACCCGAAGGCCGAGGAGAGCGGCGATTGGCTCACCGTGCACGGCGCCGACCTGCACAACCTGCAGGACGTGACCGCCACGCTGCCGCTGCACCGCCTGGTGGTGGTCACCGGCGTCAGCGGCTCGGGCAAGTCGACGCTGGCGCGCGACGTGCTGCTGGCCAACGTGCAGGGCATCGTGGTGCAGCGCATGACGAAGGCGGG
Organism: Variovorax sp. AB1(2024); assembly: GCF_037482385.2. Taxonomy (NCBI): domain Bacteria; kingdom Pseudomonadati; phylum Pseudomonadota; class Betaproteobacteria; order Burkholderiales; family Comamonadaceae; genus Variovorax; species Variovorax sp. AB1(2024). The sequence goes on along the minus strand of NZ_JBBHKP020000001.1, from coordinate 149,773 downwards.
CCGCGACGCCGACGCCGCCGGCAAGCGCCCGGCATGGGCCGGCTGCAGGAAGGTCGACGGCTACGAGACCATCGACCGCGTGCTCGAGGTCGACCAGACGCCCATCGGCAAGACGCCGCGCAGCTGCCCGGCCACCTACATCGGCTTCTGGGACACCATCCGCAAGCTCTTTGCCGACACGCTCGAAGCCAAGGCGCGCGGCTACGGCCCGGCGCGCTTCAGCTTCAACACCGGCGAAGGCCGCTGCCCGGGCTGCGAGGGCGCGGGCGTGCGCACCATCGAGATGAGCTTCCTGCCCGACGTGAAGGTGCCCTGCGAGGTCTGCCACGGCGCGCGCTTCAACCCCGAGACGCTGGCCGTGAGCTGGCGCGGCAAGAGCATCGGCGACGTGCTGAAGATGGAAGTCGACGAGGCCGTCGAGTTCTTCGCGAGCATGCCCAACATCGCGCATCCGCTGCAGCTGCTGAAGGACGTGGGCCTGGGCTACCTCACGCTGGGGCAGCCCTCGCCCACGCTGTCGGGCGGCGAGGCGCAGCGCATCAAGCTGGTGACCGAACTCAGCAAGGTGCGCGACGACATCACCCGCCGCGGCCAGAAGCCGCCGCACACGCTGTACGTGCTCGACGAGCCGACCGTGGGCCTGCACATGGCCGACGTCGAGAAGCTGATCCACGTGCTGCACCGGCTGGTGAACGGCGGCCACAGCGTGGTGGTGATCGAGCACGACCTCGACCTGATCGCCGAGGCCGACTGGATCCTCGACCTGGGGCCGGAAGGCGGCAACGCGGGCGGGCGCATCGTCGCGGCGGCGCCGCCGGAAGAAGTGGTGCGCCTGGGTACCCACACCGGGGTGGCGCTGGCGCCTGTGCTGGCGCGCTGACCGCCGCCGCTCAGGCGGGGGCCTCCCAGCCGGCAGCCCCGCGCAATGCCTCCAGGCAGGCGGCCACCGCCGGCCTGTCGCTGTCCGAACCCTGCAGCACGCCCAGGCCCTCGAACTCGCCGCCGAGTTCGTAGGGCACACGGGCGACCACGCCCCACTCCACGAAGGGCGCGATGATGCTGCGCGGCACCAGCGTCAGCACGCGGTGGTTGCGCAGCAACTCGAGCACCAGCGGCAGCGAGGTGCTGGAGATCGGGTGAAGCTGGGGCTTCGGTGCATCGGGCGTGTCGAACAGCGCATCGAAGACGCTGCGCACGCCGATGCCGCGCACAGGCTCCATCCATCGCGCGGCGTGCAGATCGGCCAGCGTCGGCCGGGCATTGCGCACGAGCGGATGGCGGCGACCCGCCACGATCCAGGGGACGTCCGGCGCGAGCATCTCGAAGGTGCAGGGCGCGGGCAGTTCGGGCGGCCGGCGGCACAGCGCCATGTCGACGCGGCCCGACATCACGTCGGCCAGCAGTTGAGCGCCGGGGGCCTCCAGCACCTCGATGCGCAATGACGGGTGCCGCGTTGCAAACGCGGGCAGCACCCGGCACAGCAGGCCACCGACGCCGGCGGTGATCGCGCCCACGCGCAGCACGCCGCCGGCGCCTTCCGCCAGCGCATGCACCGTGTCAGCGGATGCGCGCAAGGCGCTCAGCGTGTTGCGCGCCATCGGCACCATTGCGTGGCCCGCGGGTGTGAGCCGCATGCCGCGCACGTGACGGTCGAACAGAGGGGTGCCGAGCAGGAACTCGATGTCGGCCAAGGCCTGCGTCGCCGCCGGCTGGCTGATACCTATTTGTTCGGCCGCGCGCCGCACGCTGCCCGAATCTGCGACCGACACCAGGAGCTGCAGGTGCCGCAAGCGTCCCTTCGTGACCAGCCGGGAATAGAGGACGGAGGAGGCTGGTGTCGCGGCGTGCATGCGGGCTCCGGGGTATTGGATTTGCTTATACGAAGGGCCGCGAATTTATTGGATGCCGATCATGGGCGTCAACATAATCCGACAACTTTCGGCATACACGGATCACCAACCCATGAAGCTCTCACGTCGCCGGTTTGCCGCCATCCCGGCCGCCCTGCTGGGCCAGCTCGCGCTTCCGGCAGCGGCGCAGGACAGCTATCCCCAGCGCCCGGTCAAGCTGATCGTGCCGTTTGCGCCCGGCGGCTCCACCGACATCGTGGCCCGCCTGGTGGCGGACAAGATGCAGGCCACGCTGGGCCAGCCGGTGGTCGTGGACAACCGGGCGGGCGGTGGCGGGATGATCGGCTCGGAAGCAGTGGCCCGCGCCGAAGCGGACGGCTACACCCTGGGCATCGGCACCGTGAGCACGCTGACCGTCAATCCGGTCATGCTGAAGGCCAACCGCGTCGATCCGCTGAAGGACCTCGCACCGATCACCATGCTGGCGACCGCGCCCACGGTCCTCATGGTGCATCCTTCGTTCCCGGGGCGCAGTTTCGAGCAGGTGGTGGCCGAGGTGCGCGCCAGGCCCGACATCTACAACATCGGCTCGTCGGGCCCCGGTTCCATCAGCCACCTGCTGATCGAGGCGATGAATGCCGACCTCAAGTTCAGGCTGCGCCACGTCCCGTACCGCGGAATGGGGCCGGCCATGACGGCCGCGCTGGCGGGCGAGACCCAGGTGTCGATCGACCAGTACCCCTCGTCGGCCCCGCATGTCAAGAGCGGCAAGCTGGTGCCTTTTGCCGTGGGCGCCTCGAAGCGGCTGCAGGCGTTGCCTTCCGTGCCCACGCTCAAGGAACTCGGCCAGCCGGATCTCAACCAGCTTGCGATGACCTGGTTCGGCCTGGTGGCGCCGGCGAAGACGCCGGCCGCCATCCAGAAGAGGCTGCACGACGCCGCGGTGGCCGCGTTGCGCGATCCGGCGCTGATCGCGCGCCTGAACGAGATGGACGCGGACCCGGTCGGCGGTTCTGCCGACGCCTTCCGCTCGCAGATCGAAAGCGGGCTGGCGCGCAACCGCCGCATCATGCAGGCTGCGGGCATTAGTCCCGAGTGAGCGACGGCACCATGAACGTATTCAGCACGCGGTTCTCGCTCGCCGGCATCGCCGAGACCATCGAATCGCAGTCGCAGCGCCAGCATGCCGAGGTCGTCGCATGGCGGCGCCATATGCACCGCCACCCCGAACTCTCGTTCAAGGAGGTGGATACCGCCAACTTCCTCGAACGCGAGCTCGCTGCCATCAAGGGCCTGGAAGTGAGCCGTCCCACGCCGACCAGCCTGCTCGCGCGGCTGGCCGGCGGCAGGAAAGGCCGCACGCTGGCGATGCGCGCGGACGTCGATGCGCTGCCGCTGCAGGATCGCAAGCGCTGCGACTATGCCTCGAAGAGACCCGACGTCATGCACGCCTGCGGCCACGACGGCCACGCTGCGATGCTGCTCGGCGCGGCGCGCATCCTGGCCGGCCTGCGCGCGCAGGTGCCGGGCGAGGTGCGCTTCTTCTTCCAGCATGCCGAGGAACAGCATCCGGGCGGCGCCCAGCAGATGGTGGACGCGGGCGTGATGCGGGGCGTAGACCAGGTGATCTCGGCGCACGTCATGTCGACGCTGGACACCGGCAGCATCGCCGTGCTCGACGGCCCGGCGCTGGCCAGCTCCGACCGCTTCGTGCTGCGCCTGCGCGGGCGCGGCGGCCATGCGGCCAACCCCGACCGCTGCATCGATCCGATCATGATAGGCGCCCAGATCGTCGGCAACCTGCAGGCCGTGGTCTCGCGCAACGCCGATCCGCACGAGGCGCTGATCCTGTCGATCACCCGCTTCGAAGGCGGCAGCGCCTTCAACGTGATTCCGGACACGGTGGAGCTGTGGGGCTCGGTGCGCTGTTTCAGCGAGCATGTGCGCGAACTGGTACCGGCCCTGGTCGAACGCATCGCCAATGGTGTGGCGGGCGCGCACGGCGCCTCCTGCGACCTGGAATACGTCCGCGGCTACAGCCCGGTGGTCAACGACCCGGCCGTGGCCGAACGCATGCGCGAGGTGGTGCGCCAGGGCGTTTCCACGGCGGCGCTGCAGCCGATCCGGCCGCTGCCGAACAGCGAGGACTTCGGCGCCTTCCTGAAGCATGCGCCGGGCGCCTATGTCTTCATCGGTGCGCGCAGCGCGGCCAAGGGCATCGTGCATCCGCATCACCATCCGAATTTCGACTTCGATGAAGACGCGCTGCTGCACGGCGTGCAGCTGTTCGCCAACGCGCCGTTCCATCTGAACGCATAGGCCTTTCGGGGGCCTCGCCAAGGTCGTGGAAAGCGGCGCACAATGGCTTCAACCCTTGGCGCAGGCGCATCCTGAATCAGCCATGGTGGAGACCATTTGAAGGGGTGAAGCGCCGTGCCGCGGGCCACGCAAGGAGCCATGTCATGACCCGCTTCATCGATGTTCACAGCCTCGTTCGCCTGGTGGACGAGACCGGCGTTCCGCAATTCCTCGAGGCCCTGGCCGACGCGTTGCGCGACGACTTCCTGCGGTGGCGCGAGTTCGACAAGAAGGCGCGCGTGGCCAGCCATTCGCACCTCGGCGTGATCGAGCTGATGCCGGTGGCCGACGACGGCGCCTATGCCTTCAAGTACGTCAACGGGCATCCCCACAACACGCAGGTCGGGCTGCCGACGGTCATGGCCTTCGGCGTGCTGGCCGAGGTCGACACGGGCTACCCCATGCTGCTGTCGGAACTCACGCTCACCACCGCGCTGCGCACGGCCGCCACCTCGGCAATGGCCGCGAAGGCGCTGGCGCGGCCCGACTCGCGCAGCCTCGCGCTGATCGGCAACGGCTCGCAGAGCGAGTTCCAGGCCCTGGCCTTCCATGCGCTGCTGGGCATCGAGCAGGTGCGCGTGTTCGACACCGACTCGCACGCCACCGACAAGCTGGTGCGCCATCTCTCGGCCTGCACGCCGCTGGAGATCGTGCGTGCGCGCTCGGTGGCCGAAGCCGTGCGCGGCGCCGACATCGTCACCACCGTCACCGCCTACCAGGGCCGCGCGACCGTGCTCACGCCCGACATGATCGAGCCCGGCATGCACATCAATGCCGTGGGCGGCGACTCGCCCGGCAAGACCGAGCTGCACCCCGACGTGCTGCGGCTGGCGCGCGTGTTCGTCGAGTACGAGCCGCAGACCCGCGTGGAGGGCGAGATCCAGCAGGTGGCGGCCGACTTCCCGGTGCACGAACTGTGGCGCGTGCTGCTGGGCGAAGTGCCCGGCCGCGAGAGCCCGGGGCAGGTCACGCTGTTCGATTCGGTCGGCTTCGCGCTGGAGGACTACACCGCGCTGCGCTACATCCAGCGCATTGCCACCGAGCGCGGCATCGGCCAGCAGATCGCGCTGGTGCCCGAGCTGGACGACCCGAAGGACCTGTTCGGCCTCACGGCCTCGGGCCGGCGCCGGGCGGTGCTGCGGCGTGCGGCATGATGGGCGGCTTCATCACAGCCGATGCCGCTCTTCTTCATCCATGCTCACCATCTACAACGACCAGCACGTTCTCCACCAGGGCAAAGTCGAGATGTTCCGCGGCGAACTCGTGCCGTGCTTCGAGGTGCCCGCACGCGTCGACCATGTGAAGCATGAACTGGAGCGCCGCGGCCTCGGCCCGCTGCAGGCGCCCGATGCGTTCGACGAATCGCTGCTGGCCAGGGTGCATGCGCCGCGCTACCTGGACTTCATCGCGCATGCCTGGGACGAGTGGGTGGCGCTGGACCCGGCCAACGCGTCGCGCGATGCGCTGCCGTCGTACTGGCCCACGCGCGGCATGCGCACCGACGTGCTGCCCAAGAGCTTTCCGGCGCGCATGGGGCTGTTCTCGTTCGACTCCGGCACGCCGCTGATGGCCGGCAGCTGGGCGGCGGCGCGGCATGGCGCCGCCTGTGCGTGGACTGCGGCGCGGCGCGTCATCGGCGGCGAGCGCGCGGCCTTTGCCCTCACGCGCCCGCCGGGCCACCATGCGGGCGCCGATTTCTTCGGCGGCTACTGCTTCATCAACAACGCCGCCGTCGCCGCGCAGGCGCTGCGCGATGCGGGCGTGGGGCGCGTGGCGGTGCTCGACGTGGACTACCACCATGGCAACGGCACGCAGGCCATCTTCTACGAGCGCGACGACGTGCACTTCGCCAGCCTGCACGGCGATCCGCTGACCGACTACCCGTACTACCTGGGGCATGCCGACGAGCGCGGCGCGGGCAGGGGCGAGGGCTTCAACCACAACCTGCCGCTGCCGCGGGGCACCGATTTCACGGCGTGGCGCGCGGCGCTGAAGGCCGCGCTCGAGCGCATCGCCGAGGTGAAGGCCGGCGCGCTCGTGGTCTCGCTCGGCGTCGACACCTTCGAGGGCGACCCCATCTCCGGCTTCAGGCTGAAGAGCGACGACTACCTGCGCATGGGCGAGGACCTGGCACGCGCCGGCCTGCCGACGGTGTTCGTGTTCGAGGGCGGCTATGCGGTGGCCGAGGTGGGCGTGAACGCGGTGAACGTGCTCGAAGGCTTCGGGCAGGCATAGCCGCCGGCTGGCTGACGCGCAGGCGACTCGGATCGCCCCATTCACCCCTCGCCGGGCGGGAAATCAGGGCAGTCCCGATTGCCTTCGCGCACCGGGCAAGGCCCAATCGGCGCTTTTCCAAGTCAGGATCCAGTCAGCCATGCTCCGCCGTTCATCATTCCTCTGCGCCGCTACGCTCGCCGCGTGCGGCCTCGTTTCTCCTCTGGCGGCTTTCGCACAGGGCTTTCCCACCAAGCCGGTCAAGCTGGTCATCGCCTTTCCGGCGGGCGGCCCGACCGACATCACCATGCGCCAGCTTGCCGACAACGCGAGCAAGATCCTCGGCCAGCCGGTGATCATCGACAACAAGCCCGGCGCCGGCGGCACGCTGCCCGCGCAGGCGCTGCAGACCGCGCAGCCCGACGGCTACACCGTCGCGCAGATTCCGCTGGGCGTGTTCCGCCTGGGCTACACCACCAAGATCAACTGGGACCCGCTGAAGGACATCACCTATGTGCTGAACGTCACCGGCTATGCCTTCGGCATCGTGGTGCCGGCCGATAGTCCCTTCAAGACCTGGGCCGACTTCGTCGCCTACGCCAAGGCCAACCCCGGCAAGCTCACCTACGGCTCCACCGGCACGCTGACCAGCCCGCACCTGACCACCGAAATCGTCGCGCAGAAGGCCGGCATCGAGCTGCAGCACGTGCCCTACAAGGGCAGCGCCGACCTGATGCTGGCGGTGGTCAGCGGCCAGCTGATGGCCGCCGCCGACAGCACGGGCTTCGCGCCGCAAGTGGAAGCCGGCAAGCTGCGCGTGCTCAACACCTGGGGCGAGAAGCGCCTGGCCAAGTTCCCCGATGCCCCCACGCTGAAGGAACTGGGCTACGACGTGGTGCAGAACTCGCCCTTCGGCATCGGCGCACCCAAGGGCACGCCGCCGGAGGTGGTGAAGAAGCTGCACGACGCCTTCAAGCAGGCGATGGAAGAACCCAGCTACGTGGCGTCGCTGGGCCGTTACGACATGCTGCCGAACTACATGAGCTCGGCCACGTACACCAAGTTCGCGCAGGATACGGTGGTGCGGGAGAAGGCGGTGATCGAGAAGCTGGGGTTGGCGAAGGAAGTCAAGACGAACTGATCGCAAACAGCTCGTCCACCAGCCGCGCCGCCAGCTCCGGCTTCACCGGCTCACTCCCGAACACCAGCCTGAACACGATCGGCGCAATCAGGTGATCGATCACCTGCTGCGGCTCGGGCGCGCGCTCGCCGCGCGCATGCGCCTGCTCCACCAGCGTCAGCGCTTCCCTGCGGCGGTTGCGCAGGCAGTCGGTGTCCGAATCGCTGTTGGCCAGCGCGGCCGCGGCTTTCAGCAATGAGGTATTGCACGGCTTGGCCAGGTGCTCGATGAGTTCGCGCGCCCAGGCTTCCAGGTCCTGGCGCAGGGTGCCGGTGTCCGGCAGCGGGCGGTTCGGGTCCAGCCGATGGGTGGCCGTTTCGGCCAGCAGGCCCTGCAGGTCGCCCCAGCGGCGGTAGATGCTGGACGCGCTGACGCCCGCGCGCTCCGCCACGGCCGGCACGGTGACGCGCTCGCGGCCCTGCTCGGCCACCAGTTCTTCCAGCGCGGTACGCACCTGCGCCTGCACCTGCGCGCTGCGGCCGCCGGGACGCTTGTTGGGGAGGGTGACGTCGTTCATGTACGGACTTTAACGCAAAGATATTTGCTTTAGAAGATTCACAGGTCTAGAATCACAAAAGCAAAAAAAGTTGCATTAAGGATTCGACATGCCGTCCACCTGCCCCGAACTCGCAGCCGCCACCGCCGACATCGCCGCCCGCGCCAAGCCCCGGCGGCTACCTGCGAGCGTGGCGTTCCCGTTGCTGGCCGCCGTGCTGTTCGCCTTCTTCTTTGCGGCCGCGGCGCCATCGCCGCTGTTCGTGGTGTTCCAGCACGCCTGGCATTTCTCGTCGTCGTTGCTCACCGTGGCCTTCGCGATCTATGCCATCGCGCTGCTGATCTCGCTGCTGGTGGCGGGCTCGCTGTCCGACCACATCGGACGGCGGCCGGTGGTGCTCGGAGCGCTGGCGCTGCAGGCCGTGGCGATGGGGCTCTTCCTGCTGGCGCAGAGCATCGGCGGCCTGATCGTCGCGCGGGTGGTGCAGGGCGTGGCCACGGGCGTTGCGAGCGGCGCGCTGAGCGCGGCGGTGGTCGAGGCCGCACCGGCATCGCGCAAGCGGCTGGGCGCGCTGATCACCAGCGTGTCGCCGATGGCCGGCCTTGCGCTCGGCGCGCTGCTGACGGGCGTGGCGGTGAAGTTCTCGCTCCAGCCCGTGGCGCTGGTGTTCGGCGTGCTGGCAGCGGTGTTCGCGCTCGGCGCGGCAGTGGTGCTGTGGATGCCCGAGACGGTGACGCGCCGCCCCGGTGCCTGGGCCTCGCTGGTGCCGCGCGTGTCGATCCCGGCGCGCGCGCGCGCCGAGTTCGCGCGCGGCCTGCCGGTGTTCGTCGTGGTGTGGGCGCTCGGCGGGCTGTTTCTTTCGCTGGCGCCGTCGCTGATGCTGCATGTCTTCGACGTCGACAACGGCGTGGTCAACGGGCTCACGGTGGCGGTGCTGTCGGGTGTCGGCGCCATCGCGCCAACGCTGCTGGGCCGCCTTGCCGCGCCGCGGCCCGCCATCGTCGGCATGGCCAGCATCGCGGCTGGGCTGGTGCTGCTGCTCGCGTCGCTGGCCACGGGCTCGCTCGCTCTGTTCTTCGTCGGCACCGCCGTGGCGGGCGTGGGCTTCGGCGGCGCGTTCTCGGCGCTGGTGCAGGCGCTGGCGCCGCTGGCGCAGCCGCATGAGCGCGGCGAACTGTTCGCGGCCATCTTCGTGGTGAGCTATCTCGCGTTCAGCCTGCCGGCGATGCTGGCGGGCTTTCTCGTCAAGCCGCTCGGCCTGCTGGCGACGGTGGAAGGCTATGCCGCCGTGCTGCTGCTGATTGCCGCCTTCGGCGCATGGAACTACTGGGCGGTGCTGCGGAAGGCGCCCGGCGCCTGAGCCCCGGCGTCGGCTATGCGCGGCGCGCGGCCAGCACGGCGCGCGCCGCCTCGGCAAACCCCGTGCCGCGCTCTCCCTGCGTCACGTAGCGCGGCAGGTGCGCCAGCTGCGGCACGAAGCGCGCCACATTCGCCACCCCGATGCTGTGCGCGAAGGTGCGGAACATCAGCTGGTCGTTGGTGGAGTCGCCCACGTAGGCCCAGCGGTCCATCTCGTCGTCGAGCGTGCGGCCCCACAGCTCGCGCACGATCCAGCGCGCGCCTTCGAGCTTGTCGTTGTCGCCGTACCAGCCGTTGATGTGGATGCTGCTCACGGTGGCGTGCATGCCTTCGCCGCGCATCAGCGCCACCACCCGCGCCACGGTGGCGTCGTCGAGCTGGACGAACTCGCTGTGGTCGATGGCGATGTCGGTCTCGCGGCCCGGTGAATCGGTGGCGCGCGCGGCGCCGGGTATCTCGCGCTCGATGCGTGCCAGCACGGCCTGCATCCGCGCGAAGTTGGCGGCGCGCGTGGCTGCATCCTGCTGGTAGCGCTTCTCGACTTCCCCGCCCGCGGCCGGCAGCAGCGCCACCGCGCCGTTCTCGGCCACGATGGCATCCACCGGCCAGGCATTGACGAAGGGCAGGCTCCAGCCCACCGGCCGGCCCGTGATGGCAACCACCGCGAGGCCCGCGGCCTTGAGGTCGGCCAGCGCCTCTAGGGCGTCCGGCGTGATCGCGCCATCGCTGGTCAGCGTGTCGTCGATGTCGGTGAACACGCCCGTCAGCGCGCCGCGCGCGGATGCCTCCCAACGTGTCAGAGGCATCAGGTGGTTCGGCGAAACGGGCAGTGAAGACGGCGCTGGCATGGCGTGCAGGAGGGGGCAGATGAGGATGAGAGGAGGCGTGATCGTAGCGGCGCTTTTCGTGTAGCATCCCGCCCCCGCCGCGCATCGAGCCCGGTGCGGCGCCCTTCATGCCCCACATCCTCGTCGACAACCTCCTCAAGACCTACCGCATCTCCGAGCGCGACCCCGGCGTGATGGGCGCGCTGCGCGGCCTCGTGCACCGCCGCCATCGCACGGTGGAGGCGCTGTCGGGCGTGTCGTTCTCGCTCGAGCGCGGCGAGCTGCTGGGCTTCATCGGACCCAACGGCGCGGGCAAGTCGACCACCATCAAGATCCTCGCGGGCATCCTGCGGGCCGACGGCGGGCGCGTGGAGATCAACGGGCGCGACCCCTTCGCCGACCGCGAGCGGCACGTGGGGCGCATCGGCGTGGTCTTCGGCCAGCGCACGCAACTGTGGTGGGACCTGCCGGTGGGCGACGGCTTCGACCTGCTGCGCGACATCTACCGGGTCGACCCCGTGCGCTACCGCCGCACGCGCGACGAGCTGGTCGCGCTGCTGCACCTGGAGCGCGTGCTCGACCAGCCGGTGCGGCAGCTGTCGCTGGGCCAGCGCATGCGCGCGGAAATCGCGGCGGCGCTGCTGCACGAGCCCGACATCCTGTTCCTCGACGAACCGACCATCGGGCTCGACGCGCCGTCGAAGCTGGCGGTGCGCGACTTCGTGCGCCGCGCCAACCGGGAGCGCGGCACCACCGTGCTGCTGACCACGCACGACATGCACGACATCGAGGCGCTGGCGCAGCGCGTGATCATCATCGGCCACGGCCGCGTGCTGGCCGACAGTCCGGTGGAAGCGCTGCGCGCGCAGGTGATGGCCGAGCGCCGGCTGGTGGTCGACTTTGCGCAGGACGCGGCGCTGCCCGCGCAGGTGGAAGGCGCCAGGGTGCATTCGCGCGACGGCCAGACGCTGGTGCTGGACTTCGACCCGGCGGTGACGACGGCGCCCGCGCTGATCGCCCGCATCGCGGCCGGCCATGCGGTGGAAGACATCCGCCTCGAAGGCCTGGCCATCGAGGCCGTCATCGCGCGCTTCTACGCGATGCACGGAGCGGCCGAAGCGTGACGACGGTCCTGCGCGAACTCGCGCGCCCCTACATCGCGGCCTTTGCCTCGCGCTTCCTGCAGATGCTGCAGTACCGCACGGCCGCGCTCGCGGGCTTCGGCACGCAGTGCTGGTGGGGCGGCATCAAGGTGATGGTGCTGGCCGCGTTCTACGGCGGCGCGTCGATGGCCGGCACGCCGATGTCGTTGACGCAGGCGATCACCTACAGCTGGCTCTCGCAGGGCCTGCTGGTGCTGGTGCCGTGGCTCGGCGACCCTGAGGTGGCCCAGGCCGTGCGCACCGGCGCGGTGGCCTATGACCGCCTGCGGCCTGTCGATGCCTACGCCCTGTGGTTCGCGCGCAGCGCGGGCTGGATCGCGGCGCGCGTGTTGCCGCGCGTGGCGATGATGGCGGCCTTCGCGGGCATCGCGCTGCCGCTGGCCGGGCTGGGCGATTGGGCCTGGCAGCCGCCGGCGAGCTTTTCGGCAGCTGTCGCATTTCTCGCGTCCGCGGTGCTGGCGTTGCTGCTGTCCACGTCGATGGTCATGCTGCTCAACATCGCGGCGACCGCGGCGCTCAACGAGCGTGGCATCAACGCGCTGGCGGGGCCGGTGGTCATCGTGTTCTCTGGAAACCTGCTGCCGCTGGTGCTGTTGCCCGACGCATGGCAGACGGCGCTGCTGCTGCAGCCGTTCGCGGGCGTGGTCGACATTCCCGCGCGGATCTACTTCGGGTTGATGAGCGGCTGGCAGGCCATGCTGGGGCTGGGCCTGCAGTCTTTCTGGATCGTGGTGCTGGTCGTGTTCGGCCGCATGGCGATGCAGCGGACGATGCGGCGGCTGGAGGTGCAGGGTGGTTGACGTGCTCTCTTTTTCGTCGATGCATTCGGGGCTCGATCACGCCGCCTGGGTACTCTGCTCCGCGAATGTCCCCCGGCCTGCGGCCTCCTCCTTTATTTCGCTGCGCAGAGCACCCAGCCGGCGTGATCGTTCAGAGCACTGGTTGATCGGCGAGCACGACGGCAGCGTCCACTGTGCGCAGGGCGCCGGGTGGCTCCCGCAGCGAAATGAAGGAGGAGCCCGAAGGGCGGGGGACATTCGCGGAGGGAGCTACCCGGTGGCCTGTGCACGCACCCACAGCACACGCAAAACAATTCGGAGCCACTGAACAAATGGGATCGCTCCGCCTACTCATGAGGCTCATCGCAGCCTCGCTCAGCGGCCAGGCACGCTATCCAGCCTCGGCGCTGATGCTGACCACGGGCCAGTTCCTGGGCACCGGCATCGAGGTCATCGCAGTGTGGGCCTTGTTCCATCGCTTCGGCGAAGTGCAGGGCTGGCAACTTGGCGAAGTGGCGCTGTTCTACGGGCTCGTGAACTGCATGTTTGCCGTGGCCGACGCGCTGGGGCGCGGCTTCGACACGCTCGGCACCGAGTTCCTGCGCACCGGCGCCTTCGACCGTCTGCTGCTGCGTCCGCGCCCCGTGGCATTGCAACTGATGGGGCACGACTTCCGCATCAGCCGCGCGGGCCGGCTGCTGCAAGGCATTCTGGTGCTCGTGTTCGCGACGGTGCAGGCCGGCATCGCGTGGACGCCGGGCGCCGTGGGCATCGCGCTCTTCGCGCTGGCCGGCGGCGCGGCGCTGTTCCTCGGCATCCTGGTGCTGCAGGGCACGCTGTCGTTCTGGACCGTCGAAAGCCTGGAGATCGCCAACGTGCTGACCTACGGCGGCGTACAGGCGGCGCAATATCCGCTGGCGCTGTATGCGCAGTGGTTCCGGCGCGTGCTGACCTTCATCGTGCCGCTCGCCTGCGTGGCGTACTACCCGGCGCTGGCGATCCTGGGCAAGCCCGATCCGCTCGGGGCGCCCGCGTGGATGGGCCTCGTGTCGCCGCTCGCGGGCTTCGTGTTCCTCGCGGCGGCTTTCGGGGTGTGGCGCTTCGGGTTGCGCCACTATGCTTCCACCGGGAGCTGATCCCGTCCGGGCTCTCAGCCCGCGCTCTGCAGCGCCAACCCCGCATGCTCGCGCAGCGGATGGAAGTGGATCTTCGGAAAGCGCTCCTGCGCCAGCCGCACGTCGTACGGCGAGGTGCACAAGAAAGCCAGTGTGTCCGCGGCGTCCTTCGCCATGCGCTGCGGATAGGCGTTGACGAACTCGCGCAGCTCGGCCGGGGTGTCGGCGGTGATCCAGCGCGCGCCGGTGTACTGGCAGCCTTCGAGCCGCACGTCGGCGTCGTACTCGGCCTTCAGGCGGTGCTGCACCACTTCGAACTGCAGCTGGCCGACGGCGCCCAGCAGCATCGGGCCGCCGATCTCGGGGCGGAACACCTGGATCGCGCCCTCTTCGCCGAGCTGGGCCAGGCCCTGCTGGAGCTGCTTGGTGCGCAGCGGGTTCTTCAGGATCACGGTCATGAACAGCTCGGGCGCGAAGAAGGGCAGGCCGGTGAACTGCAGGCTCGCGCCGTCGGTGATGGTGTCGCCCAGCTGCACGCCGCCGTGGGTGGTGAAGCCCACGATGTCGCCCGCGTAGGCCTCTTCGACCGCCTCGCGCCGCTGGCTCATGAAGGTCACGACGCTGGTGGGGCGCAGTTCCTTGGCGGTGCGCTGCACCTTGAGCTTCATGCCGGGCGTGTACTTGCCAGAGGCCATGCGCACGAAGGCGATGCGGTCGCGGTGGTTGGCGTCCATGTTGGCCTGCACCTTGAAGACCACGCCCGCGAAGTCCTTGTCCTCGGGCTGGATCTCTTTCACCACCGGCTGGCGGTTGACCATGGTGGTGCTGGTGCGCGACTGCGGCGAAGGCGCCAGGTCGACCAGCGCGTCGAGCACTTCCATCACGCCGAAGTTGTTCACGCCGGAGCCGAAGAAAACAGGCGTCTGCTTGCCGGCCAGGAAGGCTTCGCGGTCCCAGGTGGGCGATGCGCCGGTGGCCAGCTCCATGCTTTCCATGGCGGTCTCGAAGTCGGCGCCGAAGCGCTTGGCGAGCGTGTCGCGCTCGCTCAGCGGAATGGTCTCGAAGTCCTGCGGCAGCCGCTCGCTGCCCGACTCGAACACCGTCATGGCCTGCGTGCGCAGGTTCATGATCCCGCGGAAAGTCTTGCCCTGGCCCACGGGCCAGGTCATGGGCACGCAGGGCATGCCGAGTTCGCGCTCCACCTCGTCCAGGATGTCCAGCGGCTCGCGCACTTCGCGGTCCATCTTGTTGACGAAGGTGATGATGGGCGTGTCGCGCTGGCGGCAGACCTCGATCAGCCGCCGCGTCTGCGCTTCCACGCCGTTGGCCGCGTCGATCACCATCAGCGCCGAGTCGACGGCGGTGAGCACGCGGTAGGTGTCTTCCGAGAAGTCCTTGTGGCCGGGCGTGTCGAGCAGGTTGATGACGTGGTCGCGGTACAGCATCTGCATGACCGACGAGGCCACCGAGATGCCGCGCTGCTTTTCGATTTCCATCCAGTCGGAGGTGGCGTGGCGCGAGGCCTTGCGCGCCTTCACCGAGCCGGCGATCTGGATCGCGCCCGAGAAAAGCAGCAGCTTCTCGGTCAGCGTGGTCTTGCCGGCGTCAGGGTGGGAAATGATCGCGAAGGTGCGACGGCGGCGGGTTTCGGCAACAAAAGACAAGGTGGGCAATCGGGCAGGGGAATGCCGCGATTTTAGAAGGCCGGGGATTTCCGCCCGCCGGCCGGCGCAAAGCGCCCGCGAACGCCGGTGCTTCCTTACTTGCGCTGCAGCATCTTCGTGACCTCGTCCACGTTGGACTGGATGCGCTGGCGCACCACGTCGAACGCGTCGGCCTGCGACTTGGCGGCAAGGTTGGCCAGCTCCTTGATGTCGTCGATGGCGCGCTGGAACGACTGGCGCCCGAGCTCGTCGAGCCTGGCGAGGTTTTCCTTCGCATCCTTGCCCGGCATTTCCTTGGCGGCGGTCTGCCATTCGGTGATGGCGTGCTTGATCATCTCGGTCTGCCGCTGCACCACGGTCTGCAGGCCCTGGTAGGACTTCTCGTTGGCCTGCATCAGGGCCGCCAGGTCCTTGCGGCCGCTTTCCAGCAGCTTGCCGGCGCCACCGGTCAGGTTGAGGTCCTGCAGCCGGTCGGCCATGCCCTTCAGCGGATTGAGCATGTCCGCGGCAGTCGGCGCCGCCTTCTTCGCGCTGGCGGTGCTGTCGCTGCTGCTGCTGGTGGTGGTCTTCTTGGCGGCGGCTTTCTTGGCTGTGGCCATGGTGCGGAATCTCCTGTGACGGTGAACGGATGGATGGCGAGGACCGGCCGGACGGCAAAAGTCCATCGCCACGATACGCCGCACCGGCATGCCGCCACGAAAAAAATGCCTGCGGGATTTCCCTTGGATGGATTACATCGGAGGCGCGAAGCCGTTGCGGCCTGCGGTCACGCGCAGCGCCGTGGGCGTGCCGTTCTTTTCCTGCGCGTTCACCATCACCTTGGCGCCGGGCACCAGCAGCGCGTCGGTGCCGGGGCGGAAAGTGACCACCGGCACGTCGGGCGGCACGATGACGGTCTTCTCGCCGCCCTTGTAGGTCAGCCGCATCTGCTGGCCGCCGCGCACCGACTTCGGCGCCGCGGCCAGGTCGGCGACGGTGGCGTTGGTCATGGTGCTCTCGGGCAGCAGGTCCCAGGGGCGGTGGCCTTCGCCGGTGCCGCGCGCGGCCTCGGGGAACACCACCACTTCGATCGCCTTCTGCGTACCGTCGGCCTGCGGCATGGCGGCCGTGCCGACGAAGCTGCCGCGCTTGATGTCGGACAGCTTGATGCGGTAGACCTCCGACACCGGCATGTCGGCCGGCCGAGCGAGCGAGACGACCTCGCCGCCGCGGTCCTGCACGACGAGGGTCTTCGCGTCGACGCGGACGATGGTGCCGCGGATGCGCACGGGGTCGGAAGTCTGGGCGGCTGCGCCGGTCGGCAGCGCGGCGAAGCCCAGGCTGAGGACCGTGGCGGCGAGCAGCGCCCGGCGGTTGTGGGACAGGAAGATCTGCATGGGTGCTTTCGGCGGAGTGGGAGTCGGGGCAATGTACGCCGCCGCGCCGGAATCTGCTGGCGGCCGACTTAGGACTGAATGAGCAAGGGCCGCATGCCGGCGTTGCGGCATGCGGCCCCGGGAGCGGGCGACGCGCCGGCGCGTCAGTCGACCAGGCCGATTTCAAGCGCGCCGGCGGTGGCCGGACTGCGTGCGCCGACCATCGCGAACAGCTTGCTGCTCTGGCTCGAGAAATGGAAGGTCGAGTTGGGGAAGCCCACCGCGCGCATGTTGATCGGGCCGACGATCCCCATGGAGCCCAGCGTGGCGTTCAGCGTGCCCGCCGTGCCGTCGGGAAGCACCCGGGTGCGCGCATAGCTCGAGGCATCGACGGCCGTGCTGCCCCAGCCGCCGTTGGCGGCGCCGCCGCGCGCGGTGACCGTGGGCCAGGCCGCGCGTTCGGGCAGGCCGATGCGGAACACCGACGTGGTGGGCGTCGCGGGCACGATGCCGGCCGAGAGATAGACGTTCTCGTTGCCCACCCGTGCGATCGCGAAGCTGCCGTGGTCAGACGGGTTCGCCACGTTCACGATGTTCCAGGTGTCGACGGTGGCGCCGGGCGACACCGTGTAGGTCAGCAGCGTTGCCGAGGGGCAGGTGTCGATGCGGTAGATCGCGGCGTTGTTGCACAGGTAGAGCGTGGTGCCGCCGTTGGCAACCTGGATCTGCGTGATCGACGAATCGCCCGTGGTGGCCGTCAGGTTGATGCCCAGCCGGTTGTAGACGCCGTCGAGCGCGGCCTGCGTCTTCACCAGGGCGCGCGATGCCACGAAGGGCCGCACGCCGTAGCTCGCCGGCGTGACCTGCGCGACCGCGAACGGGAACGATCCGACCACCGTGTCCGCGGCCAGCCGGAAGCGCGCCGTGTTCACCGGGCTCGTGATGCGGCTGCTGTCGAAGACGAAGCTGCCGGGCTCGGCCGTGTCCTCGGCGAAGCTGCCCGAGGCGAGGGTGCCGCTTTCGTCCGTCATCTCGTAGCGCTTGCTGTCGAGGTTCAGCGCCAGCGTCTGCCGCGTGCCGTTGGTGGCGTACACCTTGTAGCTGCCGTTGCGCGCATCGGGCGCTGCGCCGGTGTCGATCAGGTTGAGCTGCAGGTAGCCCTGCGTGTTCGGGTTGCGCGCGCCGACGAGCACCGAGAGCAGGCCGTTCTGCATGGCGAAGTACTTGCTCGTGCCGCTGCCGTTGACGAGCCGGATGCCTTCGGGCTGCTGCGCAAACGTGCCGCCCACAGGCAGGGTCAGGCTGCCGTAGGTGCCGTCCGCGCCGGTGGACGTGCGCACCGAGTTCGCGGTGTCGATCAGGTTGCTGCCCCAGCTGCCCGTGGTCGACGCGCCGACACCGCGGGTGGTGGGCCAACTCGACGACTCGGGCAGGCCGATGCGCATGAACTGCACGGCCGGCGCCAGGTTGACGCCACCCGCGAGATAGACGTTCTGGCCGCCGATTCGCGCCATGCGGAAGTTGGCGACGTCGCTGCTGTTGGCGACGTTGGTGCCGACCCAGGTGTCGTCGGCGCCGGCCGCCACCGAATAGGTGCGCTTCGAGGCCGCAGGGCAGAGATCGATCTTGTAGATGATCGCGTCGTTGCAGATCTCCAGCACCGTGCCGCTGCCAGAGAGGCGCATGGCCAGCAGTGTCGAGTCCTGCGCGCCGCCCGGGCTGCGCGTGACGCTGAAGCGGTTATAGGTGCCGTCCAGCAGCGCCGCGGTGCTGACGAATTCGCGTGCCGCCACGAAGGGCTGCGCGGCGTAGGCCGCGGGGCTCGAGTACGCCGCTTGGAACGGGAACGCGCCGACCACCACATCCGCCGCCACGCGAAAGCGCGCCGTGTTGGCCGCCGTGGTGATGCGGCTGCTCGCGAAGACGTAGGTGCCGGGCTCGGTGAAGTCTTCGGCGGAGGTGCCGGACTCGGCCGCGCCGAGGTTGTCCGTCATCGTGTAGCTGCCGGCGTCGAAGTCGAGCGCCAGTTGCTGCTGGGTGCCGTTGGATGCATAGACGCGGTAGGTGCCGCTGCGCGCGTCGGCGCCGGCCAGTGCGGCCTTGGCCGCCTTCGCCACTTGCGCGGACTCGGGCGCGGCCGAGGCCTGCGCCTGCGGCGCGCCGCCGTCCAGGCCCGCCAGCGGCAGCCCGCTGCCCGTGGCACCGCCACCGCTGCCTCCGCCCCCGCAGGCCGCCAGCAAGGCGGCCAGTCCACAACCCGCGAGATATCTCGTCATCCTCATGTTGAGCCCTCTTCTTTGTCTGATGGGCCCGGCAGCGAGCCGGCTGGCTCCTGAACCGAACCTGAGCAAATCGTAAAAACAGGGGGCTTTAACGTTGAGGCTGGCAAATGTCAGCCGAAGAGGGCAGAAGACGCTCGAAATGCGCGCAAATCCCCGAGGTTGGCGCGGCTGTTCGCCCCGTCTACAATGCCCCGTCCCGAGGAGCGTTGCAGCGCCGCCAGGCGTGAGGCTCGGATCCACATCGCAACCACGCTCACCCGCTGTTCTCGCGGTGAGTCCTTTTCCCCGAACGCAGTGGCATCTTTCAAACCAGTTTTGTTGGAGTTCTCATGAGCGCTGTTCTCAAGCCCACCCCCGTCTCGACCGCCGACCAGGCGATCGCCGACCTGTCCCTCGCTGCCTGGGGCCGCAAGGAAATCCGCATCGCGGAAACCGAAATGCCCGGCCTGATGGCCATCCGCGAGGAGTTCGCGAAGGGCCAGGCGCTCAAGGGCGCGCGCATCACCGGCTCGCTGCACATGACCATCCAGACGGCCGTGCTGATCGAGACGCTGCAAGCCCTGGGCGCCGAAGTGCGCTGGGCCTCGTGCAACATCTTCTCGACGCAGGACCACGCCGCCGCCGCCATCGCCGAAAAGGGCACGCCGGTGTTCGCCATCAAGGGCGAGTCGCTGAAGGACTACTGGGACTACACCCACGCCATCTTCGACTTCGGTCCCAAGGGCTCGAAGGGCGAAGGCCCGAACATGATCCTGGACGACGGCGGCGACGCCACGTTGCTGATGCACCTGGGCCAGCGCGCCGAAAAAGACCAGAGCGTGCTGGCCAACCCGACCAGTGAAGAAGAACGCATCCTGTACGCCGCCATCAAGGCCAAGCTGGCTGTCGATCCGACCTGGTACACCCGCAAGTCCGCCGAGATCATCGGCGTGACCGAGGAAACGACCACCGGCGTGCACCGCCTGAACGAAATGTCGGCCAAGGGCACGCTGCTGTTCCGCGCCATCAACGTGAACGACTCGGTCACCAAGAGCAAGTTCGACAACCTGTACGGCTGCCGCGAGTCCCTGGTGGACGGCATCAAGCGCGCGACCGACGTGATGATCGCCGGCAAGGTGGCTTGCGTGGCCGGCTACGGCGACGTGGGCAAGGGCTCGGCACAGGCGCTGCGCGCGCTGTCGGCGCAAGTGTGGGTCACCGAGATCGACCCGATCAACGCCCTGCAGGCCGCGATGGAAGGCTACAAGGTCGTGACGATGGAGTACGCCGCCGACAAGGCCGACATCTTCGTGACGACCACGGGCAACAAGGACGTGATCACGCACGACACCATGGTCAAGATGAAGGACCAGGCCATCGTCTGCAACATCGGCCACTTCGACAACGAGATCGACGTCGCTTCGATCGAGAAGTACGAGTGGGAAGAAATCAAGCCGCAGGTCGACCACATCACCTTCCCGGACGGCAAGAAGATCATCCTGCTGGCCAAGGGCCGCCTCGTGAACCTGGGTTGCGGCACGGGCCACCCGAGCTTCGTGATGTCGTCGTCGTTCGCGAACCAGACCATCGCCCAGATCGAGCTGTTCACCAAGCCCGACGCCTACGAGGCCGGCAAGGTCTACGTGCTGCCCAAGCACCTCGACGAGAAGGTCGCTCGCCTGCACCTGAAGAAGGTCGGCGCCATGCTCACCGAGCTGACCGACGCGCAGGCCGCCTACATCGGCGTGGACAAGAACGGTCCGTACAAGCCGGACACGTACCGCTACTGATCGACAGCGCATGCGCGCCGATCAATTGCTGGTGGAGCGCGGCCTGGCCGCGTCGCGTTCGCAGGCCGTGCGGCTCATCGCCGGCGGCATGCGCTGGCGCGACGCGGGCACGAGCGACGCGTGGCGCAACGTCGCCAAGAACAAGGACGAAGTGCCCGAGTCGGCCGAGCTCGAGCTGGTCGACGCGGCCGAGGCGCGCTATGTGTCGCGCGGCGGCCTCAAGCTCGAAGGCGCGCTGGCCGCGAGCGGCGTCGATCCGGCCGGCAAGCTGTGCCTCGACGTGGGCCAGTCGACCGGCGGCTTCACCGACTGCCTGCTGCAGCGCGGCGCCACCAGGGTGGTGGGCGTCGACGTCGGCCACGGGCAGCTGCACGCGAAGCTGCGCGAGGACGAGCGCGTGGTGCCCATCGAGGGCGTTAATGCGCGCGCGCTGTCGCCCGAGGACCTCGGCGAAGAGGGCGAGTCGCGCTTCGACCTGATCGTGGGCGACCTGTCGTTCATCTCGCTCACGCTGGTGCTGCCGGCGGTGGTCGAGTTCCTGGCGGACGACGGCCGCCTGCTGATGCTGGTCAAGCCGCAATTCGAACTGCAGCCGGGCCAGGTCGGCAAGGGCGGCATCGTGCGCGACGAGTCCATGTATGCGGTGGTCGAGAAGCGCCTGCGCGACGCCTGCGAGGCCCTCGGCCTGCGCGTGCTGCAGTGGTTCGACAGCCCGATCGCCGGCGGCGACGGCAACCGCGAGTTTTTCATTCACGCCGTGCGCGCTGTTCACGCGGACGGTTCCTAAGGAGACGCAGGTGCGCCTTCCGCTGAGTTTCGAATTCTTCCCGACCAAGACGCCCGAAGGCGCGGTCAAGCTGCGCGCCGTGCGCCAGCAGCTGTATGCGCGCAAGCCGCAGTTCTGCTCGGTCACCTACGGCGCTGGCGGCTCCACGCACCAGGGCACCTTCGGTGCGGTGCAGGAGATCCTGTCCGAGGGCGTGGACGCGGCGAGCCACTTCTCGTGCATCGGCGCCACGCGCGCCACGGTGCGCGAGCAGCTCGCCGAGCTCAAGGCCATGGGCGTCAAGCGCCTCGTGGCGCTGCGCGGCGACCTGCCGAGCGGCTACGGCATCGGCGGCGAGTTCCAGTACGCGAGCGACCTGGTCGCCTTCATCCGCGAGGAGACCGGCCGCGACTTCCACATCGAGGTGGCCTGCTACCCCGAGATCCATCCGCAGGCCCGCTCGCCCGAAGCCGACCTGCAGGCCTTTGCCGCCAAGGTGAAGGCGGGCGCCGATTCGGCGATCACGCAGTACTTCTTCAGCCCCGAGGCGTACTTCCGCTTCGTCGACGACGCGCGCAGGCTGGGGCTCGACACGCCCATCGTGCCGGGCATCATGCCGATCACCAGCTCGACGCAGCTCATGCGCTTCTCGGACGCCTGCGGCGCCGAGATCCCGCGCTGGATCCGCCTGCGCCTGCAGGGCTTCGGCGACGACACGGCGTCGATCAAGTCCTTCGGCCTCGACGTGGTCACGGACCTGTGCGCGCGCCTGGCCGAGGGCGGCGCGCCGGCGATGCATTTCTACACGATGAACCAGTCGGCCGCGACGCTGGCTCTGCTGGAGCGCCTGGATTGAGAGGGCGCGCGGTCGGGGTGACGGCAGCATCGCTGCGCAGCGTGCTGCACGCGGCCCTCGTGGCCGCGACCTGCGCACTCGTGGGCTGCGCCATGCCGCCCGCCACCGATGCCGAAGGCGATGGCAGCCTGAAACCCCTGCCGCGGGCGCTGGCGGTGCCGCCGGGCGTCGCGGCGCGGTCGAGCGTGCCCTCGGTGCGCTATGACCTGGCCGTGTCCGGCACGGGCGAACTGACGCCGGACGACGGCGTGCCCGGCGACGACGGCCCGCGCGAGATCTTCGAGCGCGGCGGCGCTTCCTGGTACGGCATCCAGTTCCACCAGCGCAAGACCGCCAGCGGCGAACGCTTCGACATGACCGCCATGACCGCGGCCCACAAGACATTGCCCTTCAACACGCGCGTGTGCGTGCGCAGCCTCGTCAACGGCAGCGAGGTGCTGGTGCGCATCAACGACCGCGGCCCCTATTCGATGGGCCGCGTGATCGACCTGAGCCGCGCCGCGGCCGACCGCATCGGCCTGACCGGCCTGGGCATCAAGCAGGTGGCGCTGACCGTGGTGGACCACGACGGCATGCGCTGCGGCGGCTTGCCGGTGGAGCCGGGCGACGCGCAGGCGCCGGTGGCGTCGGCCGAGCCGCAGCAGCGTGCCAAGGTGCAGGTTCCGGCGCGGCGCAAGGTGATCGTGCCGCAGCGCCGCCGCAAGTAGCGGGAAAGGGCTAGCCGCCCGATTCGAGCGAGAAGGTGGCGTTGCGGTCCTGCCCCAGGCGTTCCGCCAGCTGTGGCAGCGCTTCGGCGAGCAGCGGCTTCAGCGTGTAGGGCGGATTGATCAGGAACATGCCGCTGGCCGGCAGGCCCGGGCGCTGCGTTTCGCCCGATGCGGCGTCCTTCGTGATCTTGCTCGACTTGACCGTCAGCGTGGCATGCAGCCACGACTTGCCGGCCTTGGTCGCCATTGTCTTCAGGCGACGCGGCAGGTCGTGCGCCTCGGGACGCGGAATGATCGGATACCAGATCGCGTAGGTGCCGGTGGCAAAGCGCTTGAGCGCCTCGGCCGCGAAGTCGAGCACGCGGCCGTAGTCGGTCTTCATCTCATAGCTCGGGTCCATCAGCACCAGCGCGCGGCGCGAGGGCGGCGGCAGGAACTTGGTGGCGCTGCCGAAGCCGTCTTCCAGCAGCACGGCGATCTGCCGGCCGGCTTCGAGCTGAGCGATGTTGGCGCTCAGCGTGCGCGAGTCGGTCGGGTGCAACTCGAACAGCTTGAGCTTGTCGTGGTCGCGCAGCAGGTGCTGGATGATGAACGGCGAACCCGGGTAGACGCGCGCGCCGCCCTTGGGGTTGAAGTCGCTGATCACGCCGAGATAGCGGGCGATGGCGTCGGCCAGCGGGTCTTCGGCGTCGGGTGCCGCCTTCTTCGCGGCCGACTTCGCCGCGGGTGCGGGTGCTGCTGCTGCTGCGGGCGCGGCGGGCTCTTTCTTGCCCGAAAGAAGGCGAAGGATGCCTTCGGCGGCTTCGCCGCTGGTGCCGGCGTAGTCGCCGTCGAGGCGGTACAGGCCGGCGCCGGCGTGGGTGTCGACGACCGTGAGGGCCGCGTCTTTTTCGAGCAGGTGGTCGAGCGTGGCAATCAGCACCGTGTGCTTGAGCACGTCGGCGTGGTTGCCGGCATGGAAGGCGTGGCGGTAACTGAACATGAGGAATGGGCCTGAAAAAAGTGGATGGACGACGCTAGACTCTCGCGCCGAAACATCGATTTACAAAAAGAGGGCGTCGCAGATGCGAGGAGCTGGATGGCGATTTTGGGGCCTGTGCGCCTGCACGGGTGTTCTGTCTATTCTGACGGGCTGCGCGTCGGTGACGCACGGCACCACGCAGAACGTGAAGATCGAGACCATGACGTCGACGGGCAAGGTGGTCGACGGCGCGAAATGCCTGGTCACCAACGACCGCAACGACTCGGTGATGCGCTCCGGCGACACGGTGCCGATCAGGCGCTCTAGCGCCAATCTCAACATCGAATGCAGCCAGCCCGGCTTCGCACCGGCCAACGGACAGGCCGTGTCGCGCGCCAACGTGGGCATGGCGGGGAACATCCTGATCGGCGGATTGATCGGCGCGGCGGTCGATGCCGGCACGGCGGCGGGCTACAACTATCCGAGCTGGATCCAGCTGATTTTCGGCGAAGTGCGAAGCATCGACCGCAGCGCCCAGACGGGCGAGGGGCCGACGGCAGGTGTCCGCATCGGCACGACCGAGATGGCCGCGGCACCGCCGGCGGCGCCCAAGGCCGTGGCGGTGAAGCCGCCCGAGGAGGCGCGTCCGGCGCCCGTGGTGCCGGTGCCTGAGCCGCCGCCTGCGGTCAAGGTGGTGGCGCCGGCCGCTCCGGTGGCCCCGCCTGCGCCGCAGCCCAAGGCCGAAACACGGGTTTCGATGGACGACCTGAGCGGCTTGCTGCCGAACAAGCCATGAGCGGCCCGGTGAAGGCCGTGCCGCTGCGCACGGCATCCGCGTTCCTGGGCCTGGCCCTCGCGGCGGGCGCGGCCGCCGCGCTGGAGCCGGAAGTGCTGTTCAGCAAGGTGTCGGGCAGCGTCTGGGCGGTTCGCACCTTCGACGCGCAGGAGCGGCCCCTGCGCGCCGGCAGCGCGGTGGTGATCGCGCCCGGGCGCCTCGTCACCAACTGCCACGTGCTGGCCAAGGCGAGCAGCTTCGTCATCAAGCAGGACAACGTCACCTACGGGGCGACGCTGGAGTTTCCAGACCCGGCGCGCGACCTGTGCCAGATCAAGGTGGCCAATTTCACGGCGCCCCCGGTCGCGCTGGCGCCCGCGGGCAGCGCGCGCGTCGGACAGCGGGTGTATGCCATCGGCAACCCGCGCGGGCTGGAGAACACGCTCAGCGAGGGCATCCTGTCGGGTCTGCGCGGCGGCACCGGTGGTGGTGGCGCCGGGGAGCCGGAGGCGCGGCTGCTGCAGACCACGGCGGCCATCTCTCCCGGATCGAGCGGCGGAGGCCTGTTCGACAGCGAAGGGCGCCTGCTCGGCATCACCACCTTTGCCGCGCGCGACGGCGGCAGCCTGAATTTCGCGATGCCGGTCGAGTTCCTGGCGGAATTGCCTGTGCGTGCGAAGGCGATGCTGGAGGCCCGGGCCAGCGAGCCCGCGGGCAGCGCCCGCCGGGGGGCCGGCAGCAGCGTCGCCCTGAACGAACCGCTGCGCGCCGGCGATGCGCTCGAATACGTGCGCACCGACAAGCTCACAGGCACCCGCGCGACGGTGATCTACCGGGTGGACCGGATCAACGGGGACGAAATTGTCTTCAACGGTGGCGGCAAGGTCGAGAAGACCGACGGGCAAGTGGTGTCGGTCACGTCGCCGGCCGGCGGGCTGTTCGACTCGTCCTCGCCGCCAGGCGGGTGGGCGCGCAACAATCTGCTGCCCGGCATGCGCTGGCAGGCGAACTACGCGTCCGCCGGCGAAAACCAGCGCTATGAGCTCGTCGCCACGGTGGGCGGAGAGCGCTCGGTACGCGTGGACGGGGTCGAGCTCCAAGTGCTCAGCATCGGGTACGAAGGCTGGATCTATGCCTCCAGCATGAGCGCACCGCTCGCCAGCGGCAGCGTCCGCTTCTCCGGGGCCGCCCTCTACAGCCCCGAGTTGCGCCGCGTCGTCCGCTTCGAAGCCGCGTACCAGCGAGGCATCGTTTCCGGCGGAAACGAGGTTCTGGAGCTGGTCCGCATCCAGCGCTGAAACCGGCCCGAACCCCGGAAATTGGCCATTTCGCCGTTTCTTCATATAATCGCGGGCTTCGCAGCGTTTTTGTAGCCCCGCGGCGAAGACTTCAAACCCACCTAAGAGATTCCCACCAGAGGAACGCCGACCGTGGAAAAGGGCTCGCCAAACCCTCTTTTCAAGAGAAAAACTCATGACCAAAACGTTCAGCGCCAAGCCCGCTGACGTGACGCACGAGTGGTTTGTGATTGACGCGACCGACAAGGTCCTCGGACGAGTAGCCAGCGAAGTTGCTCTCCGTTTGCGCGGCAAACACAAGGCCATTTACACGCCTCACGTCGATACCGGTGACTTCATCGTCATCATCAACGCCGCGCAACTGCGCGTCACCGGCGCCAAGTCGATCGACAAGGTGTACTACCGTCACTCGGGCTACCCGGGCGGTATCACGGCGACGAACTTCCGCGACATGCAGAACAAGCACCCGGGCCGCGCCCTGGAAAAGGCTGTCAAGGGCATGCTGCCCAAGGGCCCGCTCGGTTACGCAATGATCAAGAAACTCAAGGTGTACGGTGGCGCTGAGCACCCGCATACCGCCCAACAGCCCAAAGTGCTGGAACTGTAAGGAGCCTTGAGAATGATTGGTGAATGGAACAATGGCACCGGCCGTCGCAAATCCAGCGTCGCCCGCGTGTTTCTGAAAAAGGGCACAGGCAAGATCACGGTCAACGGCAAGGACATCCAAGCGTTCTTCGGCCGCGAAACCTCGATCATGATCGCGAAGCAGCCCCTCGTGCTGACCAACAACCTCGAAGCTTTCGACGTGATGGTCAACGTGAACGGCGGCGGCGAATCGGGTCAAGCTGGCGCCACGCGCCACGGCATCACCCGTGCGCTGATCGACTACGACGCAAGCCTGAAGCCCGTCCTGAGCCAAGCCGGCTTCGTGACGCGCGATGCACGTGAAGTCGAGCGTAAGAAGGTCGGTCTGCACTCCGCCCGTCGTCGCAAGCAGTTCAGCAAGCGCTGATCCTGTTCGCTTCGAACAAAAAGCCGCCTCCGGGCGGCTTTTTCGTTGCGACGTCTTTGCGCATTGCCGTCCGACCCCACTTGCATAGGGGTGCACGCCACAGTCCGCCTGCCGAAAATGCGGCATTGCAGTAGCATTCGTTCCATTGGCCGCCTGTTCGGCCCACCAGGAGTTATTACCCCATGAGCGCCGTAGCCGAAAACATCCAGACCCAGATGCCCGAGCCGATCGTCTTCACCGACAGTGCGGCAGCCAAGGTGGCCGACCTGATCGCCGAAGAAGGCAACCCCGACCTGAAACTGCGCGTGTTCGTGCAAGGCGGCGGCTGCTCCGGCTTTCAGTACGGCTTCACCTTCGACGAGATCACCAACGAAGACGACACCACCATGACCAAGAACGGTGTGTCGCTGCTGATCGACGCCATGAGCTACCAGTACCTGGTCGGCGCCGAGATCGACTACAAGGAAGACCTGCAAGGCGCCCAGTTCGTGATCAAGAACCCCAACGCCACCAGCACATGCGGCTGCGGATCGAGCTTCTCGGCCTGATGCCCGGATGCCGCTGACCAAGCCCTCTCCAGAAAGCCGCCTCCGGGCGGCTTTTTCGTTCCTGCTCCTTTCCCCTTGCCCATGACTTCAGAGGCCGAAACCGCCGTCCAACCCGTTCGCAAGAGCCTGCTGTGGCTCGTCGCCGTCGGCTTCTTCATGCAGACGCTCGATGCCACCATCATCAACACGGCGCTGCCGGCAATGGCGGCCAGCCTCGGCGAGAGCCCGCTGCGCATGCAGTCGGTGGTGGTGGCCTATGCGCTGACCATGGCGATGCTGATTCCGGCCTCGGGCTGGATCGCCGACCGCTTCGGCACGCGCCGCATCTTCTTCTCGGCCATCGTGCTGTTCGCGCTCGGCTCGGTGCTTTGCGCGCTGTCGCACAGCCTTGGGCAGCTGGTGGCCGCGCGCGTGGTGCAGGGGCTCGGCGGGGCGCTGCTGCTGCCCGTGGGGCGGCTGTCGCTGCTGCGCACGGTGCCGCGCGGGGAGTTCCTCCAGGCGATGAGTTTCGTGGCCATCCCGGGGCTCATAGGGCCCTTGCTGGGCCCCACGCTGGGCGGGTGGCTGGTGCAGTACGCCTCCTGGCACTGGATTTTCCTGATCAACGTGCCCGTGGGGCTGGCCGGCTGCATCGCCACGCTCAAGTACATGCCCGACCTGCGCGGCGTGGTGCAGAAGCGCTTCGACAGCGTCGGCTATGCGCTGCTGGCCTTCGGCATGGTGGCGATCTCGCTTTCGCTCGACGGCGTGGGCCTGCGCCAGGGCGGCGTGATGGTCGTGCTGATCTTCGGCTTTGCCAGCATCGCCGCTTACTGGCTGCGCGCCTCGCGCACGCCCGAACCGCTGTTCGCGCCCTCGCTCTTCCAGGTGCCGACGCTCAGCATCGGGCTGATCGGCAACCTGTTCTCGCGGCTCGGCAGCAGCTGCATGCCTTTCCTGGTGCCGCTGCTGCTGCAGGTGTCGATGGGCTATTCGCCGGTGCGCGCCGGTCTGATGATGCTGCCGATCGCGCTGGCCGGCATGGCCATGAAGCGCTTCGCCACGCCGCTGATCACGCGCTACGGCTACCGCCGGGTGCTGGTGGTCAACACGGCCCTCGTGGGCTGCACCATGGCCAGCTTCGGCCTCACGGCGCCGGGCCAGCCGATGGTGCTGCACGTGCTGCAGCTGCTGGCTTTCGGCGCGGTCAATTCGCTGCAGTTCACCGCCATGAACACCATCACGCTGAAGGACCTGGACGGCAGCATGGCCAGCAGCGGCAACAGCCTGCTGTCGATGGTGCAGATGCTGGCCATGAGCATGGGCGTGGCCGCCGCCGGCGCGGTGCTGGCGGGCTACAACGGCATCTTCGGCACCGAGACGGCCGCCCACACGCTCGATGCCTTCCAGGCGACCTTCGCGACCATGGGGCTGATCACCGTGGCGTCCGCTCTCATCTTCTGGCACCTGCCGTCGGAGGTGCGCGCGGCGCACCCCGCGCAGCCGGAAGTGTCCGGCCAGGGCTGACGGACGGCCGCTGTCAGGCGGGGTAGATGGCGCCCAGCACGCGCGCCCCGCGCGCGCCGGTCACGCTGGCAAGGTTGCCGGGCTCGCGCCGCACGGTGGCGCGGGCCAGCCAGGCAAAGGCCGCGGCCTCGACCTGCTGTGGCGGCAGGCCGTGGTCGGTCGATGCCTCCACGCTGACGCCGGGCAGCAGCGCGCGCAGGCGGGCGAGCAGGTGGCCGTTCAGCGCGCCGCCGCCGCAGACGATCAGCAGCCTGGCGTCTTTTCCGTGGCGGCGCAGGTCGGCCGCGCAGGCGCTCGCGGTCAGCTCGGCCAGCGTCGCCTGCACGTCGGCGGGCGGCAGGGCCGTGGTGCCGAGTTGCGCGGCCAGCCAGTCCGGATTGAACAGGTCGCGCCCCGTGCTCTTGGGCGGCGCCTTGCCGAAGTAGGGGTCGGCCAGCAGCTGCGCGAGCAGCCCGGGCAGCACCTGGCCGCTGGCCGCCCACTGTCCGTCGCGGTCGAAGGGCTGGCCCTGGTGGGCCTGGCACCAATGGTCCATCAGCGCGTTGCCGGGGCCGCAGTCGAAGCCGAGCACGATCGCGCCTTCGGGCGCGTCGGCGGGCGGCAGCAGGCTCAGGTTCGAGATGCCGCCGATGTTGAGCACCGCGACCGGCTCGCCGGCGCGGGCGAACAGCGCGCGGTGGAAGGCCGGCACCAGGGGCGCGCCCTGGCCGCCGGCAGCCAGGTCGCGGCTGCGGAAGTCGCCGACCACGTCGATGCCGGTCAGCTCGGCCAGCAGCGAGGGGTTGTTGATCTGGAGCGTGTAGCCGACGTCGTCGAACTCCAGTGGCCGGTGGCGGACCGTCTGCCCGTGCGCGCCGATGGCGGTGACGGCGCCGGCATCGGTGCCGCTGTCCGCCAGCAGTTGCCGGACCACGCCGGCATAGGCCCTCGCGAGCCCGTTGCCGGCCAGCGCCGCGCGGTGCAGTTCGTTGTCGCCGGGGGTGTTGAGCGCGAGCAGCTCGGCGCGCAGTGCCACGGGAAAGCCGGCCGTGGCGTAGGACCGCACCGCGATGCGGCCGCCTGAAAGCTCGGCGAGCACGCCGTCGACGCCGTCGAGCGAGGTGCCCGACATCAGGCCGATGAAAAGTTCGGCGGCCATCCTGGCGTCAGGTGAAGAAAGAAGGGCCGCCGCGCGTGCTCAGTCCGCGCTGGCCTGGATGACGGAGAAGGCTGCCGCCAGCTCGGTGCGGGCACCGACGGCGATGCGCTCGAAGGCCGGGCGCATCGCCGCGGTGATCGGCGCGCCGCCTTCCTGCGCGATGGAGGTCGGGTTCTGGTAGACCCCGCCCACGCGGAATTCGAAGTGCAGGTGCGGGCCGGTGGCCCAGCCGGTCATGCCCACGGCGCCGATCGTCTGGCCCTGGCTCACGCTCTGGCCGGACTTGACGTCGATGCGGCTCAGGTGGGCGTACGCCGTCTGCTGGTTGTTGCGGTGATTGATGATGACGATGTTGCCGTAGCCGTTCTGCGTGCCCGCGAAATCGACCGTGCCGTCGCCGACCGTGCGCACCGAAGTGCCCGTGGGTGCGGCGTAGTCGATGCCGTTGTGCTGGCGCCAGCTGTTCAGGATCGGGTGCATGCGCATCGCGAAACCGCTGGATACGCGCGAGAACTCGACCGGCGTCGCCAGGTAGGCCTTGCGCAGGCTGTCGCCGTTCGGGCGGTAGTAGCTGCCCTTCTGGCCCGCGCCCGGGGGCTGGAACCAGACGGCCTGGTGGATCTTGCCGTTGTTCTCGAACTCGGCCGAGAGCACGCGGCCGCTGCGCAGCGCCTGGCCGTCGGCTTCCAGGGTCTCGTAGACCACGGCGAAGCGGTCGCCCTTGCGCAGGTTGCGCACGTCGACGTCGCCCGCGAAGATGTCGGCCAGCTGGCTCGCCACCGCGTCGGGAATGCGCGAGTCGTCGGTGGCGGCGAACAGCGAGGTGCGGATGGTGCCGCTCGCCAGGCGCGTGCCTGCCGTGAGGGTGTCGCGCTCGGTCACGCCGGCAAAGCCGGTCGGCGTGCGTTCGATCACGTAGCGCTTGAAGCCGCCGTCGCCGTCCGGAATCCAGCGGGCGCTGAGCTTCTTGAGCTGGTTTTCCTGCGTGGCCTCGGCCGTCACGGTGCGGCCGGCGCGCGAGAACAGCGCGTTGCGGGCCTCGACGCTGCCGCGCACGAAGGCGGTGGCGGCGGGGTCGGAAATGCCCAGGCGCTTCAGCAGCGCCTCGGCCGTGTCGCTCGAGCGGGTGACGTCGGTGCGGAACAGCGTGAAGCTGAAGCTCTCCAGCGCTTCGCTCTGGTCGGCCACTGAAACAGGTGCCGTGGCTTCCAGGATCTGGCGCACGGGGAGGTCGGATGCATCCGGGCCGAGCGATGCCACCGCGAGGGTGCCGGCGCTCAGCAGGGCAGCCGCGATGACTGCGGTGATCTGCTTGGGGTACGTCCGGAATGTGTAGGCCACGCGGGAAGCAAGGAGCTCCTCGGCGGCAAGAATGCCGTTGATCAAACTTGAATTCCAGCTCAGGTTCTGCAAATCCGTGCTGCAAGGCCCAGTACGTTCAGGGCGGCAGGAGACGGTGCGGAAAAAAGCGCCGCTTAGAATCCGGCGCTTGAAAAGTCGGGCTGAGTATAGCTTCGGCACCCCAAAAGTCAGCCAAAAAAGCCCGTAAAGGCCGAATCTGTTACATCCATGAGCCTCTCAAATAGTGTAGGACGCGCGCTCGAAATATCCCTCCGGGGCGCTGACGAGCTGCTGCCGCAGGACGAATGGGTGCGCAAGCTGCAGCGCTCCGAAGCCACCGGGACGCCCCTGCGCATCAAGCTGGGCCTGGACCCGACCGCGCCGGACATCCACATCGGCCACACCGTGGTGCTCAACAAGATGCGCCAGCTGCAGGACCTGGGCCACCGGGTGATCTTCCTGATCGGCGACTTCACCAGCACCATCGGCGACCCCTCCGGCCGTAACAACACCCGCCCGCCGCTCACCCGCGAGCAGATCGAGGCCAACGCCCAGACTTATTACAAGCAGGCCAGCCTGGTGCTGAACCCCGAGAAGACCGAGATCCGCTACAACTCCGAGTGGAGCGACCCCCTGGGCGCGCGCGGCATGATCCAGCTGGCCGCCAAGTACACGGTCGCCCGCATGATGGAGCGCGACGACTTCAACAAGCGCTTCAAGGCCGGCCAGTCGATTTCGGTGCACGAGTTCCTCTACCCGCTGATGCAGGGCTACGACTCGGTCGCGCTCAAGAGCGACCTCGAACTGGGCGGCACCGACCAGAAGTTCAACCTGCTCGTCGGCCGTCACCTCCAGCAGGAATACGGCCAGGAACCGCAGTGCATACTGACCATGCCGCTGCTGGAAGGCCTCGACGGCGTCGAGAAGATGTCGAAGAGCAAGAACAACTACATCGGCATCAGCGAGGACGCCAACACCATGTTCGCCAAGGTGCTGTCGATTTCCGACGACCTGATGTGGCGCTGGTACACGCTGCTGAGCTTCCAGTCGCTTGAGCAGATCGCGGCGCTGAAGGCCGAGATCGAAGGCGGCCGCAACCCGAAGGACGCCAAGGTCGCGCTGGCCAAGGAAATCACCGCGCGCTTCCACAGCGCGGCAGCGGCCGAGGCGGCCGAGCAGGATTTCATCAACCGCAGCAAGGGCGGCGTGCCCGACGAGATTCCCGAAGTGGCGCTGAGCGGCGCCCCGCTGGGCATCGCCCAGGTGCTCAAGCAGGCCAACCTGGCACCGTCGACTTCGGAGGGCAACCGCCTGATCGACGGCGGCGGCGTGCGGATCGACTCCGCCGTGGTCAGCGACAAGGCGCTGAAGCTGCCCGCGGGCAGCTACGTGGTGCAGGTCGGCAAGCGCAAGTTCGCGCGCGTGACGCTGAGCTGACCGGGACGGCGCTAGCGGACTTCGATGGTGACGCGCCGGTTGCGCGGCTCGTCCACGTCGTCCGCGGTCGGTACCGCCAGTTCGCGCTCGCCGCGCCCGACAGCCTCGATGCGGCGCGACGGGAACTGGCGCTCCACCAGCAGCTGGACCACTTCCTGCGCACGCCGGCGCGACAGCTCGTCGTTCTGCTCGATCGAGCCCTTGGTGTCGGTGTGGCCGGTGACGACGATGTCGCTGCCGCTGCGCGCCTGCGCTTCGGCCAGCGCCTCGGACAAGGTCAGCTGGGAAGACGGCGTGAGCGTGGTGCCGCCGAGCTCGAAATACACCGTGTAGCGCTTCGGCGGCGGCGGGCGCATGTCGAACAGCTGCCTGTTCTCCGCCTGCACTTTGGCCGCGTCGGCCTGGTCGACGACCGGGGCGCCGCTGGCACCGACGGCGGCGGTGGCGCGCTGGTAGGGCTTGGACAGGACTTCTTCCCCGTCCTTGGCGCGAACCACCACGGCGGAAGGCGTGCCGTCGGCCTGCGGCAGCAGCACCACGCGCGTGCCGGGTGTCGAGCATGCGACGAGCGACAGCGCGAGGACGGTGAGGAGTGCGAAACGGGTCTTCATGGGCGCCCGTCCGCTTGAACGATGAAATCGGTGCCACGGATGCCGATGGTGGCTGTCTGGGTTTCGACCCGCACCGCGTCGGGGTTGGTCTTGCCGATCAGGCCGGTGATCATGCGCATCGAGCCGCGCAGCAGCGACAGCAGCATGCCGCCTTCGTGCGTGGTGCCGTCGAAATGGAATTCCTTCAGGTCGAGGCGCGACGCGGGGCCGACCACCAGCGTCGTGTCGTCGCGCATCACCACGGAGGCCGAGGAGTCGGGCCCGGTGACGATGCGGTCCACGGAGCCCAGCGCATCGCCGGGACTGGCGTTGCGGACGGCGCCGCCCGCATCGAGCAGCTGCACGCTGCCGCGCACGGACTTCACGAAGCCTGCCTTCGGTTCGGCGGCGGGCGTCTGGGCGAGCGCGGCCGAGCCCACAATGGCGAGGCCGCACAAGGCGATCACGGTTTTTTTCATCATCCTGACTTTTCTGCGCGAGATGTTTCGCAACGGTCACAAATATTAAGGCGAAGGCGTTACATATGGACACGAGGCCGAAAATTCAGCCGGATCTTGCGGCCTATTACCGCTTTTTGCGTGGCCATTCGTCCAAATCCACACCCGATCCCGCATGACGCTGACCCCCAAGACCCTGCTTCGCCTCTCCGTCGCGGTCGCCCTGATCACCATCGTGCTCAAGGGAACGGCCGGCTACATCACCAATTCGATGGGCCTGATCTCGGATGCGATGGAGTCCTTCGTCAACCTCGCGAGCGCCATGTTCGCGCTGGCCATGGTGACCATCGCCGAGCGTCCGGCCGACGACGAGCACCCCTACGGCCACCACAAGGCCGAGTACTTCTCGTCGGGCTTCGAGGGCATCCTGATCGTCGGCGCGGCCATCGCGATCCTCTGGGTGTCGGTGCAGCGCCTGCTTTCGCCGCAGCCTCTGGAGCAGGTCGGCTGGGGCCTGGCGCTGTCGGTCGTGAGCTCGGGCCTCAACGCCGGGCTGGCCGTGATGCTGTTCCGGGCCGCCCGCGAACGCCGCTCCATCGCCCTGGAGGCCGACGGCCGCCACCTGATGACCGACGTCTGGACCTCGGCCGCGGTGGTGATCGGCATCGTCGGCGTGCAGCTCAGCGGCTGGCTCTGGCTCGATCCGGTGCTGGCCATCGGCGTGGCGCTCAACATCGTGCGCGAGGGCGCGAAGCTGGTGTGGCGTTCGTCCCAGGGGCTCATGGACCGCGCGCTCGACCCCGAGACGCTCGCCACCGTGCGCGCCACCCTCGACGCTTTCGCCGCCCGCATGCCCGAAGGCACCCGGCTGCGCTTCGACGACATGGTGACGCGCAGCGCCGGCCAGCGCCGCTTTGCCGACCTCCACATGCACGTGCCCGGCGACTGGACGCTGCAGCACGCCGCCAGCATGCGCGACCAGCTCGAGCAGTCCCTGATGGACGCCGTGCCGGGCCTGCGCGTCACCATCCAGCTCCTGCCCCTGACCATGGAAGCCCGCGCCACCCAGGCCGGCGAACATCACCCCCCATGAAAGCCGTTCTCCAGCGCGTCGCCCATGCACGCGTCGACATTTCGGGCCGCACCGTCGGCGCCATCGATTCCGGCCTGCTCGTTCTGCTGTGCGCCGAGCGCGGCGACGTCGATGCGCTGGCCGACCGCATGCTCGCCAAGATCCTCAAGCTGCGCATCTTTGCCGACGAGGCCGGCAAGATGAACCGCAGCGTGCAGGACATCGGCGGCGGCCTGCTGGTGGTGAGCCAGTTCACGCTCGCGGCCGACGCGAGCGGCGGCAACCGTCCCAGCTTCACACAGGCGGCGCCGCCCGACGAAGGGCGCCGGCTCTACGAATATTTCGTGGCGCAGGCCCGTGCCGCGCACCCGGTGGTGGCCACCGGCGAATTCGGCGCCGACATGCAGGTGCACCTGCTGAACGACGGGCCGGTGACGATCCCGCTGCAGATGACGGCGTAGCCGACGCCGCCCGGCTACTTGCCGTACGGGCTGCGGATGCCCAGGCCCGCGAGGATCTCGATCTCGCAGGCCTCCATCTCGTCCGCGTCGGCCTCGCTGGTCTCGTGGTCCCAGCCCTGCGCATGCAGCGTGCCGTGCACCAGCAGATGCGCATAGTGGTCGGCCAGGGTCTTGCGGTTCTCCTTCGCCTCGCGCGCCACCACCGGCGCGCACAGCACCAGGTCGGCCATCACCAGCGGGCTCTGCGCATAGTCGAAGGTCAGCACGTTGGTGGCGTAGTCCTTGCCGCGGAACTCGCGGTTCAGGCGCTGGCCTTCCTCGGCATCGACGATGCGCACGGTGATCTCGCCGTCGATGTCGAGCGCATGGCGGATCCAGCGCGTCACGCTGTGGCGCGGCAAGGCGGCGCGGTGCCGCTCCACGCCCTTGAAGCGGCCGAACTGCAGCGACAGGGACAGTGCCGGGAGCTTCGATGCGGCCATCTCAGTGCGCTCCCGCGCGCTTGCGCTGGCCGTCGTAGGCGTCGACGATCTTCGCCACCAGCGGGTGGCGCACCACGTCGGCGCTGGTGAAGTGCGTCATGGCGATGCCGCTCACGCGCTTGAGCACGCGCTCGGCGTCGATCAGGCCGCTCAGCTGCTGCTTGGGCAGGTCGATCTGGCTCACGTCGCCCGTCACCACCGCGCGCGCGCCGAAGCCGATGCGCGTGAGGAACATCTTCATCTGCTCGGGCGTGGTGTTCTGCGCCTCGTCGAGGATCACGAAGGCGTTGTTCAGCGTGCGCCCGCGCATGAAGGCCAGCGGCGCGATCTCCAGCGCGTTGCGCTCGAAGGCCTTCTGCACCTTCTCGTAGCCCATCAGGTCGTAGAGCGCGTCGTACAGCGGGCGCAGGTAGGGGTCGACCTTCTGCGTCAGGTCGCCGGGCAGGAAGCCGAGCCGCTCGCCCGCTTCCACGGCCGGACGCGTGAGCACGATGCGCTGCACCGCCGCGCGCTCCAGCGCATCGACCGCGCAGGCCACTGCCAGGTAGGTCTTGCCGGTGCCGGCCGGTCCGATGCCGAAGGTGATGTCGTGCTTGGCGATGTTGTCGAGGTAGACCGCCTGCGTGGGCGTGCGCGCGCGCAGGTCGGTGCGGCGGGTGACCAGCATCGCGATGTCGTCGTCGCCCTCGAGCATCGAGCCGTCGCCGGCCAGCGTGAGCTGCACCACGGCCGGGTCGATCGTGCGCTGGGCGATTTCATAGAGCGCCTGCAGCACGTCCATCGCACGCTGGGCGGCGGCCTTGGGGCCGTCGACCTTGAACTGCTCGTGGCGGTGCGCGATCTTCACGCCCAGCGCTTCCTCGATGCGGCGCAGGTGGGCGTCCAGAGGTCCGCACAGGTGGCCGAGGCGCGAATTGTTCAGTGGGGTAAAGGTGTGTCGCAGAATCACGCGGTATCCATTTCCATCTAATTGGCAGCCCATGCAAGACCAGCCACGCTCGAAAAAACGCAGTCCAAGGCGGGAAACACCGCGGAACCGGCTTTGCCGGGCCGCCGGTGTTGCCCCCTGGAGGGGGGAAGCGGCTACACGAAGTGAGCAAGCAACGGGGGGGAGCCAATGATAGGCAAACTCACCGGCACGCTGGCCGAACGCAACCCGCCGCAGGTGGTGGTGGACTGCAACGGCGTCGGCTACGAGGTCGATGTGCCGATGAGCACGTTCTACAACCTGCCGAACGTCGGCGCGAAGGTGTCGCTGCTCACGCACTTCGTCGTGCGCGAGGACGCGCAGATTCTCTACGGCTTCGGTACCGCCGAGGAGCGTGCGGCTTTTCGCCAGCTCATCAAGATCACCGGCGTGGGGCCGCGCACCGCGCTGGGCCTGCTGTCGGGCATGAGCGTGGGCGAACTGGCGCAGGCGATCACCACCCAGGAGCTGGGCCGGCTCGTGAAGATCCCGGGCATCGGCAAGAAGACCGCCGAACGGCTGCTGCTGGAGTTGAAGGGCAAGCTCGGCGCCGACATCGGGCTGCCGGCGCATGCGGCCTCCGACGCGCAGGCCGACATCCTCCAGGCGCTGATCGCGCTGGGCTACAGCGACAAGGAAGCCGCGCTCGCGCTGAAGGCTTTGCCGAAGGACGCGACGGTGAGCGAGGGCATCAAGCTCGCGCTGAAGTCGCTGGCCAAGTGAGCCTGCGCGGCGCCTGGTCACGCGTCCAGGCGCTTGGCCAGGAGTCGGTCCGCAGCGACGAACTGCTGATGCGCGCGGCCCATGTCGGCTGCGTGCCGATCCTGCTGGCCTACGGCTGCGCGGGGCTCGTGTACGGCAACCTGCCGATGTTCACGCCGATCGGCTTCGTCGACATGCCGGGCGCCTGCGCCTGGCTGACGGCCGCGATGGCCTTTGCGCTGGCGATCTTCGCCATCGACTGGCTGGTGCGCGGCGCGCTGTCGGTGGCGCCGCCGCCGGTCATTGTGGTGAAGCGGGTCTGGCGGGCGGGGCAATTTCCGTCGCCCGCGCTGCCGGCGCATGCCTTTGCGCAGCCGCGCTCTTCTCCCTTGCGCATCGGCTGCCTGAGCGTCGCGGCCGTGGCCTGTGCGTCCGCGCTGGTGGGGCGCATCACGCTCGCGCTGGGCTGGCAGGCCTTTGCGCGCCCCGGCGGCCTGGCGCCGCAGGCGGAATGGCCGCTCTACCCGCTGCAATGGGTCTGGCCATGGCTGCTGCCGCTGGCCCGCGACCGCTTCGTGCTCGGGCTGATCGGTGTCGGCGTGGCGTTGTTCGTGGCGGCGCAGCTGATGTCGTGGCGCAAGGTGCGCGGCGCGTGGTTTCCGCTGCTCACCATCCTGCCGCTGTTGCTGACGCTCAACTTCCTCGGCTCGGCGGGCTTCGACTTCGCCGCCGCGCGCGGGCTCGGCGGCCTGAACGAACCCGATCTGGCGAGCGCGCTCGCGCAGCAGCCCGGGCGCTACAACGTCTTCACCTTCCTGAGCCTCTGGATCGCCATCGGCTTCGGCACGGTCGGCATGATCCTGGGCTTCTGGTTCGGCCGGTCACGGCACATGGACGACGACTGACCGCTCGTTGGTGCAGTTCGGTTTCAGGAGTGGATCTTCTCGCCCTTGGCCAGCATCTCGACGAACTGCGCGATGCGGCGCGCGCGGGTTTCTGGCTTCTTCGCGCCCTGGGTGCGGAACAGCACCGCGAAGCGGTTGCGGGAGTCGAGCGTGGCGAAGAACTTCGCAGCCTTCTTGTTGGCGTCCAGCGCGGCCTGCAGGTCGGGCGGCACCGTGGCCGCAGCGACGCCCTCGTAGGCCGCGTCCCAGCGGCCGTCGGCCTTTGCGCGGTCGATCTCGGCCAGCCCGGCCGGCTGCATGCGGCCTTCGTCGATGAGCTTCAGCACCTTGGCGCGGTTGACCTGCGACCAGATGCTGCGCCTGGTGCGCGGCGTGAAGCGCTGCAGAAAGTATTGCGCGTCGTCGCTCTTGCGCTGGCCGTCGATCCAGCCCCAGCACAGCGCCTCTTCCAGCGCGGCGGGGTGGTCGATGGAGGCGATGCCGCTGTCCTTCTTGGCGATGCGCAGCCACACGCCGGCGGCGCTGGCGTGGTGGCGCTCGAGCCAGCGCGTCCACGACGCGGCGTCGGCGCACTCGACGGGCGTGTCGTGCGCCACGCGCTCCGCGTCTTTGGCCGCCTTGCTCACGGCACCCACCAGTAGCGCAGCGCGTGGAAATAGATGGGCGCCGCGAAGATCACCGAATCGAGCCGGTCGAGCATGCCGCCGTGGCCCTCGATCATCGAGCCCCAGTCCTTCACGCCGCGGTCGCGCTTGATGGCCGACATCACCAGCCCGCCGAAGAAGCCCATGAGGCAGATGGTCAGCGCCATCAGCGCCGCCTGCCACGGGTTGAAGGGTGTGGCCCAGTAGAGCGCAGCGCCCAGGGCGGTGGCGCTTGCCACGCCGCCGATCAGGCCTTCCCAGGTCTTGGAAGGCGACAGCTCGGGCGCCACCTTGCGCTTGCCGAAGAGCTTGCCCCACACGTACTGGAGCACGTCGCTGCCCTGCACCACGATGACGAGGAAGGCGATCAGCAGCAGGTTGCGGCCCTCGAAGCCGGGGATCTGCAGCGTCAGCAGCGCGGGCACGTGGCTGATGCAAAACACGCACACCATCAGGCCCCACTGGATCTTCGAGGTGCGCTCCAGGAAGCGCTGCGTGTCGCCGCCCACCGCCGCAAGAATGGGCAGCAGCAGGAAGGCATAGACCGGGATGTAGATGGCGTAGAGCCCGTACCAGTCGATCCAGATCAGGAAGTACTGCCCCGGCAGCGCGAGGTAGAAGGCCAGCGCAATGGCGCCGTGGTCGCCGCGCCGGGTGTAGGCCAGGCTGATGAACTCGCGCAGCGCATAGAAAGAGATCAGGTAGAACAGCACGATCACGCCGCCCTTGCCGAAGGCGAAGGCAATGCCGATCACCGCCACCATCACCCACCAGGCGTTGACGCGCGCGTTGAGGTTGTCGATCACCGAGTTGGGCTGGCCGTGCGCCACGCGCCACTTGAGCAGCGCACCGATGGCCGAGGCCAGGATGAGCACGCCCGCGACGCCGCCGAACAGCTCCAGCGTGGTCTGGGTGGAAGCGGAGATGTTCATGGCGTCGTCGTCGTTGTCGTTGTTTTTTCTTGTTCGGGAACGCGGTCGTACTCGGGGCGCATGTCGAGCATGGCGGCGCGCGCCCGTGCCAGGAACGACACCTTGTCTTCGCCTTCGCCCAGCGTGATGGGCGTGCCGAAGCGCACCGTGCAGGCCAGCGGAATCGGCAGCAGCACGCCCTTGGGCAGCACGCGCTTCAAGTTCTCGATCCACACCGGCACCAGCCGCACGTTGGGGCAGGCGCGCGCCAGGTGGAAGAGGCCGCTCTTGAGCGGCAGCAGGATGTCGTCGCCGGTGTTGCGCGTGCCTTCCGGGAACATGATGAGCGAGTCGCCGCCTTCCAGCGCCTCCTTCATCTGGTCGACCGGATTGCCGCCCTGGCCCGAGCCGTCGCGCCGGATCATGAGCGCGTTGAACACGTCGCGGCCGATGAAGTTGCGCAGCCTGGAGGCCTCCCAGTAGTCCTGCCCCGCCACCGGCCGCGTGAGCGCGCGCAGGTCGGGCGGCAGCGTCGCCCACAGCAGCACGAAGTCGCCGTGGCTCGTGTGGTTGGCGAAGTACAGCGTCTGCTCGGCCTTGGGGCTGGTGCCCGACCAGATGGCGCGCACGCCGGTCAGCAGGCCGGCCACGCCGATGATGAGTTTCCCCACCACCACGGCGAGCGCGCGCCGCAGCACCGTGCTTTCGGCCGGCGGCTTGTCGTTCTTGTTGTTGTCGTCTGCTTCGGTCAAGAGATGTCCTGTGTCATCAAGGCAAGGAGGAACATGGCGCTCTGGCAGGCCACCACGATGGCGTGGCGCTGCATGAGCTGGCGGGTGCCGGCCACGCGGTCGTCGAGCGGGCGGGTGGTGCGTGGCTGCTGTTGCTGTTGCTGTGTCTCGCGCAGGCCGAGGCTCGACAGCGCGCCGTCGAGCGCCTCCAGCGACGCGATGCGGCCCTTCGCAAGGCCGTCGAACAGCGCCTCGTCGAAGCGCAGCCGGAATGAAAAGTAGCGCTCCAGCGCGCCCAGGATCACGACGGCGCCGAGGCTCATGGTGGCGGTGGTCGAGAGCGAGCGCAGCGTCAGCGCGATCACCAGCGCCGCGATGCATGTCAGCGCGAAGCCCCACAGGGTCAGCACGGCAGCGGCGCGCAGCAGTCCGGCCAGCGTGGCGCAGGTGGCGCGGTCGTTGTCATTCATGGCTGCGTGTCTCCGCGGCGGGGTTCAGGGCCTCCAGCGATACGCGCCATGCCCGCCGAAGCACGATCTGCGGACGTGCGCGGCGCACCGCGTCTTCGGCCTGCGCGACGCCGCCGGCAGCGCCGTAGCGGTCCAGCCAGGCGATCACCGCGGCGGCGCTGCGCGAGAAGCCGAGCGCGCAGCACACCCACACCGCCGCGCCGCCGGCAGCGCGGCGCTGTCCTTCGATGACCGCCGCCGCGCGCTGCAGCCGCACCGGCGGCGGCACCGTCAGGTCGAGCAGCGGCACGCAGCGCGCATGCGGCACGCCGGACGGCAACTGCAGCTCGGCGCAAAGGCTCATCAGCCGGGGCCGGCCGGCCGCGAGCCATTCGGCGTGCGTCGGCCGGCGGCCCAGCCGCAGGCCGGGCACCACCTCGACCGAGGCCGGCAGCTTGCGCGTCCAGAGCCAGGCATTGACTGCCGCGCCCAGCCGGTACGGCGCGAACAGCCAGCGCGCGGCCCAGCCCATGCGGCCATGCCCGTCCATCTGGAAACCGCGCGCCCCGAAGCCGATGTAGTTGAGCGCCACCAGCGCGAGCGACGCGGCCGGCCATGCGAGCCACAGCGCGATGCCGCCGCCGTAGAGTGCGGCCGCCAGGAACAGCACCGCGCCCACCGCATAGAAACCCGCCAGCTTCCATCGCTGCGGGTCGCGGGTGACACGCCACGCGCGCGGCATCGACACCACGCGTTCCAGCGGCCACAGCCACACGCAGAACAGCCCGAGCAGCGCACCGGTCGGGATGTCGATGAAGTGGTGCTGCCACGTCGTGAGCACCGACGCGCAGATGGCGAAGGCCCACACATGCAGCACCAGCCGCGCCCACAGCGGGCGGATGAACTGCCGGTACCAGTCCCACAGGATCACCGCCAGCGCGATGTGCAGCGACGGCGCCTGGTTGAAGGGCTGGTCGAACCCGCGCAGCGCGTTGAACAGAAAGGCCGGCGCACCGTCGACCGGCGGCTGGCCGAAGCTGAAGTGCAGCGGCCAGAGGATGAAGCAGGTGCAGGCCACCAGTGTGGCCGTCACCAGCCGCAGCGCATGCCGGTCGAGCGTGTGCCTGCTGCGCGCGAGGAACAGCGACAGCGCGTAGAAGACGTTGATCGTCCAGTACGGAAAGATCGTCCACGGCCAGAACGGAATCTGACGCTCCCAGCCGAAGGCCATCGACGGCACGTGGGCCCGCGTGGTCGCCCACCAGTTGGCGAAGCCGTAGGTCGCATAGAACAACGGCCCGAGGAACACCAGCCATGCGGCGGCGCGCTTCCAGGGCCGTCGTGCCAGCCGGGCGCTCATCGCTCGGTGCGCACCGCCAGCGAAACCGTGAAGATGCCCCACTCGTCGATGCGCTGGTCGATCTTGCGGAAGCCCGCTTCCTCCACCAGCTGGTCCATCTCGTACTGGGTGCGGCGGCGCATCACCCAGGCCTCGCCCTGGCGGTGGCTGGTGAGGGCGCGCGCGATCATCTCGAGCTGCGGATGCCAGGGCTGGCCGGTGTAGACCAGGTAGCCGCGGTCTTCCACCGCGTCGCCGACGCCCGCGAGCGAGCGGCGCACCATCTCGTTGTCGGGGAACAGCTCGTACAGGCCCGACACCACCGCCAGCGTGGGCCGCGGCGTCACGCTCGCGAGGCTCATGCGGTCGAAGGCGTCGGCCTGCACGAACTGCGCGACGTCTTCCAGGCCCTTCTCGGCGATGAGCGCGCGGCCGTCGCGCACGTTGATGTCGCTGTAGTCGCGCAGCAGGATCGAGCTGGCCTTGACCGGGCTCGCGAGCACCGCGTCGAGCACGTAGCGGCCGTGGCCGGCGGCGATGTCCATCACGCGCACCTCGCGGTGCATTTCGGCCAGCCGCTCCATCGCGATGCGCAGCAGCTCCTCGACGTGGATCTTGCGCTGGCGGATGCCGCGCCAGCCGATCGATTCCAGATAGGTCTTGTCGATGGACCGGCCGATGAACGAGCCGCCCCTGGGCTGGTTGCGGTAGACGTAGTCGAGCGTGCTGCCGGAGTCGAAGCCGGTGTCGTGGCCCAGCTTGATGCCCTCGGACATCCTGCCGCCCAGCTTCAGCCCGGCGCGGGTCATGGCCCAGTAGGCGCCGCGCGGCGACAGGGGCGACAGCGGCTCGGCCAGCGCGCGCGACTCGTCGGCGGTGTCGCCGCTCAGGTGCGCCTCGCGGCGGTCGACCGGCACGGCCGGCTCGTCGAAGCGCTGCAGGATGAATTCGCGGATCTGTGCCACCGCAGGCGCACGGTCTTTCTCGCCCAGCGTGTCGTGGAAGAAGCCCGGCAGCTCGGTCTTGGTCTTCACGGCGCTGCCCAGCCGATCGAAGAACTGGTGCTGCGGCTTGTGGTGCACCACCCAGTCGGCGCCCGAGATGAGCAGCTGCACCGGCAGCGTGATCGCGTTGGCGTCGGCCACCACGCGGTCGGCCGCCTCGTACAGGCCCAGCAGGATGTTGACCGCGATGGGGCGGCTGATGAGCGGGTCGCTCTCGTAGCTGGCGATGCGCTCGGGGTCGTGCGTGAGGAACTTGGCCTTCACGTAGCTGTTGACGAAGAACAGCCCGCGCAGCTTGTGCATCAGCGCCAGGCCGGGCCGCGCGAACGGCACGTAGAGCTTGACCTTGAAGGCCGGCGAGGCGAGCGTGAGGCCGCGCACCTTGGGCGCGTAGTCGTGCGCCCAGGTGGCGATCAGCACCGCGCCCACGCTTTGCGCGACCACGTGGATGTCGTGCTCGGGCACGCCGTGCGCCGTGCCGATGTGCTGCACGAAGGTCTGAACGTCGCGCACCGAGGTGCCGAAGCTGGGGCTGTAGCCGCGCTGGCCCGGCGAGCGGCCGTGGCCGCGCGCGTCCCAGGCGAAGAAGTCGAAGTCGGGCAGGTCGAGTTCGTCGACCAGGTGCGCCATGCGCGCGCCGTGTTCATGGCCGCGGTGGAACAGCAGGACGGCGCCGCGCCGTGCGCCGCCGGTGGCGGGCCAGTGGCGGTAGAACAGCGATTCGCCGTCGTGCGTCTGGAAGTGGTGTTCTTGCGGAACGCGTTGCGTGATGTCGGTCATTGAATCCCTGTGAGTCTTGTTCTGTGTCAGTGGCTGGCGGGGACGCCCGCCTCGGCCTCGGCCAGCGCGCGGCGGATGCGGTTGGCGGTGGTCCAGGCCACCAGCAGTGCCAGCAGCGGCATCAGCCATGCCGTCCAGCCCGGCAGCGGCCAGCCCAGCGCCACATAGAGGCCGAGCGCGCCGAACACGAAGGCCCGGTCGCTCTTGCCCAGCGGGCCGTCGTAGCGGCGCGAGGCGCCCACCGTGGGGCCCAGCGCCCCGGCGAATTCGCTCAGGCCGGCCAGCACGATCACCGTGCCGACCCAGAAGCCGCTGAACGGCGCCACCAGTGCGAAAGGCAGGTAGAGCGCGGCGTCGGAAACCACGTCGGTCAGTTCGTTGAGGAAGGCGCCCAGCCTGCTCTGCTGGTTGTGCTCGCGCGCCAGCATGCCGTCGATGGCGTTGAAGGCCATGCGCAGGAACATCCACAGCGGGATGAGCGCGAAGGCGGCGGGCGAGGGCGCCGCGAAGAAGAGCCAGAGCCCGAGCACCACCGACACGACACATGCCGCCAGCGTGACCTGGTTGGCGGTGACGCCCATCGCATGCAGGCGGACCACCAGCGGCCGCAGCAGGGCCTGGAAACGC
This sequence comes from Variovorax sp. AB1(2024), assembly GCF_037482385.2. Lineage (NCBI taxonomy): Bacteria > Pseudomonadati > Pseudomonadota > Betaproteobacteria > Burkholderiales > Comamonadaceae > Variovorax > Variovorax sp. AB1(2024). The sequence continues at coordinate 104,895 of NZ_JBBHKP020000001.1, read as the reverse complement.
GGCTTCAGTTCGTAGATCGACACGTGCTGGCTTCCCCTCGTTCTTTGTATGGCCGGAGCATTCTGCCAGTGTGCAGGTACTAAACTCGTAGGCGAAAAACCTCTCTCATGACTATCCAGACAGACGATTTCGCGCCCGTCCCCCAACGCGTGGTGTCCGCGGCCCCCGCATCGCCCAACGAAGAGGCGATAGAGCGGGCACTGCGCCCCAAGCTGCTGGACGAGTACGTCGGCCAGGCCAAGGTGCGCGAGCAGCTCGAGATCTTCATCGGCGCCGCGCGCAAGCGCAAGGAGGCGCTCGACCACGTGCTGCTGTTCGGCCCGCCCGGCCTGGGCAAGACCACGCTGTCGCACATCATCGCGGCCGAACTGGGCGTGAACCTGCGCCAGACCTCAGGCCCCGTGCTCGAGAAGCCCAAGGACCTGGCGGCGCTGCTGACCAACCTGGAACCCAACGACGTGCTCTTCATCGACGAGATCCACCGGCTGAGCCCGGTCGTCGAAGAAATCCTGTACCCCGCGCTGGAGGACTACCAGATCGACATCATGATCGGCGAAGGCCCCGCGGCGCGCAGCATCAAGCTCGACCTGCAGCCCTTCACGCTGGTGGGCGCCACCACCCGCGCCGGCATGCTGACCAACCCGCTGCGCGACCGTTTCGGCATCGTGGCGCGGCTGGAGTTCTACACGCCCGAGGAACTGGCGCTGATCGTGCACCGCAGCGCCGGCCTGCTCAAGGTGGAGACCGACGCCGCCGGCGGCTTCGAGATCGCCCGCCGTTCGCGCGGCACGCCCCGCATCGCCAACCGGCTGCTGCGCCGCGTGCGCGACTACGCCGAGGTCAAGGGCAACGGCCGCATCACCGAAGACATCGCGCACAGGGCGCTGGCCATGCTCGACGTCGATCCGCAGGGCTTCGACCTGATGGACCGCAAGCTGCTCGAGGCCGTGATCCACCGCTTCGACGGCGGCCCGGTCGGGCTGGACAACGTGGCGGCCAGCATCGGCGAGGAGCGCGACACCATCGAGGACGTGATCGAGCCCTACCTCATACAGCAGGGCTACCTGCAACGCACGCCGCGCGGTCGCATCGCCACGCTGGCGGCCTACCGCCACCTTGGCGTGGCGCCCCCATCGGGCCGCGGCGACGTTCCCGATCTCTTCGGAGCCTGAGCATCCCATGCACACCCATGACCTGAGCGCCTGGCGGCACGACCACCAGTTCGGCGCGGACAACACCTCCGCCGAGCGCAGCACCCGCCTCGTGATGTGGATCACCGCCGTGATGATGGTGGCCGAGATCGGCGCGGGGTGGTGGTTCAACTCGATGGCGCTGCTGGCCGACGGCTGGCACATGAGTTCGCATGCATTGGCCATCGGCCTGAGCGCCTTCGCCTATGCCGCCTCGCGGCGCTATGCGCGCGATCCGCGCTTCGCCTTCGGCACCTGGAAGATCGAAGTGCTCGGCGGCTTTGCCAGCGCGCTGGCGCTGCTGGGCATTGCGGTGCTGATGGTGGTGGGCTCGCTGGAGCGGCTGTGGTCGCCCGCGGCCATCCACTACCCCGAGGCGATCTCGGTGGCGGTGCTGGGGCTGGTGGTCAACCTCGTCTGCGCGAGGCTGCTGGGTGGGGCGCACCATCATCACGGGCACGACCATGGGCATGCACACGACCACCACCACCACGACCATGGCCACGGCCATGACCTGAACCTGCGCTCCGCCTACATCCACGTCGTGGCCGACGCCGCCACCTCGGTGCTGGCCATCGCGGCGCTGCTGGGCGGCTGGTTCTACGGCTGGGCCTGGCTCGACCCGGCGATGGGCATCGTCGGCGCGGTGCTGGTGGCGGCCTGGGCCAAGGGGCTGCTGAAGGAAACCGGCAAGGTGCTGCTCGACCGCGAGATGGACCACCCGGTGACCGAGGAAATCCGCGAAGGCGTCGAGACCCTGCTGGCCGATTCCGAAACCCGCGTGGCCGACCTGCATGTGTGGCGCGTGGGCCGCGAGGCTTACGCCTGTGCGCTCACGGTGGTGACGCACTCGCCCACGCTGACGGCCGACCAGGTGCGAGCCTGCTTCTCGATGCACGAGGAGATCCGCCACTCGACGGTCGAGATCCAGCGCTGCGTGGACTAGGTTTTGCTCCTTCCCCCTCTGGGGGAAGGAGAAACACAAAGTCAGCCCTTGGGCCGCGCGTTCCGCACTATCAACATCTGCGCCGTGTAGTAAGTGCCCAGTACCCACAACGACGCCAGCGGCAGCGGCGTCACGAACCGGTTCGTCGCCAGCAGCGAATCGCTCAGCATGAAGAAGCATGCCCCCACCGCCACCCACCGCGCGGATGGGTCCGTGGCGTGCAGCACGGCCGCGCGCCCGATCGCCTGCGCCGCCATGCAGGCGATCACCACCACATAGGCCGCGACCGGAATCCGCAGGGCTGCGGGCAGTCCGCCCAGCCACAGGAACGCATACATGCCCGCGCCGATCAGCAGCGTCGCGGCCAGCACCCCGCGCCGGGGAAACATGCCGACCCCCATGCTGAACAACGCGATGTACGCCAGGTGTGCCAGCAGGAAGGCCACGAGCCCGGGCACGAACAGCGTCGCCGGGCCCATCAGCAGCACGTCGCCTGCGAGCGAAGCCGCCAGCCCGGCGAGCAGCAGCCCATCGAACCGGGTCGCCGTGCCCGCCGCCATCGCACGCCTGGCCACGAAGAAGATCGCGATGGCCAGCGCCAGCGGCTTGAAGACGAGATGCAGCCAGCCGATGCCCAGCGCCGCGCTCGCCGTGGCCAGGGCGGCCGCTTCGATGAACAGCACCTCGGTCACGCTCAGCCGCCCCTGCAGCACACCGCCGATGGCCCACAGGCTCGCCGTCAGCGCGGCGAGCCACACGGCGGCCTGCGGCAGCGGCATGACGTCGGAGAACCACAGGAAGACCACCGCGCACCCGACCAGCAGCAGGAACTGCAGCCCCGCGAACCACTGCACGCCAAGGCTCACCTCGGGCTCGTAGCGCGTCACCTTGGCGATGTCGAAGGGCGGCTTCGGAAAACGCGCCGCCACGTCCGCCGGCCGCCAGCCCGGCGGCTTGAGCCACACGCGCAGCTTGTCGGCCCAGCTCTTCGCATGCCATGAATCCCTGGCCAGCGCCCAGTACACCTCGGCGTTGGCCCACAGCGGGTCCCAGCTGCGCAGCTCGCCGCGCGTGCCGTACACGCAGCGCTCGTCTTCTTCGCGGAAGGTGCCGAACATGCGGTCCCACACGATCAGGATGCCGCCGTAGTTGCGGTCGAGATAGTTGTCGTTCACCGCGTGGTGCACCCGGTGGTTCGACGGCGAGCAGAACCAGCGGTCGAACCAGCCCAGCTTGCCCACCTGCTCGGTGTGCACCCAGAACTGGTAGAGCAGGTCGATGAGCGCCACCACGCCGAACACCAGCGGCGGCACGCCGGCCACGGCCATCGGCAGGTAGAAGATCCAGCTGAACAGCGCGCCGCTGGAGGTCTGCCGCAGGGCGGTCGACAGGTTGTAGTGCTGGCTCTGGTGGTGCACCACGTGCGCCGCCCACAGCACCGCCGACTCGTGGCCCATGCGGTGCAGCCAGTAATAGCAGAAGTCGTAGAACACCAGCGCCAGCAGCCAGCCGTACCAGGTGGTCCAGAAGTCCTTCGCGGACTCCAAAGGAAAAAGCGCCACCGCCGAATACACCGCCGAGTAGATGCCGATGCGCAGCAGCCCGGTGAGCACCGCGCTGATCTGGCTCAGCATGCCCAGGCCGATGCTGTTCAACGCGTCGGCCAGGCGGTAGGTGTCGCGTCCCGTGCCACGGCGGGCGCGCGCGCGGCCCACCGCGAATTCGATCGCGATAAGAAGAAAGAAGACAGGCGTTGCAAGAACGATGATCTGGCCGGGGCGCATCGCGGCATTGTGGCGTTGCCGGGCGGCAACGCGTCACCGGGATGTCACGGGTGTGCCATCGCGCGGTCATGGGGCGGTGGGAGCCTACCCGTCCATGCAACGCGACGACGCTTTCCTTCGCGCATGGCGCGACTCCGCCACCCAGGCCCTCGACCCCGAGGACGAAGATCGCGCACGTCCGCCGCTGCAATTCCGCACCCTCTGGATCTCCGACCTGCACTTGGGCACGCCCGGCTGCCAGGCCCGCGCACTGCTCGACTTCCTGAAGCACACCGAGTGCGAGACCCTGTTCCTGGTCGGCGACATCATCGACGGCTGGCAGCTCAAGCGCCACTGGTACTGGCCGCAGGCGCACAACGACGTGATCCAGAAGCTGCTGCGCAAGGCACGCAAGGGCACGCGTGTGATCTTCATTCCGGGCAACCACGACGAGTTCGCCCGCAAGTACCTGCATCACAACTTCGGCGGCATCGACGTGGCCGACGAATGGATCCACGAAACGGCCGACGGCCGCAAGCTCTGGATCATCCACGGCGACCTGTTCGACGGCGTGATCCAGTGCGCCAAGTGGCTCGCCTACGTGGGCGACTCGCTCTACGAATTCACGCTCAAGCTCAACCGCCACCTCAATTCGCTGCGCGCGCGCATGGGGCTGCCGTACTGGTCGCTCTCCAAATACCTCAAGGGCAAGGTCAAGCGCGCCGTGAGCTACGTGGGCGACTTCGAGAATGCCGTGGCCCGCGAGGCCCGCAACCGCGGCGCCCAGGGCGTGGTCTGCGGCCACATCCACCATGCCGAGATGCGCGACATCGACGGCATCCTCTACTGCAACGACGGCGACTGGGTCGAGAGCCTGACCGCATTGGCCGAGCACGCCGACGGCAGCCTCGAGATCATCGACTGGGCCCGGCACATGCCCGTGCCGTCGAAGGCGGCGGCGACGCGCGAAGCCGTCGCGGCCTGAGAGGGCTGTTCCCCGTTCGATCTTCGTCCGATCCGACGATGCCGCCCGGGCATTCCGGGCGCACACTGCGTGGTGCATTCCAACGGGACGACACCATGGCCTGGACCCTCAGCGCGGCGGAGACCGCAGTCCGAGACGAAGTGCGCGACTTCCTCGCGCGCGAACTGACGCCCGAGCTGCGCGCGGCCGGCCGACGCTGCTCCGGCATCTTCACCGACTACGAGTACGGCAACCGCTGGCACCGCATCCTCGCCAAGCGCGGCTGGAGCGTGCCGCACTGGCCCGTGGAGCACGGCGGCACCGGCTGGACGCCGATGCAGCACTACCTTTTCGCGAGCGAACTGGCGGCGGCCGACGCGCCGCCGCGCGCGCCCATGGGCCCCGGCATGGTCGCGCCGGTGATCATCGCCTTCGGTGCCGAGGCGCAGAAGCGCGCCTGGCTGCCCGGCATCCGCTCGGGCGAGGACTACTGGTGCCAGGGCTACTCGGAGCCGCAATCGGGCTCCGACCTGGCTTCGCTGCAATGCAGGGCAGTACGGCAGTCCGGCGAAGGCGACCACTACGTCATCAACGGCACCAAGATCTGGACCACGCACGCGCAGTACGCCAACCGCATGTTCTGCCTGGTGCGCACCGCCTCGGGCGGCAAGCCGCAGCAGGGCATCAGCTTCCTGTGCTTCGACATTCCCGCGCCGGGCATCACCATCCGCCCGATCATCAGCATCTCGGGCGACCATGAGCTCAACCAGGTGTTCTTCGACGACGTGCGCGTGCCCGCCGAGGGCCTGATCGGCGAGGAGAACCAGGGCTGGGCCATCGCCAAATATCTGCTGCAGCACGAGCGCGGCGGTGCCTGGGCGCCCATGCTGCGTGCGCGCCTGCGCCGCCTGAGCACCGCGGCCGATGCGGCGTTCGCGGCAAACACCGGCCATGACGGCCATGACGGTGATGAGGCCGGCGACATGGCCCTGCGCCTGGCCGAGATGGACTGCGCCATCGACGCGCTGGAAGCCACCGAGCTGCAGTCGCTGCGCGCGCAGGCACGCGGCGAGCCGCACGGCATCCGTCCGTCGATGGGCAAGGTGCTCGGCTCCGAGCTGCGCCAGCGGCTGACCGAGCTGGGCGTGGAAATCGCCGGCCATTACGCCGCCGCCAGCCTGCCGCTGGACGACGGTCTGGCGGGCGAACCGCCGATCCCCGAAGAGGCCGTGTTCTCGATGTCGGCCTACCTCAACGACCGCGCCGCTTCGATCTATGCCGGCTCCAACGAGGTGCAGCGCAACATCGTCGCCGCCCACCTGCTCGCCCGCTGAGTCCGCCGCCATGAACACACGCACCGGACAGGAAGACACCCTCTCGATGCTGCGCGACAGCCTCGCGCGCTACCTCGACAACCACCACGGCTTCGAGCAGCGCCTGCATGCGCTGGCCAACGCCGGCGATGCGCCGCCGCCGTTTTGGCAGGGCCTGTCGCGCGAACTCGACCTGCTGGGCGCGGCCCTGCCCGAATCGCACGGCGGCATGGGCTTGGGCATGGCCGCGCACCTCGCGCTGATGGAAACGCTGGGTGGCGCGCTCGCGGCCGAGCCGTACCTGTCGACGATGGTCATCGGCGCGGGCCTGCTGCAGCGCCACCCCGGTACGCTGGCCGACGCCTTGCTCGCGCGCGTCGTCGCGGGGCAGGCCGTGCTGGCCTTTGCGCACGGCGAGCCGCAGAGCCGGCACGACCGGGCCGACGTACGGGTGCGCCTGGTGCGCGAAGGCGACGGCTTCCGGCTCGACGGCCACAAGGCAATCGTGCAGGCCGCGCCGTGGGCCGGCCACCTGATCGTCAGTGTGCGCAGCCGGGGCGCCCCCGGCGATGCGGACGGGCTCTCGCTGGTCGTGGTGCCGAAGGGCGCGCCGGGCCTGCGCATGCGCGCCTACCCCACGCGCGACGGCGCTCGTGCCGCCGACATCGTCTTCGACAGCGTGCGCGTACCGTCCGATGCCTTGCTCGGCATCGAAGGCGAGGCGCTGCCGCAGATCGAGCAGGCGCTCGACGAGGCCACGCTCGCCGTCTGCGCCGAGTCCATCGGCGTCATGCGCCGGCTGATGCGCGACACGCTCGACTACCTGCGCCAGCGCAAGCAGTTCGGCGTGCCGATCTCCAGCTTCCAGGTGCTGCAGCACCGGCTGGCCGACATGCACATGGCGCTGGAACAGGCCGATGCGCTCACCGCGAGCGTGGGCGAGTCGATCGACGAGGCCGCGCCGCATGAGCGCGCACGCGCCGTGTCGTCCGCCAAGGTGGCGGTCGCCAAGGCCTGCCGGGCGGTGGGACAGGGCGCGGTGCAGATGCACGGCGGCATGGGCATGACCGAGGAACTGGCCGTGGGCCACTACTTCCGGCGCGCCACGCTCATCGAGACCCAGTTCGGCCCGCCCGCATGGCATTTGCGCCGCGTGGCGCGGTGGCGAGGTGGCGCGGCCTGACTCGATGCATCGGGCGCCGCATTCGTCGTTTTGGACGATGCAGCGCCGCCGCCCGCGCGCCAAGATGGCCGCTCGCAACAGGAGACAAGCCATGGCAGGCCCATTGCAGGGACTACGGGTGATCGAGATGGCGGGCATCGGCCCCGGGCCGTTCTGCGCGATGCTGTTCGCCGACATGGGCGCGGAGGTGCTGCGCATCGAGCGCCCCGGCACGCGCACCGCGCCGCACGACATCCTCGCGCGCGGGCGCAGCACGCTGCAGGTCGACCTGCGCGCGGAGGGCGCGGCGCAACAGGTGCTCGAAGCCATCGAAAAGGCCGACGTGCTCATCGAAGGCTTTCGCCCCGGCGTGATGGAACGCCTGGGCCTGGGCCCCGCGCCCTGCCACCAGAGGAACCCGCGCCTGGTGTACGGCCGCATGACCGGCTGGGGCCAGCACGGCCCGCTGGCGCATGCGGCGGGGCACGACATCAACTACATCGCGATCAGCGGCGCGCTGCACGCCATCGGCCGCGCTGGCGAGCCGCCGGTGCCGCCGCTCAACTACGTGGGCGACTTCGGCGGCGGCGCGATGCTGCTGGCCTTCGGCATCCTGGCCGCGCTGCACGAGGCGAAAAGCTCGGGGCAGGGCCAGGTGGTCGACGCCGCCATGACCGACGGCGCCGCGCTGCTGTCGGCCATGATGTACGGCTTCAAGTCGGCCGGCCAGTGGAGCAACCAGCGCGGCGAGAACATGCTCGACGGCGGCGCGCACTTCTACGACACCTACGCCTGCGCTGACGGCAAGCATGTGGCCGTGGGCGCCATCGAGCCGCAGTTCTATGCATTGATGCGCGAGCGCTGCGGCATCGCCGACGACCCCGCCTTCGACGCGCAGATGGACGCCGACCGCTGGCCGGTGCTCAAGCTGCGCATGGCGGACATCTTCCGCACCCGCACGCGCGACGAATGGTGCGTGCTGCTCGAGGGCAGCGACGCCTGCTTCGCCCCCGTGCTCGACTGGGACGAGGCCCCCGCGCATCCGCACAACGTGGCGCGCGGCACCTTCGCCAGCGTGGGCGGCGTGGTGCAGCCCGCGCCCGCGCCGCGCTTCAGCCGCACCGCGCCGTTGGTGCCGCCGGCCGCCGCGCGCGACGACGGGCCGACCGTGCTGCGCCGCTGGGGCGTGGCGGCGGAGGCCATCGCGCCGCCGGGCGCTTCCTGAACGAAAAAGAAGAGCAACGAAGAACGGAGACAGACCCCATGTTCCTCACCCAACCCCTGCACAAGGGCCGGCGCGAAAAAGGCAAGGCCACCGCCGTGGTCTGCGGCGGCACGCGGCTCGACTTCGCCGGGTTCACCGACCGCGTCGCGCGCCTCGGCGCGGTGCTGCGGCAGCTCGGCATGCAGCCGGGCGACCGGGTCGGCATGATGAGCCTCAACTCGCACCGCTTCGTCGAATACTTCTTCGGCACCTGGTGGGGCGGCGGCGTCATCAACCCGGTCAACATCCGCTGGAACCCCAAGGAAGTGGCGTACTCGCTCGACGACTGCGACACCCGCATCCTGCTGGTGGACGACGTCTTCGCGCCCATGGCCGCAGAGCTGCGCCGGCTCTCCCGCTCGCTGCGCACCGTGGTCTATTGCGGCGACGGCGCGGTGCCCGAAGGCATGCTCGGCTACGAGGCGCTGCTCGCCGCCACGGAACCCGCCGAAGATGCCCCGCACGGCAGCGACGAGCTGGCCGCCGTCATGTACACCGGCGGCACCACCGGCCAGCCCAAGGGCGTGATGCTCACGCACGGCAGCCTGTGCATCAACGCGCTGGGCACGGTGGCCGCGCTGCCGCGCGACACGCAGGACGCCGCGGCCATCGTCGCGGCGCCCATGTTCCACGTGGCCGGCTGCGGCGTGGCGCTGCAGAGCCTGATGCGGCTGGTGCCGGTGCACGTGGTGCCGGTGTTCGACGAGCTGGCGGTGCTGCAGACGCTTCAGTCGGCGCGCATCACCGAGATGTTCCTGGTGCCCACCATGATCAAGCGCGTGATCGAGCATCCGCGCTTCGCGGAGTTCGACCTCTCCAGCCTGCGCCTGCTGTCGTACGGTGCGGCGCCCATCGACGCGGCGCTGCTCGACCAGGCCATGCGCGCCTTTCCGGGTACGGCATTCGCGCAGGTCTACGGCATGACCGAGCTGTCGCCGGTGGTTACCGCGCTGCCGCCGTATTGCCACGCGCCGGGGCCGGATCGGGAGCGCCTGCTGCGCTCGGCCGGCACGCCCATCTCCATTGCCGAGCTGCGCATCGTCGACGGCGACGACAACGAAGTGCCCTTCGGCCAGGTCGGCGAGATCGTCGCGCGCGGGCCGATGGTCATGAAGGGCTACTGGAACAAGCCGAGGGAAACCGAGGCCGCGCTGCGCGGCGGCTGGATGCACACCGGCGACGGCGGCTACATGGACGAGCAAGGGTTCGTTTTCGTGGTCGATCGCATGAAGGACATGATCGTGAGCGGCGGCGAGAACGTGTATTCGGCCGAGGTCGAGAACGCCATCGCCCAGCTCCCGCAGGTGCTGATGTCCGCCGTGATCGGCGTGCCCGACGACAAGTGGGGCGAGCGCGTGCACGCGGTGATCGTGCGGCGCGAAGGCATGGCGCTGGAAGCGGAGGCCGTCATCGCGCATTGCCGTGAGCAGATTGCCGGCTACAAGTGCCCGCGCAGCGTGGAGTTTCGCGACGCGCTGCCGCTGTCGGCCGCGGGCAAGCTGCAGAAGTTCCAGCTGCGCGAGCCCTTCTGGACCGGCAGGAGCCGCCGCGTCGGCTGACCGAAGAACACCTCAAGGAAGAAGAAAATGCCCATCGATTTCCGCCGTTCCTGGAGCGACGAAGACCTCGAGCTGTACCGCGACAACGTGGTGCGCTTCATCGAGACCGAAGTGCTTCCGCACGACGAGGAAGCCCGCAAGCGCGGCCACGTCGGCCACGAGGTCTGGCGCAAGGCCGGCGCGCTCGGCCTGCTGTGCGCCGACATCCCCGAGGCGTACGGCGGCGCGGGCGGCGACTTCCGCCACGAGGCTGTGTTCTACGAAGAGATGTCGCGCCGCGCGCTCACCGGCATGGCCACGTCGGTGCATGCCATCGTGGCGCACTACTTCCTCAACCACGGCACGGAGGAGCAGAAGCGCCACTACCTGCCGCGCATGGCGCGCGGCGAGATGGTCGGCGCCATCGCCATGACCGAGCCCGGCGCCGGCTCCGACCTGCAGGGCGTGCGCACGCGCGCCGAGAAGGACGGCGGCGGCTTTCGCATCAACGGCTCGAAGACCTTCATCACCAACGGCTACCTGGCCGGCGTGGTGCTGGTGGTGTGCAAGACCGACCCGGCGCAGGGCGCCAAGGGCACCTCGATCCTCATCGTCGAGACCGAAGGCTGCAAGGGCTTTCGCGTGGGCCGCGTGCTCGACAAGATCGGCATGAAGGCGCAGGACACTTCCGAGCTTTTCTTCGACGACGTGCGCGTGCCGGCCGATGCGCTGCTGGGCGGCGTGGAAGGGCAGGGCTTCTTCCAGCTGATGAGCGACCTGCCGTACGAGCGCACCATCATCGGCCTGAGCGCGCTCGCCACCATGGAGGGCGCCTACGAGGCCACGCTCGACTACGTGCGCGACCGCAAGGCCTTCGGCAAGCCGATCGCCGAGTTCCAGAACACCAAGTTCAAGCTGGCCGAGATCGCGACGCAGATCAAGGTGGGCCGCGCCTTCATCGACCGCTGCGTGGAAGACCTGGTGGCCGGCAGGCTCGACACCGCCACCGCGTCGATGGCCAAGCTCTGGGGCTCGGAAGCGCAGGGCCGCGTGATCGACGAGTGCCTGCAGCTGTTCGGCGGCTACGGCTTCATGAACGAATACATGGTGGCGCGCATGTACGCCGATGCCCGCGTGCAGCGCATCTACGGCGGCACCAACGAGATCATGAAGGAGGTGATCTCGCGGGCGCTGTGACCCGACACGGCCTGCTAGGACAGCCGCCGGATCTCCGCCCGCGCGATCTCGCGGTGCAGGTGCGAGGGCGAGATGCCGATGAACGCCGTGTATTTCTCGCGCGCCGCGGCGGTCTTGCCGGCTTCTTCCAGCGCCAGCGCCTCCATCGTGAATTCGGTGAAGAGGCGGCTGGCGTCGGCTTCCTTCGGCGAGGCCGCCAGCGACTTGGGCGCCAGCTCCGGCTGTTCCTCGTAGATGCGGCGCTGCACTTCGATCACCTCGATCAGCGCGCGGCCGATGCGCTCGACGTTTTCCTGCACCGGCTCCAGATCTGTCGCGTGGACCTCGGCGGCCGCCTGGTCCAGCAGGTGCGATGCCACGCGCAGCAGCTGGTGAATGGACTTGAGCGTCATGGCCGGGCACCCGTGGCGGGCTTCGCCGCAGCGGCGAAGCCGCGTCTGTCTTGTGCCATCAGCGGTCCTGGCCCAGCTTCGCGGCGAGTTGATTCGCGCGTTCGGCGATCGCCAGGCGCTTGGCCATGTCGTGGCCGTGTTCCTTCACCGAAAAAGCCTTGCTCACGCTGCCCTTGCCGGTGGTGTAGGTGATGGCCAGCCAATAACCGGGATGGCTGGCGTTGGGCGTCTTGAAATGCACGCCGCTCACGCCGCTGGTGTTGTTGCGCCGGGTGATCTCCGACTTCGAGCGCTTGGCCGCGCGGGGCGCTGGCGCATGGGTCGCGAGGCCCATGCGAATCGCTTCCTCGGCCGGGTGCAGCCGCACCAGCCCCTGCATGCGTTCGAGCTGCCGCTCGCGCTCGCGGATGGCCAGCGCCTGGGCCGCGTCGCCCAGGTGGTCGACGATGAAGTCGGTGCGAAGGATCTCGCCCTGCCCGATGTAGGTCTTGGCCATCCAGGCCCGCACCTGGCCGCCGGCGGACATCTGGTGGAACACGCCCGGCACGCCGGTGCTGTTGTTGGCCCTGAGCTTTTGCGCGCGCTCGCGCCGCGTGGGCGGCGGCACGCTGCGCACGATGGCGTCGCGCCAGTCCTGCGCCTGCAGCAGCGCCTGCGCCTCGCCGCCGTAGCTGGCCTTGCCGAACTGCCTGTAGTGGCGTACGCCGTTGCGCACGATAGAGACTTCGAATCCCCAGGGTCTGATGCAGATGCCGTACATGGCGGCCGGATTGGGGATTCCTTTGGGCATTCTCGACGTGCTGCTTTTCTGCGCACTGCTGTTGGCGGGCTCCCCGAACTGCGCGGCGCTCGTCGGCGCACGCATTTGCCCGCTATTCTGGCCGAAGCGGCATGGCGATCCGGCGAACCCGCACGCCCGGCCTGCCCGCCGCTGCCGAAGCCTCACAGCCGGACCTGCCCTGCCTCCGGCGCGCCGGCGCCCGCCGTGCCTTGCGAACGCGCTTCCTGGCGGTAGGCGATGGGGCCGATGGCGGTGTCGGTGCGCACATCGGTGGCGGCGCGGTTGCGGCCACCCGACAGCTTGGCCTCGAGCTGGCGCTCGCGCTCCGCGATGGCCAGGCGCTTGGCTTCCTCGGGCCCGTGTTCCTTGATGGAGAACGCCTTGCTCACGCTGCCCTTGCCCGCCGTGTAGGTGATGGCGAGCCAGTAGCCCGGGTGGCCGACGTTGGGCGCCTTGAAGTGCACGCCGCTCACGCCGCTGGAATTGGTGCTGCGCCGGATCTCGGACTTGGAGCGCTTGGGCGACAGCAGTTCGGCCGGCAGCCTGTCCTGGCTCTTGCGGATCGACTCCTCGGCCGGATGCAGGCGGGCCAGGCCTGACATGTGTTCCAGCTGCCGCGCGCGCTCCTGAATGGCCAGCGCCTGCGCATCGCCGCCGGCGGCATCGACCGGGAAATCGGTGCGCAGGATCTCGTTTTCTCCAAGATAGGTCTTGGCGACCCATGCCCGCACCCGGCCGCCCGACGCGACCTGGCAGAACACGCCCGACACGCCCGTGGTGTTGTTGGCGCGCAGCTTCTCGGCCCGCGTGCGCCGCGCGACCGGGGGGAAGCTGCGCACGATCTCGTCGCGCCAGGCCTGCGCATGCAGCAGGGCCTGCTCCTCGCTGCCGTAGCTGGCGCGGCCGAACTGCTTGTAGAAGCGGTTGCCGTTGCGCACGATCGACACCTCGAAACCCCAGGCGCGTGGGGCGATGCCATACATGGGGGCCGGGTTGGGGATTCCTTTGGGCATGGTGGCTTCGCTCCTGTCGCTCTGTGTGTCGATGACTCCCTGCGCGGCCTGCCGCATTCGGCCGGACGCTGCGCTTCCGCCGCCGCGCCGCACCATGGCAACCGCGGCAGCAGGAAGGCTCTGATCTCTCTGAGGGAATGCTATGGACGGCCAGAGGCGGGCGGTATCACCGGAATCCGTAGTATTTGTAATGCCACCGGTGGCGCCGCCTACCGGATCACGCCCAGCCGCCGCGCGATCGCCACCGCCTGCGTGCGGCTCTTCGCGTCGAGTTTCATGTTGATGTTGCGCAGGTGCGTGCGCACCGTGCTGTCCGACACGAACAGCTTCTCCGCCATCGCGCTGTTCGAATACCCCTCGGCCAGCAACTGCAGCACCCGGATTTCCTTGCGCGTGAGCGGCTCCTTCATCGCGTCGGCGCAGGATGCGGGCGCATCCGCGTCGGCCGCCGGCATCGGGCCGACGAGCTGCAGCAGGCGCTGCAGGTAGTCCGCCAGGATCGGGTCGCCGCGCGCGGCGGGCGCCTCCTGCGCCGACTGCGCATAGCGGTGCACCAGCGCGCCGACGGCCGGGCCTTCGTCGAGGATCAGCCGCACGAAGCCTTCCTGGCTTGCGGCCTGCAGCACGGTCTCGAATTCCTTGACGGCCGCCGACGCGTCGCCCGCGGCCTGCAGCGCCAGCGCGCGCAGCACCCGCAGCTTGAGCGCGCGGCGGTTGTGCGCCACGGCCAGCGCGGCATGCAGTTCGGCGTCGAGCGCGTCCAGCGCGGCGCGCGCATCGCCGAACGCGATGTCCCAGCGCGCCCGCGCCAGGGCCATGTAGTCGAGGTCGTGCGCCGGCAGGCGCTGGCGCCTCTCGCGTTCCCACAGCGCGGGGTCGTCGGCGCGGGCCAGTTCGTCGCGCGACGCGGGTCCGTTGCCCTGCAGCAGCAGCATGCGCGAGCGCTCCAGCTTGGCGCCGGCCACCACGCGCGGCAGCTGCCGGTGGTGGCCGAGGTATTCCAGCTCGGTCAGCGCCTGGAACGCGGCGTCGATGTCGCCCGCGTGGAACGCCAGCCGCGAGCGCATCACGTGGCTCAGGATCATGTGGTCCGGCAGGCCGACGTCGCGCGCCAGCGGCAGGTACACGTTCAGCAGGTGCTCGGCCTGCACGAGCTGGTTGGTCTCGTACACCGCGCCCGCATACAGCACGCCGGCCCAGGCGTTGCCGTGGCTGTGGTTGTACGACACGGCATGGGTGGAGTCGACCGCCATGCGCAGCCGCGCGGTGGCCTGCCGCAGCCGCCCTTCGTGCAGGTCGAACAGGCCGGCCAGCGACTCGGTGTACATGCGGTTGAAGGTGCTGCTGCCGCGCTCGCGCGCGGCCTCCAGCATGCGGCGCGCCTCGTGCTGGTCGCCGCGCACCGCGAGGATGTGGGCCATGCCGTTGAGCAGCACGCTGTCGGCGAACGGCAGGCCGGTGGGCAGTCGCGCCAGGCTCTGGCGGCCGGCCTCGTAGGCCTCGTCGTGGCGGTCCTGCATGGCCAGCAGCAGCGGCACCAGCGTGTGGGCGCTCGCGCGCACCTCGGGGATGGGGCTTTCGAGGCAGCCCGACTGATCGAGCATGCGCATCGCCTCCCACGGGCCGTGCGTGAAGCAGGTGGCCCACAGCGCGATGGGCTGCAGGAACGGATGCTCGCGCAGCTGGTGTTCCGGAATGGCAGAGAACCAGCGCGCCAGCATGCGCATGCGGCCCTGTTCGAGGAACTGCGCCGCGTAGCTGTCGAGCAGCGCCAGCGCATACGGATGGTCGCCGCCCTCGATGGCGTGGTCGATGGCGGGCACCGGCCGGTCGTGCGACTCGTACCAGCCTGCGGCCGCGAGATGCAGCCGCGCCGTTTCGCCGGGCTGCTCGTGCGCGAGCCGCGCGCGCAGGAAGTCGGCGAACAGGCTGTGATAGCGCCACGCGCCGCCGTTTCCGCCATCTCCGCCGTCGCCGCTCACCGGCGTGAGGAACAGGTTGGACGCGGCCAGCCGTTCCAGGATGGCCGCGCAGTCGGCGCGCGGGCACAGCGCCTGGCACACCGAGGCGTCCAGCTGCCGCAGGATGCTGGTGCGCAGCAGGAAGTCGCGGATGTCGGCCGGCTGGTGCGCGAGCACGTCCTCGGCCAGGTAGTCGGCCACGGCGCGGTCGGAACCCGAGAAGCGCTCGACGAAACCGGTCTCGGTGCCGTGGCGCTCCAGCGCCATCGAAGCCAGCCAGATCGCTGCCACCCAGCCTTCGGTCTTGCGATGCAGCTGCGAGAGCAGGTCGGCGGGCAGCGCCTGCATCGCCTGCTTTGCATGCGCCATGCGCAGGCCGAAGAAGGCGCTGGTTTCCTCCAGGCTGAAGCGCAGCCGGTCGGTGTCGATCTCGATGAGCTGCCCGCGCGCGCGCAGCCGGCCCAGGCCCAGGTCGGGCAGGCCGCGCGAGCCGATCACGATCTGGCCGCGGCGCGGCAGGTGCTCGACGATCTCGCGCACCAGGCCGAGCACCGCCGGCTCCTGCACCACCTCGAAGTCGTCTAGGAACAGCGTGAAGGGCGCGTCGTGCGCGGCCAGCGCGGCCACGGCGTCGAACGGCCCGTTGGCGCGCGGCTCGTCCACGCCCAGGCGCTGCGCGGCTTCGGCCAGGCAGTCGAGGAAGCGCGACACGTCGTTGTCGGCGCGGTCGAGCGTGAGCCACGCGGTGGCGATGCCCTGCGCCTCCATGCGCTCGCGGATCTGCGCCATGGCCGTGGTCTTGCCGAAGCCGGCCGGCGCGCGCACCAGCACCAGCTTGACGGCGGCCGCGGCGATCTCTTCGCGGATGGCGGTGCGCGGCACCTGCGTGGCGTTGGCGGCCGGCGGGTTGAGCTTGGTTTCGAGGATGCGGGGCGTGGGAGGCGACATCGGCGGGCGGGCAAGGGCGGTTGGCGCACCGGAGCCCGAACGGCCCGGATTTCCGTCGTTTCCGACGATGCCGCCGCCGATTCTGCTTCCTAAACTGGCCCGCGGAAACCGCCACTTACCCTGCAAGGACCGCATCTCATGCAACTCGATTCCAGCATTGCCGCCGTCGTCACCGGCGGCGCTTCCGGCCTCGGCGCCGCCACCGCGCGCCGCCTGGCCGGCCACGGCGTGAAGGTCGCGCTGTTCGACCTCAACGCCGAACAGGGCGAGGCCCTGGCCAGGGAACTGGGCGGCGTCTTCTGCAAGGTCGACGTCACCTCCGAAGAGCAGGTGGACGCGGCCTTCGCCAAGGCCCGCGCCGCGCACGGGCAGGAGCGCGTGCTGGTCAACTGCGCCGGCACCGGCAACGCGGTGAAAACCGCGAGCCGCGACAAGGCCACCGGCGAGATCAAGCACTTTCCGCTCGCCAATTTCGACCGCATCATCCAGATCAACCTGGTGGGCACCTTCCGCTGCATCGCCAAGTCGGCCGCCGGCATGCTCACGCTCGGCATGCTGCAGGACGGCGAGCGCGGCGCCATCGTCAACACCGCCTCGGTGGCCGCGCAGGACGGGCAGATGGGCCAGGCGGCCTATACCGCGTCGAAGGCCGGCATCGTCGGCATGACGCTGCCCATTGCGCGTGACCTGATGGCCGAGGGCATCCGCGTCAACACCATCCTGCCGGGCATCTTCGACACGCCGCTGCTGCAGGGCGCGCCCGACAACGTGAAGGCCGCGCTGGCGGCGTCGGTGCCGTTCCCCAAGCGGCTGGGCAACCCGGCGGAATACGCGACGCTGGCCGAGCTGATGATCACCAACGGCTACTTCAACGGCGAAAGCGTGCGGCTCGACGGGGCCATCCGCATGGCGCCGCGCTGAGCCCGCACCACCCACGAACACAGGAGACTTTCTTGCCCGAAGCATTCATCGTCGCCGCCGCGCGCACCGCCGGCGGCCGCCGCAACGGCCGCCTGGCCGGCTGGCACCCGGCCGACCTCGCCGCGCAGGTGCTCGACGCACTGGTGGAGCGCACCGGCGCCGACCCCGCGCTGGTCGAGGACGTCATCATGGGCTGCGTCGGCCAGGCCGGCGAGCAGGCCTCGAACATCGCGCGCAACGCGGTGCTGGCGTCGAAGCTGCCCGAGTCGGTGCCGGCCACCTCGGTCGACCGGCAGTGCGGCTCGTCGCAGCAGGCGCTGCACTTCGCGGCGCAGGCCGTGATGTCGGGCAGCATGGACATCGTGATCGCGGCTGGCGTGGAAAGCATGACGCGCGTGCCCATGGGCCTGCCCACCACGCTGCCGCTGAAGAACGGGCTGGGCTTCTACGTGAGCCCGCAGATGGCCAGGCGCTACCCCGACGTGCAGTTCAGCCAGTTCACCGGCGCCGAGATGATCGCCAGGAACTACGGCATAGAGAAAGCCGAGCTCGACGCCTACGCGCTGCGCAGCCACCGCAACGCCATCGCCGCGACGAAGGCGGGCCACTTCGAGCGCGAGATCGTGCCGGTGGCCGTGCGCATGGCCGACGGCACCGAGACCGGCGAACTGCACACCGTCGACGAAGGCATCCGCCACGACGCCACGCTGGAGAGCATCGCCGCCGTCAAGCTGATCGCCGAGGGCGGGCGCTGCACCGCCGCCACCGCCAGCCAGATCTGCGACGGCGCGAGCGGTCTGATGGTGGTCAACGAGCGCGGCCTCAAGACGCTGGGCGTGCAGCCGCTCGCGCGCATCCACCACATGAGCGTGATGGGGCACGACCCGGTCATCATGCTGGAGGCGCCCATTCCCGCCACCCGGCGGGCGCTGGCGAAGGCGGGCATGAAGATCGGCGACATCGACCTGTACGAGGTCAACGAGGCCTTCGCGCCGGTGCCGCTGGCCTGGCTGCAGACGCTGGACGCCGACCCGGCGCGGCTGAACGTGAACGGCGGCGCCATCGCGCTGGGCCACCCGCTCGGCGCGTCCGGCACCAAGCTGATGGCCACGCTGGTGCATGCGCTCGGCCAGCGCGGCAAGCGCTACGGGCTGCAGACCATGTGCGAAGGCGGCGGCATGGCCAACGTGACCATCGTCGAACGGCTCTGAGCCGCGCCGGAGGCCTTGGGGCGGCTTCCCGGAAGGCAATGTCAACATAATCAATAATCTCGCCCCATGGGCGCATTGCCATCCCTTCTCGACCCCCGTTCCGTCATCGTGCTGGCCGGCCTCATGGGCGTCATGATGGCCCTGGTGATGTTCTTCATGCGGCGCAGCTACCCGGCCAGCATCCGCGGGTTGAGCGAATGGGCGCTGGCGCCGCTGCTGGCTTTCACCAGCACCATGCTGTTCGCGGCGCGCGACTACCTTCCGGACTTCCTCACGATCGTGGTCGCCAACGTCGTGCTGTTCCAGGCGTGCATCCTGTATTACTCGGGCAGCCAGAAGTTCCTGCTTGGGAGCAGCGACACCCGGGGCTGGACGCTGCTGAACGGGTTGATAGGGCTGTCCATGTTCTGGTTCAGCACCGTCAAGCCCGACTTCGAGGCCCGCCTGCTGATCGTCACCTTCGCGGTGTCCTTGCTGTTCTTCGCGCATGCCCTGCTCTACCTGCGCCACCGGCCCCGCGTGTTCGGCCAGCCGCTGATGATCGGCCTGCTGCTGGCGCAGGCTGCGGTGGCGGCACTGCGCTTCGTGTCGGTGGTGCTGGGCATGGCCGGCAGCAACCTGATGGACGGCAACTGGATCCAGTCGCTCTACATCAGCATGTATTCGTTCTCGGTGCTGCTGCTGTCGATCTCCGTCATCCTGATGGCCACGGACCGCGTGCACACCGAGTTCGAGTACCTGGCCACGCGCGACTCCCTGACCGGCGCGCTCAACCGCCGCGCGCTGCTCGATGCCTGCCGCGGCGCCTTCGCATCCGACCGGCGGCACATGGCGCTGCTGATGGTGGACCTGGACCACTTCAAGGACGTCAACGACCGCTTCGGCCACCAGATGGGCGACAAGGTGCTGCGCGAGGCCGTGCGGCGCATGCAGCGGGCGGTGGGCGACGCCGGCGTGCTCGGGCGCTACGGCGGCGAGGAGTTCGTGGTGCTGCTGCCCGGCACCGGCCAGGTCGAGGCCATGGCCATCGCCGCGCGGCTCAAGCAGGCCATCGGCGAGCCCTTCGGCGCCGACTCCCCCATGGCCGAGGTCGGCTCCATCGCGGTGAGCATCGGCGTGGCCGCGAACGACGGCGGCCGGGGCGTCGACGAAGTGCTGGCGCGCGCCGACGCGGCGCTCTACAAGGCCAAGGCGATGGGGCGGGACCAGGTGATCGCGGCGGCCTGAGGCGCGGCCGGACCTTCTTTTCTTTCAGCCGAGGCCTGACCAGTCGCAGCGCAGCACGTGCTGCCTGCTCGCGTAAGTCAGCGAGCCCCTGGTCCTGGCGACGCGCAGCGCGACGCCCTTGCCGGCGATGGCGCGCATCGACTGGCGGCGGTAGTCGGCCGATTGGCGTTGCAGCGTCAATCGCTCGGACGACGCAGGCGCCACGCCGTCGTCACGCGACACGACCAGGTCGGTCAGGCGGCCGGAAGACAGGCTGAACTGGACCTCCGCCGAATACGGGCTTCCTTGGCAGAAGAGGCTGCCGTTGGCCGATGCGGGAAGGGACGCGCATGCCAGCAGCACGCTGCACAGGGCGGCGGCGTAGCCGTTCCTCGTCATTCGGGTACGCCAGCTTCTGGGGCGGTGCTGCTCATGTCCGATGGCCGTCGCCGGCTACTTGGCGCCCCAGCGCCAGCGCGGCGGCTCACCCTTGATCCAGCAGACCGCGACCAGCGCGAGGCTCAGGCCGGAGACGGCCGCGGCGAACAGAAAGGGCTTCTGTTCAGGATGAATCGACACCAGGGCAGTTACCAGCAACACCGCATACACGGCCACCACCGCCCAGCCCTGCCAGCAGGTCGGCGGACCCCAGCCCCAGCCGTAGCGCTTGGCGGGAAACCAGTAGTGGTTGCTCTGCATCACAGTTCCTTGTCAGTTGGCATGTGCTCGTCTTCGACACCGCGCCATTGCATGCTCACCGCGCCAGATACGCCTCGACAGTCGGCCCCCACAGCTGTTGTTGCACGACCAACTGGTGCCCGTTGATGCCGGGCTCCAGCACATAGGTCGAGAAGCTTCCCTTGCCGCCTGCGGCGGTGAAGGCCTCGAAGTTCTTCCGGCTGTGAGAGAGCGCATAGAAGCTGTCGTTCTCGCCGTAGAGCCATAGCGTTTGGCGAGGGAACGCCGCGCCGCGCCTGAAGCTGACCGGATTGATTGCGTCCGCCGTGTTGCCGGGGCATTTGTCGCTCATCCAGCCTCCGACGAAGTTGATTGCGCCCTGGAACACGTCGGGCCGCGTTCCCGCGTAGGCGACGGCGAGGATGCCGCCGCGCGAGTGGCCGGCGATTGCCACGCGCTTCGTGTCCACGTCGGAGTCTTTGCGCAGCCACTCGACGGCGGCGTCGACGTCGGCAAGCGCATGGTCGAAGCCCGCCAGCGACAGCGCGGGGTCGCAGCTGTAGTGCTCGCGTTTTGGCGTGAAGCCTTCGTCATACAAACCGTCCGACTGGCCGCGCCCGCGCCGCTGCGGGAACGCTACCAGCCAGCCGCGCTGCGTGAACCACCTGGCCAGGCGCTCGGGTGCATAGGTGTGCTTGAACAGCTTCGGGTCGTTGCCGATGCCGGTGGAGCCGTGGTTGAACACCATGGTGGGGAAGGGACCGTCGCCTTCGGGCTTGAAAATCACCATCTCCAGCGTGACGGGCATCCCGTTTTCGACGAAAGGCGTGGGCACGCGCACGGTGCTGCGTTCCTGCGCCCAGCAGGAGGCGGTGGCAAAGCACAGCAGGGCGGCGGCGAGGAGTATCAGCTTTCTCATGAGGCGGGCATCCTTTCGAGGTTCGCGGCATTCTGCCCGCCCTTCCTGAAGGTGCTATGGGCGCTGCTGCGTCTCCTGCGCGCGCCACCGGACCGCACCACTCGCCAGCACGATGCCAGGTACCACCAGCGCAAGGGCCAGCAGTACTTCCCCGGTGATCGGTTCGTTCATGCATGCCGCGGCTCCCAGCGTGGTCAGCACCGGCACCAGCGCCGCCGACAGCGAAGCGCGCGCCGCGCTCAGCCGCGCGACGGCCAGCATGTAGACCATCAGCCCCAGCAGGCCCGCGACCACGCCCTGCATCACGGCTTGTATGGCGACATCCGTCCACGGTGCGGTCAGCAGCCTTGGCGCACCGACCGTGCCCAGCAGCGGCAGCAGGAGCAAGGTCGACCACCCGTTCACGAACGCCGTGCCCTGCCACGGCGTGAAGTCGCAATGCGCGAAGGCGAGCGAGTGGACGGCCCACAGCACAGCCGCCGAAAGAAAGAGCAGGTCGCCGCGCCAATCGAGCGAGCCGTCGCGCAAGCTGTCCGTCGCAAACAGCGCGATGCCGACCGCGATGCAGCCCAGCCCCAGCAACCGGATGCCGCCTACCTTCTGCCCTTTGTGCAGCCGTGCGCCGATGGCGGTGAACAGCGGCAGGCTGCCCGCCATGAAGATGCCCATGTGGCTGGCGGGTGCCCAGCGTGCGCCCGCCAGCACGAGCAGGCCGAAAGGCAGGCCGCCCCCGATGACGAGCAGCACGAGCGCAAGGCGCGAGGCCTTGGGCGGAACCAGGCCCTTGCCGAGCCACAGCGGGGAGAGCAGCAAAGCGGGAATGCCGTAGCGCAGCAGCACCAGTTCCATCGGGCCCAGCGTGGTGGTCACACCGTGGCGCGAGACCAGTTGCCACGCGCTGCCAATCAGTGCCGCGGTGAGCGCGGCGAAAACGCCTGTGCGAAGGTTCTTCTTGTCCATCGCCAGAAGTCTCGCGGCCGTGCCGCGCGGCGGCTATCAGATTCGTGCGGTGGTCAGCGCGCGGCGCGCTTCACCCAGCGTCACGCCCACCTCGCGCCGGAATACCGCGCCCAGATGGCTCTGGCTGCAGTAGCCGAGATCGTGCGCAATGCCCGCCAGGTCCTGGTCGCCGCAGGCCAGCCGATCAAGGGCCGTGGCGAGCCGCAGGTGCTGGCGGTACTGGTGCAAGCTCAGGCCGGTCTGCTGGCGAAAGCTGCGTGCCAAGTGGAACGGAGAACGCGAGACGGCATCGGCCAGCGCGTGCATCGAGAGCCGCGCTTCACGGTCGGTGGTTTCCGCAAGCAGTCTTTTTGCGCGCGCCACTGTGCCATTCAAAGGCATCAATTGGCGCGACGTGCCGATCTCGTCGAGTAGCTGCGCGACGGTCTGCGGACCCGCGTCGCCGTTGCGCAGCTGCTTTTGCGCCGCATGAACGCGATACAGCGACGCCGGCGACAGCAGGCTGAAGACCGGCGCCTTGCTTGCACGAGGCGCCTGGTATCCGCTGACCACCATGCTGTGCCGCGTCGCGTGTGTTGGCGAGGGCCGCAGCTGGTAGACCATGGCGTCGTTGAGGTGCATGGCGGTCAGTCCGTCGACCAGCCAGGTGCTGTCGCCCGAGCGCACGTCGAGCACCGTGTGCCCCACCGGCAGGACAATGCGCCGCGAGCCAATGGTGTAGTACGCACTCCAGTCAGGCCCGTGCGTGCGCGAGCACACGTGCTCCACCGTGAACTCGGTTCCGGCGTAGAGAAGGGTGCGTTCGCTGGGCATCGGCCGCATTCTGCGCGCCCGGCGGCCTGGGCTGCCGCCAGGCGCTCGATCACGCAAACTCACGCAAACGGATACGGCCCCTCCATCGCCCCGACGTGGCTCACATGGCTCACCATGCCATGCACCTCGTCCCACAGATGCAGCATGCAGCCCGGCCGCCCCATGTAGGAGGCCGGCGCCGCACCGTCCGCGAGCCGCAGTGCGATTTCCGTCGTGCTGCTGGGGCAGGAGCACACGACCGTGCCCGCCCAGCGCCGCAGCATCGTGCGGTGCACATGCCCGCAAAGCACGCGCTCGATGTTGCCGAAATCGCGCAGCACGGCTTCGAGCGGCGCGGGGTTGGCGTAGCTGTAGGTATCCATGTAGGGAATGCCGCTGGCGAAGGGCGGGTGGTGCAGCATCAGCAGTGTCGGCTTCGCGCGGTCGGCCTCCAGCGTGCGCCGCAGCCACGCGAGGCCTTCTGCGTCGACATCGCCGTGGTGCAGGCCGGGAACGCAGGAGTCCAGCGCCACGATGCGCACCGCATGGTCGTCGATGCAGTAGTGCATCGGGCCTTCGGCCGGCAGGTAGGCGTGGTCCGCGAAGGCCGTGCGGAAGTTCTCGCGGTGGTCGTGGTTGCCGGGAATCACGAGGCAGGGAATGGCCAGCTTCGACAGCAGTCGGCGCGCCTGCGCGTATTCGTCGGGCCGGCCTTCGTCGACGAGGTCGCCGGTCAGCAGCACGAGCGCGGGCCTGCGGTCAAGGGCGTGCAGATGGTCGATGGCTTCCTCGAACATCCGGTTCGAATCGGCCACGCCCTGGTAGAGCTGGCCGGCGGGGCGGATGTGCGGGTCGGAGATCTGGGCAATGAGCATCATCGGGCGCTTCGTGGAGTACGCCCGGCGGCAAGCAGGTTCCGTTCCTCGGCTCAGATGCCCGTGAACTCCGCCACTTCATCGAGCGGCGCGCGCTCGGTCACCAGTGCGTCGAGCGGCCTGCTCCTGTCGGCGTAGCCGATGGCCATGCCGGTGAAGAGCATGCGCTCGGGCGGCAGTTCGATGAACCGGCCGATGGTCTGCGGGTAGATGGCCCAGCATTCCTGCGGGCAGCTGTCGAGCCCTTCGGCGCGCAGCAGGAGCATCACGTTCTGCAGGAGCATGCCCAGGTCGGACCACTGCGGCGGCCCCATGCGGCGGTCGACGGTGCAGAACAGCGCGAGCGGCGCGCCGAAGAACTGGTAGTTGCGCGCGAACCATTCGCGGCGCGCGGCCTTGTCCTCGCGCGGGATGCCCAGGCGTGCGTACATGGCCTCGCCCACGGCGAAGCGGCGGTCGCGGTAGGGCGCGACCAGCTCGCGCGGGTAGATGTCGTACTCGCTGCCTTCGCCGCCGGGCGCCTCCTGCACGCGGGTGCGCATGATGGTTTTCAGCTCCGACAGCCTGTCGCCGCCCACCACGTGCAGGTGCCACGGCTGCAGGTTGCCGCCCGAGGGCGCGCGCAATGCCTGCGCGAGCACGCGGCGGATGACGTCGCCGGGCACCGGCGTGTCGAGAAAATCGCGCACCGAGCGGCGGGTGGCGATGGCGTCCTGAACGTTCATGCAAGGGTCCTCTTGAAGATCGATGCTAGGGGCAACCCTCGAACGCCCTCAATCGTCCGTTCCGACGATGCGGCGCGGCACGGCGGCTGCCTAGCATCGCCCCAGCGTACAGGAGGCAAGACCATGTTCGGATTGATGCAAGACCGCCCGCTGCTGATCTCGTCGCTGATCGATCACGCGGCCACCTTCCACCCGCGCGCCGAGATCGTCGGGCGCACCGTGGAGGGCCCGGTGCACCGCACAAACTACGCGGAGATACAGCGCCGCTCCAAGCAGGTGGCCAATGCGTTGAAGACGCTGGGCATCGAGCCCGGCGACCGCGTCGGCACGCTGGCCTGGAACACGTATCGCCACCTGGCGCTGTACTTCGGCGTGTCGGGCTCGGGCGCGGTGCTGCACACGGTGAACCCGCGGCTCTTTCCCGAGCAGATCGACTACATCGTCAACCATGCGGAAGACAAGGTGCTGTTCTTCGACACCACCTTCGCGCCGCTGGTGGAGAAGCTCGCACCGGGCCTGAAGTCGGTGCGCGCCTTCATCGCCATGACCGACCGCGCGCACATGCCCGCCATCGACGTGCCCAATCTGCTGTGCTACGACGAACTCATCGGCGCGCAGAGCGAGGCCTACGCCTGGCCCGAGTTCGACGAGCGCACCGCCTCTTCGCTCTGCTACACCTCGGGCACCACCGGCAACCCGAAGGGCGTGCTGTATTCGCACCGCTCGACCGTGCTGCATTCGCTGATGGAATGCGCGCCCGACACCTTCGGCGCCAATTCGCAGATGACGCTGCTGCTCGCGGTGCCCATGTTCCATGCCAACGCCTGGGGCATGCCGTATGCAGCGGCGATGGCCGGCGCGAAGCTGGTCATGCCCGGCCCGCACATGGACGGCCAGAGCCTGTACGAGCTGATGCGCGACGAGAAGGTAGGCTTCTCGCAGGCCGTACCCACCATCTGGCTCATGCTGTTCCAGTACTTCGACGCGCATCCTGAAATCGACACCCGCGCCATCGGCCTCAAGCGCATCGGCGTGGGCGGCGCCGCCACGCCGCGCAGCATGATCGAGCGCTTCGAGCGCGACTTCGGCGCCGACTTCGTGCAGGGCTGGGGCATGACCGAGACCAGCCCCATCGGCGTGATCGGCAACCTGCTGCCCAAGCACCTGTCGATGCCCAAGGAAGAGCAGCTGCGCGTGAAGATGCGCCAGGGCCGCGGCGTGTGGGGCGTGGAACTGAAGATCGTCGGCGAAGACGGCCGGCGCCTGCCGCACGACGGCAAGGCCTTCGGCCACCTGCATGTGCGCGGACCGTGGATCGCGAGCGGCTACTTCAAGAGCGAGGGCGGGCCGGTGCTCGACGCCGAAGGCTTCTTTCCCACGGGCGACGTCGCCAACATCGACGAAGACGGGTATGTGCAGCTGGTCGACCGCGCGAAGGACGTGATCAAGTCGGGCGGCGAATGGATTTCCTCCATCGACCTCGAGAACACGGCGAGCCTGCACCCGGCGGTGGCCGAAGCGGCCGTCATCGGCATCGCGCATCCGAAGTGGCAGGAGCGGCCGCTGCTCATCGTTGTCAAGCGCGCAGGAGCGGAAGTGACACGAGAGGAACTGCTCACATTCCTTGCAGAGCGCGTCGTGAAATGGTGGCTACCGGACGACGTAGTGTTCGTCGACAGCCTGCCGCACACCGCCACCGGCAAGCTGCTGAAGACGAAGCTGCGCGAGCAGTTCAAGGGTTACACGGCGACGACATCTGTTTGACGGTTTGATGACTTGTTCGATTTTTCTGTGGACAACTCTGTGGGTTGTGCGGGGAGTCGGATCGGCGGAGCAAGCATCGGCGTGGGTTCCCGCCACGTTGCCTGTTGAATAGGCAGCCGCGCGCCCAGCCGTTGGCGCCGACCGCTTGCGGCGCCGGTTGGCCGGAATTCCAGATGCCGCGCAATCACCTGGTCGCGCTTCGCGCCAGATGCGCCCGGCCGAAAGGCGTGATGCGCTTGATCACCGCCAGCCCCTGCGGCTCGCCGTCGGCGGCCTTCCATGTGAGCGCCGGGCCGATGACCGCATCGACGAAGCCCGCCTGCTTCAGTGCCTCCACGCAGCCGATCGCCTCCCTGTCCTGCACCCGAAGGGGGAAGGCCGAACTTTCTATGGCGCGAAGGTAGTCGAGCGGCTCGAGCCTGGCGTTCGATGCCTTCTTCGGCGATGTGCTGCTGCCTTTGCCCTCGCCGCCGCGCAGCCGGTCGATCTCGGCATGTCCGTCGTCGGTGATGCAGATCACCAGCGCGTCCTGCGCCAGCCTGTAGCTGCCCTTGCCGGTGTCGTAGGCCGGGT
This sequence comes from Variovorax sp. AB1(2024), assembly GCF_037482385.2. NCBI lineage: Bacteria > Pseudomonadati > Pseudomonadota > Betaproteobacteria > Burkholderiales > Comamonadaceae > Variovorax > Variovorax sp. AB1(2024). The sequence continues at coordinate 77,839 of NZ_JBBHKP020000001.1, read as the reverse complement.
CGATGGCGGCCTCGATGAGGCCGGTCGCCTTCAGGACGGAGACCCGGCGCACATCCTGCGCGCCGGTCACGTGCATCGGCAGGCGAGCGTTCTCCAAGTGGAGCAGGTAGCTGAGCGGCACTGAAAACCCCCGTATGCACCTCCCTCGGCCATCCGGCCCACGAAGACGCCGGCCGGGGAGGGGATGGTTTGTCAATATTTATTAACAATTCTTGTGCGTCCCGGGGGCGGGCGCCATCACCGAAACAGGGTAGTTCCTTCAGCCGGTCCCGCGCCGGGGCGCTCAGTGCTTGTGCCCGCCGTGGCCCGCCGCCGGCTGCGCCGACGCATTCAGCGCCCGCACCGGCGCCTTCACCTCCACCGTCTCACGCTTGCCGTCCTTGCCCTCGAACACCAGCGTGAGCGGCACGGTGTCGCCTTCTTTCACCTGCTGCTTGAGGTCGAGCAGCATCACGTGATAGCCGCCGGGCTTGAGTTCGACGGCCTTGCCGGCCGGCAGGTCCAGCGCGGCGATCTGGCGCATGCGCATCACGTTGTCCTGCATGGCCATCTCGTGCACTTCGACGACCGGCGTGACGGGCGAGCTGGCCGACACCAGCCTGGTGTCCTTTGCGGCGCTCAGCTGCATGAACGCGCCGGTGGCCTTCTGCTGCGGCACGGTGGCGCGCACCCAGGCGTCCTTGACGGTGACTTGCGCGTGCGCTGCATGGGCGGTGAGCAGCAGCGCTGCGCTGGTGACGGCGAGGATGTGTGCAATGCGGTTCTTCATGGTCTGGATCTCCTTGGATTTGATTTGAATGGTTGAAAAGGTCAGGCCTGCAGGATCTTGCGCAGGTCGTCGGCGCATTCCTGCGCGCTCTGCTCGTGGCGCAGCACGAGGCGGATCTTTCCCCTGGGGTCGAACACGTAGCTGAAGGCCGAGTGGTCCATGGTGTACGAGGAGCCGGTGGGCACCTTCTTGTAGAAGACCTTGAACTCCTTCGCGGTGTCGCTGGTCTTCTGCGCGTCGCCATACAGGCCGATGAAGCTCGGATCGAAGGCCTGGGTGTAGGCCTTGAGCACCACGGGCGTGTCGCGCTCGGGGTCGACGGTGACGAAGATCACCTGCAGCCGTTCGCCGTCGGCGCCGAGCAGCCGCCTGATCTCGGCGGCGCGCACGAGCGCGGTGGGGCATACGTCGGGGCATTGCGTGAAGCCGAAGAACATCATCACCGCCTTGCCCTTGAAGTCGGCCAGCGTGCGCTCGCGGCCGTCGGGGTCGGTCAGGCGGAAGTCCTGCGCGTAGGTGGCGCCGCTGATGTCGACGCCGTTGAAGCTGGCGGGCAGCACTTTGCCGTTGTCGCAGCCGGCGAGGGCCAGGGCCGCAAGCGCAGTGCTGCCGGACAGCAGCAGGCCACGGCGTGAAAGCGTGGAATGAGTCATGGATAAAAGCTCTCTGGCGCCCGGACGCGAGCGCCGATCGATGCGTTGTGCGGAGGACCGCGATGCGACGAAGCCAGCCCTCAGGCGGCGGCATCGCATGCGCGGACGAGCGAAACGGGAAGCGTCAGGAGAGCGAAGGAGGGCCGCGCGCGGGCGGAGGTGCCGCTGTGCCCACGGCGACGTGCGCGGCCGGAACCGGCTGCACCGCATGGCACGGCGGCACGAGCGCGGGAAGTTCGACCGCGGGCGTCGCGGGCGGCGCGCCTGCCAGCACGCACAGCGGGCAGTCCATGTGGCCCATGCCCAGCTCTTGCGCGCCGTCGTCGGTATGCACGATGGCCTTGACCGACCCGGCGCTCGAGCACACCAGCTCCACGGACTGCGGATGCACCACCGGCGACGCGATGGCCGCGCCGAGCGACAGCGCGAACCACAGCAAGACCCAGCGGATCAGGCCCGCGCCGGGACGACGCAGGCCTGCGCGGGCGGCAGGCTTGGTCCGAGTGGCGCGGAAGGAGGCGGGCATTGCCGCCGATTATCCTTCGGCCAAGAAAAAAGCCTTGCAAGTCAATGACTTGCAAGGCTTATATTGTTGGTGGCTCTTCACGGACTCGAACCGCGGACCTGTGGATTATGATTCCATCGCTCTAACCGACTGAGCTAAAGAGCCGTTCGGCATTGTTTGGTGCCGAGCCCAAGATTATAGCCCAGATTTTTGCCCGAGTTCAACAGCCTGCTGGCCACCCGAGTCGATTTTTGCCGGCTCGAACCCCGAAGCCGCTCGTCGCCCGTACAAGCCCGGGTGAAAATCCTCCGATGTCCGCGCTTCCCCGCGCCCCTTCCGCCGACAGCGCCACCGAGCGACAGGCCATGCCCGACGACCAGTTGATGCTGGCCTACGCGCAGGGCGACGCCGCCGCGTTCGACGTGCTCTATGCGCGCCACGAGGGCGGGCTGTTCCGCTTCGTCAAGCGGCTGCTGGGCGCGCGGCTCGCGGCGCAGGCCGACGAGGTGTTCCAGGACACCTGGGTGCGGATCATCTCGGCGCGCGACAGCTTCTCGCCGCAGGGCGCCGCCTGGCGCACCTGGGCCTTCACCATTGCACACAACCTTGCGATGGACCGCCTGCGCGTGAGCGGACGCGAAGTGGCGCTCGATGCGCATCCCGACGACGACGGCGATCCCGTGCCCGCGCTCGAGCGCGGCGTGCGCGGCGCGATGGACGCTGCCGCGCATCCATCCGCCGAGGAGCTCGCTTTCTGGCGCGCCGCCGGCCGCCGGCTGCTGGCCTGCCTGGACGAGCTCCCGAGCGACCAGCGCGCCGCGTTCCTGCTGCACCACGAAGACGGCCTGACCGTCGAGGCGCTGGCCGCGAGCCTGGAGATCGGTTTCGAGACCGTGCGCAGCCGCCTGCGCTACGGCCTGCAGAAGCTGCGCGGCTGCATGGCGCGTTATCTTGCGGTGCTGGAGCAGCGGGCATGAGCGGCAACGGCACTACCGGTTTCGACCGCGACGATGAACGCGACCTGCGCGACCCGGCCCTGCGCCGCGCGCTGGACCATGCGCCCGACAGCGCCGCAACCCCCGACCCGCGCACGCGCGATGCCATCCTGAAGATGGCGCACAACCTTGTCGCCACCGTGCCGGCCGCGCAGAACACCGTCGCCAACACCGCCGCCAACAGCGCGAGCGCCGTGCCGTGGTGGCGCCGTGTCTTCGGTGGTGGCGGGGAGCCGCGTTCGCGCATGCCTTGGAATGCGGCGTTCGCCACGGTGCTGCTGGCGACTTTCGTGACGGTGCTGTGGCATCGCGAACCGGTGCCGGATGCACAGCTGGATGGCGAGGCACGCGTTGCCGGCGCTGCAGCGCCAGCGGCGGCACCACCTGCGCCTGCGCCCGCTCAACCGGCGGCCGAGGCCGCGCCTCCTGCGGAACCGCCGCTGGCTGCCGCGCCTGCGCCTCGACCGGCATCGCCGCCATCTGCTGCCGCCAAAAAAGCGCCCGCCGACCAACAGAAACAAGCGCAGGCCCAGCGCGATGCCGGCGCGGATGCCGTTCGCCGCCCCGCGCCTCCATTGCAGGCTGCCCCAGCGCCAGTCGCGCCGGCGCCTGCATCGCCCTCAGCCGCAGTGGCTGAGCAGGCCGCTCCTTCGCGCAGCGACGAGCAACGTGAAGAGCGCTTGGAAAACGAACGCCGGCGCGCCTATGCGGCGGAGGCTCCGGCGCCTGCCGCAGCGCCTGCACCGGCCATCGCGCCGCCGCCACCGCAAGGCGACAACGCGAGCGCAGACGCCTCCGGCGCGCTGCAGCGCGCCCCCGCCCCGCGCGCTGCAGTACCCAAGTCGGTCCTGCGGGCAGAAGGCCCGGCGGGCTTCACTGCGCTGGACAGGTGGACGTCCTTCAGCTTCGCGGGCTCAGGCGCCGAAGTGCGCCACGCGCGCGGCGACATCGAAGGCTTGCCCGCGCTCGTCGGCACCGTGGCCCGTTCGGCGACGGCGCCCGGCGAAGCACTCGCCGCGCCGGTCGAGGCGCGTCTCTCGCTCTATCGCGGCAGCACGCTGGTCGCCGTGCTGGAGCTCGCCGGCGGCCAGGTGCGCTGGACGCCGCAGCCCGGCGGCACCGCGCTGGTCGGCACGCCGCCCGCGCAGGCGCTCGACGCGCTGCGCGCGCTGCTCACGCGCTGACCGGAACGCATCCGGCCGCGCGCATCCGCCCTCAGGCGTTCTTGAAGTCCGGCTGGCGCTTGTTCAGGAAGGCGTCCATGCCTTCCTTCTGGTCCTGCGTGGCGAACAGCGCGTGGAACAGCCGGCGCTCGAACATCACGCCGTCGCTCAGGCCGCTTTCGAAGGCGCGGTTGACCGATTCCTTGGCCGCCATCACCGAGATCTGCGAGAAACCGCAGATCACCAGCGCCGCGCCCAGCGCCTCGTCGGCGAGCTTCTCGAGGGGCACCACGCGGCTCACGAGGCCGGCGCGCTCGGCTTCGGCCGCGTCCATCATGCGGGCCGTGAGCACCATGTCCATGGCCTTGCTCTTGCCCACCGCGCGCGGCAGGCGCTGCGTGCCGCCGGCACCGGGGATCACGCCGATCTTGATCTCGGGCTGGCCGAACTTCGCGTTGTCGGCCGCGATGATGAAGTCGCACATCATCGCCAGCTCGCAGCCGCCGCCCAGCGCGAAGCCGGCCACCGCGCCGATCACCGGCTTGCGGATCGAGCGGATGATTTCCCAGTTGCGCGTGATGTAGTCGCCCTTGTAGGTGTCGATGAAGCTGTACTTCGCCATCGCCGCGATGTCGGCGCCGGCCGCGAAGGCGCGCTCGCTGCCCGTGAGGATGATGCAGCCGATGGCATCGTCCGCATCGAAGGCCTTCAGGGCCTGGCCCAGTTCGGTCATCAGCGCATCGTTCAGCGCATTCAGGGCCTTCGGGCGGTTGAGGGTGATGATGCCGACCTTGCCTGCTTCGGTCCGCACTTCGATGTTTTCGTAGCTCATGGTGTCTCCGGGGAAGGGGAAGAAAAACGCGCTTCACTATACCCAGCATGGCCGGCGTGGGTGGCAGGGCATGGCGAGTTCCCATAGAGTGCCCGCCATGAGTTCCAACTATGCCTACCTGTTCGTCGCCATCGTGGCCGAAGTGATCGCCACCAGTTTCCTCAAGGGCTCGGATGGTTTCACGCGGCTGTGGCCCACGCTGGCCTCGGTGGCCGGCTATGTGGTCGCGTTCTTCTTCCTCTCGCTGACGCTGCGCACCATTCCGACCGGCATCGCCTATGCGATCTGGTCGGGCGTGGGCATCGTGCTGATCTCGCTCGTGAGCTGGCTGTGGTTCGGCCAGAAGCTCGACGGGCCGGCCATCGCGGGGCTCGGGCTGATCATCGCGGGCGTGGTGGTGGTGAACGTGTTCTCGAAGTCGGTTTCGCACTAAGCACCAAATGGACTTCAGTTGAGAATTGCTCTCATCTAGAATGCCCGCCATGGAGTTCCCGATGCAAGAACATGCCGTGTTGCTGCGGGCCTATGCCCGGGCCCAGGAGCGCTGCTCGCGCCTGCTGGCCGAGCAGGCCGCGCTGGTCGAAAGGCTCGAGGCGCAGATCGTCCGTTTGCGCGGCGCACTGGTGGCGCGCGATTCGGCCGTTGCCATCGTGCGCGAGGAGCTGGCCGCGCGTGCCGCCGCGGGCGGGGCGCTGCCCAAGCGGCTGAATGCGCTGCTGTCGCCGGGCAGCCGGCGCCATCTGCGGCCGTCCCGGCCGCAAGCGCCCGCCGATCTGCGCGAGAAAGCCGTGCTGTGCGTCGGCCATGAAGACCAGGCGCCGTCGCTCGCACGCCAGCTGGTCGAAATCGCGGGAGGACGCTACCTGCACCACGACGGCGGTGTCGACGCGGACGATCCCGCGCTCGAAGCCAGCCTGCGTGCCGCCGACCTGGTGATCTGCCAGACCGGCTGCGTGAGCCACGGCGCCTATTGGCGCGTGCAGGACCACTGCCGCAGGACCGGCAAGCCCTGCGTGCTGGTCGGGGAGCCGCAGCCGATGATGTTCGTGCGGCACCCGGCCGCGCCGGAAAACGCCTAGCTAGCCGGCCAGCCAGCCCGCCGCCTTGGCGGCATCGTGCGCGAACAGGCGCCAGGTGGTCGCGTTGGCCGGCAGCGCGAGCGGCAGCCTGAGCAGCTTGCGGTCACGCGCGACGATGGCCGTGAACTTCGTCGCATCGCCCAGGTACAGCGCGAGGTCGTCGAGCTTGGCGATGCGCCAGGCTTGCGCCGGCCGCTGCTGGCCCTTCCGGCCGACAGCAGGCAGCTCGATGCCGATCCACTCGTCGTTCGCCGAAAAGCCGGCCTTCTCGGCCGCTCCGCCGCGCAGCACCACCTTGACCTGCACGCTGCCGTTGGTTTCGGCCACGCGCAGGCCCAGTACCTGCGCCTGCTGCGACGGGTCTTCCAGCGTGGCGACGCCGTGCGCACGCAGAAGCTGCGCAAGCGGAAGCTCCTCGGTCGAATGCACCCAGCGCGCGAGTTCCGCCGCATACGAGCGGCCGCTCACGGCCTCCAGCGCGGCCGCGAAGTCGGCTTCGCTGATCGGCCCGCCGCCGCTGTGCGTCCACAGGTGGCGCATCACGTCATCAAGGGTGCCCTTGCCTTCATGGCGCAGCGTGAGGTCGAAGCACAGCGCCACCAGCGCGCCCTTGGTGTAATAGCTCACCGTGCTGTTGGGCGTCTGCTCGTCCTGGCGGTAGTACTTGACCCAGGCGTCGAAGCTCGCGTCGGCCACCGGCTGCACCAGCCGGCCCGGCGTCTGCATGACCTGGTTGATGGTCTTGTTCAGCAGGCGCAGGTAGGCCGCGTCGTCGATGCGGCCGGCGCGGCGCAGCAGCAGGTCGTCGTAGTAGCTGGTGAAGCCCTCGAAGAACCACAGCAGCTGCGTGTAGTTTTCCTGGCTGTAGTCGTAGCGCGCGAACTCGGCGGGCCGCATGCGCTTGACGTTCCAGGTGTGGAAGTACTCGTGGCTGATGAGGCCCATCAGCGTGGTGTAGCCCTCGGGCTGCTTTTTCTTCTCGCCGCGCTGCGGCAGGTCGCGGCGGTTGCAGATAAGCGCCGTGGAGTGGCGATGCTCGAGCCCGCCGTAGCCGTCGTCCACCGCATTGAGCATGAACACGTAGCGGTCGATCGGCAGCTTCGGGCCGCCGCGCTTGCCGGCCTTGTCGCCGTGCCAGAAGCGCATCTCTGCTTCGCAGATGGCCTTGGTGTCGGCAATGAGCCGGTCGCCGTCGAACGAGGCTGCGGCGCCCGCCACCACGAAGCGGTGCGGCACGCCGCAGGCTTCGAAATCGGCGCTCCAGAAGGCGCCCAGTTCGACCGGGCTGTCGGCCAGCTCGTCGTAGTCGGCGGCGCGGTAGCTGCCGAAGCCGTGTTTGTCGGTCTTGAGCGGAACCAGCGCGGTGGCGCAGGACCAGCGCGCGGCATCCTCAGGCAGCACGGGCGCGACGATCTCCAGCGCATGCGGCGCGTCGGTCTGGCCTTCGACCCGCAGGCATACGCTGGTGCCGTTGAAGAAGCCGCGCTCGGCGTCGAGCCAGGCGGTGCGCACCGAGTTGTCGTAGGCGCAGACCTGGTAGTTCAGCACCAGCGGCTGGCCGGGCGTGCATTCGACGAGCCAGCTGCATTTGTCGAGCTGCGTCAGCGTCGGCTTGCGGCGCCCCTGCGTGGCGCGCAGGCCCTGCAGGTTCTTGGCGAATTCGCGCACCAGGTAGCTGCCCGGAATCCACACCGGCAGCGACACGCGCTGCTGCGCGGCGGGCGCGTCGATGGTCAGCGTCACCCCGAACAGGCGCGCATGGAGATCCGCGCATTCGACGCGAAAGCGCACGCCGGCCACGGGCACGGCGGTAGCGGCGGTACTGCGCCGCGCAGGAGCCTTCGTCGCCATCAGCTCGACGAAGCGGCGAGTTGCTTCTCGACCTGCTCTGCGGGAATGGCGCCGGGCGTGCGCGTGCCGTCGCTGAAGATCAGCGTGGGCGTGCCGGTGATGTTGTACTTGCGGCCGAACTCGACGTTGCGCTGCAGCGCGGTCACGTCGCAGCTGCTGGGCGCGGTGGCGGGACGGGTGCTCGACTCCATCCAGTCGCCCCAGGCCTTGCCCTTGTCCTTGCTGCACCAGATGTCGCGCGACTTGATGTTCGAATCGGGGCCGAGCACGGGGTACAGGAACAGGTAAACGGTCACGTTGTCGACCGTCTTCATGTCCTTCTCGAAGCGCTTGCAGTAGCCGCAGTTCGGGTCTTCGAACACGGCGAGCTTGCGCTTGCCGTTGCCGCGCACGATCTTGATCGAGTCCTTCAGCGGCAGCTGGTCGAAGGCGACGGCGCTGAGCTTCTCGACCCGTTCCTCGGTCAGGTTCTTGCGCGACTTCACGTCGATCAGGTTGCCCTGGATCAGGTAGTTGCCCTGCTCGTCGGTGTAGAAGATCTGCGAGCTGTTCACGCGCACTTCGTAGAGGCCCGGAATCGGCGACTTCGACACTTCGTCGATGGCGGGGAACTGCGGAATGCGCGCCGGCAGGTTCTTGCGGATCTCGGCTTCGCCGGCTGTGGCGGCCACGACCGCGCCCAGCGTGCAGGCGGCGAGTAGGAGGTTGCGTGCGAGTGTCATCGGGAGATCCGTTGGTTCGATTCGAGAAGATGGCGGGGCGTCAGGCCTTCAGGCCCATCGCCTGGGCCGTGATCCAGTGCTTGACGAGGCGCGTGCGGTCGAAACCGCGCATGCCCCAGTTGCGCAATGCAGGCAGCGGCCCCAGGTTGTGCGAGAAAAGTTGCTGCAGTCCGTCGGTCGCCAGGCTCATCTGCAGCACGTCGGCACGGCGGGCGCGTTCGTAGCGGCGCAGCAGGCGCGCGTCGCCCACGCTGCGCCAGTAGTCGCGGTTCTTGATCACATCGGCCAGCGCAGAGGCGTCGGCCAGGCCCAGGTTCAGGCCCTGGCCGGCGAGCGGGTGCACCGTGTGGGCGGCGTCGCCCGCCAGCGCCCAGGAGCGGGCCGGCTGGCCGGGCATGGCGCCGGTCCAGCGATCGGCGATGGCGCGGGCCAGCGGCCAGGCACCGCGCTCGCTCGTGAGCTTGAGCGCACCGAGCGCCGCGCGGCTGGCCTCGGTGACCGCGGCATTGAATTCTTCGTCGCCTTGCGCAAGCAGGGCCGGTGCGCGCAACTGGTCGACCGACCAGACCAGCGCGACCGTCCTGCCGTGCACGCCGCCCAGAGGCAGCAGCGCGAGCACCTCGCCCTTGTCGTTGAACCACTGGCGCGCGATGCCGTCGTGCGACTGCTCTGCCTCGAGCCGCGCCGCTATCGCATGCTGGGGATAGCGCGTGACCTCGTAGCTCACGCCGAGCGCCTCGCGCGTGGCGCTGGCCTTGCCTTCGCACACCACGGTGAGCGGTGCGGCGACCGGCTCGGCCACGACTTCGATCAGGGGCTGGAAGCGCACGGCGTCTGCCAGTTGCTGCTCGAGCGCGGGCACGTCGACGATCCAGGCCAGCGCGTCGACTTTCTGGCGCGTGGCGCTGAAATGCACCCGGCCGCCTTCGTCGCCGTGCACGAGCATTTCGCGCACCGGCGTGGCGTGCGCGGCGTCGGGCCAGGCGCGCAGCGATTCGAGCAGCGTGCGGGAGGCGGTGTTCAGCGCATAGGCGCGGACGTCCTGCTTGCCCTGCGTGGCCGGGGGCACCACCAGCGCGACGCGCACACGCTCGCGCGCGAGCAGCAGGGCCAGCGTGCGGCCGACGATGCCGGCGCCGCGAATGCAAACTTCTGGGGGGAGAGCCATGAAACGATTGTATGGATTACGCCCGCCCCCTCGCGGGGGCGCTACCAGCGGCCCGGCGGAGCCGGTCCCGCAGTATCCCCGGAACGGCTCAGGGTACTTTCCAAAGCTGCGGGACAATTGCCGCCGATTTCCAAGGAACCCCCACCGTGTCCCAGCCCGCTTTCGACCTCGAAGCCACCATCGCGCGCCTGTTCATCTACCCGGTCAAGTCCTGCGGCGGGGTCGAGCTTCCCGAGGTGCTGCTGACCGAGACCGGCCTGGAATTCGACCGCGCCTGGATGGTGGTCGACGCCCAGGGCGAATTCGTCACCCAGCGGCAGCTGCCGCGCATGGCGCTGATCAAGCCGCAGATGAAGCACATGGAAGTGGTTCTGCGCGCCCCCGGCATGCTGGCGCTGCACCTGGCCTTCGACCGCGTCGAGAAACCGGTGCGCGTGCGCGTCTGGAAGGACGAAGTGGCGGCCTACGACATGGGCGACATCGCCGCGCAGTGGTTCAGCGATTTCCTGTCGGAGCCCGGCAAGCCGCAGACCCTGCGTCTCGTGCGCTTCGACCCGGAACACAAGCGCCTGTCCAGCCTGAAGTGGACCGGCGGCATCGAGGCCGAGAACCAGTTCGCCGACGGCTACCCGGTGCTGGTGGCGAGCGAAGGCTCGCTGGCCGAGCTGAACGAGCGCCTTGCCGCGCAGGGCCACGATGCCGTGGGCATCGAGCGCTTCCGGCCCAACATCGTGCTGGCGGGCATCGAGTCGCACGACGAGGACCGGGTGGACGCGCTGCACATCGCCACCGGCGAGGGCGAAGCCGAACTCCGCCCCGTCAAGCCCTGCACGCGCTGCCCGATCCCGGACATCGACCCGGCCACCGCCGTCAGCAGCCCCGAGGTCGGCAACACCCTGCGCACCTACCGCGCCGATCCGCGCGTGGACGGCGGCATCACCTTCGGCATGAACTGCATCGTGATCCGGGGCGTGGAGCACGTGCTCAAGGTCGGCCAGCCGGTGGGCGCGAACTACAAATTCGAATGACCGGCGGCGCCCGGGCGGTGCCGCTTCAGAACTTCACGCCAGCGATCAGGATGATGTTGGCGTAGGGCGTGCATTCGCCCGTGCGCACCATGGCCCGGGCCTTCGCGGTGCGGCGCTTGAATTCTTCATGCGCTACCGTCTGCGGCGCGATGCCCAGCGACTGCGGATACCAGCCCGGCGGATTCTTCGCGTCGTCCAGCGCTTCGTCGGCCACCACGATGCCTTCGACCTGCATCTCCGACAGCACCGCCTGCAGCACCTCGTCGAGCCGCGGCACGCCGCGCGCCACGGCCAGGTCGATGCGGCGCGGGCCGTCGGGAATCGGCAGGCCGGCGTCGCCGAGCACGAGCATGTCGCCGTGACCCAGCGAGGCGATCACATGGGAGAGTTCGGCGTGCAGCAGGGGAGAACGTTTCACAGCGTGATCCAGTCGGGCGGCAGCGGGCTCAGCAGAACGGCGTCGCGCTGCGGAATGGAGGGTTGGGCGCCCGGCTGCTGGATGCACAGCGCGGCGGCGCGGATGCCCAGGCGAACGGCGTCGTCGAAAGACTGGCCTTCGCCCAGCGCGACCGCGAGCGCACCCAGGAAGGTGTCGCCGGCGGCCGTGGTGTCGACCGCCTGCACCTTGGGCGCGGGATGGTGGCGCGCACCGTCGGCATCGACGGCCACCGCGCCGCGCGCGCCCAGCGTGACGACCACGCGCGCGATGCCCTTGGCGCGCAGCGCCCGGCCGGCCTGCGCCGCTTCCTGCGGGCTGTCGGCGGACTGGCCGCACAGCGCCTGCGCCTCGATCTCGTTGACCACCAGCGTGTCGATCAGCGGCCACAGGGGCTCGGCGATCGGCTGTACCGGCGAGGGGTTGAGCATCACCTTGCAGCCCGCGCCATGCGCCACGGCGATGCCGCGCGCCACCTGGTCCAGCGGCGTCTCGAACTGCGCCACCAGGAAGGCCGCGCCCTGCACCTGCTGCGCCAGCGCGGCTTCGTCGACCTCCAGGCGCGCGTTGGCGCCGGGAATCAGCACGATGCGGTTCTGGCCGCTGTCCTCCACGAGGATCAGCGCCGTGCCGGTGGGCTCGCCGGCCACGGTGCGCAGGGCGGCGGTGTCGATGCCGTCGCGCTGGAGCGCATCGCGCAGCGCCGAGCCGTGCGCGTCATCGCCGACGCAGCCGATCATGCGCACCTGAGCGCCCTCGCGCGCGCAGCTCACGGCCTGGTTGGCGCCCTTGCCGCCGGGGATGGTGGCGATCGAATGGCCGAGCAGGGTTTCGCCCGCGGCCGGGGCGTGCGGCACGCGCAGCACCAGGTCCATGTTGAGGCTGCCGAGCACCACGATGCGCGGGGCCCGGGCTGGGCTGCTGGAGGAAGGCTTCAGGCTCACGGGGTGCGGGACTTTCGGGTTTGCGTGGAAGGCGTTTCGGCCGGAACGGGGGCGGCGGGCTCGCGGAAACTCGCGTGCCGCGCAGTCGAGGCGCGCACGCGCAGCTCGGGCTGCAGCACCACCTTGCGCGCATCGCGGCGCTTGCCGCCGACGCGCTCGAGCAGCATGTCGACCGCCAGCGCTCCGATGCGCTCCTTGGGCTGCGCCACCGTGGTGAGCGGCGGGCTGGTGTAGGCAGAGAGTTCGATGTCGTCGAAGCCGACGATCGAAAGATCGTCCGGCACGCGCACGCCGCTCTCGTGCGCGGCGCGCAGCGCGCCGATGGCCATCAGGTCGTTGCAGACGAACACGGCCGAGGGCTTCTGTTCGGTGCGCAGGATGGCGTGCATGGCCTCGTAGCCGCCCTGGCTGGTGAAGCCGCCGCGCCAGAGCAGTGCTTGCGCATTCGCGATGTCGGGCGTTGCGCCGGTCTCGGCCAGCGCCATGCGCCAGCCCTCGATGCGCTGCTCGCTCGGCATCACGCCCACCGGCCCGCCGATGCAGGCAATGCGCTTGTGGCCCAGCGACAGCAGATGCCGCACCGCGAGCAGGCCGCCCTGCATGTGCGCGGTCTCCACCAGGTCGCAGGCCGGGTCGGCGATCTCGCGGTCGACCAGCACCGTGGGCATGCGCAGGCCGCGCAGCTGCTTCATGAGGGATTCCTCGTCGCCCGCGCCGGTCGACACCACGATCAGCCCGTCGATGCGGCGCTCGGCCAGCACCTGCAGGTAGACGCTCTGGCGGTGGGGCTCGTCGTCGGTGTTGCACAGCACCAGCGTGTAGCCGGCGCCGAAGCAGCGGTCTTCCACGATGCGCACGATCTCGGCAAAGTAGGGGTTCGAGCTGTTGGGAATCAGCATGCCCAGCGTCGAAGTGGTGTTGCTCTTCAGGCTGCGCGCCATCGCGTTGGGCACATAGCCCAGTTCGCGGATGGCGAGCTCCACGCGCTCGCGCACCTTGGCGCTCACGTGGCGTGTGTCGTTCACCACGTGCGACACGGTGGTGACCGAAACCTCCGCCTTGAGCGCGACGTCCTTGATGGTGGCCATGGGGCTTGTCCTTTTCCTGGTTGGCGGGTGCCGTCAGGCCAGCCGGCGTTCGGCACGGCGCTGGCGCAACGTGTCGATGATGACGGCCACGACGATCACCGCGCCGGTGATGATCCGCTTGCTCGGCTCGCTGGCCCCCACCTGCGCGAGGCCGGCCTCCAGCACCGCGATGATCAATACGCCGAAGAAAGTGTTGATGACCGAGCCGCGCCCGCCCATGAGGCTGGTGCCGCCGATCACCACCGCCGCGATCACCTGCAGCTCGATGCCGACGCCGGCATTCGGGTCGGCGGCTTCGAGGCGGGCCGACTGCATCAGGCCCGCGAGCCCGGCCAGCAGCCCGGTGACTGCGAAAACGATGATGCGGATCGGGCGCGGGTCGACGCCCGCCAGGCGCATCGCTTCTTCGTTCGTGCCGATGCCCACCACGTGGCGGCCGAACACCGTGCGCGTGAGCACCAGCTGCCCGATGACGACCAGCACCACCGCCAGCACGAAGGCGGCCGAGATGCCGCCGATCCACGGCGCGGCCAGGCCCGAGATGGCGTCGCCCACGTACTGCGTGCGCGAATCGGTCACCAGGTAGGCACCGCCGCGTACCGCCTCGAGCATGCCCAGCGAGACGATGAAGCTCGGCAGCCGCCACGCGACCGACACCGCGCCGGTGACCGTGCCGCAGACCAGCCCGGTGGCGAGGCCGAGCGCCGCGGCCACCGGCACCGACAGCTTCCATTCGAGGATGGCCGCCGCCGTGACGGCCGCGCTCAGCGCCAGCACCGAGCCGACGGAAAGATCGATGCCCGCGATGATCAGCACGAAGGTCATGCCGACCGCCATCACGGCCAGCGCGGGAATCTCGTTGGCGATGGAGACGAAGGTCTCGCGCGTCAGGAAGTATTCGCTGAGCGAGCCGAAGAGCGCGATCATGCCCACGAGCACGACCGTCAGGCCCAGGTAGGTGCCGAGCTGGCCCTTGAGTGCGGAGGGCGAGGACGGCGGGGTGGATTTCGTGGAGGCTTCGGCGTTCATTGTGTGTCGGCGGTGACCGGGGTCGAATCGGAAACGGGGGATGCCGTCGGCGGATTGTTGGCGGCGCGTCCGGCCGCGTCGCTGAATGCTGCGGCCAGCAGCGATTGTTCGGTCCATTCGCCGCGTTCGAACACCGCCACCAGCCGGCCGGCGCTCATCACGCCGATGCGGTCGCACATGGCCATCAGTTCGCGCAGGTCGCTCGACACCATCAGCAGCGCCTTGCCGGCGTCGGTCATGCGGTCGAGCTCGGCGTACAGGTCGGCGCGCGCGCCCACGTCCACGCCGCGCGTGGGCTCGTCGAGCAGCAGCACCTTGCATTCGCGGTGGAGCCAGCGCGCGAACACCACCTTCTGCTGGTTGCCGCCGCTGAGCGTGGCAACCGGTTGTTCGATGCTGCGCGAACGGATGCGCAGCAGCTCCACCAGCTTCTGCGCAATGCCGCGCTCCTTGGCGCGCTGCAGCCAGCCGGCGTGGGAAATGGCCCCGAGGTCGCTGAGCGTGGCGTTCACGCGGATCGACTGCGTCAGCAGCAGGCCCTGCGACTTGCGGTCTTCGGTGACGAGGCCGATGCCGGCGCGGATGGCCTGCATCGGCGAGCGCCAGCCCTTGCGCGCGTGCTGCGCGGGCTGGCCGTTTTCATGAAGGGTGATCTCGCCGCGGTCCGCGCGGTCGGCGCCGAACAGCAGCCGCACCAGTTCGGTCCGGCCCGAGCCGACGAGGCCGGCCAGGCCCATGACTTCGCCCGCGCGCAGGTCGATGTCGACGTCGCGCACGACCTGCGCCCGGCCGATGCCGCGCGCGCTCAGCAGCACCGGGCCGGCGGTGCGGCGCTCGCGGCCTTCGTGCTCGTGCACCGCGCGGCCGACCATGCGCTGCACCAGTTCGGATTCGCGCACGCCGGCCATCGCGCGCACGTCCACCAGCCGGCCGTCGCGCAGCACCGCCACGCGGTCGGCGATGCGCTGCAGTTCTTCGAGGCGGTGCGACACGTAGACGATGGCCACGCCGCGCGCCTTCAGCAGGTCGATCTGCTCGAACAGGTGCGAGGTTTCTCGCGGTGTGAGCATGGCGGTGGGCTCGTCGAGCACCAGCACGCGCGTGTCGTCCTGCAGGTTGCGCGCGATCTCCACCATCTGCTGCTGGCCGATGCCCAGCCGCGCCACCGGCGTGGCCGGGTCGATGTTCTGCATGCCGATCTTGGCGAGCTGGCGCGCGGCCAGCTCGTGCAGCTTGCCGCGGCGGATCCAGCCGGTCTTGTTGGGCAGGCGGTCGAGCAGCAGGTTCTCGGCCACCGAGAGGGTGGTGACGAGGCCCAGCTCCTGCATGACCATGCGCACGCCCAGCCGCTCGGCGTCGCGGCGCGAGCCGGGCGCAAAGGGCTTGCCGTCGAGCAGCATCTGGCCGCGCGTGGGCTGCACCAGGCCGCAGACGATCTTCGACAGCGTGCTCTTGCCGGCGCCGTTCTCGCCCGTGAGGGCCAGCACTTCGCCGGCGTTGAGCACGAGCGAGACGTCGTCCAGCACCGGCGCCGCATAGTCCTTGCCCATGGTGCTCAGCGTGAGCACGGGCTGGGCGCGGTTGTCGTTCATTGCGGCGGGTGCGGTCAACGGAGGCTCTTTTCTTCGGTCGGGAGATTGTTTTTACTTGGACGACTTGGTGACCAGCACCACGTCGGTCTTCACTTCGGCGGGCATGTCGGCCTGCTTCTTCTTGTCGGCGATGGCCTTCAGCGCGGTCTCGATGCCGAACACGGCCTGCTTGGCGGCGAACTGGTCGGCCGTGGCGAGCACGCGGCCGTCGGCCAGCATCGGCTTGATGGCGCCGATGTTGTCGTAGCCCACCACCAGCACCTTGCCGGTCTTGCCGGCGGCCTTGACGGCGGCCACGGCGCCCAGCGCCATGCTGTCGTTGCCCGCGAGCAGCGCCTTCAGGTCGGGGTGCTCGCGCATCATGCCGGCGGCCACCGTGTTGCCCTTGTCGATTTCCCACTGGCCGGACTGCACGCCCACCACCGTCACGCCGGCGGCCTTCATCGCGTCCTGGTAGCCCAGCGTGCGCTGCTGCGCATTGAAGGTGGTCGACACGCCCTCGATGATGCCGACCTTGTCGCCCGACTTCAGCTCCTTGGCGAGCGCGTCGCCCACCAGCTTGGCGCCGGCGCGGTTGTCGGGGCCGACGAACGGCACCTGGATGCCCTTTTCCTTGAGCGCGGCGGCGTCGAGCTGGTTGTCGATGTTGACCACCAGGATGCCCTTGTCGATGGCGGCCTTGATGACCGGCACCAGCGCCTTCGAATCGGCCGGCGCGATGACCAGCGCGTTGATCTTCTGCGCGACCATCTGCTCGACCATCTTGATCTGGGCGGAGGTGTCGGTCTCGTCCTTGATGCCGTTGGCCACCAGCGTGTATTCGGAGGCATGGGCCTTCTGGTGCGCCTTGGCGCCGTCTTCCATGGTGCGGAAGAACTCGTTGGCCAGCGACTTCATGACCAGGGCGACCTTCGGCTTGTCCTGGGCGAAGGCGGGCGTTCCGGCGATGGCGCCCAGCAGCGTCAATGCAGCAACGCTTTGCAGGGTACGGCGGGTGAATTTCATGGTGGATGTCTCCTGGGGTGGTTGATCAAAGCGGTACGCCGGTCTTTGCCGGGGGCCCCGATGTTAACCAAGGGAAACGTTTGCGCAAACGTTTGCCCATCGGGGCTAACCCTGAGCTTTCCGGGGGCGGATGACAGGGTTGCAAGAAGCGGTTCCAAGACCTGCCGGGCGGGCATGCAGCCATGCTCGCCTAAAATCGCCGGTTACCCAAGAGGACCTCCCATGAGTTTGCAATGCGGCATCGTCGGCCTGCCCAACGTCGGTAAATCCACCCTTTTCAATGCGCTGACCAAGGCCGGCATCGCGGCGGAGAACTATCCCTTCTGCACCATCGAGCCCAACGTGGGCGTGGTGGAAGTGCCCGACCCCCGGCTCGCGCAGCTGAGCGAGATCGTCAAGCCCGAGCGCGTGGTGCCCGCCATCGTCGAGTTCGTGGACATCGCCGGCCTGGTGGCCGGCGCCAGCACCGGCGAAGGCCTGGGCAACAAGTTCCTGGCGCACATCCGCGAGACCGACGCCACCGTCAACGTGGTGCGCTGCTTCGACGACGAGAACGTGATCCACGTGGCCGGCAAGGTCGACCCGATCTCCGACATCGAGGTGATCCAGACCGAACTCTGCCTGGCCGACCTGGCCACTGTCGAGAAGGCGCTGCACCGCCACACCAAGGTCGCCCGTTCCGGCGACAAGGACGCGCAGAAGCTCGTCGGCCTGCTCGAGCGCTGCCAGGCCGCGCTGAACGAGAACACGCCGGTGCGTGCGCTCGAGTTCACCAAGGAAGAGCTGCCGCTGGTCAAGAGCTTCACGCTCATCACCGCCAAGCCCGCGATGTTCGTGGGCAACGTGTCGGAAGACGGCTTCGAGAACAACCCGTATCTCGACCGCCTGCGCGAGTACGCCGCCAGGCAGGGCGCGCCCGTGGTCGCCATCTGCGCCAAGATCGAAGCCGACCTGGCCGAGATGGACGACGAAGACAAGAAGATGTTCCTCGCCGAGATCGGCCAGGAAGAGCCGGGCCTGAACCGCCTGATCCGCGCGGCATTCAAGCTGCTGGGCCTGCAGACCTACTTCACCGCCGGCGTGAAGGAAGTGCGCGCCTGGACCATCCACATCGGCGACACCGGCCCGCAGGCCGCCGGCGTGATCCACGGCGACTTCGAGAAGGGCTACATCCGCGCCCAGACCATCGCCTTCGAGGACTACATCGCCTTCAAGGGCGAGCAGGGCGCCAAGGACGCGGGGAAGATGCGTTCGGAAGGCAAGGAATACGTCGTCAAGGATGGCGACGTGATGAATTTCCTGTTCAGCTCCTGATACCCCGGGCGAAGATGTCCCGCCGATGAGCCATTCGAAGATCGTCATCATCGCGGGGCCGAACGGCGCAGGCAAGACAACCTTCGCCCGCGCTTTCCTTCCGCAGGAAGCTCGGATTTCCCGTTTCATCAATGCGGACCTGATCGCGGCCGGGCTGTCGCCCTTTGCGCCCGAGGCGGAGGCCGTCAAGGCCGGGCGACTGATGCTCGAGGAGATTGCCCAGTGCGTGCGTCGCCGGGAGAGCTTTGCGTTCGAGACCACGTTGTCGGGGCTGGGTTATCTGCGCCATATTGGCGCCTGGAGGAAGTTGGGCTATCACGTGAGCCTGTTCTTTCTGGCGCTTCCGACGGCGGAGTTTGCGATTGCTCGGGTGGCGGAACGCGTGCGGCAGGGAGGCCATCACATTCCTGAAGATGTGATTCGCCGCCGTTTCGAGGCAGGGCGCCGGAATTTCGACGACCGGTACCGCGCTGCGGTGGATGCCTGGGCGCTCTACGACAACGCTGGCGAAGAGCCGGATCTCATCGAATGGGGAGAAGCACCATGACCCGTGAACAGCTCATGCAGGCCAAGGACAAGGATCTGGCCGCTTCACTGATAGCGATTCGGCGCGCGGCCCGGGCGGCGCGGGAGGCGGCCGTTCGCACGGACACCGCCATCGTTGTGCAGCGCGATCAGAAGCCGGTCCGCATCACTGCAGAGGAATTGCGCAAGGCGGGCGTGAAATAGGCGTTGTTCGGTAGACTTCGCGCGCCCTGAATTTCTCCACAAGCCCCGCCCCAATGCTCACCGTCCACCACCTCAACAACTCGCGCTCGCAGCGCGTGCTCTGGCTGCTCGAAGAGCTCGAGCTGCCTTACGAGATCGTCCACTACCAGCGCGATCCGCAGACCATGTTGGCGCCCGCTTCGCTGCGGGCCGTGCATCCGCTGGGCAAGTCACCGGTGGTGACGACGGATGACGGGCTCACGCTCGCGGAGTCGGGGGCGATCGTGGAGACGCTCATCGAGCGCTTCGGCAACGGCCGCCTCGCGCCCGCGCCGGGCACGCCGGATGCGGTGCGCTATCGCTACTGGCTGCACTTCGCCGAAGGCTCGGCGATGTCGCCCCTGTTGCTCAAGCTGGTGTTCGACCGCATCGAGACCACGAAGATGCCGTTCTTCGCGAAGCCGATCGCCAAGGCCATCGCGAGCAAGACGAAGTCGGCGTTCATCAATCCGAACATCGTGAGCCACCTGAACTTCATGGAGACCGAGCTCGGCAGGAGCGAGTGGTTCGCCGGCGACGCTTTCACCGGCGCTGACATCCAGATGAGCTTCCCGGTGGAGGCGGCGCAGGCGCGCGGCGGGCTCGATGCGAAGCGGCCGAAGCTCATGGCCTACCTGGAGCGCATCCACGCGCGCCCGGCGTACAAGCGCGCGCTCGAGCGCGGCGGTCCCTACGGCCTGCTGAGCTGATACGGAGCGGGGCGAAGTCGATCAGAAGATCTGCAGCAGCGCCACCGTCATGGTGACGTAGCGCAGGAACTTGCCGATGGCCATGTAGGCCAAGCAGGGCCAGAACGGCAGCTTGAGCCAGCCCGCCACCGCGCACAGCGGATCGCCCACCAGCGGCAGCCAGCTCAGCAGGCAGGCCTTGGGGCCGAGCTTCTCCAGCCAGCCCAAAACCCGCACATGGTGTTTCGAGTGCGAGTATTTGTCGGCCACCTTGTGCGCGCCGTAGCCCATCCACCAGTCGACCGCGCCCCCCAGCGTGTTGCCCACCGTCGCGACCGCGATGGCCGGCCAGAACATGTCCGGGTTGAGCTTGAGCAGGCCGAAGAGCACGGGCTCGGAGCCCACCGGCAGAAGGGTCGCCGAGACGAACGCTGCGACGAACAGGGTCGAGAGACCGTACTGCGGCAGCGCCATCAGCGCCAGGAGGGAGTCGAGCCAGGCTTGCATAAGGTCGCGCAGTATAGGCAGCGCTCACGTCGCGCCCGCGTGGGATAAGGCCCCGGCACGCACCCGTGTTTTCACGGGTACCCAAGCGCAAATCGTTTCAGTCGCTGAAATGCCACGTGGCTACAATCGTGCCTCATTTTTCAGCAGCCGAACGCGCACCGCTTCCTCCCAAATGACCTTGCAGATCGGCAACCACACGCTGGAAAACCGCCTGTTCGTCGCGCCCATGGCCGGCGTGACGGACCGGCCCTTCCGCATGTTGTGCCGTGCGCTGGGCGCGGGCTACGCGGTCAGCGAGATGGTCACGTCGCGCAAGGAGCTTTGGGGCACGCTCAAGACATCACGGCGCGCCAACCATGACGGCGAACCGGGCCCCATTGCGGTGCAGATCGCAGGCACCGACGCCGACATGATGGCCGAGGCCACGGTCTACAACATCGAGCGCGGCGCGCAGATCATCGACATCAACATGGGTTGCCCGGCCAAGAAGGTCTGCAACAAATGGGCGGGCTCGGCGCTGATGCGCGACGAGCCGCTGGCGCTGGAGATCGTGCAGGCGGTGGTCGATGCAGCGCGGCCCTTCAATGTGCCGGTCACGCTGAAGATGCGCACCGGCTGGAGCCACGACCACCGCAACGCCGTGAAGCTGGCGCGCGACTTCGAGTCGGCCGGCGTGCAGATGCTCACGGTGCACGGCCGCACGCGGGAGCAGGGCTACAAGGGCCACGCCGAATACGACACCATCGCCGCCGTGAAGGCCGCGGTGCGCGTGCCGGTGGTGGCCAACGGCGACATCCGTTCGCCCGAGAAGGCGCGCGACGTGCTCGCGGCCACCGGCGCCGACGCGGTGATGGTCGGCCGCGCCGCGCAGGGCCGGCCGTGGATCTTCCGCGAGATCGCGCACTTCCTCGAAACCGGCACGCACCGCGCGCCGCCGCTGGTGGCGGAAGTGCGCCGCTTGCTGCTCGACCATCTCGTGGAGCACTATGCGCTGTACGGCGACTACAGCGGCGTGCGCACTGCGCGCAAGCACATCGGCTGGTACGTGCGCACCCTGCCTGAGGGCGAGGCGTTTCGCGCGCGCATGAACACCATCGAGGACTGCGGCGAGCAGCTGCGCGCGGTCGGCGACTATTTCGACGGGCTGGCGGACCGCATGGAACGCATGCCCGTGCAGCACGAGGCAGACAGCGAGCTGTCTGGTGAAGAGGAGGCGGCCTGCGCCGTCGATTGAGAAGAAGAGAAGAAGCAATGAGCAAGAAACACATCGAGGACTGCGTGCGCACCAGTCTGGACAGCTACTTTCGCGATCTGCGCGGCACCGAACCCGACGGCATGTACGAAATGCTCGTGCGCGTGGTCGAGAAACCCCTGCTCGATGTCGTGATGACGCGCGCCGAGGGCAACCAGTCGAAGGCCGCGCAATGGCTCGGCCTGAACAGAAACACGCTCCGCAAGAAATTGGTCGAGCACAAACTTTTGAAATAACTCCACGGCATATCCATGGCTCAGACTGCACTCATCTCCGTATCCGACAAGACCGGCATCCTCGAATTCGCCCAGGCGCTGCATGCGCTGGGCATCAAGCTGCTGTCCACCGGCGGCACCGCCAAGCTGCTGGCCGACGCCGGCCTGCCGGTGACCGAAGTCGCCGACCACACCGGCTTTCCCGAAATGCTCGACGGCCGCGTGAAGACGCTGCACCCGAAGATCCACGGCGGCCTGCTGGCGCGCCGCGACCTGCCGGCGCACGTGGCGGCCATCAAGGAACACGGCATCGACACCATCGACCTGCTGATCGTCAACCTCTATCCGTTCGAAGCCACCGTGGCCCAGCCCGGCTGCACGCTCGAGGACGCGATCGAGAACATCGACATCGGCGGCCCGGCCATGGTGCGCAGCGCGGCCAAGAACTGGAAGGACGTCGGCGTGCTGACCGACGCCTCGCAATACGCCGTGGCGCTTGCCGAGCTGAAGGCCGACGGCAAGCTCAGCGACAAGACCAAGTTCGCGTTCTCGGTGGCCGCGTTCAACCGCATCGCCGACTACGACGGCGCCATCAGCGACTACCTCTCGGCCATCGACTTCGACGCCAGCATCGGCCAGGGCGCGCCCAAGCGCTCGCTGTTCCCTGCGCAGAGCAACGGCCGCTTCGTGAAGGTGCAGGACCTGCGCTACGGCGAGAACCCGCACCAGCAGGCCGCGTTCTACCGCGACCTGCATCCGGCGCCCGGCTCGCTGGTGTCGGCGAAGCAGCTGCAGGGCAAGGAACTCAGCTACAACAACATCGCCGACGCCGATGCGGCGTGGGAATGCGTGAAGAGCTTCGACGTGCCGGCCTGCGTGATCGTGAAGCACGCCAACCCCTGCGGCGTGGCGGTTGGCAAGGACGCGGCCGAAGCCTACGGCAAGGCCTTCAAGACCGACCCCACCTCGGCCTTCGGCGGCATCATCGCCTTCAACCGCCCGGTCGACGGCGCCACCGCGCAAGAAATTGCCAAGCAGTTCGTCGAAGTGCTGATGGCGCCGGGCTACACCCCCGAGGCGCTCGAAGTGTTCCAGGCCACCAAGGCCAAGCTCAACGTGCGCGTGCTCGAAATCGCGCTGCCCAAGGGGGGAACCACCGACTGGGACAACGGCCGCAACGCCATGGACGTCAAGCGCGTCGGCTCGGGCCTGCTGATCCAGACCGCCGACAACCACGAGCTGTCGATCAACGACCTGAAGGTGGTCAGCAAGAAGCAACCCACGCCGCAGCAGCTGCAGGACCTGCTGTTCGCATGGAAGGTCGCGAAGTACGTGAAGAGCAACGCGATCGTCTTCTGCGCCAACGGCATGACGATGGGCGTGGGCGCCGGCCAGATGAGCCGCCTCGACTCCGCGCGCATCGCCAGCATCAAGGCCGAGCACGCCGGCCTCTCGCTGAAGGACACCGCAGTGGCCAGCGACGCCTTCTTCCCGTTCCGCGACGGCCTGGATGTGGTGGTGGACGCGGGCGCGAGCTGCGTCATCCAGCCGGGCGGCTCGATGCGCGACCAGGAAGTGATCGACGCAGCCGACGAGCGCGGCGTGGTGATGGTGCTGTCAGGCGTGCGCCACTTCAGGCACTGAGCGGCGGAAGCCGAGGTTCGGCGACCGCGGTTTACTCGTGGTTGCCGAACCGGTACTTCAATTGAAAAGTGACGGCGCCGTAGAGCCGGTTCTTGATCGTCGGTACGTAGGCGATGTTCAGGCCCCAGTTCTTGCCTTCGATGGCGGCCACCGGCAGGATGGCCGGGAACCAGTTGCCGTTGCGGTAGTTGGGGTAGCCGTCAAAGCCGCCGACCACGGCGCCGAACTTCACGCCGTAGAACTCGATGGGCAGCACATACAGCCCGAGGTAGTTCGACTGCCGGCGGTCGCTGTTGCGGAAGGTGCCCGCCGTGACACGGTACGTGTCGTTCAGCGGGTACTCGAAGCCCAGGCCCTGGTTGACGTTTTCCAAGCCCTTGCCGCCGTCGAAGTGCGCCGAGTAGAAGCCGGGGTTGATCCAGACGTTCTTCAGGTCGAAGGAGTCCTGCGCTGACGCGAGGCCGGGAATGAGAAGAGCGATGCTCAAGACCGGCAGCGTGCGCAGGGAGTTCATGGGCTAGGGGGTTCTGAAGATTTGTCTTGCGGCTTCGATGGTGGCGGCGATGTCGTCGTCGCTGTGGGCTGCGCTCACGAAGCCTGCCTCGTAAAGCGCGGGGGCAATATACACGCCGCGATCGAGCAAACCGTGAAACAACGCATTGAATTTCGCGTTGTCGGTTGTCATCACGGTGGCATAGTTTTGCGGCAGGTCTTTCATGAGGAAGAAGCCGAACATGCCGCCTTCGCTGTCGGCATTGAAGGGCTGTCCCTCGGCGGCCGCGGCGGCCTTCAGGCCGTCGACCAGAGAGCGCGTCTTCTTGCCCAGCGCTTCGTAGAAGCCGGGCTTGGCGATTTCCTTCAGCGTGGCGAGGCCGCAGGCCGTGGCCACCGGATTGCCCGACAGCGTGCCGGCCTGGTAGACCGGACCCAGCGGCGCGAGCTGTTCCATGATCGCGCGCGGCCCGCCGAAGGCCGCGAGCGGCATGCCGCCGCCGATGACCTTGCCCAGCACCGTGAGGTCGGGCTTGATGCCCAGCACGCCTTGCGCGCCATGCAGGCCCACGCGAAAGCCCGTCATCACTTCATCGAACACCAGCAGCGCGCCGTGCTGCGTGCACAGCTCGCGGCAGCGCCTGGCGAACTCGGGCGTCGCGCGCACGAAGTTCATGTTGCCGGCAATGGCCTCGATCATCAGGCAGGCGATGTCCTTGCCGTGCAGCGCGAAGGCTTCTTCCAGCTGCTGCAGATTGTTGTACTCCAGCACGATCGTGTGCTGCACCACCTCGGGCGGCACGCCGGCCGAGGTCGGGTTGCCGAAGGTGGCGAGGCCGGAGCCGGCCTTCACGAGCAGCGCATCGGCGTGGCCGTGATAGCAGCCCTCGAACTTGACGATGCTCTTGCGCCCGGTGGCGCCGCGCGCCATGCGCAGCGCGCTCATGGCGGCCTCGGTGCCCGAGCTGACCAGGCGAACCATTTCCATCGACGGCACCAGCGCAAGGATGGCCTCGGCCAGTTCGATCTCGCGCTCGGTCGGCGCGCCGTAGGAGAAGCCTTCGAGCACCGCCTTCTGCACCGCCTCGACCACGGCCGGGTGACCATGGCCCAGGATCATCGGACCCCAGGAGCCGATGTAGTCGATGTAGCGCTTGTCGTTGGCGTCCCAGAAATAGGCGCCTTGCGCGCGCTGGATGAAGCGGGGCGTGCCGCCCACGGCCTTGAAGGCGCGCACGGGCGAGTTCACGCCGCCGGGGATCACGGCGCGGGCGCGTTCGAAAAGGGTGTCGTTGCGGTCGGTCATCGGGTCGGGTTGATCAGTCAGTGTCGGGTGTCGTGGGGGGGAAGAGCGAAGTCGGGCGGCGCGTCCGGGTCTTCATCGTCTTCGTCGTCTTCCGGTTCGGCCCAGAAGAGGCGGTCGGGCAGCACGTGGCCCATGCCGGGGCGAAAGCCCGCGTCGAGGCAGCGGTCCATGTAGGCCAGCGCTTCCGTGGTCGCGGCCACGAGGTCGGTGCCGCTGGCCAGCAGGGCGGCCAGCGCGGCCGACAGGGTGTCGCCGGCGCCGGTGAACACGGCTTCGAGGCGCTCGTACTTTTCGCTCGTGAGCACCGACTGCGGCGAGGCCAGCACGTTGTCGATGAACTGGTCCGGCAGCACGAGGCCGGTCACCAGCGTGTAGGCCACGCCGAACTCGCCGGCGGCCTTGGCAATGTCGCGCGCGGTGGGCGGCCGCTCGCCGCTCCAGTCCGGCAGCAGCCAGCGCCACAGCGTGCTGTGGTTTCCTACCAACACGGTCGTCTGGGGCAGAACGAGTTCGCGGAAGGCGTCCAGGTAGGGCTCGATCAGGTTTTCGTCCCACCACGACAGGTTGGGCATGTAGGCCACCACGGGCACGTCGGGGTAGTCGGCGGCGGTCTCGGCGATGGTGCTCAGCGCGTCGGGCGTGCCGACGAAGCCCACCTTGATGAGCTGGACCTCGACGTCCTCGAGGATCGAGCGCGCCTGCTCGGCGATGGCTTCCTCGTCGAAGGCGAAGTGGTCGAAAATCTCGGCCGTGTCCCGGGCGTAGGCGCCGGTGACGACCGGCAGCACGTGCGCCCCCACCGAGGCCATGGCCAGGGCGTCCGCGCCCAGTCCGCCCGCGCCGCTGGGGTCGCTGGCGTTGAACACCAGCACGCAGGGCGGATTCAGGTCGCGCTCGGCGACCTCGTCCTCGGCCTGCGAGGGGTCGTTAAGATCGCCGGGTTTGCGGGCGTTATCTGCTGGAAGTAAGTAGATGGTCATACGCCGGGCTCCATCCCCTGGATGGTGGCATAGGCGCGACGTTTACAGTCCGCTAATGAGATACGCATAGATACACTCGTTGCATTTAATGAACAAGGACTTTAAGCTCCGATGAATACGAAAACTTGGATGTGCCTGATTTGTGGGTGGATCTATGACGAAGCTGTTGGTGTACCAGAGGACGGTATCGCGGCAGGCACGGCCTGGGCCGATGTTCCGATGAACTGGACCTGTCCCGAGTGCGGTGCGCGCAAGGAAGACTTCGAAATGGTGGAAATCTGAAAGCATGGCATAGATAGAGCTACGCGGTCTGCGTCGGTGTTCGGCGCGGCGGGCTTCCAAGTCTCATGAGCAGGAGCGTTTGCAATGGGCCCGAGTGGATCTGGTTACAAGGTGCTGGTCATCGACGACAGCAACACCATCCGGCGCAGTGCCGAGATTTTTCTGAAGCAGGGCGGGCACGAGGTTCTTCTCGCTGAAGACGGTTTCGATGCGCTCTCCAAGGTTAACGACCACAAGCCGCACCTGATTTTCTGCGACATCCTGATGCCGCGGCTCGACGGCTACCAGACCTGCGCCATCATCAAGCGCAACGCTCATTTCTCCAACGTCCCCGTCGTCATGCTGTCTTCGAAAGACGGTGTATTCGACAAGGCGCGCGGCCGCATGGTCGGCTCCCAGGACTACCTGACCAAGCCATTCACCAAAGACCAGCTGCTGCAGGCCGTGCAGCAGTTTGGCATCGTTCAACAGGAAGCGCAGTAATGCCCATTCGCAAAATCCTCGTCGTCGACGACTCCAAAACCGAGCTCGTCTTCCTCACCGACCTCCTCCAGAAGAATGGCTTTGCCGTCAAGACCGCCGAGAACGCGGACGACGCCATGCGCCGCCTCGAGGAAGAGCACCCCGACCTGATCCTGATGGACGTCGTGATGCCCGGCCAGAACGGCTTCCAGCTCACGCGCGCGATCGCACGCGACCCGAAGTACGCCGCCATCCCGATCATCCTGTGCACCAGCAAGAACCAGGAAACCGACCGCGTCTGGGGCATGCGCCAGGGCGCGCGCGACTACATCGTGAAGCCGGTCAACGCAGCCGACCTGATGTCCAAGATCAGCGCGCTGAACTGAGCGAAAGCCTGCCCAGTCCATGGCGAATCGCGATGCTCTGAGAGCCTTCCAGTCCCGGCTGGCGAGCCGCCTGCAGGCCGCCCGCACCACCGGCGTGGCCGCCACGTGGCTGGCGGTCGAGGCGGGCGAGGGCAAATACCTTTTCCCGCTGGGGCATGCCGGCGAGATCTTTCCCTGGACCCCGCCGCAGCCCGTGCCCTACACGGAGCCCTGGTTCCTCGGCGTGGCCAACCTGCGCGGCGGCCTCTACGGCGTGGTGCAGCTGTCGGCATTCGCCGCCGGCGGCCCGGGCACGCAGGCCGCCTCCGAGGCGGCGCGCATCCAGTCGCGGCTCGTTGCCTTCAACGAGCTGCTCGAAGTCAACTGCGCGTTGCTGGTCGATCGACTGGCGGGGTTGCGGGGCGCGGAAGCCTTCATGGCCTCCGAGCCTCCCGGCGCAGAAGCACCTGCCTGGCACGGGCATCTGTACACCGACGCGGCAGGGGAGCGCTGGCAGGAAGTCAACCTGCAGGCGCTTTCGCAGCAACCCCAGTTTTTGAGTATTGGTGCGTAGTGCCCCGGCACGCAGCACCCGAAACCACCTGAAGGACCGACCGTGAGCTCGATCGCCGACAAGTTCAAGAAATTACTGCCCGTGACCAACGGGAACGACAAGGCCCCCGTCGACGGCTCCGGTGCGATATCGCTCGACGATGTCGACACGGTCCAGGTTCCGGACGAAAAGACAGTGAGGCTCGCCAGGAAGAGCGGCACGGCCGACACCAGCTTCGGCGAGGTCGAGCTGCCCGGCGGCGGCGACGCCGCCAACGAGCCCGGCGCCGCCGCGCTCGACGCCGTGCCCGACGCCTCGGGCGGCCGCGTGGGCGCCGCCCCCGCCAGGCAGCAGCGCATCCTGGCGATCATGCTGGCGGTGGTGGTGCTGTTGCTGCTGCTGGTGGCCGGCTCCGCCATTCTTCGCGCCGAACGCCTGGCACAGCAGGTGGCGGCCACCGGCCAGGCGCTGATGCAGTCGCAGCGTCTTGCCAAGTCGATCTCGCAGGCCCTCGTCGGCAGCGCCTCGGCGTTCGTCGAAGTGAAGGACAGCGCGGACGACCTCACGCGCCGCGTGCAGGGCCTGACCAACGGCGACGATTCGCTGCGGCTGGAGCGCGTGGGCAACCAGTACGACGAGGAGATGAACAAGATCAATCCCCTCGTCGCCCGCGCCGACACCAGCGCCAAGGCCGTGCTGGCCCAGCGCCAGATCCTGACGCAGGTGGGCGCCGCCTTGCGCGACATCAACCAGCAGTCGTCCACGCTGCTCGAAATGACGGAAACCGTCGCGTCGCTGAAGATGCAGCAGAACGCCACGCTGCCTGAAATCTCGGCCGCCGGCCAGCTCGTGATGCTGACCCAGCGCATCGGCAAGTCGACCAACGAATTCTTCACCGTCGAGGGTGTGAACCCCGACGCCGTGTTCCTGCTCGGCAAGGACCTGAACACCTTCCAGGAAACCACCCGCGGCCTGCTCGACGGCAATGCGCAGCAGCGCTTCCCCGGCTCGAAGGACCCGCAGACGCGCGAGCAGCTCGAAGCCATCCTGAAGACCTACGAGCAGATGCGCACGCAGGCCTCCGCCATTCTGGGCAACCTGCAGGGCCTGGTGGCGGCGCGCGAAGCGCAGGCTTCCATCCTGACCGACAGCGAACCGCTGCGCAAGTCGCTCGGCGGCCTGCAGGACAAGCTCTCGGCGCGCACCGGCCTGGGCGCCGGCACCATCGTGCTGCTGTTCGTGCTGTCGCTGGCCGCCCTGGCACTGGCCGGCGCCATCGGTTTCGTGCAGGTGCGCGAAGGCCGCGAACGCGCCGCCGTCGCCGAACGCGAGCGTCTGGCCGCCGAGCAGGCTTCGGAAGAAGCCGGCCGCGTGAACAACGCCAACCAGGCCGCCATTCTTCGGCTGATGAACGAACTGCAGACAGTGGCCGAAGGCGACCTGACGCAGGAAGCCACCGTGACCGAGGACATCACTGGCGCCATCGCCGACTCGGTGAACTACACGGTGGAAGAACTGCGCCTGCTGGTGGGCAACGTGCAGAACACGGCGACCCGCGTGGCGCAGACGACGTCGCAGGTGGAAAGCACCTCGACCGAGCTGCTGGCCGCCTCGACCGAGCAGCTGCGCGAGATTCGCGAAACCGGCCAGTCGGTGCTGACCATGGCCGAGCGAATCAACGGCGTGTCTTCCCAGGCGCAAGAGTCCGCCACGGTGGCGCGCCAGTCGCTGCAGGCCGCATCGTCGGGCCTGCAGGCCGTGCAGAACGCCATCGGCGGCATGAACTCCATCCGCGACCAGATCCAGGAAACCTCCAAGCGGATCAAGCGCCTGGGCGAGTCGTCGCAGGAGATCGGTGAAATCACCGAACTGATCTCGGACATTACCGAACAGACCAACGTGCTGGCCCTGAACGCCGCCATCCAGGCCGCATCCGCCGGTGAAGCCGGCCGGGGCTTCTCGGTGGTGGCGGAAGAAGTTCAGCGACTGGCCGAACGCTCCGCGGACGCCACGCGCCAGATCTCGGCGCTGGTGAAGGCCATTCAGACCGACACGCAGGATGCCGTGGGCGCCATGGAGCGCTCCACGCAGGGTGTGGTCGAAGGGGCCAAGCTGTCCGACAACGCGGGTACCGCGCTGTCCGAGATCGACCGCGTGTCGCGCCGCCTCGCCGACCTGATCGAGCAGATTTCGCAATCCGCCTCACGCGAAGCCGATTCGGCCAACGTGGTGGCCGCGAACATCCAGCACATCTTTGCGGTGACGGAACAGACCGGAGAAGGTACGCGTACCACGGCCCAGCAGGTGCGCGAACTCTCGCAGATGGCCGAGGAACTGCGCCGCTCGGTAGCCCGCTTCAAGATTGCGTGATGACGCTCTCCCCCAGCCTTCGCGCACTTCGTGTCGCTTCGCCAACCCCCTTCCGGGGGCAACACCGGCGGCCCGGCAAAGCCGGTTCCGCGGTGTTCCTTGAAGTGGCCGCGATGGCTTTGTGCATTCAGGGCGCGCAGCGCCCTTCGGAAAACTGACAGCTAAAGAACGGCGAGCACCCAACGTGTCGATTCAAACCCCTGCCACGGCCCCCCTCGCCGGCAACGTGCCGGCCACCGAAGACCTCGGGCCGCTGGCCTGGGTGCTTGGAGAAATCCAGAAATCCCTCGACGGTGTCGGCAAGTCGTTGCGGCGCTTCGTGCGCGACCTGGGCTCGCCGGAGGAACCCGAGAGCGGCCCGCTGCAGATGGCCCGCCAGCAACTGCACCAGGCCGTCGGGGCGCTGCAGATGGTGGGGCATGCGTCGCCCGCGCTGGTGCTCGGCGCCATCGAGTTCGCGGTGCAGGGCTTCATTGCCGACCCGCGGCGCTGCACCGAAGCCGCGGTTCACAAGATCGAGCGTGCCGGCTTTGCCGTCACCGATTTCCTCAACGCCCTGCTGGCCGGCAAGCCGGTGTCGTCTGTGGCGCTGTTTCCGCAGTACCGCGACGTGCTGGAGTTGGTGGGCAACGAGCGCGTGCATCCCGCCGACCTCTGGGGCACGGCATGGCGCTGGGTCGAGATCAAGCCCGCGCTCACGCAGGCCGCGGTCGCCTACGACCCGTCCGTGCGTTCGCGGCTCGACCGCGAAGTGCTGCAGCTGGTCAAGTCCGGCGACACGCAGGCCGCGCGCCGGCTGCATGCGCTGTGCCTGGGGCTCGGCCGTGGCGCGCTGCTGCCGCGCGTCGCCAGCTTCTGGACGCTGGCCGCGGGCTTCTTCGAGGCGCTGGCGCTGGGCCTGATCCCGGCCGACGCCTACGTCAAGCGCGCCGCTTCGCGCGTGCTGCTGCAATACGCCACGCTCGCGCGCGGCGACAGCGTGGTGTCCGACCGCCTCGGGCAGGACCTGCTGTTCTTCTGCGCCCAGGCCGTACCCACCGCGCGCGATGAAGCGCCCACGCTGCGCACCGTGCGCAGCGCCTGGGGCATCGCCAACGAACCGCGCGTCGACTACACCGTCGAGCAGTTCGGCCGCTTCGATCCGCTGGTGCTCTCGCAGGCCCGCAAGCGCATCGAGACAGCCAAGGAAATGTGGTCGGCGCTCTCGGGCGGCGACGTATCGCGCACGCGCCAGGTGGCGGACACCTTCGCGCAGCTCGGCGAATCGCTGCAGAAGCTGCATCCTCCGAGCCTGCCGATGGTGCATGCGCTGACCCACGCGGTCGAGGCCTCGCTGCGCGCCGGCCGGCCGCCGGACACCGAACTGGCGATGGAAGTCGCCACCTCGGTGCTCTACCTGGAAGCCGCGCTCGAAGACCTCGACCCGAGCGACCCCCAGCTCACGGCCCGCACGCTGCAGCTGGCCGGCCGCATCGAGCGCGTGCAGGGCGGCGGCCATTCCGAGCCGCTCGAGCCGTGGATGGAAGACCTCTACCGCCGCGTGAGCGACCGCCAGACCATGGGCACCGTGGTCGACGAGCTGCGCAGCCACCTGAGCGAGCTCGAGAAGTCGCTCGACCAGTACTTCCGCCGGCCGGCCGAAAAAGGCCTGCTGCGCACCGTGCCGACGCAGCTCATGCAGATGCGCGGCGTGTTCTCGGTGCTCGGCCTCGACCAGGCCGCGCACACCGTGCAGCGCATGCGCGACGACGTCGAGGCGATGCTCGTCAGCGCCTCGCCGGCCGAGGAAATGGCCGGCTTCGACGCGCTGGGCAACAACCTCGGCGCGCTCGGCTTCCTGATCGACATGCTGGGCTACCAGCCCGCGCTGGCCAAGCGCCTGTTCGTGTTCGACGCCGAGGCGGGCGAGCTCAAGCCGCTGATGGGCCGCCAGGCCACCGACAGCCCGGCCGCCGACAGCGCCGCCGCCGGCCAGGCCCCGGCCGCCGAAGCCGTGCTGAGCATCGAGGAAGTCGACGCCCAGATCGCCTCGAAGCTGGCCGCGCTGGCCACGCCCAACCGCAAGGCCAAGGTCTCGCCGATCGAGGAATTCAGCAACAAGGCCGACAGCTGGACGAACAAGATCGCCGGCCCGTCGGCGTTGCCCGACACCGAAGTCACCGAGCTCGAAGAAGACGACCTGCAGAACATCTTCCTGGACGAGGCCCGCGAGGTGGTGCAGAACGGCCTGGAGGCCATTGCCGAACTCGCCAGCTATCCGGACGACACCGAAGAGCTCACCATCCTGCGCCGCGCCTTCCACACGCTGAAGGGCAGCTCGCGCATGGTCGGCCTCACCGAATTTGGCGATGCCGCCTGGTCGCTGGAACAGGTGCTCAACACCTGGCTGGCAGACCAGCGCGCGGCCACGCCCGAGCTGCTGTCCGGCACCGAAAGAACCCTGCGTGAATTCAGCGAATGGGTCGAGGCCATCGCGGCCGGCCAGCCGCATTCGTGGCAGGCCGCGCCGTTCAGCCGCGTGGCCAACGCTCTGCTGGCCGGCGAACCCGTACCGCCGCCGGTGCGCGTGGCCGATGCCGAGGCCCTGGCGGTCGCGGCGCGCCACATCGCCGCCGAGGCGCCCGTGGCGGCGCCGGCCGTGGCGCCGCTGCCGATGCCGGCGCTTCCGGACCTGCCCGACCTGTCGCTGACGCCGGAGCCGGTGTCGCCCGCGGCGCATGCGGCCCCCCAACCTGCACGGGACACCGCACAGGAACCCGCGCTCGAACCCCTCGATTGGGCCGAGCCCGCGCCGCCTCCCGAGGCCGACGACGATTTCGCGTCGACCGACTTCCTCGATTTCGAAACCCGGCAGACCACCGAACCCGCGCCGCTGCTGAGCCTGCCCAGCGGCGACGAGTTCGACTTCCTCGCGCCAGCCAAGACGCAGCCGCGCAGCGAGCCCGAACCGGTGGTGCCGCCGCCCGCCGAGCCCGAGCTGCAGGCCGAACCCGTGGCCGGCGTCGAGCCCGAATCGCCTGCGGCGCCCAGCCTGCCCGACCTCGCCTGGGAGCCCGAACTGGAGCCCGTGCCCGTTCAGGCTCGGGAGCCCGAAGTCATCGAAGCGGTGGAGCAGCCGCACGAAGAACAAGAAGCGCCGCAGCCGCAGTTGGCGGCCGAGCCCGAACACGAGCCTGCAGTTGCGGCTGAGCCGGAGCTCGTCGCAGTCGAGCCAGAGCCAGAGCCCGAGCCCGAAGCGGAGCCAACACCCGAGCCCGAGCCGGTCATCGCCGAAGTGCTCGCGCCCATCGTCGAGGCGCCTGCCGCGCCCGTCGAGCCGCAGATCCTCGTTGCCGACGAGCTGCCGGAGCCGGTCGAGGCCCAGGCTGCCCACGAGGTGCCACAGCCGCACCAGGCCGTCGAGGAAATCGCCGTCTCCTCGAGCGCCGAAGACCAGGTCAAGGTGATCGGTCCGCTGCGCATCGGCATCGCGCTCTACAACGTCTACCTCAACGAAGCCGACGAATGGTCCCGCCAGCTGGCGACCGATGTCGGGGAATGGGCGCTCGAATCGCACGAGCGCCTGCCCGACTCGACCGTCGCGCTGGCCCACTCGCTGGCCGGCAGCTCGGCCACCGTCGGCTTCCACAGCCTGTCGGGCATGGCCCGCCTGTTCGAATCCGCGCTGCAGCACCTGCAGATGCAGGGCAGCGGCACGCGCGAGCAGGGCATGGTGCTGGTGGCCGCGGCCGACGAGCTGCGCCGCCTGCTGCACCAGTTCGCGGTCGGCTTCCTGCGCGATCCGTCCGAAGGCACGCTGCAGGCGTTGCGCGACATCGCCAATTCGCCAATGCCGACCGAAGTCGCCATGCGCGCCGAAGCCCGGCCGCTGCAGCAGGTGGTTTCCACCGACAGCGTCGCCGACGTGGCGCTCGACGACTCCGAGGACGCCATCGACCTGGCCGACGCGGTCGACGTCGACCTGTTCCCGATCTTCGAGGAAGAGGCCGCCGAACTGCTGCCCCAGCTGGGCGAATCGCTGCGCCAGTGGGCGCACCACCCGGACGACAGCGCGCCCCGCGCCGCGGTGCTGCGCACGCTGCACACGCTCAAGGGCAGCGCCCGCCTCGCCGGCGCCATGCGCCTGGGCGAACGCGCGCACCGCATGGAGTCCGAGATCGAACTCCTGGGCTCGCAGGGCGCCGAGCGCGCCGACGTCGAGAAGCTGCTCGGCCGCCTCGACGCGCTGCAGGCCACATTCGACGCGCTGCGCGCGGCCGACGACGCCACGCAGGTCGAGCTGGCCCAGTTGGTGGCGAGCGCCAGCGCCTCCGCGCCGGCTGCCCAACTGGTGCAGGTCGCGCCCGAAGCCGGCGTGCCCGCCAACGACGAGAACGCGGCGCCCGTGCCGGGCGACGAGGACGACACCGCCGAAGACATCGCGCCGGCCACGGCGGCGTCCGCCCTGCAGCCGCGCCCGGCGCCCACGTTGCTCGCACCGCTGCGCGCCGTGTCGAGCCAGGCCGTGCGCATCCGCACCCAGCTGCTCGACCGCCTGGTCGCGCAGACCGGCGAGGTCATCATCACGCGCTCGCGCCTGGAGGCCGAACTGGGCCAGCTGCGCGGCTCGCTCGCCGACCTCACGGGCAACCTGGACCGCCTGCGCCAGCAGCTGCGCGACATCGAAGTGCAGGCCGAAAGCCAGATGCAGTCGCGCCTGGCGCAGGCCAAGGATTCGCAGCAGAGCTTCGACCCGCTGGAGTTCGACCGCTTCACCCGCGTGCAGGAGCTCACGCGCATGATGGCCGAGTCGGTGAACGACGTGGCCACCGTGCAGCGCACCCTGCAGAAGACGGTGCAGGCGACGGAAGACGACCTCAGCGTGCAGGCGCGCCAGACGCGTGAACTGCAGCGCGGCCTGCTGCGCACGCGCATGGTGGAGTTCGAGGGCATTTCCGACCGCCTCTACCGCGTGGTGCGCCAGGCCTCCAAGGACACCGGCAAGCAGGTGCGCCTGGACATCGTCGGCGGCTCCATCGAAATGGACCGCGGCGTGCTGGACCGCATGACGCCCGCCTTCGAGCACCTGCTGCGCAACTGCGTGGCCCACGGCATCGAGGACGCGGCTGCGCGCGAGAAGGCCGGCAAGGACGCCAGCGGGCTGATCGTCATCGACCTGCACCATGAGGGCAACGACGTCTCGGTGAGCTTCCGCGACGACGGCGCCGGCCTGGACAACAAGCGCATCGCCGAGCGCGCCCGCGTGCTGGGCCTGATCGGCGCCGACCAGGAGCTGTCCGCCGAGGAAGCCACCGAGCTGATCTTCAAGCCCGGCTTCTCGACGGCGGGGCAGGTCTCCGAGCTGGCCGGCCGCGGCATCGGCATGGACGTGGTTCGCGCGCAGATCGCCGCGCTCGGCGGCCGCATCGAAACGCACAGCACGCCGGGCCAGGGCACCACATTCAAGCTGGTGCTGCCGCTGACCACCGCCGTGACGCACGTGGTGATGCTGCGCGCGGGCGATGTGTCGATCGGCGTGCCGTCGAACCTGGTGGAACTGGTGCAGCGCGTGAGCGGCACCGACCTGGAAGCGGCCTACCTGCACAACAGCCATCCCTTCGGCAGCGAGCAGGTGCCGTTCTACTGGGCCGGCGCGCTGCTGCAGGCCTCCGCCCGCAGCGAACACGCGGCGGCCAAGAACAACACGCTCGTGGTCGTGCGAAGCGCGGCGCAGCGCGTGGCGCTGCACGTGGACGAAGTGCTGGGCAACCAGGAAGTCGTGGTGAAGAACCTCGGCCCGCAGCTCGCGCGGCTGCCCGGCCTGGCCGGCATCTCGGTGCTGGCCTCGGGCGCAGTGGCGCTGATCTACAACCCGGTGGCGCTGGCGGCGGTGCACGGCGAGCAGGCGCGCGAGCGCCAGGCTGCCGCGCTGGCGGCGGCACCGGCCCGCACGGGGTCGGCCGAGGCGCAGCAGGGCGTGCCGCAGGAGCCGGCGCTGCTGGCACCGGTGGCGCCGCAGATTCCGCTGGTGCTGGTGGTGGACGACTCCATCACCGTGCGCCGCGTCACGCAGCGCCTGCTGCAGCGCGAAGGCTACCGGGTGTCGCTCGCGGCCGACGGCCTGCAGGCGCTCGAACGGCTGCAGCAGGAGCGCCCGGCGGTGGTGCTGTCGGACATCGAGATGCCGCGCATGGACGGCTTCGACCTGGCCCGCAACATCCGCGCCGACGCCGGCCTGGCCGAGCTGCCGATCATCATGATCACCTCGCGCATCGCCGAGAAGCACCGCGACTACGCGCGCACGCTGGGCGTGAACCACTACCTGGGCAAGCCGTATTCGGAAGAAGAACTGCTGCGCCTGGTGCGTGCGTACACGAGCGAGCCGGCGCTGGTGGCGGCTGCCGCCTGAGGTTCGCGCCTGCCCGGAAACGGAAAGGGGCCTCGCGGCCCCTTTTTCATTTCTGCAGCGCCTTGGCCCGCGCCACGCCGTAGCGCTGCAGCGTCTTCTCGCGCGCCTCGGCGTGGTCGACCACCGGCTTGGGATAGGTCTCGCCGAGCTTGATGCCCGCCGCCTCCAGCTCCACCGGCGACGCCATCCACGGCGCGTGGATCGCCGCGTTCGACAGCCCCGCCAGCTGCGGCAGGTAGCGGCGGATGAACTTGCCTTCGGGGTCGAAGCGCTCGCTCTGCGTCACCGGGTTGAAGATGCGGAAGTAGGGCTGCGCGTCGCAGCCGCTCGAGCTGGCCCACTGCCAGCCGCCGTTGTTGGACGCCAGCTCGAAGTCGTTCAGGTGCAGCGCGAAGTAGGCCTCGCCGCGCCGCCAGTCCAGCCCCAGGTCCTTGCACAGGAAGCTCGCCACCACCATGCGCAGGCGGTTGTGCATGTAGCCGCTCTGGTTGATCTGCAGCATGGCCGCGTCCACCAGCGGGTAGCCGGTGCGGCCCTGGCACCAGGCGTCGAACAGCTGGTCGGCATGCTTGCCGTGGTGCCACTGGATCTTGTCGTACTCGGGGCGGAAGCTCTTCGACTCGCCGCCCGTGTGCACGTGCGGGAAGTGCGCCAGGATCTGGAAGTAGAAGTCGCGCCAGATCAGCTCGCTGAGCCAGGTCGCCGCCCCGGCATTGCCCTGCAGCGAGAGCTGGTGCGCCAGGCTCGCCATCTGCCGGATCGACACCGTGCCGAAGCGCAGGTGCACGCCCATGTAGCTGGGGCCGCGCACCGCCGGGAAGTTGCGGGCTTCGTCGTAGCGGTCGATGCGCTCGAAGAAATCTTCGAACAGCGCGCCGGCGCCCTTGGTGCCGGTCGGCATTTCCAGCGTCGACAGGTTGCTTTTCTCGAAGCCGATCTCGCGCAGCGTGGGCACCGGCTCGCGGTAGGCCTCGGGTGGCGGCGCCAGCGCGTCGGCATGGCCGCGCACCGGGTACGACTTGAGGAAGAACGAGTCGACCTTGGCCAGCCAGGCCCGCTTGTAGGGCGTGAACACCGTGTACGGCTGGCCGGTCTTGGTCATGACCTCGTCGCGGTCGAAGACGGTCGAGTCCTTGTAGGTGTGGAAGGTGACGCCCGCGTTGGCCAGCGCGCCGAACACCTTGGCGTCGCGTTCCAGCGCGTCGGGCTCGTCGTCGCGGTTGGCGAACACGGCCTGCACGTCGAGGTCGCGGGCCAGCGCCGGGATCTCATGCGCGGCCAGCCCGTGCCGCACGATGAGCCCCCCGCCCAGCGCGCGCAGCTCGGCTTCCAGCTCCACCAGGGATTCGCGGATGAATTCCACCCGCCGGTCGACGGTGGGCAGCGGATCCAGGATCGCCTTGTCGAATACGAAAACGCAGACGACCTGACGGCAGGCTCGCAGCGCGCGGTAGAGGGCGGCGTTGTCGTCCACGCGAAGGTCGCGGCGGAACCACATGAGCCCTTTGGGATAGGTCTTGTCGACGGCCAGTAAAATCGGAGGCATATGGCTGCCGATTCTGCCCCGATGAACCTCACGCATCACTTTTTGATAGCGATGCCCGGGATGGAAGACAAAACTTTCAACCGCAGCGTCGTGTACCTCTGCGAACACAGCGAGCGCGGCGCGCTCGGGCTGGTGATCAACAAACCCAGCGACATCAACCTCAAGGTGCTTTTCGAGAAGATCGAACTGCACCTGGCCCGCCCCGAGCTGGGCGAGGCCCCCGTCTTCCAGGGCGGCCCGGTCCAGACCGAGCGCGGCTTCGTGCTGCACGAGCCCGTCTTCACCCAGGCCGAGAAGCCCGAGGAATCGGTCTACGCCTCCACCATGACCATCCCCGGCGGCCTGGAGATGACCACCTCCAAGGACGTGCTGGAGGCCCTGGCCACCGGCGCCGGCCCGCGCAAGGTGCTGGTCTCGCTGGGCTATTCGGCCTGGGGCGAGGGCCAGCTCGAGTCGGAACTGGCCGAAAACAGCTGGCTCACCGTCGGCGCCGACCCGGCCGTGATCTTCGACACCCCGGTCGACCAGCGCTACGACAAGGCGCTGCTGCTGCTTGGCCTGGAGGCCTGGAAGCTCTCCCCGCTGGCCGGACACGCCTGAACGCCGTCATGCCAGACGCTCCCGCTCCCGGCGCTCCCGCTTCTTCCGTCCCTGCCGCCCCTGCCGCCGTCCCCGCCCATTTCCAGACCTTCCTTGCCTTCGACTACGGCCTGAAGCGCACCGGCGTGGCCAGCGGCAACCGGCTGCTGGGCACCGCCACCCCGCAGGCGACCATCAAGGCCGAGGGTGCCGACGCCCGCTTCGCGCAGGTCGAGGCGCGCATCAAGGAATGGCAGCCCGACGCGCTGGTGGTCGGCGTTCCCTATCACCCCGACGGCGCCCCGCACGAGAACACGCGCCGCGCGCAGAAGTTCGCGCGGCAGCTGCGGGGCCGTTTCAATCTCCAGGTGTTCGAGGTCGACGAGCGCTACAGCACCACGGAGGCCCTGTCGTCAGGCGCCCGCGATGCCGATGCCGCCTCCGCCTGCATCATCCTGGAGCAATTCCTGAGGAGTCTCACGTGAGTTCAATTCCCGATGCCGAAGCGCTTTACAAGACGCTGCTTGCCGGCGTAAAGACGCTGATGCGCCCTGAAACCAGGCTGGTCGGCATCACCTCCGGCGGCGCCTGGCTGGTCGAGCGGCTGCAGAAAGACCTGGGCCTGCCCGGTGCGCCGGGCGTCATCTCGTCGGCCATGCACCGCGACGACTTCGCCCGGCGCGGCCTGTCGGCCAGCGCGCAGACGGCGCTGCCCTTCGACGTGAACGGCACCGACGTGCTGCTGCTCGACGACGTGCTCTACACCGGCCGCACCATCCGCGCGGTGCTCAACGAGCTGTTCGACTTCGGCCGCCCGGCCTGCGTGCGGCTCGCGGTGCTGGTCGACCGCGGCGGGCGCGAGCTGCCGGTGGCCGCGGACTTTGCCGCCACCACGCTTACGCTGCCGGCCACCCAGCTGCTGGCACTGGCGCGAGCCGACAGCGGCGCATTCAGCCTCAAGGTGGAGGAAAGCAAGTAATGCTCTACAAGCGAAACCCCCAGCTCAACAAGCACGGCGAGCTGATCCACCTGCTGTCGATCGAGGGCCTGCCCAAGGACATCGTCACGCACATCCTCGACACCGCCGCCAACTTCACCAGCGTGAGCGACCGCGAGGTGAAGAAGGTGCCGCTGCTGCGCGGCAAGAGCGTGTTCAACCTGTTCTTCGAGAACAGCACGCGCACCCGCACCACCTTCGAGATCGCGGCCAAGCGCCTGTCGGCCGACGTCATCAACCTCGACATCGCGCGCTCCTCGGCCACCAAGGGCGAGTCGCTGCTCGACACCATCGCCAACCTGAGCGCGATGGCGGCCGACCTGTTCGTGGTGCGCCACAGCGAGTCGGGCGCGCCGTACCTGATCGCGCAGCACGTCGCGCCGCACGTGCACGTGGTGAACGCCGGCGACGGCCGCCACGCGCACCCGACGCAGGGGCTGCTCGACATGTACACGATCCGCCACTACAAGAAAGACTTCTCGAACCTCACGGTCGCGATCGTCGGCGACGTGCTGCATTCGCGCGTGGCGCGCTCCGACATCCATGCGCTCACCACGCTCGGCTGCGCCGAGGTGCGCGTGGTCGGCCCCAAGACGCTGGTGCCCGCCGACATGGCCGGCATGGGCGTGCGCGTGTTCCACACGCTCGAAGACGGCATCAGGGACTGCGACGTGGTCATCATGCTGCGCCTGCAGAACGAGCGCATGAGCGGCGCGCTGCTGCCGTCGTCGCAGGAGTTCTTCAAGACCTTCGGCCTCACGCCGGAGAAGCTGCAACTGGCCAAGCCCGACGCCATCGTGATGCACCCGGGCCCGATCAACCGCGGCGTGGAGATCGACTCCGCCGTGGTCGACGGCAAGCAGAGCGTGATCCTTCCGCAGGTCACTTTCGGCATCGCGGTCCGCATGGCCGTCATGAGCATCGTCGCTGGCAACGAAGCATAGACATGTTGCTCGCCCCCAGTCTTCGCGCACTTCGTGTCGCTTCGCCAACCCCCTGCCGGGGGCAACACCAGTGGCCCGGCGAAGCCGGTTCCACGGTGTTTCCCGAAAAGGCCATGACTGTCACCGGAAGCACAGACGCATGAACATCCTCATCACCAACGGCCGCGTCGTCGACCCCGCATCGCGCACTGACAAAAAAGCCGACATCGCCATCGCCGACGGAAAGATCGCCGGCATCGGCGCCGGCGTTCCCGCCGGCTTCAAGGCCGATCGCACCATCGACGCCGCGGGCTGCATCGTGGCGCCCGGCCTCGTCGACCTGGCCGCACGCCTGCGCGAGCCCGGCTACGAGCACGAAGGCATGCTCGAAAGCGAAATGGCCGCGGCCATCGCCGGCGGCGTGACCAGCCTCGTGTGCCCGCCCGACACCGACCCCGTGCTCGACGAGCCCGGCCTGGTCGAGATGCTCAAGTTTCGCGCCGAGAAGCTGCAGGGCGCCCGCCTGTTCCCGCTGGGCGCGCTCACGCGCAACCTGGCCGGCGGCGTGCTGACCGAGATGGCCGAGCTCACCGAGGCCGGCTGCATCGGCTTCGGCCAGGCCGACGTGCCGCTGGCCGACACGCAGGTGCTGCAGCGCGCGCTGTCGTACGCCAGCACCTTCGGCTACACCGTGTGGCTGCGCCCGCAGGACCGCGACCTGGGCAAGGGCGTCGCCGCCAGCGGCCCGCTGGCAACGCGGCTGGGCCTGGGCGGCGTGCCGGTGTCGGCCGAGACCATCGCCATCTTCACCATCGTCGAGCTGATGAAGGCCACCGGCGCCCGGGTGCACCTGTGCCGCATTTCCAGCGCGCGCGGCGTGGCGCTGGTGCGCGAGGCCAAGGCGCAGGGGCTGCCGCTGACCTGCGACGTGAGCATCAACTCGCTGCACCTGGCCGACACCGACATCGGCTACTTCGACAGTCGCGCGCGCCTGAACCCGCCGCTGCGCCAGCAGGGCGACCGCGATGCGCTCTCGGCCGCGCTGGCCGACGGCACCATCGACGCGCTGGTGTCCGACCACACGCCGGTCGAGGCCGACGCCAAGACGCTGCCGTTCGCCGAAGCCGAAGCGGGCGCCACCGGGCTCGAGCTGCTGCTGCCGCTCGCGCTGCTGTGGAGCGAGCGCAGCGGTGCCGGCATTGCGCGCGCCATCGAGGTCGTGACCTCGGCGCCCGCCCGCCTGCTGGCCGCGGCCGACGCGGGCACCGGCATCGGCCGCATCGTGGAGGGCGGCGTGGCCGACCTGTGCATCGTCGACCCGGCGCTCGAGTGGCAGGTGCGGCCCGACGCGCTCAAGAGCCAGGGCAAGCACACGCCGTTCTCGGGCTATCCGATGCAGGGCCGCGCGCGCCACACGCTGGTGGCGGGCCGCGTAGTCCACGGCTAGAAATGAAGCTCACCCCCAGTCTTCGCGCACTTCGTGTCGCTACGCCAACCCCCTTGCAGGGGGCAACACCGGCGGCCCGGCAAAGCCGGTTCCGCGGTGTTCCGCGATCACGCATTGAAAGCTGAGAGGACGCACGCCCTATGCTTCATTCCCTGAAGGCCTGCGCGCGCCTGCTGCACGCGGTGGCGCACGCGCTGGCGGGCTGGTGGACCATCCGCCACAAGTTCCCAAGTCTTCCGCAGGAAGAGCGCAACGCGCGCGTGCAGGCGTGGTCCCGGCGCATGCTGCAGATCATGGGCATCACGCTCAAGGTGCAGGGCACGCCGCCGGCCGGGGGGCCTGTGCTGCTCATCTGCAATCACCTGTCCTGGCTCGACATCACCTGCCTGCATGCCGCGCGCCACGTGCGCTTCGTGTCGAAGTCCGACGTCAAGCACTGGCCGCTGATCGGCACGCTTTCCACCGGCTCCGGCACGCTCTACATCGAACGTGAGCGCCGCCGCGACGCGCTGCGCGTGGTGCACCACATGACCGAGGCGCTTCGCGGTGGCGACCTGATCGGCGTGTTCCCCGAAGGCACCACCAGCGACGGGCGCGGCCTGCTGCCGTTCCATGCCAACCTGCTGCAGGCGGCCATTTCAGCGGGCGCGCCGGTGCTGCCGGCCGCGCTGCGCTTTGCCGATGCCGCCACCGGCGAGACCAGCCAGGCGCCGCGCTACATCGGCGACGACAACCTGCTCGCATCGCTGTGGAACACGCTGCGCGCGCCGCCGCTGCTGGCCATCGTGCGCTACGGCGAGCCGCAGCCGTCGCACGGCCGCGACCGCCGCGAATGGGCCGTGTCGCTGCACGAAGACGTGCAGCAGCTGCGCCGCGAAACCCACTGATCCGCCGGGCATGGCCCAAAAAAAGCGCTCCCGAAGGAGCGCTTAACGGCGCGGATGCGCCGCGAGGAGGAACTTTCTCTCGAGCAACCGGTAATGTGGGAAGTTTCCTTGGAGGGTCAGAGGATGCCGAAGATCTTCAGGCCGATGATCACGACCAGCGGCACGCCGCAAAGCCAGAGGATGATGCTTTTCATTGTTCAGGTCTCCAAAGCCAACTAAGTAAGGCTGAAGATTCGCCGCGGCAGCGGCGGGCACATGCGGGAGAAAGCTAGACAAGTGCGTGGGCGAGTGCCTACAGATGCTCGGGGTCGTCGTCCGGCGGCGCGCCTGCTGCCCGCTTCGGCCTGAAGTCGCCGGGCTGCCGGCTGGTCCAGCGCCTGAAGGCCTGGCGGAAGTTGGACCCGTCGCTGAAGCCCAGCCGCGCCGCGATTTCTTCCTGCGTCAGGTCGGTGTCGCGCAGGTAGGCAATGGCCTGGTCCTTCAGCACGTTCGAGCGAAGTCCGCGAAACGACGTGCCGGCTTCCTGCAGCCTGCGCCGCAAGGTGCGCGGATTCATCTGCAGCTCGCCCGCGATGTCGTCGATGTCCGGCGCGGGCTTTTCCGCGTACTGTGCCGCAAGCAGCTCGCGCACGCGCGCCTCGATGCTGCCCCGCAAGGAGAGTT
This sequence comes from Variovorax sp. AB1(2024), assembly GCF_037482385.2. Taxonomy (NCBI): domain Bacteria; kingdom Pseudomonadati; phylum Pseudomonadota; class Betaproteobacteria; order Burkholderiales; family Comamonadaceae; genus Variovorax; species Variovorax sp. AB1(2024). Next base: position 34,372 of record NZ_JBBHKP020000001.1, on the reverse strand, counting down.
TCTTCAGCAGCACTTCGCAGCCGGCGCGCACCATCGCCATGCTGACCGCATTGGCGTGCGGCAACCTGTGCTCGAGCAGGGCCGGATCGAAATGGAAGCCGTCGTGCGGCTGGCCGAAGTGCACCGGACAGCCGAAGAAATGCTCGTACAGCGAGGCATGCGCGGGCGCGTCGTAGCGCAGCGATATCGCGAGCGCCCTGAAGCCGGGGCCGAAGGCGATCTCGGACATCCGGTAGCCCATGCACAGGGCGAACTCCATGCTCATCTGGTATTCGGTGCTGTGCGGGTTCGAGACCAACAGCGGGGTGTAGGTCCACCAGGCGCTGCCGCCGGCCTCGTGCAACTCGAAGGCGACCATCGGGCCCAGCACCCACTGGTACCTGACCACGAACTCGGCCAGTTCCCGATAGGTGCGCGCGCTGCTCATGCCCATGCCCCATACGCCCAGCGAAGCCAGGCTGACGCGCCGGCCCGCCTCGAACGGCGCTTCGGGTCCCGGCGACAGCGCCACCGCATTGCGAAGAATGGTCTGCATCTGCGCATACGAGACCTTCCTCGAATGCGACATCAGCTCGCTTTCGTCGATTCCGGTGCCGTGCAACAGCTCCGATGCCGAGGCGCCGCTCTGCGTCAGCGCCATCACGCAGGCGGCCGTGCCGTGCATGGGATAGCAGCGGTCGTCGGGCGGGGCGACCAGGTTGCGGCGGGTTCCGAACCTCATGAGTGTGTTGGCGGATTCGTTGGTGGATGAACGACTCCGATTAAAGAAGACTTCGAACGGCCGCGTTCGATTCGCGGCTGCAGAAAGTCACACTCACGCTACCAATTGCGAAGAATTGGCGCTAAAAGTTGATCATTGGTAGTTAACGTGAGGTTAACTTCAGCTGGCCTCGTCGATCGGCACGAAGCCGAGCCTGCGCGAGATTTCGAGCGCGCAGGCTTTCAGCGGCACGGCCACGCGCCCGTTCCAGTCGCTGTCGAAGGTGGCTTCCGGCCCCATGGCCGTGATGCCAAGCACCAGGTTGTTGGTCGAGTCGAACACCGGCGCACAGAAAGCGTCGATGCCGGGAATCGGCTGGCCCAGCGTGCGCGACATGCCGTGCAGGCGGGTTTCGACCAGCAGCGCCTCGATCTGCGAGTGCGACAGCTCGGTGGTGGAGCCGCGGCCGTCGGCCGGGCGGGTGCGCGCCAGGTCTTCGAGCATCATCTTCTCGACCACCTTGGGCGGCAGGTAGGCCGCGAACAGCCGCCCGGTGGCCGTGTAGGCCAGCGACATGACGGTGCCGGTGCGCAGGTTCACGTGCAGCGGGTGGATGGGTTCCTCCAGCCGCACGACGGTCGGCCCGAAATTGCCCCATACGGCCACCGCGATGCTCTGTTCGGTTTCCGAGGCCAGCGCCTCGATGAGCGGCGACGCCTCCTTGATCGGGTCAAGCCGCTGCAGCTTGGCAAGACCCAACTGCAGGGCCAGCGGCCCCAGTTCGTAGCGGCCCGCGCCGTCCTGAACGACGAAGCCCACCTTCAGAAAACTGACGAGGTAGGGGTGTGCCTTGCCCACGGGCACGCCCGCGGCCTTGCCCAGGTCGCGCAGCGCCATCGGCGCGACGTGCCGACCCAGCGCCACGAGCAGCTGCGTTCCGATTTCGACTGACTGAATGCCACGTCTTGGCTTTTCCATAGGGCGCCCGGCGTGGGGAATGAGGGTGGGGGCGAGTATATCCATCAGGGTTTCTACTGATATTGTCACAGACAATCGATGATGACTGATCATCTGATAGTAACTAAACGACTTGACCATATCAATAACGCTGCCTAAACTCCGCCGCAACTTAAGTCGTACACAAACAGGCGAAACAGGCAGAGATGGAACAGAACACTTTTGAATGCGACGTGCTGGTCGTCGGCAGCGGCGCCTCGGGCATGTCCACCGCCATCACGGCGGCTTCGCAGGGGTTGAAGGTGCTGGTGGTCGACAAGGAGCCGCGCTTCGGCGGCACCACCGCGCGCTCGGGCGGCTGGCTTTGGATTCCGGGCACGCGCCTGGCCACGGAGCAGGGCATCCACGAGCCCGAGGGCGCCGCGCTCACCTACATGAAGCACGAGACCACCACGCACTTCGATGCGGCGCGCGTCGGTGCCTTCCTCGACATGGGCCCCAAGGCCATCGACTTCTTCACGCGCAACACCTGCGTGCAGTTCGACATGCCGCCCGTGTTCCCCGACTACCACGCCGAAGCGCCCGGCGGCCAGCAGGGCGGCCGCTCGATGGTCACGCGCCCGTTCGACGGCCGCGAGCTGGGCAAGCGCGTCAAGCTGCTGGCGCCGCCGCTGCCCGAGCTGACCGTGTTCGGAATGATGTTGGGCTCGGGCCCCGAGATCAAACACTTCATGCGGGCGTTCAAGTCGCCCACCTCGTTCTGGTACGTGACCAAGCGGCTGACCCGCCACTTCCTCGACGTGCTGGGCCACGGCCGCGGCATGACGCTGACCAACGGCAACGCGCTGGCCGGCCGCCTCGCCAAGGCCGCGATGGACCTGGACATTCCCGTGTGGCTTTCTTCGCCGGTGAAGAAGCTGGTGGTCGAGTACGACGGCGTCTCCGGTGCCGTGGTGCAGCACGAAGGCAAGAGCGTGCGCGTGGTCGCCAAGCGCGGCGTGGTGCTGGCCTGCGGCGGCTTCCCGTACGACGTGGAGCGCCGCAAGCAGCTGTTCCCGCACGCACCGACCGGCAAGGAGCACTACTCGCCTTCGCCTTCCACCAACACCGGCGACGGCCTGCGCCTGGCCGAAGCCGTGGGCGGCCGCGTCGACGGCACCATTCCGCATGCCGCCGCGTGGGTGCCGGCTTCGGTCACCACCCGCCCCGACGGCACCAAGGGCGTGATGCCGCACTTCATCGACCGCGCAAAGCCCGGCGTGATCGCGGTCACGCCCAAGGGCAGGCGCTTCGCCAACGAAGGCAACTCGTACCACGACTTCGTGCAGGCGATGGTCAAGGCCTGCGAAAGCGACGGCGAACCCGAAGTCACGGCCTGGCTGCTGTGCGACCACAAGGCGCTGCGCAACTACGGCCTGGGCTGCGTCGCGCCGGCGCCGCTGCCCATCGGCCGCCACCTGAAGAGCGGCTACCTCAAGCGCGGCGCCACCGTCGGCGAACTGGCCAGGGAAATCGGCATTGCGCCGGCCACGCTCGAAGCCACCGTGCAGGAGTTCAACAAGGGCGCGCGCACCGGCGACGACCCCGCCTTCGGCAAGGGCAGCAAGGCCTACAACCGCTACCAGGGCGACGCCAACGTCACGCCCAACCCGTGCGTCGCGCCGCTGGAGAACGGCCCGTACTACGCCATCAGGCTGGTGGTCGGCGACATCGGCACCTTCGCCGGCCTCGTCACCGACGAGAAGACCCGCGTGCTCGACGCCAACCGCCAGCCGATCAAGGGCCTCTACGCCGTCGGCAACGACGCGGCCAGCGTGATGGGCGGCAACTACCCCGGCGCGGGCATCACGCTCGGCCCGGCGCTGACCTTCGGCTACGTGGCGGGCCTGCAGCTCGCGCAGGCCGAGGCCGCCGCGGCGGTGCAGCTGAAGGTGGAGCAGCGCGAAGCCGTGCCCGTGAGCCGCAAGGCCTGAGCCCTCCCGCAATCGAAGCATCCGCATTCCGTACATACATAGAAGGAGACACCGATGGCCTTTCCCTCCAACGTCGCGCCGCGCCTGCTCGAAGGCCGCCTCGCCCTCGTCACCGGCGCGGGGCAGGGCAACGGCCGCGCGCTCGCGCTCGGCCTGGCGCAGGCCGGCGCGCGCGTGGTCGTGACCGACATGAACGAAGCCACCGTGCGCGAGACCGCGCAGCTGGTGCGCAACGAAGGCGGCGAAGCCTGGTCCTTCGTGCTCGACGTGACCGTGCCCGAGGCCTGCCATGCGCTCGCCGAGCGCGTGGGCAAGGAGATCGGCAACGTCGACCTGCTGGTGAACAACGCCGGCATCATCATCCGCGAGACCACCGCGAGCCCGAACGCCGCCGCCAACTGGAAGAAGACCATCGACGTGAACGTGCACGGCACCTTCAACACCACGCTGGCCTTCATTCCGGTGCTCAAGCAGACGAAGGGCTCGATCATCAACATCGCCTCCATCGCCGCCTATGCGGGGCAGGGCGCGAGCCTGGGCTACTCACCGTCCAAGGGCGCCATCAAGATGCTGACGCAGTCGCTCGCGCAAGAGCTGGCGCCGGCCGGCGTGCGCGTCAACGCGCTCGCGCCCGGCGTCATCGAAACGCCCATGACCGCCGCCACGCGCGACAACCCGGGCCGCCTCGAATCGTTCATGACGCGCATCCCCATGGGCCGCGTCGGCCAGACCGAAGACCTCGTCGGCCCGGTGATCTTCCTGGCCAGCGACATGTCGCGCTACGTCACCGGCATCGTGCTGCCGGTGGACGGCGGCTTCCTTGCCGTCTGAGCCGCCTGCGCTTTCCCTTCGCTTCCCCGTCCGTCAATCCATCAGGAGACAAAAAATGAAAACCCTTCGTCTGTACAAGACCCTGCTCGCCGCGGCTGCGTTCGCCGCCTTCACCGCCGGTGCGTCGGCGCAAGACATCAAGCTGGGCTACAACGGCGACCTGTCGGCATCGCCCTCGGCGCAGAGCGGCCAGGCCGCGGTGCTGGGCATGGAAGCGGCCATTGCCGACATCAACGCCGCCGGCGGCGTGCTGGGCAAGAAGCTGGCGCTGGTCACGCGCGACGACGTGTCGGCTCCGCCCAAGTCGATCCAGAACATGAGCGACCTGATCGACAACGAGAAGGTGGTCGCCGTGTTCGGCCCCACCAACTCGGGCAACGCGATGGCGTGGAAGCACATCGCCAACCAGAAGAAGATTCCGGTGCTGGGCAACGTGGGTTCGGGCACCGACATCACCAAGCCCATGAGCCCCGGCGCCGACAACTACATGTTCCGCGTCTCGATGGTCGACCGCGAACAGGTGGCCGCGCTCATGGCCTACGTGAAGAAGAACGCCGCCGGCTCCAAGGTGGTGGGCCTCATGGCCGAGACCACCGGCTACGGCCAGGGCGGCCTGAAGGACATGGAAGAAATCGCCAAGCTGCAGGACATCAAGATCGCGGCCACCGAGCGCTTCGGCGTCGGCGACACCGACATGACCTCGCAGCTGAGCAAGATGAAGGCCGCCAACGTCGACACCGTGGTGGTGTGGGCGCAGGGCACGCCCATCGCGCAGCTGGTGCGCAGCATGGAGAAGATCAACTACTTCCCGCTGACGCTCACCTCCTGGGCCGCCGACAACATCACCTTCTACGACGCGGCCGGCAAGGCGCTGGCCGAGAAGCCGATCTTCATGCGCACCGTGAGCGAGACCCGCACGCCCGCGCAGCAGAAGCTGTTCGACCGCATCGGCAGCAAGCTGAAGGCGCCGGGCTCGTTCTCCTTCGCGCTGCACGGCTATGACTCGATGCAGCTGCTGGCCCAGGCCATGAAGCAGGCCAACAGCACCGACGGCGCCGCCGTGCGTGCCGCGCTCGAAGACCTGAAGACGCCGGTGCAGGGCGTCCTCAAGACCTACGACAAGCCCTTCAGCAAGACCAACCACGAAGCCCTGACCGCCAAGGACCTGGTGTGGATCCGCTGGAAGGACGGCAAGCTGCTGCCCTACAGCGACGCGCTGATCGACGGCCTGAAGCCGGCCGACTTCAAGCAGTAAGCAAAGCAAGAAGCAAGAAGAGACACAGACCATGGTTGTAGCGCTCCTGCAGGCGCTCATCAGCGGGCTCGCCGTCGGCGGTGCCTATGCGCTGGTGGCGCTCGGATTCAGCATCACGTTCACGACGACCAAGACGCTGAACTTCTCGCACGGCGAGTTCGTCTCGGCCGGCGCGTTCATCGGCATGAGCGCTCTGTTCCTGGTGCTGGGCAAGCCTTTCGACTCCACCACCTTCGGCGACGCCATTCCCGGCGCGGGCGCGCAGCTCTTCGCGCTGGTGGCCGCGCTCGGCGTGATGGGGCTGCTGGGCTGGCTGCTCTACGTGCTGGGCGTGCGTCCGTTCGCGGGCCGCCCAGGCATGGCGTGGGTGATGAGCACGCTGGGCTTCGGCGTGATCCTGCAGAGCGTGGGCCTGGCCATCTGGGGCCCCAAGCCCGTGGTGGTGCCCGCGCCGGTGGGCGACACCGTGATCCGCATGTTCGGCGTGGGGGTACGCCCGCAGGAGCTGCTGACGCTGGGCGTGGCGGTGGTCGTGATGTTCGGCTTCGACCGCGTCATGAACCGCACCATGGTCGGCAAGGCCATGCGCGCGGTGGCGCAGAACGGCAACGTGGCCAGCCTGATGGGCATCAACACCAACGCGATGATGATCGGCGCCTTCGTCGTCAGCTCGGCGCTGGCGGGGCTCTCGGGCTTCCTGCTCGCGCCCATCGCGCAGGCATCGCTCTTCATGGGGCTGACCGTGGGGCTCAAGGGCTTCTCGGGCGCGATGATCGGCGGGCTGAGCAATCCGCGCGGCTGCGTGATCGGCGGCTTTTTGCTCGGCGTGCTCGAGTCGATGGTCAACCTGTGGCAGGCGCAGTGGCGTGAGGTGGCGGTGTTCGCGCTCGTCATCCTGGTGCTGGCCTTCCGGCCCACGGGCCTGTTCGGCCGCTCGACGGTGGAGAAGGTATGAAGCGCCTCGCCCACCCCGCCGGCGTGGTCGCGTTCGCGGCCGTGCTGATCGGCATCGTGTCGATGTCCGGCAACGACTACTACCTGCGCATCGCCTTCATGATGTGCGTCTACTACCTGTGCGCCGCCGGCATGAACGTGCTGGTGGGCTACGCGGGACAGAAATCGCTCGGCCAGGCCGGGCTGTTCGCGGCCGGCGCCTACGGCGTGGCGCTGCTGACTTCGCGCACCGACATGGACCCGTGGCTCGCGCTTGCGCTGGCCGCCGTCATCTCCGGCCTGTGCGGCGTGCTCATCGCGCTGCCTTCGCTGCGCGTGAAGGGGCCGTACCTGGCCATGGTCACGCTGGCCTTCGGCATCGTGGTGGAAAAGCTCGTGGGCGAATGGACCGACGTGTTCGGCGGCGCGCAGGGCATCTACGGCATCCGTCCGCTCACCTGGAAGGGCGCGCCGCTGGACACCACGCAGTGGGTCATCCTCGGCATCGTGCTGTGCGCGGCGCTGCACCTGCTGCTGCGCAACCTGCTGGGCGGGCGCTTCGGCCGCGCGCTGCTGTCGCTGCAGGCGGACGAGATCGCCTCGTCTTCGGTGGGCGTGCGCGTGTACCGCGCCAAGGTCATGGCCTTCGTGGTCGCGGCCGTCACCTGCGGCATCGCGGGCGCGCTGGTGGCGCAGCAGAACCAGTACATCAACTCCGACTTCATCACCTTCCACCTGTCGATCTTCATCCTGCTGCTGGTGCTGTTCGGCGGCGCGGGCTCGATGTACGGCCCGCTGGTGGGCGCGGTGCTGCTCACGCTGACCGACGCGCTGCTGGCGCGCTGGCCCTCGGCGCAGCACTTCCTCTACGGCTTCCTGCTGCTGTTCGCGCTGTACGTGATGCCGGGCGGCGTGGTGGGCCTGTTCAACAAGTGGTTCATGAAGTCGCGCCATCGCGGCGAAGGCGCGGGCGGCAAAGGCGTGCCCGGCCAGATCGGCCCCGGCGGCGAAGGCGAACTGCTGGTGGTGCAGGGCGTGACCAAGTCCTATGGCGGCGTGAAGCCGGCGCAGGACGTGTCGTTCCGCCTGCAGCGCGGCCACATCCATGCGCTGATCGGGCCCAACGGCGCGGGCAAGAGCACCATGATCAACATGCTCACCGGCGTGATCGAACCCGATGCGGGCGTGATCCGCTTCCTGGGCCAGAACATCGTGGGCCAGCCGGCGCACACCATCTGCTGCCTGGGCATGGGCCGCACCTTCCAGAACCTGCGCCTGTTCGCCGACCTGTCGGTGCTCGACAACGTCATGCTGGGCCGCCACAGCCGCATGAGCAACGGCTTCCTGTCGTCGCTGGTGGCGTGGCCCACGGCCGGCAGGCAGGAGCGCGAGACGCGTGAACGCGCGCTGCAGCTGCTCGACCTGGTCGGCCTCGGCCACCTGGCGCACTGGCCCGCCGGCAGCCTGCCCTACGGCCTGCAGCGCCGCGTGGAGCTGGCGCGCGCGCTGGCCACCGAGCCGCAACTGCTGCTGCTCGACGAGCCCGCCGCCGGCCTGAACCCGCAGGAGACGGCCGAGCTCGGCGAACTGCTGCTGCGCATCGGCAAATGCGGCGTGTCGATCCTGATGGTGGAGCACCACATGGACCTGGTGATGTCGATCTCCGACCACGTGATCGTGCTCGACTACGGCATCAAGATCGCCGAGGGCAAGCCCGCCGAGGTGCAGGCCAACCCGCGCGTGGTCGAGGCCTACCTGGGCGTGGACGACGAAGAAGAAGAGGCACTGGCCACGGCCATGCCCGCCTGAGCAGAAAGACCGAAACCATCATGCTGAAAATCGAATCGGTGAAGGTCTCGTACGGCGCCATCGAGGCCGTCAAGGGCGTGAGCCTGGAAGTGCGCGCGGGCGAGGTCGTCACCATCATCGGCGCCAACGGCGCCGGCAAGAGCACGCTGCTCAAGAGCATCGTCGGGCTGGAGCCCGTGGCCGAGGGCCGCGTGCTGATCGACGGCAACGACTGCACCCACGTGCCTTCGCACAAGCGCGTGGGCCTGGGCGTGGCGCTGTCGCCCGAAGGCCGGGGCGTTTTCCCCGACCAGACGGTGCGCGAGAACCTGATGCTCGGCGCCTACTCGCGCCGCAACGACAAGGCCTTCGTGGAGAGCGCCATCGAACGCGAGTTCGCGCGCTTCCCGCGGCTGAAGGAGCGCCAGCACCAGCCTTCGGGCACGCTGTCGGGCGGCGAGCAGCAGATGCTGGCCATTGCCCGCGCGCTCATGAGCGAGCCGCGCCTGCTGCTGCTCGACGAGCCCTCGCTGGGGCTCGCGCCGCTCATCATCAAGGACATCTTCGACGCCATCCGCCAGCTGCGCAGTTCGGGCCTGACCATCCTGCTGGTGGAGCAGATGGCCAAGCAGGCGCTGGGCGTGGCCGACCGCGCCTATGTGCTGGAAACCGGCTGCATCACGCTCGAAGGCTCCGGCCGCGAGCTGCTCGACAACCCCAAGGTGAAGTCCGCGTACCTCGGCACGCACTGACGCCACCGCTCACTTCAAAGGACCGCTTCCAATGACCGCCACCACCAAGAAATTCGCCAGCCAGGCCGACCTCGAAGAAAAGAAGGTCTCGTTCACCCGCCTCTCGGAGAACGCCTACGCCTACACCGCCGAAGGCGACCCCAACACCGGCATCTTCATCGGCGACGAGGCCGTGATGGTGGTCGACACCCAGGCCACGCCGGCCATGGCGCAGGACGTGATCCGCCGCATCCGCGAAGTGACGCCGCTGCCCATCAAGTACGTGCTGCTGAGCCACTACCACGCGGTGCGCGTGCTGGGCGCGTCGGCCTACTTCAAGGAAGGCGCCGAGCAGATCATTGCCAGCCGCGACACCTACGACCTGATCGTCGAGCGCGGCGAGCAGGACAAGGCCAGCGAGATCGGCCGCTTTCCGCGCCTGTTCCGCAATGTCGAGAGCGTGCCCGCGGGCCTGACCTGGCCCACCATGACCTTCGACGGCACCATGAGCGTGTGGCTGGGCAAGAAGCTCGAAGTGAAGATCGCGCAAGTCGGCCGCGGCCACACCAAGGGCGACACCATCGCCTACCTGGAAGACCAGAAGATCTGCTTTGCCGGCGACCTCGTCGAATACCAGAGCACCGCCTACGCCGGCGACTGCTACTTCCGCGACTGGCCCACCACGCTCGACCGCCTCGCGGGCTTCGGCTTCGAGAAGCTGGTGCCCGGCCGCGGCGCCGCGCTGGAGAACGCGAGCGACGTGCGCAAGGCCATCGCCTCCACGCGCGCCTTCATCTCCGACGTGTACACGCTGGTCAACAACGGCGTGGCCCAGGGCAAGACGCTGAACGCGATCTACAAGGAAACCGTGGCCGCGCTGCGCCCGACCTACGGCCACTGGGTGATCTTCGACCACTGCATGCCCTTCGACGTGACCCGCGCGTATGACGAAGCCACCGGTCACGTCCACCCGCGCATCTGGACCGCCGAGCGCGACATCGAGATGTGGAACGAACTGGAAGGTTGACCACCCCCAGCCTCGCCCACTTCGTGTGGCTCGGACACCCCCTCGCGGGGGCGCACCCTGCGGCCCGGCAGAGCCGGTTCCGCAGGCGCTCCCGAAAGGCCCACGCTTCGCGGGGCGCGCACTGCTCCTCGAACATCTGAAATGAAACAGTCCACACCGCCACCTGGCGCGACACCCGCCGCCGTGCAGGGCTGGATGCTCCTGGCGATGGTGCTGTGGGGCGTGAACGTGTCCGCCGTGAAGGCGCTCACCACGTCCTTCGAGTCGCTGCCGCTGGCCGCGCTGCGCATGGCGGTGGCTAGCCTGGCGCTGTCGGCCATCGTGCTCTGGCGCCGGGGCGGCGTGCCCGCGCTCGGCGCGCGGCAGCTCGCGGCCATGACGGGCTGCGCGTTCCTCATGGTCTATGCCAACCAGATCCTGTTCGCGCAGGGCCTGCTGCGCTCCACCGCCACCAACGGCGCGCTCATCATGGCGCTGAGCCCGCTGGTGTCGGCGCTGATGGCCGCGCTGGTGTTCCGTGAAAGCCTCACGCCCCGGCGCATGCTGGGCGTGGCGCTGGGCTTCGCGGGGGTGGCGGCGGTGGTGCTGAGCCACCCGGGCGCGGGGCTGTCGCGTGCCGGCATCGGCGACCTGATGCTGGCGCTGGGCGTGGTGAGCTTCGCGATCGGCGGCGTGGGCGTGCAGCGGCTGGCGCGGCAGATCGATCCGCTGTCGATCAGCTGGGTCATCTACATGATCGGCACCGCCATGCTGGTGCTGCACACCCTGCTCGGGCCTTCGCGGCTGGGCACGGCCGAGCTGTTTCCCGGCGCGTGGCCGTGGGCGCTGGTGCTGTTCTCCGGCATTGCCGCCACCGCGGCGGGCAACCTCATCTGGAACCGTGCGATCTCCGTCATCGGCGTGGCGCGCACGGCCGTCTTTCTTTACTGGGTGCCGGTGTTCGGCGTCGCGTTCGCGGCGCTGCTGCTGGGCGAAGCGCTCACGTGGTGGCACCTGCTCGGCTTCGTCGCCGTGATGAGCGGCACCTGGCTGGGCACGCGGCCCGCTGCTACGGCCGTCGCGCCCTGATCCCTGCCATTCATGTCCGAATCTCTTCCCCTGCTGTTCCAGCCTTTGCAACTGCGCGGCCTCACGCTGGCCAACCGTGTCGTCATCTCGCCCATGTGCCAGCACGCCGCCGACCGTGGCCATGCCACGCCGTGGCACATGGTGCACCTGGGCAAGTTCGCGCTCGGCGGTGCGGGGCTGATCCTCACCGAGAGCACCGCGGTCGATCCGCGCGGGCGCATCGGCACTGCCGACCTCGGGCTGTGGAACGACAGCCAGATCGCGCCGCTGAAGGCCGTGGTCGACTTCGTGCATGCGCAGGGCAGCGCCATCGGCGTGCAGCTGGCGCACGCGGGGCGCAAGGCCGGCAGCGAGCCGCTGTGGGAAGGCGGCGCGGCGCTGGATGACGCGCGCATGGCCGCCGACGAGGAACCCTGGGAGCGCCTGGGCCCGAGCGCGCTCGCGGCGGGACCTGGCTGGTCGGCGCCACGCGCGCTGGACGCGGACGGTGTCGCCTCGGTCGTGCAGCACTTCGTCGATGCGGCGGTGCGCGCGGACAAGGCGGGCTTCGACGTGGTCGAGCTGCACTTCGGGCACGGCTACCTCGTGGCGAGTTTTCTGTCGCCCAACGCCAACCACCGGGGCGACGCGCTCGGCGGCAGCCGCGACAACCGCATGTGGCTGGCGCTGGAAATCGCGCGGCGCGTGCGTGCCGCATGGCCTGCGCACAAGCCGCTGTTCTGCCGCCTGTCGGCGGTGGACGGCACGCTCGACGGCTGGGGCCTGGACGACTCGGTGGTGCTCGCGCGCGAGCTCAAGCGCTGCGGCGTCGACGTGATCGACTGTTCTTCCGGCGGTCTCACGGAAGAGACGCGCGCGCTGCCGGTGCCGCGCGGGCTGGGCTTCCAGGTGCCGTTCTCGGCGCGCATCCGGCGCGAGGCGCAGGTGCCCACGCAGGCCGTCGGCATGATCGTCGACGCGCAGCAGGCCGAGGCCGTGCTCGCCGCCGGCGATGCCGACCTGATCGCGCTGGGCCGCGAGGCGTTGTTCGACCCCTATTGGCCGCACCACGCGGCCGCCGCGCTCGGCGCGGACCCCGGCTACGAACGCTGGCCGGTGCGCCACGGCGTGTGGCTGGCCAAGCGCGCGCCGGGCCTGGCGCGCGCGCGGGCCGAAGCGGCGGCGGCATCCAGCGACAAGGAGACAGGCACCCAATGACCGAACCGACCAGCACCGCCGCAACCACCACCACCAGCCTGCGCATGGGCCTGATCCGCAAGAAGCCCGCGTGGACCGACGAAGCCTTCCGCACCCACTGGCGCGACAGGCACGGCCCGCTGGTGGCGCAGTTGCCCACGCTGCGCGCCTACCGGCAGAACCTGGTGGTCGACCGGCTGCAGCGCGGCATCGATTTCGCGCGCGGGCCGTGGGACTTCGACGGCTTCTCGCAACTGCGCTTCGACGAGGCCGCGCAGGCGTCGCAAGCCTTCGGCCACGGCGAACTGGCGGCCGCCATCCGCGCGGACGAAGAGCGCTTTCTGGGCGGCCTGCACATCGTGAGCGTCGCGCAGACCGAAGTGATCGCGCTGCCGCCCGAGCCCCATGGCCTGCTCAAGCGCATCTCGCTGCTGCGCCGGCCGGCCGCGCAATCCGAAGAAGACTTCCGCCGCGAATGGCGCGTGCATGCCGAGCATGTGCGCCGCATGCCGGGCGTGAGCGGCTACCGCCAGAACGTGGTGACCGCGCGCGAGTTCGTGAAGGGCACGCCCTGCGACTACCCGGAACTGCCCATCGACGGCATCGTCGAGCTGTGGTTCGAGAACACCGACACGCTGAACGCCGCCTTCGCGTCGCCGCAGGGGCAGGTGACGATGGCGCATGCGCTCACCTTCCTGGCGGAGATCACGGCCTTCGTGGTGGAAGAGCACCGGGTGGTTTGAGCGGGCGGCGCACGGCCGCGCGCCAGTTAACCCGTTCATGGGATTGACCCGGCCGGTGCCATGGCGACACTGGGCCGACAAAAACTCCAACCCACGGACATGCCCGCTCCGCACGATGGCAGGCAGTCTTCGAGCGCGCGCGCCCTTGACCTCACATCCCATTTCCGTCGACCTGAAGGGCGGCTGGTCCTGTTCGTTCCACTTCAAGCAGGGCGTGAGCGGCGGCTACGCCGGCGTGGCCGAGATCGCGCTGGACGGCCTGCGGCATGGCGAGGTCGTGATCATGGCCCAGCCCTCGCTCGACGCCGCCGTGGCGCGCATGAAGTTGCGGGCCAGCCAGTTCGTCAGCGTGCGGTCGGTCGACGGGGCGCACAAGCCGTGGCGGGAGCGGACGGAAGCGCAAAAGTAATATCCGGCCTCGACAACACCGGAGCAGCAGGCATGGGGCGGATCTTCTTCATCGGCATCGTCATGGCCGCCGCCGCGTGCGCGGCATCCGCCCAGACGCGCAAGCCGTTTCCACCCGGCGTGGTGGGCGTGATGCGCATCGACGCCGGCACCGAATACGTTTTTCTAGACCGGCCCACCACCGTGGGCGGCGCATGCAAGGGGTGGAAGGCGGTGTCGATCCAGGCGCCCGGCCCGGCGGGCTCGGGGCTGACCAACCTCATGTGCTGGAAGGAATCGAACGGGCAGCTGCTGACCGCGACAGAAGCCAAGGTCACGCCGCAGGTCGCGTCGATGGACCTGATTCGCTGATCCGCTGATGCGGCTGCTCAGGCCGGCAGCAGGCGGTCCTTGGGCGTTGCTGCGAACCGCGCCTTGGGAGCCGGCGTATTGCCCCGGGCCGGCAGCCATTGCGCATCTTGCCGCGCGGCCTCGCCGTCGCCCGGCAGCACGAACTGGCTGATCAGCGCCTCGAGGCTGCGTGCCTGGTCGCGCAGGCCTTGCGACGCGGCGGCCGACTCTTCCACCAGCGCCGAGTTCTGCTGCGTCATGCGGTCCAGCCGAGAGACGGCGGTGTTGATCTGGCCGATGTCGCGCGTCTGCGCATGCGTGGCCTCGGTGATGTCGTTCACCGTGCCCGCCACCTGCCGGATCGACGCCATGATGCGGCCCATCGTCTGCCCCGCGCTGTCGGCCAGCTGCGTGCCGGCCTCGATGCGCTGCACCGAGTTCTCGATCAGCCCCTTGATCTCGCGCGCCGCCGCCGCCGAGCGCGTGGCCAGCTGCCGCACCTCGGCCGCCACCACCGCGAAGCCCCGGCCCGAGTCGCCGGCGCGCGCGGCTTCCACTGCCGCGTTGAGCGCGAGGATGTTCGTCTGGAACGCGATGCCGTCGATCACGCCGATGATGTCCGCCATCTTGTGCGAGGCGCGGTGAATGTCCTGCATCGTGCCGACCACCTGCGACACCACCTCGCCGCCCTGCGCCGCCACCGTGGCCGCGGCGCCCGCCATCTGCTCTGCCCGGCCCGCGGCCTCGCTCGATTGCGCCACGTTGCGCATCACCAGCTCCAGCGCGGCGGCCGTCTGCTGCAGGCTCGACGCGGCTTCTTCAGTGCGCGACGAAAGTTCCGAATTGCCCTGCGCCATGTCGCCGGCCGCCACGCGCACGTTCTGCACCGACTCGCGCACGCGTTCGACCAGTTCGCGCAGCGCGCCCTGCATCGCGCCCAGCGCCTGCAGCATCTGCCCGGCCTCGTCGCGCGCGTGGCCCTCGATGTCCTGCCGCAGGTCGAGGCTGGCCACGCGCTGGGCCGTTTCGCCGGCCGCGCGGATCGGCCTGCTGATGCTGCGCACCAGCCACTGCGCCAGCACCGCGCCCACCAGCAGCGCCGCTGCGCAGAACACCACCAGCGCCAGCCGCGCCGAAGCGCTCAGGCCGTCGATGCGGGCGTCGGCTGCATCCATGGCGTCGCGCTGCGCCTGCGCGAGCCTGGAAACCGCCGCCAGCAGCGCGGCCGAGCCCGGCTGGAAGCGCTGCGAATAGACGTTGCGGATGCGCTCTGTCAGGCCCGAGTCGCGCGCCGCGATCAGCTCTTTCACGGCCGCCTTGAAGTCGGTGCCCGCGGTTTCGATCTGCGCGAGCAATGCGCGGTCGGGCTCGGACTTCAGGCGCTGGTCGACCTGCTGCATCAGCGCGCTGTATTGCTTCTCCGTCGCCTGGATGTCGGCCGCGAGGATCTCGCCGACCTCGGGTTCGGAGCTCAGCGCCATCGCCTTGTAGCGCTCGGCATTGATCGCCTGCAGGCGATAGGCGTCGACCACCAGGCGTTCGGACACGCCGTTGTGCTGGATGGCTTCATGCGTGGCACCGGTCACCTTGGCCAGCGACCAGATGCCGATGCCCGAGCCCGCAAGGGTCAGCAGCAGCACGACGCTGAAAGTGGCCAGCAGCCGGCGGCCGAGGATGTTGAGGGGGCGGGGAGGGCGCGGGTCGGTGGCGGAAGTCACGGGGGCTGCGATGAAGAAGAAGGCTGGGAACGTTCCCGCGCCCGATTGGAGCCGTGCCGTGTTACCGGGAATTAACAGTTGGGGCCGCAGGGCTTTGCGGCCTTGCTTTCTTCGTCTTTGCTTCAGCGTGCGAGGAACACGCCGATGGCCACGATCCATGCCGCGCCCAGCGCGATCGCCAGCCACGCGGACCATTGCATCAGCAGCTCCTTCCAGCGCGGCTGATCGTGCGGACACGGGTCGAGCAACGCCAGCAAGGCCTGGCCGCCGCCCATCGTCGGCAGCGGAAGCAGGTTCAACGCGGCGAACTTCGCTGCGAGCATGCCGAGCAGCGCTGCGAAGCCGAGCGACCCTGCATGCGTCGCGCCGCCAAGCAGATGCTGCGCGGTGGAGAGCGGCGAGAGCGCGCCCGTGGCGATCTGCGCAAAGCCGTTGACGAGGCTGCCCCAAGCCGCGTCGGGCCGCAACACGAAGGCCACGGCGATGAGCGCTGCAATGCCCGACAGCGGCAGCAGCACGCGCACCGCGCGCGGCTGGGTGTCGAAGGCGTCGTCGGCCCAATCGGGCGCGGCGTCGTGCGGCTTGGTGTCGGTGAGCGTGTTCTTGAGCATGACCGCGCCGCCGAACGGCAGCGCGCGCAGGCGGAAGATGCCCATGGACAGCAGAGTCGGGCCGAAGCCCAGCGACACCTCGCGAACCGTGATGCCGAGCAAGCGGGCGAGCATGGCCATCACGGTGGTGTGAAGCGCGGCCAGCAGGGCGATGGCGGCGATGAACTGCAGGGCAAGGGACATGGCGGAACGAAGGCAGGGAACACAAGCGGGTGCTTGCGGTGCGGGCGATGTTAGCTTTGGGATCGCCGCTGCTGCCTGTCCCTTATCGCTCGCGCGGGATGCAGACCTGGATCAGGTTCATCACTTCTCTCGCCAATTCGGAGGCGAGCCAGAACACGTTGCCGCGATGTTCGGGGCCTGCGTCTTCCTGCTGCGGCGGGCCGTTGCCGTGGCAGTAGCAGAGCAGCGAATAGAGCTGCGTGCTCTTTTCCTCCAGGAGCGTTGCTGCGTCTGGCGGGGCCTCTGCGTGAGCCAGGGGCGTGGAGGGGCGGGCTATATTTGGGGTAGCCATTTGGGGTGCATCCTTTTAGAGGGTTGAGCACTTCGCTTGGTCAGACGGCTGGGGTGTTGACGCATCCCGGCCGTCGCCTTTTGAGACCTCGCATTTGCATCGATGCGGCGGCGCGCCGATGACCCGCTGCGAGGCGGTGCGGTTCATTCGTTCGGGTGCTTGAGGGGGATGCGCTCCTTGCCCACTTGGTGGGGTGTTGGGGGACGAGGGCGTTTACTTTAGAGAGGAACGGGGCTGTTCAGGCAACGGGAAATGCCCAGTAGTTCTCGGATTGCGCGGGTATGTGGGGGCAGACCGTAGCGACTGCGTGGGCCGTCTTGTCCCGGACGAAAAAAAACCTGTTGAATATCAACAGGTTTCTGGTGCCTTCGACAGGAATCGAACCTGTATCTGAGTCTTAGGAGGACCCCGTTCTATCCATTGAACTACGAAGACGCTAGGACGCCGGCAGGAGCCGAACGACGCGGCGCAGTTTATCGCGTCTGGAACCGGTCTCGCTTGGACGTGTGTTGTTTACCTGATATTCGACAGAAGATCTTGCTCCAACAGTCCAGTCGACCGGCAATTGACGGCCTCCATATTCTCAGGACGCGGGAAACTGGCTGCGGTGTTCGTGTTGAATGCAATGCTGTTGGATGTGTTGACGGAGCGTCCATTGACGTCGCGCACGGTATGGTCAAGCTTCAAGACATAGCGCGTGTTGGCCGAGACACGTGTCTGCTCTGGGCCAACTTCTTCGAAGATCAGATTGACGCGTCCGTCGAGATTCATCTGCCTGCTCAGAAAGAACAGATTGGACGTCATGACCTCATATTCCATTTGCTGCTTCGCTGCCGGGAAGTCATAAGTGCGTTCACCGCGCGCGTTCTTGACGTAGGAGATGATGCGGCCGCAGTCCACATACTTTTCCGGGTCACCCGAATAGCTGATGTTGATCAGACCCGACGACTTGTCCAGGTTGTTGATCACGAAAAATTCCTTGCCCAATTGGGGCACGGCTGCATCCCAGACGGCTTGGCGCGACTTGTTGATGATCTTCGTGTTTTCCACGGCCGTTGGAGCCTGGGGGCGTACGTAATCAATCTTTCCGGCGCAGCCAGCGATAACAGCCAGGGAAATGACTGCGGTAGCGACTCTGATCATTTTTTCTCCTCGTTGAGCCGTTACTGTAACAAGAGCTCACCTTTGACTCGACGGGAATAACGCCAAGTCCGTGGGGCTCTCGCTCTCAGTCGTACTTCACCGTATAGATCAGATCCAGCCCGCTCGTCTGCCCCGCCTGCCCCCGCAGCGTGAGCCTGGTGGTGAGGTCGTAGAAGATGAACAGCGTGCCGAAGGTCCCGCCGATGCTGCGCTCGTAGGTGATGTAGAAGTCTTTCGACAGCCGCTTGCCCAGCGTCACCGCCGATTCGCGCAGGTCGCCGCCGCTGCCCGGGCCCTTGAAGCCCAGTTCGTCCAGCCCGAAGCGGCTGGCCAGGCTGCCGCCGGAGCCACTGCCGCCGATCTTGCCGAGCAGCGACAGCGCGGCCTGCTGCAGCAGCGCCGATTCGCCGCCGCTGGTGGCCGATGCGCGTCCCAAAATCACCCATGACAGGGTTTCGGCGTCCGACAGGGCGGGCTCTGAATACAGCTTCACGCGCGGCGATTGCGCGGTGCCGGTGATCTGCACGCCCGCGCGCTGCGACAGGTTCGGGCGAATGGCCAGGATGTCCAGCGCGGGGTTGTCGAAGGGGCCGTTGAAGCGGGCCACGCCGGTTTCCACGTCGAGCTGCTGGCCGTAGGCGCGGTACTGGCCCTTCACGGTCTTCACCTCGCCGGTGATGCGCGGCGGGGCGTTCAGCCGGGTGCTGCGGATTTCCAGGTCGCCTTCCAGGCGGGTGGTGATGCCGCGGCCCTGCACCGCGAAGTCGTCGCCAAGGTCGAAGTTGACGACGATGTCAGGCGGCTTGGCGGTCTGCGGTTTCGCGGCCTGGGCGTCGGCGCGCTCGGATTCGCGTTTCGCCGCCTCGGCGGCCTCGCGGTCCTTGGCGGCGGAGCGCACGACGACGTCGCTGCCCAGGCTGGGCGCGGTTTCGTCGGGCAGGATGATGACGGCGCGGTCGGTCCTGAGCTTGCCGCGCACGGTGAACTGGCCGTTGTCCAGTTTGGCCTGCAGGTCGCCCGAGAGCGTGACCTGCCGGTCGGTGCGCACCAGCACGCGCAGCGCGCGTAGTTGGCCCTGCATGGCCATGCGCACGCCCGATGCGGTGCCGCTGGCCGGGCCCCAGCTGAGGTCGCCGGTGGCCGACAGCGTGCCGCCGTCGGACCGGGCCTCGCTGGCCGCGGTGCTGCGGTTGCCGCTCTGGCCGGCAATGCGCGCGGAGCTGCCAGCGCCGCCCTTGAGCGTGAATTCGGTGATTTCCACGCGCTCGCCGTTCAGCGAGGCGCGCAGCCGGCCGTCGCGCAGGTCCAGCCCTTCGACAGGCGCGCGCAGCGCGAGCTTGTCGGCGCCCAGCGTGCCGTTCCAGCGCGGCACGGCGCGGTTGCCCGACAGGGTGGCGGCGGCGTCGAGCGTGCCGGCAATGCGCCAGCCCGGCGGCGCGAGCATCGACCACACGCCCAGGTTGGGCAGGCTGGCCTTGATGGTGCCGCCCAGAGGCGCGTCGGGCGCCCACTGCCAGCCGCCGGCGCGCTGCTGCACGCGGGTGTCGATGTCGGCGTTGATCTTGCCGGCGCGTTCGCTGTCCCACGCCAGGGTGGCGCGCACGGCGTCGCCCTGCGCGTCGAGCCGCAGCTCGGCCTGGCGCAGGCCGGCCGGGGTGCTGGGGGCCTCCACGCCGTTGGGGGCGGTGGCGGAGTTCATGGTGCGTTCGCTGGCGGTGCCCGTGCCGGTGCTCACGATGCGCGTGACCAGCGCGGCCTCGCCGGCCTGCACGCGGATGTCGCCGCTCTGGCGCGCGATGCGGGCCTTGGCGCGCAGCGTGTCGCCGGCGTCTATGTCCCAGTCGCCGTCGAACATCAGGTCGCCGCTGATGCCGTATTCGCCCAGCGTGGTGTTGGCGCCGAGCGCGCCGGCCCAGGCCATGGGCAGGCCCTGCAGCTGGCCCTTGGACTGCACGCGGAACACGCGGTTGGGCGCCGCGCCGCTCTGGCTGAAGCGCAGCGGCTGCCAGTCGATGCGCACGGTGCCGGGCACGGGGCCGCGCAGGGTGGCCGCGGCGGCGGAGGCTTCGACATCCAGCCGCGCGGCGTTGCCGCTGGTGCTGCGGATGGTGGCCGTCACCTCGCGGCTCAGCTCCAGCACCCAGGGGGCGCCGGGGCGGGCGCTGTCCTGGGCCTGCAGGCGCAGGCTGGCGAGCGCGGCGCGCCACTGGTCGGTGCCCGCGAGGCCGCCGCTGGCGCGGGTGTCGATGGTGAATTTCTGGGTGCCGGTGGTGGCTTCGCCCTGCAGCGTGAGGCTGGCTTGCGCAAGGCTGCCCGCGAGTTCGGCGCGCAGGCCGTTCAGCTGCACGGCGGTGGCGGCGGCACCGGGCGCCGAGGCCGGCAGGAGAAGGTCGAGCCGGGGCACGCCGAGCATGGCCTTGAGCGTGGGCTCGGCGATGCCGCGCTGCGCCGGCGCGTTCGCGTTCTGCAGGCGGCGCTGGATGGTCTGCCAGCCGCCCTGCCAGCTTGCATCGAGCCTGGCGGAGCCCTTGGCGCTGGCGTTCGCGAACACGTTCGACAGCCCCGGCAGGCCCTGCACCCAGCGCTGCACGGCGTCGGCATCGTCGATGCTGGCCTTGATGTCGCCGCCGCCGGTGGTGGGCGCGATGCGGCCGTCGACCTGCGCGCTGCCGCCCGGCAGCACGAGGTTGAGCTTGCCGCTGCCGGCCTGGTCGGCCACGCGCACCTGCAGCTTGCCGTCGAGGCTGGCGCGCTGGGCTTCGATGCGCAGGGTGCGCAGGTCGAGCACCTGGTCTTTCCACTGGCCCTGGGCCAGCGCGCGGTCGAGCGCGAAGCCGGGCAGCGCCTTGCTGCCGGCGCCGCCTTCGGCGCGCAGCGCGGCGTCGAAGCTGATGGTGCTTTCCTTCTGCTCGGCCTTGATCGTGCCGCTCACCGGCGCGCCGGAAAGCTCGCTGTACAGCGCGCCGGGCCGCACGCCGCGCACGGTGGCCTGGGCCTGCCACGGGGCGGGCGCGGGGCTCCACTTGCCGGCCGCGTCGATGCGGCCGCCGCCCGCGCGCACGGTGGCTTCGGGAATGGTCCAGCTGGTGCCGTCGAAGCCGACGCGGGCCTGCACCTGTTCGACCGGGAGCTTTTCTTCGTCCCACGGGCCGGCCACGCTGTTGCGGATGTCGGCCGATGCCTTCCATGCGGCCGGGCCGGTGTCGGCGTCGGGCGTGAGTTCGACGGTGCCGGTGAGCCGGGTCTGCGGCGCGCCGGGCCACAGGCTGGAGGCGTCCACGTTGCGCAGGTCGGCCTTGGCGTCGATCACCGGCTGCGGCAGCCACGGCGCGATCTGCGCCTGCAGCCTGGCTTCCATCAGGGCGTCGGCGTTTTCCTCGGCGGGCTTGAGCTCGGCGGCCACCTGCAGGCGGGCTTCGGTGCCTGCGAGCGTGCCCTTGACGTTGGCTTCGGCCAGCACGTCGATGTCGCGGTCCTCGGCCAGCGGGGCCTTCACGCGGCCGTTGAGCGAGGCGTCGATCGCCATCGGCGCGGGGCCCTGCAGCTTGACGCGCGCGCTGTAGTGGCCGTCGGCAATGTCCACGCCCTTCACTTCGAGCGCATGCTCGGCGGCCTTGTAGCTGTAGCTGCCCGACAGGTTGAGCGCCTGCAGCGCGGGCGGGCCGGCCCAGCGCACTTCGTCGATGCGAAAGGGCACGTCGACATCGACCGGCAGCGCCAGCTGCTGCAGCGGCTCCGCGGGCTTGTCGCTCGGCGGGCCGCGCTTTTCGATCAGTACCTGCTTGGCATGCACCTCGCCGAGCTGCACCTTGCGCCGGAACAGCGGCGCGAGCTGCCAGCCGATGGTGGCGTCGTTCACCTCGACCGCGATGCTCTCGCTCTGGTACTTGAGCCGGCCGATGTGGCCGCCGGTGCGCAGCGAGCCGGTGACGTCGCGGCTTTCCAGCGTCTGCCCGGCGGGCAGGCGCTGCGCCGCCTGGGCGAGCGCGAAGGCCAGCGACTTGTTGGAGCCCAGCCACCACCACGCGCCCGCACCCAGCAGCAGCACGGCCACGAACAGGCCGAGCACGGTCCAGGCGAACGCGCGCAGCGCGCGGCGCGTGCGCGAGCGCCTTGCGGCGGGGGGCGTATGCGTCGGTGCGCCGGCGGGATCGGTGTGGTTGGCTTCGGTCTGCATCGGCGGGCAATCAGAAGGTGAAGCCGAGGCGCAGGTGCAGGCGGAACTTCTTGCTGTCCACGCCGTAGGCAAGGTCGGCCTGCACCGGCCCCACCGGGCTGCGCCAGCGCGCGCCCACGCCCACGCCCACCTTGGGCTTGAGCTCGGCGGGCTTGTCGGCCACGGCGCCGGCATCGACGAACATCACGCTCTCCCAGTCGGTGAGCTTGTTGTTGTAGACGAAGGGGCGCTGCCACTCGACGCTCGCCACGCCCAGGTAGCGGCCGGCCACGGTGGTGCCGTCGGCGCGCACGGTGCCGATCTGCTTGTAGCTGTAGCCGCGCACGGTGGTGTCGCCGCCGGTCAGGAACATCAGCGTGGAGGGGATCTGCGCGCTGTCCTTGGCCGCCACCGCGCCGCCTTCGAGCCGCAGTTGCAGGCGGCTGCGGCGCGCGTTGGTTTCCTTGTCGTCGCTCGAGCCCAGCGGCAACACGCCGAGCCAGCGCGCGTAGGTGCGGGTGAAGGGCGTCTGCTCGCCGGTGAGCGTGTAGCCCGCGGCCACTTCCAGCGCAAGGCCGAAGCCGCGCGTGGGCGCGGAGTTGTTGTCGAAGTAGCGCCCGGTCCAGCCCCAGTTGGCGGTGACGGCGGAGGCCGAGGGGGGCGCGTTGGTGCCGCGGTTCTGCGCGTAGTCGTACTGCAGGAAGTAGCTGCGGTCGATGTGGTCGCTCGACTTGTTGCGCCCGCCGCGCAGGCGTCCGCTGTCGACCACGTAGCTGCCCGACTGCTCGCTTTTCAGCTCCGCGCCGGAGAACCAGCGCCAGCCGTGGTCGTCGGGAATGGCGTTGAGCTCGGTGCTCAGCGACTTGATGTCGCGGTCGACCGACAGCCGCGACACCGCGCGCCAGCCGAGCAGCGGCACCTGGTTGTGGATGTGGTCGACCGACAGGCGCGGGCCGTTGTCGGTGGTGAACCCGACGCCCAGCACCACCTTCTGCAACGGCGCCTCGCGCAGCTGCGCAATGACGGGCGCGGCCAGCGGGTTGCCGCTCTCGGTGTCGAGCGTGAGGAACACCGAGTCGTAGTAGCCGCTGCTGGCCAGCCGCTGCTGGGCGTCGAGCAGCTTCTGCTGGTCGTAGTCCTGGCCGCTGGGCAGGCGGGCGATGCGGCGCGCGCCGTCGGGGTCGTAGCGCTGGATGCCGCGCAGCACCAGCGGACCGAACTTGTACGCCGGCCCCGACTGGTAGGTGACGCTCAGGCGCGCCTCCTGGCGGTCGGCATCGATCTCGGCGCGGCTGATCTCGATGTTGCCGGTGGGAAAGCGCTTGGCCGTGAGGCTGCGCAGCGCGGTGGTCTTGGCCGCGTCCCAGGCCTCCTGGGTGAAGGGCTGGCCGGCGCGCAGGGCCCAGCCGGTGCGGATCGAGTCGCGCTGGGCCTCGGCCGTGGCGTCATCGGCAATCAGGCCGCCGTAGCTGATCTGCACGTTGCTCACCTTGGTGATCTCGCCGGGCGAGACGCTGATGACGATCTCGCGCGGGGCCTTGGCGCCCTGGGGCGTTTCGTTGAGTTCGAGCGTCAGCGTGGGCGTGAAGTAGCCGAGGGTGCCCAGCAGCTCGCGGGCATTGGCCTCTGCGGCCACCATGAGGCGGGAGATTTCGGTGGCTCCCAGGTCGTCCAGCTCGCGGTAGCGCTGGATTTCGAGGTGCAGCGCGAGGTAGTCGCGCACTGCCTCGGGGCCGCGCACGTCGACGGTGAAGGCGTCGCGTTTGTCCGCGTTGTCCTTCTTGCCGTCTGCGTTTTTGTCGTCTTTGGTGGTACTTGCGGTGCTGTCGCCGCGCACGAGGCCGGCCACGGGCTTGCCTTCGGACGGCTCCTTCTTCGGCAGCAGGCTGCAGCCTTGCAGAAGCAGGACGCCGGAAAAAAGCAAAGCCGGCCACCACGCCGGCGAGGAAACTGGAACCACCCTGACCATGGGCGGATTCTGACAGCAAGCCCGGCCGGTTCCTGAAGGCCCCGCCAGATCGCCGGCTTCGTCCTACTTACTTCGACAGCATGCGCATGGCTTCTTCGAGGCCGCGCAAGGTCAGCGGATACATGCGGTTGGACATGAGCTGCTGCATCACCGCGATGCTCTGGCGGTATTGCCACACGCCCTGCGGCTCGGGGTTGATCCACGCGAACTTGGGGAAGGTGTGCGTGAGGCGCTGGATCCATTCGGCGCCGGCTTCCTCGTTGTTGTATTCGACGCTGCCGCCGGGCTGCAGGATCTCGTAGGGGCTCATGGTCGCGTCGCCGACGAAGATGAGCTTGTAGTCCTTGTTGTATTTGCGCAGGATGTCCCAGGTCGCGAACTTCTCGGAGAAGCGGCGCTTGTTGTTCTTCCACATGAAGTCGTACACGCAGTTGTGGAAGTAGAAGAACTCCAGGTGCTTGAACTCGGTCTTCACGGCCGAGAACAGCTCTTCCACGCGCTGGATGTGCTCGTCCATGGTGCCGCCCACGTCCATCAGCAGCAGCACCTTGACGTTGTTGTGGCGCTCGGGCCGCATCTTGATGTCGAGGAAGCCGGCGTTGGCCGCGGTGGAGTGGATGGTGTCGTCGAGGTCCAGCTCTTCGTCGTGCCCCTCGCGCGCGAACTTGCGCAGCCGGCGCAGCGCGACCTTGATGTTGCGCGTGCCCAGCTCCTGCGTGTCGTCGTAGTCCTTGTAGGCGCGCTGGTCCCACACCTTCACCGCGCTCTTGTTCTTGCCAGCGCCGCCGATGCGGATGCCCTGCGGGTTGTAGCCGCCGTTGCCGAAGGGCGAGGTGCCGCCGGTGCCGATCCACTTGCTGCCGCCCTCGTGGCGTTCTTTCTGCTCCTCGAAGCGCTTCTTGAGCGTTTCCATGAGCTCGTCCCAGCCCATCTTCTCGATCTTGGCTTTTTCTTCAGCCGTGAACTCGCGCTCCAGCGTCTTCTTGAGCCAGTCGAGCGGCACTTCCTTGGTGAAGTCGGTCAGCATCTCCACGCCCTTGAAGTAGGCGGCGAAGGCGCGGTCGAACTTGTCGTAGTGCTTCTCGTCCTTCACCAGCGCGGTGCGCGAGAGGTAGTAGAAGTCGTCGATGCCGTAGGCGCCGTCGGAGTTCGGGCCCACCACGTCGGCCTGCAGGGCCTCCAGCAGCGTGAGGTATTCCTTGACCGACACCGGCAACTTGGCCGAGCGCAGGGTGTAGAAGAAGTCGATGAGCATGGGGCGCTCCTTGTGTGTCTGTCAGTCAGCCGCGCGGCTTGTCGAGCAGGTACAGCAGCTGTGCCTTCACCTCGGGCCATTCGCCCGCGCGCAGGCTGTACATGACGGTGTCGCGGATGGTGCCGTCGCGGCGCATCGCGTGGCCGCGGATCACGCCGTCTCTCTTGGCGCCCAGGCGTTCGATGGCGCGCTGCGACGCGAAGTTGAAGTTGTCGGTGCGCCAGCCCACCACGTTGCAGCCCAGCGCATCGAAGGCATGCGTGAGCATCAGCAGCTTGCAGGTGGTGTTGACGTGGGTGCGCTGGCAGCGCGCGGCGTACCACGTGTAGCCGATCTCCACGCGCTTCACCGCTGGCAGGATGTCGTGGAAGCTGGTGCTGCCGAGCACGGTGCCGGTGGCCTCGTCGGTCACCGCGAAGGCGAAGCGGTCGGCGGTCTTGAGCGCGGTCTCGATGTAGGCGCGGGTGTCCTGCGGCTCGGGCACGGAGGTGACGCGCAGCTTCCACAGCTCGCCGTCGGCGGCCGCGGCGCGCAGGCCTTCTTCGTGTTCGAGCGAGAGCGGCACCAGCGCGAGGCCGCGTGCCTTCAGCGCGACAGGTTCGACGAACGCCATCTTCAGCACTTTCTCTTCGTGAGTCTTCAGCCGCGCGGATCGCCGTACTTGTGCACGTACCAGACGCGCGCGGCCTGTGCACCGGCACCGCCGCCCAGGCCGATCAGCGCAATGCCGAAGAGCTCGCGCTTGTTGTATTCGCCGCTGCCGAAGGCGTCGAGGCCGAGCAGCAGCCCGAGCCCGCGACCGAGCATCGCGCCCACCATGAAGAGCACCGCCTGGGCGATGCCCAGCTTCATGAGCTGCCTGGTGGAGTGTTTCTGGCCGCTCATGGGTTCAGCGGTTGTTGCGTTGCATGAAGACGAGCTTCTCGAAGAGCGTCACGTCCTGTTCGTTCTTGAGCAGCGCGCCCACCAGCGGCGGCACGGCGACGTTGTCGTCCTTGCTCTGCAGTGCTTCGAGCGGAATGTCCTCGGCCACCAGCAGCTTGAGCCAGTCGAGCAGCTCGGAGGTGGAGGGCTTCTTCTTCAGGCCGGGCAGGTTGCGCACGTCGTAGAAGGTCTTCATCGCGGCGGTGAGCAGCTCCTGCTTGAGGCCGGGGAAGTGCACCGCGACGATGTGCTTCATCGTCTCCGCGTCGGGGAACTTGATGTAGTGGAAGAAGCAGCGGCGCAGGAAGGCGTCGGGCAGCTCCTTCTCGTTGTTCGAGGTGATGAACACCACGGGCCGGTGCTTGGCGCGGATGAGCTCGCGCGTCTCGTAGCAGTAGAACTCCATGCGGTCGATTTCGCGCAGCAGGTCGTTCGGGAATTCGATGTCGGCCTTGTCGATCTCGTCGATGAGCAGCGCCACCGGCTGGTCGGCCGTGAAGGCCTGCCAGAGCACGCCCTTGATGATGTAGTTGTTGATGTCGCTGACGCGCTCGCCGCCGTCCAGGTCCTTGAGCTGCGAGTCGCGCAGGCGGCTCACGGCGTCGTATTCATACAGGCCCTGCTGCGCCTTGGTGGTCGACTTGATGTGCCACTGCAGCAGCGGCAGGCCGAGCGACTGGGCCACTTCCTCGGCCAGCATGGTCTTGCCGGTGCCGGGTTCGCCCTTGACGAGCAGCGGGCGCTTGAGGGTGATGGCCGCGTTGACCGCGAGCATCAGGTCTTGCGTGGCGACGTAATTGTCTGAGCCCTGGAATTTCATGAGTGAGATGAGTGGGACTGAGGCTGGGGTGGAGAAAAGAACACACTCGATCTGCGTCGTGCGGCCTCAGGGTTGGCCTGCACAGGGTTCCAGGGGACCCCTGCATATAATCGAATGTTGATCCGAAAAACTGTACTCTCCACGAGATTGTGCGCGCAAAATGAACAAGTTGTTGACCACGATGTTTGCCCTTGCTGTCGCTTGCGTGACGGTCTCGGCTGAAGCCCAACAAGTCACTGGCAAGGCCCAGGACGGAGCAAAGAAGGTGGCCATGTGCGTGGGCTGCCACGGCATCATCGGCTACCAGGCCAGCTTCCCGGAGATCCACAAGGTGCCGATGATCGCCGGCCAGAGCGCCACCTACATCACGGCAGCGCTCACCGCGTACAAGGGCGGCGACCGCAAGCACCCCACCATGCGTGCCATTGCCGACACGCTCACCGAGCAGGACATCGCCGACCTCGCTGCCTACTACAGCCAGCTCGGCCTGAAGGACGGCGGCGCACCGCCCGCCACGCTGGCCAAGGCCACGCCGGCCAACGTCGAGGCGCTCATCACCCGCAACGCCGACAACAGCTGCACCAAGTGCCACGGCGCCAACTTCAACACGCCCAACGACGGCACCGTGCCCAAGCTGGCCGGCCAGCATGCCGACTACCTGTTCGTCGCGCTCAAGTCTTACCGCGTGAAGAACAACCCGCACCTCGGCCGCTCCAACGCGGTGATGGGCCAGCAGGTCGAAGAGAAGAAGTTCACCACGGCCGAGCTCAAGACGCTGGCCAGCTACATCAGCTCGCTGCCCGGCGAACTGAAGACGGTGCCCGAGTCGCGCATCCACCACGGCGCCGAATAAGCAGCCCCGCTGCAAAAACAGAAATGCCCGCTGCGAGCGGGCATTTTCTTGTCCGGGATTTCCCTGAGATCAGATGTCGAAGAAGGCCGTCTCGTCCGCGCCCTGCATGCGGATGTCGAAGCGGTAGGTCACCGCGCCGCCTTGCTCCACGCGCTCCGCGATCAGCGTCTGGCGGCGCTCGGCCGGCACGCTCTGCAGCACGGCGTCCTTTGCGTTGGCCTCGGCTTCATCGCTGAAGTACACGCGCGTGAACGCATGCAGCAGCAGCCCGCGCATCAGCACGATCACGTTGATGTGCGGTGCCTCGCCGGGCGACTCGGCGCCGGGCTTCACGGTGTGGAACACGAAGCGGTTGCCCTCGGTGGTGCCGGTGCCGACGCGGCCGAAGGCGCGAAAGCCGATGGCGCGTGCTTCTTCGGGCGTCTGCGGATAGCGGCCTTCGCCGTCGGGCTGGCTGATCTCGACCAGCGCGTCGTTGATCGGGTTGCCGTCGCCGTCGATCACGCGGCCTTCGAGGCGGATGCGCTGGCCGCTGGCGTTGTCGAGCGCGAGCACGGCGTCGAAGGGCTGGTCGAAGTCGTAGCCGTACTGCGTGGCGGTGAGGCCGTAGGCGAAGTAGGGGCCCACGGTCTGCGAGGGGGTCTGGCCGAAGTCGGCTTCCTGTGCGGTCATCAACATGGTTTGCGTCTCCTGGCTCATCGATTTTCGAAAGGCGTTTCGTCCGCGCCGCGCAGCACGATGTCGAACTGGTAGCCCAGTGCGTAGCCTTCTTCGGTGATGTCGAGGCTGAAGTCGGCGATCAGGCGGTTGCGGTAGCGCTCGGGCGTGCCGGTGACCATGGGGTCGTACTGCAGCAGCGGGTCGCCGGGGAAGTACATCTGCGTGACCAGGCGGCTCGCGAAGCTCTGGCCGAACAGCGACAGGTGGATGTGCTGCGGACGCCAGGCGTTCGGATGGTTGCCCCAGGGGTAGGCGCCGGGCTTGATGGTGAGGAAGCGGTAGCGGCCTTCGCTGTCGGTCAGGCAACGGCCCGCGCCCAGGAAGTTGGGGTCGAGCGGGGCGTCGTGCTGGTCGACCTTGTGCACGTAGCGGCCCGAGGCGTTGGCCTGCCAGAGTTCGACCAGCGTGTTGGCCACCGGGCGGCGGCGGTCGTCGAGCACGCGGCCCGTGAGGATCATGCGTTCGCCCAGCGGCTCGCCGTTCTTGCGCGCGTTGCGCGTGAGGTCGTGGTCGAACTCGCCGATGCTGTCGTGGCCGTACACCGGCTGCTGCAGCTCGCCGAGCGAGGCCTTCAGCGGAATCAGCGGCTTCTGCGGGCCGCGCTTCATGGTGGACTTGTAGCCGGGGTACACGTAGCTGGGATGGGCTTCCCAGTCGCGCGGGGTGAGGATGGGCGAGCTGCCCTTGGTCTTGGTCAACATGAACGTTGTCTCCTGTCGTGGGACGAATCCGGAAGCGCAGATTCTCGAAGCACCGTTCGATGATGTAAATTGAAGATTGCTCCGTTATCAATAACCAACAGGCATTGAAAACCGCCGCCGATCTTCGCCAGGACTTCTTGCGCAACGTGCAGCTGCGCCATCTGCGCTGCCTCGTCGCCGTGGCGCAGGAGCGGCACCTCGCGCGCGCGGCCGAGCGGCTGGCGCTGAGCCAGCCGGCGGTGTCGAAGACGCTGTCCGAGCTCGAGGCCATCGTCGGCACGCGGCTGGTCGACCGCAGCAAGGCCGGCCGGCGCGGCGTGCAGGGGCTCACGGCCGCCGGCGAGCAACTGCTGGCGCATGCGCTGCGCGTGCTCGAGGCGCTCGACGCCAGCGCGCAGGCGGTGGCGCCGGCGGCGGGCGGGCGCATCGAGCGGCTGCGCATCGGCGCGCTGCCTAGCGTGGCACCGGCCCTGCTGCCGATTGCGCTGGCGCGGTTGCGCGACGGCTGGCCGCAGGTGCAGATCATGGTGAAGAGCGCCGCCAACGGCGTGCTGCTCGACGAGCTGCGCGCCGGCGAGCTCGACCTGGTGGTCGGCCGCATGAGCGACCCGCGCCTGATGGGCGGCCTGAGCTTCGAGCTGCTGCACACCGAGCCGCTGGTGTTCGCGGTGCGGGCGGGGCATCCGCTGGCGCTGAAGGCGGCGTCGGTGCAGGCGGTGCTGGGCTATCCGCTGGTGGTGTACGGCGAAGGCACGAGCCCGCGGCACAACACCGAGAGCTTCCTGTCGGCCCGTGGCCTGGTGCTGCCGACCAATGCGCTGCAGACGCTAGACGTGGCGGTGGCGCGCGCGCTGGTGGCGGTGTCCGATGCGGTGTGGATCACGCCGCTGGGCGCGGCGCGTGGCGAGCTGGCCGACGGCCGGCTGGTGCAGCTGCGCATCGAGACGGCGGGCACCGAGGAGCCGGTCGGCTTGCTGCAGCGCAGCGATGCCGAGCCCTCGGCATTGCGCGCCGCGATGGCCGCGCTGCTGCGCGAGGCGGCCAGGGAGCAGGGCGCGGTGCCGCCAGCGGCCCGACCGAAGCGCGGCGGCTAGCCGGTATTCGCCAGGAACGCCGCGGAACCGGCTTTGCCGGGCCGCTGGCGTTGCCCCCTGCAAGGGGGGTTGGCGAAGCGACACGAAGTGCGCGCAGCCTGGGGGTTAGTCTTTTGTCGCGCGGCGCTGCACGCAGGCCACGTAGCCTTCGCCGTCCGGCGGCCGGCCGGCGCGCTGGCTCTCCCACATCATCTGGCCCAGGCAGTCCATGGCCTCGTGGTGCGCATGCAGCAGCGAGCCGCGCCGCGCGGCCAGCAGCTCGACGGCCTGGCGGATGCCGCGCGGCTGGTCGATGGAGCATTGCTCGCTGATCGACAGGTGCATCGACAGATGAAGGAACGGGTTCTCGCGCCCGTTCGACCCGTCGTAGACCCGCGCGACCGCCGCGTCGGCGTCGGCCAGGTCCTCGTGGTATTCGGGGTGCTGGTCGATCCAGCCGGCGGCGATGGTCTCGAGCGCTTCCATCGGCAAGCCCTGCCGGTGCTTGGCGTACACGTCGCAGAAGAAGCGGCGCACGTCTTCCTGGGAGGGGTTGAACATATATAGATAAGGCGAGAAGGGTAGGAAAGGCGAAAAAGGGGAAAAACGTCAGCCGAAAGACCGCTTTTGCGGGGGCTCGATGTGTCCGGCGTTCCGGTGACGAAGCGTTACGCCGTAACGTAACGAATCGCGAAATGGCCTGCTTACGAGCTGTTTCCACACATGGCCGGCAGGCCGTCAAAAAGAAAAATATCCATACAAATCAACAGGTTGCGTCATCTGCAAGCAGCTTGGCACGGCGCTGGCCCAAAGCGGCACGCTAGTTGCCCCTGAGTAGGCATCTTTTGTCACAGAGGCTGCCATGAACGCTCCACAAGCATCGACCGTTTCGTCCGAAGGACTTGCCGCCGCCAACGGCGCAGCTCCTGTTGTCATTGCCCAGGCCACCGTTACTCCGCTCGGTACTCCCGGCGCGATGAGTTCGGCGGCGCCCGCTGCTGCTGCCGGCCCGGCCAGCATCGGGACATTATCGAATGCCACGCCCGGCGTCGCAGTGATGCGCGACGGTGTCCGCATTCCGGTCGATGGCAATCAGACCCTGATTGCCGGTGACCGCGTGATCGTGCCGCAGGACGGCCACGCCAACGTGCTGTTCCCCGGCTCGGCCACCAACAAGGCGCCGCTGGCCGGCGTCTTCACCGGCGGCACCGACGCCACCATCGGCTCGACCAAGCTGCCGGGCGGCCTCGAACAAGTGAATGTGGATGTCGCCTCGGGCGACCTCCAAGTGACCCCGCCCGACAGCGACGCCGACGCGGCCGCGCTGGCCGTGACCAAGAAGCTCGCCGCCGGCAGCGGCATCGGCCTGGGCGAATTCGCGCTGGGCGCGCTGGGTGCCGCGGCGCTGGGTGCCGCGCTCGGCGGCGGCGGCGGCGGCGGCACGTCCGGCAT
This sequence comes from Variovorax sp. AB1(2024), assembly GCF_037482385.2. Classification (NCBI taxonomy): domain Bacteria; kingdom Pseudomonadati; phylum Pseudomonadota; class Betaproteobacteria; order Burkholderiales; family Comamonadaceae; genus Variovorax; species Variovorax sp. AB1(2024). The sequence goes on along the minus strand of NZ_JBBHKP020000001.1, from coordinate 2,543 downwards.
CCCGCTGCTCGTGTCTTCCGGCGATCCGAACACCCCCACGACCCCGACGACGCCCACCACCCCCGACTCCGATGCGGACGCCGACGCCGATGCCGACGCGGATGCCGATGCCGACGGCGACGCGGATGCGGATGCCGACTCGGATGCGGACGCCGATGCCGATGCCGACTCGGATGCCGATGCCGACGCCGACGCTGATTCGGATGCCGACGCGGATGCCGACTCCGACTCGGATGCAGACGCAGATGCCGACTCAGACGCAGATGCCGACTCCGACGCAGACGCTGACGCGGACGCCGATTCGGATGCCGACGCAGACGCCGACGCCGATTCGGACGCCGATGCCGATGCGGATGCCGACTCGGATGCGGACGCCGACGCGGACGCCGACGCCGACGCCGATGGCGACCACCTCCTCGACCCGGGCGACGGCCTCATCGGCCATGTCATCGACGACGTGAGCGGCGCGCTCGGCCTCGGCGGTGCGCTCACCCCCGTGACCAACGCGATCGACGGCGTGACCGACGTGGTCGACAACGTGCTGTCCCCGCTGCTCGGCAGCACCTTCACGCCCAACAACCCCAACGAGTTCGACCCGGTCGACAACACCGTCGCCGACGTCACTCACCTGGTGGGCGGCGCGCTGAGCCCGGCGCTCGACGGCCTGCTGGGTGCGGGCGCCACCAACCAGATCCTCGGCTCGCTGAACCAGCAGGTCGACTACCTGACCGACGCCGTGCACAACGGCCTGGAGAACCTCATCGGCGACCACGGCATCGTGACCGGCCTGACCGGCGCCCTGGGCCTCGGCGCGGTCACCGGCCAGCTGCTGGGCGATGACGGCGTCATCGGCGACGTGCTCGGCAACGTGCTGGGCGAAGGCAGCCTCGTGTCCGGCCTGCTCGACGACCAGGGCCTGGTCGGCGGCCTGCTCGGCCAGGACGGCCTGGTCGGCGGCCTGCTGGGCGACGACGGCGCCGTCGGCGGTTTGCTCGGCAACGTGCTGGGCAGCGACGGCCTCGTGGGCGGCCTGCTCGGCAGCACGGGCGCCGTTGGCGGCCTCACCGGCGGCCTGCTGGGTGAACAGGGCCTGCTGGGCGGCCTGCTCGGCGATGGCAGCGCGGTGGGTGGCCTGCTCGGTGACGACGGCCTTGTCGGCGGCCTGCTCGGCGAGGACGGCGCGCTCTCCAACCTGCTGGGCAGCGACGGCCTCACCGGCCAGCTGCTGGGCCACGGCGGCCTGGTCGACAGCCTGCTCGGCGAGCACGGCGTGGTGTCCGGCCTGATCACCGACAGCCCGCTCGGCGGCCTGCTCGGCGGCGACAACGGCCTGCTGGGCGGTGCCGTCGGCGGCCTGCTCGGTGACAACGGCGTGGTCGGCGGCCTGCTGGGCGACGACGGTGCGCTGGGCGGCCTGCTCAGCAACGACGGCCTGCTGGGTGGCCTGCTCGGCGACAACGGCCCGGTCGGCGGCCTCCTGGGCGGCGACGGCCTGCTCGGCGGTGTGCTCGGCGATGACGGCTTGCTGGGTGGCGTGCTCGGCAACGACGGGCTCCTGGGCGGCGTGGTCGGCGACAACGGCCTGGTTGGCGGCCTCCTGGGCGGCAACGGCCCGGTGGGCGGCCTGCTCGGCAACGACGGTCTCCTCGGCGGCCTGCTGGGCGACGGCGGCCTGGGCGGCGTGCTCGGCGCCGACGGCCTCGGCGGCGGGCTGCTCGGCTCTGACGGCCTGGTTGGCGGCCTGCTGGGCGACGACGGTCTGGTCGGTGGCGTGCTGGGCAACGACGGCCTGCTGGGTGGCGTGCTCGGCGGTGTGGTGGGCGGCATCGGCAACGGCGGCACGCCGGGCACCGGCGCGGCGCTGCTCGACCCGGTCGACAGCATTGTCGGCAGCGTGGCCAACGGCCTGAACCACGGCGTTCTCGGCGACCTGGGCCTGGGCGACGTGCTCGCGCCGGTGGTGGGCCTCACGGACAGCGTGACGGACACGGTCGACGGCCTGCTCGGACCGGTGCTCGGCACCTCCTTCAACTCGAACAGCCCCAACGTGCTCGACCCGGTCGATGGCGTGGTGAGCCAGGTGACCGACGGCGTCGGCGGCCTGCTGAGCCCGCTGGCCGACCAGGTGCTCGGCGCGGGCACGACGACCGCGGTGCTGAATGCCGTCGATACGCAAGTGGACTACCTCACGGACGGCGTGGCGAACCTGCTGAACGGCGGCGTGCTGGGTGGTGTGCTCGGCGGCGACGGTGGCCTGCTCGGCGGCGTGCTCGGTGGTGACGGTGGCCTGCTCGGCGGTGTGCTGGGTGACGACGGCCTGCTGGGCGGCGTGCTCGGCGGTGACGGTGGCCTGCTGGGCGGTGTGCTGGGTGACAACGGCCTGCTGGGCGGTGTGCTCGGCGGCGACGGCGGCCTGCTCGGCGGTGTGCTGGGTGACGACGGCCTGCTGGGTGGCGTGCTCGGCGGCGACGGTGGCCTGCTCGGCGGCGTGCTGGGTGACGACGGCCTGCTGGGCGGCGTGCTCGGCGGTGACGGTGGCCTGC